>NZ_JBITJO010000007.1:218705-345753 GCF_044460045.1 Microbispora rosea | reverse complement strand
CGTCGCGGGCCAGGCAGAGCTGGGCCGCGTCCAGGATGGACCTGATGTTGCGCCGGGCGTCGGCCCGCCGCTCGGCCTGCGCCGCGGGGCGCTGCACGGACCGCGGCCGGTCACCGTCGCCGCGCGGTGTGGCTGCCATCTCCGCTCCTGCGCTCCCTGAGCCGATGTTCCCGAGCAACCCGAACAGAGTAGTTCACGTTGCCAGGACGCGAGCGAGCCCTTCCAGGGTCAAGCGTGGCGAACGCGCACGTTCCCCGCCAAGCGCTACAGGCCCCCGTCTCCGCGGACGGCGGCGGGCCGTGGACCATGTGCACGGCGCCCCTGTGAGTCCTTCCCCCGCGTGCTCCCGACGTCCCAGGATCTCCTCTCTGAGGGCGCCGGGACGAATACCCCGACAAAAAGCGGAAAGGGGGTTCTTGAAGAGGACAAACACCTCACATGAGATCAGATAGCGAGAGGAGCCGTCCCATGACGGACGTGTCGAGCAAGGGACCGGAGCCCGGAGACGAGCGCCCGGTGCTGACCAACCGTCAAGGGCACCCGGTCTACGACAACCAGAACCAGCGGACGGTCGGCGCGCGCGGCCCGGCCACTCTCGAGAACTACCAGTTCCTGGAGAAGATCAGTCACTTCGACCGGGAGCGCATCCCGGAACGGGTGGTGCACGCGCGCGGCACGACGTCGTACGGCTTCTTCGAGGCGTACGGCATGTGGGGCGACGAGCCGATCGCCCGGTTCACGAGGGCGAAGCTGTTCCAGGAGGCCGGCAATCGCACCGACGTGGCGGTGCGGTTCTCGACCGTGATCGGGGGGCGCGACTCGTCCGAGTGCGCCCGCGATCCGCGCGGGTTCGCGGTGAAGTTCTACACCGAGGACGGCAACTGGGACCTCGTCGGAAACAACCTCGCGGTGTTCTTCATCCGTGACGCCATCAAGTTCCCCGACGTGATCCACTCGCTCAAGCCGGACCCGGTCACCTTCCGGCAGGAGCCGAACCGGATCTTCGACTTCATGTCGCAGAGCCCCGAGGCGATGCACATGATCGTCAACCTGTTCAGCCCGCGCGGCATCCCGGCGGACTACCGGCACATGCAGGGCTTCGGGGTGAACACCTACAAGTGGGTCAACGAGCAGGGTGAGACCGTGCTCGTGAAGTACCACTGGATGCCCAAGCAGGGGGTCAGGAGCATGACGGCCGAGGACGCCGCACGCATCCAGGCCCACGAGCTGGGTCACGCCACGAAGGACCTGCGCGACGCCATCGAGCGCGGCGACTACCCGGAGTGGGAGTTGCTCGTCCAGATGATGAGCGACGACGAGCATCCCGAGCTGGACTTCGACCCGCTCGACGACACCAAGGTCTGGCCGGAGGACGTCTTCCCGGCCAAGCCGGTCGGCCGGATGGTCCTGGACCGGACCGTGGACAACGTCTTCGCCGAGAACGAGCAGATCTCGTTCGGCACCGGCGTCCTCGTCGACGGGCTGGACTTCTCCGACGACAAGATGCTGGTGGGCCGCACGTTCTCCTACAGCGACACCCAGCGCTACCGCGTCGGGCCGAACTACCTGCAACTGCCGGTCAACCAGGCCAGGAACGCCGACGTGCGGACCAACCAGCGCGACGGCCTCATGACCTACGACCAGGATCGGGGAGGCGAGAACCCGCACGTCAACTACGAGCCGTCGATCACCGGCGGGCTGCGCGAGGGGCGGTTCCCGTCGCACGACGAGCAGGGCCCGCAGATCACCGGCAGGCTCACCCGCAAGCGCATCCCGCGGACCAACGACTACACGCAGGCGGGCCAGCGCTACCTGCTCATGGAGGAGTGGGAGCGCGACGATCTGGTGGAGAACTTCGTCACCATGCTGTCGCAGTGCGACCGGCCGATCCAGGAGCGCATGGTCTGGCACTTCCTGCTGGTCGAGGACGACCTCGGGCTGCGCGTCGGCGAGGGGCTCGGCATCACGCCTGACGACGTCAAGCACCTGGAGCCGCTGGCGAGCCAGGACCTGACCGACGAGGACAGGGAGCGCCTGGCCAACCTCGGCAAGAACGGCCCGCGCGACGTCTCGGGCCTGAAGATGACGCACTGCGTCCCCGACGAGCGGGCCACCGTGCCCGCCATGTGAGATCCGCCGTGCGGATCGGGGCCCGGCCCGGGAGTTTCCGAGCCGGGCCCTGGCACGTCCGCACCCGCGTGGGCCGCTACCCTACGGGAAGGCTGCGATGTTGAGGAGTGTGCGACCATGCGCGTTGTTGATGCTTTCCGGCAGGCGTACGGCGAGGAGCCGGCCGGAGTCTGGCACGCGCCCGGCAGGGTCAACCTCATCGGGGAGCACACCGACTACAACGACGGCTTCGTGCTGCCGTTCGCGGTGCCGTGGGGCGTCACCGCGGCCGTCAGCCCCCGCGAGGACCTCACCGTCCGGATCTCCTCCCTCCAGGCCCCCGGCCAGGAGCAGGTGCTGGAGGACGTCGAGCAGGCCGAGGGCTGGGCCCGCTACCCCGCCGGAGTCGTCTCGACCCTGCGCGGCGCCAGGCTGCCGGTGCGCGGCGCCGACATCGTGATCGACGGCGACGTGCCCAAGGGCGCCGGGCTGTCTTCCAGCGCGGCGCTCGAGGTCTCCGTCGGGCTCGCCCTGAACGACCTGTACGGCCTGGGCCTTGAGCCGATGGAACTGGCCAGGCTGTGCCAGAAGGCCGAGAACGAGTTCGTCGGCATGCCGTGCGGGATCATGGACCAGGCGGCCTCGGCGCTGTGCAGGGAGGGGCACGCGCTGTTCCTCGACTGCCGCTCGCTGGCCGGTCGCGCCGTGCCGTTCGACCTGTCGGCGTACGGCATGCAGATCCTCATCATCAACACCGGCGTGCACCACGAGCTGGCCGACGGGCAGTACGCCATGCGGCGCCGGGACTGCGAGAACGCGGCCAAGCACCTCGGCGTCCCGTCGCTGCGGGACGTCACCGACCTCGCCGCGGCCCTGTCGAAGCTCAGCGGCGACGAGCGGGCCCGCACCCAGCACGTCGTCACCGAGAACCACCGCGTGGAGGCCGTCATCGGACTGCTGCGCGCGGGAGCCGTCCAGGAGATCGGCGCCCTGCTGAACGCCTCGCACCTGTCTCTCCGCGACCAGTACCAGGTCTCCTGCCCTGAGCTGGACGTGGCGGTGGAGGGGGCGGTCAAGGGCGGCGCGCGCGGGGCGCGGATGACCGGCGGCGGCTTCGGCGGCTCGGCCATCGCGCTCGTCGCCGACGACCGGGTGGACCGGGTCCGCTCCACCGTGGAGCAGGCCTACGCCGAGCGCGGCTGGGCCGCGCCGACGTTCCTGCCGGCTACCCCGGCGGCCGGCGCCCGCCGCGTCCGCTGACACATCACTCCCAGAGGCGGGAGAGCCGCCGCCCGGCGCACGGCATCGGGCGAGGCCGCCCACCTCTCACGCCAGAGGCGGGAAGTCCGGCGGCCGGCGTTCGAGGAAGCTCGCCACTCCCTCGGCGAAGTCCGGCCGCAGGAACGACTCCGTCATCAGCCGCACGGCCTCGTCCCTGGCCTCGTCGAGCCCCGTCTGCCAGCCGCCCCAGACCTGCCGCTTGATGATCGCCATCGAGGCGGGCGAGCACTGGGCGGCCAGTTCCTTCGCGTACGCGACGGCCTCGGCGAGCAGCCGCTCCCCCGGCACGGCGCGTACGGCCAGGCCCATGGCGCACGCCTCCGCGCCGGTGAAGACCCGGCCGGACAGCAGCAGGTCCATCGCCCGCGCCTGCCCGGACAGCCGCGGCAGGATCCAGCCGAGGCCATACTCGGCGACGAGCCCGCGCCGGGCGAACGCCGTCGTCCACTTGGCGTCGTCGGCGGTGACGACCACGTCGCACACGAGCGCGTGGACCATTCCCAGACCGGCGCACGCGCCGTTGACCGCCGCGACCACCGGCGTGCGCAGGGTAGTGGGGAACGTGTTGGGCCGGGGGTCCCGCTCCTCGGCGTACTCGCCGGACTGGATGGCCGTCAGGTCGGCGAAGTCGGCCCCGGCGCAGAAGCCCTTGCCCGCGCCGGTCACCACGACCGCCCGTACGGACGGGTCGCGGTCGGCCTCCTCCAGCAGGTCGAAGTAGCGCCGTCCCATCTCGGCGGTCCAGGCGTTCAGCCGTTCCGGCCGGTTGAACGTGAGGATCCGCACGCCCCCGTCGTCCTCGGACAGCACCACCATCGCCACGCTCCTCCTTCGCCCGAACATAGTTCTACACGGTTTTACCCCAGCGGAGGACGGTGGACGTAGGCCGGCGTGAGCCGTACGTCCTCGTAGTAGCGGTGGAAGACCGGCGTCGCGGCGCCGGACAGGGGCGGCACGATCCACGACCAGTCCGCGGGGCAGACGCGCCCGCTGCGTTCCTCCCGCTCCAGATGGGTCAGGAACCGCCGCGCCTCGGTGTGGTGGTCGGTGATCGTGACGCCGTCCTCGGTGAAGGAGTGGAGCACGGCGACGTTGAGCTCCACCAGCGCCTGGTCGCGCCAGAGCGTCCGATCGTGGGAGGTGTCGAGGCCGAGCCCCTCGGCGACCACCGGAAGCTGGTCGTAGCGGTCCCGGTCGGCGAGATTGCGCGCGCCGATCTCGGTGCCCATGTACCAGCCGTTGAACGGCGCGCACGGATAGGTGACCCCGCCGATCTCCAGCGCCATGTTCGAGATCGCCGGCACGGCGTGCCATTTGAGCCCCAGACCGGCGAACCACGGGAAGACCGGGTGCCTGATGGGCACCTCCAGGACCACCTCCCGCGGCACCTCACGCAGGACCAGGGCGCCCTTGGCCTCCACGACCAGCGGCAGGACGTCGAACCTCGTGCCCTCTCCCCGCCAGCCCATCCGCAGGGCCCGCTTGGTGATCTCCGCGTTCGCCGGGTCGCCCAGGACCGAGCCGTCCTCGCGGACGTATCCGGCATATCGGATGAGCTGGTCATTGAGGACCCGCGGCGCCCGCTCGTCCGGCCGGTCGGGGGCGAACACCGTGATGGTGGGGCGGATCCTGCCCCTCCCGGTGGCCGCCCCGAGGTGCTCGACGCACTCCTCGGCCACGCCGTCGGCGGTGTCCACGTGCCGCCGGTCCCGCACCTGCAGCGACCTCCAGTAGAGGCGCCCGATGCATCTGTTGCTGTTACGCCACGCCACCCGCGCGCCGAAGGTCAGCTCGCCCGTGGTGTGGGTGTACGTCCCCGTCTGGTCGATCTCCGCGAGGACCTCCCGGAGCCGGGACTCCACCGGGCCCGCCCCCGGGTTCTCCGCATGGTGGAGCCGGATGAAGCTCTCCGCCTCCCGCCTGTCGATCTCCGCCCCGCGCTCTCGTGCGGGCGCGGGGGTCTCCCCGCATGCCCGTACGGGTGCCGGGGTCTTCTTCGATTTACGCCAAGTCAGCACGACCGCCACACACTTCGCGCTCACGAGCGCCCCGCGCCGGTTCCGGGCCGGCGGCGACACCCTTCCGCAGTGGCCCTCACCCCACTGCGCCGTCCGTGGTCCGCGGCAGCCGCGACCGGTACGGCCACGGCGATCACATTTTCCGCGATGTCCCCGGATTTGTCCGCCAAATCCATACACCGGCGCATGCGAAGCGTCAGCCGACCCTGGCTCGTCCCCCCGGCCCCGGGCCCCTGTCGCTCGTTCGCGAGAGGCGGCCTGCGGTCCATCGGCCGCCCGATCGGCCGTGTGTCCCGAAGGACACGACCGCTGCCGCGGGGACCGCACGTCGGCATGAAAAACCCCGGGGCGGTGGTCTGTGACCACCGCCCCGGGGTTATTGCTCCCGCGATAGGACTCGAACCTATAACCTGCCGGTTAACAGCCGGCTGCTCTGCCGATTGAGCTACACGGGATCGTGCTGTACTGCTGGTACTACTTGCTCCGCTTGTTCCGGCCTTTCGGCTTTCCTTGCGGCGTGGAACTAGATTAGCGCACTCCGAGGGGTGTCTGTCACATCGAATCCGTCCGCGAGTCGTCGGGTCTTGATCGGCGTACGGCAAAGAGCATCCGGACGGTCCCGGAGCCCGCCGGGGCGGGACCGGAACGGCTGCTGTTGGATAGAGACAGGCCCTCGGGGTAGGGGGGCGGGGAACACGAGCGCGGAGGTGGAAGATGCGATACAAGGCGATGTTCGCCACCGGGCTGGCCGTCGGCTACGTCCTCGGCACGCGGGCCGGGCGTGAGCGCTACGAGCAGATCAAGCGTTTCGCGCAGCGGTTCGCGGACAGTCCCACGGTGCAGGAGGCGGCGGGGCTGGTCGGCGCCCAGGCCTCGAAGGTGGCGGGCAAGGCCAAGGACCTCGCGGGCGACAAGGTGCCGTTCCTGAGGAAGACGGAGACCTGGGAGCAGGCCGACAGGCCCGACCGGGTCGGCACGGCCACCGGCTGGCCGGCCGGCGCCGACCAGATCCCCTGAGCCGTCCCCCGGCAGACCATGCCCTGACCGGCCCTGACCGGCCCTCACCATGCCTGACCGCGGCCTGCGGGCCTCGGGAGCGGACGACGGGCCCCGTTGCCCGACGGGAGCCCGTCGCCTGTCCTCCGCCCCTCCCAGCCGATCTCGGCGGGCGCGGGCGCGCCGCCAGGCCCTTCCGTACACGCGTGCCGCGCCGAGATCACGCCGGACCGCACCCGCGCCGTACGGCGGGGACACGCTCAGGAACGGAACAGGTCGACGACGTCGTCCCCGTGGGGATCCCGCGCGGTCCTGCCGGCGCGCGGAGCCCTGATGGAGGCTTTCACGTCCCAGCTGAAGCGGGTGGCGACGGCCACGGACGCCGCCGGGTATCCCACGCCGGGCCGCCACACCGCCTGGACCACGATCGGCCTTCCCGTCATGTCGGTGGCGATCCCCCAGAAGACGGTGATCCCGCGGTATCGGGGGTCGAGCCGCCCGCCGAGCATCGTCCTGAACGGCTTGGAGAGCGCGAAGAGCTTGCCGAAGGTCGTCGTGCCGCGGATGCTCCACGTCTTCTTGACCGCACGGTCGTCGGCGTCGTGGACCGCCGACCCCGGCTTGCTGCTCGACGCGGAGGCGACCAGGGCCCTGAGCGTCCCGAGGTCGAAGGCGTCGATGATCTGGTCACCGTACAGCGCCGCGCCGCCCGGCGCCTTCCCGATCCGCGCACACGACGTGCCGCCGTACGCGGGGCCCGCGCCGTAGAGCACGCCGCCGACGCTGCGCACCCGATGCGTCGCCGAGCCGACCGTGGCGAGATCGCCCGCGCGCCGGTCCCCGCCGGCGGCGTCCTGTCGCAGGAACTGCAGGTCGCAGCTCCCGAGCAGCATCGACCTCTTCATGTCGGCGGCCACGACCCCCGCCCTGCCCAGCCGCGCCACGCCCGTCATGTGGGGGTCGCTGTTCCCGCCCTTGCAGTAGCCGCGCGGCATATCGTCGAGTCGGGGGTCACGCGGCCAGTCCAGCGAGGTGTGCTGGAAGATCTTCACCGGGCTGCCCTGGGCCTGAAGCCGCCACACGGCGGCCACCACGTCGACGGACGCCGCCTGCGCGGGCACCGGTATGGCCACGATCCCGAGCACAGCCGCCATCGTCACTCGCCATTTCATGCGAGGTGATCATGCCATGCGCCGGCCCTGGGCGTCGTCACACGCCGAGGCTGCGGCGGACCTCCTCCAGGGCCTGCTCGGCGTGGGCGCGCAGACCGGGGTCGTCGGCGTCGAGCCCGGGGTCGAAGATGAACTCCCAGCGCGGGGTGTCGTAGCCGGGGATCCGGCGGGCGACCAGGCGCACTCCCCCGCGGCCGTTGATGGTGACGTGGCGGCTCGCGACGATCGTCGAGGTCACCCGCTCGCGGATCGTCTCCGGCAGTCTGCCCGGCTCGGGCAGGAGGGCCCGGTGGACCGCCCCGTCCGTCATCGTGACCGTCACGCCCTCCTCGTCCCACACGGCCTTGTCCATCAGGTGCCAGGGCAGGCGCAGCCCGTCCGGCAGGTGCAGGGCCCGGGTGGTGGCGACGATGTGGCCGCCCTCGGACGCCGGTGCGTGGCTGATCGGACGCTCGCCGCTCTCCAGGGCGAGGGCCGCGCGGACCTCACGGGGCAGCCGGGCGCCGAACAGGCGGGACAGTGAGGACTTCTGAGGGGTCAAGGGAGCACCGCCAGCGTACGACGACCGTTAACACCCCCGAGGCTATCCGGCGCAACGTCCCTCCTGTCGTACGGCCCTCCTGTCGTACGGCTCCGCACCCGGGGAGCGGCGAGACCCGGGCGAGAGCCGCTCAGGGGAGCCACTCCTGGAGTCCGGCGAGATGCCCGAGCTCCGACTCGACCCGCTGCCTGTCGCCGGCGGTGAGCTCCACTCCACGCAGATCGGCGAGCCAGGGATCGGCGGGCTCACCGAGGGCCGTGGCCAGGTCGACCAGGTGGCACAGGGCGATGGCCCGCTCGGCCGGCGAGGCCTCCGCGCCGTGCCTGCGCACGGCGGACTTGAGCGCGCGGAAGGCCTGCAGGTCGTCGTTCTTGAACTCGCGCAGTATCCGGGCGTTGTCGAGCGCCTTGGCCAGGCCCGTCAGCTTCTTCGAACCGCCGTATTCCAGCTCGGCCGGCTCGTCGCGCTGGATGAAGATGATCGAGTTCCCGGACGGATCCATCAGCGTGAACCGGGACGCGCCGGGCCGGTAACGGGTGATCCGCGGCAGGCCGGAGCTCAGCACCTTCCCGTAGGCGCGGCGCATCGCCGCGACGAACTCCGCGTGGTACGGCGCGACGGCGTCGACCATGACCAGGCAGCCTCCGGAATGCTCCCGGGCCGGATCCAGGTCCTTGGGCGCCGGGCCGAAGTGCAGCTCGAATCCGCTCCACCGCAGGGCCAGATAGACATAGGGCCTGGTCTGTTTGTAGGTCGCCTCGAATCCCAGCGCCTCGTAGAACGCCAGAGTCTCCTCCGGCGACGCGCACGGCATCAACGGCACCGTCGTCTCGTTCGGCCGGACCGCGGGCTCATTCATGTCATCCACCTTTCCGATCGCCGCGCGATGGTGACACTCCTCGGCACGGCTCGCACATGGATCGCTCCAAGGACCCCCGCGGCCCGGAACGCGACGAGCGCCTCCCGTGAGCCGGGAGGCGCTCGTTCACGCCGATCGGGGAGCGTCAGTCCAGGTAGTCCCGGAGCATCTGGGCGCGAGTGGGGTGACGCAGCTTGGCCAGCGTCTTGGACTCGATCTGCCGGATGCGTTCACGGGTGACGCCGAACTCCCGGCCGACCTCCTCCAGCGTGCGGGGGTGGCCGTCGGAGAGGCCGAACCGGAGCTGGATGATCCGCTGCTCGCGCTCCGACAGCGTGGCCAGGATGTCGTCGAGCTGGTCCTGCAGCATGATGAAGGCCGCGGCCTCCATCGGCACCACGGCGTCGGCGTCCTCGATGAAGTCGCCGAGGTCGGAGTCCTCCTCTCCGATGGGCGCCTGGAGCGAGACCGGCTCCTGCGCGATGCGCTGGATCTCCACCACGCGGTCGATCGGCAGGTCCATCTCGGCGGCGATCTCCTCGGGGGCGGGCTCCCGGCCGAGATCCTGGTGAAGCTGCCGCTGCACACGGACCAATTTGTTGATCGTTTCGACCATGTGCACGGGAATGCGGATCGTTCTCGCCTGGTCGGCGATCGCCCGCGTGATCGCCTGGCGAATCCACCAGGTCGCATAGGTCGAGAACTTGTATCCCTTGGTGTAGTCGAATTTCTCGACCGCACGGATGAGACCCAGATTGCCTTCCTGAATGAGATCCAGGAACAGCATTCCGCGCCCGACATAGCGCTTGGCGATGGAGACCACGAGCCTGAGGTTGGCCTCGATGAGCCGCTGCTTGGCGCGGACGCCCTCCCAGACCAGGTCCTCCAGCTCCGGCCGGGCGAACCTGGCGGCGAGGCTCTCGCAGAGCTTGTCCTCCGCGAACAGACCGGCCTCGATGGCCTTGGCGAGTTCCACCTCCTCCTCGGCGGTGAGCAGCGGAACCCTGCCGATCTCCCTGAGATAGATCCTGACCAGGTCGCTGGTCGGAGCGCGTTTGCCGATATCCTCCTCGTCCGGCTTGCTGGGCTCCTCGTCGCCTTGCGGCTCGAGGACCTCAACCCCGTTCTCGGCGAGCATCCGCACGACGCGCTCCAGCGCGTCGGCGGGCAGCTCGGATCGGTCGAGCGCGGCGGCCACGTCGTCAACCGTGACGCTCCCGCGTTCCCTTCCCTTCGCGACGAGGTCCGCCACCTGGTCTACCGATGGCGGCCTGCTTGGCAGCACCGATGCACCCACGGAACACAGTGTGCAGGAAAGGCACCACTAAATGGCAGGCCTATTTTTGTCACCCAAGGTAAGGCGGAAGTCAATACCGAATCGAGATCAAAACATGTGTTTGGCGACTGTGAGATCTGGAAAGGGACGTTTATTCAGGCCCCGCTGGCGCGTTCTCGCAACACGCGTCGCTGCTGTTCCAGCGCCACGAGTTCGCCGAACAGCCGGTTGTACTCCTGCTGCTCCTCGACCGGGTTGAGCCGCTGCAGCCGCGACTTCACCTGGGCGACGGCCCGGCCGACCGCGACCTCCTGGATCTTGGCCAGGACCGCCGCGCCGTACCGCTCCTCGATGGCGACGTCGGCGCGCACGGCCTCGACCGCGAACCGGGTGACGAGCGGCCTCAGGTCGACGCCGGTCTCGCCGGGCGCCCCGGCGTCGGCCTGCTCCAGCAGCCGGTCGACCCACTCGCGCCCGCCGGGCCCCGCGGCGGCGGTCCCGCCCGCCGCCACGATGACCTCGTAGAGCGCGACGTGCTCGGGCAGGGTGAACGTCGCCGCGCCGAGCGCGTCGAACTCCGGCCCGAGCAGCGCGGGCCGCTGCACGGCGATCTTGAGCGCCTCCGCCTCCAGGCGGACGGCGGGGTCCATGGGCTCCTGCCGCACCGGGGCGGACCGCGCGGGCGCGGCTCCGCGCGCCGCCTGCCGGCGTCCCGGAGCGTGGCCGCCCTCCGGCGTCCGCCCCACGACCTGCTGCACGCGCTGGATGACGAAGCCCTCGTCCATGAAGCCGAGCCAGCGGTCGAGGTCGACCACGTAGGTCTTGCGCAGCCCCGGATCCTTGATCGAGGCCACGACGGGCGCGGCGGCGTCGAGCGCGGCCAGGCGTCCCTCGTTGGTGTTGAGGTCGTAGCGGGACAGGGTGCTGCGGACCGCGAAGGCGAACAGCGGCTCGCGGCTGGCGATCAGGTCGCGCACGGCGGCGTCGCCCTGCTTGACCCGCAGGTCGCAGGGGTCGAGGCCGTCGGGCTGCACGGCCACGAAGGTCTGCGTCACGAACTTCTGCTCGTCCTGGAACGCGCGCAGGGCGGCCTTCTGCCCCGCCGAGTCGCCGTCGAAGGTGAAGATCACCTCACCCCGGAACTCGGCCTGGTCCAGCAGCAGCCGGCGCAGCACCTTGATGTGCTCCTCGCCGAAGGAGGTGCCGCACGTGGCCACCGCGGTCGGCACGCCGGCCAGATGGCAGGCCATGACGTCCGTGTAGCCCTCCACGATGACGGCCTGGGACCTCTTGGCGATCTCCCGCTTGGCGAGGTCGACGCCGTACAGCACCGAGCTCTTGTGGTAGATCGGGCTCTCAGGGGTGTTCAGGTATTTGGGGCCGTCGTCGGAGTCGAGCAGCTTGCGCGCGCCGAACCCGATGACGTCGCCGGTGATGTCGCGGATGGGCCAGATCAGCCGGCCGCGGAACCGGTCGACGGGGCCGCGCCTGCCCTCGCGGGCCAGGCCGCCCTTGATCAGCTCCTGGGAGGTGAACCCGCGGGCCATCAGGTGCCGCGACAGCGCCTCCCATTCGTTTGGGGCGTAGCCGACGCCGAAGTGCTCCGCGTCGGCCCGCTCGAAGCCGCGCTCGGACAGGAAGCGCCGCCCCGGGGCCGCCTCAGGGCCGGACAGCCTCTCGGCGTAGAACTCGGCGGCGGCGCGGTGCGCCTCGATCAGCCGCAGCCGCTCGCCCTGCTCGCGGCCGGGCACGTAGCCGCCCTGCTCGTAGCGGAGCTGGATGCCGGCGCGCTGGGCGAGCCGCTCGACGGCCTCGCTGAACGTCAGGTTCTCGATCTTGCGGACGAAGGTGATGACGTCGCCGCCCTCGGCGCAGCCGAAGCAGTAGTAGTAGCCCCGGGCCGGAGTGACGTTGAACGAGGGAGACTTCTCGTCGTGGAACGGGCACAGCCCCTTCAGGTTGCCCCCGCCCGCGTTGCGGAGCTGGATGTGCTCGCCGACGACGTCGGCGATCGGCGAGCGCTCCCGCACGAGCGCGATGTCCTCGTCACTGATCCGACCGCTTCGCCCTGCCACGCTGGCGAGTCTAGAGCCTGCCCCCGACAGCCCTGACGCCTCACCGCGGATGGTCGAGGACATGTCACGACTTTTCGGAACCGGTCGTGATGTGCGGCTTGGTCCGTTAGAAAGGAAAGGTTCGGTAACGTCGACCAGGTGGAGATCATGCGATCGGGGAGACTGGCCGCCCTCGCCGGCGCCGCGTTCGTCGCGACGTCCTGCGGTGCGCCCGCCGGGGTCGCGGGAGTGAGCACGCTGCCGCCCACGCCGCCGCCGGGCGGCGTCACGGCCGCCATGGACGACTCCCAGCCCGGCCACATCGTGCCTCCGCCCGGGGACGAGCCCGTGCGGGTCCCGCCGCCGAAGATGTCCCCCTACACGTACGCCTTCCCCATCAAGGGCTGCAAGGTGTCGTACTCCCGCAAGCTGCTCGTGCTTCCCAAGACGATCATCTGGGCGGCCAAGGGATGCGCGTTCGTGTCGCCGGTCGACGGAGTGGTGCAGGAGGTCAACCTCAAGAACCTCTGGACGCCCTCCACCGACCGCGGCGCCGACCGGGAGGGCCGGTACGTCACGATCAAGGGTGAGGACGGCGTGCTGTACCTCGGCGGCCACCTCGACTCCGTGGAGCAGGACGTCACGCCGGGCGCCAAGGTCAAGGCCGGGCAGCTGCTCGGCCGGGTGGGCAACACGGGCAACGCGCGCGACACCGCGAGCAACCTCTACTTCGCCATGTCGTGGCCGGTCGACCCGCAGTACTGGTGGGTGCGGCGGGGCGTGGTGCCGCCGTGGCCTTACCTGGACTCCTGGGACGACGGCAACCGCACCGTTTCGCCACGCAAGGCCATGCTCACGCTGCGCAAGAAGATGGGCGCGACCCCGCCCTGCACGCAACTGTGCACCTCCAAGCAGGTCACGCCCGTCCCGGACGAGACCAAGCCGCCGACGAAGCAAAAGAAGAAGAAGAACGGCGGCGGTGACGACGACGACGTCGTGGTCATCCCGCTCTAGGCGAGCACGGTCACCAGGGCAACGGTCACCAGGGCACCGGTCCGTCCTCGTCGAAGAACCCGCCCGACGGTCCTTCGGCGCCGAGCGTCGCGAGCCTGACCGCGACCGCCGCGCCCTGCGCCGCCGTACGCGGCAGGGACATGCCGAGGTCCCTGGCGAAGTCGGTGTCGCACGCCCCGGGGGCGATGGCGTTGACCAGGATGCCGAGCGGCCGCAGCTCCTTGGCGTACTGGATGGTGAGCAGGTTCAGGGCGGCCTTCGACGGCGGGTAGCCCGCGACGCCCGGCCTGCGGGAGAAGTAGTGGCCGGGGTCGGTCATGTGCGTCATCGACGCCGTGCCGCTGGACACGTTGACGATCCGCCCGGCCGGGGACCGCCGTAGCAGCGGCAGCATCGCGTCGGTCACCCGGATGACGCCGAACACATTGGTCTCGAACACCTCGCGCACGACGCCGAGGTCGACCGAGCCGGGTGTCTGGCGCGTGCCGCCCGAGATGCCGGCGTTGTTGACGAGCACGTCGAGGCGGCCGAACCGCTCCCCCACCTGCTCCGCCGCCGCCCGCACGCTCTCCTCACCGGTGACGTCGATCGCCAGCGGGTGGACCTCCAGGCCCTCCGCCCGCAGCTTGGCGACCGCCTCGTCCCCGCGCCCCGGGTCGCGCGCCCCGAGCAGCACGGTCATGCCGAGCTCGCCGAGCTGCCTGGCGACCTCAAGGCCGATTCCCTTGTTCGCGCCCGTGACCAGGGCGATGGTGTCGGTGTTGTTCATGGATGTCAGCCCATCACCTCAGCCCCCTCGGTGCCCAACACCGTCTCGGTCACGGGCGATACCCTCGCGGTATGACACCCGGTGACGACACCGTGGAGACGCGTGAGCTGACCTATTTCGTGGCGGTGGCCGAGGAGCTGCACTTCGGGCGGGCGGCCCGGCGGCTCGGCATCGCGCAACCGCCGCTGTCGCGGGCGATCCAGCAGCTCGAACGCCGCCTCGGGGTGCGGCTGCTTGAGCGCGACCACCGCACGGTGGAGCTGACGGAAGCGGGCGAGACGCTGCTGCGGGAGGGGCAGGCAGCGCTCGCCGCGGTGTCGGCGGCCGTGCGCAGGACCCGGCGGGCCGGCCGCGGCGCGCCCTCGCTCGTGCTCGCCGCCAAACCGGGCGGGGACGCCGACCTGCTGCCGGAGATCCTCGCGGCGTACGCGGCCACGCCGGGCGCGGTGCCCGTCGACATCGTCTTCAGCGCCCTGGAGCGGGGCGCGATGGTGCGGGACGGCCGGGCCGACGCCGCCCTGCTGCACGCCCCGCGCGAGGATCTGACCGGTCTGGCGGTCGAGGAGCTCCTGGTGGAGAGCCAGGTGGCGGTGCTGCCCCGGGGGCACCGGCTCGCCGGGCGCGCGGAGCTGTCGATGGCGGACCTCGACGGCGAGCCGTTGCCGCGGTGGCCCGGGGCCGTCCCCGAGGGCTCCTTCCGGATCGCCGAGAGCGGCCAGCTCATGCATCTCGTCGCGCTCGGCCGGGCCGTGGCGGTCGTCCCCCGGTCGATCCAGGGGAACCTGCGTCACGACCTCGTCGGCGTGCCCGTGGCCGACGCGCCGCCGACGACGCTGGTCCTGGCCTGGCCGCAGGACGCGCGGTCGCGGGCGCTGGCCGCCTTCGTGCGCACGGCGGCGGAGGTCGCGCGGCGAGCGGCCCACGCGAATCGGCCCTGAGGCGGCCCCGCGAGTCACCCGGGAGGCGGCCACGCGAGTCGGCCCCGGGAATCGGCCCTGAGGCGGCCACTCAGGCCGGCCCGGGACGGCCCCGCGAACCGGCCCTGAGGGCGGCTCCGGCGGGTCAGCTCGCCTTGAGCCGGTGCGTGGCCGCCGACAGGCGGCGGTGCCAGCCCATGGCGGAGGCGTCGGTCAGCGAGGCGATCTGGTCGACCACCGCGCGAAGCCGTTCCGCGTCGTCGGCGGCCTGCTCGAACTGGGGCCGAAGAGCGGGCTCCAGCGTCGCCGGGGCACCGCGCAGGATGAGGTCGCCCAGCTCGGCGATGATCTCCCGCTGCCGGGCCTGGACGGCGTGGTGGTCCTCCCGCGACATCACGTAGTGCACCGTCACGCCCTTGAGCAGCGCGCACTCCAGGCGGGTCGTCCTCGGCACCACCAGGTCCGCGTCGTACCGGGTGCGGCCGTCCCTGCCGCCCGGCGTGGGGCGGCAGCCGTACGCCTCGCGGGTGGCGTCCTGGGCGGAGCGGCACAACCGGCCGATGAGGGCGCTGGTGAGCCGCTTGAGCGCGGCGAGGTCGGCGAGCCCGGCGTCGAAGGCGGCCGGCCACAGCGGCTCGGCGAGCAGCCGGGCGAAGGTCTCCGACAGCTCCTCCACGCCGGCGTCGGGCGCGTACCACTCCCTCGTCAGGCGGCAGACCTCCAGCCGTTCCTCCGGGTCCCGCAGGGCCGCCATCGTGACGTGACCGCACGTCAGCGCGTCCTCCAGGTCGTGCACCGAGTAGGCCACGTCGTCGGCCCAGTCCATGACCTGCGCCTCGAAGCCGACCGCGTAGTCGGGCGCCCCCTCCCGCACCCACCGGAAGACCGCCAGGTCGTCGGGGTAGACGCAGTACGGCCGGCCCTCGGCGGCGAGCGGGACGCCGGGGATCCGGCAGGAGGACCCGGCCCAGGGATACTTGCAGACCGAGTCGAGCGTGGCCCGGGTGAGGTTGAGCCCGGCGCTGCGGCCGTCCTCGGTGATGACCTTGGCCTCCAGCCGGGTCAGCAGGCGCAGGTTCTGCGCGTTGCCCTGGAACCCGCCGCACGGCGCCGCCAGCTCGTTCAGGGCGGCCTCCCCGTTGTGGCCGAACGGGGGATGGCCGAGGTCGTGGGCGAGACAGGCGGTCTCCACCAGGTCGGGGTCGCAGCCGAGGACCTTGCCCATCTCCCGGCCGATCTGCGCGCACTCCAGCGAGTGGGTCAGCCGTGTGCGGGGGCTGTGCAGGCCGGTGCAGTCGGCGGGGGCCACCACCTGCGTCTTGGCGGCGAGCCTGCGCAGCGAGGCGCTGTGGAGCACGCGTGCCCGGTCCCGCTCGAACGCGCTCCGCTCGGGGTTACCCGGCGGCTCCGGCACCCATCGTGCCTGGTCGTGCTCGTCATAGCGGGCCATGCGTCCTCCTTCCTTGAGGCAAGCCCCGTGGCGGCGGGGAATGGAGCGTACCCGCGAAGGTCCGGTTTCACGACAGATCCAGTAGTCCGATGGGAGATTGCCCTTCTGCCAGGTAAGCGACTGCGGGTGACACTCGGTTTCGCGGGGCTGAGCGTCGGCCGCCCGCACTCACAGCCGCGCGAGCGGGGCGTCCGCGGTGGGCAGGTCGGTCAGGAAGCGGACGCCGATCGTGCCCATGCCCAGGGCGAGCAGGACACCGCCGACGCCCTCGTTGACCGGCAGGAAGAACGAGACGACGGTCGCCAGGATCAGCGCGGGAACGGCCCAGTGGACCGTGCGAGCCAGCAGCAGGCCGACCGGTAGCAGGATGAAGCCGAGCATCCCGGCCAGGACCATGAGCTGGACGACGACGAAGACGGTCTCGCCGGAGATGGCGTCCGCGATCGCCGCCTTCTGCTCGGTGACCCCGCCCGAGGCCAGCGCGGACAGGGCCGCGCTGCCGGCGGCGTCGCCGAGGTTTCCCAGCATGTTGAGCCCGAGCAGCCCGATGCCGAGGTGACCGAGCACCGCGCCCCGCCCGGGGAACAGCCGCACCAGCCCGGCCAGCCCGGGCAGCGTGATCAGGACGGCCAGCAGTTGCAGCAGGGTCGACAGCTGGAACCGGCCCGGGTCGGCGGCGACCTCGGCGAGCAGGGCCCGTGAGTCGCCGCCCCCCGTCGTCTTGAGCGCCATCGCCGCGGCCATGGCGATCGGCCCGGCGATCAGGCAGGCGCCGGCGAAGCGCTGCCGGACGTTCACAGGTGAAGTGGACATTCAAGCCTCCTTGACGTTGTGTGGCGTCAAGGTAGGCGGCGTGCGCGCCTCAGGTCGTCGGGCGCTCCGACGATGTCCGCGTCGTCCACGCGGACGATTCTGCGGGGTGGACCTCGGCGTTATCGTGAGCGCCATGCGCTGGATCCCGCCCCGGCCGCCCTGGACCGACATCGCGGTCGCGGCACTGCTCGGCGTCTCGGCGGTGCTGGAGGGACTGACCAGCGCCGATGTCCCGCTGACGCCCATGGAGATGGCCGCGGCGACGGCGATCGTCGCACCGATCGCGTGGCGGCGGATCTGGCCGCTCGGGGTGGTCACCGTCGTGCTGCTGGCCGTCGCGGCCACCTCGGCCTCGACGCACAGCTTCGAGAGCGGGTACGCCTTCTTCACCATGATCGTGGCCTGCTACTCGGTGGCCGTGCACGCCAGGCCGAGGGACGCCGTCGTCGGTGCGGCCGTGGTCGCCACGTTCGTGCTGATCGGCTTCACCATCGATCCCGGCCGCGGAGGCGCGGGAGACTACCTGTTCGTCGGCGTGCTGTTCGGCGGGGCGTGGATCCTGGGGCACCTGATCCGCAGGCGTGGCGAGGAGACACGGCTGCTTCGGGCGCAGGCCGCCGAACTGGAGCGGCGCAGGGCCGAGGACGCGCAGCGTGCCGTACAGGCCGAGCGGGCCAGGATCGCCCGCGAGCTGCACGACGTGATCGCGCACAGCCTGAGCGTGATGGTGGTGCAGACGGGCGTCGTGCGGCGGCGGCTCAGGCATGACCGGCCGGAGGACAGCGTACTGCTCGACGAGGTCGAGCAGACCGGGAGGGGTGCGATCGGCGAGCTGCGGCGCCTGCTCGGGATTCTGCGGGCCGAGGGCGAGGAGTTGTCACTCGCCCCGCAGCCCGGGCTGGACCGGTTGCCGCCGCTGCTGGACCAGATGCGCGAGACCGGGCTGACGGTGGGCATGACGGTCGAGGGAGAGCCGGTCGCTCTGCCTCCCGGCATGGATCTCGCGGCGTACCGGATCGTGCAGGAGGCGCTCACCAACACGCTCCGGCACGCCGGGCGGGGCGCTAGGGCCGACGTCGCCATCCGGTGGAACGGCGCGGCCGTCGAGCTGGAGGTGCGGGACGACGGAGCGGGAGCGGCGCCGCTCGGCCTCGGCACCGGACACGGTCTGATCGGGATGCGCGAACGGGCGGTCCTCTACGACGGAACCCTGGATGCCGGGCCGCGGGAGGGCGGCGGCTACCGGGTGCACGCCGTACTACCGCTCTCGTGGAGCATGCCGTGACCATCCGGGTGCTGGTCGCGGACGACCAGGCGATGGTACGAAAGGGCTTCCGGCTGCTGCTGGACGACGAGCCGGACATGGAGGTGGTCGGCGAGGCGGGCGACGGCGAGCAGGCGGTGCGGCAGGTCCGCGCCCTCACTCCTGATGTGGCGCTCATGGACATCCGGATGCCCGGCGTGAACGGCCTGGAGGCGACCCGGCGGCTCGCCGGGCTGCCCACCCGTATCATCGTGCTCACCACGTTCGACCTGGACGAGTACGTCTACGAGGCGCTACGCGCCGGCGCCGCCGGCTTCCTCACCAAGGAGGCTCCGGCCGAGTTGCTGATCGAGGCGGTCCGGGTGGTCGCCGCGGGGGACGGCATGCTCACACCCGGGGTGACCCGGCGGGTCATCGAGGCCTTCGCCAAGGCGTCCGTCCCGCGCCGATCGCCCGCGCTGGAAACGCTCACCGCCCGGGAGCTGGAGGTGCTGCGGCTGATGGCACGCGGACTGTCCAATCCCGAGATCGCCCGGCAGCTGTTCATCTCCGACACCACCGCCAAGACCCACGTGAGCCGCATCCTCACCAAGCTGAATCTGCGCGACCGCATCCAGGCGGTGATCTTCGCGTACGAGTCCGGGCTGGTCACCCCCGCCTAGCCGTGCGCCGTGGCCGGCGGTCGTGGCGAGGCGGACGAGCTCGGCGGCCGCGCCGGTCGGCCGTGGGATCGGCGGTGCGCCTGCGCGCGCTCCCGTGCACCGGTCACCGGGCCGTGTCGCGCGGCCCGGTGAACCATCGCCTCATCGCGTGTCGGACTGCGCGCAGGTCAGCGCGGCACGGCCCGCCTCCAGCCGGGCCACCGGAATGCGGAACGGCGAGCAGGAGACGTAGTCGAGGCCGATCTCGTGGCAGAAGTGCACCGAGTCGGGGTCGCCGCCGTGTTCGCCGCAGATGCCGAGCTTGAGGTCCGGCCGGGTCCGCCTGCCCTCCTCGACCGCGATCCGCATCAGCCGGCCGACGCCCTCGCGGTCGACGGACTCGAACGGCGAGACCCCGAAGACGCCCAGATCGAGGTACGTGCCGAAGAAGGCGCTCTCCACGTCGTCGCGGGAGAAACCCCACGTCATCTGGGTGAGGTCGTTGGTGCCGAACGAGAAGAACTCTGCGGCCTCGGCGATCTGGCCCGCCGTCAGCGCCGCCCTCGGCACCTCGATCATCGTGCCGATCGCCGCCTCCACGCCCGCCTCGGCGAGGATCCGCTCCGCCTCCTCCTTGACGATCTCCAACTCCTGCACCGCGCCGACCAGCGGAATCATGATCTCCGCACACGCGCCCTCGACCCGCCGGGCCGCCGCGGCGATGGCCCGCACCTGCATGGCGAACAGACCGGGGACCGTCAGGCCGAGCCGTACGCCGCGCAGGCCGAGCATCGGGTTCTGCTCGTGCAGGCGCTTGACCGCGTCGAGGAGCCTGCGGTCCCGGTCGTCCGCCCCGCCTCCCGTCCTGCCGTCCGCCCTGTCGGCCGCCCTGTCGTCCGCCCTGTCGGCCGCCCTGTCGTCCGCGAGGGCCACCTTCACCGCCAGGTCGGTGAGGTCGGGCAGGAACTCGTGCAGCGGCGGGTCGATCAGCCGGATCGTCACAGGCAGCCCGCGCATGGCCTCGAAGATGCCGGTGAAGTCGCCGGTCTGCAGCGGTTCGAGCGCGTCGAGCGCCGCCTGTCGCTCCTCCGGCGTCGTGGCCAGGATCAGGTCCTCGACGAGCCGCCGCCGCTCCCCCAGGAACATGTGCTCCGTACGGCACAGCCCGATGCCCTGGGCGCCGTAGCGCCGGGCGCGGGCGGCGTCCTCGGGGGTGTCGGCGTTGGCCCGTACGGCGAGCCGGCGCACGGAGTCGGCGTGGGTCATGATCCGGTCGACCGCCCTCACCAGCTCGTCCCTGGTGGGCTCGCCCTCGAAATACTCGGCGACCGGCGAGGCGGTGACCGGGACCTCGCCGAGGTAGACGGCCCCGGTGCCGCCGTCGATGGAGATCACGTCGCCCTCGTCGACGACGACCCCGCCGGGCGCGGTGAACCGGCGGGCGTGCGGGTCGACCTCCAGCTCCTCGGCCCCGCACACGCAGGTCTTGCCCATCCCGCGCGCCACCACGGCGGCGTGCGAGGTCTTGCCGCCCCTGGAGGTGAGCACGCCGTGGGCCGCGATCATCCCGGCGAGGTCGTCGGGGTTGGTCTCCCGCCGCACGAGGATGACCGCCTCGCCCCGCCCGGCCAGCTCGACGGCCCGCTCGGAGCTGAAGACGGCCCGGCCCGCGGCGGCGCCGGGCGAGGCGTTCATGCCGGTGGTCAGCCTGTGGTTGCCGGCCGTCGCGGCGAAGCGGGGGAACATGAGCTGGGCGAGCTGGTCGCCGGTGACCCGGGTGACCGCCTCGTCCATGTCGATCAGACCCTCGTCCACGAGCTGGGTGGCGATGCAGAAGGCGGCGGCGGCCGTGCGCTTGCCGACCCGGGTCTGCAGCATCCACAGCCTGCCGCGCTCGATCGTGAACTCGATGTCGCACAGGTCGCGGTAGTGCCGCTCCAGCGTCGCCATGATGTCGAGGAGCCGGCGGTAGGCCTCGGGGTTGATGGTCTCCAGCTCCTGGAGGGGGACGGTGTTGCGGATCCCGGCGACGACGTCCTCGCCCTGGGCGTTGCGCAGGTAGTCGCCGTAGACGCCCTGGCGTCCCGAGCCGGGGTCGCGGGTGAAGGCGACCCCGGTGCCCGAGTCGGGGCCCATGTTGCCGAACACCATGGCGACGACGTTGACCGCCGTGCCGAGGTCGGCGGGGATGCGCTCCTGGCGCCGGTAGAGGATCGCGCGCGGGGCGTTCCAGGAGTCGAAGACCGCCTTCACGGCGAGGTCCATCTGCTCCCGGGGGTCGGCGGGGAAGTCGCGGCCCGTCCGCTCCCGGACGATGCCCTTGAAGGTCTCGACCAGCCGCTGGAGGTCGGCGGCGTCGAGGTCAGTGTCCTCCCGCTCGCCCTTGAGGTCGTCCATCGCGTGCTCGAACAGCTCGCCGTCGATGTCCAGGACGGTCTTGCCGAACATCTGGATGAGCCGGCGGTAGGAGTCCCAGGCGAAGCGGTCGTTTCCCGACTGCTTGGCCAGCCCGAGGACGGAGTCGTCGTTGAGGCCGACGTTGAGGACCGTCTCCATCATGCCGGGCATCGAGAACTTGGCTCCCGACCTCACGCTGACCAGCAGCGGGTCGTCCGCCTGGCCGAGGCGCTTGCCCATCCGCTCCTCAAGGGCGGCGAGGTGCCCGCCGATCTCCTCCTCCAGCCCCTCGGGCATGCCGCCGTGCCCCAGATAGTGGCGGCACGCCTCGGCGGTGATCGTGAAGCCGGGAGGCACGGGGAGGCCGATGTTGGTCATTTCCGCCAGATTGGCGCCCTTGCCACCGAGTAGGTCTTTGAGGTCCTTGTTGCCCTCGGTGAAGTCGTAAACGTACTTGGGCATGCGACGCTCCTTCGCCGACTTCAATAAAGCCGCGGACGCGGCCCGCAACCGGACTGTACCTAGGAAAAGCAGCACCAAACCTCACCCTTCGCCAGATATGGCGTCTAAGCAGGTAGAAGGCATCGCAGAGGTCTAATCCAATCAAAGAACAGTCATTTTTCCGGCGGTCGCCAAGTGGTATAAACCAATTCGCCGTCAAGGACGACATGAAGCTTCCGAGCGGGCGGAGAGGAAATGGTTTAGACCATTGTCCGGTAAGGCGGAGTTCCGGTGAGTCGGCGGTGCGCCCACGACGGCATGCGATATAAACGAGGCACCCTCCGAATACAGTCGAACACGGAGGGTTGTCAGTGTCGCGAGCGTTGTCGCGAGGGGTTCCGGAGCGAGGGGTATCGGCGCGAGTGACGGCGCGGGGAAAGACGGCACGGATGCCGGCGGGACAGGTCTCTACGGCACGGATCCCGGCGACGCGGATCCTTTCGGCGCGGATCCTTTCGGCACGGATCCCGGCAGGACGAATCCTGGCGGCACGGATCCTTTCGGCACGGGGGACGGCGGCGCGTAGGGTCGGGCCGGTGATGGTGGCGGTGGCCGCCGGGCTCGGCGCGATGACGGCGACCACCGGTTGCGGCGGCGCGCGGGTCGCCCCGGAGGAGTACGCGTCGAGCGCGCCCTCCCTGTCCTGGAAGGCGTGCGAGGAGACGGCCTCCTCCTCGGGCTTCGAGTGCGCCACGCTCCAGGTGCCCCTCGACTACGCCAAGCCGGAGGGCAAGAGGATCGGCATCGCCCTGGTCCGGTTGCGGGCCACCGACCAGAGCAAGCGGATCGGCTCCCTGGTCTTCAACTTCGGCGGTCCCGGCGGCTCAGGCGTCACCACCCTCATCAACGCGGCTCACGCGTTCTCCACACTGAACAGCCGCTACGACCTCGTCAGCTTCGACCCTCGCGGCGTGGAGCGGAGCAGCGGCATCCGGTGTCTCACCGCCCCCCAGATGGACCAGTACATGAGCGGGGAGCCCAGCGAGAACGCCGCGACCGAGACCAAGCTCGTCAAGGGATTCGCCCAGGCGTGCGAGCGCAACGCGGGCTGGATCCTGCCCTACGTCGGCACCGTCAACGCGGCACGCGACATGGAGACGCTGCGCGAGGCCCTCGGCGAACCGCACCTCAACTATTTCGGCTTCTCCTACGGCACCCACCTCGGGGCGGTGTACGCCACGGAGTTCCCGAAGAAGGTGGGGCGGATGGTGCTCGACTCCGCCGTCGACCCCTCGGTCACCATGCTCGACATGGCCAAGACCCAGGCCCTCGGCTTCCAGAAGGCGTACGAGGACTACCTCGCCGACTGCACCAAGACGCGGACGAGCTGCCCGCTCGGCGCCGACGCCGCGGCCGCGAACGCCACCGTGCTGAAGCTCCTCGACACCCTGGCCCGCACGCCGGGGAAGGTCGGCTCACGCACGGTCACCGAGGACATCGCCAGGGCGGGCATCACCCAGGCGCTCTACAGCAAGCTCACCTGGCCGCTGCTCACCGAGGCGCTGGACGAGGGCAGGAAGGGCAAGCTCGACGGCCTGCTCGCCCTGGCCGACCAGTACGCGGGGCGGCAGCCGAACGGCACCTATTCGACCCTGCAGTTCTCGCTGCCCGCGGTGCTGTGCGTCGACAGCACCGACCGCCCCTCGGTCGCCCAGGCCGAGGAGCTGGCCCGGCGGCTGGAGAAGAAGAGCCCGATCTTCGCCTCGACCGCGATCAGCGCGGGGGCGTGCAGCGTCTGGCCGGTGCCCGGGGACGACGCCGCCAGGCGCGTCGACGCCACCGGGTCCAATCCCATCCTGGTGGTCGGCGTCACGAACGACCCGGCCACGCCCTACCAGTGGGCGCCACGGCTGGCCGAGCAACTGCGCACCGCCGTGCTGCTGACGCTGAACGGCGAGGGCCACGGCGCGTACGGCCAGAGCCAGTGCATCGACGACAAGGTCAACGCCTACCTGCTGGAGGGGACGGTCCCGGCCAAGGGGACGCGCTGCGGCTGAGCGCGCTCCCCCGCCCGTTCACGACACCATCCACGGCGCCCTCCACGGCGTCACAGTGCCGATCACGTGTGCCGCACTCACCGCGCCGCGCTCACCAGCGATCAGTGTGCCGCTCTCACTGTGGCGTCCGCACGGTGCCGAGCCCGGCAACCACGTGGTCGACGATGCCGTACTCCCTGGCCTCCTCGGCGGTGAACCACCGGTCCCGGTCCGCGTCCGCCTCGATGCGTTCGAGCGGCTGCCCCGTGTGGAAGGCGGTGCGCTCGGCCAGGGTCTTCTTCGTGTGCAGCATCTGCTCGGCCTGGATCGCGATGTCGGCCGCCGTGCCGCCGATGCCGCCGAGCGGCTGGTGCATCATGATGCGCGCGTGCGGCAGGGCGTAGCGCTTGCCCGGTTCGCCGGCGCACAGCAGGAACTGCCCCATCGACGCGGCCAGACCCATGCCCACGGTGACGACGTCGTTCGGCACATATTGCATGACGTCGTAAATCGCCAGACCGGCCGACACGGAACCACCGGGGGAATTGATGTAAAGGCTGATGTCCCGCGCGGAGTCCTCCGCGGACAGCAGCAGCAGTTGCGAGCAGATCCGGTTGGCGATGTCGTCGTCGACCTCCTGCCCCAGCACGAGGATGCGCCGTTCCAGCAGCTTGCGGCCAAGATCGCCGGAGCCGAACCGGTCGCCGGCGGGGTCGCCCGAGCGCGCGTGGTGGTCCATCTGGTCTCCCTGTTCCGGTAGTCGGGTTATGCCGCGACATTAGTCCCGGAACCCGGGAAGAGGACTGCCTATTTCACTGTCAGCACATTTTCGCCATGGGCAAATTACGCTACAAGCATATTCCGCCGTCAGCGCGGTTCCGGATGCTACGGCTGCCCCGAACAGCCCGGCGGAGCCGGTGCCGCCACCCGGCTCGCCGAGCTCGTCGACATGTCGTCAGGCGGGGCCATCCGACCGTCCGAGTCTCGACCGGAGGTCGTCGGCGCTGGGGTGGCCCAGATCGGTCAGGATGTTCAGCGCCAGACGCCATGTGCCGCGGGCGTCCGCTTCCCGGCCCGCCGCCTCGTGGTTGTCGCCCATATGGGTGAGGACCAGAGACTCGTTGTAGCGGTCGCCGTCCTGCCGGTGCATCGCGAGCGCGCGCCGGTAGCAGGTCTCGGCTTGGTCGTGGTCCCCGAGCTGATGGTGGACGTGGCCCAGGCTGTCCCAGGTGGCCGATTCCCCGTCGCGATCCCCGGCCTCCCGAAGCCAGGTCAGAGCCTGCCGGCAGTGCTCGAGCGCTTCCCGATGGTTTCCGACGGCGATGTGGTACCAGCCGACTGCGCTGATCGCCCTGGCCTCCCAGTGCCGCTGGCCGGCGGCCCGGTAGAGCCGGAGTGCGTGTTCGGCGCTGTCCAGCGCCTCCACGTGGTGGCCCTGCTGCTCGAAGACCCGCGCAAGGTTGCTGTGAATGTGCGCCTGGCCGGTCAGGTCTTCCAGCCGCGCGAAGTGCTCGAGCGCGTGCCCATACTCCCGGACGGCCGCGTCGGCGTCACCCAGCCGGGTGTGGGCAAGGGCGGTCCCAAGCCGGCTGAGGGCGAGCACCTGATCGTCCCCTCGGGCCGCCGCGAGAGCGTGACCGTGTACCGCGATCATGTCCCGCCAGGCCCCTGTACGGTCCAGGAAACTGCTCATGGACCACGCCAGCTGCCAGGTGTGCGTGTCGAACCCGCACGCGGCGGCGAGCTCGGCGCACGCGAGCAGGACGGACCGCTCCGATGTGAACCAGGCGAGGGCTTCGCCGTGGTCGGCGGGGGCGGCCACCGTCACACCGGGACGCGGATCGGCGATCGCGATGGGGTCGCGCGCCGGATGGAGGAGAAGCGCCGACCGGTAGGCGGTCTGCAGGTAGTGGTCGACGATGCGGCCGGCGACCTCGCGGCGTTCCGCTTCGTTCTCGGCCTCCCGGTGCAGCTCGACGGCGTAGGTGTGCAGCAGATCGTGGAACGCCCACCTGTCCGGTGCGTGCTCGTCCAGCAGGTGGACCGCGGTGAGCTCCGCCAGCAGGCGGCGCGCCTGCTCCGGCGGGAGTGCGGCGGCGCTCGCCGCCACGGCCAAGCCGAAGTCCGGCCGGGGGTGGGCGCTCATCCGCCGGAAGAGTTCCGCCGCTCCAGCGCTGAGTGCTCGGTAGGAGCAGGCGAAAACCGACCGCACATCGGTCGCCGGGTCGTCGTCGTGGAACGCGTCCAGGCTCGCCCCGGCCTGCCGGAGCTCGTCCGCGAGCGCGCGCAACGGGAACGCGGGACGGGTCACGGCCCGGGCCGCGGTGATCACCAGCGCCAGCGGGAGGCGGGCGCAGGAGGCGATGAGGTGGTCCACTGCGCCGGCGTCCGCCGAAACCCGGTCGCGTCCGATCCTCCGGGTCAGCAACTCCTGCGCTTCTTCAGGGGTGAGCACGTCGACCGCGAGCGGATGGGCACCATGACCGGCGATGAGACCGGAGAGCCGGTTGCGGCTGGTCACCAGGACGAAGGACCCAGGCGATCCAGGCAGCAGGGGACGCACCTGTTCGGCGCTGTGGGCGTTGTCGAGGATCACCAGCATCCGCTTGTCGGCCAAGAGATCGCGATACAGGCCGATCTGGGCGTCCGGGGACACCGGCACCCGATGCACGGGAACCCCGAGAGCGGTGAGGAAGCCGCGCACGACCTGCTCGCTGGTGACGGCCGACCGGCTGGCATCGAAACCGCGCAGGTCGGCGAACAGCTGCCCGTCCGGGAAACGATGACGCGCGCGGTGGGCCCAGTGCACTGCGAGGGCGGTCTTGCCGACCCCGGGCACTCCGGAGAGCACAGCCACGACCACAGCGGTCGCTTCCCGTTCGGACATCACCGCCAGCTCGTCGAGCGTGCTCACGGCCTCTGCCCGCCCGGTGAAGCCCATCACGTCCGCGGGCAGCAGAGCCGGTCCGCGTCGTGGTGCCGCCGTGCTCGTGGCCTCAGCCGTGGGGCCCTGCGGAGAGAGGGCGTCCTGGTACGCCTGCCGGAGATCGGGGGACGGATCCGCGCCCAGCTCCTCCACCAGGCGCCGACGCGTCTCCGCGTAGACCTGCAGGGCCTCCGCGTTGCGCCCCACTGCGGCCAGGGCCCGGATCAGTGCGGCGCTCAACGGCTCGACCAGGGGATGCTCGTCGAGCATCTCCCGCAGGCGCTCGATCACGACCCCGCCCCGGCCCGCTGCCGTCTCCAGGCGCGCCAGGTCGAGCATTGCGCCGAGGCGCCGCTGGGCCGCCTCCCTGCGCACGGACTCCGCCCACTCCCCGGTCAGGCCGGTGAGAGGAACCCCCCGCCACAGGCCGAGCGCCTCCCGCAGCAGTTCGGCTCTGCGCGGATCTTCCCCTCGTGTCGCCCGCGCGCAGTCGAGCAGCAGCCGGAAACGGTGCAGGTCCACCTGCTCCGGCCGGGTGCCGAGGACGTAACCGGCGTGGCGATGCTCCAGCCTCGGCGCGTCGCCGCCGGCGGCGGCCTCGCTCAGCGCCCGGCGCAGCCGGGTGACGTAGCTGTGCACGGCCCCGCGAGCGGTCGTGGGCGGCGCCTCGTCCCAGACCCGGTCGATGATCTTCTCGATGGGGACGAGTACGCCCACGTCGACCAGTAACGCGGCGAGAACCGCCTGTTGTTTGCGCGGGCCCGCATCCACCGGATGCGTGTCCGTTGTGATTTCGACCGGTCCCAGCAGCCGGAACTGCACCATGGTCTGTCTGTTCCCCTTTGATAGCGCGGGCCGGTCCGTGCGAATGCGCGACCACAGCTAATCAGGACAGATCGGCTCGGCTCAAGGATTCGTTAAGCGCGAATGGAGCGGGCGGCGAAACCTTGGTGGCGCGCCGGTTCCGCCCTTCTCGCGGGGGCGGGCGGAGACCGCGGGCGGCGCACCATTCCCGGACCGGATTCACCTCCTCAAAGAACCCTCGCTTCCCTTCACCCCCCTCCTGCCTTACGGGACGCCATGAGCACTCTTCGCATGCGAAAAATCACGCTTCTGACACTGCCGCTTCTATTGTTTTGCGCGCTGATGACGGCCTCCGCACGGGACGCGGTCGCGCACGCGGCCACCAGGGCGATCACGGAGAACGGCTGCGATCACATCGGTGATCGCTTCCCTTCACTCGCCCGTCAGGGCAAGAGGAAGGTGCTGTGCGTCGCGCCGGTGACACAACCGCCGGGCAGATCGGTCCTGAGCTCGACGAGCGCCGCCGACGACCCGCCGCCCCTGCCCACCTGGTGCATCGACCCCCCTGACGATCAGTCGAAGAGCGCGTGGAAGACCAGGCGATTCGCCGCCTGCCTGATCAACTATGCGTCCGTCAGCGTCTACGACACCACCACGAGGGCTCTGCTCGGTCGCACCATGATCAATTACATGCATTTCATCGGCATGTTCAACGACAGCCTGGAACTCACCGATGTCTTCGCGATCGTCCGCTTCTACTCCGAGGGAGAACTGGTCCCGGACGACGCGCTCAGCTTCCGCCTGGCGGTCAGCTGTTCCTACGGCTGTACGGCCGGCGACTTCGGCCCTCCGATCACACTGCCCGAGAACTCCACCCGCTACCTGACCCCGTCCGTCCCGCATCTCGTGAACGTGCCCATCGACGGGATACGCACCGTCAACACCACGTACGAGCTGCAGTTGACGCATCCGGGCGGGGACACGGAGATAATCAACGTCTTTCCGCCGGAGAAGGGTCCGTACCCTTCGCCGGACATCCGCTGCGACAGGATTCTCAGCGGCGCCGGCTGCGTCATCGCGAGTTTCATCCCCACGCTCGACGGGCTGTCCGCCTACCCGACGGTCAGGACGCACATCAAGCGTGCGCAGGCCAGTGGGCTTCCGGGAGCCCCCGGCACCACCCCCCTTCACCGGCTTGCCGACCCGGCGAAGGCCAAGAAGAACCGGGACATGGCCTGCCCCGACTCGACGCCCCGTCCGCCTGGACTGACATGTGACGAATACCCCATGGCGCGCACTTGGGAGGGTGCCTGGACGAGCGGCGGCGCCTACAGCACGGACATGGTCCTCGACACGGACAACTCGGGCGCGGGAGGGAAGTTCGGAGCACTCGTCACCCGCGATCGGCTGCTGGACCGCGACGCCTTCTGGGTCGATCCCAGCTGATTTCCCGATGGCCACGTCATTCTCATCGCGCCGGGCCCGGTATCGGACCGGTGACCACGTAGATCCGCTAATGGAAAGGACAGCCGTGTCTCACAAGAACACGACCGCGAAGCGCTTCATGAAAATTCTCTTCGCCGTGGTCGTCGGAGCGGCGGCCACGACGGTCGGCCCGATCTCCGCCGCGAACGCCACCACAGGCGAGTGCGACAAGACCTGGGTTCCCGACTACTACCAGGAGGTCGGCGGCGCCGGCATCTACCTGGGAAACGCACGCTACGTCAAGCTGATGAACGGCGGCGCCTTCAACTACAGCTACGCCCAGATCTCGCCGAGCGATTCGGGGTACACCGTCTGGGTCGACCGTAGCCTGCAGGGGATGCCCAGCAGCCTGCCCATGTTCCCCACCACGGAGCAGGTGCAGGCGAACGGCGGCTGGAAGCAGTGCGGACCGTTCTACAGCTCCAGCAGCAGCAATCTCGTCATGAACTGGAACACCGATCAGCAGCGGCACTACGCGGTCCGCGCGTGCGCGCGCAACGCGCTCGGCAGCTATTGCGGCAACTGGTACATCGACCGGAGCTGACCGGCCGCCCTTCACCGGGCCGGCGGCACCCACGTCACCGCTGATCGACCACGCCGGCCAACAGCACGAGGTCGCTGGTGACAAGCGAGCGCCTTCCGGAGCGCCGGAAGGCGCTCGCAAGGCTCACGGCGCCAGGGCTTGGACCTCTAGAAGCCCGGTCGAGTAGCCGTCGTTGATCGCCGCCAGGCTCTCCCAGGAGGACACGTACGACGTCGGCACGAACGACACGTCGTCCGGGTCGTCGGGCGGCGCATAGGGGTACACGACGGATGGTGCATTGTCTAGCACACGGCCGACGCCCCGGGCGGCGGTAACTTCCGCAGGTCGGTCGCGGTGGACAAGCTCTACTTCAACGCCGACGGCACGATTCAGAAGGTGATCCAGACCGGGGGCGGCGGCACCGGAGGCGACAACAAGGCGCTGACCGCGACCGCCGGCCACGATCCGCGACTGAACGTGTCGCCGGCTTAAGCGCCGCCCGCCGCCGTGACACCGGCAGCCCCCGGCGCCTCCGGGATCGAGGTTCACTCCACTCCGGCGGGTCGTTGACACAGAAGCGCCCGTCCGGATATTTCCGGACGGGCGCTTTTGGCGGTGCTCAGTCGTTGAGGTGCTGGCGCAGGTACGACTCGACCTGGTCGAGCGCGACCCGCTGCTGGGCCATGGAGTCCCGCTCGCGGATCGTCACGGCCTGGTCCTCCAGGGTGTCGAAGTCAACCGTGATCGCGAACGGCGTGCCGATCTCGTCCTGCCGGCGGTAGCGGCGGCCGATGGCGCCCGCGTCGTCGAAGTCCACGTTCCACCGGCGGCGCAGCCGGGCCGCGAGGTCGCGGGCCTTCGGCGACAGGTCGGCGTTGCGCGACAGCGGCAGCACCGCGACCTTGACCGGGGCGAGACGGTGGTCGAGGCGCATCACGGTCCGCTCCTCCATCACGCCCTTGGCGTTGGGCGCCTCGTCGACCGTGTAGGCGTCCAGGAGGAAGGTCAGCGTCGCGCGGTCCACACCGGCCGCCGGCTCGATGACGTACGGCACGTAGCGCTCGCCCGACTCCTGCTCGAAGAACGACAGGTCGGTGCCGGACGCCTTGCCGTGCGCGGTGAGGTCGAAGTCGGTGCGGTTGGCGATGCCCTCCAGCTCGCCCCACTCGCCGCCGGCGAAGTTGAAGCGATACTCGATGTCCACGGTCCGCTTCGAGTAGTGGGACAGCTTCTCCTTCGGGTGCTCGTAGAGCCGGAGGTTGTCCTTGTTGATACCGAGGTCGACGTACCAGCGCAGGCGCTCGTCGATCCAGTACTGGTGCCACTCCTCGTCCGTGCCGGGCTTGACGAAGAACTCCATCTCCATCTGCTCGAACTCACGGGTGCGGAAGATGAAGTTGCCCGGGGTGATCTCGTTGCGGAACGACTTGCCGACCTGGCCGATGCCGAACGGGATCTTCCTGCGGGCCGACTGCTGGACGTTCAGGTAGTTGATGAAGATGCCCTGGGCGGTCTCCGGCCGCAGGTACGCCAGGCCCGACTCGTCCTCGACCGGGCCGAGGAACGTCTTCAGCAGGCCGCTGAACTGCTTGGGCTGGGTGAAGGCGCCCTTGTTGCCGCAGTTCGGGCAGGTGATGTCGGCCAGGCCGCCCGCCGGCTCGCCGCCGTGCTTGGCCTCGTACGCCTCGACGAGGTGGTCGGCGCGGTAGCGCTTGTGGCACGACTGGCACTCGGTGAGCGGATCGGTGAAGGTCTCGACGTGGCCGCTGGCCTGCCAGACCTCCCGGGCGAGGATGACGCAGGAGTCGAGGCCGACGACGTCGTCGCGGCCCTGCACCATGGTCTTCCACCACTCGCGCTTCACGTTGTTCTTGAGCTCGACACCGAGGGGGCCGTAGTCCCAGGACGCTCGCAGGCCTCCGTAGATCTCGCTCGACGGGAAGACGAGCCCGCGGCGTTTGGCGAGGCTGACGATCGTTTCCAAGACGTCGGTGCGACGTGCCATCAGTGGAACTCCATCCGGCTGGGTGTCGGCGTTGAGATCGGGGTCAGCGGTGCGATGCTCGCTGAAGCGGAGGGCCGGCCCGGCCGCCGTGTCGCGGCTGCGGGACATCCGGCCACCTGCCAGGATCCGTGCTCAAGCTTAGGGGAATCCGGCGCCCCCGCGCTCAAGCCTTGCCCACGGTCCCCGCGTTCGCCCCCTCGCCCGGCAGCGTGTAGACGCTCTCGAAGGCGCTGGGCTCGTTGATCATAAGGGTCATCAGGGGATACATCACCATGCGGGCTGCGGACAGGGCACGCCGGTAGTAGCCGGCGCCCTCCCACTCGCTGACCACGGCCCACAGGGCCGGCTCGTCCACCGACCTGCCGATCTGCCCGCGCAGGTATCCCGGCTGCGCGGCCAGCAGATCGAGGATGGCGCGCGCCTGAGCGGCGAACTCGTCGGCGCGGGCGCCCGGCACCGAATAACGGATCACGGCGAGCATGCCGCCCAGCATGCCACCCCGCGCGTACGCCCTGCCGGGGAGGGGGGCGGCCCGGGCGGGAGGAAGCAGCGCGGGCGACGCGACAGGGCCACGATCGGGCGGATGCGCACTAGGCTCGAACACGTGGGAAGCGAAACCGAACCGCCGCGCCGTCAGGTGCCGGCCCATCCTCTGGCGAGGAAACCTCCCGCCCAGGGGGACGCGGCGTCCCCGCGGGTGCGGCGGCCGCTGCCGCAGGGCGAGCAGTTCTTCACGCCCGGCGCCACCGGGCTCCGCGCGGAGATCGAGCGCAGGAGCGCCGCGCCGCTGGTCTTCCTGTTCCAGCAGCCCCGCTGGCTGGCCCCTCTGGTGATGGTGGCCCTGCTGATCGCCGGGCTGGTGGTGCCCGACTGGCGCGGCGGGGTGGCCGTGCTTCCGGTGCTCGCGTTCATCGCCTGGCTGGCCTACCTGTCCTGGCCCTCGCTGCGTCCGGTGGGCCGGTTGCTACGCGTGGCGGTCGCCACGTTCCTGGTCCTCCTCGCCGCCACCCGTTTCGGACTGATCTGACGCGAACCGGCCTAACCTGGTAGGTCGTAGGGCGAAGCCGTACACAGGAGTCCTGATGACGAAGAGCCGTGACGCCGTTCACGAGATCCTCCGGCAGAGCCGGGGGTTCCGCAGCGCGCAGGACGTGTTCGCCGAGATGCGCGCGGTCGGCGCGAAGATCGGCCTGACGACCGTCTACCGGGCGCTCCAGTCGCTCTCCGACGCCGGCCGGGTCGACGTCCTGCGCACCGACGAGGGCGAGTCGGTCTACCGGGCCTGTCAGACCGACTCGCACCACCATCACCTCGTGTGCCGGGAGTGCGGGCGCACGGTCGAGGTGGCCGGGCCGGACGTCGAACGCTGGGCCGAGGTCGTCGGGGCCGAGCACGGCTTCATCAACGTCACGCACACCGTGGAGGTCTTCGGCACCTGTGCCTCGTGCGCGGAGGCGGCGTCGCGCGCGGAGGCGGCCGGAAAGGGCTGACCCCGCCCCGCGCGGTCCTTACGAGAGGTACGCTGCGGGCGCCGCGACAAGGACACGATCCAGCCCGCCGCGACAAGAGGGAGATGGCGTGCCGTTCAGCCATGACATGGTGTACTCGCTGGCGACGGTGGTGGACCTCATCAACACCGGCGCCGGCGACAGCGACGGGCTGGCCGAGGTCGGCGACCTCGAGGAGTTCGTCCGCAGGCGAGAGGTCAGCGGGGTCGAGGTGGTGAGCCCGCGGGACCTCGCCGAGGTCCGTGCCCTGCGCGAGGAGTTCCACGCGGTGTTCACCGCGCCGGACCAGCCGACGGCGGTCGGCCTGCTCAACACCCTGCTGCAGCGCACCCGCATCACCCCGCACCTCGCGGAGCACGACGGCCATCCTCTCCACGTCCACTACTTCGCGCCGGGCTCGTCGGTCGCCGAGCACCTCGCCGCCGACTGCGGCGTCGCGCTCGCCCACGTGCTGGTGGAGAACGAGCGGGACCGCCTGCGCACGTGCGCGGCGCCCGACTGCTCCCACGTCTTCGTCGACGAGTCGAGGAACCGCTCCCGGGTCTACTGCGACAGCCGCACCTGCGGAAACCGCATGCACGTCGCCGCGTACCGGGCCCGCCGCCGCGACGCCTCCTGACGCCGGGCCCGCAGCCGGGCCGTGTTCCGGGCCGTGTTCCGTGCCGTGTCCCGGTGGCGTGCCGACGCCCGTCGGTGGCGGGCGTGTCAGTGGCGCGCGGCGCCGGAGTTCTGGGCCGTCTCGTTCGGAACGGCCCCGCCGTACCTGCGGTCGCGCTTGGCGTAGATCTCGCACGCCTGCCACAGGTCGCGCCGGTCGAAGTCGGGCCACAGCTGGTTGAGGAACACCATCTCGGCGTACGCGGACTGCCAGAGCAGGAAGTTCGAGGTGCGCTGCTCGCCGGACGAGCGCAGGAACAGGTCCACGTCCGGGATCTCCGGCTCGTCCAGATAGCGGGCGAAGGTCTTCTCCGAGACCTTGTCGGCCTTGACCCGGCCCGCGGCGATGTCGCGGGCGAGCCGCACGGCGGCGTCCACGATCTCCGCGCGGCCGCCGTAGTTCACGCAGAACTGGAGGGTCAGCGTGCTGTTGCCGACCGTCATCCGCTCGGCGTCCTCCAGCTCCTTGATCACGCTCTTCCAGAGCCGCCCGGGACGCCCGGCCCAGCGGACCCGCACGCCCATCGCGTTGAGCTGGTCGCGGCGCCGGCGGATGACGTCGCGGTTGAACCCCATGAGGAAGCGCACCTCGTCAGGCGAGCGCCTCCAGTTCTCGGTGGAGAAGGCGTACGCCGACAGGTAGGGGATGCCGATCTCGATGGCGCCCTCGATGACGTCGAACAGCGACGCCTCGCCCATCTTGTGCCCCTCGGTCCTGGGCAGCCCGCGCGTCTTGGCCCATCGGCCGTTGCCGTCCATGACGATCGCCACGTGTCGCGGCAGCAGGTCGCGCGGGATGGCGGGCGGGGTGGCACCGGACGGATGCGGAGTGGGAGGACGGACCATGTACCGAGGGTATTGCGTCCTGGCCGGTCCTCAGGCTCGCGAGACGTGCGGATCCGGTGCGGATCCCGTGCGGATCCTGTGCGTTCCCCGCGCGACGCCGACGCCCCCGGTCACGGCCCCCGGACCAGGTGAGGGCCGGTCAGATGATCCTCGCTTCGCCTGCCGTCAGCTGGCCCGGCCACTCCCGTTCCACGTGACGCAGCGAACGGATGCCGTGCTCCAGGTGCCACTGCAGGTAGGCGGCGACCAGGCCGCTGCACTCGGTGCGGTGCCGAGCCTCGGAGGCGTCGGCGGCCGCCCAGTCGCCGCGCAGCAGGGCGATCATCAGCGCGATCGTCTCCGCGGCGGGCACCGCGGCGCCGGCCGGGCGGCACGCGCTGCACACCACGCCGCCGGAGACGATCGCGAAGGCGCGCACGGCCTCCGCGCCGCACCGCGCGCACTCCGACAAGGCGGGGGCGTAGCCCGCGACGGCCAGCGAGCGCAGGAAGAACGCGTCGAGCACCAGCCGGGCCTCGTGGCCGCCCTCGGCGAGCGTGCGCAGTCCGCCGACCAGCAGCAGGAACTGGCGCAGCGCCGGCTCCTTCTCCCCCACGGTCAGCCGGTCGGCCGTCTCCAGCATCGCGGTCCCCGCGGTGTACCTGGCGTAGTCGGCCACGATCGGCTCGCCGTACGGATGCAGGGTCTCGACCTGGGTGATCACGTCGAGCGACCTGCCGCTGTGGAGTTGCAGGTCGACGTGGGAGAACGGCTCAAGCCGCGCGCCGAAGCGCGACATGGTCCTGCGTACGCCCTTGGCCACGCCGCGGACCTTGCCGGTGCGCCGGGTGAGGATGGTGATGATGCGGTCGGCCTCACCCAGCTTCTGGGTGCGCAGCACGACGCCCTCGTCCCGGTAGAGGCTCACCCCGCCATCGTATGGGTGGGCGCGGGCGCCCGCCCCGCCAGACGGGTATTCGCCCCATTGAGGCGCATGAATGGTGAAAATTCGGTAATGATCCGGCGACGATGCCCGGAGGCGAACCCGCCCCAAGCTGTACATCTAGGGACCGTACGGTAAACCTGGGGTGCATCGGTTCAACCGAAAGGTCACTAAGCTTTGGCTTCCGGCGGACTTCCCCGCGCCGGTCAAGCCTGAGGGCCTGATCTCCCCCCGTTGCGTGAAAGGTTGCCATGACCCGCGTGGTCCTGCTGGGCGCCCCGCCCGGCCCGATCAGTCCCCCGCCGCTCGGCGGTCAGCCCGCCCTGCCCGCGGACATCACGCTGAAATCGCTGCCCGGGGCCCCCTCCGCGTACGACAGGCTGCTCGCGCAGGCCACCGCGCTTGACCCCGAGCCGACGACGATCGCCCGCCCGCGGGACGCCGCCGCCTACCGCAGGCCGTCCGGCCGGGTGGTGGAAAGCCCCGACGTCGCCGGCGACCTGCGCGCGCTGGCCGACGCGGTCGAGAACGCCGAAGAGAACCTGCTGATCCTGCCGGCCGACTCGCTGGTGCACGACGAGCTGATCTACCAGATCACCAAGGCCAAGCGGGGGGCCATCGCACTGGTCGTCCGCCAGCAGCGCGAGGAGCTGGACGAGAACGCGCCGCCGGCGGAGGAGACGGAGGAGGTGCCGATCGAGGAGGCGGAGCCCGAGATCGGCGACAAGGTCATCGAGGGGCTGCCCCAGCGCACCCGCATCGGCCGGAGCCGGATCGTCTCGGTCGGCACCGCCTATCACGCGGTGACCCGGCCGAACGCCGCACTGCTCGGGCCGCTCCACCTCCACCAGCGGCACCTGCAGACCCTCGCCGAGGTCGCCCGCGAGCTCGCGGACATGGCCCACCTGTTCGGCCCCGAGGACGACGTGACCGAGCTTCTCGTGCTCGGCCTGGTCCGGCGCGGCGTGTCGGTGGGCCGGCGGGGCCGGCGCGACCTGTTCTTCCGCCGCGTCCGCAGCCAGGCCGACGCCGACGAGGCGCTGGCGGAGATGGCGGACTACAACGAGGACCGGGCCCGGCTGAACAACGCCGTGAAGGGCGCCGACGGCTTCTTCACCACGTTCTTCGTCAGCACCTACTCGCGTTTCATCGCCCGCTGGGCGGCCCGCCGGGGGCTCACGCCCAACCAGGTGACGCTGATCTCGATCGCCCTCGGCCTGCTGTCGGCCGGCGCGTTCGCCACCGGCACCCGCTGGGGGGCGGTGGCCGGCGGGGTGCTCATCTACTTCGCGTTCGTCTTCGACTGCGTCGACGGCCAGGTCGCCCGCTACGCGCGCAAGTTCGGCGTGCTCGGCGCCTGGCTGGACGCCACCTTCGACCGGTTCAAGGAGTACGCCGTCTTCGTCGGCCTCGCGGTCGGCGCGACGGTGTCCGGGCAGTTCGGCGACGGCGAGGGCGTCTGGACGCTGGCGCTGGTCGCGCTGGCCCTCCAGTCGGTCAAGCACCTGCTGGACTTCTCGTTCGGTGCGGCCAACCGGCGCAAGGCGCCCGTGCCGCTGCCCACGCTGGACCTGACGGTCGCCGACGACCGGCCGCTGCGGGAGGCGCTGGAGGAGCGCCGGGCGAGCCGGAGCACCGGCGTGCGCGGGCTGCTGAAGCTCTGGACCAAGGCCGGCAAGTTCCGTCCGGTCCACTGGGCCCGCAAGATGATCGTGTTCCCCATCGGCGAGCGTTTCGCCGCGATCGCGATCACCGCCGCGTTCTTCAACCCCCGGGTGACGTTCCTCACGCTGATCGTCTGGGGCGGCGTCGCGGCCACCTACACCCTCACCGGACGTCTCCTGAGGTCGCTCGCATGATCACTCAGCCGCAGGCCACCACGCCGCTTCCCGACCCGGACGAGGAGCGCCGCCGCGTCCAGACCGCGCGCCTGCTCGCCTACCGCGACGACGGCCCGCTCGCCACCGCGCTGAAGGGCTCCCTGGGCCGGCTGCTGCCGCCCGTGCCCGCGACCGTGGTGGCACTGATCGCGATCGTGGCGCTGACCGTCGCCGGCGCCCTCACCGACGGCCCGATCCTGATCGTGCCCGTCGCCGTGCTGCTCGTGCTGGTCCTGCCCACCGCCGGCCGCGACCACCTGGGCCGTTTCGACTGGCTCACTCCCCCGCTGCTGCGTGCGGCCGAGTTCATGACGATCATCGTGCTCGGGCTGGCCGAGGACACGCCCAAGTGGCTGCTGTTCGTCCTGCTCTACACGATCGGCTACCACACGTACGACACCGTCTACCGCACCCGGCAGGGCATCTGGCCCCCCGCCTGGCTCTACCAGGCCGGTCTGGGCTGGGAGGTCCGCCTGCTGGTCCTGGGCGTGGCCGCCGCCGCCGGATGGCTGACCCCCGTGGCGGCCGTCCTCACGGCGTACCTGCTCGTGCTGTTCGCGATCGAGAGCATCACGAGCTGGGTCCGGCTGGACAAGGCCTCCGCGCAGGCCCAGGCCGACCAGGACCTGGAGCAGTCGCCCGAGGAGGCCGCCGAGCAGGTCACCGGCGAGGCCGAGCAGGGCTGACTTGTCCGTCCCCGAAGCCCGGCGAGGCCGGCGGGGACCCGTGGCGACCGTCGGGCCGCCGCCGGCATTCGGTGCCGGCGGCGGCCCGGCCGGTTTCCGGGGGGATGTCGCTCAGGAGGCGGGCGAGGCGTCGAAGAGCGCCCAGACCACCTTGCCGCCGCCGCGGGTGAGGATCCATCCCCACGCCGCGGTCAGCGCCTCGACCAGATGCAGCCCCCGGCCCGACTCCGACAGGTCGCTCCAGGGGGAGACCGCGGGCACCCGCGCACTGGCGTCGCTCACGCCGCAGCCGATATGAAACCGGTGCCTCACCAGCCTCAGCCGGATCGGCGGGACGTCCGCGGGGTCGCCGGGAGCGTGCCGCAGCGCGTTCGTCACCAACTCCGACACCACGATCTGCGCGTCCGGCACGAGGCCGGCCAAACCCCAGCCGCACAACGTCCTGGCGGTGAAATCACGTGCGGCGGCGGCGGACGTGGTGCGCCCGTGAAAGGTGCACGTCGCAGAAGGAGGCAGGGACAAGCCGGCGACGTCGTCCCGCTCGAACATCGAGGTCAACCACGGAGGCGCTGTCGCGGCTCCCGGGCCCGCCAGGTCTGCTGTCATCGCCGATCCCTCAGGTCTCAGCATTACATGATGTGAATTTCCCTGCCGTCGTGTATCTTGCCCTGTGCCTTGCGGATGCAAGCACGCGTGCACGTGCAAATGTCACGCGTCCCCCGACTTCCGTGGTAGTTCCCAGAAAAGACGGCCTGGCCCGGGTCCGGTAGGATGATCAACCCGTTTGGTTTACCAGGAATTCTTCCGGGAGCGCCGCCGATGGAGCGATCGTGAACGCACAGGCGGGCAGCACCGCCCCCGCACTGGCCGGGACCGCCCGCGGCGGCCCGACGGCCCTGCGGCTTCTGCTCGGGGCCCAGCTCAGGCGGCTGCGCCGGGAGAGCGGCATCACGCCGGAAAAGGCGGCCCGTGCCATCCGCGGGTCGCACGCCAAGATCAGCAGGCTCGAGCTCGGCCGGGTCGGCTTCAAGGAGCGGGACGTCGCCGACCTGCTCACCCTCTACGGCATCACCGACGCCGACGACCGGGCCGTGCTACTTGACCTGGCGCGGCAGGCGAACATCCCCGGCTGGTGGCACAAGTACAGCGACGTGCTGCCGGGCTGGTTCGAGTTCTACGTCGGGCTGGAGGAGGCGGCGTCCGTCATCCGCTGCTACGAGCTGCAGTTCGTGCCCACGCTGCTGCAGACGCCCGAGTACGCGCGGGCCCTTGTCCTGAGGAGCAACACGGGGCGGTCCGCCGACGACGCCGACCGGCGCGTGGACCTGCGGATGCGCCGGCAGGAGCGGCTGGCCGGGCCCGAGGCGGCGACCCTGTGGGCCGTGATGGACGAGGGGGCGCTGCGCCGCCCGATCGGCGGCAGGAAGGTGATGCGGGCCCAGCTGGAACACCTCATCGAGGTGACGAGGCAGCCCAACATCACGCTGCAGATCGTGCCGTTCGACCACGGCGGGCACGCCGCGTGCGGAGGGCCTTTCACGATCCTGCGCTTCGACGCGCCGGAACTGCCCGACGTCGTCTACCTGGAGCAGCTCACCAGCGCCCTCTACCTGGACAAGTCCGAGGACACAGAGGCGTACACGCAGGTGATGAACGCGTTGTGCGTGGACGCCCGGCCTGCCACGCAGACCGGCGCGTTCCTGGAGGAGCTGCTCGCCGACCTCGGGTGAGCTATCTCCTGGAGAAGAACGCCTGGCAGGTCTCGGCGAAGGCGACCGCCCGGGCGGTGGGCCGCACACCGCGCACCGAGGCGAGCACGACGTCGAGCGCGGGCACGTCGTCGCTGATCGGGACGCACGCGACCCGGCCGCCGTCGTAGGTCTGGTCGTTGTCGGCCCGCTGGTTGAGTATCGAGTAGCCGTGCCCGCCCGCCACCAGCGAGCGGGCCGTCTCGTAGCTCGACGTGCGGAACCGGACGCGCGGCTCGGTCGGGTAGATGGCCCGGAAGTAGTCGCGGCTGCGCGGCAGGTCCAGCAGGATCATCGGCTCGGCCGCCAGGTCCGTCAGCGACACCGTCTCCGCCCGGGCCAGGGGGTGCTCCGGCGGCAGCAACGCGTACGGCCTGGCCCGGGTGAGCGTCCGGATGTCGAGGTCGAGGGCGAGATCGATGGCGTAGACGAGGGCGACCTCGCACCGCCCGTCGAGCAGCGCCGACTCCATGGCGGAGATCTCGCCCTCCGCGACGCTGACCCGCACCCCGGGGTACTTCTCGGCGAACTCGCGCAGCAGCCGGGACAGGTAGAACGGCGCGAGCGTGGTCAGGCAGCCGACGGCGAGCTCACCGGTCAGCGATCCCGCGAGGCCGCGCGCCGACTGGGCGAGCGCCGCGGCGTGGGACAGGAACTCCCTGGCCTCGACGAGGAAGCGCTCGCCCGCGCGGGTCAGCGACAGGCCGCGGGCGTGGTGGCGGATCAGGAGCTGGACCCCCAGCTCCCGCTCCACCTGCGCGATGGCGGCCGAGATCGCCGACTGCGCCACCATGAGTTCTCTGCTGGCCGCGGTCATGCTGCCGAGCTCGGCCGCGGTTACGAAGTAACGCAGCTGGACGAGGGTGAAGTTGACGTCCGCCACGCCACCCATTGTGACCGTCTCCGTGCCCGGCGGCGCCCGCAAACCGGTATCAACTTCGAATGCCTTTTCCTACCCCTGATCAGGCGTTTTCCCTCTGGAAACGCCTGGTGCCCAAGGTAACGCCCAGGACGGCGAAGGCCAGGGACACGACTACGCCCCACACCAGGGCCGACGACGCGTAAGAACCGGCGAAAAGCGCGCGCAGCCCCTCGACCGCGTACCGGAACGGCGTGAGCCGCGACACCACGTCGAGCCAGGCGGGCGCGAGCGACATCGGCAGCAGCGCGCCCGACAGCAGCATCAGCGGGACGACCAGGGTTGACATCACGGGCGCGAACAGCTCCTGCCGCAGCGTCAGCGCCGCCGTGTAGGACAGCGACGCCATGCCGACCGACAGCACGGTGGTCAGCAGCAGCGCCCCCAGCACTCCCGCGATCGGCGCCCGCAGGCCCAGCGCGTAGCCGGCCACGATGATCGCCGCCGCCTGGACCAGCAGCACGACGCTGTCCCTGAGCACCCGGCCGAGCAGCAGCGTCACCCGGCTCACCGGCGTGACCCGCAGCCGTTCGAGCACGCCGAACCGCTGGTCGAAGACGATGGTGAAGCCCGCCATCCCCGCGCTCGTCAGCCCGAGCTGCACCAGCAGTCCCGGCACGAGGACGGCCCACGAGCCCACGCCGCTGCGGTCGAACAGCGGGCCGAACAGCACGAGGTAGAGGAACGGCTGCAGGGCGCTGAAGACCAGGCTGAACTTGTTGGTGAAGGAGACGCGCAGGTAGTGCCCGGTCAGGACGGCGAGGGCGGTCACGCGGCGGCCCCCTCGCGCAGCTCGCGGCCGGTGACGGCGAGGAAGACGTCGTCGAGCGTGCGCGCGCCGTGCTCGGTCTTCAGCTCGTCCGGGGTGCCCGCGGCGACGATCCGGCCGTGGTCGATGATCAGTACGCGGTCGCAGAGCGCGTCGGCCTCCTCCAGGTAGTGGGTGGTGAGGAAGACGGTCAGGCCGTCCCGTTCGCGCAGCCGGCGCACGTGGTCCCACAGGTTGGCGCGGCTCTGCGGGTCGAGCCCGGTCGTGGGCTCGTCGAGGAAGAGCAGCTCGGGCCGGTGGAGCAGGCCCATCGCGATGTCCAGCCGGCGCTTCTGGCCGCCCGACATCGTGACCGTCGTACGGTCCTCGACCCCGGGCAGGTCCAGCTCGGCGAGCAGGGTGGCCACCCGTTCGCGGGCCTGCTCCCTGTTCAGGCCGTACAGGCGGGCCTGGAGCACGAGCTCCTCCCCCACCGGGGAGAACGGCGCGAACGCACCGCCCTGGGCGACGTAGCCGATGCGGCGCCGTACGGCCGCGGGGTCGGCGAACAGGTCGGCGCCCGCGACGGCGGCGGCGCCGGACGTGGGGCGCAGCAGCGTGGTGAGCATGCGCAGCGTGGTGGTCTTGCCCGCGCCGTTCGGTCCGAGGAAGCCGACGATCTCCCCCGGGGAGACGTCGAGATCGATCCCCCGGACGGCCTCGACCGGGCCGAAGGTCTTGGTGAGCCCTCTGGCGTGAATCATGTCCGGTAGAGTAACACCAAATTTGGAGTCACTTAAAGATTGTGCTCGCCCTTACAATCGGAGCGTGGAAGAGGGCCTGCGGGAGCGGAAGAAGCGGGAGACCCGGCAGCGCATCGCCGACATCGCGATGGGGCTGTTCCTGCAACGGGGGTTCGACAACGTCACGGTGGCCGAGGTGGCCAGAGCGGCCGACGTGTCGGTCAACACGGTGTTCAACTACTTCCGGACAAAAGAGGACATGTTCCTCGACCGTAGCGAGGAGACCGAGGATCTGCTGGCCCGGGCCGTACGCGAGCGCCGCGCGGGCGAGACGGCGGCCGAGGCGGTGCGGCGCGACTTCTTCGAGGCACTCGACGCCGGTGACTGGCGTTACGGGATGAGCGAGGGCGCCGACGTGTTCGCGCAGCGGGTCAGGGAGAGCCCGGCGCTGCAGTCACGGGTGCGCATGCTCGACGTCCACCGCGAGGAGCGGCTGGCCCGGACGCTCGCCGACGAGACCGACGCCGACCCCGACGACCTGACCCCCCGGCTGGTGTCGGCGCAGATCTGCGCCGTCGTCCGCGCGCTGACCCGCCATTTCGCGATGCGGCAGATGGCCGGTGAGCCCGCGGCGCTGATCAGGACGGACATCAGAAAGCACGCTGAGCGCGCCTTCGACCTGCTGGAGCACGGGATCGGCGGCTACTGCCCCCGGCCCGAGCCGGAGACGCCGGGCCTCCCGCACTCCGGCGAGCGCCCCACAGCGGCGCCTCGGTGACGCGGGCCCTGGGACAAACTTCGAAGACGGCGGCGCCCGGGAAGAAACGGGCAGGCTGGTATCACCAGGAGAGACGCGACCCCGGCCGGGCCGTCGTGAGAGTCAGGAGAGACCGGTGAGCATCGTCCTACCCGAGGACCCGTTCCACCGCAGGCTGCACCACGTGGTGCCCGCCGGCCTGACCTCGGAGACCGCGCAGACCGGCGGCATGCACCGGCGGGCCGCCATCAGCGGCGGGTCCGTGGGGTCGAGCCGGTTGTGGATGGGCCAGACCCACGTGGCTCCGGCGACCGCCTCCGCCAACCACCACCACGGCGACTCGGAGACCGCGATCTACGTGGTCAGCGGCACGCCGTCGTTCGTGTTCCTCGACGTGGACGCCGAGGAGCCGCACGAGGTGCGCATCAACACCAAGCCGGGCGACTACATCTTCGTGCCGCCGTTCGTGCCGCACCGGGAGGAGAACCCCGACCCCGATCTCGAGGCCGTCGTGGTCATCGCCCGCAGCACGCAGGAGGCGATCGTGGTCAACCTGCCCGAGCTCAAGTGGACCGGCCCGGTCCGGACGACGGCCTGACCAAGGAGGCCGTCGGGTGAACCGGCCAGGCCGCGCCTGATCCTGGCCGCCGCCATCCGTCCTTGCCCTGCCGGTCCTCACGGCTCGTCAGGGTTCCGGCGCATCGCCTCCCGCCAGGCGGCGAGCGCTCCACACCAGCCCCTCGGTGACGCGGGCCTGCGACAGGCCCAGGGTGTGCCGCTGGAACTGGTAGACCTCGGGCGCGAGCGGCGCCAGCACGGCGTCCGCCTTCCCCTCGGGATCCGGCACTCGCGCCTCGGCCAGCAGCATGCGCACGTGCGCGCGCCAGAAGCGGTAGGCGCCGGTGCCGAACCGCGCGCTCCCCGTCTCGGCCCCCAGCACGAGGTGCAGGTGACGCTCCAGCAGATCGGTCATGGCGATGTAGAACGCGGCGAGCCGATCGGCGGGTGAGGCCCCCGGGCCGAGCGGCGGCGGGCCGTTCAGGATGTGTCCCTGCACCTGCCGCTCGTGCTCGTCCAGGAGTGCCGTCGCGATCGAGGCGGGGTCCGGATAGCGCCGGTAGAGCGTGGCCCGCCCCACCCCCGCGGCCTTGGCGATCTCGTCCATGGTGACGTGCCGGGCGTCCCTGGTCGCGAAGAGCTGTTCGGCCGCCTTGAGCACGCGCATGCGGTTGCGCGCGGCGTCCGCCCGCTCCCGCACAGGCGCCGGGGGGCCCGGTTCGAGGTCGAGCACGGGCAGCTCCCGGCCGGCACCGGCAGGCATGGTCCCCTCCGACGGAACGCGGCCGTTCCTCCGGTTCCCGCCGGGATCCATAAACCCGTTGTTCATGACGCCATGGTAGCCCCCCGGTCGAACTATGTGGACATCGCGTCCACTTTGTCTTACGCTCATCCGGACACCATGTCCGGTTCTCATCCGGCTGCTCGGAAATCCGGTTCTCTAGAAGAGGGATCGCGATGCATGCCCTGTTCCTCGCCTCGGCGCTGCTGGTCGGCTGCTTACTGGCAGTGCAAGCCTCGGTGAATCTCCAGCTCAACAAGGCCGTGGGGACGCCGTACGGCGCCTCGACCCTGCAACTGGGCGTGGCGACGGCCCTGCTGGCGCTCCTCGCGGCCGCCGTCGGAGCCATCGGCGCGGTCCGTCTCGCGCCCGGCGTGCCCTTCTGGCACCTGCTCGGAGGCCTGGCCAGCCCGCTCTACATCACCAGCGGGATCCTGCTCTTCCCCCGCCTCGGCGCGCTGGCCGCGGCGGGCCTGTTCGTGACCGGCCAGATGTTCGCGTCGCTGGGGCTCGACCTGTTCGGCCTGTTCGGCATCACGCGCAAGCCGCTCAGCGTCGGCATCGCGCTCGGCGCGCTCGCGGTCCTCGCCGGCATCACGGTCATCATCCGGGGACAGCGCCCGGCGCAGACGCCGCCCGCGGCGGGACCGGCGCCCGGCGGCGGGGCCGGCGCTCCCGTCCGTGGCGGGACGGCCACCGCCACCGCACCGGCCGCGACGGCGACGGCGGCCGCACCCCGGACCCGCGGCCTCGGCCAGAGCGGCTGGATCCTGCTGGGCATCGTGGCCGGTGCGGTCCTGCCGGTGCAGGGAGCGGTCAACGCCGAGCTGCGCAAGGACATCCACGAGCCGGTGACCACCGCGATGATCAGCTTCATCGTGGCCACGATCACCATCGCCGTGGTGCTGCTCGTCCTGCTGGCGACGCGCCGCACCCCCCGGCCGCAGCTCGGCGGGCTGCGCACGATGCCCTGGTGGGGCTGGCTCGGCGGCGCCTGCGCCGCGGCGTACGTCACCGCGACCTTCACGCTCATCCCCACGATCGGCGCCGCCACCACCGTGGCGCTGACCGTGACCGGCCAGCAGGTCGCCTCGGCCGTGATCGACAACTACGGCTTCCTGCGGCTGCCCCGGCGCCCGCTCACGGCGCCGCGCCTGTCCGGTCTCGCCCTGCTCATCGTCGGCTCGGTGCTGGTCCAGCTCACCTGAGTCAGCTCACCCGCATCAGCTCGCCTGAGTCAGCTCACCGCGGAAAGGACCCCCCTCCATGACCTCCTATCTGCGCAGCCCTTACGAGGCGACACCCGGCGTCACCACGCTGCCGTCGTCCCTCCCCATCACCGGCGCCGGCCTGCTGCCGGTGAACGCCTACCTGATCCGCGGCCCGCAGCCGATCCTCGTCGACACCGGCATGGCGATCGACCGCGGCTACTTCGAACAGGCCCTGTGGTCCCTGGTCGACCCGGCCGACCTGCGCTGGATCGTGCTCACGCACGACGACAGGGACCACGCGGGCAACCTCAAGGAAATCCTCATGGCGGCGCCGCAGGCCAAGGTCGTCACGAACGGCCTGGCCGTCGCGCGGCTCGGCGAGGAGTGGGACGTGCCCCCGAACCGCGTCCTGCAGGTCAACCCCGGCCGCACGCTCGACCTCGGGGGCCGGATCGTCTCCCTGCTGCGCCCGCCCGCGTACGACTCCCCCTCGACGCTGGCCCTCTACGACCACACCACCCGCTCGCTGTTCAGCGCGGACAGCTTCGGCGCGATCCTGCCGACCCCGGCGGAGAACGCCCAGGACGTCCCGGAGAGCGACTACCTCGCCGGGATGGCCCTGTTCACCAGGGCCAACGCCCCCTGGACCGCACTGGCCGACCCGGCCAAGTTCGACATCGTGCTCGACGACCTGCTGCGGCTCGCCCCCCGGCACATCCTCAGCTCGCACGGCGCCACCGTCGTGGAGGGCACCGAGACGCTCGTGCAGACCCTGCGCGAGGTGCCTTCCATGACCCCGTGGCTGCCGGACGAGGACGTGCTGGTGGAGGCCGTGCTCGCCAAGCACGAGGGGGCCACGCTCAGCGCCGGCGCGGCCTGAGCGCTACGAGGCACGACACAAGGAGAACGTCGATGACGACGACGCTGACCCCGGAACCCGGCACCATCATCATCTTCTCGGACATCTGGTGCTCCTTCGCACATATAGCCGTGCACCGGCTCCACACGACCAGGGAACGGCTGGGCCTGACCGACCGGGTCCGCTTCGACCACCGCGCCTTCCCGCTGGAACTGCTCAACGACGCGCCCAGCCCCCGGCCGGGAACCGACAGCGAGGTGGGCCGGATGGCCGCGCTGGAACCCGACGCGGGGTGGCAGCTGTGGCAGGCGAAGGACTGGCTGTACCCGTCCACGACGCTGCCCGCGCTGGAGGCCGTCCAGGCGGCCAAGGAGCAGGGATTCGCGGCGTCCGAGCAGCTCGACCTGGCCCTGCGGAGGGCCTTCTGGGCCGAATCGCGGTGCATCAGCCACCGTAAAGTGATCCTGGACGCCGCCGCGTCCACCGGCGTGGTGGACGTGAACGCCCTGGCGGCCGCGCTCGACGACGGCCGGGCCCGCCGCGCGCTGTCCGAACAGGCCGCCATCGCGGCGACCGACCGGGTGAACTGCAGCCCGCACCTGTTCCTGTCGGACGGCACCGACCACGCCAACCCGGGGATCGAGGTCGGCTGGGCCGGTTCGTACGGCATCGGCTGGCCCGTCGTCTCCTCCGACGATCCGAGCGTGTTCGAGGACATCCTGAAGCGCGCCGCCGCCTGACCGAAGCCCTTTTCCCGGACACCCGGAACGGCTCCCGGGCACACAGAACGGTCCTCTCACGGGGGGACGCAGAACGCCGGCGGACCCTGGCGGTCCGCCGGCGAAGCACGCGACCGGCTCTTTTCGATCGGCGCGCGCCGGGACGTCGACGCGCGCCGATTCTTTATGGACGTTCCCCATTCCTTGGATAATCGACGCGATATTCCGATTACCCTCAGTCAGCGTCCGGTGACGTGAAACCCGGACCATTGTGGAAATCCGGAAAGAAGCATTTCCCGTCTCACCGGTTGACTCCGCCGTAAGTGAGACGTACCTTTTTATCGCATCGCCCAAAACGGGCGGAAATCGGGAGTGAAGTTCCTCCCTGCTTCTCCGTAAGAAGGAGATCGCGGCGAAGCCGCCGCCTCCGACGCATGTCTTCCCGCACCACTCTTGCGCTACTCCATGTTCCGCACCAGTGAAGGGATCTGTCATGAACAATGTCGGTACGGAAATCGAAGAGACGCCGGACGGCACGGACGGGACACCGGACGTGACCGGGTTCGTCGACCTTACCCAGCACGAGATCCAGGCCCTGAAGACCCGCTGGAACCTCGCCGACGCGCACACCCACCAGCGCCAGTCCGCCGGCCAGGACAAGATCGTCTCCCGGCTGCCCGACCTGTGGTACGAGGCCGAGGAAAACCAGCAGGCGTATTTCGAGCAGCGATTCATCGACGCCTTCTTCCGGCTGCACAGGCAGCCCACCGCAGCGGCCGCCGGCAAAACCTGGCTGTCGTATTCGGCCAGCGTCTCCACAATGGTCGCGGCCATGTACCTGATGCAGCGGAACATGTCGGTCGGCCTCATCGAGCCGTGCTTCGACAATCTCGTCGACCTGCTCAAGCACATGCAGGTCGAACTCACCGCGCTGCCGGAGGAGTCGCTCGCCGATCCGGACCGCATTTACGCGAACCTGAGCACCCTGGAAGCAGACGCGCTCTATCTGGTCGACCCCAACAATCCGACCGGATTCAGCCTCCTGCAGTACGGGATGGACGGATTCCGCGAGGTCATCCGCTACTGCAAGGACCACGGCAAGCTGCTGATGCTCGACCTGTGCTTCGCGTCGTTCGCGCTGTGCGACGAGAAGATCGGGCGCATCGACATCTACAAGCTGCTCGAGGAGTCGGGCGTCTCGTACATGGCCCTGGAGGACACCGGCAAGACCTGGCCGGTGCAGGACGCCAAGTGCGCGATGCTGACGGTCAGCGACGACATCAGGGAGGAGGTCTACAACATCCAGACGGCGGTCCTGCTGAACGTCTCGCCGTTCGTCCTCAACTTCCTCACCCAGTACGTCGAGGACTCCATCGAGGACAACTTCGCCTCGGTGCGCGACGTCATCACCGACAACCGGGCGATGGCCGTCAAGGCCGTCGAGGGCACGATCCTCGAGTACGTCGAGCCCGTGGTGAACACCAGCGTCGCGTGGTTCCGCATCAAGCCGGAGGACCTCACCGCGAGCCAGTTGCAGCAGCGGCTGCTGGAGGACGAGATCTACGTGCTGCCCGGCACGTACTTCTACTGGAACGACCCCGCGAAGGGCGAGCGCTACATCCGCGTCGCCCTCGCCCGCCGGCCCGGCACCTTCGCCTGCGCCATGCACCGGATGCGTGAGGTGCTGCTCGGCTATGAGCGGTGAGCCCTTCCTCGACGCCGCCCTGTTCATGGGCATGCACAGCCGTGACGACGAGGTCCGGCGGGGGTGCAAGCGCTTCTTCACCGAGCGCCTGTCCGGCGGCCGCGTCCTGATGAGCCTGGAGCACGTCGGGCGGTGCGACGACCTGGTCTGGCGGTACCCCCGTCAGGTGCAGGACGAGTACTACCCGTTCATGGACAACCTGCACTCCGACATGGCCATCGACCGCATCGGCTACGACGAGCAGGACCTGCGCCTCGCCCTGGAGGCCGGGGTGCTGTCGGACCTTCCGCTGCACGAACGGCTGCTCGTGGCGATGGCGATGCGCCGCGACACGGTCGTGGTCACGGCCAGCCCCCGGCTGAGCCTGCGCCCCGACCTCCCGGTCCGGCCGGTGGAGCCGGCGAAGCCGGCCGATGACGAACCGGTGTTCCCGGCTCCGCTTGAACGGCTCTACGAGCGGTCCTTGGCCCTGCGAGTCGACGTCGACGACCTGTGAGGTGACCCGTGTATCCAGCTAAGCACTCGGGGACGATCGTCCCCATGGTCACGCCCCTGACCGAGGCGGGCGAGGTGTCCGAGCCGAGCGTACGGCGGCTCGTCGGGTCCCTCAGGAGTGAGGTCACCGGGCTGATGCCCGCCCTTTCCACCGGCGAGGGGTGGAAGTTGTCGGATCGGCAGTGGCACGACGTGGTCGCGTACACCGTCCGGCACGCGGACGGGCTGCCTGTCCTGGCCGGCGTGCAGTCGCCGACCACCGAGGAGGTGATCGCCAGGGCGAAGGAGGCCCTGGCCCTCGGGGTGGCGGCCATCGCCGTCACCACCCCCTTCTCGCCTGACCTGACGCAGGAGGAGATCTACGAGCACTACCGGGCGATCCGGGAGGCCGTGCCGGTCCCGCTGTTCGTCTACAACGAGAAGGCCCTGTCGGGCAACCAGATCGAGCTGGACACCCTGGTGCGCGTCTGCGCCCTGCCCGGCGTCGCCGGCATCAAGGAGTCCAGCGGGTCGGCGGAGTTCACCAGGAAGCTCGTCGCCGCGGTCCCCGAGATCCCGGTGTTCGAGGGCTGGGAGAACCTCCTGCACGAGGTGGCGGGGCCCGGCGGCGTGGCCGGGTTCATCGGTCCCCTGGCGAACCTCGAGCCCGGCCTCGCCAACGCCATGCTGGCCGAGCCGTCCGCGGGGCGGCAGCGGGAGATCGACGCGACGTGCGAGCGGTACGGCCTGTTCAACGACGACTGGTATCGGCACCTGAAGAAGGAACTGCACCGCCGCGGGGTCATCGACACCGACGCGGTCGTCGGGGAAGCGGGGTGAGCGGGATGCTGGAGGTCCGGCCAGGAGACTCCGCCCAGAAGCGGCTCTACGTCTACAACCGCTCGGTCCTCACTCCCGAGAGGTACGCCGAGCTGTGGGAGATCGAGCGTGACTGGGTGGTGCGCCTCGCCGCCGAGCACGAGGAGCGCGCGCCCCGCTTCGGGTTCCGCATCGAGCTGATCGACGCGCTCCACGACCTGCTGGCCAAGGAGCAGGCCAACCCCTCGGGCGACGAGCGGTTCCTCGCGGAGGAGGCCACCCTCGACCAGTTCAAGACGGTGGTCGCGGAGTTCGCCGTCGACGGCCTGGTGGAGTCGCAGTCCCACATCGGGATCCTGCGCCGCCTGCCGGCGAAGGCGCGCATGGCCGTGCTGCGCGTGCTCATCGACGAGTTCGGCTGCGGCAACGACGACATGGAGCACTCGCGGCTCTACCGGGAGCTGGTGACCGAACTGGGCATGCCCGCCGACCTGGAGCACTACGTGGACCGGGCCGGGGACGCCAGCTTCGCGTACGTCAACCTGTTCCACTGGCTGGCCGACCGGGCGCCCGCGCCGGAGTACTTCCTCGGCGCGTACGCCTACTTCGAGGCCAGCGTGCTGTACGCCTTCAAGCCCTTCGCGGCCGCGGCGAAACGGCTCGGCGTCCGCAGCGACCGGTACTACACAGAACATCTGTACATCGACAGCTTCCACTCCAAGCAGATGCAGACGGCGATACGGGCGCTGGGCGAGCACCGCGAGGTCGACCTGGCGAAGGTGTGGGCCGGCGTCACGCTGACCAGCGCCGTCATCGCCGAGGCCACGGAGGCGGCGGTGGACAGGGCGAGGAAGGTGCCCGCATGACCGGGGACACGGGCGGGCCCGTCTCGCTGCGCCAGATCGCGCCCGACCTCCTGCTCATCGAGGTGGCGGGCAGGCGGATGCTGACCCAGGCGGAGTGTCCCCACCGCAGGGGGCGGCTGCGCTACGGCTACCTCAACGGGCGGACGCTGCGGATCACCTGCCCGCTGCACCACTCCACGTTCGACCTGCTCACCGGGCGGCAGGTGGCCGGCCCGCCGTGCGGCTCGCTGCGCGTCACGCTGCTGCCCGAGGACGCCGCGTCTCCTCGGTCGGCGGCGGAGGCGGCGGAGTGGGTGGAGCGGGCCGAGGGCCTGCGGCCCGAGGCGGGTGCTCCGTGACCACCCGCGAACTGCCCGGCCAGGTCACCGGCGAGGTCACCGGGCAGGTCACCGGGCAGGCCGGCGGGCAGAGCACGCGGGTGGAGGCGCACGGCGTCGACCGGATCCCGGACGGCGAGCGCACCGCCTCGCCGCGCGAGTTCCTGTGGATCTGGCACTCGGCCCAGTTCTCGTTCGGCACGGTGGTGCTCGGCTCGGTGCCGGTGAGCTTCGGCCTGAGCTGGACGGCCTCCGTCACCGCGATCCTGGTGGGGCTGCTGATCGGCACGGCGGTGTTCGCACCGCTCGTGCTGTTCGGCAAGCGCACCGGCGCGAACGACGCGGTGTCCAGCGGCGCGCACTTCGGCGTGCGCGGCCGGGTCGTCGCCAACGTCATCACCATCGTGGTCGCGATCGGGTTCTTCTCGATCGCGGTGTGGACGGGCGCCACCGCCATCCTCGCGGCCGGCCAGCGGGTGCTCGGCACCCCGGCCGGCCCGGCCGGCCTCGCCGTCACGATGCCGCTGATGGCCCTGGCCGTCGCGGCGGTCGCGGTGTACGGATACGGTGCGCTGCTGGCGACCTACAAGGTCATGACGGTGATCGGCGGGCTGGTGCTGCTGGCGCTGGTCGTGGTTCTGCTGCCCGGTTTCGACCCGGGGTACGCGGGCGGGCCGTACGCGCTGGGCGACTTCTGGCGGACCTGGCTGCTGGCCGTGTCCTTCAGCGCCACGCTGCCGGTGTCGTACTCGACGTTCCAGGGCGACTACAGCCGCTACCTGTCGCCCCGGACCGGCGACCGGGCGGCGGTGGCGTACAACGGCGCGGCGATGTACGTGAGCAACGCGCTCGCGCTCGTCGGCGGCGCCTACGTCACCACGATGCTGAAGGACGCCTCGGCGCCCTGGATCCTCGGGGTGGCCGACACGGTGCCCCGGTGGTTCGCGGTCGTGGTGATCGTCTTCGGGTTCGCCGGCACGCTGCCGCAGGCGGCGCTGTGTCTGTACGCGGCGGGGCTGTCGGCCAACTCCATCCTGTGGCGGCTCCCCCGCGCCGCGGCGACATGGCTGATGTGGGCCCTCGGCGTCGCCACCCTCTACGTCGGGGCGATCGCCTTCGACGCCATCGAGTCGATCTCGACGTTCGTGCTGATCCTGCTCGTCCTCGTCTCGCCGTGGACCGCGATCATGCTGGTCGGGCTCGCCCTCCGGCGGGGCCGGTACCACCCCGACGACCTGTACGGCTTCGCCCGTCCCGGCCACCGGGGCCGCTACTGGTTCACCGGGGGGTTCAACCTCCGGGCCCTGGGGGCGTTCGTCCCCGCGGTGGTCCTGGGGCTGCTGTTCGTGGACAACACGATCTACACCGGCCCGTTCGCCCGTCTGGCGGGCGGGGTGGACCTGAGCTGCCTGGTGCCGTTCTGCACGGCGGCGCTGCTCTACGCCGCGCTGTGCCGGCTGTTCCCCGAGCGGACGGCCCAGGTGAGCGGAGATGCCGTGACCGCAGATTACGTGACCGGAGGTGATCCGAGATGAGCAGAGATCCGCGGCTGCCCGACTCGCCCGACACGATCGTGGTCTTCTCCGACCTCAACTGCTCCTTCGCCCACCTCGCCGTCCACCGCCTGCACGAGGCGCGGCGGCGGCTCGGCCTGGAGGGACGGCTGTGGTTCGACCACCGCTGCTTCCCGCTGGAGCTGTTCAACCGGACGGTGAACGAGCGCCCGGGGGTGGACTCGGAGGTGTCGGTGGTCGGCGCGCTCGACCCCGGCGCGGGGTGGCGGCTGTGGCAGGGGCCCGACTGGACCTATCCGGTCACGATGCTGCCGCCGCTGGAGGCCGTGCAGGCGGCGAAGGCGCAGAGCCTGCACGCCTCCGAACAGCTCGACCTCGCGCTGCGCCGGGCCTTCTGGGCCGAGGGCCGGTGCATCTCGCTGCGGCACGAGATCCTCGACGTCGCGGCATCCACCGGGGCGGTCGACGCCGGGGCGCTGGCCGAGGCGCTCGACGACGGCCGCGCCCGGCGGGCGGTGATGGACCAGTTCGAGACGGCCCGGCACGGGCGGGTCGACTGCAGCCCCCACGTGTTCCTGTACGACGGGACCGACGTCGCCAATCCCGGCGTGCGGGCCCGGTGGGTCAACGGCGACTTCGGCATGGGCTTCCCGGTCATCGAGGCCGACGACCCGACCGTCTACACGGATCTGCTCGCCAGGGCGGCCGAGCTGATCTGCGACACGGCGGCCTGACGGCCGGCCGCCGTAAGACAGGGCGCGGGCCCGGCGAGGGGCCCGCGCCCTGTGTTGTGTGCCGCGATGCGGAGCCCGCGCCCTGTGTTGTCCGCCGCGATGCGGAGCCCGCGCCCTGTCCCGTCTCGCGTGACGCAGGCTGTCTGCGACGATGCGGTGCCCGGCGGCTGTATACAGGTCCACGTGAGGTTGGACGAGCTCGATCGCGCCATAATCCGGGCCCTCGTCGAGGACGCCCGGGCGACATACGCCGAAATAGGCGCTCAAGTGGGGCTGTCGGCTCCGGCCGTGAAGAGGCGGGTCGACCGGCTCATCGCCAGCGGCGCGATCACCGGCTTCAGCGCGCGGGTGGAGCCGTCGGCCCTCGGCTGGACCACCGAGGCGTACGTCGAGCTGTACTGCCGGGGCAAGACCTCGCCGGCGGAAATCGGCATGGCCGTGTCCCGGCATCCGGAGGTCGTCTCGGCCTGCACGGTGACCGGCGAGGCCGACGCGCTGCTGCACATCCGCGCGACCGACGTGCGGCACGTCGAGCGGGTGATCGAGCGCCTGGCGGCCGAGCCGTTCGTGGTCCGCACCAAGAGTTCGATCGTGCTGTCGCGGCTGATTAACGGATCGCTGCAAAACGGGTGAAGGACGCAACCGATCCACAGGTGATCGCAACGCGGGCGCATTGGATTGTGGCCTCCCGATTCCTACGCTGAAGTCCCGTTCACCCGGTTTCCCGCTTGGAGTCGACGATGACACTCGCGCCCGCCACCGAGACCACGGAAAGTGGTCGTACGGGCACGGCACGGCATTTCCTGATGTGCCGGCCTGATTTCTTCACGGTCTCGTATTCCATCAACCCGTGGATGCACCCGGAGAAGGACACCGACACGGCCAGGGCGGTGCGGCAGTGGGAGAGCCTCCGGCAGGCGTACGAGAGCCTGGGCCACACCGTCAGCCTGATCGACCCGATCGAGGGCCTGCCGGACATGGTGTTCGCCGCGAACGGCGCGCTCGTCGTGGACGGACGGGTCTACGGCGCGAGGTTCGCCCACCCGCAGCGTGCCGCCGAGGGCCCCGCCTACCTGCGGTGGTTCGCCGATCGGGGATACGAGACACTGGAGGCGTCCTTCACCAACGAGGGCGAGGGCGACTACCTGACGCTCGACGAGATGATCCTGGCCGGGACGGGCTTCCGCACCGACGTGGCGGCGCACATGGAGGCCCAGGAGTTCCTCGGCCGGCCGGTCGTCACGCTGCGCCTGGTCGACCCGAGGTTCTACCACCTCGACACCGCCCTGTTTCCGCTGAACGGCCACAACGTGGCGTACTATCCGGAGGCGTTCAGCGAGGGCAGCAGGAAGGTGCTGCGGCGGCTGTTCCCCGACGCCGTGATCGCCACGTCCGCGGACGCGGAGGTGCTGGGGCTCAACGCGGTGAGCGACGGCCGCAACGTCGTCGTCAACGCCGAGGCGAGCGGGCTGATCCTGGAACTCAAGCGCCGCGGCTTCGAGGTCGTCCCGGTGGACCTCACCGAGCTGCGCAAGTCCGGCGGCGGCCCGAAGTGCTGCACCCTCGAGATCCGGCCGAACAGGGAGATCCGATGAACAGCGAGGAACTGATCCGGCTCAGCGAGAGCCACAGCGCGCACAACTACCACCCGCTGCCCGTCGTGATCAGCTCGGCCGACGGCGCCTGGGTCACCGACGTGGAGGGCAAGCGGTATCTCGACTGCCTGGCCGGCTACTCCTCGCTGAACTTCGGGCACGGCAACCCCGCGATCCTCGCGGCGGCCCGTGAGCAGCTCGACCGTCTGACGCTGACCAGCCGGGCGTTCTACCACGACCGCTTCGCCGAGTTCGCGACCGGCCTTTCGGAGCTGTGCGGCAAGGACATGGTCCTGCCCATGAACACCGGCGCGGAGGCCGTCGAGACCGCGATCAAGGTCGCCCGCAAGTGGGGTTACGAGGTCAAGGGCGTCGCCCCCGGCCAGGCCAACATCGTGGTGATGGAGGACAACTTCCACGGCCGCACCACGACCATCGTCGGCTTCTCGACCGACCCCGAGTCGCGGGACGGCTTCGGCCCCTTCTCCCCCGGCTTCCGGGTCGTCAAGTACGGCTCCGCCGAGGCGATCAGGGAGGCGATCGACGAGAACACGGTGGCCGTGCTGCTCGAGCCCATCCAGGGCGAGGCCGGCGTGCTGGTCCCGCCGGACGGCTACCTGACCGCGGTCAGGGAGATCTGCACTGACAACAACGTGCTGTTCGTGGCCGACGAGATCCAGTCGGGCCTCGGCCGCACCGGGGAGACGTTCGCCTGCGACCACGAGCGCGTCGTCCCCGACATGTACGTCCTGGGCAAGGCCCTCGGCGGCGGCGTGGTCCCGGTGTCCGCGGTCGTCGCGAACGCCGACGTCATGGGCGTGATCGGGCCCGGCCAGCACGGTTCCACCTTCGGCGGCAACCCGCTGGCGTGCGCGGTCGGCGACGCGGTGATCGGGCTGCTGCGGACCGGTGAGTACCAGGCCAGGGCCCGCGAGCTCGGCGCGTTCCTGCACGCGCGCCTGGCCGAGCTCGGCCCCGGCGTGGCGGCGGTGCGCGGGCGCGGACTGTGGGCGGGCATCGACATCGATCCCTCGCTCGGCACCGGACGGCAGATCAGCGAGGCGCTCCTGCGCCGCGGCGTGCTCGTCAAGGACACCCACGGCTCGACGATCCGCCTCGCGCCGCCCCTCGTCGTCTCCCGGGACGACCTGGCCTGGGCGGTGGACCAGCTCAGCGCGGTGCTGCGGGAGGCTCGGGCCTGATCCGCACCGCGTCCTGATCGCCGGTGTCGGTGAACCACGTCACCGCGGCCTCCCCGGGCGCCAGGTCGATGGCGGTCATCATGTTGGGGAACCAGGGTCCCTTGCTGATGCGCCACCGCAACGGCGGCCGGGGAAGGCCCCCGGTCCTGGCCAGCACCCCGCCGAGCACGCCCGCGAGCCCGAACGACGCCACGATGTTGGCGAAGCGCAGCGTGCGGCTCAGCGGGTTGCGGATCGGCGAGCAGACGATCTGGTGGACGCGCCCGCCGCCCCGGCGCCGTACGGACGCCATGTAGGAGTAGTGGACGTCGCCCGACAGCAGCAGGACGGTCGCGGGCGGCCTGCCCCGGCTTCCCGATGCGACCTCCAGCACCACGTGCGCGAGCTCCTCAAACGACCGGCGGAAGGCCCCCCAGTGCTCCAGGTCGAGAAACTGCCGCACCCGCTCGCCCCACCGCGCCGCCCTGCGGCCCCAGATGCCGTCGCAGACCGCCTCGTTCCAGCTCTCCACGTGGTGGATCCCGGAGGGCAGCAGGATCGGCAGCGAGGAGCCGATGAGCAGGTGGTCGAAGTCGCCGGTCGCGTGCTTGTCGAACCAGTCCCACTCGCCGGGGTCGAGCATCCGCCGGCGTCCCGGCTCCAGCACCCGGGCACTGCGGCTGTCCAGCACGATCAGCCGGGCGCCGCCCAGGTCCCTGTGGTAGCTCCAGCGCACCGAGTCGGGCTCCCGGTCGGCCCGCCGGGCGAAGGTGTCGAGCGCCTCGTCCCCGCCGCCCGCCCGGAGCGCGGCGAGCACGGGATCGGCCGCCCGCTCGTCCGGGGGCAGGTTGCCCAGGTGCTGGTAGATGTAGTACGAGCCGAGCGCGGAGACGATGCGCCGATCCCACCAGGGCACCTCGGCCATCTGCTCGCGCCAGACGTTCGAGGTGTTCCAGTCGTCCCTGACGTCGTGGTCGTCGAAGATCATCAGGCTGGGGACCGTGGCCAGCAGCCAGCGGACCGGAGGGTCGGACCACGCCTGCCGGTACAGCTCGGCGTACTCCTCGAAGTCGACGACCTCCTCTGGCCCTTCGTCCCTGCGCCCGGCGATGAACTCCTTCATGTCCGGCGTCAGCTCGTCGGCGTACACCTGGTCGCCGAGCAGCAGGATCAGGTCGGGCCGCTCGTCCGGCGACTCCATCAGGCGCAGGCCGTACGCCCTCAGGACGTCCGGGCCGTGCGTGCGCACGTACGGCTCCTCGTGCGGGACGCTGGTGCGGCAGGAGCCGAAGATCAGCCGGTCGAGGCGGGTCAGCGGGCGGATCACGCTCGGCGGCAGGCCGTCGGCCGGCCACACCCGCGTGTCGTCGAGCTCCACCTCGTAGGCCACCGGACCCTCGATACCGACGTCGACCAGGGCGTAGTGGTGGCCGTGCACGGTGAAGGTGTGCTCCTCCGAGCAGGCGTCGCCGGCTCGCACGCGGACCGTGCAGGGCTCGGAGGTCTCCACCCAGACGGTCGCGGCGGCCGCGTCCACGTGGCGCAGCAGCGGGCCCAGCACAAGTTCCGGCACCAGACCTGTCTACTGCAAAAGGACGGCAAAGCGCGACTTGTGTCCATCCGTCCCACGCCGTTCACCGTTCGTGCACGGCCTGTACGCCGGAACGGCGAAATCCCGCCCGCCGATCTCCGTATTGGCCTATATCGCGATCACCCGGCGCACGGTTTGATCCAGATGTCGCTCATCCGGCCCGCCTTTCGCACCCGTCAACGACGACGGCGCGCGAGGTCCGGGGGGACGACCAGCCTTTCCGACAGGAGAACATCAGAATGACCGTCACGGACTTCCCGACAACGGCGTCGGGGGTTCGGTCTCCGATCCCCGATCTCCCTGCCCCCTCAGCGGGTGAGCGCGCCCTGACCGCCGCCCGCTTCCAGCTCGCCGAGGCGTCCCGCTTCCTCGGCCTCGACGACGGCCTGCACGACATGCTCGCCACGCCCCGCCGCTCGCTGACGGTGTCCGTGCCCGTGCGGCGCGAGGACGGCCGCCTGGAGGTGGTGCAGGGCCACCGCGTGCAGCACAACCTGTCGCGCGGGCCGGCCAAGGGCGGCATCCGCTTCCACCCCGCCACCGATCTCGCCGAGGTCACCGCCCTCGCCATGTGGATGACGTGGAAGTGCGCCCTCGTCGGCATCCCGTACGGTGGGGCCAAGGGCGGCGTCGCGGTGGACCCGGCCACACTGACCACCCGCGAGCTCGAACGCGTCACCCGGCGCTACGTCAACGAGATCCTGCCGCTCATCGGCCCGGAGAAGGACATCCCCGCGCCCGACGTGGGCACCGACGAGCAGACCATGGCCTGGATCATGGACACCTACAGCGCGAACGCGGGCTACTCCGTGCCCGGCGTGGTGACCGGCAAGCCCACGGCGCTCGGCGGCTCGCTGGGCCGCGCGGGCGCGACCTCGCGCGGGGTGCAGATCGCCGCGCTGCAGGCGCTGGCCAGGACAGACGGGGCCCGCTCCCCTGAGGGTACGGCCGTCGCGGTGCAGGGCTTCGGCAAGGTGGGCGCGCTCGCGGCCCAGTACCTCGCCGACGCCGGCTGCCGCGTCGTGGCCGTCTCCGACGCGGGCGGCGCGGTCGTCCGGCCCTCCGGCCTCGACGTCGCCGCGCTGCGCGTCCACGCGGCCGAGACCGGGTCGGTCCACGGCTACCGCGACGCCGACCCGCTCTCCCGCGACGAGTTGCTCGAACTCGACGTGGACGTGCTGGTGCCGGCCGCGCTCGAAGGCATGATCACGGCGGACAACGCGCCGCGCGTACGGGCCCGCCTGGTCGTGGAGGGCGCCAACGGGCCCACCACGCCCGAGGCCGACCTGATCCTGGCCCACAACGGGGTCACGGTGGTGCCCGACATCCTGGCCAACGCGGGCGGGGTGATCGTGTCCTACCTGGAGTGGGTGCAGAACACCCAGGCGTACTCCTGGAGCGCCGGGGAGGTCGAGGTGAAGCTCCGGGACCTGATGGAGAACGCCTACCGGGCGGTCGCGGACCTGGCCGCGGAGCGTGACCTCACGCTCCGCCAGGCCGCCCACGCGATCGGGGTGGGGCGGGTGGCCGAGGCCCACCGGATGCGGGGCCTCTACCCCTGACGCCCCTGTGAGAGACGGCGATGACGACCGCCTCCCGGGAATATGCGGCTTCCGGGAGGCGGTCAGGCCGTCGCCGCCGTCTCGGCGGTCTCCGCTGTCTTCGTGGCGGCCAGCACGATCTGCTCGCACAGCTCGTGGGTCAGCAGGGCGTCGTCGGCCGTGAGGATCCGGCCCTCGCGGACCGCGGCGAGGAACTCCCGGCAGATCTGCTCGATGCCGCGCTGCCGCGGCGCCGAGACCCAGTCGCCGCGCCTCATGAGGGTCTCGTCCCCGCCGAATTCGACCACGTCGCCGAGGTTGACGACCCGGCGCTTCCCGCCGCCGCCCATGACCTCGCAGGTCTCCTCGGCCGCGCCGCTGGTGCGGCTCATCACGCCGACGGCGGTGAACCCGTCGCCGCCGAGCGTCAGCACCACGTGTTCGAGCAGGCCGTCCCGCACCCTGGTCCTGATCACGGTGTCGGTGACCGGCCCGGGGGCGAGGAAGCGCAGCGTGTCGGCCACGTGGACGAAGTCGTCAAAGATCATCGTCCGCGGGTCGCCGGGCAGGTCACGCCGGTTTTTCTGCATCACGACCACGTCGCGCGGCAGGCCGCGCAGGGCCGCGTACGCGGGGGCGTGCCTGCGGTTGAACCCGACCATCAGCGACCTGTCGCGCTCGCGGGCCAGCCGTACGAGCCCGGCGGAGGCGGCGGCGTCGTAGGCGAGCGGCTTGTCCACGTAGACGTGCACGCCCGCCTCCAGCAGCGTGGTCACGATCGGGACGTGCGCGGCGGTGGCCGCGTGCACGAAGGCCGCGTCGACCCCGGCCTCGGCGAGTGCGTCCACGGAGGTGAAGCGCGCGCCGATCCGGTACGCGTCGCCGAGCCGGTCAAGAGTCGCCCGGTCGCGCGTGCACAGCAGCGGCTCGATGCCCGGCGTCGCCGCCAGCACCGGCAGGTACGCCTTCTCCGCGATGTCTCCCAGGCCGATGATTCCGACTTTCATGCCGGGGAGACTATCGCCGCCCCTCCGGCGCCTGTCAGCGCCCCCGCCACCACGCCACCGTCTCCTTCACCCCGTCCTCGACCGGTGTCGGCCCGAACCCGAGGACCGCCTGGGAGGCGGAGGAGTCGAGCACGTACGGCCGGTCGAACTGATAACGGGTCTCCCCCAGCTCGCGCAGGAACGGCGATACGAGGCCTGCCGCCTTCAGCGTCCACGACGGCAGCCGCCGCAGGCGCGGCGCCGGGAGGCCAGCCGCCTCGCACACCGTCTCGGCGAACTCCCGGATGGTGACGGGCGGCGCGGTCGGCACGTGCCAGGGCCGGCCCCACGCGCGCTCCTCCTCCGCGGCCGCCGCCAGCGCCCGCACCACATCGGGCAGGTACGTCCAGCTGTGCGGGATGCCGGGGTCGCTGAGGACGAGGGCGGGCTTGCCCGCGAACAGGGGCTCCAGGAGCCGCGGCCCCACGTACGACTGGTCGGACGACCGCGGCCCGTAGTAGTCCGAGCCGCGCACCTCCGTGACGCGCACCCGCCCGGCCTCGTGCGCGGCGCGCATCTCCTCCCACATCCGCGCCCTGACCCTGCCCTTCGTGCCCGTCGCGGCGAGCGGCAGATCCTCGGTCATCGGCCCGTCCACCGGGCCGTACCCGTACAGGTTGCCCAGCGTGACCAGGACGGCCCCTGACGACTCGGCGGCCGCAAGCAGCGAGGCCGCGATCGGCGGCCAGTCCAGAGGCCACCGGTGGTAACGCGGGTTGGCGCAGTTGTAGAGCGCGTCGGCCCCCTCGGCGAGCCGCCGCATCACGGTGGCGTCGGCCGCGTCCGCGGCGACCGGCGAGATCCCGGGACGCTGCGGGCCCGAACCCGAACGGGTGACGAGGGTCACCTCGTGCCCGCGCTCCGCCAGCGTCTCGGCGAGCCCGCCGCCGACCTGTCCCGCTCCGACGATCACATGCTTGCCCATCACTTCTCCTTCAGACCTGATCCGTCAGCAGCCGCAGCACGCCGTCCACGACGTACACGACCGCGAACACCACACCCGCGGTGACGAGCCCTGAGGCCGCCAGCGCGGCCGCCCCCGCGCCGAACCACACCACCTCGAAGGCGGCCCTGGCGATCCCGTGCAGCTGGTGCGGCGCCTTGCCGCCCGCCATGAACAGCCCCCACAGCGTGGCGAACACGGCCGGCCCACCGAGCCCCAGAAGGATCTTCACCAGGATGTTGACCTCCCGGGTGAACCCCCAGTAGGCCAGCGAGATCAGCACTCCCAGCTCCAGGAAGAACATCACTGCCCCGATCGTTCCCTTTGCCACGGTGAGCATCGGCACTCCTTGTGTTTATCGCTCCGCTTCGAGAGCAATGCTCTCCTATGGAAACGCCCTTCGTCAAGAGCACCGCTCTCTATTAGCTCAGGTGCTCTGTTAACCTGGCCCCATGAATGCGAGCAGGACCGCGCGGGAGCGGGTGAGAGCGGAGCTGATCCGGGAGATCACGGACATCGCCCGGCGGCATCTGGCGACGGAAGGGGCCACGGGCCTGTCCCTGCGGGCGGTTGCCCGCGAGATGGGGATGGTCTCCTCGGCGATCTACCGCTACTTCCCCAGCCGCGACGACCTGCTGACCGCGCTGATCATCGATGGATACAACGCCCTCGGAGAGGCCGTCGAGCGCGCCGACGCCGCCTGCGCGCGCGAGGACTTCACCGGACGATGGCTCGCCGTCTGCCGGGCCGTACGCGCATGGGCCCTGGCCCATCCGCACGAGTACGCCCTGCTGTACGGCTCGCCGGTGCCGGGCTACGCCGCCCCGCAGGACACCGTCGCACCGGCGGTCCGGGACACGGCCGTGTACGGACGGATCGTCGCCGACGCCCACCGCGCGGGCCGGCTCACCCCTCCCCCGATCTGCCCGCCGCCGCCCGCGATTCTGGCCCAGGACGCCGAGGTCGTGCGGTCGCTGATGCCGGACGTGCCGGACGACGTGGTCGCACGGGCGATCGTCGCCTGGACGGGCCTGTTCGGGATGGTCAGCTTCGAGCTCTTCGGCCAGTTCAACAACACGATCACGCACCGAGCCGAGCTGTTCGAGCACAACATGGCCTGCCTCGCCCGCCTCCTCGGCCTGCCCGAGTAGGCGACCCGGCCCGGCTGTCCGCGCGGACGGCAACGCCCTGCCGTGCGCCTGCCCGGCCCCTCGGCCGCCGCGAGCAGCGTGTTCCAGGCCGCGTTCACCGCCGCGGCGTCATGCCGCGCGGGCGGCCATGGGTCGAGGGCGGCGCCGCTTCGAGGGAGGCCACGCATGGAGATCGCCGCGCTATGCGAGCCCGGCCCCGTCGAAGCCGGGTGCGGCGACGGGAAGGCCTGCCTCTTCTGCCGCCGCGAGCAGCCGCTTGTCGTAGGCCACGAACCAATCGAGAGCCCGCTCCAGCAGTTGCGCGGCGGACAGGTGAAGGGCGTCGAGAGTCCGCAGCCGGGCCGGCCCGATCTCCGCGGCCGCGTCGAGAAGCGGTGCGTCCACGGGCACCATCCTCAGCCGGGCCATCAGCGCCTTGGCCATGGAGACCGCCTGAGGTCCGGAGGCCCGCACCGCCCGGACCACCTCGGTCCGGGCCAGTTCGCAGGCGACCACCGCCCCGGTCTGTGTCGCCAGCCATTTTTCGAGCGCCGCCGTCTCCTCCTCCCGGACGACCAGCTTGACCAGCGCCGAAGAGTCGAGGTAGATCACCGTTCCTCCGCCCTCAGCTCCGCCAGCACTTCGCTGGGCAGAGGCGTTCCGGGTTGCGGGGGCAGGGCATGCCAGGCAGTCCAATCGATCTCCACCTCTGGCAGCCTCATGCGGCCCTCCGCGACGAGCCGGTCCGTGACGACACGTTCGTGCGGCAATGCGGTCAGCCGCGCCACCGGCCGCCCCCTCTCCGTGATCTCGACCGTGTTTCCCGCCTGGACCAGCTCCAGATAGTGCGCGAGCCGGTCGCGCAGTTCCCGTACTCCCACGCTGACGACCTCGTCCGACATGGCCTCAGGCTAACCGAAGTGGCCCCACCGATCGTCAACGGTACACTACTTACTGTATGCGTACCCTTCCAGCGGTGAACGTACCTGACGGTGTGAACACCGACCGGAGACCATTCGCCGGCCGGGTCCGGAGGTCGAGCCGCTGGGGCAAGAGGACCGAGACATGCGAAAGGCGGCAGTCGGGGATCTCCCGGTTGCCGCCTTTCGCGTGTTTCACGACAGCTTCGTGGGCTGTTCAGGGCAGACGCTTGCGATTTTGGGCAAGGTCAAGGGCAGTGGGACCGCAGGTCCTGCCGTATCACTGCGAGATTCGGGGCCGGTCAGGCGCGGGTGGCGCGGTTGACGGCGGAGATGATGGCCTTGAGCGAGGCGCTCGTCGTGTTCGCGTCGATGCCGACGCCCCACAGGACCTGGGTGCCGTTCGGCCCGCCGACCTCGCACTCCACGTACGACGCGGCCTTGGCGTCGGCTCCCGCGCTCATCGCGTGCTCGGTGTAGTCGAGGACCCGCACCGGCACCCCGATGCTCTCCAGCGCGTCGCAGAAGGCCGAGATGGGGCCGTTGCCGACGCCCTCGATCTCCCGGATGTCGCCGTCGACCCGCACGTCGGCGCTGATCGCGTCCTTGTCGTCCACGGTCGAGGTGTGCCGGTGGGCCAGCAGGCCCAGGCGGCCCCAGGGGCTCGCGGGGTTCGGCAGGTACTCGTCGGCGAACCGCTCCCAGATCTCCGCGGCCGTGACCTCGCCGCCCTCGGCGTCCGTACGGGCCTGGATGACGCGGGAGAACTCGATCTGCAGGCGGCGCGGCAGGTCGAGCTGGTGGTCGGCCTTCATGATGTAGGCGACGCCGCCCTTGCCCGACTGGCTGTTGACGCGGATCACGGCCTCGTACGTGCGGCCGATGTCCTTGGGGTCGATCGGCAGGTACGGCACCGCCCAGGTGAACCGGTCGACCGGCACCCCCGCGGCGGCCGCGTCGTGCTCCAGGTGCTCCAGGCCCTTCTTGATCGCGTCCTGGTGGGAGCCGGAGAAGGCCGTGTAGACCAGCTCGCCGCCCCACGGGTGGCGGGGGTGCACGGGCAGCTGGTTGCAGTGCTCGACCACGCGCCGGATCTCGTCCATGTCGGAGAAGTCGATCTCCGGGTCGATGCCCTGGGAGAACAGGTTCATGCCCAGCGTGACCAGGCAGACGTTGCCGGTCCGCTCACCGTTGCCGAACAGGCAGCCCTCGATGCGGTCGGCGCCGGCCATGTAACCCAGCTCGGCGGCGGCGACGGCGGTGCCGCGGTCGTTGTGCGGGTGCAGGGACAGCACGATCGAGTCCCGGTACGCCAGGTTGCGGTGCATCCACTCGATCTGGTCGGCGTACACGTTGGGCGTGGCCATCTCGACCGTCGCCGGCAGGTTGACGATCACCTTGTGGTCGGGGGTGGGCTGCCAGACGTCGTTGACGGCGTTGCAGACCTCGACGGCGTACTCCAGCTCCGTGCCGGTGAAGGACTCGGGCGAGTACTGGAAGTAGATGTCCGTGCTCTCCATCTCGGCCGCCAGCTTCTTGCACAGCTTGGCGCCCTCGACGGCGATCGCGGTGATGCCGTCCCTGTCCTGGCCGAAGACGACCCGGCGCTGGAGGGTGGAGGTGGAGTTGTACAGGTGGACGATCGCCTGGCGGGCGCCGCGCAGCGACTCGAAGGTCCGCTCGATCAGCTCGGGCCGGGCCTGCGTCAGCACCTGGATGACCACGTCGGAGGGGATGCGTCCCTCTTCGATGATCTGACGGACGAAGTCGTAGTCGGTCTGCGACGCGGCCGGGAAGCCGACCTCGATCTCCTTGTAACCCATCCGGACCAGCAGGTCGAACATCTTCAGCTTGCGGTCGGCGTCCATCGGGTCGATCAGCGCCTGGTTGCCGTCACGCAGGTCCACCGCGCACCAGCGGGGCGCCGTGGCGATGACCTTGTCGGGCCAGGTGCGGTCGGTCAGCCGTACGGGCTCGAACGGCGTATAACGCTGGAACGGCATGGGGCTGGGCTGCTGCTCATTCATGATTGCTCCTCGTCGGGCGCACGGCGAGCCCCGGGCACGATGGTGCCATCGTCGGTTCGACAGAAAGGGGGGCGCCGTTGGATGAAACCAGGGCGGCCGACGCGCATGCCTCTCGCACCGCGGCGAGGGAGCCGGCCTCTTACAGGCCCTCGCCGCGGCGGATAAGAAGGAGTCCGCGCAGCATGCCAAGCAGACTAGCAGACCCCCTGAAGCGGATGAGACACCCGATCACATGTCGAGACGGAGCCCCAGGTTAGGGTGGCTCGTGACGAAGGAGGCCACATGAAGGACGGCGAGATCCTGCAGCGGATCAGCGAACTGGTCGACGAGGAGCACTCCCTGCGGGAGCGCCTGGTCGCGGGCGAGCTGACCTCGGAGGAGGAGCACAACAGGATCACCTCACTGGAGGAGCAGCTCGACCGTTGCTGGGACCTGCTGCGCCAGCGCCGCGCCCGGCGCGACGTGGGCGAGGACCCCGACTTCGCCTCCCCCCGTCCGGCCGACGAGGTCGAGAACTACATGCAGTGAGCCCTCACCTCCGCCGTTCCACGATGTGAAAATCAGTCGCGCCCCTGACAAGGGGTGCGGAATTCTTGTCGGCATGCAGATGAAGCGCGTCGCCCCCATCGAGAACGACGCCGCGCAGGAGGAAGACGACCCGGACGGCCCGGCGGACCACGCCGCTCTGGCCGGTCTGTACGACATCGCGCGAGCATGCGACCAGCCTGGTCCGGCGATGTCGTGGCGGCACTTCACGGCGAGCGTCCGGAGCGGGTCCGGCGGCGAGCGGGGCGAGGCGTGGGTGGCGCACGACGGCGGCCGAACCGGCAGCGGCCAGGTCGGCCGTGACGAGGTCGGCCGTGACGAGGTCGCCGGCGGCTACATCCTCCACTTCCCGCAGGACGACAACACCCACCTCGCCCTGCTCCGGCTGATGACGCGTACGGCCCGCAGGCGCGAGGGCGTCGGCGGCGCGCTGCTCGACCACGCCATCGGCCGGGCGCGTGACGAGGGCAGGCGGGTCCTCATCGCCGAGGCCGTGGCCGACGGGCCGGGCGCGGCGTTCGCCAAGGTCCGCGGCTTCTCCCCGGCCGCCACCGAGACCCGGCTGGTGCTCGACCTGCGCACGGCCGACTGGTCCGGCCTCGAACTCCTCCGGGCCCGGGCCGTACGGCACGCCACCGGCTACTCGCTCGAACGGTGGGCCGGGCCGACCCCCGACGACCTGCTCGGCGACATGGCCCGCCTGGCGGAGGGCATGAACGACGAGCCGCTGGGCGATCTCGCGATGGAGGACCAGCGGTGGACGGCCGACCGCGTGCGCGCCCGCGAGGAGATGCTCGCGCGAGCGGGCCAGCGGACCTACACGATGATCGCCCGGCATACGGCCGGCGGAGAGCCCGCGGGGTTCACCCAGCTGGTGGTGGACGCCGAGCGGCCGGAGGGATGGGGCCGCCAGTCCTCGACGACCGTCCTCGCGCCGCACCGCGGCCGGCGGCTCGGCCTCGTGCTCAAGCTGGCCAACATCACCTGGTTCCGCGCCTGCGAGCCGTCGATCGAGCGGGTGATCACGTGGAACTCCGTCGCGAACCCGCACATGCTGGCGATCAACGAGGCGATGGGCTTCGAGGTCTTCGACACCTGGCACCAGTGGCAGCTCGACATCTGACCACGACGCGGTCGCCGTCCGCCTGATCCGCGGCCGGCGCCTCCGCCCGCGCCCCCACCTCATCCGCCCTTGTCGATCGTCATTGATCTGGCGGCCGAATCCGCTGTACGAATAGCGGAGTCAACGTGATCCAGGGCGCGACCGCCGCTCTCCTCCCTCCCGCGGGAACCGGCGCAACCGGAGTGTGATGAACCGCTCGATCCGCAGCAGGGGAATCATCGTCAGGGCGCTGGCCCGGCTCGTCTCAGGAGCGATCGCCGGAGCCGCCATGAGCGCCGTCTACCAGGCCTACGGGGCCCGGCGTGATCGCCGCCGGTTCCCTCCGCCAGGCCGGATGGTCGACATCGGCGGCCGCCGGATCCACCTGTGGACCGCGGGCACCGGCTCGCCGACCGTCGTCATCGTGCCGGGACTGGGCGAGCCGGGGGTGAACTGGGCCGCCCTGTTACCCGAACTGGCGGCGGAGTCGTCGGTCGTCCTGTACGACCGTGCCGGTCTCGGGTGGAGCGACCCGTCCCCGTGGGCGGGAACGGCGCTCGGAGCCGCTCGCGACCTGCGACGCGCGCTGGACGAGGCGGGAATCGCTCCGCCGTACGTTCTGGTGGGGCATTCGGCCGGAGGGCACATCGTCCGGCTGTTCGCGGCCGAAAGCCCCGACGCCGTGGCAGCGGTCGTCCTCGTCGATTCCAGCCATCCCGAGCAGATCCGCCTGCTGCACCGGACGAGAACAGAGATTGCCCTGGAGATGCTGCGCTCGCGCCTGACCCCGCTGGGGCTCCGGCGCCTGGCCTTCGAGGCCGGATGGAGCGGCCGCGCCCGCCGCGAAGCCGCGGCCCGGCGCCTGCCGTCGGGGCTCCTCCCCACCAGGATCGCCTTCGACCTCAGCGACCGGCAACGCCGCGCGGAGCTACGCGAGGCGGCGGCCGCGATCACCGTCACCCCCGTGCAGGTCCGCCGCCGGGCGCCACACCTGGGCACGATTCCGCTCACGGTCATCTCCGCCAGTCCCGACGAACCGCGGGAAACCGACACGAAAGCGGCCGCCACACAGCGCCGCTTCTACTCCGTCTGGGTTCCGCTCCAGGCCGACCTGGTGCGGCTGTCCTCGAACGCCGAACACGTCGTCGCGGAGCACGCGGGGCACCACATCCATCGGGACCGCCCGGAACTCGTCGTCAAGGCGATACTCGGCCACGTCCGTCGAGCCCGGATCGAGACCCGGGCGCGCTGATCGACCGGCCGCCGGGCGCACCGGCCGGAGACAGTGGAGGAAGCGGTCGTGCCGTGCGCAATGCCGGGTCCGGACGGCCCCCGCCGCTCCGGCGGCGCGGAGCCTCCGGCACGGCCGAAGGCGTTCACACGTGCGATCGCTTCCTCCCCTCCAGAGTAAGCGCCCGACTCAGACGGACAACAGCCGGTGGACCTCCTCGTCCTGGAGCTCCCGTGCGGGGCCGGACCTGACCACCCGTCCGGCGTCGAGGATCACGAACCCGTCGGCCAGCCGCAGCGCGAGGTCCAGGTACTGCTCCACCAGCAGGATCGCGAGACCGCTCGCGTGCAGGCGTTCGACGGCCTCCTCGATCTCCAGGATGATCGACGGCTGGATGCCCTCGGTCGGCTCGTCCAGGATCAGCAGTTTCGGCCGGGTGACCAGGGCCCGGGCCATCGCGAGCTGCTGCTGCTGACCGCCCGACAGGAAGCCCGCCGGCCGTTTGAGCAGCGGTTTGAGCCGGGGGAAGACCTCCAGGGCCTCCTCCAGCGCCGCCCGGTCCCGGTGCGCGGACGCCTCCAGCGTGACCAGGAGATTGTCCATCACGCTGAGCTGGGGAAACGTGTCGTGCCCCTGCGGCACGTAGCCCATGCCGAGCCGTACGCGCTGGTCCGGGCGCAGCCGGGTGACGTCCCTGCCCTCGAACGTCACCCTCCCGCCGGTCGCCGGGAGCGCGCCCATGACCGTGTCGAGCAGGGTCGTCTTGCCGACCCCGTTGCGGCCCATCACGCACACGAGGCGGCCGGCGGGCACCTCAAGCGAGACGCCGAAGAGCACCCGGGCCCGGCCGTATCCCGACTCCAGTCCCTCAACGGACAGCATCCTCGGCACCCTCCCGCGCCCGTCCCAGATAGATCTCCTGCACGCGCGGGTCGGCGCGCACCTGCTCGACCGAGCCCTCCGTCAGCACCTTGCCCTCGTGCAGCACGGTGACCTGCGAGGCATAGCGGCGCAGGAAGTCCATGTCGTGCTCGACCACGACCACGGTGTGGTCGCGGGCGACCTCGGTGAGCAGCTCGCCGGTGCGCTCGCGCTCGCCGGAGGACATGCCGGCGACCGGCTCGTCGAGCAGCAGCAACCGGGGCCGCTGGACGATCAGCATGCCGATCTCCAGCCACTGCCGCTGCCCGTGGGACAGCACCCCGGCCCTGCTGCCGGCCAGCGCGGTCAGGCCGGTCGTCTCCAGCGCCGCCGTGACCTCCTCCGAGACCCCGCGCCTGCGGCGCAGCAGCGACCACAGCGGGCGCCGGAACGACGCCGCCAGGTCGAGGTTCTCCAGCACGGTGAGCTCCTCGAAGACCACGGAGGTCTGGAAGGTGCGGCCCACGCCGAGCCGGACGATCTCGTGCTCCCTGCGGCCCACGAGATCGTGCCCCTCGAACCGCACCGAGCCCCCGGTGGGCCTGGTCAGGCCCGTGATCACGTCGATGAGGGTGGTCTTCCCCGCGCCGTTCGGCCCGATCAGGAACCGCAGCTCACCCCGTCCGACGGTCAGGTCCACGCCGTCGAGTGCCCGGAAGCCGCCGAAGGCGACCTCCAGGCCCCGGATCTCCAGCAGCGTGTCGGTCACGCCCGTGCCTCCCTTCTCCGTACGACGTTGGCGGCCAGGCCCGCGATGCCCTTGGGCGCCAGCGTCATGACGAGCACGAACAGGGCGCCCTGCAGGTAGAGCCAGGCGTTCGGCAGTTCCTCGCTGAAGTACGTCCGCGCGTATCCCATGACGACCGCGCCCAGCACCGCGCCGGCCAGCGCGAACCGGCCGCCGACGGCCACCGCGACGACGAGTTCGAGCGAGGGCACGACCCCGAGCAGGGCCGGCGAGATGATGCCGACCACGGGCACGAACAGCGCCCCCGCGATGCCGGCCATGCCCGCCGAGACGGCGAAGGTCAGCGTCTTGACGGTGGCGGGGTTGTACCCGAGGAAGCGCACCCGGTCCTCGCCGTCCCTGACCGCGAGCAGCAGCCGCCCGAACCGGCTGCGGACGAGTTGCCTGGCGCCCAGGTAGAGCGCCCCGAGCACGACCGCCACCAGCAGGTAGAGGCCCCGCTGGGTCTCGTCGGCCGCCACGTCGCGGCCGAAGAAGTCGAAGAAGTTGGTCAGGCCGTTCGTGCCGCCGGTCAGCCCCTGCTGCCCGACCAGCAGGATCACCAGCGCCGCCGCCAGCGCCTGGGTGAGGATCGCGAAGTACGCCCCCCGTACGCGCTGGCGGAACACCAGCGTGCCGAGCAGCAGCGCGACCGCGACCGGCAGCACGACGACCATGGCCAGCGCGAAGATCGGGTTGCCGAACGGCTTCCACAGCGCCGGCAGCTTCTCCACCCCGCTCCAGACCATGAAGTCGGGCAGGTCCCCGCCGGCGTCGTTGAGCTTGAGATACATGCCCATCGCGTAGCCGCCGAGGCCGAAGAACACCCCCTGACCGAGCGTGAGCATGCCGCCCTGCCCCCACGCAAGGCCGATGCCCAGCGCCACGATCGCGTAGCACAGATACTTGGCCAGCAGCCCGAGGCGGAACGGCTCCAGCAGCAGCGGCGCCACCACCAGGGCGAGCACCGCCACCGCCGTGAAGGCCGCCGGGCCCTGCCACCGGCCGCTCAGCACCCGGCGCGAGACCGTGAGGGCGGTCATGAGAGCGCCCGCGATCGCACGAAGAACAGCCCCTGCGGCCGGATCTGCAGGAAGCCGATGATCGCCACGAAGACCACCACCTTGGCGAGGCTGGCGTCGCTCCAGAACTCGGCATAGGAGTTCAGCAGGCCGAGGCCGGCCGCGGCCAGCACCGCGCCGCGAAGCTGTCCCAGCCCGCCCGCGACGACCACGAGGAACGCGTCGACGATGTAGTAGGTCCCGAGCGCCGGGCCGACCGGCCCGATGAGCGTGAGGGCGACCCCCGCGACCCCGGCGAGGCCGGAGCCGATGAAGAACGTCCGCTGGTCGACCCGCCCGGTGTCGATGCCGCTCGTGGCCGCGAGCCTCCTGTTCTGCATCACCGCCCGCATGCGCCGGCCCTGCCCGGTCCTGTTCATGTACGCCCAGATCGCGAGCACCGACGCCGCGGCGAGCGCCATGATGAACAGCCGGTTGTACGGCAGGATCCCGATGCCGCCGCGCAGCCAGGCGGGCGAGGCGACCTGCACGTTGGGCGCCCCGAACAGGTCCCGGGCCAGTTGCTGGAGCATGAGGCTGACGCCCCAGGTGAGCAGCAGCGTGTCCAGCGGACGGCCGTAGAAGCGCCGGATCAGCGTGCGCTCCAGGATCAGGCCCATGACCCCGGCCACCACGAAGGCGGCCGGGAGGGCGATCAGGAAGCCCACACCCTGGAGCAGGTAGGCCGTGTAGGCCCCCGCCATGATGAACTCGCCGTGGGCCATGTTGATCACGCCCATCTGCCCGAACGTGAAGGTCAGCCCGAGAGCGATGAGCAGCAGGACCGCTCCGATCGACAGCCCGATCGGCAGCTGGTTGAGCACTCCCTCCATCGTGGCCGTCAGACCAGGCCGCCGGCCCAGGGGTACGTCCTGAGGTAGGGATCCGGCTTGATCGGCTCGCCGGAGTTCCACACCTCCTTGATCTGGCCGTCCTGCTGGACGACTCCGATGCGCGCGGTCTTGTAGACGTGCTGGTTGTCGCCGTCGATGGTGACCTTGCCCTCGGGGCGGTCGAGGGACACGCCGCCGGCGGCCTTCTTGACGGCCTCCACCTCGGTGGTTCCGGCCTTCTTCGCGGCCTCGGCCCACAGGTAGACGGCGTTGTATCCGGCCTCCATCGGGTCGGAGGTCACCTTGTCCGCGCCGTACTTCGCCTTGAACGCGGCGACGAACTTCTCGTTCGCCGGGGTGTCGGTCGTCTGGTAGTAGTTCCAGGCCACGAGGTGCCCGGCGACGTTGTCGACGCCGATGCCCTTGACCTCCTCCTCGGCCACGGACACCGACATGACCGGCATCTGGTCGGCGCTGATCCCGGTGCTCTTGAGCTGCTTGAAGAACGCGACGTTGCTGTCGCCGTTCAGGGTGTTGAAGACCGCGTCCGGCTTCGCCTCGACGATCTTGTTGACGAGCGTGCTGTACTCGGTGTGCCCGAGCGGGGTGTACTCCTCACCGAGAACCTCCATCCCGTTCGCCGCGGCGTACGCCTTGATGATTTTGTTCGCGGTTCTCGGGAAGACGTAGTCGCTGCCCACGAGGAAGAGCTTCTTCTTGCCCTTCTCCTTCAGGTAGTCGAGCCCGGGGACGATCTGCTGGTTGGTCGTCGCGCCCGTGTAGAAGATGTACGGCGAGCTTTCCAGTCCCTCGTACTGGACCGGATACCACAGCAGTGCCTTTCGTTTCTCGAAGACCGGGAGCATCGCCTTGCGGCTCGCCGACGTCCAGCCGCCGAAGACGGTCGCGACCTTGTCCTGCGCGATGAGCTTGGTGGCCTTTTCCGCGAAGGTCGGCCAGTCGGACGCGCCGTCCTCGACGACGGGCTCCAGCTTCTTGCCGAGCACGCCGCCGGCCGCGTTGATCTCGTCGATCGCGAGCAGTTCCGCGTCCCTGACCGTGACCTCGCTGATGGCCATCGTGCCGCTGAGGGAGTGCAGGATGCCGACTTTGATGGTGTCAGAACCCCCAGATGAGGCAGATGTACTATTTGTTGAGGATTGTCCGCCACATGCCGCAAGCGTCGTGGTCGCGAGAGCGAAAACCGCTCCGGCACGCCATAATGAGTTCCGCAATTGCCTCTCCCTTGCCGCTACGGCCCCCGCACCGATCCGTCTGCCGTCAAGGTGGGCGCGCGGTATTTCCCGCCGAAATCCCGATGGTTAACAACTCATTAGCGGAGGCTCACCGCCGTCCGGATACGCGTACGAAATAAGCGGGTAACGCAGGGGAAATGGCGGGTATCTATCGTCCCGCCATGCGGCTAACTCCACACGAACAGGAACGGCTCCTCATCCACGTCGCCGCGGGCGTGGCCCGCGAGCGGAAGGAGCGCGGCCTTCGCCTCAACCATCCGGAGGCGACGGCCCTCATCGCGTCCTTCCTTCTGGAAGGCGCCCGCGACGGCCGCAGCGTCGCCGACCTGATGGACGCCGGCCGCAAGGTCCTGCGGCGCGAGGACGTCATGGAGGGCGTGCCCGAGATGCTGGAGTCCGTCCAGATCGAGGCGACCTTCCCCGACGGCACCAAGCTCGTCACCGTCCACAACCCGATCGCATGACCGGCACGGGCGTGCCGGGCGAGATCGTGTGCGGCGACGGGGACGTGCCGCTGAACCCCGGCAGGGAGCGGATCACCCTGAGAGTCGTCAACACCGCCGACCGGCCGGTGCAGGTCGGGTCGCACTACCACTTCGCCGCCGCCAACCCCGGCCTGGAGTTCGACCGGGAGGCGGCCTGGGGCACCCGCCTCGACATCCCGGCGGGCACCGCGATCAGGTTCGAGCCCGGGGTGGAGCGCGACGTCACGCTGGTCCCGCTCGCGGGCGACCGCGTCGTACCCGGACTGCGCCCCGAATGGGCGGGCCCCCTCGACGGGAGGACCGATGACTAGCGTCGAACGCGCGCGCTACGCCGCGCTGTACGGCCCCACCACAGGCGACCGGGTGCGCCTGGCCGACACCGACCTGTACGTCGAGGTGACCGACGACCTGTCGATGGGGCCCGCCGGAGCGGGCGACGAGGCCGTGTTCGGCGGCGGCAAGGTCATCCGCGAGTCGATGGGGCAGGCGCGCACCACGAGGGCCGAGGGCGCGGCCGACCTGGTCGTCACCGGCGCGGTGATCATCGACCACTGGGGCGTGGTCAAGGCCGACATCGGCGTGCGGGACGGCCGGATCGCCGCCATCGGCAAGGCCGGCAACCCCGACACCATGGACGGCGTCCACCCGGACCTGGTGATCGGCCCGTCCACCGAGATCCTCGCCGCCAACGGCAAGATCGTCACGGCGGGCGCCGTCGACTCCCACGTCCACCTGATCTGCCCGCAGATCCTCGACGAGGCGCTCGCCTCCGGCGTCACCACGGTCGTCGGCGGCGGCACCGGCCCCGCCGAGGGCACGAAGGCCACGACCGTGACCGGGACCTGGTATCTCGGCCGGATGCTGGAGTCGCTGGACTCCTACCCGGTGAACGTGGCCCTGCTCGGCAAGGGCAACACGGTCAGCGAGGAGGGGCTGCTCGAACAACTGAGGGCCGGGGCGTCGGGCTTCAAGCTGCACGAGGACTGGGGCACCACCCCCGCCGCCATCGACGCCTGCCTGCGGGTCTGCGACGCCACCGGGGTGCAGGTCGCCATCCACACCGACACGCTGAACGAGGCCGGCTTCGTGGAGTCGACCCTGCGGGCCATCGGCGGACGGGCCATCCACGCCTACCACACCGAGGGCGCCGGAGGCGGCCACGCCCCGGACATCATCACGGTCGCCTCCCACGCCAACGTGCTGCCCTCGTCCACGAATCCGACCAGGCCGCACACGGTCAACACCCACCACGAGCACCTGGACATGCTCATGGTGTGCCACCATCTCAACCCCGCCATCCCGGAGGACCTGGCGTTCGCCGAGTCGCGGATCCGGCCGGCGACGATGGCGGCCGAGGACGTCCTGCACGACATGGGCGCGATCTCGATGATCGGCTCGGACTCCCAGGCCATGGGCCGGGTCGGCGAGACGATCATCCGTACGTGGCAGACGGCGCATGTGATGAAGCGGCGCCGCGGCGCGCTGCCGGGCGACGGCCCGGCCGACAACCTCCGCGCCCGCCGTTACGTCGCCAAGTACACGATCAACCCGGCGATCGCCCACGGCCTGGACGCGGAGATCGGCTCGGTGGAGCCCGGCAAGCTCGCCGACCTGGTGCTGTGGAGCCCGGCCTTCTTCGGGGTCAAGCCGGACCTCGTCGTCAAGGGCGGCGTCATCGCCTACGCGCAGATGGGCGACGCGAACGCGTCGATCCCGACGCCGCAGCCCGTGCTCCCCCGGCCGATGTTCGGCGCGGCCCCGGCCACCGCCGCCGCGACCTCGCTGCACTTCGTGGCGCCGCTCGCGCTGGACGACGGCCTGGCCGACCGCCTCGCCGTCCGCAGGCGTCTGGTCCCGGTGGCCGACGTACGCGCCCGGCGCAAGGACGCGATGCCCCTTAACGACGCCCTGCCGGACATCCGGGTGGACCCCGACACCTTCGCCGTACGCGTGGACGGCGAGCTGATCGAGCCCGCCCCGGCCGAGTCGCTGCCGATGGCGCAGCGCTACTTCCTCTTCTGACATGGGAGCGGACGCGGCGCTGCTGCTGCTGGCCGACTCCCGGCTGCCGGCGGGCGGGCACGCCCACTCGGGCGGCGTGGAGGAGGCCGTACGGCTGGGCGCGGTCACCGGCACCGGCGACCTGGCGCGGTTCCTGCGTGGCAGGCTCGCCACCGCCGGTCTGGTCGCCGCCGCCCTCGCCGCCGCCGCGTGCGAACTGGCCGCCGCGGACGACCCCGCTGACGACCCCGCTGACGACCCGGCTGACGGCGTCGAGCTGTGGCGGCAGCTGGACGCCGAGGCCGACGCCAGGGCCGCCTCGCCCGCCCAGCGGGAGGCCGCCCGCACCCAGGGACGGCTCCTGCTGCGCACGGCCCGGCGGATGTGGCCCTCGGCCGCCCTGGACACGCTCGCTCGGGCCGTGCCGGAGGGCCCGCACCACCCCGTCGCGCTCGGCGCGGCGGGGGCCTCGGCGGGCTGCACGCCCCGCCAGGCAGCGCTGGCCGCCGCCTACACCTCGGTCACCGGCCCGGCCACGGCGGCCGTGCGACTCCTCGGCCTCGACCCGGTCACCGTCCACCGCCTGCTCGCCGATCTCGCCCCCGCGCTCGACGACGCGGCCCACGCCGCCTGCGCGTCGCTCGGCGACGCGGCCCGGCAGGGGCGGTGGCGCGCGCTGCCGGGGCACAGCGCGCCCGCGCTCGACCTCCTGGCGGAGGGACACCTGACCAACCCGATGAAGCTTTTCGTCTCCTGACGTCTCCCCACCGGTCACCGCACGAGAAGGAGCAGATACCTCCATGGGCGCACACCACGACGATCTCCACGACGCGGCCGAGCCGGACGGGCGGGCGCTCCGCCTCGGCATCGGCGGGCCGGTCGGCAGCGGCAAGACCGCCCTGGTGGCGGCGCTGTGCCGCAGCCTCGGCCCCTCGATGCGGCTCGGCGTCGTGACCAACGACATCTACACCACCGAGGACGCCGACTTCCTCCGTCGCGCGGGAGTCATCGACCCGGAACGGATCCTCGCCGTGCAGACCGGCTGCTGCCCGCACACCGCCATCCGGGACGACATCGCGGCCAACCTGGACGCCGTCGAGACGCTGGAGGAGCGGTTCGGGCCGCTCGACCTCGTGATCGTCGAGAGCGGCGGCGACAACCTCACCGCCACGTTCAGCCGGGGCCTGGCCGACCGGCAGATCTTCGTGCTCGACGTGTCGGGCGGCGACAAGGTGCCGCGCAAGGGCGGGCCGGGGGTGACCTCGGCCGACCTGCTCGTCGTCAACAAGACCGACCTCGCGCCGATGGTCGGCGCCGACCTGACCGTGATGTCCCGCGACGCGGCGGCCGTACGGGACGGCAAGCCGGTGCTGTTCACGTCGATCAGGGAGGACAGGGGCGCGCACGCCGTGGCGGAGTGGGTGACGCACATGGTCGACGCCTGGCGGCACGAGCACGGCGAGCCACACCACCACCCCGTTCACGGCGCCGCCCAGCAGGCTCAGGCGTCCTGACCGGCATGACGGCGGTCACCGCGCGTGCGCTGATCAGGACGGAGGCCGCGGCCGGAGGCCGGACCCGGCTGGAGACGCTGCGGTCCGACCCTCCGCTGACGCTGCGGCAGACCGGCCCGCGGCGGGTCCACCTCGTCTCGACGGGCGCGGGACCGCTGCGCGGCGACCGCCTCGACCTCGAGGTGGACGTCGCCCCCGGCACCTCGCTGGAGGTCCGCTCGGTGGGCGCCACGCTGGTGCTGCCGGGTCTCGCGGACACCCCTTCGGTCATGGTCGTTCGGGCGCGGGTCGGCGCGGGCGCCACCCTGCACTTCTCCCCCGAGCCGACCGTCCTCGCCGCCGGATGCGCCCACCGCCTCGTCGTACGGCTCTCGCTCGCCGAGGACGCCACGATCTTCTGGCGGGAGGAGATCGTCTTCGGACGGCACGGCGAACGGCCGGGGCGCGGCCACGCGCGGTTCGACGCGACCGTGGCCGGCCGGCCCCTGCTCCGCCAGGACCTCCTGGTGGGCGAGGAGGCGGTGGACGGCAGCCCGGCCGTCTACGGGGACGCGCGGTGCGTCGGCTCGACCCTGCTCGCGGGACCCGCCTGGGCTCCGCCCGCCGTGCCGGACGTCAAGCGCGAGCGGCGGGCCGTGCTGGGGGACGGCTGGGCGGCGCTGCCGCTGGCCGGTCCGGGCGTGCAGGTGTGCGCGCTCGGCGCGGACGCGGTCCAGCTGAGGGAGCGGCTGCGGCGCGGCGAGGAGGCGGCGGGCGCCTCCCCGCCGTCGGGCCCGGACGGCTCGCACGGCACGCCAGGGGCTGAAACCGGGGGCCTCGACCCGTAGCCTGGTGATCGTGTCCGATCCCACGCAGCACCCCGGCGGTCCGCGGCGAGGCACCAGCGTGGCCGGCGTCCTGCGGGCCGCCGGCGTGTTCGTCGCGGGGTTCGCGCTGGCCGTGACCGCGCTCCTCCCATGGGCGGGCCTCACCGCCGAGTTCGGCATACTCAACACGTCGCTCACGCACGCCGTGCGCGGCGTGGACGCGGGCCCCGGCTGGTTCGTGCTGGGCGCCGGGATCACGGCGATGCTGCTCGGCGTGCTCGGCGCGACGCGAAACTGGCTGTTCACCGGGCTGGCGATCCTGCCCGGCGCGGTGGCCGCCTTCGCGCTGGCCATGTTCCTCGCCGACCCGCGCGACCTCGTGGGGCGGCTCGACTTCCAGGTCGCCGGGCTGCTGCGGGTGCACCCGACGATCCAGTACGGCTGGTTCGCCGGCCTGCTGGCCTCGGTCGCGCTGGCCGTGCTGGCCGCAACCGCGCTGCTGCGCCGCCGGTGACGGCCGTCAGTCGTAGAAGCCGAGACGCCGCAGCTGCTTGGGGTCGCGCTGCCACTCCTTGGCGATCTTCACCCGGAGATCGAGGTAGACGCGGGTGCCGAGCAGCGCCTCGATCTGCTGCCGGGCGCGGGTGCCCACGTCCTTGAGCCTCGCGCCGCCCGGGCCGATCACGATCGCCTTCTGCGAGGGCCGCTCGACGAACATGTGCGCGTACACGTCGAGGAGGTCGTCGCGGCCCTCCCGGGGGTTCATCTCCTCCACGACCACCGCGATCGAGTGGGGCAGCTCGTCGCGCACGCCCTCCAGCGCGGCCTCCCGGATCAGCTCGGCGACCAGCACCTGCTCCGGCTCGTCGGTGAGTTCCCCGCCGGCGTACAGCGGGGGCGACTCGGGCAGCCGCTTGACGAGCACGTCGGCGAGGACGTCGAGCTGCTCGCCGCCCTGCGCGGACACCGGGACGATCTCCGCGAACTCGGCCAGCGCGGACACCGCGAGAAGCTGGTGCGCGACCTGCTCGCGGGTGGCGAGGTCGCACTTGGTGACGACCGCCACCACCGGGGTCTTCTTGACGGCGGCGAGCTTGTCGACGATGAACCGGTCGCCCTTGCCGATCGGCTCGTTGGCCGGGACGCAGAACCCGATCACGTCGACCTCGGTGAGCGTGGACAGCACCAGGCTGTCCAGCCGCTCGCCCAGGAGCGTGCGGGGACGGTGGAATCCGGGGGTGTCCACGATCACCAGCTGGGCGTCCGGCCGGTGGACGATGCCGCGGATGGCCCGCCGCGTGGTCTGCGGCTTGGACGAGGTGATCGCCACCTTGGTGCCGACCAGGGCGTTCATCAGCGTGGACTTGCCGACGTTGGGCCTGCCGACGAAGCAGGCGAAGCCCGCACGGAAACCGCTCGATTCGGCGTCCACGTCAGATGTACCGGCCCTTCAGGGAGCCGTCGGGGGCGGCCAGGAACAGCGTGCCGTTGCCCATCTCCTCGACGACGGCCACGTCCTGCTCAGCCGGGTCGTCGGCCTCGGTGACGATCGCCGCGGCCTCCAGGGACTTCGCCCCGCTGGACACGGCCATGGCCACGGCCGCCTGGAGGGCCGAGAGCCGGAGCGAGGGCAGCGCCACCGTGGTCGCGGCGTACGTCCGGCCGGTCTCGTCGCGCACCGCGGCGCCCTCGGGGGTGCCGCCGCGCGCCCGCGCCGACCTGGCCAGCGTGATTATCTTGTTGTCCTCGGGGTCCAGCGTCTGTGTCACACGTCAAGCGTACCGACCTCGCGGACGAGCAGCCGTGTCAGTTCGGCCGTGCGGGCGGGGTCGGGCGGGGTCAGGCCGGCGTGCACGAGCGCGATCAGCGTGTGGCCGGAGCGGGCGACGACCAGGTGCATGCGGTAGGGGTAGCCGCCGACCCTCCCGGACAGGGCCCGGCCCACCGCGTCCGGCCCGCCGATGCCCGGCAGCGGCGTCCGCGCGGTCAAGCGGTCGTACGGCGTGCCGTCGTCGGCCGTCGCGCAGCGGGAGAGGGCGTCGCGGAGCGCGGCGAGATGCCCGGCCGCCTCGCCGCCGTCGTAGACGGCGACGCCGACCCCGGCGAGCTCGCCCGCGTGCGCGCCCTGGTAGGTGGCGGCGGTCGTGCCGCTGAGCCCCTCGCGCGGGGGCCTGCCCGCGGCCGCGTCGAACAGCAGGCGGCACGCGCGGGCGCGGGGACGGAAGGGCGGACGCCAGGGGGACCGCGCGTGGCTGAAGAACTCCTCGGGAAGGCCGTCCATCCGGCCGAGCACCGTCGGCGGACGCCTCACCTCGGCCTTGTGAGGCACCCGGACGGGGGCGTCCGCGACCCCGCCCGCGCCGCAGGCACCGGTGGCCAGGACCAGGCAGCCCGCGACGGCCGCGTGGACGATGCGCATACCCGCCTCCCCGCTTTGCCGGAGGTTGTCCTTCCCCGGACCGCGAGCGGGTAATCACATTGCGTAACCGATACGGAATCAATACGGGGCTCCCACCCTGAACGGGTGAGAGCCCCGCACCGATTACGGATCCCCCAGAGGAGGCTCCGGAGCGCCGCGAACCCCTCCCGGCGCGCCGGACTCCCCAATGAGACGCCCCGAACCCCTTCTGAGCGCCTGGGATCACAATGGCCGGTCGCGCTTGCAACTCGCTTGAAGGACGCTTGCAGCCGCGGACGGCGACGGGTCACTCGTGGTCGGCGCCGGCGGCCACGACCTCGTCGCCCGCCGCGAGCTCCTCGCGGCGCACGACGACCGTGCTGATCCGGTTGCGGCGTCCCGCCAGGTTCTCGGCCGTCAGGCGCAGGCCGCCGACCACCGCCTCCGAGCCTGCGATCGGCACCCGGCCCAGGGCGTGCGCCAGCAGGCCGCCGACCGTGTCGACGTCCTCGACCTCGATCTCGGTCTCGAACAGCTCGCCGAGCTCGTCGACCGGGAGCCGCGCGGTCACCCGCACCGCCCCGTCGTCCAGCCATTCGACCCGCGGGGCCTCCTGGTCGTACTCGTCGGCGATCTCGCCGACGATCTCCTCGATGACGTCCTCGATGGTGACGAGCCCGGCGGTGCCGCCGTACTCGTCGATGACGATGGCGAGGTGGATCTGCCGCGCCTGCATCTCGCGCAGCAGTTCGTCGATCGGCTTGCTCTCCGGCACGTACGTCGCGGGGCGCATGAGCTCGTCCACCCGCACGTCGCCGTCGCCGGTGTCCTGGATCCGGCGGACGATGTCCTTGAGGTAGGCGATGCCCACCACGTCGTCCTCGTTCTCCCCCGCCACCGGGATGCGGGAGAACCCGCTGCGCAGGGCCAGCGAGAGCGCCTGGTGCAGCGTCTTGCCGCGCTCGATGAAGACCATGTCGGTGCGCGGCACCATCACCTCGCGCACCAGCGTGTCGCCGAGCTCGAAGACCGAGTGGATCATCTCCCGCTCGTCGGGCTCGATGACCCTGCGCTGCTCGGCCAGGTCCACGAGGTCGCGCAGCTCGGCCTCGGAGGTGAACGGGCCCTCGCGGAAGCCCTTGCCGGGAGTGAGCGCGTTGCCGAGCAGGATCAGCAGCTCGGGGAGCGGTCCGAAGATCCTCGTCAGGCCGTACACGATGGGCGCGCTCGCCAGCGCCACCGGCTCGGCGTGCTGCCGACCGAGCGTCCGCGGCATGACCCCGACGATGACGTAGCTCACCAGGATCATCACCACGGCCGCCACGGTGTACGCCTGCCCGCGGTCGCCGAGCCAGTCGATGAACAGCAGCGTCGTGATCACCGTCGCGACGAGCTCACAGCTCAGGCGCAGCAGAAGCACCAGGTTGAGGTAGCGCGGCGGGTCGGCGACGATCGCCTGCAGCCGCACCGCGCCACGCCGGCCCTCCTTGACGAACTCCTCAGCGCGCACCCTGGAGATGCGGGTCAGCGCCGTCTCCGCGCTCGCCAGCAGACCACCTGCGACGATCAGGAAGACGGCGGAGAGCAGCCAGCCGTCGTTCACGGCTTACGCCGCACCTCCCGCCAGGCGCCGAGCAGCTCGTCCTGCAGCCCGAACATCTCGGCGTGCTCCTCGGGCTCGGCGTGGTCGTAGCCGAGCAGGTGCAGGATGCCGTGCGTGCACAGCAGCTCGAGCTCGTCCTGCGCGCTGTGCCCGGCCTCGGCGGCCTGCTTGGCCGCCACCGGGGGGCACAGCACCACGTCGCCGAGCAGCGCCGGGTCGGGAGCGTCGTCCTCGTCCCGGCCGCCGGAGTTGGGCCGCAGCTCGTCCATGGGGAAGGCCAGCACGTCGGTCGGGCCCGGCTCCCCCATCCACTGCTCGTGCAGCTCGGCCATCGCCGCCTCGTCGATCACCAGGATCGACAGCTCGGCCAGCGGGTTGATCCCCATCCGGCCGAGGACGTGCCCGGCCAGCTCGACCAGCGCCGACTCGTCGACCTCGACGCCGGACTCGTTGGCCACCTCGATGCTCACGGGGTCTCCTCACCCGTCATGGTCGCGCTCACCGCCGGTTGTTCCGCGGCCGCTTGCTGATCGCGCGCGGCTCCGACGCCATCGCGGCGTCGTATCGGCCGTAGGCGTCGACGATGTCGCTCACCAGCTTGTGCCGTACGACGTCCGCGCTGGTCAGCCTGCTGAAATGGATGTCCTCGATGCCCTCGAGGATGTGCTGGACGACCTTCAGGCCGCTGTCCTGGCCGCCGGGCAGGTCGATCTGGGTCACGTCTCCGGTGACCACGATCTTCGAGTTGAACCCGAGCCTGGTCAGGAACATCTTCATCTGCTCGGGCGAGGTGTTCTGCGCCTCGTCCAGGATGATGAAGGCGTCGTTGAGCGTACGTCCGCGCATGTACGCGAGCGGCGCGACCTCGATCGTCCCCGCCGACATCAGGCGCGGGATGGAGTCGGGGTCGAGCATGTCGTGCAGCGCGTCGTACAGCGGCCGCAGATACGGGTCGATCTTCTCGTAGAGCGTGCCTGGCAGGAAGCCGAGCCGCTCCCCCGCCTCGACGGCGGGGCGAGTGAGGATGATCCGGTTGACCCGCTTGTTCTGGAGGGCCTTCACGGCCTTCGCCATCGCCAGGTACGTCTTGCCGGTGCCGGCGGGGCCGATGCCGAAGACGATCGTGTGCCTGTCGATCGCGTCGACGTACCGCTTCTGGTTGACCGTCTTCGGGCGGATGGTGCGGCCCCGCGCGGACAGGATGTCCAGGGACAGAACCTCGGCCGGACGGTCGGTGGCCTGCCGCAGCATGTGGATGCTGCGCTCGACCGCGTCGGGGGACAACTCGGCACCCGAGCCGACCAGCTCCACCAGCTCCTCAAAGAGGCGCACGACGACGCCGCTCTCCTCGGGACTGCCGGTGATCGTGATCTCGTTGCCCCGCACGTGGATGTCGGCGCTGAAAGCGCCCTCGATGACCCGCAGCAGCTCGTCACCCGACCCGAGGAGGCTGACCATCGGCTGCCCCTCGGGGATGACTACCTTGGCCTGGGTCTTGTGCATGTGCTGTGACTCGGACATGGGCGGCCCTTGCGGCCCTGATCGCCTCCCTAGCTCCCTCCCCACTTTAGCCGCTCAGCCGGGGGGCCAGGTGAGGCCCCGGCCGCCGAGAACGTGCGCGTGGACGTGGAAGACCGTCTGCCCGGCGCCCTCCCCGGTGTTGAGCACGATCCGGTAGCCGGTCTCGGCCACGCCCTCCTGCACGGCCACCGCGTGGCAGGCCTTGAGCAGGTCGTCGGCGAGGCCGTCGTCGGCCGCCGCCAGCGCGGCGGCGTTATCGTGGTGGGCCTTGGGCACGACGAGGACGTGGGTGGGGGCCTGCGGGTTGATGTCGCGGAAGGCCAGCGCCCGCCCGGCCTCCAGGACGATGTCCGCCGGGACCTCCTTGGCCACGATCTTGCAGAAGAGGCACTCGCTCACGCGCGAAAGCCTAGCCGTTGACGGTAGTTGATGACTGCAATGATCCCCCCGGCTAGTGTGAGTGTGCGAGACTGCACCAGAAAACCCCCCCTAGTGTCGGGCGAGGACACCGCTGGGCCATGCCCCCTCATGATTCGGAAGAACGTAAACCCCCCGGGGATGACGAGCGTCCTATTGATGTGACCACCGAGACCCTCGTGGCCGACAGGTCGTTGGGAGCGGTGCCCGTCGGATGGGATGCCGACATGGCCGTGACGGCGCTCTACAGCGCTCACTATCGGTCACTGGTGCGTCTCGCCGTGCTGCTGGTGCGTGACGTGGCCAGCGCGGAAGAGGTCGTTCAGGACGCGTTCGTCGCCCTTCATGGCGCCTGGCGCAGGCTGAGAGACACCGACAAGGCACTGGCCTACCTTCGCCAATCGGTCGTGAACCGATCGCGTTCCGTGCTGCGGCACCGAGCGGTCGTCGAGAAGTACGCGCCCAAGGGGCTGCCCGACGCGCCGAGCGCGGAGAACGGCGCGATCGGTGAACTGGAGCGTTCGGCCGTCATCGAGGCGCTTCGCGGCTTACCCAACCGCCAGCGCGAGGCGCTGGTGCTGCGATACTACGGCGACCTGTCGGAGGCCGAGATCGCACACGCGATGGGGATCAGCAAGGGCGCCGTGAAGAGTCACACGGCCCGCGGCATGGCCGCACTACGGATGGCACTGGAGCAGTTCTCATGACCTTCCCTCCCGACGACGAGTACGGCGAGTTGCTCCGCCGTGCCCTGCGCGCGGAGGCGGACTCGGTCGTGCCGTCTCCCGATGGACTCGAAATCATCCGCGGGCGGATCGACCAGCGCGGTCTGCGCGGCCTGCGGCACATGCTGTGGTGGCGCGTCGGAGCGGCCGCCGCCGGTGCCGTGCTCGTGGCGGGCGCGGTCGTGATGGTCGTCCCCGACCTGCGCGACCAGGTGGCGCAGTCGACGGGCATCGCCCCCGCCGGCGACGAGCGCGTGGACAAGGGGGACACCTCGTCGGTGACCCGGCCGCCCCACTCGGCGCCCTCGCAGCCGGTCGTGATCGTGCCCGTCACGCCGAGCCCGTCCCGCCAGCGGCCGAGCCCGTCCCCCACGCGCAAGACGGGCGCGACCACCAGGCCGTCGCCGTCGCCGTCCGATCCCTGCGTCACGCCCACGCCCCAGGCCGGGGTGATCGAGCCCGACGCGGCCCTCCCGCCGACGTGCTCGCCCGCGTCGGTGACGCAGCAGCCGCCCGTGGTAACGCCGTCGGCCTCGCGCCGTCCCTCGTCGGCTCCGCACACGAAGTCCGCGCCCCCGGTCACCCCGAGCACGACGCCACCGGAGACGACGACACCCGACCCGGCGAGCCCGACGCCCTCACCCTGACCCCCGGTCATCGGCCGGGGGATCCGCGGCCGGCCGTCACCAGCGGCCGCAGCGGGACAGCAGGACGGCCGCCGCGGCGACGCCCGCCGTCGAGGTGCGCAGCACCGTCGGCCCCAGCAGGGCCGGCGTGGCTCCCGCCGCCCGCAACGTGGCGATCTCCTCGTCGGTGACGCCGCCCTCCGGGCCGACGACCACCACGATGTCGCCCGGCTCCTGCGGCAGGGGCAGACGGCTCAGCGGCTCGGCCGCCTCCTCGTGCAGGACGACCGCGAGCGCCGCCGCCGAGACGAGCGAGCCGACCGCCGCGGTCGTGGCCTGCTCGGTCACCTCGGGCAGATGGAAGCGCCGGGCCTGCTTGGCCGCCTCGCGGGCCGTACCACGCCAGCGGGCGAGGGCCTTGGCGGCCCGGTCGCCCTTCCACTGGGTCACGCACCGGGAGGCGGCCCAGGGGACGATCACGTCGACCCCTGCCTCGGTCATCATCTCGACCGCGAGCTCGCCCCGGTCGCCCTTGGGCAGGCCCTGCACGACCACCAGCCTCGGCCGGGGCGGCGGAACCTCGAACCGGCGCAGCACCTCGGCGGTCAGCGAGTCCTTCCCCGCCGCCGTGACCGTGCACTCGGCCACCCGCCCCGCGCCGTCGGTCAGGTCGATCCGCTCCCCCGGCCGCAGGCGGCGTACGGCGGCGGCGTGCCGCCCCTCGGGCCCGTCGAGGACGATCGTGTCCGCCGCCTGGCCGGCCGCGTCCGACAGGAACACGGGAACAGTCATGCGATCAGCTCAGCGGCCGTTGAAGGCGTCCCGCAGGCGGGAGAAGAAGCCCTGCTGGCCCGGGGAGAACTTGCCGGGCGGACGCTCCTCGCCGCGCAGTTTCGCCAGCTCGCGCAGCAGCTCCTCCTGCTGCGGGTCGAGCTTGCCCGGCGTCTCGACGTTCACGTGGATCAGCAGGTCGCCCCTGCCGGTCTCGTTGAGCCGCTGGACGCCCTTGCTGTACAGGGGGATGACCTGGCCGGCCTGAGTGCCGGGCCGGATGTCGATGTCCTCCGTGCCGTCGAGGGTCTCGATCGCGATCGAGGTGCCGAGCGCCGCGGCCGTCATCGGGATGTGAACCGTGCAGTGCAGGTCGTCGCCGCGCCGCTCGAAGATCTGGTGCGGCCGCTCGACGATCTCCAGGAACAGGTCGCCGGGAGGCCCGCCACCGGGGCCGACCTCGCCCTCGCCGGCGAGCTGGATGTGCGTGCCGTCCTCGACGCCGGCCGGGATCCTGACCTTGATCGTGCGCCGGGTCCGCACCCGTCCCTCGCCCGAGCACTCCATGCAGGGGTGCCGGATGACGCTGCCGTACCCGCCGCACTGGGGGCAGGGGCGTGAGGTCATGACCTGACCGAGGAACGAACGGGTCACCTGCGACACCTCGCCGCGTCCGTGGCACATGTCGCAGGTGTCGGGGTGCGTGCCGGACGCCGCCCCGGAGCCCTGGCAGACCTCGCAGACCACGGCCGTGTCGACCACGATCTCGCGGGTCGTGCCGAAGGCCGCCTCCCCCAGGTCGAGCTCGACCCTGATGGTGGCGTTGCGGCCCCGGCGGGCGCGGGAGCGGGGCCCCCGCGCGCCGCCCGCCGAGCCGAAGAAGGCGTCCATGATGTCGCTGAACGGGAAGCCAGCGCCGAAACCGCCGGCTCCGGCCCCGGCTCCCGCGCCGCCGAACGGGTCGGCGCCCATGTCGTACATACGGCGCTTGCCCGCGTCGGACAGCACCTCGTACGCCTGGTTGATCTCCTTGAACCGCTCCTGGGTCTCCGGATCGGGGTTGACGTCCGGGTGCAGCTCACGGGCGAGACGGCGATATGCCTTCTTGATCTCTTCCTGGCTGGCGTCGCGCCGTACGCCAAGGGTCGCGTAGTAGTCGTTGGACACTTATGACCCCGCCAGGATCTGGCCGACGTACCGCGCCACCGCGCGCACCGCACCCATCGTCACCGGATAGTCCATTCGTGTCGGGCCCAGCACTCCGAGCCGGGCCAGTTCTCTGTCGCCCGAACCGTATCCGGCGGCCACGATAGAGGTGCCGCGCAGTCCGCTGTAGGGATTCTCGGATCCGATTCTGACGGTGATGTCGGACAGCCCGCCGGTCTCCCCCAGCAGGCGGATGAGGACGACCTGTTCCTCCAGCGCCTCCAGCACGCCGCGCAGGCCGACGCTGAAATCCGCCGCGGCGAGGTTGGCCGTACCGGCGAAGGCGATTTTCTCCTCGTGCCGCTCCACGAGCGTCTCCAGCAGCACGGAAAGGATCGTGGCCGCCACCGGCCTGTCCTCCGCGGGCAGCCGCTCGGGCACGTCGGCCACGGTCTCGGGCACCTGGGACAGCCCGCACCCGTCGAGACACGCGTTGAGCACGGCGCGCAGGTTGGCGATCCGGTCGTCGGCGATGGCCTCGGGCAGGTCGACCATCCGCTGCTCGACCCGTCCCGTGTTGGTGATCAGCACCAGCATGACCCGCCGCTCGGCGATCGGGACGATCTCCACATGGCGCACCGACGACCTGGTGAGCGAGGGGTACTGAACCACCGCGACCTGCCGGGTGAGCTGCGCGAGCAGCCGCACCGTGCGCATGACGATCTCGTCGAGGTCCACGGCCCCGGCGAGGAAGGTCTCGATGGCCCTGCGCTCCGCGCCCGACAGCGGCTTGATCTGCGACAGCCGGTCGACGAACAGGCGGTATCCCTTGTCCGTCGGCACCCTTCCGGCACTGGTGTGCGGCTGGGCGATGTAACCCTGCTCCTCCAGCGCGGCCATGTCGTTGCGGATCGTCGCCGGAGAGACGCCGAGGTTGTGCCTGTCCGCCAGGGCCTTTGACCCCACCGGCTCGTTGGTGGACACGTAGTCCTCGACGATGGCGCGCAGGACGGCGAGCTTGCGGTCGTCGAGCACTGTGCCACCTCCCTGTGCCTGGAAACACCGACTCTGGCACTCTGTGTTCCCGAGTGCCAAGTGTACGGCTACCACCCCACGTGGTGCGATAACGCGGAGACACCAGGACAAGCGAGCTGCAAATCGACCGCAAGCCGCATGGTCGACTCTTCACCCCATGCACGAGAATCAGACCTTCCCGCCGGCCGAGGCGACCATGCGGGTGCCCCGCCCCATGATGCCCCCGGCGCCGGCCGGCGCGACCTTGCGGCTGCCGCATCCCTTTCCCCCGCCGTACGCCGGCTCCCGGCCGGTCCGGCCGCGGCTGCTGTGGGTCTTCCTCTCCTGGGCGCTCTTCGTCGTCCTGCTGGTGGCGGGCGTCGGCGGGTTCGCCGGTGGCCTGTTCTCCACGCTCGGCGACGCCGCACCCGCCACGATCTTCTCCGGCGGGCAGTCGGTGAGCGTCGCGCTCGACCCCGCGGACAGGCCGGCGATCTACGCGGCCGTCGACCAGCCCACCGACGTCCGCTGTCAGCTCGGCGACGGCACCGATTCGCGGGTGCGGCTGACCCGCCCGGCCATCTCGCAGACCTTCACGCTGAACGGCACGACCTGGGAGCTGCTGTTCGAGGCCGGCGTGCCTGAGGCGGGCACCTACCCGCTCGCCTGCGAGGGCGACGGGGTGCGTTTCGGCGTCGGCAAGCAGCTCGCCGACGCGGCCGGCCTGCTGGTGGGCGGCACCGTCGCGCTGCTCACCCTGCCCACCGTCGGCTTCCTGGCCGCGCTGATCGTGACGATCGTCGTGCTCGCCCGTCGCTCCGCGGCCCGCCGTCGCAGGGCGTGATTTGCTAGCGTTCCCCGCATGTACGGGCGGGACGTGCTTTCCGGAGACTGGCGGCGGCCACGGCGAGGGCAGATCCCCGAGATCCCGGCCGAGCCCGACCTCGTGGTCGAGGACGCCGAGGGCCGTTTCTGCGGCGCCGTGGTGGCCTGCGACAAGGAGGCCGTGACACTGGAGGACCGGTTCGGCCGTCGGCGGGTGTTCCCGCTGACGCCCGCCGGATTCCTCCTCGAAGGCAAACCGGTGACGCTGGTGCGCCCTCAGGCCGGCGCGAAGGGGCCGCTGCGGAGCGCCTCGGGGTCGATCGCGGTCGAGGGCCTGCGCGCGCAGGTCGCCAGGGAGAGCCGCATCTACGTCGAGGGCGTCCACGACGCCTCGCTGGTGGAGAAGATCTGGGGGCACGACCTGCGGGTGGAAGGGGTCGTCGTCGAATACCTGGAGGGTGTGGACGACCTCCCGGCGATCGTCGAGGAGTTCGGCCCCGAGCCGGGCAGGCGGCTCGGGGTGCTCGTGGACCACCTGGTGCCCGGATCGAAGGAGAGCCGCATCGCCGCCCGGGTGTCCGGAGACGACGTGCTCATCGTCGGGCATCCGTTCGTGGACATCTGGCAGGCGGTCAAGCCCCGGGCGCTCGGCATCCCCGCCTGGCCGGACGTGCCGCGCGGCGTGCCCTGGAAGGAGGGCGTGATCGACGCCCTCGGCTGGCGGATGGACCCCCAGGAGGCGTGGCGGCACATCCTGGGCCGCGTCACGACCTACGCCGACCTGGAGCCCGAGCTGCTCGGCCGCGTGGAAGAACTGATCGACTTCGTCACGGGCTAAGGTGTGAGGTCCCGCACCAGGGCGTCCGCGAGCAGCCTGCCGCGCAGCGTGAGCACGGCCTGTCCCGCCTTGAACGCCTCCACCTCCAGCAATCCGTCCGCCAGCGCCCTCGCGCACGCCGTACGCGCCCGGGGGGCGAGGCCGGCGAGCGGGAGGCCCGAGGCGAGGCGCAGCTCCAGCATGACCCGTTCGACGGCCCTGTCCTCCGCCGACAGCACCTCGCGGGCGTGCGCGGGCGAGGCCCCGGCCGCCAGGCGCGCGGCGTACGCCGCGGGGTGCTTGACGTTCCACCAGCGGGTGCCGCCGACGTGGCTGTGCGCCCCCGGCCCGGCCCCCCACCAGTCGCCGCCGGTCCAGTACAGCAAATTGTGGCGGCAGCGGGCCTCGTCATCCGCCGCCCAGTTGGAGATCTCGTACCAGCTCAGGCCCGCGGCCGTCAGCATCTCCTCGGCGATCAGGTAGCGGTCGGCCGCCACGTCGTCGTCCGGCATCGGCAGCTCGCCGCGCCGGATCCGGGCGGCGAGCCGGGTGCCGTCCTCGACGATCAGGGAGTACGCCGAGACGTGGTCGGGCCCCGCGGCCAGCGCGGTCGCCAGGGAGGCCCGCCAATCGTCGTCGCTCTCCCCCGGCGTGCCGTAGATCAGGTCGAGGTTGACGTGCTCGAACCCGGCTTCGCGGGCCTCCCGCACGGCCTCGGCGGGCCGGCCGGGGGTGTGCCGCCGGTCGAGAACGGCGAGGACGTGCTCGCCCGCGCTCTGCATGCCGAAGCTCACCCGGGTGAACCCGCCCGCCCGCAGCTCCTTCAGGTAGGCCGGGTCCACGGACTCGGGGTTGGCCTCGGTCGTCACCTCGGCGCCGGGCCGCAGGCCGAACTCCTCGCCGATGGCGTCCAGGATCCGTACGAGGTCGGCGGCGGGCAGCAGGGTCGGCGTGCCGCCGCCGAAGAAGACGGTCTCCACGGGCGGCGCCGCGTCTCCCAGCACGCGCCGGGCCAGCCGGATCTCCTCGACCGCTGTGGCGGCGTAGTCGCGCTGCGCGGCGCCGGGCCCGAGCTCGGCCGCCGTGTAGGTGTTGAAGTCGCAGTAGCCGCAGCGTGTCGCGCAGAACGGCACGTGGACGTAGAAGCCGAACGGACGGGAGCCGAGCCCGTCGAGGGCCCCGGACGGCAGCTCGCCGTTCGCGGGGACGGGATCGCCGTCGGGAAGCATTGAAGGCACGCTCTCCAGTCTGCCGTCACTCGCGCCCTGCCCTCGACGCCTGATCTGGGATTACTGCCGGGAATCAGCGCTGTGTACACCTTTTTGGCACTCGCGCGAATATCGCGCGATATGCAGGTCCGGATCATTATCCTGGGCGCCCGCCCGGCCGCCGCCGCAACGCCGCGACAAATCATCGCATTTTCGGCGCCGGTCGCCGTTCACGCCGGGAAGCGGAACACCGGACGATTCTCGCGGCACCCGGGGAAGGGTTTCGGTCTTTCCTGCGGAAACTCAAGCCTGCGCCAGGGGCTTTTACCGGCCGCCAGGGAGGGGATCAACCTGGCCGAATGCGTTGATCTTTGATTGACGAGGCCGTTTCCGGTCCCGCGTACGGGCGGAACCGCGGTGCGCGCGGAAATCGCAGCAAAAGGGCATCAGATGCGGGTTGTCGGGGGTAATCATGCGTGAAAGCGACCGGGCGAACGACGAGGCGAGCGAGCTGACGCGACGCCGGTTCATCCAGTTCTCCGGCCTGGCGGGCACCACCATACTCACGGGCGCGGGCATTCTCACCGGCGCCGAGCATGCGCTGGCCGCGGCTTCGTCGACATGCGCCAAGGGCCCCGATCCCAAGAAGTGCGGCAAGACCACCGACTCGGACTCTCTCTGGCAGCACATGCAGAAGTGTCACGGCAACAACACCTGCCTGCAGAACCACGCCGACTACGTGGTGATGGGCGGCGCCAAGAGCAAGAAGAAGTACGTCAACTACATCCTCGTCCCCACCGAGCGGGTCAACGGCATCGAGTGCCCGTGGATCTGCGACAACAGCGCACCGAATTACTGGAGCGCCGCCGACTACTACGCCACCCAGCCTCCCACCGTGGTTCCCACCCCGGTGGGATTGGGGATCAATTCGAAGCAGGCCAGAGATTTCGACCAGTTGCACATCCACATGGCACAGGCGCGCTGGGAGTCCTGGCACGACCTCGCCGCCCAGGACAACCTGGCCGCCAGAACCGTGGCGAACTGGGCGGACTCGCGCGTGTCGGTCCGGGGCTTCAGCGAGACCCTCGGGATCATTCCGCACACCTACCGCGTGCTCATCTGGCCCGGATTCACGCACGACAACCTCTTCGCCACGCTCAGGAGCATGCTGGTCCGCGCCCTCGGACACGGAGCGACGACCGCCAAGGCTCAGGCGATCATGCAGTACCAGACGCTGATCGTGATACCTCGGCCCGCCGGCGGCTACTACATCGTCAACAGCGAGAAGGCCCTGCGCGACCCGAACAACCCCAAGCTGGTGGGAACCGACACCTGCGACCCCCTGCTTCTCATGCATCCGTGACCCGTCACCGCCCACCCCGCCGCACGTGGGCGGGGTGTGCGATGCCCCGGCCGCGCGGTCGCGCCACCGGGGCGGTCTCCAGGCCGCTGCCGGCCGCACCCCGCCATTGACGGCCTGATCACCCCGGTCTACGATCGCGGCAATTTACAGGAAACTTTCCTATAAAAAAGGGGTCGGGAGGCCGGCGTGCTCATGAGAAGGACCCTCGCCGTGGCGGTCGCCGCCACCCTGATGGCCGGATTAGCGCCGGCAGCGGCCCAGGCCACCACCGGCGGCGGGGACCGCTACAAGCGGGTGGCCTACTTCATCCAGTGGGGCATTTATGGACGGAACTTCCACGTGAAGGACGTGGAGACCAGCGGCGCCGCCGGGAAGCTGACCCACCTCAACTACGCCTTCGGGTTCGTCGGCCCCGAGGGCACCTGCTACTCCGCCGACCCCTGGGCCGACTGGCAGCGCCCCGTGCCCGCCGAGCAGAGCGTCGACGGCGCCGCCGACGCCGACGACCAGCCGCTCAAGGGCAACCTCGGCCAGCTCAAGAAGCTGAAGGCCCGCCACCCCGACCTCAAGGTCCTCATCTCCCTCGGCGGCTGGACCGGCTCCCGATACTTCTCCGACGCCGTCCTCACCCCCGAGTCCCGGGCCAAGCTCGCCGCCTCCTGCGTCGACCTGTGGCTCAAGGGCAACCTGCCCGGCCTGCCCCCCGGCGCCGCCGCCGGCGTGTTCGACGGAATCGACCTCGACTGGGAATGGCCGGGCTCCGCCGGAAACGACGGCAACGTCATCCGCCCCGAGGACAAGCAGAACTTCACCCTGTTCCTGGCCGAACTGCGCCGCCAGATGAAGGCCCACGACCGGCGCGACCAACTGACCGCCTTCCTCCCCGCCGCCGCAGCCAAGATCGACGCCGGCTTCGAGGTGCGGAAGGTCTTCGACCAGCTCGACTTCGCCACCGTCCAGGGCTACGACCTGCACGGCCCCTGGGAGAACCGCACCGGCCACCAGGCCAACCTGCTCACCGACCGGCGCGACCCCAACGACGTGAAGTTCAGCGTCGACCAGACCGTACGCGACTACGTCGGACGCGGCGCACCCAAGAGCAAGATCGTCATCGGCGTCCCCGCGTACGGCCAGGGCTGGACCGGCGTCACCTCCGGCGGCGACGGCCGGTACGCCACCGCCACCGGCCCCGCCCCCGGCACCTGGGCCCCCGGCAGCGACGACTACAAGAACCTCGTCAACAAGCCCGGCAAGCGCTACCGCGACCTGCTCACCGGCACCCTGTGGCTGTACGACGGCAACGAGTTCTGGTCCTACGACGACCCCGCCGTCATGCTGGAGAAGGCCGCCTACATCCGCCTCAAGGGCCTCGGCGGCTCCATGCTGTGGTCCATCGACCAGGACGACGCCAAGGCCTCCCTCACCACCGCCCTCTACTCCGTCCTCCGCTGACCGGCCGTGCGGCGGGGGTCCGGCTGGGCCCCTGCCGTGGTCGGGAGCCCCTCACGGGACATACGGGGGTATGCCCTACTGCGTCAGCCTCTCGATGGACGGCATGATCGTCTGCATGAAGATGGCGATGGTGGCGGGTGGACTGCTGGCAACCGCGGCTCTGCTGTCCGGATGCGGGTTGAAGGACGTCACTCAGGCAGCCAACCAGGCGACCCTCGATTACGAGGTGGAGGAGAAGGCCGCCAGGCTGGTCGTGTTGGGCGGTGCGGGTGACATCGTGATCAGCGAAGCGGCCGGCGGTGTCGTCACGGTGAGCGAAACCCTCCACTGGTCCTCGGGCAAGCCCACCACCGAGCACAAGATGGACGGCGATGCACTTGTGATCACGTACGACTGCCCGCACGCCATGGACAACTGCTCGGTGGACTACGACATCCGCGTGCCCAAGGGCATGCGGACAGAGGTGGAGACCGGATCCGGCGACATCCATCTCAGAGCCCTGGGCAATCCGGTCAAGGCGAAGGTGGGCTCAGGAGACCTGGAGGGCGCCGGGCTGACGGGCGCGGGTCTCGCAGTCGAGGCGGGCTCGGGTGACACCACGCTGAAGTTCGCCACCGCTCCCGACACCATCGATCTGGTGACCGGCTCGGGAACCGCGAAGATCACGCTTCCCGGTGGGCCGTACAACGTGGACGCCGAGGCGAAGTCCGGCGAGACGACGGTCGCGGTGGCGACCGATCAGAACTCGCCGCACAGGGTCGTCGCCCGCGCCGGTTCCGGCGACATCAGCCTCCTGCCCGCGTGACCGAGGTCACCGCGAACGGCGCCCTCGAACGGAGAGCGTCATCGAGAGGCCGGAACCGGCGGGCATTTCGTGATCAGGATGCGACGATGCCGCTGCGGTCTCCGAGCACGCGCTCGGCGACCCGGTCCCACTTGTCACTGTGGCCGGGAAGATCGAGGATCTGCAGCAGCAGATCCCGGTCGCCGTGGTAGGCCCGGAACGACTCGGCGATCGTCACGCCGTCCGAGGGCCGGTGGAGCACCTCGATCTCGTCACCTGCGCCGAGATCGCCCTGCTCGACCACCCGGAAGTACGCCCCGGTGCGGTTCGCGTCGGTGAAGCGCTTCACCCAGCCGCGCTCGTCCAGCCAGTTGCGGAACACCACGCAGGGGACGCGAGGGGCGGTGACCTCCAGGACGGCCGTGCCGATCCGCCACCGCTCCCCGAGGACCGCGCCGGTCACGTCGGCCCCGGACGTCGTGAGATTCTCCCCGAACTCGCCGTCACGCAGGTCGCGGCCCATGAGCGGCTCCCACCAGTCGTAGTCCTCCCGCGCGTACGCGTACACCGCCTGGTCCGGGTGGCCGTGGTTGGCGACATCGGCGCGCTCGTCGCCTGCCAGGCCGTTCTCGCGCACGGCGACCCGGCCCTCGATCTTCCGCTTGTCGATGGCGGTGCGCCGCAGGTTGCCGGCCCAGTCGGCGTCCACGGCCCGGCCCACGTTCACAGAGAGGATCCGCATGACCAAACGTTAACCGACGGTCATATTTCTCCGCGATGCGATTAAGTTCTGGTCAAACCAGGGACGCCTACTTCTTGTTCTTGTCCGGGGCCTCGGACGAGAGGGCGGCGACGAAGGCCTCCTGGGGGACCTCCACCCGGCCGACCATCTTCATCCGCTTCTTGCCCTCCTTCTGCTTCTCCAGCAGCTTGCGCTTACGGCTGATGTCGCCGCCGTAGCACTTGGCGAGGACGTCCTTGCGGATTGCGCGGATGTTCTCGCGGGCGATGACGCGGGCGCCGATCGCGGCCTGGATGGGCACCTCGAACTGCTGCCGCGGGATGAGCTCCTTGAGCTTCTTGGCCATCTCCACGCCGTAGGCGTACGCCTTCTCGCGGTGGACGATCGCGCTGAACGCGTCCACGGTCTCACCCTGCAGCAGGATGTCCACCTTGACCAGGTCGGCCTCCTGCTCCCCGGACGGCTCGTAGTCGAGCGAGGCGTAGCCGCGGGTCTTCGACTTCAGCTGGTCGAAGAAGTCGAAGATGATCTCGCCGAGCGGGAGCGTGTAGCGGATCTCGACCCGGTCCTCCGACAGGTAGTCCATGCCCTGGAGCTGCCCGCGGCGGCCCTGGCACAGCTCCATGATCGCGCCGATGAACTCGGACGGCGCGAGCACCGTGGCCTTCACCACCGGCTCGAAGATCTGGCCGATCTTCCCGGCCGGGAACTCCGACGGGTTGGTGACGACGTGCTCCCTGCCGTCCTCCATGATCACTCGGTAGATCACGTTGGGCGAGGTCGAGATCAGCGACAGGTTGAACTCTCGTTCCAGCCGCTCCCGGACGATCTCCATGTGCAGCAGGCCGAGGAAGCCGCAGCGGAAGCCGAAGCCGAGCGCCGCCGACGTCTCCGGCTCGTACACGAGCGCGGCGTCGTTCAGCCGCAGCTTGTCGAGGGCCTCGCGCAGCTCGGGGTAGTCGTCGCCGTCGATCGGATAGAGCCCGGAGTAGACCATGGGCTTGGGGTGCTCGTAGCCGCCCAGGGCCTCGCCGGCGGGCTTGGCCGCGTTGGTGACCGTGTCACCGACGCGAGACTGGCGCACGTCCTTCACCCCGGTGATCAGGTAGCCCACCTCACCGACGCCGAGCCCCCGCTCGGACGGCATGGGCTCGGGCGAGATGACGCCGATCTCCAGCAGCTCGTGCTGCGCGCCGGTGGACATCATCAGCACGCGCTCGCGCTTGGAGAGGTGGCCGTCGACCACCCTGACGTACGTCACGACGCCCCGATAGGTGTCGTACACCGAGTCGAAGATCAGTGCCCGGGCGGGCACGTCGGCGTTCCCCACGGGCGCCGGGACGTGCTCCACGACGTGGTCGAGCAGCTCCTTGACCCCCGCGCCGGTCTTGCCGGACACGCGCATCACGTCGGCGGGGTCGCAGCCGATGAGGCCCGCGATCTCCTCGGCGTACTTGTCCGGCTGCGCGGCGGGCAGGTCGATCTTGTTGAGCACCGGGATGATGTGGAGGTCGGCGTTCATGGCCAGGTAGAGGTTGGCCAGCGTCTGGGCCTCGATGCCCTGCGCCGCGTCGACCAGCAGGATCGCGCCCTCGCACGCCTCCAGCGACCGGGACACCTCATAGGTGAAGTCCACGTGGCCCGGTGTGTCGATCATGTTGAGGACGTGGCCGTTCCACGGGAGCCGCACGGCCTGCGACTTGATGGTGATGCCCCGCTCCCGCTCGATGTCCATGCGGTCGAGGTACTGCGCGCGCATCGACCTGTCGTCCACCACACCGGTGAGCTGCAGCATCCGGTCGGCGAGTGTCGACTTGCCATGGTCGATATGCGCGATGATGCAGAAGTTGCGGATCAACGCGGGGTCGGTCTGGCCAGGCTGAGTGCGCACCGAGGTCCGTTTCGACAAGATGACTGACTGCTGATCGGGCGGGCCGTCCGCCTCGCCTCGCGCTCGGCGGGCCCTCCCGAGGCTGGCGGACCAGCCACCCTCCATGGTGGCATGTCCGGATGCTTGCCTTGACCACCAGACGCGTTCTGCGAATAGCCGCCGTCGTCGTGGCCGTGCCGCTCGCGCTCGGCCTGGCCGGCGCCGCCGCGCTGCGCCTGCAGTTCGCCGGCACGCCGGCCGGATGGGCCAGGACCACCGGCCACGATGCCCTGTGGATGGGCCACGCGTGGGTGGACGGCCGCCGCACCGAGGCCGACGTGCGCGCCCTCGCCGTACGGCTGCGCGCGAGCGGGATCAGGGACGTGTACGTCCACAGCGGGCCGTTCAAGTACGACGGGACCCTGCCGCCCGACCGCTACGCCAACGCCGGAAATTTCCTGAAATGGTGGCGGAAGAACGTGCCCGGCGTCCGGGTGTCGGCCTGGCTCGGCCAGACGGTCAACGACAACGGCAAGCTCCACCTGAGCCTGGCCGACACGGCGACCCGGGCCCGCGTCGTGGCGGGCGCCCGCGACCTGGTCTCCCTCGGGTTCGACGGGATCCACTACGACTTCGAACCGGTTCCCGACGGGAACGAGCCGTTCCTCAGCGTCCTGCGCGAGACCCGGCAGGCCATCGGCGACCGGCCGTTGTCGGTCGCCACCCAGCAGATCGAGCCGCTGACCGGCATGCGCGCCCCCGCCGCCCTGGCGATCGGCCACGACAAGTACTGGACGCCGGACTACTTCCGCTGGGTCGTCGGCCTGACCGACCAGGTCGCGATCATGACGTACGACTCCGGGACGCCCCTGCCGTCCCTGTACGGCGGCTATGTCGCGCGGCAGGCCTCGCTCGCCTTGGGACTGGTGCCGGAGGACAAGACCCTCCTCATCGGGGCTCCGGCGTACCACGACCACGGCGTCGCCTACCTCGACTGGGCCGAGAGCGTCGAGAACGCGGCCGAGGGCGCACGGCTCGCGCTCAGCGAGCACGGCCCCCGCACCGAGTTCGGCCTGGCCCTGTACGTCGATTTCGCGGCCACGGAGGAAGACTGGAGGGAATACGAGCGGGCCTGGGTGCGCGGGGGCGCCGGAGGGAGCGTGAAGTCGTCGGGCGGGCGGCCCGATGTGCGGACCGATGTGCGGACCGCAGCGGCCCCGCCGCGATAGCATGAGCGTGGGCGGTCCTGTCGTCGTGATTTGAGCGATGACCCGGGCTGTTGGTATCCTGTCCAACTGCGTGTGGCGCGCCCTCTCACCAGCCCGCGCGCCCCATCCGACCAAGACTTAACACTGAGGCTTTCTTCGTGGCGAACATCAAGTCCCAGATCAAGCGCAACCGGCAGAACGAGAAGCGCCGGCTGCGCAACAAGGCCGTCAAGTCGTCCCTGAAGACCGCGGTCCGCAAGTTCCGCGAGGCCGCCGACCAGGGGAACGTCGACGACGCCCTCGTCGCGCTCCAGGCCGCGTCCCGGCAGCTCGACAAGGCCGTCAGCAAGGGCGTCATTCACAAGAACCAGGCTGCCAACCGGAAGTCGGCGATCGCCAAGCGCGCCGCCGCTCTGCAGGCCGCCAAGTAGGTCGCACAGACGCGCACGCCGCATCTCCCCTCGCGGGGGGTGCGGCGTTTTCGCGTGCCCGCCCTCGACGTGGCGCGGCTTTTTCGCATGCCCGCTGACGGCATCAGGCGGGAACGGTCTGCGCACGTCAGACGGGCACGGGCTGTGCCGCCTCCTCCGTCGTACGCTGCCGGACCTCGGGCAGGGCGAGCACGGCCAGGTTGACCACGGCCACCAGCGCCGCCGCCGTGAGCAGCGGAGCCGCGGCGCCGGCCCAGGCGGCGACCGGCGCGGCCGCCGCGAGCCCGAGAGGCCGTGCCGCGTAGGAGATGAGGGCGTCGAACGAGTCCACCCGGCCGAGGGCCTGAGGCTCCACACGCTGTTGCACCACCGTCTCCCACAGCGGCATCAAGGTCCCCAGGCCCAGCATGGCGACGACGTACGCGGCGGTCACGACCACGACCGGCGCGGGCAACGCGGTGGAGAACGCGAAGGCGGCGAGCGGGCACGCGTAGACCGCGGCCCCGACCGCCACCACGGCGAGGGGCCGCCGGATCCGCAGCCTCGGGGCGGCGAAGACGCCGAGCACCGTCGCCACCGTTCCCGCCTGCGTGACGACCACCCAGACCGACTCCCCGCCCAGGCTGCGTACGGCGATGACGGGACCGAGGGTCAGCAGGATGCCCGCCCCGAGGTGCCAGACGCCGTGCCCGGCCACGCTGATCAGGAACCAGCGGTGCCGCCGCGCCTCGCGCCACCCTTCCCGCAGGTCGCCGAGGAAGTGAGCGCGTCCGGCCGCCGGCCGGGGAGCCGTGACCAGGCCGCCCAGCGTGACCGCCGATCCGGCGAACAGGACCCCGGTCAGCAGGAAGGACCATCCCGGCCCGAGCCACAGCGTCAGGCCTCCGGCGAGCGCGGGGCCGGCGATCTGGGCGACGCCGCCGGCCACTCCGATGTGGGCGTTCACCCGCAGCCGGCGCTCCGCCGGCACCACTCCGACGACCAGCGGTGACACCGCCGGGACACCGAAGGCCACCGCGGCTCCGGTGAGCGCCGCGAGTCCCGCCATCACCGCGATGGCGGGGTGCCCGAGGAGGAGCAGCACTCCCAGGGTCACCTGGGCGGCGCAGCGGACCAGGTCGGCCACGAGGATCACCCGCCTCGGCGGGAAGCGGTCCGCGACCACTCCGCCGACCGGGAGCAGCAGGAGCATGGGCAGCACCTCGGCGGCGAGGACGACGCCGAGATCGAGGGCGGAGCCGGTCACCCTGATGACGGCGAGGGTGAGCCCCGTGGGGATGAGGGCGGTGGCGAGTGCCGCGACCGTCCGCCCGGCGACCAGACGTGCAATCATGCGAGCAAGTTATTTCGTCAGCGAATCTTTCGTCAACGTATTTTTATGTGGCGTAGGATTGTCGCGTGGACGACTCGGTGGACCGGCACATCGCGCGGTGGCGCGGGAAGGCGCCCTTCGACGAGCGCGTGGAGGCGATCGTCACGCGCATGCAGTTCCTGGTGAAGCACCTGGCTCAGACGAAGGACAGCGCGCTCGCCGCGGTGGGTCTGCAGGACTTCGAGTACGAGACCCTGCATTGGCTCGGCGCCCGGGGAGAGGGCGGCCGTGCCACCCCGTCCGAGCTCGCCGCCGAGTTGAAGGTCTCTCCAGCCGGCATGACGGGCCGCCTGGACACCCTGGAGAAGGCGGGGCTCGTCCGGCGCGTCCGCAGTGTGGAGGACCGCCGCCGGGTGGACGTGGAGTTGACGAGCGCGGGCCGCGCGATCTGGCTCAAGGCGATGGACCTGCGCGGCGAGGTCGAGGACGCGATGGTGGGCGTTCTGGGGCCGGACGACCAGGACGTCCTCGCGGCGCTGCTCAAGCGAATGCTGCTTCGCATGGAGAACCCCGGCACGCCTGACCGATAGACGCGGGCAGCGAGCCCCCGGGAGCAGCGTGGCGACCGGCTCCGGACGGGCGTGTCGGCGTTCTCGGCCACGACCCGAGCCGAGACGGCTGAAGTCAGCGCTTGGTTCGATTGGCCACGATCGTGTGGACGGCCTTCTCCAGCGCGTACGCCGGGTCGGTGCCGCCGCCCTTGACCTGCTCGTCGGCGGTGGCCACGGCCTGCAGTGCGGCGGAGATCCCCTCCGGCCCCCAGCCGGCCAGCTGGCGCTTCACCCTGTCGATCTTCCACGGCGGCATGCCCACATGGCTCGCGAGCTGGCCACCGCGCAGGTTGCGGGGCGCGCCGCCCACCTTGGCGAGCGAGCGCAGCCCTCCCGCGAGCGCGCTGACGATCAGCACCGGCGCCACACCCGTGGCGACGGCCCACCGGACCTGTTCGAGCGCCTCCCCCAAACGGCCCTCGATCGCCAGGTCGGCGATGGTGAAGCCGCTGACCTCAGCGCGTCCCCGGTAGTACTTCGCGACCGCCGCCTCGTCGATGTTCTTGCCCTCGGTGTCGAAGGCGAGCTGACTACAGGCGGCCGCCAGTTCGCGCAGGTCGCTGCCCACGGCGTCGAGCAGCGCCTGTGCGGCGGCGGGCGCGATGGAGCGGCCCTCCCTGCGGACCTCGGCCTTGATGAAGTCGAGCCGCTCTCCCGCCTTCGTCACCTTGGACACGGAGACGACGTCCGCGCCCGCCTTCTTCACACCGTCCACCAGGGCCTTCCCCTTGACCCCGCCGGGGTGGGCCAGCACCAGCACCGCGTCGTCGGCCGGATGGGAGGTGTATTTCACGATCTCGGCGATGACGTCCTTCGAGAGGTCCTGTGCCCCGCGGATCACGATGATCGAGCGGTCGCCGAACAACGAGGGGGAAGCGAGCCCGGTCAGCTCCCCCGGCTCCACCTTGCTCCCCTGAAGGTCGTGCAGCTCCGCCCCCGGCTCCTCGGCGCGTACCGCCGCCACGATGGAGCCGACGGCGCGATCTGCCAGGAACTCCTCGTCGCCGACGACCAGGGTCACAGGTGCTGGGTTCGCCATGTCAGGCAGCATGCCACGTCCCGGGCGGCAGGGGCACACCCACCGCCGCCCCACCCTCGCCTCCTCACCTGGCGCGCGTTCCTTTGCCCCGCACGACCACGGCGAGGCCGTTGTGGGTGGCGACGAGGGCGATGTCCCCCGACAGGTCGGTGCGGTAGGGGCGCATGCCCAGCAAGCGCAGCCGCCGCAGCGTCAGCGGGGCAGGATGCCCGTAGTCGTTGACCGCGCCGACGCTGATGAGGGCGGCCCGCGCGCCCGTGGCGGCGAGGAAGGCCGGTGCCTGCCGTGACGACCCGTGATGAGGCACTTTAAGCACGTCGACCCGTGGCAGGCCGCGCCGCACCAGGGCGTCCTGCGCCTCCGTCTCCAGGTCACCGGCGAGCAGGGCAGCGCCCAGAAGCGGCCCCAGAGGCGGCCCCAGCACCGGCCGTGCTCCGGCCTCTGCCCCCGCTCCGGGAGCTGCGACCTCACCCAGTGCCGCAAGCGTGTCGCGCTGCGCCGTAGGCATGTCGCGCTGTGCCGCCGACCGGTCGCGTGGTGCCGCGGCTGGGTCGAACCAGCGGACCAGCAGCACGACGCTGGCGTTGTTGGACGTCGCCCCCTCGCCGGGGCCCTGTGACGCCATACCGGGCTCGGGGGCGAGCACGGTGATCTCGCTCGGTCCGAACCGCCACCGCATCCCGGGGACCGCCTGCCATTCCGGAATACGCGCCGTCCTGAGCTGCGCGGAGACGCGCCCGGCCTCGCCCTCGGGCACGCGGGTCGGGCTCACGACCACCGCCCCCACCGCGCGGCGGCGCAGCACGCCCGGCAGCCCGCCGACGTGGTCGAGATGGGGATGGGTCAGGACCACGAGCGGCACCTGCCGGACCCCGAGGGCGCGCAGGCACCGATCGGCGGGGCCCGGCTGCGGCCCGGTGTCGACCACCACGGCCCGGCCGGGACCGGCCGCCAGCGCCAGGGCGTCCCCCTGGCCGACGTCGCAGACGACCAGCAGCCATCCCGGCGGCGGCCAGGGCGACACCACCGGCATGGCCACGAGCGCGGCGAGCAGCGCGCCCGCGGACAGCGCCGCCACCAGGCGTCTTCGCGCACGGCCCCGCAGGACGAGCCATCCCGCGACGGCCGCCGCCGCCAGCGCGGCCACGCCCGACGCTCCCCCGAGCCACTCCGCCGACGCGAACGGAAGGTCCGCTGCCCGCTGCGCCACCGCGATGATCCAGCCCACCGCCCACCCGGCAGGGCGCACCAGCAGCCGGGCCAGGTCCATGCTCACGGGAGCGACCACGGCGGCCCCGAACCCCAGCACCGTCGCAGGCGCCACCGCGGGCTCCGCGAGGAGGTTGGCCGGGATCGCCGCCAGGTCGAGGCGCCCGGACATCAGCACCAGCAGGGGCGTGACCGCCGCCTGCGCCGCGGCGGTCACGGCCAGGGCCTCGGCGAGCAGGCGGGGCATCCGGCGTGCCGTCAGGCGGTCACGCCATCGGGGCGCGAGGACCAGGATGCCGCCGGTCGCGAACACCGACAGTGCGAAGCCCCACTGGCGGGCCAGCCCGGGATCGAACACGACCAGTCCCAGCACGGTCGCCGACAGGGCGGCCACCCCGTCCCGCGTCCGACCGATGCCGAGTGCCACGGCGGCGACGGTTCCCATGACGAGAGCGCGCAGCACGCTGGGCGACGGCCTCGCCACGACCGAGAACGCGATCATCGCGATGACCGCGACGACGGCCCGGAGGGCCAGGGGCAGCCCGGCCAGGCGCCCGAACACCAGCACGGCGCCCGCCACGATCGCCAAGTTGGTGCCGGACACGGCGGTGAGGTGGCCGAGCCCCGCCGTCGCCAGGTCGAGCCGCACCTCCTCGTCGAGGCGCGACACGTCGCCGACGACCAGGCCGGGCAGCAGCCCGCGCTGGTCGTCCGGCAGCACGTCACTCGCCGTACGCAGACCCGCCCGCAGCACCCCTGCCGCGCGCTGAACCGCCGAGGGTGAGCCGATCGGCTCGGGCGGCCCCCGGACGAGCATCACGGCCGCGACCGGCTCGCCCGGCTCCGGCGGGCCCAACCGCCCGCGCACCCTGACCCGCTGGCTCGGCAGCAGCGGACGCCAGCCGTCGGCCGGACCGAGCAGCACGACGGGCACGTCCACGGCGTACCGCTCCCGAGCGGCCGACACCAGCAGCATCCGGGCTCGGACGACCGCCGTCTCCCGACGGGACACCCCGCCCTGGTGCGGCCGGATGCGCGGATCGTCGGTGATCTCGGCTTCCGCGGTCACCGTGACGTTCCGGCGGGCCAGGTCCGGCACCGGCCCGGTCGTCACCTTGTGGACGGTGAACGCCGTCACCGTGGCCGTAACGGCCGTGGACGCGAACACCGCCAGTGCGATCCTGGCGGCGGCTCCCGGCGCTACCGCCGTGCCGGCGAGTCCCTTGCCTGGCTGCTTGCCGCGCCGTCCGGCGGTCAACGTCGTCACCCAGGTGACTGCGCCCGCGACGGTCGCGGCCAGCGCCACGGCCGCTCCCGCGACGGCGGGGCAGCCGAGCAGCACGAGCGCCGTGAGCCAGGAGGCCACCGCTGGAGCGGCCAGAGCCGCCGGGCCGGAGACCGCCCTACCGCGCCCCGGCTCGACACACCCCGGCTCGACACACCCCGGCTCATCGCGCCTGGACGGGCCGCTGTCCAGCTCGGCACACCCCAGCTCGTCGTGCCCCAGCTCGTCGTGCCCCGGCTCGTCGTGACCCGGATCCTCCCGGCCCGGCAGATCACTGCCCCGCCTGTTTCGGCCCTCGGGCAGGCCGTGGGGGAAACCGACGGCGGTCACACGGAGACCTTGTCGCGCATCTCGGCGAACTTCCTGTCTCCGATGCCTGGGACCTCCTTCAACTGGTCGACGCTCTGAAAGCCTCCGTGCGCGTTCCGGTAGTCGACGATCCGTTGCGCGATCACGCCGCCGATGCCGGGCAGCGCGTCGAGTTGCTCGACGGTGGCGGTGTTGAGGTTCACCACCCCTGCTCCCGGCGCCATGTTCGAGTCAGGAACGGAAGCGGAGCCCGCACCGGCCGTCGTCGCGCTTCCGGCGACGATCTGCTCACCGTCCACCAGACGCCGCGCCAGGTTGATCCCACCCGGTTTCGCGCCCTTCCGCAGACCTCCCGCGGCCTCGATCGCGTCGGCGACCCGTGCGCCGGATGCGAGGACGAACACTCCCGGGTTGCGCACTGTGCCCGTCACATAGACGACGACTCGCGCAGGTGAACCGGGGGTGGCGGCCGTGGGGCCACCGGCGCCAGCGGCATAGACCGTCGCACCCGACCCGCTGTCGGCTCCGGTACCCGACGCGGGCGACGCCGGACCCGGCGACCTGTCGGGGCCGTCGGCAGAATCGGCGGCGGAGTCGGCGGCAGGGCCGAGGTCGCGAACCGCGGCGGCCGGGAGCGGCGGGGCGATGGGCTCGGCCACCGGCTTCGACCGCCACGCCAGAACCCCGGTGACGACCGCGGCGAGCAGCCCGGCGGCCACGAGCACCCGCAGCCCGGGCATGCCCGGATCAAGTCGTGGCAGAGCGCGACCAAGAGCCGCCCGTCCGCGCGTTCGCAGGTCCGGCCCGGACGTCCCCGGCCCGTCCGGGCGCGCTGCCCACCGATCGGCGACCTCCTCGGGCAGGCCGAAGATCTTCTCGTGGTAAGGGCCGTCATCGGCCCCCGTCGGATGCTCGGGCACGTAGGTCTCCATACGGACGATGTGGGGAGCGCCGAACGACGGCGGCGGCCCAGGCGGGGACGGCGTCGACCGCAGGCGGGCGGACGGGGGGACCGGATCGAGCGGACGTAACAGCCCGCGCAGGCGGGACTCGCCGACGACGCCGCGTGCGGCCCCGCGAGACTCCTTGCTTCGCACGCCATGGACGGTAGGGACATACCGAGGCCCCGCCCGCTGCCGAACGCGATTCTGTGGACAACCCGAGTTCCGGCCGGCCCACCAGGCGAGAGCCCCCGGGCGTGGGAGTAAGCGGGCACGGCGGCGCAGCGGGGCGGAGGCCCGGCTCGGGGCGGCGCTGCGGGGCTCGGGAGCGCCGAGCAGCAAGGCGCAGCGCGGCGAGGGTGGTGTGCGGCCCGTCCGGAGGCTCAGGTCACGGCGGCGGGGGCGACGGTGACGCCGAGCATGCCGGGACCGACGTGGGCGCCGAGGACCGGGCCGATCTCGGCCACCCACATCCGTACGAGCCTGGGCAGCCGGGCCGTCAGGCCCTTGGTGAGCGCCTCGGCCCGCTCGGCCGCCATCAGGTGCTGCACGGCCACGTCCACCGGCTGGTCCCCGGCCGCCTCGACGACCAGGTCCTCCAGGCGGGCGAGGGCGCGGCTGCCGGTGCGGACCTTCTCCAGCACCCCGATCTCGCCGTCGGCCATGCGCAGCAGCGGTTTGATCGACAGCGCCGATCCCAGGAGGCCGGCCACCCGGCCGATGCGGCCGCCGTGCCGCAGGTAGTCGAGCGTCTCGACGTAGAAGAACGTGCTCGCTGCAGCGGCCCGCCGCCGGGCCACGTCGGCCACCTCGGCGGCCGGGGCCCCCGACACGGCCGCCCCCGCGGCGGCCAGCACGGCGAAGCCGAGCCCCATGGCGATCGACCCGCTGTCGACGACCTCAACCGGCACGGGGGCTTCACGCGCGGCCAGACGCGCGGAGTCCGCGGTGCCGGACAGCGCGCCGGACAGGTGGACGGAGACGATCGCGGCGGCGCCGTTCGCGGCGGCCCGCCGGTAGGCGTCCGCGAAGCGCTCGGGAGCCGGGCGCGAGGTGAGGATCGGCGAGCGGTCCTTGAGGGCGTGCGCGAGAAGACCGGCGTCGAACGGGGTCACGTCGTCGATCTCGCGATCGCCCAGGATCACTTGAACCGGCACGACGGTGATGTTCCATCTGCCGGTCGCCTCGGCGCCGAGGTACGCCGTGGAATCGGTGACTACAGCGACAGATGGTGACATAACGCGAGATTACCCGCGGGTGATCGACCGGCAACCCTTTCGTGAACCTTCAGACGAGCCGATGGCCCGAGCCGATGGTCCGGGCCGTCACTGGACCGGTACGCCGCCCCGCCAGACACGACGCGGCTTGAGGCCGAACGACCAGGCGAACGCGCCCTCGTGGTCGGCGTCCCACTGGACGATGTCGGCGAGGCGACCGGGAGCGAGGATGCCGCGGTCGGGAGCGCCGAGAACCTGGGCGCCGCCCAGCGTGGCGGCCCGCAGGGCGTCTCCGACGCTCATCCCGAACGCCGCCACCGCGAGGCTGATGACCAGGGACATCGAGGTGATGCCGCAGTGGCCGGGGTTGTGGTCGCTGCCGAGCGCGATCGGGACGCCCTGGGCCAGCAACCGGCGCACCGGCGGGAGGTGACCCACCTGCAGGGCCGCGCCCGGGCAGACGACGGCGGGCACGCCGTATCTCGCCATCAGGGCGACGTCCTCGTCCGAGGCGTGGTGGAGCAGGTCGGCGGAGGCGCAGCCCATCTCGGCCGCGAGCTGGACGGCGCCGCGCCGGTTGTAGGCGCCCGCGTGGATGCGCGGCAGCAGCCCGACGTTGCGGCCGGAGGCCAGCACCCAGCGGGCCTCCTCGGCGGTGAAGTGGCCGTCGTCGCAGTAGACGTCCACGCTGTCGGCCCCGGCGCCCGCGGCGTCCGCGCACCAGGAGGCCACGGCCTCGACGTAGTCGCGCTGGCGGCCGAAGTATTCCGGCGGCACGACGTGGGCGGCCATGAACGTGACGTGGACCCGCGGCATCATCGGCTCTTTCTCGAGCTCGCGCAGCAGCCGCACGTCGGCCAGTTCGCCGTCGCGGGTCAGGTGGTAGCCGGTCTTGGCCTCGACGGTCGTGGTGCCGCCGAGCAGCCACTCGCGCAGCCGCTCGCGGACCCCGTTGCACAGCGTCCAGGGGTCGGTGCCTCGTGTCACGGTGACGGTCGAACCGATGCCGCCACCCGCCGCCGCGATGGCCGAGGCGCTCGACCCGCCGGAGCGCATCGCCATCTCCGCATAGCGGTTGCCGGCGTACACGGGGTGGGTGTGCGCGTCGATGAGGCCGGGCGTGACGAGCGCACCGCCGAGGTTCTCCACGTGGTCGACGTCGACGATGTCGTCGACGACGCCGGGAACGCTCTGCGGGAGGTCGGCGGCACGGCCGACCCACGCGATCCGGTCGTTGTGCACCAGGATCGCGGCGTTGCTGCACACATCGTGCCCGGTCCAGAGCCGGCCGATGTTGGTGAGAAGGCGAACGGTCATCGGACCACCTGCCAAACACCCCGGGACGACGTACGGCCCCCGCTTGCGGGCGCCTGGCCCGCCGGGTCCGCTTCGTGTCCGGACGTCATTGGGGGGTCTCCTGCCTCATCGCGCACCGATGTTGTGCGATGACACTACCGCCGGGATCTCGAACCCGGGCGATTCAGTTCAGTTACGGTATTTCACAGGTGGGCTTGATGTACAGGGTTAGCGACAGAAACGTACGCCGGTCTCATGTGCATCGCGACGCATCAGTCGTCTCACACGCTGCGGCGAGATCAGGATCGACGAGACCGATCCCATGTCCGCGAACGCCTTGGAAAGGGTGACCGCACTGCCTGGTGTCATGTTGTTACCCACGCCATAAGGTCCCATTAGGCTTTCCTTATCGTAGCAAGGGCAACCGCCGGCGGGCCACCGACACGCGGAAGGCGGCCCGCCGATGAGAGGCGTCAGACGGTCTCGACGGGCTTGGCCACCCGGTCCAGCTCCGCGTACAGGCCGGCGAAGACCCGGGCGTGCAGGACCGTGCCGTCACCGGTGTGCTCCAGCGACAGGACCTCGCCCTCGCTGTGCGCCCGCGCGATCAGGTCGCCCCTGTCGTACGGCACCAGCACCCTGACCTCGTGGTCGAGGCGGGGCAGCTCCCGCTCGATCATGGACATCAGCTCGCCGATCCCGGCCCCGGTGCGGGCGGAGACGACGACGCTGTGCCGCTCCTTCATCGTCAGCCGGGTCAGCACGACGGGGTCGGCGGCGTCGGCCTTGTTGACGACCACGATCTCCGGGATGTCCCGCGCGCCCTCGATCTCGGCCAGCACCTCGCGGACGGCCGCGATCTGCGACTCGGGGTCGGCGTGCGACCCGTCCACCACGTGGAGGATCAGGTCGGCGTCGGCCACCTCCTCCAGCGTCGAGCGGAACGCCTCGACGAGCTGGTGGGGCAGGTGCCGTACGAAACCGACCGTGTCGGCCAGCGTGAACAGCCGGCCCTCGGGCGTGCGGGCCCTGCGCACCGTGGGGTCGAGGGTCGCGAACAGCGCGTCCTCGACCAGCACGCCGGCGCCGGTCAGCCGGTTGAGCAGCGACGACTTGCCGGCGTTGGTGTAACCGGCGATCGCCACGGCCGGCACCTCGCGGGCCTGCCGCCGGTGCCGCATGGTCTGCCGCGCGGTCGACATCTCCTTGATCTGCCGCCGCAGCTTGGCCATCCGCTCGCGGATCCGCCGCCGGTCCAGCTCGATCTTGGTCTCACCGGGGCCGCGGCCGCCGATGCCGACGCCGCCGGCGGCGCGACCGCCGACCTGGCGGGACAGGTTGCCACCCCAGCCTCGCAGGCGCGGCAGCAGGTACTGCAGCTGCGCCAGCTCGACCTGCGCCTTGCCCTCGCGGCTCTTGGCGTGCTGAGCGAAGATGTCGAGGATCAGCGCGGTCCGGTCGATGACCTTGACCTTCACGATCTCTTCGAGCTGGCGGAGCTGGCCGGGGGTCAGCTCGCCGTCGCAGATCACGGTGTCGGCGCCGCTCGCGGCCACGATGTCCCGCAGCTCGATCGCCTTGCCCGATCCGATGTAGGTGGCGGGGTCGGGCCGGTCGCGACGCTGGATAAGGCCCTCCAGCACCTGCGATCCGGCGGTTTCGGCCAGCAGCTTCAGCTCCTGCAGCGAGTTCTCCGCGTCCAGCGCGGTGCCGCCCGCCCAGACGCCGACCAGGACGACCCGCTCCAGCCGCAGCTGCCGGTACTCGACTTCGGTGATGTCTTCGAGCTCTGTCGACAGACCCGCTACGCGGCGGAGCGCCTGGCGCTCTTCCAGTTCGTAATCGCCCACGGCGAGGTCTTCGGGCTCGTTTCGCATATATGTCATCTCTACTAGACAGAACAGTCGGACACCCCGATGCCTTCCCGGCCCCGGATGCCTCCCGTCGATGGTGACACGACCCCCGGGACGTACGCACTCTCTTATGCGCCCAGTTCTGCCATGAGCCGGGCACACCGGCCCGCAGTGGTCCGGCTCCAGGCGTAAATGGATCTCGTGGGCCCGGGGCGCGTAGTGCAGGAGAAGATCCATCGCCATGCATGTCCAGGAATTCGGATTCCTGTGGGACAGGACCTTTCCGTGCCGATTACCAATCATCGGCAAACGGGATGTAGCAGGGTTGATCACGAGCGGGGCCGTCCGGCGCCGCCGGAGGCAGCAGGAGGAGAGCGTGACAACCCTGGGAACCGACCTTCGCCGTGCCGTACGCGGGCAGGTCCTCGTCCCCGGCGACGACGGCTTCGAGGCCGCGCGACTGCCGTGGAACCGGGCGGTCGACCAGCGGGTGGCCGCGGTCGTGGAGGTCGAGGACGCGTCCGACGCCGCCGCCGCGGTCCGCTGCGCGAGGCTGGCCGGCCTCTCCGTCGCGGTGCAGCCGAGCGGGCACGGCGCCACGACCCGCCTCGACGGGACGATCCTGCTGCGCACCGGGCGGTTGCGCGGCATGGAGGTCCTGCCGGAGCGGCGGACCGCCCGTGTCGAGGCCGGTGTGCAGTGGGGCGAGTTGCTGACGGCGACCGGCAAGCACGGGCTGACCGGCCTGCCCGGCGGCTCTCCCGTCGTCAGCGTCACCGGCTACACCCTGGGCGGCGGGCTCGGGTGGTTCGCCCGCAGGCACGGCTGGGCGGCCGGCGCCGTACGCGCCTTCGAGGTGGTCGGCGCCGACGGCGTACAGGCCCGCGTGACGGCCGGCTCCGACCCCGACCTGTTCTGGGCGCTGCGCGGCGGCGGGGGCGACTTCGCACTGGTGACGGCGGTGGAGCTGGACCTGCACCCGGCGCCGCTGCTCTACGGCGGGCGCATGCTGTGGCCCGCCGAGCGGACGCCCGACGTGCTCGCCGCCTACCGCGAGGTGACCGCGGCGGCGCCCGCGGAGCTGACCGTCTGGTTCGCGATGGTGAAGTTCCCGCCGGCGCCCCAGGTACCCGAGCCGCTGCGCGGGCTCTCCGCGGTCGCGGTGGACTCGACGTTCCTGGGCGGCGAGGAGGAGGGGCGCGACCTGCTGCGGCGGTTCGAGGACATCCCCGGCGTGCTGAGCGACAGCCGCGCGGCGATGCCCCTGGAGGCCCTGGGCGGCATCTGCGCCGAGCCGACGCAGCCGGTGCCCGGCGCGGGCCGCGCCGAACTGCTGACCGGGCTCGGCGACGCCGTGGCGGACGATCTGCTCGCGGCCGTGGGCGGCGTCGCCCCCTTGGGCACGGTGCAGGTGCGCCACCTGGGCGGCGCGCTGAGCCGGCCCGCCGACGGCGGCGGGGCGTGCGGGCACATCGACGAGCCGTACCTGCTGGGCATGATCGGGCCGGTCATGTCGCCGGAGGGCGGGCAGGCGGTCACCGCGCGGATGGCGGAGATCGCCGGGGCGATGGCGCCGCACACGACGGGGCGCAAGCCGTTCACCTACCTGAACGGCGGCGAGACGGCCGCCTCCGCGTTCGACGCGGACACGCTGGCCCGGCTGCGCGAGATCAAGCGCCGGCGCGACCCCGACGGCGTCTTCCGTTCCAACCAGCCGGTGCTCGCCTGACGGCGATCACAGTTTGTGCACCTCGGCGTCGCCCGATCCGGTCCTGACCGTGATCGTGTGCGGCGCCGAGGCGTCGTGCGTCACCTCGACGGTGCGGTCGCCGCTCCCCGTCGACGCGTTGACGTTGTAGGCGCCGTTCGGCACCCAGAGCCGGCTGTCGCCCGACCCGGTCACGGCCTGCACCTGCGTGGGGACGGCCGAGAACCTGAGCGTGATGTCGCCCGAGCCCGTGCGGGTGTTGACCTGCGTGGCGGCGAGCCCCCGCGCGTCGACGTCGCCCGAGCCGGTGGAGGCGTTGACCTGGCCGCTCAGGTCGCGCAGCGTGACGTCCCCCGACCCGGTGTCGATCTTCATGTCGAGACCGCGCGGCACCTCCACCTTGTAGTCCACCGAGCAGTTGCCGCACTTGTACGCCAGCGTGAGCGTGTCACCGTCGACGGAATGGCCGTTCGCGGGCTTGTCCCCGCGCCAGTGCAGCGTCTCGGTGACGTGGACGCCGGTCCTGTCGCCCTCGCTCACCACGACGTCGCCCGAATCGGTGCGCGCGTCGATGACGGTCACCGCGTCCGTGACGTCGTAGGACTCCACGGCCTCCTGCCCTCCGAAGCCGATCCGCACGTCGCAGGCCGTGGCGACGAGGCTCATGCCCAGAACGGCCCCCGCGACGGCCATCGTCTTGTGTCTCATGCCCCCGATCTTCGGCCATGCGTGCCGCGTCTCTCATCGGGGAATCCCCGGACCGGCCCCTGAGGAACCCCTTGCGTTGACCCCCGGCCGCCTCCTGAAGTAGCGTCGATTCCACGATTCAGAACTATTTTTCCGGAAGGTGGAAAATGACGGAAGACGTCGAGATCAAGGGCCCCCTGCTGGACCGGTTCGACGAGATCCTCACTCCCGAGGCCCTCGGCTTCGTGGCCACCTTGCAGCGCGAGTTCGACCCCAGGCGCAGGGAACTGCTCGCCGCGCGTCAGGCGCGGCAGGAGGACCTGTCCGCGGGCGGCATGCTCGATTTCCTTCCCGAGACCGCCCACGTCCGCGAGTCCGAGTGGCGGGTCGCCCCGCCCGCTCCGGGGCTGGAGGACCGCCGGGTCGAGATCACCGGTCCTGTCGACCGCAAGATGACGATCAACGCGCTCAACTCCGGCGCCAAGGTCTGGCTGGCCGACTTCGAGGACGCCAACTCGCCGACCTGGGAGAACACGATCAACGGGCAGCTCAACCTGCGCGACGCGCTCGACCGTGCGATCGACTTCGAGGCCGGCGGCAAGACGTACGCGCTGCGGCCGGACGAGGAGCTGGCCACGATCGTGGTCCGCCCGCGCGGCTGGCACCTGCCGGAAAAGCACATCCTGGTGGACGGCGCGCGCATGTCGGCGTCGCTGCTCGACTTCGGCCTCTACTTCTTCCACTGCGCCAAGCGGCAGATCGGCAAGGGCCGCGGGCCGTACTTCTACCTGCCGAAGATGGAGTCGCACCTGGAGGCGCGGCTCTGGAACGACGTGTTCGTCCGGGCGCAGGAACTGCTCGGCGTCCCCCGGGGGACGATCCGGGCGACCGTGCTCATCGAGACCTACCCGGCCGCGTTCGAGATGGAGGAGATCCTCTACGAGCTGCGCGAGCACTCCGCGGGGCTCAACGCCGGCCGCTGGGACTACCTGTTCAGCGTCATCAAGAAGTTCCGCACCCGGGGGCGGGAGTTCCTGCTGCCCGAGCGCAACGCGGTGACGATGACCGCGCCGTTCATGCGGGCCTACACCGAACTGCTGGTGCGCACCTGTCACAAGCGCGGCGCGCACGCGATCGGCGGCATGGCGGCCTTCATCCCCTCCCGCCGCGACCCCGAGGTCAACAAGGTCGCGCTGGAGAAGGTGCGGGCCGACAAGACCCGCGAGTCCGGCGACGGCTTCGACGGCTCCTGGGTGGCCCACCCCGACCTCGTGCCGATCTGCCGCGAGGTGTTCGACGGCGTGCTCGGCGACCGGCCCAACCAGCTCGACCGGCAGCGTGAGGACGTCAACGTCACGGCCGAGGACCTGCTGTCGGTGTCCAAGACCCCGGGCGAGATCACCGAGGCCGGGCTGCGCAGCAACGTGGACGTCGGCCTGCGCTACCTGGCGGCCTGGATGGGCGGCAACGGCGCCGCGGCGATCCACAACCTGATGGAGGACGCCGCGACCGCGGAGATCTCCCGCTCGCAGGTCTGGCAGTGGATCCACAACGACATCACGCTGGCCGACACCGGCGCGGTGGTGACACGGGAGCTCGTCGAGCGGATCATCGAGGAGGAGCTGGCCGGGATCGCCGCCGGGCCGGGCTACGACGAGAAGCTCTACGCGCAGGCCACGGCGCTGTTCAAGGAGGTCGCTCTTGACGACGACTTCGCGGAGTTCCTTACGCTTCCGGCGTACGAACGGATGCCGTGACGATGTGAGGGGAAGCGGGAGCCGATGTCCGAGCTCGAACGGCTGACGGCACGGCTGGCGGCCGTGCTCCCGCCGGACGCCGTCATCACCGACCCCGTACGGCTGCGCACCTACGAGTGCGACGGGCTGACCCACCACCGGGCGACCCCCGGGGTGGTCGTGCTGCCCGAGGGGGCCGAGCAGGTCGCCGCGGTGGTGCGGCTGTGCGGCGAGCACGGCGTGCCGTTCGTCGCCCGCGGGGCGGGCACCGGCCTGTCGGGCGGCGCCCTCCCCCGCACGGACGGCGTGCTGATCGTCACCTCCCGCATGCGGCGGATCGTCGAGATCGACATTCCGAACCGCCGGGCCGTGGTGGAGCCCGGGGTGACGAACCTGGCGATCACCGAGGCGGTCCGCGGCCAGGGGTACTACTACGCCCCCGACCCCTCCAGCCAGCAGGTCTGCTCGATCGGCGGCAACGTGGCGGAGAACTCGGGCGGCGCGCACTGCCTCAAGTACGGCTTCACGGTCAACCACGTGCTCGCCGCCGAGATCGTCACGCCGGACGGGGAGATCGTGGAGCTGTCCGCTCAGGACCCCGGCTACGACCTGCTCGGCGCGTTCATCGGCTCCGAGGGCACGCTCGGCATCGCCACCAAGATCACCGTACGGCTGTCGCGGGCGCCCGAGGCGGTCACGACCCTGCTCGCCGCCTTCACCGGCATCGAGGCCGGCGGGCGCGCCGTGTCGGCGATCATCGCGGCGGGCGTCGTGCCCGCCGCGATCGAGATGATGGACGCGCTGGCGATCGAGGCGGCCGAGGCCGCCGTGCACTGCCGCTACCCCGCCGGGGCGGGTGCCGTACTGGTGGTCGAGCTGGACGGCCCGCGCGCCGAGGTGGAGCACCAGTTCGCGGCCGTGGAGCGGATCTGCCGCGACAGCGGCGCCTTCGAGATCCGGGTGGCCGCCTCCGCCGAGGAGCGGGCGGCCATCTGGAAGGGCCGCAAGTCGGCGTTCGCCGCCGTGGGCCGGATCAGCCCGGCGTACATCGTGCAGGATGGCGTGGTGCCGCGGACCGCGCTGCCGCGCGTGCTCGCGGGGATCGACCGGCTGCAGGAGGAGTACGGCATCCGGGTGGCCAACGTCTTCCACGCGGGCGACGGCAACCTGCATCCCCTCGTGCTGTTCGACGACTCCGTGCCGGGCGAGGCCGAGCGCGCCGAGGCCGTCAGCGGGCGCATCCTCGACCTGTGCGTCGAACACGGCGGGTCGATCACCGGGGAGCACGGCGTCGGCGTGGACAAGGCCCGCTACATGCCCCTGATGTTCACCGGCGACGACCTCGACACCATGCAGCTGGTGCGGTGCGCGTTCGATCCCCGGGGGCTGGCCAACCCGGGCAAGGTCTTCCCCACCCCCCGCCTGTGCGGCGAGGTGCCGGGAGTGCGCAGGGGCGCCCATCCCCTGGTCGAAGCCGGATTGGCGGAGCAGTTCTGATGGACACGCGGGACGTCGGGGACGCGCTGGAGGCGACCGGCGTGGCCGTGCGCGCAGCCGGCGACGGGGACGAGGTCGCGGGAGTGCGGCCGCGCTGGGTGGCGCTGCCCGAGTCGGCCGAGGAGATCGCGGCCGTGATGCGGGTGTGCGCCGCGCACGACCTGGCCGCCGTCGCGACGGGCGGCGGCACCAAGCTGCACTGGGGCGCCAAGCCCGACCGCTGCGACGTGCTCGTCGACCTGTGCTGCCTGAACCGGGTGCTGGAGCACGCCGCGGGCGACCTGGTCGTCCGGGCGCAGGCCGGGGTGACCGTGGAGGCGCTGGCGCGCGCTCTCGCCGAGGAAGGTCAGGAGCTCGCGCTCGACGTGCCCGTGCCGGGCACCACGGTCGGCGGGCTGCTGGCCACCGGCATCGCCGGGCCGCGCAGGTTCCGCCACGGCACGGCCCGCGACCTGCTCATCGGCGTCACGGTCGTGCTCGCCGACGGCACGATCGCCAAGTCGGGCGGGAAGGTCGTCAAGAACGTCGCCGGATACGACCTCGGCAAGCTGTTCACCGGTTCGTACGGCACGCTCGGGATCATCGCGGACGCGACGTTCCGCCTCCATCCCCTGCCCGCCGCCCGCGCCTGGGTGACGGCGACCGTCGAACGGCCGGTGACCGAGACCGGGCAGGTCATGTCGGCGGCCGACGTCCTGCTGACGGCGGTCCCCGCGGTGACCGAGTCGCCGCTGGAGCCGAGCGCGGTGGAGGTCGACTGGCCCGACGTGGAGGGCCCCTGCACGGTGGCGATCCTCGTGGAGGGCGCCGCCACGGCCGAGCGCGGCAAGACGCTGTGTGAGCTGCTGGGCGAACCGATGGGCGGCACGGCGGAGGTGGCCGAGGAGCCGCCACCCTGGTGGAACCTGCTTCCCTCGTCGGACGACGACACGCTGCTGGAGCTCAGGATCGGCGTCTCCTCCCTTCCCCACATGCTCCCCGCTCTGCGGCAGGCCGCCGACGCGTCGGGGGCGCGGCCGGCGATCCGCGGCTCGCTCGCCGCCGGGACCCTGCACATCGGTCTGCGGGGCCTGCCCCATGAGATCGCCGGATTCACCGGCCTGGTGCGCGACGACGCCGAGGCGATGTTCGGCGGGCGCGTCGTCGTGCTCGCCGCGCCCGCGGAGGCCGCGCGCCGCCTGGACCGGTGGGGGCACGCCGGCGCGCTCCACCTGATGCGCCGGGTCAAGGAGCGGTTCGACCCCGATCGCCGGCTGTCCCCCGGTCGTTTCGTCGGAGGCATCTGATGGATCCCGAGCTGATCAGAGACTGCGTCCACTGCGGGTTCTGCCTGCCCACCTGCCCGACGTACGTGCTGTGGGGCGAGGAGATGGACTCCCCGCGCGGGCGCATCCACCTCATGGGGCAGCACGTCGAGGGCACGCCGCTCACCGACGCGATGGCCGGTCACTTCGACGCCTGCCTGGGCTGCATGGCGTGCGTCACCGCGTGCCCGTCGGGCGTCCGGTACGACCGGCTGATCGAGCAGACCCGCGCGGTCGTCGAGCGCGAGCACGTGCGCCGCCCCGACGAGCGCGCGATCCGGGCGCTGGTGTTCGCGCTGTTCCCCTACCGGCGCAGGCTGCGGGCGATGCGGCTGCCGATGCGGCTGGGCAGGCGCCTGCAGCCGTTCCTCGAGCAGGTGCACCCCTCTCTCGGCGCGATGGCCGAACTCGCCCCCCGCGTCCCCCGGCCCATAAGGCTGCCGCCGCTGGTGCGGGCGAGGCGACGTCGCAGGGCGCGGGTCGGGCTGCTCACCGGCTGCGTGCAGGGCGAGTTCTTCCCGCAGGTCAACGCGGCGACGGCCCGGGTCCTCGCGCTCGAGGGGTGCGACGTGGTGATCCCGCCGCGGCAGGGCTGCTGCGGGGCGCTGTCGCTGCACTCGGGCCGCGAGGCCGAGGCGCGCAGGTTCGCCCGCCGCACGATCGCCACCTTCGAACGGGCCGGCGTGGACGCCGTGGTGGTGAACGCGGCGGGCTGCGGATCGAGCATGAAGGACTACGCCGAGGTGCTGGCCGGCGAGCCCGGCTGGGCGGCCCGCGCCGAGGCGCTGCGGACCCGCGACCTGGCGGAGTTCCTGACCGAGCTGGGTCCGGTCGCCGAACGCCATCCGCTGCCGGTCACGGTCGCCTATCACGACGCCTGCCATCTGGCCCACGCCCAGGGCGTGCGCGCGCAGCCGCGCGAGTTGCTGCGCGCGATTCCGGAGCTGGAGCTGCGGGAGGTCGAGGAGTCCGCGATCTGCTGCGGGTCCGCGGGCACCTACAACCTCGTGCAGCCCGAGGCGGCCAGACAGCTGGGCGACCGCAAGGCCGAACGGGTGCTCGCCGCCGGCGCCGACGTGCTGGTGTCGGCCAACCCGGGATGCACGATGCAGATCGCGGCCGCCGTGCGCAGGGCGGGCAAGGGGGAGATCCGGGTCGCGCACACGGCCGAGGTGCTCGACGCCTCGCTGCGAGGGCTGGAAACCGGCATGCTGGGGCGGTCCCCGCGTTGAGGATGACACCGCCGAGGAGGAGGGCGCGGTGAGCGTGCAGAGCGTCGACCGGGCGCTGGACGTGCTGGAGGCACTGTCGGAGCACGGCGGCCAGGCCGGTCTGTCGGAGATCGCCGCCACGACCGGCCTGCCGTACGGGACGATCCACCGGCTGTTACAGACGCTGCTGGCCCGCGGATACGTCCGGCAGGAGTCCGACCGGCGCTACGCCCTCGGCGGCGCGCTCGTGCGGATCGGCGGCGTGGCCGAGCGGATGCTCGCGGTCTGGGCCGAGCCCTATCTCGCGAGGCTCGTGGAGCTGTCGGGCGAGACCGCCAACCTCGCGGTGCTGGAGGGCGACTACGTCGTCTACGTGGCCCAGGTGCCCTCGCCGCGCAGGCTGCGGATGTTCGCCGAGGTCGGCCGCCGGGTGCTGCCGCACAGCACGGCCGTCGGCAAGGCCCTGCTGGCCGGGCGGGAGGACGCGGAGGCGGTGTTCCTGCGCACCGGGCTGCCTCGCCGTACGGACCGGACGATCACGGCGGTCGGCGAGCTGCTGGAGGAGCTCGACCGGGTGCGCGCCCGGGGGTACGCGCTCGACCTGGGCGAGGAGGAGAGCGGGGTCCACTGCATGGCCGTGCCGGTCCACGACGGCGGGCGGGCGTTCGCGGCGATGTCGGTGTCCGGACCCGCCGAGCGCATCGACGCGATCGACCGCGAGGAGCTGGCCGCGATGCTGCGCAAGGTGGCCGAGGACTTCGGCGTCGCCGTTCTCCACCCCTGACCGGTCCTCGGATCGGTCAGTATGGGGTCATGTGCCGAAGCATCAAGACCCTGCGCCCGCCCTTCACCGACGAGGTGACCGAGGAGGACATCCGGGCGGCGGCCCTCCAGTACGTCCGCAAGATCTCCGGCTTCCGCGCGCCCGCCGCGCACAACGCCGAGGCGTTCGACCGCGCGGTCGAGGAGATCGCGCAGGCCAGCACGGCGCTGCTGGCCACCCTCCAGGTCCGCGGCTCGGCCGCACGGTAGCCGCTCAGACGTTCTCGAGCAGGGAGACGAGGCGCTTGCGGCTGTCGTCGTCCAGTTCGTCGCTGCTCCACCGTTCCCGCAGCCGCAGGGTCGCGCCACCGTAGAGCACGAGTTCGGCGTCGAGTGGCGTTGCGCGCCGCCGCCGACCGCTCCGTGCGGCACCCGGCCTACCGGCGGCCAGGCTGGCCGGAGGACCACAACGTGTTCGCCTGCGCCTTCGTCCTGGCGGGCGACCACGTCGCGGCCAAGGAGCGGTTCGAGGCGCTCGGGGACCTGGTGACCGAGACCCCCTGGCGCTACCTGGGCGATCCCGGCGGGATCTGCGCGAGGATGCGTCAGATCGCGTACGCCTAGCCGCCCGGCGGGGCAACCTCGTTCCAAGACGGTCACAAGTGGCGGGCGGAACAGTGGCCGCATGGGTGTCATCTCCGATTTCTTCCTGGCCCGGCGGCTGCGCAGGGGGCCGACGCTGCTGCTGCCGTACGCGCCCGATCCCGCGACCGTGCTGGAGACGGTGCGGCTGCACGACCCGCAGGCCGGGCCGTACGGGCGGGGCTTCAAGATCGGCCAGAACGTCGAGCTGCGCGGGCCGATCGAGCTGACCCCGGAGCTGGCGGCCAGGGCGGGGCTTCCGGCGGGCTGGGGTGCCGCGTTCTTCGCCCGCACCATCGACAGCGAGGCGGGCGGCGACTTCGCCCGGCCGAGCCTGCTCGTGCGAGGGCTGGCCGAGCGGCTCGGCGGCCGGGAGCACCCGGAGTGCCAGGAGCCCCCGGAGGACCTGGCCGAGGTCACCGGCGGGCGGCCCGTCCCGGTGGACGAGGTGATCGGCCTGCTCGCGGACGACGTGCCCGGCCTGGTCGTCGCGGCGGTGACCGAGGCGGGAACGACGCTGCTGACCAGCGCCGAGAGCCCGATCGAGGTCTTCGTCACCGAGTGGGACTCCGACGACGTGACGTACGAGCTGTCGGCGGACGACGGCTACGGCACGGAGGTTCCCGCCGCCGCCCGTCGGGCCGCCCTCGCGATCGCCGCCCGCGCCGGCGGGGTGGCCCGCGACCACAACGGGTTCCTCATCACGCAGTGAGCACATCAGGTGGAACCGGTCCGGCGGTGCAGGGGCGAAGGGCGCGACGGCGCCCGCCTCGCCCGCGCAGGGGTGGTCGCCCTTCCTGACTGGGACCTTTGCAGCAGCCGGGAAGCATGTCACGATAAATGATCGCATCGGTGATTCCGAGGGAAAGGGGGCAAACGATGCCACCTGCGATCGTCGGGCATGAGGGTCCCCTTGCCGGCCAGCGTTTCCCGATCGACGACAAGCCGATCACCTTCGGTCGCAGAGGCGACAACAGTGTGGTGATCACGAGTGAGAGGGCCTCCCGCTTTCACGCGGAGGTGCGCCGCGAGGCCGAGGGCTACGTGCTACTCGACCGGGGCAGCAGCAACGGGACGCTGGTCAACGGCAGGCGTGTGACCACGCATGTGCTCCGGCCCGGCGACACGATCGCCATCGGAGGGGAGACGTTCCGCTTCGAGGCGTTCGACGACTCCGAGACGGTCGTGAACACCTCCCTGATGCAGCGGTTCCGCCCGCCGGTTCCGGACATCGAACCGGAGCAGGTCCTGCACGTCACCGTCTCCGGCGGCGGGCCCGTCGGGCTGGCCTTCGCCCTGCTCCTCGACCACCTCATGGGGCAACGGGTCACCATCACGATCTACGACGGCCGCTGGACCGAGGACGGGCAGCGGATCGTGTGGAAGAACGCCGCACAGGGCAACAACCGGCGGCAGCAGGTCGTGACGGTGCAGAGCCGCCAGTATCTGAACCTCCCGGAGGACGTCCAGTCGCGGCTGTTCACCGAGGGGTCCTACAGCGAGATGTGGCCGGCCGGTCCGGACTCGATCCGCGGCTACGGCCCGCGGAACATCCGAATCGCCTACATCGAGGACACCCTGCTGGAGATGGCGAACGAGAGGTCCGCCCGCATCCGCCTGGTGCCCGAAAGATTCGACGTCGCGGAGCGCCAGGACGCCGTGGCCAAGGAGCACGTGCTCGCCATCTGCGAGGGAGGGCGCTCGCGGACCCGCGAGCACTTCACCGACAGGTTCGGCCGGGCCGACGACTCGATCTTCTCGCTCGACGGCCGGCACCTGCAGGACGTGGTGCTGGGGCTGCGGGTGAAGTCCAGCCTGCCGGACCCGGCGATCGTGCTGCTGACCGTGGCGCAGAACCGGTTCCTCCTGAACTCCCTGCGCGGCGAGGGCTTCCTGAACATGCGGCTCACCGACGACGAGGCCGCGGAGGTCGTCGGCATCGACCCCGTCCGGCACGTGTTCGAGGAGTGCGTCGCCTCCAGCCCCTGCCTGATGGAGCGCACCGAGGACGGGGACTTCCACTGCTCGACCCACCACACGCTGTTCCTGCCCGCCCTGATCAGGGGCTCGGCACTGTGGAAGCGGGCGCAGGAAGGGCTCGCGCTCTTCGGCGTCGCCGACGGCGACGTGAGCGCGGTCACCGCCTTCCGGCTGGACATGGTGCAGCGGCCGCGGTTCACCGCCCGGTTGTACTCCCCCACCTCGACCACCCCGGGGACGTACGGGTTCCTCCTCGGGGACGCGGCCAACGCGATCCACTTCTGGCCGGGGCGGGGCCTCAACAGCGGGCTGGCGTCGGCCATCTCGCTGGCCCGCTCGCTCAACCGCAACTGGCGCGGCAGGCCGCTGCGGGACGCCGACTTCGTACGGCACGAGGCGGCGATGTCGATGCTGCAGTATCGGCACAAGAGCCGCGCGTGGAACGCGATGGTGACCACCGACGAGCAGGGCGTCACCCGGGCGATCAAGGACACGATCGTCCACGGCATCGAGGAGGGCCGCACCGCCCCGGACAGGGAAGCGGACATCGACGCCCTGATGGAGCGCCTGCGGCAGATCCGCGACCGCCTGTCACCACGTGTTCCCGGCATGCCCGACGACGCCACCCTCATCCGGCACCTGCGCGAACTGCGGAGCGAGACGCTGCGCACCCTGCTGGTGAGCGGAGCCTGGGAGACGCTGACGGTCGGCGGCGAGGAGGTCGACATCGACATCTTCGACCAGCCGGTCGCCGCGGCGTCCCCTGTTGCGTCCCCCGTGACGTCCCCTGCCGAGGGGGCGCTCGTCGCGCCGCTGGCGGACGAACAGGTCAGGCGGCCCGGAGGCACGCCCTCCGGCTGACATCGCTCCGGCGAACCACGGAACCGGCCCGGGCCGTCCGGCGGAGTAGAGGCGAGGGGCGCGACGGCGCCCCCGGAAGGATAGCCTCTATGAACGGACAAAACGGGTGGTGAGGACGGTATCCGGCGACCTGCGCTTCCCCTCGGTCGCCCCGGCTCACGAACCCGGCGGCTCCCGCCTCGGCACCGAACCAGGATCCGGGGCCAGAACCGGGCCGTATGACGCCGAGCCATATGACGCCGGGCGATACGCCCCCGAGCCGAGCGACGCCGAGCTGATCCAGGCGTCGCTGACCGCGCCCGAGCGCTTCGCCGGCGTCTTCGACCGGCACGCGGACGAGATCCACGCCTACGCCGGCCGCCGCCTCGGCCCCGAGCACGCCGACGACGTGACGGCGGAGACGTTCCTGGTGGCGTTCCGCAAGCGGCAGCGCTACGACACCACGCGGCCGGACGCCCGGCCCTGGCTGTACGGCATCGCCGGCAACCTCATCTCCGGGCACCGCCGCTCCGAGGTGCGCCGGCTGCGGGCGCTCGCCCGCGCGCCGCGCGACGCCGATGAGCGCGGCCACCACGAGGAGGAACGCGGAGCGGAGCGCGCGAGCGCCGCCGCCCTGCGGCCCGTCCTCGCCGCCGCGCTGGCCAGGCTGTCGGCCGCCGAACGTGAGCTGCTCCTGCTGGTCGCCTGGGCCGACCTCTCCTACGAGGAGGCGGCCGAGGCGCTGAAGATCCCCATCGGCACCGTCCGCTCGCGCCTGCACCGCGTGCGCGCGAAGCTGCGCCGCCATCTCGACCTTTCCGAGGAGAACGTGTGATGACCGACGAGATCGACCTGGTGGCGCGGGAACGGCCCGACGTCGCCCCCTACTCCCTGGCGGCCAAGGCGGCCGTGCGGCGGCGGCTGACCGACCCGGCGGGGCGTCGCGCCCGCCCGCGACCGCGGCCGTACATGCTGCTCGCGGGCGGGACGGCGCTGCTCGCCATGGCGGGGGCCGCGGCCGTCGCCACCGTCCTGACGGGACCGGAGACGCCGGCGGGGCCGCAGACCCGGCCGGTGACGGTGAGCGCGGGGGTCGTGAGGCTGCCGGAGGTGTCGAACATGTCGGCCGAGGAGGTGCTCGGCAAGGCGGCCCGCGCGGTGACCGACCTGTCCCCGCGCGACGACCAGTTCGTCAAGGTGAGCTCCCAGACGATGTACGAGGCCACCGTGGTCGGCGAGGACAAGAAGGAGTCCCGCTATCTCTACCGGACGAAGCGGACGATCTGGCTGTCGGCAGACGGCACGAAGGATGGTGCGCTGAAGGTCGAGAACTTGGAACCTCGCGCCTACCCCGGCTGGCCGATCCCGCCGGAGGCCTACCGGGAGAAGGGCACCGAGTGGATGCGGCTCCCGGCCTGTAACAGCGTGCGGGACACCGCCTACACGAGCCTGAGGAAGCTGCCCGCCGACCCGGAGAAGATGCGCGCCTACCTGTACGACCGGCCGCGCGGCGACACCCCGCCCGACACGGGGGCGTGGACGGCCGTCGGCGACCTGCTGCGGGAGACGTACGTGCCCGCGGCCCAGCGCGCGGCGCTGTTCAAGGCCGCCGCCACGATCCCCGGGGTCACGGTCAACGAGAGCGCCGAGGACGCGGCAGGACGGACCGGCATCGGCGTCGGCCGCGTCTCCGGCGGGGTGCGCGAGGAGATCATCTTCGACCCCTCGAGCTACGAGCTGCTCGGCGAGCGCGGCATCGTGGTGGACGCGAAGGAGGCGAAGGCGCCCACCGGGAGCCTCGTGGCCTCGACCGCCCAGCTGGAGGTCACGGTCGACGACACCGCGCCGAAGGTGGACGACCCCCACGCCGGCTGCCTCTGATCCGCCGCCCGTGAGGGCGGGCGCTGCCGGAGCGATCTGCCCTAAGATCGTCCATCCTGTCGAAGAAGGGGCGCGGGATGTTCCGGCAGCGCGTGGGGCCGATCGTGGCCGGGGTCTATCTGGCGGCCGCGGCCGTCGCGGGCGTGCTCGCGGCCGTCACGGGGGACCTCGGCCCCCTCTGGACCGTCGTCCTGTGGCACGCCCCCGGCGAGAACGCCTTCACGGAACCGTCCACGGCCGCCGTGCTGGCGGCGGCGGGCCTGTTCGCGATCCTCGCGCTGAAGACCTGGATGCTCCGGCAGGTCCTGGCCCTCCCCCCGCGCGCGGCTCCGCCGGGCGGCACGCGGGTCGTCTGGGCGCGGCGCGCGCTCTACCTGGCCGTCGCCTTCCACGTGGCCGGCCGGCTGCCCGCCGCGCTGCTGCCCGGTGACCTCGCCGTCGTCCTCGCCCTGCTCCTCTGGAGTGCGCAGACCGTGTCGTTCGCCCTGGTCCTGTCCGGGCGCCGGATGCGGATGTGCGTCCTCGCCGCAGCCCTGGCGGCGTCGGCGGCCACCGCGGCGACCGCGTTCTACGGCGAGATCCACCCGCTGCTGCCGCCCACGTTCTTCTACGTCCTCTGGGTGCCCGTGCTGGGCTGGCAGGTGCTCGTCCTCGCCGGTCAGCGCCGTGACGGCCGCTGGAGCCGCCCGACGCTCAGGGCCGGCCTGGTCGCCGCCTGTCTCACCCTGGTGAGCCCCTACCCGGGAGCGGGCCTGGAATGGGTGCTCGGCCGGTCACCGGAGCTGCCGGCCGAGGGGCTCGTCGTCTTCCTCGTGGTGTGGCTCGCCCGGTCGGCCCACGAACTCGCCGGCCCGGGCGCGGTGCCGGAGGAGCTCGGGCCGCCCCGGCGCCTGCCCCGGCCGATCCTGCTGGCGGTCGTCCTGCTGCCGTTCCTCACACTGGTCGCGCCGGAGGCGGCGCCCCCACCCGCCGCGTACGGCTGGCAGCCCGAGCCGCCGCGTACGGCGAACGGGCAGGCCGCGGAGAGGGAGGACTACGAGGACTACGTCGCGGCGGCCAACGCCCGCTGCCGGGACCCCTGGCCGCGGGTGCGGGCCCGGCGGCAGGGCACGGCCGCGTACTTCCTGTTCGAGGGCGGAGGCTACGGCGTGTACGACCCGGACGACACCAGCGAGGGCGAGGACGTCTTCGGCGCGGCGATAGAAGACGGATTCGTCGCCGCCGGGGGTGGCGCAGCGGCCGTGATGACGTACGGCGAGAACGAGCCGATGTGCCTGACGGTGAAGGCGTTCGGCTCCGCTCCCCCGCTGCGGCTGAAGGGCTGGGAGCAGGTGGCCGAGGTCGGCGTGGTCAGCCGCAGCGGCCGCCTGGTGGTGCCCTCCTACGCCGACGGCGGCGAGGAGGGCGCCGGGGCGCGGCTGCCGAACCTGGCGGTGCGCGGCCCCGGACGCTACCGGCTGCGGGTCTACGCCCGGGGCATCGAGGAGACCGTGGAGGAGCACCTGGTCGTCGTGTTCCCCGGCCGGTCGGTCAAGAAAGTCGTCTACCGGTGAGCCGACCCTCTATTTGCACTGCCTATTTGCACTGCTCCAGCATGGCCGCCTTGTCGGCGGAGGTCACCGGAAGCTCGTACTTGAGGGCGACCTGGGCGAACCGCACGACGTAGGAGCAGCGGATGTCACGGCTGGGCGGCAGCCAGGTGGCCGGCCCCGAGTCGCCCTTGGAGCCGTTGGTGGAACCGTCCACGGGGATCAGGTTGAGCGGATCGTTGGCGATCTGCTTGCGCTTGCTCTCGCTCCACCGCGACGCGCCCATCTGCCAGTCGTATGACAGGGGCATGACGTGGTCGATCTGGACCTCCGCCGCCTTCGACTTGGTCCAGTCGATCGTCTTGCCGGTGTACGGGTCGTACAGGGTCATGGAGACGATGACGCAGTTGGACCCGTCGCGATACTTGACGCCCCGGCCGTCCCGCTTGAGCAGGTCGTTGCGGGTGTCGCAGCCGTTGCGCCCCCAGGGGACGTCGTCCACGCTGTCGGCCCAGGCGTAGCCGAACTTGTCGCGGTCGTAGCCGGTCTTCGCCCCCCGGCCCTTCGTCGCCACCTTGTCGATCAGGTCACGGGCCTTCGCCCGGTCCTTGTCCGACGTGATCGCCTTGAGTCCGGGGCCGGTGCCGTCGGGGTTGTCGAGCGGGTTGACGCCCCGCTCCGTCCCCGAGTCGTCCTTCGCGCCACTGCTCGTGCCGCCGCCCTTGCCCGCGAGGTCGCCGTCGACTTCCGGCAGCGGCCCGCAACCCGCCAGTACGGCCATCGCCACCGAGATTCCAGTGATCGACACAGCGATCGACCGGGTACCACGCCCGCCCACAGCCACCCCTAGGTAATGAAATGTCCCCCTCAGATATAGCAAAGTGTAAAAAAGTGGCAAAGGAGGCGCGCACGAGCGCCGAGACATACGACGAGGGGCGGGGGGGGGCCGGGGGGGGGCCCCCCCCCCCGCGGGCCCCCGGGGCGGGGGGGGGGGAAAAAGAGGGGGGGGGGGTGGGGGGGGGGTGGGGGGGGGGGGGGGCGGGGGCCGCCAGTAGGTTT
>NZ_JBITJO010000007.1:163797-218695 GCF_044460045.1 Microbispora rosea | reverse complement strand
ACCCCCCCCCAATATTAATAAAACGCCCCCCCAAATATAAACAAATTTAAAAAATCGGGCAACGGGGGGCCCCCCCCGCCCCCTAAAAACCCGCGGGGGGGGGGGCCCCGCGGGGGGCCCCCCGCCCCTCGATCGGACCCGGTGAAGGGCCCGGTAAATCAGATGCGGTGGATCGGATGCGGTGGATCAGGCGGGGATCCAGTCCTGCCAGACGATCTTGTTGGCCTCGATCCACTTGCGGGCGGCGTTCTCGGCGCTCATCTTGTTCACCGCCATGTCGTAGGCCACAGCGTTCTGGTCGTCGTTGGTCCAGACGAAGTTCTTGATCAGCTCGTACGCCTTGCCGCCGGTCTTGGCGAACTTCACGCTGACGATCTTGTCGAGCAGGTACGGCGGGTAGTCGCACTTGATCGTCTTGACGTCGCTGTCGCACCCGATGGCGTACGGCGGAAGGTTGATCTTGACGAGCTTGAGCTGGTTGAACAGCCACTGGGGCTCGTAGAAGTACATCAGCAGCGGGGTCTCGTTCTCGGTGGCCTTGCGGGCCGCCGCGATCAGCGCGTCCTCACTGCCGGAGTAGACCACCTTGTAGGGCAGGTTCAGGTTCTTGATGAGCGCCTCGTCGTTGGTGACGAAGGACTTGTCGCCGGCGAGGAACTGACCCAGGCCCTCGCTCTTGTCGGTCTTGAACAGGTCCTTGTACTTGGGCAGGTTGTGCCAGTCCGTGATGTCCGGATATTTCTGGACCATCCACTCGGGGACATACCACCCGATGACGCCCTTGTTGCCGTCCTCACCCGCGGTGATCGCGACCTTCTTGTCGTCGATGTATTCCTTCTTCAGCTCCGGGTGGCTCCAGTTCTCCAGGACGGCGTCGACCGTGCCCTTCTCGAAGCCCTTCCAGGAGTCCGCCTCGCCGCTCTCGACCGTCTCGACCTTGTAGCCGAGCTCGTGCTCGAGGAGATAGGCGACGACCGCGGCGCTGGCCTCGTAGCCGATCCAGGGGTTGATCGCGAGTCGTACGGTCTTCGTGCCGCCTCCGGCGCCTGCTCCGGCGGCGTCATCCGAACTCCCGCCACTGCAGGCGGTCATGGCCAGCGCGAGCGTCAGCACGCCGGCAAGGAGACGGATCCTCATATCTAGCCTCATCTGATGTCGTACGGGCGGGTCGTGCGGGCGCGGAGCGCGAGCGGCGGGGCCGCGGCGACACCGGCAGAGTATTCCACAACACGCGGGGTCGGCCGCGATCGCGGGGATCGCGGCCGACGCGTGGTCAGCGCCCGAACTCGCGCACGGGCCACACGACCTGGATCACTTGGGCATCCAGGCCTGCCACTTGGCGGTGTTGGCCTCCACCCACTTCTTGGCCGCGTCCTCCGCCGACATCCCGTTGTTGGTGATGTCGTCGGCGACGGCGTTCTGGTCGTCGTTCGTCCACTGGAAGGCCTTGATCAGCTCGTAGGCCTTGCCGCCGGTGTCGGCGAACTTCTTGCTCACGATCTTGTCGAGGTCGTACGGCGGGTAGTCACAGGCGACCTTCTTGGGGTCGCTGTCGCAGCCCTCCGTGTACGCGGGGAGGTTGACCTTGACCAGCTTGACCTGGTTGAACAGCCACTGCGGCTCGTAGAAGTACATGAGCAGCGGCTTCTTCTGATCGGTCGCCTGCTTGGCGGCCTTGATCAGCGCGGCCTCGCTGCCCGCGTAGACCACCTTGTAGTCGAGCTTGAGGTTCTTGACCAGCGCCTCGTCGTTGGTGACGAAGGACGGGTCGCCGTCCAGCATCTGGCCCTTGCCGTCCGACTCGGAGGTCTTGAACAGGTCGGCGTACTTGTTCAGGTTCTTGTAGTCGGTGATGTCGGGGTACTTCTCCACCATCCACTCGGGCACGTACCAGCCGATGACGCCCTTGTTGCCGGTGCTGCCCGCCTCGACGGCGATCTGCTTCTCCTCGATGTACTTCTTCTTGAGGTCCGGGTGGCCCCAGTTCTCGAGGATGACGTCGACGTCGCCCGACTCCATGCCCTGCCAGGACGGCTCCTCGGCGAGCGTCACCTTCTCGACCTTGTAGCCGAGCTCGTGCTCCAGGAGGTACGACACCACGGCGGCGTCGGCCTCGTAGCCGACCCAGCCGTTGATGGCTATCTTGACCGTGCCCCCGGCGGACGCGGCCGCGGAGCCCGCGGCGCTCGCGCTGGGCGCCGCCGCGGAGTCGTCCTCTACCTTGGCGCCTCCGCAGGCGGCCGCGCTGAGGCCGAGAACGAGTACCCCTGCGATTAGGCGTAACTTCTTCATGCGTTCCTCTTCTTGTGGGGAGAGCGGCGCCCGTTGGCGCCTTGCGTGATCCGGTCGAGCATGACTCCGAGGAGGACCAGGGCGACGCCGGCGGCGAGCCCCTTTCCGTAGTCCTCCTGCTGCGCGAACCCGGCCACGACGTCGTATCCAAGAGCTCCGGCGCCGACCAGCGCGCCGATCACCACCATCGCCAGCGTCATGACGATGCCCTGGTTCGCCGCGAGCAGCAGCGAGCCGCGCGCCATCGGCAACTGGACCTTCCACAGCAGCTGCCGGTCGGTGGAGCCCGCGGACCGCGCCGCCTCCATGACGGTCCCGGGGACCGCGCGCAGGCCGTCCTCGACGAGGCGGGCGACCACCGGCACCGCGTAGATGAAGGAGGCCGTGATCGCGGTGAAGCGGCCGTTGCCGAACAGGGCCACGGCGGGCAGCAGGTAGGAGAACGACGGCATCGTCTGCGCGGCGTCCAGCACAGGACGGAGCCCGGCGGCGAACCACCGCGACCGCGCCGCCGCCACGCCGAGCGCGAGCCCGGCGGCGATGGTGATCACGGAGGCGACCAGCACCAACGTCAGCGTCTCCATGGCGTGCTCCCACAGTTGCAGCGCGGCGACGCACAGGAGGCAGGCGGTGGCGACGAGACCGGCCGCCAGCCCGCTCACCCGCCAGGCGAACACCAGCACCGCCGCGGTGACCAGCCACCAGGGCGCGCTGGTCAGCACGTCCTGCAGCGGGTTGAGCAGGCCGTACGCCACCACGTCGTTGAGGAAGCCGGTGAAGGTGTACCAGTGGGCCTCGATCCAGTCGACCACGTCGTTGATCGGCCGGACGATCTGCACCTGCCACTGCTCGGGGAACTCCTGCGCCATCGCGGGGAGCAGGGCGAGCCCGGCCGCCGTCAGGACGGCGAACCCGCCCCAGCGGACGGCCCTCGCCCGGGTGCCGCTCTCGCGCCGCTGCGCCGCCGCCCGCGTCATGCGGTCGAGCACGATGGCGATCAGCACGATCGCGACGCCGGGCACCAGCGCGGCGCCCACGTTGACCCGGGCGAGCGCGCGGAGCAGGTCCTCGCCGAGCCCGGGCGCCGCGATCAGCGCCGTCAGCGGCACCATCGACAGCGCCGCCGCGATGGTCTGGTTGACGCCCAGCGTGATCGTGTTCAGCGCCAGCGGCAGACGGACCTTGCCCAGCGTCTGCCACCCGGTGGCGCCCAGCGACTCCGACGCCTCCACCGCCACACCGGAGACCCGCTGGATGGCCATCGCGGTGATCCTGATCGCGGGCGGCATCGCGTAGATCATCGTGGCGATCGTCGCCGACGCCGGGCCGATGAGGAACAGCAGCACCATGGGTGACAGGTACGAGAACGTCGGCATGATCTGCATGACGTCGAGCACCGGCGTCACGATCCGCCGTACGCGGTGCGAGCGGCCCGCCCAGATCCCCAGCGGGATGCCGAACAGCAGCGACAGCAGCACCGCGGACAGGGTCAGCGCGAGCGTCTCGACGCTCGCCTCCCAGAACCCGAGCACGCCGACGCCGGCGAAGCCGGCGAACGAGACGAGCGCGATCCGCCACCCGCCGGCCAGCCACCCGAGTCCGGCGGCCAGCCCGAGGAGACCGGGCCAGCCGAGTGCGACCAGGCCGGCCTGGAGCCCCTCGTAGACGCCGGCGGCGCCCAGGCGGAGGTAGTTGACGACGTACAGGAAGATCGGGCTGCTGTTGCGGTTTTCGTCGACCCAGTCGCGGGCGTCGTTGAGCCAGTGGAACAGGGTGGCGTCGTCGTCGTGCGGCAGCACGGCCTTGCCGCGGAAGGCCACGTAGAGGGCCACCACCGCTACCACTCCGGCGACCGGCGCGACCCACCGCGGCAGGCGGCGGACCCGCGCCGGGGCCTCCACGGGCGGCGCGACCTGCACAGGCGCACTCACCATCTACGCCTCCCCGGTCGCGCCGGCGGAGGCCGCGACCGCGACGGGCTCGGTCCCGGGCCGCACCGCGCCGAGGAGGTCGACGCGGCTCACCACGCCGACCAGTTCGCCGTCGGCGACGACCCGGATGGGCCGGTCGGACGCCATCGCGGCCGGGACCGCGTCGTGGATCACGGTGTCGGCGGGGAGCTCGGGGCCGTCGAGCGGCTCGTCGGGCTCGGGGTCGCGGGAGATCCAGCGCAGCGACAGCACCTGCGCCCGGGGGACGTCCCGCACGAAGTCGGCCACGTAGTCGTCGGCGGGCGCGCCCACCAGCTCCTCGGGGGTGCCCACCTGCACGATCGCGCCCGCCCGCATGATCGCGATGCGCTCGCCGAGCTTGAGCGCCTCGGACAGGTCGTGGGTGATGAAGACCATGGTCTTGCCGACCTCGCGGTGCAGCCGGATGACCTCGGCCTGCATGTCGCGGCGGATCAGCGGGTCGAGCGCGCTGAACGGCTCGTCGAACAGCAGCACCTCGGGGTCGACGGCGAGCGCTCTGGCCAGCCCCACCCGCTGCTGCATGCCGCCCGACAGCTGCTCGGGGTAGGAGTCCTCATGGCCCTCCAGCCCGACCAGCGACAGGATGCGCCGGGCCTTCTCGTGCCGCTCGGCCTTTCCGACGCCCTGGATCTCCAGGCCGTAGCCGACGTTGTCCACGACCTTCCGGTGCGGCAGCAGCCCGAAGTGCTGGAAGACCATGCTCACACGGTGGCGGCGAAGCTCACGCAACTGCTTGGCCGACATGGCGCGCACGTCCTGGCCGTCGATGCGCAGTTCGCCCGCCGTCGGCTCGATCAGCCGGGTGAGACAGCGCACCAGCGTCGACTTGCCGCTGCCGGAAAGGCCCATGACGACGAAGACCTCGCCCGGGCGTACCTCGAAGCCGACGTCCCTGACGGCGGCGGTGCACCCCGTCTTCGCCCGCAGTTGCGCGGGCTCCAGATCTGCGTCGGGGCTGCCGATGATCCGGTCGGCCTTGGGACCGAAGATCTTCCAGAGCCCGCGAACCTCGATCGCGGCTGTGCCCACTCTGATTCCCCTCACTTGGCGCTCGCCCGCGAGGCGGCGTGGACGCCCGGGAACGCCAAAGCACGGCGCGAGGGCTGCCGCTCGAACGCCGTGAATGAAGAGCGGGGGGCCAACGACTCCTCAGGGCACACGCACAGGCGTTGCGCTAGGCGCAACACGGATCCTGTTTTGACAACAGGTCTGAGGCTAGGGCCCTGCTGCCCTTCCTATGGTGAAAAATGCCACCTAATCTCCATATCGTGACCGTCCGGTGATCTTTCTCCCCAGGGGCCGTACCGGGCAGTGAAGGCGCGGCGGCGCGGCGTGAGGACCCGCCCTGGGGAGGCGGCAGCGGCGTCGTGACAGGCTCAGGTGGCGAGAGCGCCGCCCGGCACGGCGGCACGCGTCATGACCGGCCCAGGTGGCGAGAACGCGCCCGCCGATGCGGCACGCGTCGTGACCGGCTCGGGTGGCGAGAACGCGCCCGCCGATGCGGCACGCGTCGTGACGGGCTCAGGTGGCGAGGATGCCTCCGTCGACCGGGAGCACGGCCCCGGTGACGTACGAGCCGGCGTCGGAGGCGAGGAAGACGGCGGCGGCGACGAGCTCCCGCGGGTCGCCCGAGCGCTTCATCAGGACCCGCTGCTCCCGCATGCGGTCGAGGTAGCCGTCGGGATACTGCGCGGTCATCTCGGAGTCGAAGAAGCCCGGCTCCAGGCAGTTGACCCGGATGCCCCGGCGCGAGGTCCACTGCTGGGCGAGGTCGCGGGTGAGCCCGACGACGGCGGCCTTCGACGCGCTGTAGGCCGCCTGCGGCAGCCCGGCCGTGGTCTCGCCGAGCACGCTGCCGATGTTGACGATCGACGAGCCCGGCCGCATCACGCGGGCGCAGGCCTGGGCCATCCAGTAGGTGCCGTTCACATTGACGTCGAGCACCCGGCGGAACTCTCCGGGTGTCTCCCGCAGGGCGGGCACGGCCGTGCCGACGCCCGCGTTGTTGATCAGCACGTCGACCCGGCCGAACTCGCCCATGGCCGCGTCGACGAGGGCCTGGCACTCCTCGGGGACCGACACATCGGTGGGGACCGCGAGGCAGCGGCGGCCGGTCTCCTCGACCAGCCGCCGCGTCCGCTCCAGCCCTTCGGGACGGCGGGCCCCGATCACCACGTCGGCGCCCGCCTCCGCGAGGCCCCTGGCGAAGGCGACGCCGAGCCCCGACGAGGCTCCCGTCACGATGGCCACCTTGCCGTCCAGACGGAACCGGTCCAGGATCACGCCGCCTCCTCGCTCACGAATCGAACCCGACTCTAGAGCAAGGTTCCGCCAGGGTGGCGGGCAGGCGGATCAGAGGCCGTACTCCTTGGAGATCCGCTCGTGCCGCTCGGCCTCGATGCCCACCTCGCGGGCGAGGTCGAGCCACGCGAGCGGGTGGGACCACTGCTCGGTGACGTCGTCGAGGACGGCGTCCAGCTCCGCCGGCCCCACAGTGGGCGGGATCGCGATCCAGCCGAACACGCCGGGAAGCTGCTCGCCGGTGGCGGGGTGGGTGACGCGGTAGTTCTCGTCGCTGTAGACCCACATGGGCCAGCCGCGCTCGGCGAGGACCTCGTTGAACTCGGCCCACTCGTCCTCCGAGGGCGCCGCGCCGTCGAAGAACCAGCTCGTGTAGCCGCCCGGGCGCAGCATCGTCACCCCGGCGAACGGGATGACGAAGCTCTCCCGTTCCTGTTCGTTCTCCGGGATCGGCTCCAGCGGCCGGGGGTCGATCACGACCACGTCGCCCGCGTTGTATTCCATGCCGCGCGGCTGCGGGATCGCGAGGCGCGCGGTAGCCGGTCCGGTCCGTACGGCGAGCACCTCCCGCTGGCTGCCGTCGGGGGCGGGGAGGATCACCCGGACCAGGTGCCACTCCTCCTCGATCGGGCCCTCTCCCGGCTCGATCGGCATGCCGAGCTTGGCGCCGGCGGCGCGGACGGTCGCCCAGTCCTCCACGGCGGTGGACAGGACGATGAGCCGCCAGACGTCCTCCTCCTCGCCCTCACCGGAGTCGACGACCGGCTTGATGATCTCGGCCGCCTTGGCGTTGTCGCCGAGCTGCTGCACGGCGCCCGACCACAGCCGGCGCGCCTCCAGCCCGCCCTCGTGGGCGACCGCCTGCTCGGCCTCGGCCGCCGTCTGCTCCCAGCGCTCGCGCGCGCGGTGGAGCCGGGCGAGCGCGAGGTGCGAACGGGTCTCCGGCAGCCGGGTCGCCAGGGTCTCCACCCGCTCGTCCTGCCCGGCCTCGATGAGCAGGCCGGTGAGGTAGGAGATGTCCTCGTCGCCGGCGGCGGCCGGGTCGCCGTCCTCGACGACCGTCTTCCAGTAGACGTCGGCGCCCACCGGGGCGTAGCCGAGGAACCCGAGCGTCGTGGTGTGGCGCCGGGTGGCCTCGAGGTCGGTGCCCGACAGCGGCCACAGCCACCCCACCCACCGCTCGGGGTCGGCCGTGCGGCCGTCGGCGGCGTCGAAGTAGGCGACCAGCTCGTCGCGGGGGCCGGGCGCCGGAAGCTCCTTGGCGGCGTCGGCGGCGGCGCGCAGCTCGGCCACCCGCTCGGCCAGTCCCTCGGTGACGCGGAGGGCGGCGATCGCGGCCTCGGCGTAGTCGGCCAGCAGGCGGGCCTGCCACAGGCCCTGCCGGGCGACCGCCAGGTGCCCGGCCGTCAGCGCCAGCTCGAACCTGGCGCGGTGGCCGCCCACGCTCTCGAAGTAGGTGATCCACTGACGCAGGATGCGGCCGAGCTGCCAGGTGTTGGCGATGCCCTCGGTGAGCATGCGGACGGTGCGGGCCCACTCCACCCATTCGCGCGCGTGGTCGCCCACGACGTCGAGGTCGGGCAGCGCGTCAACGGCCTCCTGCACCCGGCCGAGGGTGGCCAGCACCTGCGACCTGAGCAGGGTCTCGCGGCGGCCCTTCGCGACCGGGTCGTCCGGCTTGAAGCCGGTCGAGGCGTCGAGCGCGGTCAGGGCGTCGTCCGGGCGTCCGGCCGCGAGCAGGGCGCGCGCGGAGGCGGCGCCCAGCTCCCAGCTCGCCTCGCGGCCCTCTCCGCGCAGGCGCTCGACCGCCGCCTCGGCGTACGCGACGGCCTCGGCCGCCTGGCCGGCGTCGATGAGCGCCGCGACGTACTGCGTGGCCAGGCCGGAGAAGGCGAGCGAGTCGGGGCCGACGCCGTCGAGGGCGGCGCCCAGGGCGGCGAGCCGGGTCTCGGCATAACCGGGGCCGTCGGTGTTCGCCTGGACCATCGCCAGGATCTCCACGGCGCCGGGGGCCGCGGGACAGTCGCGGACGTCGTCACGCTGGGCGAAGTCCGCCAGCGCGACGGCGTCGTCGAGCGCGGCCGCGCCGATCGCCCGGTCGCCCACCCGGCCGAGCAGGTGCCAGTAGCGCGCGAAGAACTCCAACCACGGCTTCTCCAGCGTCTCCGCGTGCTGCGCGATCGCCGGCGCCACGACGTCGAGCTGGGTGAAACGGCCCTCCAGCGCCTGCGCCGGCACGTCACCCAGCGCCATGGCCAGCCCCGTGTTGCCAGCCTCGTGCAGTTCACGCTGGGTGCCACCGACCCAGGCCCAGATGTCCACGTCCATGAGCAGTCAGTCTGCCAGGTCGCCGACCATGACCCAAACGAACGCGGCCTTCTGCTCACCGGCGCGTCAGCGCGCCCGGGCCGCCCCGGACGCCTCCCGGAGCAGGCCAGAGAGTTCGGCGAGCTCCGCCGGGGCGAGCGCCGCGTAGGCGCGGGCGACGAGATCGTCGGTCAGTTCCTCCGCCCTGGCCCTGCGCTCCGCCGCCTCCGCCGACGGCACGGGGTAGGGCTCGGGCCAGGCGAGGAATCGGGCGACGTCGGCGGTGCGGTCGTACGGGATCGGAGTCCCGGTGCCGTCCGCACCCACGAGGGTGGCCTCCAGCGGGCCGAGTCCCTGCGCCACCACGGCCGTCGCGTGCCGGGCGCCGCGCAGCTCCCGCACGACGTGCAGCAGATGGGCGGCCAGGGCGGGCCCGCCGCCGGGCCGCGGCATGGCCCGCCATCCGGCGAACAGCGGCGCGCAGAACGCGTCCGCCCCGTCGGCGACGGCCGCGAGAAGCTCGGCCAGCCGGTCGGCGTTCCCGAGCCCGGCGAGCCTGCGCCGTCCCCAGTCGTGGCAGGCGCCGGCGTAGAGCGCGGCGGCCTCCTCGGCGGCGAGCTTGCGCCCGCCCTCCCACGACTCGCGGACGTGCCCCGCCGGGAAGAAGACGACCGCCGCGAGCACGACATCGGCGTCCACCTCGCCGAGGACGCCGCACCTGCCGCGGAAGTACATCTCCCGTGGGCCGAGGCCGTGACGCTCGCACAGCGCCTTTACCTCCCTCGACAGCATGAAGCCCCCGCCGAGGGCCCCGATGGCCGCCTTCGTCTCCAGCACCGCATCACGCGGGTCCATGCGCCCTCCTCGGTCTGATCTCCAGACTCAGGGTGGCCGATCAGAACAAGGTTCTGCAAGTACCTGAAACGGTCAGAGAACGGCGGGCCACTCGCCCGAGGCGACGAGGACGGCGGGCCCGGACAGGTAGCTCGTGTCCTCCTCCAGCGTCACGGTGACCGTGCCGCCGAGGATCCGCACCTCCCACGTGCCGGTGGTCTCGCCGGCGGCGTGGGCGGCGGCGACGGCCGTCGCGACCGCCCCGGTGCCGCACGAGCGCGTCTCCCCCGAGCCCCGCTCGTGCACCCGCATGGACACCCTGTGGTCGCCCACCATGTTGAAGATCTCGACGTTGACGCCCTCGGGGTAGACCCCGCGGTCGAAGCCGGGCTCGCGGCCGAGGTCGAACCCGGCCACCGGCTCCTCCACGGCGCACGCCAGGTGGGGGTTGCCCATGTTCACGTTCACGCCGCGGCACTCGCGCCCGTCGACGAGCGCGCGACTGTCCCCCAGCACCCGCGGCATGCCCATGTCCACGGTCACGTCGCCCGTCGCCCCGAGCCGTACGCGCTTGAGGCCTCCGCGGGTGGCGACGGCGAACTCGCTGGGCGCCGCGAGACCCGCGTCCACGAGGTAGCGGGCGAAGACCCTGACGCCGTTGCCGCACATCTCGGGAATTCCGCCGTCCGCGTTGCGGTAGTCCATGAACCACTCGGCCTCGCCGGCCAGCCCGGCCGCCTCGGGGCAGAGCTTGGTGGGCACCACGCGCAGCACCCCGTCGGCGCCGATGCCCGCGCGCCGGTCGCACAGCGCCGCGACGTCCACCGGGGACAGGTCCAGCGTGGCGTCGGCGTCCGGCAGGATGACGAAGTCGTTCTCGGTGCCGTGGCCCTTCAGAAACCGCATGGCAGCAGTCTAGGAGGAGCCGGTGATCACGGCGATCGCGCGGTCGGCCAGATCAGGCGCGTCGAACGGCAGCCACACCACCCGGGGGTCGCGGCGGAACCACGACTCCTGCCGCCGGGCGAACCTGCGCGTCGCGCGCACCGTCTCCTCCCGCGCCTGCTCCTCGGTCCACTCCCCGGAAAGGAAGCGCAGCACCTGCGCGTATCCGAGCGCCCGGCTGGCGGTCCTGCCGTCCGCCAGGCCGCGCGCCGCGAGCGCGCGCACCTCGTCCACCAGCCCGGCCTCCCACATGAGGGCGACCCTGCGCTCGATCCGCTCGTCGAGGACCGGCCGCGGCACCTCGACCCCGATCTGCACGCTGTCGTAGACCGCGTCGTACGACGGCATCGTGGCGGAGAACGGCCGCCCGGACAGCTCGATGACCTCCAGCGCGCGGACGATCCTGCGGCCGTTGCTCGGCAGGATGTTGTCCGCGGCCACCGGGTCGAGACCCTTGAGCCGTTCGTACAGGGGCGCCGGGCCGGTCGCGGCGAGCTCCTTCTCCAGCCGGGCCCGCGCGTCCGGGTCGGTCCCCGGAAACTCCAGATCGTCGATCGCGGCGCGCACGTAGAGCCCGGAGCCGCCCGCCAGCACGGGCACCCGGCCGCGGGAGCGCAGATCATCCATCAGCGGGCGGACGAGCCGCTGATACTCGGCCACGCTGGCGGTCCGCGTCACCGGCCAGAGGTCCAGCAGATGATGGGGGACGCCGCGCCGCTCCTCCATGGAGAGCTTGGCCGTGCCGATGTCCATGCCCTCGTAGAGCTGCATGGAGTCGGTGTTGATCACCTCGCCGTGCAGACGGAGCGCCAGCTCGACGGCCAGGTCGGACTTGCCCGCCGCGGTCGCGCCCACGACGGCGATCACCGGTAGTTGCCCCACCCGTCCAGTGTCCCAGCGGCGGGGAGGTCAGATGTCCCAGTCGAGGGTGGGAGGCAGGTGGCCTTCGAGAGTGAGCAGCCACCGCTTGGACTCCACGCCCTCGCCGCCGCTGAAGCCGCCGAGCCCGTTGCTCGCCACGACCCGGTGGCACGGCACGATGATCGGGAGCGGGTTGGCGCCCATGATCGAGCCGATGGCCCGCGCCGGGACCCCCGTGCCGCTCCGCGCCGCCAGCTCCCCGTACGTCACCACCTCGCCGTACGGGACGGTCGCGAACAACGTGCCGAGGACCTGCCGCTGCAGCGGCGACATGAGCCGCCAGTCCACCTGCACGCGGAACTCCTTCAGCTCGCCCCGGAAGTACGCCGTCAGCTCCTGCCTCGCGGCGGCCGTACGGACCGGGTCGTCGGCGACGGCCATGCCGAGGCGGTCGGCGATCCGCTCCCTGAGCCGGGGGTCGTCCTGGAAGTGCGTCGCGGCGACCCCGTCCTCGGTGACGGCGGCGAGCACGTCGCCCAGCCTGGTCGGTACGGTCGCGAACGCCACCGTGCTGCTGTCCATACGTCCCATTCTGCGCGCGCCCGGGCGGGGTAGGGTGATCGGGTGCTGGTCGCCGCTGCCGTCTGCCCGCATCCTCCGCTGCTCGTCCCGCAGGTCGCCGGGGCCGCCGCACCCGAACTCGACGATCTGCGTGCCGCCTGCGCCGCGGCGGTCGGCTCGCTTCTGGACGCCCGCGCCGACGTGCTGGCCGTGGTCGGCGGCGCGGACGCCGCCGCGTCCTTCCCCGGGAACGCCGCGGGGACGCTGCGCCCGTGGGGCCCCGACGTCCGGGTCGGCCCGGGGGATCCCGTCCTGCCCCTGTCGCTCACGATCGGCCGCTGGCTGCTGGAGCGGGCGCACGCCTCCGGAGGCGACCTTCCCGCGCTGCGGTTCGAGGCGGTCGGGTTCGACGCCTCGCCGGCCGAGTGCGCCGCGCTGGGCCGCCGCCTGGCGGACTCGGCGGGACGGGTGGCGCTGCTGGTCATGGGCGACGGCTCGGCCAGGCGCACCGAGAAGGCGCCGGGTTACATCCATCCCGGCGCCGTGCCGTACGACGAGATGCTCGCCGGCGCGCTCGCCTCGGGCGACGCCGGTCGTCTGCTGGGCCTCGACCCGGACGAGGCGCGGGAGCTGTGGGCGACGGGCCGGGCGGCCCTCCAGGTCCTCGGCGGCGCGGCGCGGGAAGCGCCCCCGCCCGCCGCGTCCGAGCTGCTGTACGACGATGCGCCGTACGGCGTGGGCTACTTCGCCGCCCGCTGGGCCTGGTAGTCCGCGCGCTTCGGCACGGGGACGCGCATGAGGTCGCGCGCCGTCACGACGTCCCCGGCGTAGGACGTGCGCACCTCGTCGACGAAGCGCGGCTCGTCCGCCGTCGTGTACCGCTCGGAGAAGTGGGTGAGCACCAGCCGCCGCACCCCGCAGTCCGCGGCGATCCGGCCCGCCTGCGCCGCCGTCAGGTGCCCGTACTGCGCGGCCATCGCGCTCTCGGCCGACAGGAACGTCGACTCGATCACCAGCAGGTCGACGCCGTCGGCCAGGGCGAACGCCCCGTCGCACATCCGGGTGTCCATCACGAAGGCCGCGCTCTGTCCCGGCTTGGGGGCGCTGCACTGCTCCAGCGTGACCGTCGACCCGTCCGGCATGGTCAGCGAGCCGTGCCGCTGGAGCTCACCGATCATCGGCCCGCGCACGCCCCGTCTGGCCAGCTCCCCGGGCAGCATGCGGCGCCCGCCCGGCTCGTCCACGCGGTAGCCGTACGACTCGACGGGGTGCGACAGCGGCCGTGCGGTCAGCGTCACGGGTCCCGACGGCCACTCGGCCACCTCGCCGGAGACCGGGCGCGGCGCGATCACGTCGGTGTCGGCGAAGGCCGACGCGTTGCGCAGCCTGCGCCAGTACGTCTCGCCGCTCGCAGGGTAGGCCGCCCGCACCTCGTGGTCCACCTTGTCCCTGGCGATCCGCTGGACCACGCCGGGCACTCCGAGGCAGTGGTCGCCGTGGAAGTGCGTGACGCAGATCCAGGTGACGTCGTGCGCGCTCACCCCGGCGTGCAGCATCTGCCGCTGGGTGCCCTCCCCCGGGTCGAACAGGAATCCCTCGCCGTCCCAGCGGAGCAGGTAGCCGTTGTGGTTGCGGTGACGGGTGGGCACCGCGCTCGAGGTGCCGAGGACGACCAGTTCACGAACGGACACACGGCGATGCTAGGACGTGCCCGGCGGTAGGGCCCCGCCGCGTCCCGGACGGGGACACCGTCACGCGCGGCCTTCCGCCAGGAATGACTCGACTCACCAATATTCAGGACATTCCTTGCGATAATGACCGGGCGGCGTATTTGGAGCCCCCGGAAATCGGCGGAACCGCCGCTGGAATTCGCATCCGGCGGGCACACTGAGAAATCGGAAACAACCGACCGCCGCATGGAAGAACACGATCATGCCGGATTTCTCCCCTGCCCCACGGCACCGGCGCGACGGTCATCCCGTCCTCGCCCTGACGGGCGTGATCGGCGTAACCGCCGTAGCCGGGCTCGGCGTCGTCCTGGCCGTCCTGCCTGCGCGGGACCCCACGCCCTCCGCCGCCCGATCGGTGGCCGCCGGCATGAGCACTGCCGCCACATCCGCACGCCCGGCGCCCGGATTTCCCTCCGCCGCTCCCTTCTTCCCGTCCGCGACCGCTTCACGGGAACCCGCGTCCGAGCGGCCGGAAACGGAGCCGGAAAAGGAGCCGGAACGCGTGCCCGAGCGCGGCGAGGAGGCGGAAGAAGCGGCCACGCGAGACGGCGCGGAAAACGATCCGGGAAACGACTTAGAAAAGGGACAACCGGCGAGAAAGCAACCGGTGCAAGAGCAGCGAGCGACTCGACACGGTGCACCGCCGCCCGATCACGAGATCGAAGCGTCGCGGTCGTCCCGGCGCCCTGACCGGACGGCGGCCCCCTCCTCACGGTCCCGGCCGCCCTCTGCGGTCTCGTCGTCGAGGAGCGGCGGAAGCGACTCCACCGGTGCGGCGGGCCGCACCGGGACCGGGGAGGCCCAGCGGCCGCGACCCGCCGACGCCGCGGCGGCCGAGACCACGGCCGCCGAAAACACCAAGGGCACGGGAGCGTCCGGCACGGCCGTGCCTCGTGGCGGGGCGGACGCCGCGGGTCCCACCCAGATGCAGGACCCCTGCCTGCGGTTCGACGACGACCTGCAGCGCGCCTACTGCTACGAGGTCCTGCGCGCCCTCGGCCAATGACCCGGCCGTCGCCGGGCTCGGCGCCTCAGACGGCCGAACAGGCGGACGGCTCGGCGGGCAGCGGAGCGGGACGGCCGATGGCGGGCATCCCCAGGTTGACCGCGCTGCCCCGCTGCGGGGCGGCCTGCCGCGCCTCCCACGCGTCGCCCGCGCGGGTCCGCCGTACGGACAGGACCTTGTCGGCCACCAGGTGGTGCGGCGCCGCGTAGGTCACCTCGACCGTCACCATGTCACCCGGGCGGGCATCGGCGGCGGCGACGTGGACGAGACGGTTGTCGGCCGCGCGGCCGGACAGGCGGCGGGTGGCGTCGTCCTTGCGGCCCTCGCCCTCGGCGACCAGCACCTCCAGGGTGCGGCCGACCTGCTTCTTGTTCTCCTCCCAGGAGATCTCCTCCTGGAGGGCGACCAGACGCTCGTACCGCTCCTGGACGACGGCCTTGGGCACCTGGTCCTCCATGGTCGCCGCCGGAGTGCCGGGGCGGATGGAGTACTGGAACGTGAACGCGTTGGCGAAGCGCGACTGCCGCACGACGTCGAGGGTCTGCTGGAAGTCCTCCTCGGTCTCGCCGGGGAAGCCCACGATGATGTCGGTCGAGATCGCGGCGTCCGGCATCGCGGCCCGGACCCGCTCGATGATCCCGAGGTAGCGCTCGGACCGGTACGACCGGCGCATCGCCTTGAGGACGCGGTCGGAACCGGACTGCAGCGGCATGTGCAGCTGGTGCATCACGTTCGGCGTCTCGGCCATGGCGGCGATCACGTCGTCGGTGAAGGCGGCCGGGTGGGGCGAGGTGAAGCGGACCCGCTCCAGGCCCTCGACGTCTCCGCAGGCCCGCAGCAGCTTGCCGAACGCCAGCCGGTCGCCGAACTCCACGCCGTAGGTGTTGACGTTCTGGCCCAGCAGGGTGACCTCCAGGACACCCTGGTCGACCAGGGTGCGCACCTCGCCGAGGATGTCGCCGGGACGGCGGTCCTTCTCCTTGCCGCGCAGCGACGGCACGATGCAGAACGTGCAGGTGTTGTTGCACCCGACCGAGATCGCCACCCAGGCCGCGTAGGCCGACTCGCGGCGGCTCGGCAGCGTGGAGGGGAAGGTCTCCAGGGACTCCTTGATCTCGACCTGAGCCTCTTCGGCGATCCGGGCCCGCTCCAGGAGCACCGGCAGCGACCCGATGTTGTGGGTGCCGAAGACCACGTCCACCCAGGGGGCCTTGCGGACGATCTCGCCCTGGTCCTTCTGCGCCAGGCACCCGCCGACCGCGATCTGCATGCCCTTGCGGGCCATCTTGATCGGCCTCAGGTGGCCCAGGTTGCCGTAGAGCCGGTTGTCGGCGTTCTCGCGGACGGCGCAGGTGTTGAACACGACGACGTCCGGCGTGTCCCCTTCGGCCGCGCGGACGTATCCGGCGTCCTCCAGCAGCCCGGACAGCCGCTCCGAGTCGTGCACGTTCATCTGGCACCCGTAGGTCCGCACCTCGTAGGTCCGGGCCGCGCCTTCGGCGCCCTGGGTCGTCGCAGTGTGTGTGGTCGCAGTCATCGCACTACAAGGGTAGGCGCTTCCCCGCCCCCGCCCGTACCGGAGCAGCACACTCGGCGGCGACCGGACGCGACGACGGACGGCGATGACGGGCGGCGTCGCGACACCCCTGGACCCTGCCAGACCCTGCCGGACGCGGACCGGCTCGTGGGTGTGGAGCCGGTGTCATGACCAGGGCTCGCATCTGGCATTACTCAGGCTTGTGAAAAGTGAAAGTTTCGTTTTATTGAACCATTCATATCTATGTGGTGGCCTGGTGAAGGCACCGGACCACACTCCCTCCACCGATTGGCCTGAACAGATGTCGAACTGGAACCGATCATCCGTTCTCGTCCGCAGGACGATTGGTTACTCCGCTGTGGCCGCACTCGTGTGCACCGGGGTCAGCCTGCTCTTCCTCGTCGTCGTGGGCAGCAAGGACGCCGACACGGCCCGGGCTCGGGTCACCGGGGCGTGGGACCGGACGGTGCCCCTCATCAGGGAGGGATACCTCCCTCCCATCCTGCCGGCCGGCCAGGACATCGCCATCCAGGTCCTTGACACGCGGCAGCAGGTCGTCGCGTCCACACCGCAACTCGCCCACAAGCCTCCGATGGCCACCTTCCGCGCGACCAGCACGAGCGTGCACTCCGAACGGGTGCTGTGCCCTCCGGCCGGGCTGACGGGCTGCAGGCTCGTCTTCTCGTACAAGGTCTATCAGCCGGACGGGCCGTGGATCCTTTACGTGGCGGCGCCCACGGTCCCCTGGTATGGGAATACGGCGGCGCTGTCCTTCGCGATCGGCATGTCCCTGCTCGCGACCGCGATGACGGCGGCCGGGACCTTCCATGTGGTCAAAAGGGATATGACCGCGGTGGACGCCATCCGCACGGAGCTGGCGGAGATCACCGCCAGTCATCTGCACCGCCGGGTACCCGTGGCGTGCAACAACCAGGAAGAGATCAAGCTCCTGGCCGGGACGGTGAACGACACCCTGGACCGGCTCGAAGGCGCGTACAAGCAACTGCGGCAGTTCACCTCGGACGCGTCCCACGACCTGCGCAACCCCCTCACCGCCATGCGGGCTCAGCTCGAGGACGCCCTCATGCATCCGGACGACACCGACTGGCCGAAGATGACCGGGGCGGTGCTCGCCGGGGTGGACCGGCTCCAGGCGATCGTGACCGACCTGCTGACCCTGGCCAGGCTGGACGCCCGCGCCCCTCTCGACCTCAGCGCGACCGACCTCGGCCGGCTGGTCGGCGAGGAGCTCGACCGCCACGCCTACCGGATGGAGATCGTGCGCAGTCTCCGGCAGAACGTGTTCGTCGACTGCGACCGGCTGCGGATCACCCGGCTGCTGGTGAATCTCCTCGACAACGCCGAACGGCACGCCAGCTCACGGATCACCGTCAGCGTGCGGTCCGACGGGCCGACGGCGACGCTGGAGGTCCTCGACGACGGCGCCGGGATCGCTCCGGAGCATCGGGAACGGGTCTTCGACCGCTTCACCCGGCTGGACGCCTCACGCGACCGGGACTCGGGAGGGACCGGGTTGGGGCTGGCGATCGCACGGGAGATCGCAGAGGCGCACCAGGGCACCTTGACCATCCAGGACAGCGAAAGGGGAGCGCGGTTCGTCCTGCGCCTCCCCGTCCGCGAAGCGCCGCAGACCTCCGGCCGAAGCGAGCGCGGCACCGGGCACGCCGGCTTTTTCAGTTACCCCGTCTCACCGTGAGCCGCTCCCCGGGACCGCGGACTCCGACGATGACGCGGTCCGCAGGACCGGTAGGTCCCGGCGCCGCGACGACCCGGACGTCCTGGGACATCGTCCTGTTCGTCTGGGCATATCGGTCGCTAGCCTGAGCCCGACTCGGCGGTCGCGCCCGAGGCGCGAAGGAGGCGGGCAGTGCGGCGTACGGCGTGGGCGGTCTGCGTGCTCAGCCTGCTCCTGGTCGTCGCGGCCCTGGTGTTCGGACACCGCAACGGCGCCGGGCTGTTCGCCCAGAGCCACCTCCTGTTCGTCGCCGTCTGCGCGCTGGTCGGCGGCCTGATCACCGTGGAACGCCCGGGCAACGCCGTCGGATGGCTGATGGCGACCTGCGGCCTGTGCTTCGCGCTGCTGGACGCGACCGGGCACTATGCCCTGGCCGGGCTGCCGTTCGCGACGCCGATGTCCTGGCCGCAGACGTGGCTGTGGGTCCCCGCCAACCTGTCGGTCGCCGCGGTGCCCGCGTTCTTCCCGTCGGGGCGGCCGGCCTCGCCCGGATGGCGGGCGGCACTGTGGGCGCTCGCCGCGGTCGCCGCCGTGACGACCGCGCTGAGCGCCCTGCTGCCCGGCCCCAGCCACCAGCTCGGGTGGGGCACACCGCTGCCCAACCCCCTCGGGGTGCCCGCGCTCGCCGTCGTCTCCCCGTTCGTCGAGCCGCTGACGACCGGGCTCATGGGCGCCCTGTTCGTGACGGGCGCGGCCGGGCTCGTACGCCGGGCCGGGCGCGGCGACGCCGACGAGCGGGTCCAGCTCAAGTGGCTCGGGTACGCCGCAGGCCTCGCCGGGCTGATCGTGGCCGGACGGGTGGCCGCGGGGTTGTCGGACGGCGACCCGCGCTCCATTTGGCCCATCACCAGCCCGTTCTGGGAGGTTATGGGAACATTCGCGGCCTGCCTGCTTCCGGCCGCCGCCGCGGTGGCGGTGCTGCGGCACGGCCTGTTCGACATCGACCTCGTCATCAACCGCACGCTCGTCTACGTGCTGCTGTCGGCGTGCGTGTTCGGCGGTTACGTGCTCGTGGTCACCTATCTCGGCGCCGTGTTCCGCGCGGCGGACGGGCTGCCGGTGTCGGTGGCCGCCGCCGGGGTGGTGGCCCTCGTCTTCGCGCCGCTGCGCGAGCGGCTGCAACGCGCCGTCAACCTGGTCATGTACGGCAGGCGCGACGATCCGTACGCGGCGCTGGCCCTGCTGGGCAGGCGGTTGGAGGAGGCGGCGGAGCCGGGTGCGGTGCTGGCCGCGGCGGCCCGGTCGGTGGCGGAGGCGCTGCGCCTGCCGCACGTCGCGGTCGAGGTCGCCGGAGGGCCGACCCACGCGTACGGCGTGGCCTCCCCCGGCGCCCTGCGGCTGCCGCTCGTGCACCGGGGCGAGCCGGTGGGCGACCTGGTCCTGTCTCCGCGCCCGGGCGAGACCGGGCTCGGCGCGAGAGACCGCCGGGTCCTCGCCGACCTCGCCCGGCAGACGGGCATCGCCGTGCACGCGGTGCGGCTGTCGGCGGACCTGCAGCGTTCGCGTGAACGGCTGGTGACGGCCCGCGAGGAGGAGCGGCGGCGGCTGCGGCGCGACCTGCACGACGGCCTCGGGCCGACGCTGGCCGCGCTGACGATGCGGGCGGAGGCGGTGCAGGACATGCTGCAGGACATGGGGCGGGACCCGGACGCCCTGGCAATGCTCGAGGAGATCATGACGGACGCCCGCACGGCGATGGCCGACGTACGGACGCTGGTGGAGGGGCTGCGGCCACCGGCGCTCGACACGCTGGGCCTGGCCGGGGCGATCAGGTCGCACGCGGCCCGGCTGCCCGGCGTCGAGATCGACGTCGAGATCGACGGATCACTCCCGGCGCTGCCCGCGGCCGTCGAGGTGGCGGCGTACCGGATAGCGGCCGAGGCGCTGGCGAACGCGCGCCGCCACGCCGGGGCAGGGCGGGTGCGCGTCCGGCTCGGCATGACCGGCGGGGCTCACGCGGGTGCGCTCGAAGTGGAGGTCGCCGACGAGGGCGGCCGGCCGCACGCGGACGGCGAGCCGTACGCGGACGGTGGCGGGAGCGGGGTCGGCACGGCGTCGATGCGCGAGCGGGCGGCCGAGCTCGGGGGCACCTGCGCGATCGGCCCGCGACCCGGTGGCGGGACGCGGGTGCTGGCCCGCCTCCCGGCGCGGACCACAGCGCCGGACACAGCGCAGGACACAGCGCAGGACACAGCCCCGGACACAGCGCAGGACACAGCCCCGGACACAACGCGGGGCACAGCGCAGGACACGAGACGGGAGGCGGGCGATGGAGCCGATCCGCGTGCTGCTGGTTGACGACCACGCGGCCTTCCGGGCGGGGCTGCGCGCACTCCTGCGGCCGGTGGAGGAGCTGGAGGTCGCCGACGAGGCGGCAAGCGGCGAGCAGGCCCTCGCCCTCCTCCCCCGCGTGCAGCCCGACGTCGTGCTGATGGACCTCGCCATGCCCGGCATGGGCGGGGTGGCCGCGACCGAGCGCATCACGAGGGACAACCCGCACGTGCGGGTCCTGGTGCTCAGCATGGCGGACGACGACGACGCGGTCTTCGCGGCGCTGCGGGCGGGGGCGCGCGGATACGTGCTCAAGGGCGCGCGGCGGGCCGATCTCGTGCGTGCGATCCGGGCCGTGGCCGAGGGCGAGGCGATCTTCGGCCCCGCCCTCGCCGGGCGGCTGATGGGCTACTTCTCCGATCTCGGCCGGAAGCCGGAGCCGAGCTTTCCCGAGCTCACCCCGCGGGAACGCGAGATCCTGGGCCTGGTCGCCGGCCATCTGACGAACGTCCAGATCGCGGCCCGCCTCGGGCTGAGCCAGAAGACCGTGCGCAACCACGTGTCCAGCATCTTCACGAAGCTGCGCGTGGCCGATCGGGCCGAGGCGATCATGCGGGTCAGGGAGTCGGGCCCATAATGGGAGTCGGGCCCATCAGCGGAGGGACGGGCGAGCCGCGGACGCTCAGGCGGCCCGCCAGTCGTCCACGGGCATCCGCAGGACCTTCAGCGCGACCGTGCCGAACGCCGCGAGGTGGAACAGCGACCCGATGGCCTGCACCGCCGACGGATGCCCCATCGTGAGGAACGGCCCGCAGGTCCCCGCGAGCGCCGCCACCGGGACCCACCACGGCGCCCGCCGCACCGCCGCCAGGCCCGCCAGGAGCACCAGCAGGCCCACGTGGAGGAGGAAGCCCGGCAGGAGGATGCCGTACACGAAGCCGCCGAGCGCGCCGGCCGCCTCGGTCACCCGGGCCGCCGGGGCGTCCGGAAGGGTGAGCGCCAGCGCCAGGTCGTAGAAGTCGGTCATGAACAGGCTGGTGGCGGTGACCGCGCCGGTCAGGGCGACGGCCGCCCCGATGTTGCCGGTGCGCGGCGCCCGCGAGCGGAGGAGGTGGGCGAGCCCGAGGATCACCGGCACCAGGCAGGCGGTCGCCCACAGGAACAGCAGCGCGCTGGCCTGCACCTGCACCGGGCCGGCGCGGAACACCGCGGGATCGTGCTCGGTGCCCGGCGGCGAGGTCAGGAAGGCCAGGCCGAGCAGGACGGGCCACACCAGCATGGCCGCCGCCGCGACGGTCTTCCGAAACAGATCCGGATTTTTCAGCATCCGCACTCCTACACGTGAGAGATCGGCAGGAGCCAACCGGGACCGCGTCCCGGGCCGCATGGGGCGGGCCGTACGGACAAACCGGGAGTGATGTCCTGAGCAGCCGGGATGTGATCTATTCGGTACCGGCCCGTTAGTGACTCGGCAGCATTGACCCCCCTACGTTGTTGACCATGACGGAGATCAGTGGTTCCGACCCGCTTGTCAGGCTGGAGGGAGTCAACAAGCATTTCGGTCCCCTGCACGTGCTCAGGGACATCGACCTGAGCGTGGGCCGGGGCGAGGTGGTCGTCGTCATCGGCCCCTCCGGCAGCGGCAAGTCCACGCTGTGCCGGGTGATCAACCGGCTGGAGACGATCGACACCGGGACCATCGTCTTCGACGGGCGGGAGCTGCCCGCGGAGGGCCGTGCTCTGGCCCGTCTGCGGTCCGAGGTCGGGATGGTGTTCCAGTCCTTCAACCTCTTCTCGCACAAGACGATCCTGGAGAACGTCACGCTCGGCCCGACCAGGGTGCGGAAGGTCTCCCGGCAGCAGGCCGAGCAGCGGGGCATGGAACTGCTCGAACGGGTCGGCATCGCCACGCAGGCGGAGAAGTATCCCGCCCAGTTGTCCGGCGGCCAGCAGCAGCGCGCGGCCATCGCCCGCGCGCTGGCCATGGACCCCAAAATGATCCTTTTCGACGAGCCCACCTCGGCCCTCGACCCCGAGATGGTCCAGGAGGTGCTCGACGTGATGACCGGCCTGGCCAGAGACGGCATGACGATGGTGGTCGTCACCCACGAGATGGGCTTCGCCCGCCGGGCGGCCAACCGCATCGTCTTCATGGCCGACGGACAGGTCGTCGAGGAGGGGTCGCCCTCGGAGTTCTTCACCCAGCCGAGCACCGAGCGCGCCCGCGACTTCCTCTCCAAGATCCTCACTCACTGATCCCAGCTCACAACGAAGCTCCACAAGAAGCGAAAGGTGACGCGGATGCGATTCGGAGCCGGCCTGCTCGCGCTGGCCGCCCTGGCCACCGGCCTGACTGCCTGCGGCAACTCCGGTGCGGACTCGATCGTCGACAAGGCCAAGAACGACAAGAAGCTCGTGATCGGCGTCAAGATCGACCAGCCGGGATGGGGGCTGAAGAAGCCCGACGGCAGCTACGGCGGGTTCGACGTCGACGTGGCGAGGTACGTCGCCAAGGAACTCGGCGTGCCGGAGAGCGGGATCACGTTCAAGGAGGCCCAGTCGGCCAACCGTGAGCCGTTCATCCAGCAGGGCCAGGTGGACATGGTCGTGGCGACCTACTCCATCACCGACGAGCGCAAGAAGAAGATCTCCTTCGCCGGGCCCTACCTGATCACCGGGCAGGACATCCTCGTCCGCACCGACGACACCTCGATCACCGGGGTCGACTCCCTCAAGGACAAGAAGGTCTGCGGCGCGCAGGGCTCGTCGTCGCCGAAGCGCCTCGCCGACAAGTTCGGGCCCGAGTGGGAGTCCAAGAACCTCACCCAGCAGCAGGGGTACGGCGCGTGCCTGCCGCTGCTGGAGAACAAGCAGGTCGACGCGATCTCCACGGACGCGACGATCCTCGCGGGGTTCGCCGCCCAGTTCCCCGGCAAGTTCAAGCTGATCGGCCAGCCTTTCAGCGAGGAGAAGTACGGCATCGGCATCAAGATGGACGACAAGGCCGGCCGTGACGCGATCAACAACGCCATCGAGAAGTTCTTCAACGACGGCAGCTGGCGCAAGGCTCTCGACGCCAACCTCGGCGAGTTCGGCAAGTACTTCACCACGCCGCCGTCCGTCGAGCGGTACTAGGACGGCGCGGAAGCGGCACTGAGAGGAGGCCGGCGGTGGAGGCCGTCGTCGACGAGCTTCCCGTCATCCTCGGCGCGTTCTGGCTGACGGTGAAGCTCACGGTGGTCAGCGGGGTGATCTCGCTGATCTGGGGGATCGTGCTGGCGGCCATGCGCGTCAGTCCGCTGCCGGTGCTGCGAGGGGCGGGCGCGGTGTACGTCAACGTGCTCCGCAACACGCCCCTCACACTGATCATCGTGTTCTGCGGTCTCGGCCTGGGCACGGTGATGAGCGTCCAGTTCTCCCGGGACGACCTGTCGCTCAACAGCTTCTGGCTGTCGATCATCGGGTTGTCCGCCTACACCTCCGCCTTCGTGTGCGAGGTCGTGAGGTCCGGGATCAACACCGTGCCGATCGGGCAGGCCGAGGCGGCCCGGGCGATCGGGCTGACGTTCCTGCAGACGCTCCGCCTGGTGATCCTTCCCCAGGCGGTGCGCACGGTCATCGCGCCGCTCGGGAGCCTGCTGAACGCGCTGGTCAAGAACACGACGGTCGCGGCCGCGATCGGCGTCATGGAGGCGGCGCTGCGGATGAAGAACCTGTTCGACGCCCACGGAGACGCGATCATTCCCATCTTCCTCGGCTTCGCCGCCGGGTTCGTCGTGCTGACCCTTCCCCTGAACCTGCTGTCCGGCCGGCTGGCCCGGCGCCTGGCGGTGGTCCGATGACCGAGCGCGGCGCCTCCGTCCTCTACGACGTCCCGGGCCCGCGCGCCCGCCTGCGCAACAACGCGCTGACCCTCGCGTTCGGCGTCGTCCTGCTGCTGGTCGCGTACTTCGTCTGGACGAAGTTCGACGAGAAGGGCCAGTGGGACGGCAAGCTGTGGCAGCCGTTCCTGCGGGCCGACACCTGGACCGAGCTGATCCTGCCCGGGCTGCTCAACACGCTGGTCGCCGCCGCGGTCGCCGCGGTGCTCGCGCTGCTGTTCGGGGCCGTGTTCGGCATCGCCCGCCTGTCGGACCACCGCTGGGTGCGGATCCCGGCCGCGGTGGTCGTCGAGGCCTTCCGCGCGGTCCCGGTGCTCATGCTGATCTTCTTCGCCCAGTACGGCGGGAGCCTGGCCGGGCTGGTCGTGACCGAGTTCGCGGCCGTGGTCTTCGGCCTCACGGTCTACAACGGGTCGGTCCTCGCGGAGATCGTGCGCGCGGGCATCCTCGCCGTGCCGCGCGGCCAGGCCGAGGCGGGATCCGCGATCGGCCTGCGCAAGAACCAGGTGATGCGGCTGATCCTGCTGCCGCAGGCGGTGACCGCGATGATGCCCGCGATCGTCAGCCAGCTCGTGGTGCTGCTCAAGGACACCGCGCTCGGGTTCGTCGTGGCGTACGCCGACCTGCTGAACGCGGGCGCCCGCGTGGTGCCGGCCAACTACGCCAACCTGATCCCCTCGGTCATCGTCATCGCGGCCGTCTACATCGCGATCAACCTGGCGCTGGGCTATCTCGCCAACTGGCTGGAACGGCGCAGCAGGCGCAGCCGCAAGGTCGCGGCCGACCCGGCCGCCGCCGAGGCGGCGGCGGGCGGCGAGGTCGCGCTGATGCGCTGACCTGCAGGGGCCTCGGGTAGCTCGGGTAAAGGGAGCTTTGCCGTGTCGCTGCTGGCGAGGGGACGGGCGCGACCTCGATATTGAGCGCGTGTGGCGTGGCGTTGCCGTGGTCGGCGTCCTGGCGGCCGCGTTCCTGTCCGGTGGATGCGGGAACGCCGGCACGCTGGTGGTCGGCGTGCGTCCCGGGCAGCCGGGCCTGGTCACCCGGCTCCCCGACGGGCGCTACAGCGGCTTCGACATCGAGGTCGCGCAGTACGTCGCCCGCGCGCTCGGCTATCGCGACGACCAGGTCGTCTACACGCTCGACACCGCGCGAGCCGACCTCGTCGTCGGCGCGACCGGCCCGCCGGGCTCCCGGTATGTCGCCGGCCCCTACCTCGTCACCAGCACCGACGTCCTCGTCCGGGCCGGCGACCTGTCCATCCGCCGCCCCCGCGACCTCGCCCGCAAACGCGTCTGCGCCACCCGTGAGTCCGCCGAGCCGCTCGTGAAGCGGTTCGGCACCCGCTGGCGGCAGGTGTTCCTCGCCGAGGCGAACCTGCCCGCGGCCTGCGCGCCGCTGCTGGCCTCCGGCAGGACCGACGCGATCGTGGCCGACGCCCCCGTGCTCGCCGGGCTGTCGGCGCAGTATCCCGGCAGGTTCCGCTTCAGCGGCAGGTCCCTGGCCACCGAGAAGTACCGCATCGCCACCGGGACGGCCGCGCTGCGCGACCAGGTCGAGGAGGCGCTGCGCCGGATGTTCGAGGACGGCACCTGGAAGCGGACGGTCATCGACCAGCTGGGCGCGCTCGCCACTCGCTACACCACTCCCCCGTCCCTCGACTGATCGTTGCAGCATTTGCACCCCCAGGAGCGGGCCCGTCCGGCAGGATGCGGTCATGCCCCCCACGCCCGGCCCGAGGCCGTTCTCGCCACGGCCGTCGTCCATCTCCACCGCCGACGTGGCACGCGCCGGTCTGCGGCTCGGCTTCCCGACCGTGCTGGGCGGGGAGACCTGGTGGGAGGAGGACCGCCCCGCCGAGGGCGGCCGCCGTACGGTCGTCCACCGGGCCGCCGACGGCTCCCTCACCGACCTGCTTCCCGCGCCCTGGGACGCCCGTACGCGCGTCCACGAGTACGGCGGCCGGTCCTATGCCGTCGTCCCCGGCCACGGGATCGTCTTCGCGCACCACACCGACCAGCGGCTCTATCTCGCCCGGCCCCCCGCCGGCGGCGAGCCGGGCCCGGGCGCGGAACGGCCCCGTCCGGTCACGCCGGAGCCCGACGAGCCGGGCGCGCTGCGCTACGCCGACCTGCGGGTCCAGGACGGCGCGGGTGGTACGGGCGGCCCGCGGGTGTGGTGCGTCCGGGAACGCCACCACCAGGACGCCAAGGTCACCCGTTCGATCGTGGCCGTGGAGCCGACCGGGACCGGCGAGGTCGCCGAGGTGATCACCGGCTGCGACTTCTACGCCTCTCCCACGCCGTCCCCCGACGGCCGGCATCTCGCGTACATCTGCTGGAACCACCCGCACATGCCCTGGACCCGCACCGAGCTGCGGGTCACGCGGCTGTCCGACGGCGCCACGCGGACGGTGCTGGGCGCGCCCGCCGAGTCGGTCCTCGCGCCGCTGTGGTGCGACGAGCGGCGCCTGTACGCGGTCTCCGACCGGTCGGGCTGGTGGAACCTCTACCGGGCCGGCATCTCCGGATCGTCGTGCGAGCCCCTCTGGCCGGCGGAGGAGGAGTTCGCCGGCCCGCTGTGGCAGCTCGGCGGCCTGCCGTACGCGGTGCTGGGCGACGGGCGGCTCGCCGTGCTGCACGGGCGCGGCGACCTGCGCCTGGGTGTCCTCGACCCGGAGACGCGCACGCTGGCCGACATCGACGTCCCCTTCCAGGGGTGGGCGCCGGTGCTGCACGCGGACGGCGACGTGCTCGTCGGCCTCGGCTACCGGTCGGGCGCGCCGCGTTCGGTCGTAAGGATCGACACCGCCGGCGGCCCCGATGACCCCAGTGATGCGGGTGACGCGCATGGAGAGGGTGCCCGCGAGGGCGTCGGTGACGCCGCTCAGGCCGGTGGCACCGCTCTGGCCGCTCGCGCCGGTGGCGCCGCTCGTGCCCCTCGTGCCGGTCTGGCCGGTGGCGCCGGTCTGGCCGGTCGTGCCGCTCTGGCCGGTCGGTCCGAGGAACTGCGCCGGGAGATCGACGATGTTCCCGCCGGCGTCCTCCCCGCGCCCCATGTCGTGGAGTTCGTGGCCGGGCCCGACGTCCGCGTCCACGCGTACCTGTATCCGCCGGAACAGCCGGACGAGGGCGGCGTGCCCTACGTCGTCTTCGTGCACGGCGGGCCGACCGGGCACGCGACGAGCGAGCTCAGCCTGGAGAAGGCGTTCTTCACCAGCCGCGGCATCGGCGTGATCGACGTGAACTACGGCGGATCCAGCGGGTACGGCCGGGCCTACCGGGAGCGCCTGCGCGGCCGGTGGGGCGTGACCGACGTGGAGGACGTGATCGCCGCGGCCAAGTGGCTGGTCGCCGAGGGCCTCGCCGACCCCGCCAGGATCGCCGTACGCGGCGCGAGCGCGGGCGGGTGGACGGTCATGGCCGCCTGCGGCGCGTCGGACGTCTTCGCGGGCGGTGTCTCGGTGGCGGGCGTCAGCGCGCTCGGGCCGCTCGTCGCGGCCACCCACGACTTCGAGTCGCGGTATGTGGAGTGGCTGGTCGGCCCCGAGGACCGGTACGGCGAGCGCGAGCCGCTGGCCCGGGCCGACCGGGTGAACTGCCCCATGCTCCTCATGCAGGGGCTCGCCGACCCGGTCGTGCCGCCGACCCAGTCGCGGGCGTTCGCCGAGCGCCTGCTGGCGCGCGGCGTGCCCTGCACCTATCTGACGTTCGAGGGCGAGGCCCACGGGTTCCGGCGGCTGGAGACCAAGGCGGCGGCACTCGCCGCCGAGCTGTCGTTCTACCTGCAGATCTTCCGATGAGCGGGGCCGATCACCCGTTCGTCTCGGCGAGAAGCGTGCGCATCCGGTCGATCTCGATGCGCTGGTCCGCGTCGACATGGGTGACGAACTGGTTGATCTCTGACTCCTCGCCTCCTCCGTCGCCGAAGAGCCGCTCCACCATGGTCAGCGCTCCCAGGTGGTGCTGGATCATGTCTTCGTAGAAGAGCCGGTCGAACCGCTCCCCCGTGGCCTGCTCCAGTTCGGCGAACTGCGCCTCACTGAGCATGCCGGGCATGAGCTCCCCGCCGCCGTGGTCGTGCCCCCCGCCGGAGCCCACGCTCGGCACCTGCTGGAGCCGGGCCCTGAGCCAGCGCACCATCTGGTCGATCTCGTCCTGCTGGGAGATCTCGATCCGCTTGGCGAAGCGCGGGAGCTCACTGCTCTCGCTGCGCCCGGTGACGAGCGCGGTCATCCGCAGGGCCTGGGAGTGATGCCGGATCATCCCCTGCATGAACCGCACGTCGGCGTCGGTGTACTCCCTGTCGTCGGAGCTCGGCACCTGGTCGGCCGGCAGGACCTTGCTGCCCTGTCCCGGCGCGCCCGGCTGCACGACGTTCACCTTGGGAGGCGGGGCGGTCTCGGCAGTGCAGGCGCTGATCGCGGCGGCGGCGAGCGCGAGCGCGAGAAGCTGCCGTGAGGAGGTGGAGGAGATCATGTCCTGCGCTCGCTTCATTGGCGGTTGGGGGGACACCGGCCAAACCGGAGGATGTGAAGGGGTATAGCACATTCGCCCCATATTCAGTTACTGTCCCCCAAACGCCGCGTAGATCTTTTGGGTCGGGCCGGGCCCCGGGATCTGTCGCACGCGCATCGGGTCACGCCGGAAAGACCAGAAAAGGAGGGGTGCGACCCTTGAGGATCAGCCGTGCGGCAGCACGTTGGGGGCGTGCTGGATTAAGGAAGATCGGAGTCGTCGCCGTAGGGGCGGTCCTGGTGGGCCTCATGCCCGCCACGGCCATGGCGGACGACGCCGATCCGCGAGCCGGGCTGGGAGCGGGATGGCTTGATGCCCAGCAGGCGAGCCAGGGGCTGGAGCTCCTGGCCCACCGGGACAAGCCTGAGGGCTTCTACCAGGCCTCGAACCCCGGCAACACGTCGTACGCGAACTCGGACATGGCCTTCAGCGGCAAGTACGCGTTCGTCGGCAACTTCACCGGTTTCAACATCTACGACGTCTCGACACCCACCAACCCGGTCCTGGCCACGTCCGTGGTGTGCCCGGGCGGCCAGGGCGACCTGTCGGTGTACGGCAACCTGCTGTTCATGTCGGTCGAGGAGACCCGGGGCCGGATCGACTGCGGCACGCAGGGCGCGAGCGGCACGGTGAACCCGGACCGCTTCCGCGGCGTCCGGGTCTTCGACGTGAGCGACATCAGCAAGCCGGTCCAGGTGGCGGCCGTGCAGACCTGCCGCGGCTCGCACACGCACACCCTGGTGACCAGCAAGAACGATCCGGACAACGTGTACGTCTACGTGCAGGGCACGGCGAGCGTCCGTTCGGGTTCCGAGCTCGCGGGCTGCGCCAACACCGCGGCGACCGACCCGAACACGGCCCAGTGGCGTATCGAGGTCATCAAGGTGCCGGTGGCGGCCCCGCAGAACGCGGCGATCGTCTCCACACCGCGCCTGTTCACCGACCCGGAGACCGGAGCGATCAACGGTCTCCAGAACGCCCCGCAGGCCCCGCGGCACCCGTCCGGCTCGTCCTGGTCGCCGTCGCCCGTCACCACCCACTGCCACGACATCACGGCCTACCCGGAGATCGGCCTCGCGGCCGGGGCGTGCGCGGGCAACGGACTCCTGATCGACATCTGGCCAACCCCAAGCGGCTCGACGCGGTGACGGACCCGAACTTCGCCTACTGGCACTCGGCCACGTTCAACAACGACGGGACCAAGGTCATCTTCACGGACGAGTGGGGCGGCGGCAGTGGGGCGCGCTGCCGCGTCACCGACGAGCCGTCGTGGGGCGCGGACGCCATCTTCGACATCGTCGACGGCAAGCTGAAGTTCCGCAGCTACTACAAGCTGCCCGTACCGCAGACGAACCAGGAGAACTGCGTCGCGCACAACGGGTCGCTCGTTCCGGTGCCCGGCCGGGACATCATGGTCCAGGCCTGGTATCAGGGCGGCGTCTCGGTGTTCGACTTCACCGACTCGGCCAACCCGCAGGAGATCGCGTACTTCGACCGGGGTCCGGTGAGCGACAGCTCTCTTCTCCTCGGCGGTTTCTGGTCCGCGTACTACTACAACGGCCACGTCTACGGCAGCGAGATCGCCCGCGGGTTCGACGCGTTCACGCTGACTCCGAGCGAGCACCTGGACCAGGCCGAGATCGACGCGGCGGCCACGGCCACCTTCGACCGGTTCAACACCCAGCAGCAGCCCCGGGTGACATGGCCGGCGAGCTTCCCGCTGGTGCGCGCCTACTACGCGCAGGCGCTGCGCACCGGCACCCTGAAGAAGGCCACGGCCGACAACGTGCGGAAGTTCGTCGACCGGGCCGAGCGGTTCACGGACGGGCCGCAGAAGAACGCCGCAGTGGCGCAGCTTCGGGCCGTCTCCCACCAGCTCGACACCTCCGTCGGCGCGCAGGCGACGCTGGCGAAGGCGCTCAACGACCTCGCCGACGCGCTCAGCCTCAAGGCCTGAGCTGATCGGGGGCGTCTCACAGGAGCATCCCGGGGGGCGTCCCTGCGGGGCCGTCCCTGGGGGGCGTCCCTGGGGCGTCCCTGGGGGAGTCCCCACACGACCGGGGCCCCCGCCCAGCAGTGGGCGGGGGCCCTTCGTCATGAGGAGCCGGGGCCCTCGGGGTGTGAGACGAGCGGGCCGAGGCTATGCGGGGTGACGCTTGCCGGGCGGGTTGCACCGGGCGGCTTACCGGATGGGGCTTCACCAGCGACGCTTACCGAATGGCCTCGGCCGAGCGAGGCTTACCGAGCGGTGGGCTTCACGAGCGGCGCCTACCGGATGAGGCCTCACCAGCGACGCTTGCCGGATGGCTTTGGCCGGGCGAGGCTTACCGGATGAGGCTCCCGGGCGAGGCCTGCCGGATGAGGCTTACCGGGCGAACTCCGTGGCGCGGGACTCGCGGACCACGGTGATCCGGATCTGGCCGGGGTAGGTCAGCTCCTCCTCGACCTGCTTGGCGACGTCCCTGGCGATGACCTGGGCCTGGATATCGTCCACGTTCTCGGGCCGGACCATCACCCGGATCTCCCGGCCCGCCTGCATGGCGAAGACCTTGTCCACGCCGTCGTACGACTGGGCGATCTCCTCCAGGCGCTCCAGCCGCTTGACGTACGCCTCCAGGGACTCGCGCCGGGCGCCGGGGCGGCTGCCGCTGATCGCGTCCGCGGCCTGGGTGAGCACCGCCTCGACGGTCTTGACCTCCACCTCGTTGTGGTGCGCCTCGATGGCGTGGACGACGTCCTCGTGCTCGCCGTACCGCCGGGCGATCTCCGCGCCGATCATCGCGTGGCTGCCCTCGACCTCGTGGGTGAGCGCCTTGCCGATGTCGTGCAGAAGCGCGCACCGCTTGACGAGGTCACGGTCGAGCCGCAGCTCGGAGGCCATGATTCCGGCGATGTGCGCCGACTCGATCAGGTGCTTGAGCACGTTCTGGCCGTAGGAGGTGCGATAGCGGAGCTGGCCAAGCAGCGTGACCAGCTCGGGATGCATCTCGGTGATGCCCAGCTCGACCAGGGCGTCCTCTCCCGCCCGCACGCACAGGTCCCGAACCTCGGCCTTGCTGCGCTCGTACGCCTCCTCGATGCGCTGCGGATGGATCCGGCCGTCGAGGACCAGCTTCTCCAGCGTCAGCCTGGCCGTCTCCCGCCGGACGGGGTCGAAACACGACAGCAGCACCGCCTCCGGTGTGTCATCGATGATCAGATTGACCCCGGTGGTGGACTCGAAGGCCCTGATGTTGCGGCCCTCCCGGCCGATGATGCGGCCCTTCATCTCGTCGCCGGGCAGATGGAGGACGCTCACCACCGACTCGGCCGTCTGCTCGGTGGCGACGCGCTGCACGGCCAGCGTCACGATCTTGCAGGCGCGCTTCTCGCCCTCCTTCCGGGCCTCGCCCTCGATCTCCCGGACGATCAGCGCGGCCTCGCGCTTGGCCTGGTTCTCGATCTCCTTGACCAGCTCCGACTTGGCCTGCTCGGCCGTCAGGCCGGCGACCCGCTCCAGGATCTCCTGCCGCCGCTCGGCCACCCGCTCCAGCTCCTCGCGGCGGTCGGCCAGCTCGGTCTCGGTCTCGGCCAGCTTCCGGGCCCGCTCTGTCTGCCTGCGTGCCTCCTCGTCGAGCCGCTGCTCGCGCTCGGCCAGTCGGTTCTCGCGGCGTTCGAGGTCGGAGCGCAACTCCTTGAGCTCCGTCTTGAGGATCCGCGACTCCTCCTCGACCTCCTTGCGCATCAGCGCTGCGCTCTCGGCGAATGTCTCCGACTTCTTGAGGATCTCCCCCGCGTCACGCTCCGCCTTCGTGCGGATCTCCTCGGCCTCACGTCTGGCCCGTTCGAGTTCCTCGTTGACCTCGGCCTTCACCTCTGCGAGCTGCTCGGGCGAGGGGCCGGACGGTGCAACGACGCCGGTACGGCGCATGACTATGACGAGGGCGGCGATCATCACGAGAGCCAGCAGCACTACCGCAACCGCAAGAACGATCACGATCGTGTCCATGCGCGCTCACCCCTCACGACAACTTTTGGCAGGGGTCACACGCGCAGCACGGCAGCGCCCGGTGGCGTCACCAGGACAAATATCGTCGCAATGCCCGGACGCCCCGAGGGGCGGCCGATATGGCCCGAAGGCCGGTCAATGTCTCTCGTCCGTCGTGGTACACCGTTATGGCAATCCGCGCTGCGCGGAGTAACTCCTCACTGCGGTCGAGATTAAGCGTCAGAGAGGTAACGAGCAAGCAAAGATGCCCTGTCAAGTGACTTTTGCGTGGTGCTATAGCTCACTCGAAGGTGTCCGGAAGCCCATCTGACGGGCTGCCTTCGGCCTCGATCGCCTCTCGGACCACGCGGAAGGCAAGCCCCGGCGAATAGCCCTTGCGGGCCAGCATGCCGACCAGTCTCCGCATGCGCGCCTGCGGCTCCACCCCGCGGGTGGCGGCCAGCTTCCGATCCACGAGCCTGCGTGCGGTCTCGGCCTCCTCGTCCGGATCGAGCCGCCCGACGGCGTCCTTGACCGTCTCCTCGGCAACGCCGCGCTGCCGCAGTTCCTGGGCGAGCGCGCGGCGGGCCAGCCCGCGACCCGTGTGCCGTGAGCTCACCCACGCTGCGGCGAACGCCTCGTCGTCGATGAGCCCGACCTCGGAGAACCGCTCAAGCACGGCGTTCGCCGCCTCCTCGGGCACCTCCCGCTTGCGCAGGGCGTCCGCGAGCTGAGCCCGGGTCTTGGGCGCCATCGTCAGCAGTCGCAGGCAGATGGCTCTGGCCACGGCCTCGGGGTCGGCCGGCGGCCCCTCGCTCGCCGCGGTGCCCTCCTCCGGCCCGTCGGGAAGCCACCCGCCGGACCTCTTGCGCTTCCCCCGGCGTCTCGGCGAGCCCGGTTCCCCCTGGCCTGCCCAGTCCCTTAGCGCGCCCGGTTCTCCCGGACCTGCCCGTTCTCCTGAGCCTGCCCGTTCTCCCGAGCCTGCCCGATCTTCCGGCGCGCCCGGTTCCCCCGAGCCTGCCCAATCTCCCAGCGCCGCGGGTTCCCCCAGGCGTGCCCGGTCTCCGCGCCTGCTGCCACGTCCCTGGCGTCGGCGGCCGGCGCGGCCGGCCTGCTGACCCGCCTCCGCCCGCGCTGTCTCCTCGCGGCCGATGTCCGCATGCCCGGTCTCCGCACGCCGGAGTTCTGCACGCCGGATCTCCTCGCGCAGGGCGGCGATCGTCGCGGAGGCGTCCTCAGCCGGCCTGTGCGGCTCCTCGGCCGGCCCCCAGGGCCCCGAGTTCCAGTCCCCCGGCCCGATCCCGCCGTCCGGGCCGAGGGGCTCCTCGTGCCTCATGCCTGTGCTCAGACGTCACCCGGCTTGGGCGCACTGGCCGCCTTGCTGCCCCGGCCGGACGTCGGGGCGGGCGGCGCCGCCGGAGCGGCGGGGGGCTCGCTCGGCGAGTCGAGCCGCGGCCCGACACCGAGCTTCTCCTTGATCTTCTTCTCGATCTCGTTGGCGATGTCGGGGTTGTTCTTGAGGAAGTTGCGGGCGTTCTCCTTGCCCTGCCCGAGCTGGTCGCCCTCGTACGTGTACCAGGCGCCGGCCTTGCGCACGAACCCGTGCTCGACGCCCATGTCGATCAGCCCGCCCTCACGGGAGATGCCGATGCCGTACAGGATGTCGAAGTCGGCCTGGCGGAAGGGCGGGGCCATCTTGTTCTTGACGACCTTCACCCGGGTCCGGTTGCCGACCGGCTCGGTGCCGTCCTTGAGCGTCTCGATCCTGCGCGCGTCCAGCCGCACCGACGCGTAGAACTTCAGCGCCTTGCCACCCGTGGTGGTCTCGGGGCTTCCGAACATGACGCCGATCTTCTCGCGGAGCTGGTTGATGAAGATGGCGGTGGTCCGGGTCTGGTTCAGCGCACCGGCGATCTTGCGCAGGGCCTGCGACATGAGGCGGGCCTGGAGACCGACGTGGCTGTCGCCCATCTCGCCCTCAATCTCGGCCTTCGGCACGAGGGCCGCCACCGAGTCGATCACGATGATGTCGACGGCGCCGGAACGGATCAGCATGTCCGCGATCTCCAGCGCCTGCTCACCGGTGTCCGGCTGGGAGACGAGCAACGCGTCGACGTCGACGCCCAGCTTCTTGGCGTACTCGGGGTCGAGGGCGTGCTCGGCGTCGATGAACGCGGCGATGCCGCCGCCCTTCTGGGCGTTGGCCACGGCGTGCAGGGCGACCGTGGTCTTACCGGAGGACTCGGGGCCGTACACCTCGACGATCCGGCCGCGGGGATAGCCGCCGATGCCGAGGGCGACGTCGAGAGCGATCGAACCGGTGGGGATGACCTCGATCGGGGCACGCGCGTCGTCTCCGAGGCGCATGACGCTGCCCTTGCCGAACTGCCGCTCGATCTGTGCGAGGGCGGTCTCAAGGGCCTTCTCGCGGTCGTTGATTGCCATTGGGTGCCCCCTGAAGGGTGTCGTCTGCTCGGTCACCGAAAAGCTACGGGGTGCCACCGACATTTTCCGGAGCTTCCCGCACACCGCCCCGAGAGGTGGGCCGGGAGCCTGTCGCGCCCCGGCGACCTGACGGCGCGCACCCCGGCGGCGACCAGTCCAATATAGCCGAACGACTGTTCGATCACATGCCGGAACGCCACCAAGCCCGGGAACGAGCGGCGCCCCAACCGTGCCGTTACATTCCCGGGCGTTACTCTGCCGTGGTTGTCAGCGCTCTGACCTGGGACGATCCTTGTAGCAAAGCTGGATCTCCCCGCTGGAGGGCCACGTGACGGGCACCGGCGACTACAGCCGACAGCGTCTGGCCCGCCTTGGGGCGCTCGCCGCGCGACTCCCCGGGCTCGGTCTCTCCGCGCGACTGCTCGGCACGGACGATCCGGTCCTGTCCGTCTGGCACCCGGGCACCGGCAGGCAGACGATCGTCTTCGCGACGCCCACCAAGGAAGGATGGATGTTCCTGTGGGCTCCGGGCGGCCAGGAGAGCGCCGACGACCCCGGCCGCGCGGCCGAGCTGATCGGTCAGACCCTCTCCCGGCCCCCCTGATCCTCCGCGCCTGCGTCCGCCGTCAGCGGACGACCTCGCCCAGTTTGACCCGGGCGCCGGTGCGGAGCACCGCCCGCCGGTAGACGCGGGCCGCGCCCAGCAGGACGGCGACCACGGCCACGACCATGAGCGCTCCGGCGATGAGGATCTCCACCAGCGGCACGTCGACGGCCGCCGTACGCACGGGCATGACCATCGACGAGAACGGCGGCACGAACGACAGCACGCGCGCGACCGTGCCCGCCGGCTCGACGGCGGCGAAGTAGGCCGTCAGGTAGGTGAACATCATGAGCATGGTCATCGGCGTCAGGACGGTGTTGAGCTCCTCCTGCCGCGACACCAGCGAGCCGAAGGCGGCGGCGAGCGCCGAGAAGAAGGCGTAGCCCAGCACGAACCAGACGACCGCGCCGACCACGATTCCCCCCATCCCCGGCGGGAAGTCGGCGGTGAAGCCGGTCGCGGACGACGCCGCCAGACCGGCGATGATGACCACGACGAGGTTGACCAGCCCCAGCGCGCCCAGCCCGACGATCTTTCCGCCCAGGAGCTGCCAGGGACGCACCGAGGTGAGCAGGATCTCCACGATGCGACTGCCCTTCTCCTCCACCACGCCCATCGCGACGAACATCGAGGAGTAGATGAGCAGGAAGAACAGCACCATCACGATCAAGGTGGCGATGCCGGTGCGCACGCCCTGGTAGCGGGCGTCCGCGCCGACCGACTCCACCGTCAGCGGCGTGATCGTGAGGCCGGCCGCCGAGATCTGCGCGTCGCGGTGGACGCTCTCCAGGATCAGACCCAGCCGCTGGTCGAGCTCGCCGTCCGCGAGGACCTTGTCCCCGTTGATCAGGGCCGCGTCGACGTCCCCGTCGACCACGGCCTTCCGCGCGGCCGCCTCGTCCGGCAGCCGGGAGTAGGCGAGCTGGGCGGCGGGCGGGGGCGCCTGTCCCACCACGCCGACGTCGTAGGTGTCGTCGCCGCCCAGGACCTTGGGCAGGAACGCGAGCGCGGCCACCAGGATCGCGCTGACCGCGAGACTGATCAGGTATGACTTCGTCCTGATGCGCGTGCGGATCTCCCGCTGGGCCACCAGCCACAGGCCGTTCATGCCACCGCCTCCCTGAAGATCTCGGCCAGCGTCGGCTGCCTGCGGCCGAAGTGCTCCACCTTGCCCGCCCCGATCGCCGTACGCAGGATGTCCTGGTCGTCGCCCTCCTCGCACAGCAGGACGTCGCGGTCGCCCTCGCGGGTGAGCGCGCCGGGCAGGCGGTCGGCCCAGCCGGGCGCGGCGTCCCTGACCACGACCCGCAGCACCCCGCGGCCCTCCCGCTCGCGCAGGTCGCCGACCGGTCCGTACGCCACCATCCGGCCCGCCGAGATGATGCCGACCGAGTCGCAGAGCTGTTCGACCAGGTCGAGCTGGTGGCTGGAGAAGATCACCGGCACACCCGCCGCGGCGCGGTCCTTGAGCACCTCCGCGAGCGCGTCGACCGCCAGCGGGTCGAGGCCCGAGAACGGCTCGTCGAGGATCAGGACCGCCGGCTCGTGGACGAGCGCGACCGCGAGCTGCACCCGCTGCTGGTTGCCGAGCGACAGCGCCTCCACGGCGTCGTCGCGCCGCTCGGCCAGGCCCAGCCGTTCGATCAGGGCGGCGGTGGCCGAGCGCGCGGCGGCCGGGGCGAGCCCGTGGAGCCTGCCGAAGTATTCGATCTGCTCGGCGACCTTCATCTTCTGGTAGAGGCCGCGCTCCTCCGGCATGTAGCCGAACGTGCGGCGGTCGTCGTACGTCAGGGGGCGCCCGTCGAGGCGCACCTCGCCGGAGTCGGCGTCGAGCACGCCCATGACGATCCGCATCGTCGTCGTCTTGCCCGCGCCGTTGGCCCCGACGAACCCGAACATCTCGCCGGGCCGTACGGCGAAGCCCACCCCGTCGAGGGCGGTCTTGTCTCCATAGCGTTTGCGCAGGCCGTCGATCTCAAGCACGGGGGGTTGCCTCCACAATTCGTCGCAGAACGTCCATGTAGGTCTCGAAGGCCGCACGCCCCTGATCGGTCAGCGAGAGCCAGGTGCGCGCCCGCTTGCCGACGAAGGCCTTGTCCACCCGGATGTAGCCGGCCTCTTCGAGCGTGAGGATGTGCTTGCTGAGCAGCGAGTCGCTGACCTCGATGGTGTCGCGGAGGAAGCGGAAGTCGGCCTTGTCCGCCGCCGCCAGGGCCGCCATGATCGACAGCCGCACCGGCGCGTGGATGATCTCGTCGAGCTCGTGGCGCGGATGGGCCGTCATCGATTCCTCATCAGGCGGAGTCCGCCGTACACCAGGGGCAGCCCGGCGAGCACCGACAGAGCGACGAGCACCGCCGTCCAGCCCGCCGTGGGCCGGTCGGGACGCAGCCAGACGCCCACGACGAACGGCACCATCATCGTCACCACGTACGCGGCCGAGACCGGCCCGTTGATTCGCTTCAGCAGCCGGTTGTGCACCCGCAGCCGGGCCCAGTACACGCACAGGGCGACCGTCAGGACGATCCACCCGGCCCCGGCGAGCAACGGCAAGGGATAGCCGCCGAGGAACATCGCCGGCCAGTAGACCATCGTGGCCAGTCCCACGAACAGGTACGCCCGTCCGGGCCCGCGCGAGGAACTCCCGACCCGCTGCCCCACGCGCCCGATCTCCTGGAGAGCCTCATCGGGAGTGAAGTGATCTCCGGTCATACGCTTCCTCCGTGTTCATCTGCTCAACACGCTAGCAAGCACTCAACCGCCATTCAAGTGGTTGCCATGGACGACGGAGGACATGGGTCATGGAGGGATCCGCGCGCGACGGGATCACACGGCCGCGGTCACGGAGTTGAGTGGAGTGTGCGGGGACGTCACAGCGCCGCAGCCGCCTGTGCGGCCCGCCGCGCAGGCGCAGAGGGGGATCAGCGCAGCCTGGGATCCACTTCGACCTCCTGGCAGACGGCCTGCCAGACCTGCTTGGCCGCCACGCCCTCCGCGAGGGCCTGCTCGACCGTGCGACCGCCGAGCCCGGAGATCACGTAGTCCTTCGCCCACGACTCCGCGTACGCCTCCCCGAAGTGGCGGCGCATCCTGTTCCAGAAGTCTGTGAGGCGCATGCGTTCAGTATGACGCCGCGGCCCGGATGTCCCGTCCGGGCCGCGGCGCCGCGATCACTTCCCCCGCCTGCGGGCGACGACTCACATGACGCGGGTGCCGTACATCTCGCCGAGCGGATCGGCGAGCAGTTCGAGGCGGGCGCCGTCCGGGTCCTGGAAGTAGATCGAGCTGCCGCTCTCCACCTGGTAGGGCACACCGGCGGCGTCGAGCTTGCCGCGCAGGCGCTCCCACGTCGCCCGCTCCACGGAGATCGCGATGTGGTGGAGCCCGCCGAGGACCTCCTTGTACGGCTCCAGGTCGAGGCCGGGGAGGTCGAAGAACGCCAGCAGGTTGCCGTTGCCGATGTCGAAGAAGAAGTGGTTGGACCCGCGGTAGTCGCGGTTCTCGAAGATCTCGGTCAGCGGGAACTCGAGGAGTTCGTGATAGAAGCGGATCGTCCGCTCGACGTCGGACGAGATCAGTGCGAAATGGTGCAGGCCCCTCGCGCTGCTGGGGGCACGGCGCTCACTCAGGTAGCGCTCGCGGATCCGCGCGCGCTCCGACTCGATGGCCGCGTAGTCGATTTCCATACTCACGAGGAACGCCCCGAGAGCGACATCTCATACCAGACGGGATCAGGGGAACGAGCGTCTTCGCCCCACTCACGCGTTCGCTCGCGGCGCCTCGCATCGCACCTGGCGGGCCTGGTGGTGTCCGGCGGTCTGGTCCCGCACGTGCCCGTCACCCCGCGGGACGGCGGTGCGGCGTTTTCTGTCGGTGGGGCGATGCATGATGGGCAGGTGGGTGCGCTCGACGGCTTCAGCCCGGTGACCAGGGAGTGGTTCACCGGCGCCTTCGCGACGCCGACCGCCGCGCAGGAGGGCGCGTGGTCGTCGATCGCGCGGGGCGAGAACACGCTCGTGGTCGCTCCCACCGGGTCGGGCAAGACGCTCGCGGCCTTCCTCTGGGCCGTCGATCGCCTCGCCGTCGAGCACACGACGGGCCAGGCCTCGCCGGGAGCCGAGGTGGGGCGCGCCGACGGCCGCCGCGGCGCGCGACGCGGCCGGAACGATGAGGCGAAGCCGCCCCGGCCCTGCCGGGTCGTGTACGTCTCCCCGCTGAAGGCTCTCGCGGTGGACGTCGAGCGGAACCTGCGAGCCCCGATCACGGGCATCCGGCAGACCGCGCTGCGGATGGGCCTGCCCGCCCCCGACATCTCGGTGGCGATCCGCTCGGGAGACACCGCTGCCGAGGACCGGCGCCGTTTCGCCGCGCGGCCCTCCGACATCCTGATCACAACGCCCGAGTCCCTGTTCCTGATCCTCACCTCGCAGGCGCGCGAGGCGCTGCGCGGCGTCGAGACCGTGATCGTGGACGAGGTCCACGCCGTCGCGGGGACCAAGCGCGGGGCGCACCTCGCGCTGACCCTGGAGCGGCTCGACGCCCTGCTGCCCGCTCCGGCCCAGCGCATCGGGCTGTCGGCGACCGTACGGCCGGTCGAGGAGGTGGCGACGTTCCTCGGCGGGTCCCGCCCGGCCACGGTCGTGCAGCCGCCCTCCGAGAAGGTCATCGAGGTCGACGTCGTGGTGCCGGTGGAGGACATGACCGAGCTGGCGCCGCCTCCGCCCGGCGTCGACGCCGAGTCGCCGGAGCACCGCAGGAGCATCTGGCCGCATGTCGAGGAGCACCTTCTCGATCTGATCGAGGCCCATCGGTCCACGATCGTCTTCGCCAACTCGCGGCGTCTGTCGGAGCGCCTGTGCACCCGGCTCAACGAGCTCGCCTGGGAACGCCGGACCGCGCCCGCCCCGGGCGAGAGCCCGAGCCCGGGTCCGGGAGATCCGGCCCACTGGTCGGATGCCTTCGAGGAGTTGCACGCGCGATGGTCCGACCTGCGCGAAGACCCTGACGCTCTCCCCGCGGACACCGGGCGCGGGGACACCGGGCGGGCCGTGCCGTCGGAGCTGATGGCCCAGGCGGGGGCCTCGGGCGGCGCGATTCCCGAGGTGGTGCGCGCGCATCACGGCTCCGTCTCGAAGGAGGAGCGGTCCCAGATCGAGGAGGCGCTGAAGTCGGGCCGTCTGCCCGCGGTGGTCGCCACCTCCAGCCTGGAGCTGGGCATCGACATGGGGTCGGTCGACCTGGTGGCCTGTGTCGAGGCGCCGCCCAGTGTGGCGAGCGGCCTGCAGCGCATCGGCCGCGCCGGGCACCAGGTCGGGGCGGTGTCCCGCGGCGTGATCTTCCCCAAGTATCGGGGCGACCTGGTCCAGACGGCCGTCGTGGCCGAGCGCATGCGCACCGGGCAGATCGAGGAGATCCGCTATCCGCGCAACCCTCTCGACGTGCTGGCCCAGCAGATCGTCGCGATGACCGCGCTCGACGAGTGGACGGTCGACTCGGTGGAGACGCTGGTGCGCCGGGCCGCGCCGTACGCCACGCTGCCGCGCAGCGCGCTGGAGGCAACGCTCGACATGCTCGCCGGGCGCTACCCCAGCGAGGAGTTCGCCGAGCTGCGGCCGCGCATCGTCTGGGACAGGGTGACGGGCACCCTCCAGGGCCGTCCCGGGGCCCAGCGCCTGGCTGTCACGAACGGGGGCACCATCCCCGACCGCGGCCTGTTCGGCGTGTTCCTGGTGGGCGAGAAGGCGTCGCGCGTGGGCGAGCTGGACGAGGAGATGGTCTACGAGTCCCGCGTCGGCGACGTGTTCGTGCTGGGCGCGACCTCGTGGCGGATCGAGGACATCACCGCCGACCGGGTGCTGGTCTCCCCCGCCCCCGGGCAACCAGGCAAGCTGCCGTTCTGGCACGGAGACGCGCCGGGCCGGCCCGCCGAGCTCGGCCGGGCGATCGGCGCGTTCCTCCGCGAGCTGGCGGCGGCCGGGGCGGGCGGCCGAGGCGACCCGGCGTCGGCGCGCGAGCGGATCCGCGCGGCGGGGCTCGACGACTACGCCGTCGGCAACCTGCTCGCCTACCTGGCCGAGCAGCGGGAGGCGACGGGCTACGTGCCCGACGACCGCACGCTCCTGGTCGAGCGGTTCCGCGACGAGCTGGGCGACTGGCGTGTGGTGATCCACTCCCCCTTCGGCGCGCGGGTCCACGCCCCCTGGGCGCTCGCCATCGGGCGGCGGCTGCGCGAGCGGTACGGCGTCGACGTCCAGGCCGTCCACTCCGACGACGGCATCGTGCTGCGCGTGCCCGACACCTTCGAGGACGCGCCGACCGACGTCGCGGTGTTCGACGCCGAGGAGATCGAGGAGGTCGTGATCGAGGAGCTGGGGGGTTCGGCCCTGTTCGCCTCCCGGTTCCGGGAATGCGCCGGACGCGCCCTCCTGCTGCCCCGCCGTTCGCCCGGCAGGCGCAGCCCCCTGTGGCAGCAGCGCCAGCGCGCGGCCCACCTACTCGGCGTCGCGAGCAAGTACGCCGGGTTCCCGGTGGTGCTGGAGACGATGCGCGAGTGCCTGCAGGACGTCTTCGACGTGCCGGGCCTGGTGGAGCTCATGCGGGACGTGGCCGCCCGCCGGGTGCGGGTGGTCGAGGTGGAGACCTCCCAGGCGTCCCCGTTCGCGGCGTCGCTGCTGTTCAACTACATCGGCGCGTTCATGTACGAGGGTGACGCGCCGCTGGCCGAGCGGCGGGCGCAGGCGCTCGCCCTCGACACCGCGCTCCTCGCCGAGCTCATGGGACAGGCCGACCTGCGGGAGCTGCTCGACCCGGATGTCGTCGTCGAGACCGAGCGCGAGCTGGCGCGGCTGGACAGGCCGCTGCGCGACGCCGAGGACCTTGCCGACCTGCTGCGCTCACACGGCCCGCTGCTCGCCCAGGACGTCTCGATCCGCGAGGGAGACCCCGGCTGGCTGGCCGACCTGGAACGGGCGCGCCGGGCCATCCGGGTGCGCGTGGCGGGCCACGAGCAATGGGCCGCGGTGGAGGACGCCTGGCGCCTGCGCGACGCGCTCGGGGCGCCCTTGCCGGTGGGCGTTCCGCACGAGTTCCTCGAAGCGCCCCTCGCCGGCGGGGCGGGCCGGGCCGCCGGCCCCGATCCGCTCGGCGACCTGGTCGCGCGCCACGCCCGCACTCGTGGGCCGTTCGCCTCCGGCACGGCCGCCGCGCGCTTCGGCGTGGGCGTCGCGGTGGTGGACGAGGCGCTGCGCCGCCTCGCGGCGGCGGGCAGGGTGGTCGCGGGCGAGTTCCGCCCCGGGGGCCGGGGCGAGGAGTGGTGCGACGCCGGGGTGCTGCGGTTGCTGCGGCGTCGGTCGCTGGCGCGGCTCCGCAAAGAGGTCGAACCGGTCCCTCCGGAGACGCTGGCGGCGTTCCTGCCCGCCTGGCACGGCATCGTCCCGCAGAGCGGCGCGCCGACCGGCACCGGGCAGGGCGGGACGGGGCAGGGCGGGACCGGCGGCCGGACCGGGCTCGCGGAACCCGGCGCCCAGAACAGCCAGGGCCACGGCTCGGCGCGGGCCATGGACGCGCTGATCACCGCGATCGAACGGCTGCAGGGGGCGGCCGTTCCCGCCTCCGCGCTGGAGTCGCTGGTGCTCCCCGCGCGAGTGCCCGGATACTCCCCCGCCCTGCTCGACGAACTGACCTCGTCGGGGGAGGTCGTCTGGGTGGGTCAGGGGTCCCTGCCCGGCGGCGACGGGTGGGTCGGTCTCTACTTCGCCGACACCGCGCCCCTGCTGCTCCCCGAGCCGTCGGAGATCACCATGACTCCGCTGCACGAGCAGATCCTGGAGATCCTGAGCGGGGGCGGCGCGCTGTTCTTCCGTGAGTTGTCCAACCGGGTCGCGACGGCCACGCTCGGCGACGGGGCGCCACCCCTGCCCGGCCCCGACGCCGCCTCGGCCCGCCGGGCCAGAATCCTCGGCCGCACCGGCACCCCGGGGCCGGGCGCCGCCGGGCCGGACAGGGCGGCGGGTGTCGCGCCTGCGAGCGCGGCGCCTGACGACACGACGCTCGCGGCGGCCCTGTGGGACCTCGTCTGGGCCGGGCGGATCACCGGTGACACGCTCGCCCCGCTTCGCTCGACGCTGGGCACCGGGCGGCCCGCCCACCGGCCGCCGACGACCAGGCGCCGCCGCGCGGTGCTGCCGACGAGAAGCGGCCCGCCGACCGTGAGCGGCCGATGGTGGCTGCTGCCCGCGCCGTCGGCCGACGCCACCCAGCGGGCGCACGCGCAGGCCGAAGTCCTGCTGGAGCGGCACGGCGTGCTGACGCGGGGCGGCATCACGCCCGAGCGCCTGCCCGGTGGCTTCTCCGCGGTCTACCAGGTGCTGCGCGCGTTCGAGGAGAGCGGGCGGTGCCGCCGCGGCTACTTCGTCGAAGGTCTGGGCGGCGCCCAGTTCGCCCTGCCGGGCGCGGTCGACCGCATGCGCGCCATGTCCTCCACAGGGTCCTCCACACGCCCCGCTCCGGCCGAGGACCTGTGGTCGATCCCCGCCCCGCCGCCGCCCCGCCGTGCGGTCGTGCTCGCGGCGACCGACCCGGCCAACCCGTACGGCGCGGCCCTGCCCTGGCCGGACCGCGCCGACGACGTGACCCACAAGCCGGGCCGCAAGGCCGGCGCGCTGGTGGTGCTGGTGGAGGGCGCGCTGATCCTCTACGTGGAACGCGGCGGGAAGACCCTGCTCTCCTTCGGGCCCGAGGAGGACCTGCGGCAGGCCGTGCAGGCCCTGGCCGTCGCCGTGAAGCGGGGGGCCCTGGGCAAGCTGACGGTCGAGCGGGCGGACGGCGCCGCCATCGCCGACTCACCTCTGGCGGAGGCCCTGGAAGCCGCCGGGTTCCACCCCACTCCCCGTGGCCTGCGGATCCGCAGCTGACCCGGGCCCGGCCGGCGTGGTCACGCCCGCGGCCCGCGTCGCTCGGTGCCGGGCACGGTGCCACGCCACGGCCGACAGCAGGGTCCCCACGGAGACGACGACGATGCCCGCACCGAAGATCTGGAACGTCGCCACCGCTCCCATCCGCCGCACCGCGAACCCCGCGGCGACGGCGGGCAGCGAGATCGCGGCGTAGGCGACGATGTAGAAGGCGGCCATGACCTGAGCCCGGCCGTCCGGCGGCGCGGCGGCGCCGACGGTGCGCAGTGCGCCGAACATCGCGAAGCCGACGCCGACGCCGATCACCACGCTGGCCGCGACGAACGACACCGCGCTGTCGGCGGACAGCGACCACGCCATCGACGCGATGCCGCCGATGAGCGCGAGCGTCCCCCAGGCGATCTGGACGGCCGGGGGCAGCGCCCGCGCGACCAGGGGCGGCACCGCCGACGCGCCCCCCAGTGCCAGGATGGCCAGACCGGCCGCGAGCGGGCTCGCGGTGTGGAGCAGAGCGGGAGCCAGCGTACCCGCGAGTCCCAGGTAGATGCCGATGATCGACCAGGCGCAGGTGATCGCGAGGCCCGCGAGGACGAACGGGGCGCGGATCTGCCGTGGCACGCCCGGTGCCGCGATCCGGACTCCGCAGCGCGACTCCCGTGGCACGGTCTCGGGGACCACCGTCAAGCCCAGGAGCAGAACGAGGATCAGCACGGCGAGCACGACGAACGGGGTGACCAGTGGTCCCGGCGCGAACTGCAGGAGCACCGCGCCGAGCAGGCCACCGGCTCCGACGCCCAGGGCGCTGGCGACGACGTTGAAGAGACTGGCCGTGGCCGGATCGCGGCCCTGGCGCAACTCCAGCAGGGCCGCGCCGGACGCGCTGATCGCGATGCCGGTGGCCAGCCCCTGGACCGCGCGGGCGGCGAACAACCAGGCCGCGCCGGACGCGTACACGAACAGGCCCATCGAGGCGAGCAGGCCGGCCAGGCCCGTCATGATGACCGGCCGGCGGCCCCAGGTGTCGGAGACCCGGCCGAAGACCAGCAGCGAGGCCAGCACCCCCAGGCAGTACGTGGCGTAGATCAGGGTCACGGTGGAGGTCGGCAGATGCCATCGGACCGTGTACAACCTGTACAGCGGAGACGGCACGGCCGACGCGGCGAGGCAGAGCCCGATGACCCCGGCCGTCAGAGCGAACGCCTGCCCCGGCGTCGGCCGTCGCGCGGACGGAGCAGTGGGAGTCGCGTTGTTCACACGTGTCAGCCTGACCGGGGCGCCGCGCGCGGACGAGTGGCAGAACTGCCGCTGTCCGTCAAAATCCTGCCGCTATGGTGAGCGCATGAGAGCCGTTCCCGGCGTCGTGGCCCTCGCCGTCACCTCGGACATGCCGATGTTCGAGCTGTCCATCGCCTGTGAGATCTTCGGAACCGACCGCAGCGAACTCGCCGATCCCTGGTACGAGCTGCGGCTGTGCGCCGCCCAACCCGGGACGACACGTACGCAGAACGGGTTCGCGCTGCACACGCCCTACGATTTCCACGCCCTCACCACCGCGGACACCGTGGTGGTCCCCGCGATCCCGGCCGACGCCGTACTCGCGGGCGACACGGCCCGCATGAACGTCTCGGGGCTGCCGGAGGCGCTGCGGGCGGCGCACGCGAACGGCGCCCGGATCGTCTCGCTGTGCACGGGCGCCTTCGTTCTGGCCGCGGCGGGACTCCTCGACGAGCGGCGGGCCACCACGCACTGGATGTACACCGGCATCCTCGGCGCGCGTCATCCCCGGGTGCGGGTCGACCCCGCTGTCCTCTACGTGGACGAGGGCGACGTGCTCACCAGCGCGGGACGCAGCGCGGGGATCGACCTGTGCCTGCACCTCGTCCGGACCGACCTCGGCGCCGAGGTCGCCAATCAGGTCGCCCGGCGCATGGTCACACCCGCTCATCGGCCCGGCGGGCAGGCGCAGTACATCGAGGCTCCGGTGCCCCGTTGCGGCGATGACGGGCTGGCCCCCGTCCTCCAATGGGCGCTCGAACACCTGCATCGGCAGCTCACCGTCGCGCAGATGGCCGCGTGGGCATCGGTCAGCACACGCACGCTGGTCCGGAGGTTCCACGCGGCCACCGGCACCACCCCGCTGCGATGGCTGCACGCCCAGCGTCTCGCGCGGGCCCGGCACCTCCTGGAGACGACCGATCTGCCGATCGAGCAGGTCAGCCGGTTGTGCGGCATGGGCACGGCCGGGAACCTGCGGCACCATTTCACCAGGTCGGCCGGCGTGGCCCCGATGGACTACCGCCGGGCGTTTCACGGCCGGCCCGCGCGCACCGTGTCCGCGGACTCGCTCGCCCCGCCGCACCACGCGGACGCGGACTGCGGGGGGTGAGTCCCTACAGCTCGACGGGGCCGTAGATGGCGGCGGGGGCGCTGCGGGTCATGGCCCAGTAGCGGTCGCCGTACGACCAGTGCCACCACTCGGTCGGGTAGTTGACCAGCCCGGCCGCCTCCAGGGCGGCGCCCAGCACGTCGCGGTTGCGCCGCGCCTCGGCCCCCACGGGGGCGGCGGTGTAGCACGCGCCGCCGCTCTGCTCGGGGGTGGCGTTGACCGCCGTGCCCATGTCGAGCTCCACCCCGTCGTCGTCGTAGAGCGTGAGGTCGACGGCCGCGCCCGCCGTGTGCGGGGCCACCTCGATCGGCGAGACGTACCGGCTCGCGGCGACGTGCAGCTCCGCAGCCGACATCCCGGGGAACGCCGCCCGCAGTTCGTCCTTGTACTCCTCGAAATACCTGGTCTGCAGCGCCGGCGGGCGGTAGCCCTCGACCACCACCAGGTGGCACCCGGCGGGCAGGCGCTCCTGGGCCTCCTCCAGACGGGCGAGCAGGCCCTCGCGCAGATGGGCGTAGGCCCCGGCGGGGTCGGCGAGCCGCCCGTCCACCCGCAGCCGCCCGCGTACGTCGCTCAATTTCTCCCCGCACTCGTTCACGCCGATCGAGGTCACGCGGGGGTCGGAGATGAGCACCGGACCCTCGGCGAGGGCGGGCGCGGTTGAGCGATCACGGGGGAAGTCGGGCATGAGGATCAACCTACCGTCAGACAGTGTCCGAAAAGACCTCTTCACGCGCTCTGTCCAATGCAGCGACGATCGCCCCCATGAGAACGGGATTGCCCTCCACTCCGGTGGCCACCACCGTGGGACGGCTCGGACACACCCGGGCCACCGCCTCCTCGACGCGCTCCGCGAGGTGACCGCCGCCGGCCCTGCCCACGTCACCGCCGAGCACGACGAGTCCCGGGTCGAGGACCACGGAGACCGCCGCGACCCCGACCGCGAGCCGTCCTGCCAGATCCTCGACGAAGTCGTCGTTGCCGGTGTCGATGGCCGTACGGACCAGGTCGGCCACCTCCGCTCCCCGCGCGTCCGGGGCGGGGAGGCCGTGCGCGCGGGCCAGGTTCCACAGCGCCTCTCCTCCGACGAGGCGCTGGAAGGAGCCGGTCTGCGGCGCGGTGACCGCGCTGGGCAGGGGTTCGCCGGGGACGGGCAGCCAGCCGATCTCGCCCGCGCCGCCCGTGATGCCCCGGTGCAGCCGGCCGCCGAGCATGACGCCGAGGCCCTGGCCGACGCCGGTCCACAGGATCACGAAGTCGTCGGCGCCGTGCGCCGCGCCGTACATCTGCTCGGCGAGGGCCGCCAGGTTGACGTCGTTCTCGATGATCACGCATTCGCCGAGCAGGGTGCGCAGCCCGGCCAGGATGCCGACGTGCCAGGTGGGCAGGTCGACCGAGTAGCGCACGTCGCCGGTGAGCGGATCGACCACCCCGCGCGTGCCGATGACGAAGCAGCGCAGCCGGGCGAGTTCTATCCCGGCCGTCCCGCAGGCCCGCTGCACGGCCTCGTGGACGAGGCCCACCGGGTCGCGGGCCTCGCTCGGGTCCACGGTCACCTGGGCGACGACGGTGCCGGCGATGTCGGCGACGGCGGCCGTGACGCTGTCCGGCAGCACCTCCAGCCCCGCGACGTACGCGCTGGACGGGTTGACGCCGTACAGCGCGGCGTTGGGACCGCGCCCGCCGGGGCGCTCCCCCGCCGCCGTGACCAGCCCGCGCGCCTCCAGCCGGGCCAGGAGCTGGCCGGATGTGACCTTGGACAGCCCGGTAAGCTCTCCCAACTCGGCCCTGGTCAGCGGGCCTCTGGAGATGAGGAGTTCCAGTGCCGCGCGGTCGTTCATCTGCCGGAGCAGGCGAGGCGTACCCGGTCGTTGAGCCACCGGCTGGTTCCCCTCTCGTCACGATCCGCTAACGCGGTCTTTTTTATAAGAAAGTTTCTTGTTAGTTTATCGCCAGCCAGCCCGGAGGCAACCGATCAGCCTCGGGACGCCAGAGCGCCGACCGAAAGGAGAGCGCCTTCCAGCAGGTGAGCGGCCCGCCGACACCCCCCACGAGGCGCACCCCCGACGCGAAGCCGGGAAGGGAGAGACCAATCGTGAAGATCGTGAAGCTCGCGGTCGCGACTACCGCGACCGCTGCCCTGGCCCTGGGACTCGCCGCTTGCGGAAGCGACGACTCCGGAAGCACGACCGCCCCGTCGGCCTCCGCCGCCGCGAGCGGTCCGAAGTTCGCCGGCCAGACTCTTACCGTGTGGCGACTCGGTGCCCCCACCGACGTCTTCACCAAATACATGGACGACCTGAACGCCAAGTTCAAGGAGCAGACGGGCGCCGAGGCGAAGGTCCAGTGGATCCCCTGGCCCGACGCGCAGAAGAAGTGGACCACCGCGCTCGCCGGCGGCGAGGGTCCGGACGTCACCGAGTTCGGCAACGACCAGGTCGCCGCCTGGGTGGCGCAGGACGCGCTCGCCGACATCACCGACTCCGTCAAGGGCGACGCCGAGCTCCAGCAGATCCCGCAGAACCTGTGGAGCTACGAGACGATCGACGGCAAGGTCTACGCCGTGCCGTGGGGCGGCGGCACCCGCGCCGTGCTCTACCGCAAGGACTGGTTCGACAAGCTCGGCATCGAGGTCCCCAAGACCTGGGACGACCTGGTCGCCGCGGCCAAGAAGATCGTGGACAAGCAGGGCAAGGACGTCGACGGCTTCGCCTTCAACGGCGGCTCCGACGCGAACATGTCGCTGTCGCCGTTCGTCTGGTCGGCCGGCGGCGACTTCGCCAAGTTCGAGGGCGGCAAGTGGGTGGGCCAGCTCACCCAGCCGGGCTTCAAGGAGGGCTTCCAGTTCTACACGGACCTGGTCGCCAAGGACGGCGTGTCCGGCAAGGGCCGCCTGACGCAGAACTCCGTCGACATCGCCCAGCGCTTCGCCGCCGGCAAGGTCGGCATGTACGTCACCGGCGGCTGGGACATCGCGGCCATCAAGGAGCAGAGCAAGGGCAAGGTCGACGAGTCGAAGATGGGCTTCTTCTCGCTGCCCGCCAAGGACGGATCCGGCCCGGCCCCGGCCTTCCAGGGCGGCAACGACATCGCCGTCTGGAAGGACGCCAAGAACCCCGAGCTCGCCCTCGAGTACGTCAAGCTCGCCGCGGGCAAGGAGTTCGGCGTCCGGTACGCCAAGGAGGGCGGCCTGCTCCCGCTCTACCCCGACGCGCTCGCGGAGATGGGCAGCGACCCCGCCCAGAAGCCGTTCACGGACACCTTCCAGGTCGCCAAGGGCTTCCCGGCCAGCCCCAACTGGGCGGAGGCCAACGACACCAAGGCCGTGCTGCAGAACGCGGCGCGTGAGGTGATCGAGGGCAAGAAGAACGTCGACCAGGCTCTGAGGGACGCGAACTCCGAGCTTGAGACGATCCTCAACCAGTAGATCATGACCGACACGTCAACCCTCGCCCGGGGCGGAGCCGACACCTCCGCCCCGTCGCGGCGCAGTCGCAAGCGGGAGCGCGGACCGGGGCTGTCCCCGAAGGCCGTCCCGTACGTCCTGCTCCTGCCCGGCTTACTGGTCATCGCGGTGCTGCTGCTCTACCCGCTGTACCAGATGGTCGAGATGTCCTTCCACAAGGTCGGGCTCCGGCAGATCAAGGCCGTCAACCCCGCGCCCGCCGACTTCGTCGGCTGGGACAACTACACGCAGATCCTCGGCTCGGACCTGTTCTGGTCGTCGCTGCGCAACACGGTGCTGTTCGCCGTCGTCACCGTCGCGCTGACACTCATCCTCGGGACCCTCGTCGGCCTGCTGCTCAACAAGCTCGGCCCGAAGATGTCGACCTTCGTGGTCGTCGGCATCATGGCCGCCTGGGCCACCCCGCCCACCGCTCAGGCGATCGTGTGGAAGTGGCTGTTCGACTCCGACTCCGGCATCGTCAACTGGGCGCTGAACCTCCTGCCCGACTGGCTGTCGAACCTGCTGTTCGGCCACGCCGACTGGAGCGGTTACCCCTGGTTCAACGACACGCTCACGCTCTACTTCGTGCTGATCGTGGCCGTGGTGTGGGCGTCGTTCCCGTTCATCGCGGTGTCGGTGCTCGCGGGGCTCAAGAGCATCCCCTCCGAGCTGTACGAGGCGGCGAAGATGGACGGCTCCAGCGCGGTCCACACGTTCAGGAGGATCACTCTCCCGCTGCTCAGGCCGGTGTTCTCGGTGCTGGTCGTCCTGTCGATCATCTGGGACTTCAAGGTCTTCACCCAGCTCTACCTGCTGGCCGGCGGCACGGTGAACCGCGACGCGTTCAACCTGTCGCTGTGGAGCTACGCCGAGGCGTTCAGCAGCCCGCCGAAGATGGGCCTGGGCGCCGCCATCGCGGTCGTGCTGACCGTGATCCTGCTGCTGATCACCTTCGTGTACGTGCGTCAGATCGTGAAGACGGAGGACGACATCCGATGAGCCCGCTCGCCCGCAGGAGGCTCGGACGGGCCGCGCTGAACGCGGCCGGGGTCGTGGTGTTCCTCTTCGCGGTCTTCCCCGTCTACTGGATGGTCACCACGGCCTTCAAGCCGAACGACCAGATCTTCACCACGAGCTTCATCCCGTTCCCCAGCCCGCCCTCGATGGACCACATCTCGCGGGTCTTCACCAAGGGCGTCGCCGGCCACTCCATCTGGCAGTACCTGTTCAACAGCACGCTCGTCGCGCTCAGCGCCGTCGTGCTCGGCGCGGTGTTCGCGCTGCTCGCGGCGACCGCGGTGGCCAGGTTCCGCTTCCGGTTCCGCACCTCGTTCCTGATCCTGCTGCTGATCGTGCAGATGGTGCCGGCCGAGGCGCTGCTGATCCCGCTGTTCACCATGGTCAAGCGGCTCGGCCTGTACGACCAGCTGCTCGGCCTGATCATCATCAACGTCGGCCTGACGCTGCCGTTCTCCGTCTGGATGCTGCGGACGTTCGTCGCGGCCGTCCCCAAGGAACTGGAGGAGGCCTCCTGGATCGACGGCGCGGGCCGGTTCACCACGTTCTGGCGGGTGCTGTTCCCGCTCGTCGCGCCCGGTCTCGTCGCGACCAGCATCTTCGCCTTCATCACCACCTGGAACGAGTTCGTCTACGCCCTGACCCTCATCGGCGACCAGGGCAAATACACGATGCCGGTCGCGCTGCAGTTCTTCGTCGGTCAGAGGTCGACCGACTGGGGCGGCATCATGGCCGCCTCCACCCTGATGACCATCCCGGTCCTCATCTTCTTCCTGCTGGTCCAGCGGCGGATGGTCTCCGGCCTCGTCGCGGGCGCGGTCAAGGGGTAACCCCTCCGCCACCCGGCATCCCCCTCTCCTGAAGACCGCTGGTACGGCCACCCGACCCGGTGGCCGTACGGGCCCTGCCCGCGCGTCTTCACTCCCACTGTCACCAAAGGAGCCGAGACACCATGTCCGCCACCCGCGACCCCCTGGCGGGGGCCGCCGACCTGTCCACGCGTACCGGCGACCCGGGCCTGCACCGGCTCGCGGCGGGCGCACTGCTGATCTCGTTCCAGGGCACGACCGCGCCGGACTGGGTCCTGCGCGGCCTGGAGGACGGTCTGGGCGGCGTCTGCCTCTTCGGGTTCAACGTCGCGGACGGCGAGCAGGTCGCGGCGCTCAGCGCCCGCCTGAACGAGGCGGGCCGCCCGGTCGTCTCGCTGGACGAGGAGGGCGGGGACGTCACCCGGCTGGCCTACCACACCGGGAGCGCCTACCCCGGCAACGCGGCGCTCGGCGCCGTGGACGACGTCGCCCTGACCGAGCGGGTCTACCAGGCGATGGCCGCCGACCTGGCGCGGTGCGGGGTGAACCTCGACATGGGCCCGGTGGCCGACGTCAACACCGCCGACGACAACCCGATCATCGGCACCCGGTCGTTCGGCTCGTCGCCGGACCTCGTGGCCCGGCACACGGTCGCCGCCGTACGCGGCCTGCAGTCGGCGGGGATCGCCGCCTGCGTCAAGCACTTCCCCGGCCACGGCGCCACCCATCAGGACTCCCACCTGGAGATCCCGCTGGTGGACGCCTCCCTCGACGTGCTCAGGGAGCGCGAGCTCGTTCCGTTCCTCGCGGCGATCCGGGCCGGGGCGAAGTCGATCATGACGGCGCACGTGGCGGTGCCCGAGCTGACCGGGGACCTGCCCGCCACGCTCAGCGCGCAGGCGCTCACCCGGCTGCTGCGCCGTGAACTGGGCTACGACGGCGTCGTGCTCACCGACGCCCTCGACATGCACGCGATCAGCAGGACCGTGGGGCTCGCGGAGGGCGCGGTGCGGGCCCTGGCCGCGGGCGCCGACCTGCTGTGCCTCGGGCCGCTGCCCACCGCGGAGGACGTACGGGGCATGGTGGACCACATCGTGGACGCCGTGGCCGAGGGCAGGCTCGCGGCCGAGCGGCTGGAAGAGGCCGCCGCCCGGGTCGAGCGGCTGCGCGACTGGTTCGCCGGCGCACACCTGCCGTCAGGACACCCGTCGAGGAACGGGGACGCCGCGGACGGCGAGGTCGTCGGCCTGGACGCCGCCCGGCGCGCCGTGTCGCTGACGGGCTCGGCGGGGCCGCTGGCCGATCCGTTCGTGGTCGAGATCGACACGCCGCCGACGATCGCGGTGGGCGAGGTGCCCTGGGGGATCGCCCCGTGGCTGCCGGAGGCCGAGATCGTCCGGGTCAAGCCGGCAGAGGCCGACGCCGGGGGGCTGCTCGGCCGGGCCCGGGAGCGTTCGCTGATCGTGGTCGTCAAGGACGCCCACCGCCACCCGGACAGCCGCGAACTGATCTCCGAACTGCTCGCCGCGCGCCCGGACGCCGTCGTGATGGAGATGGGCCTGCCGATCTGGCGGCCCGGCGCGGGGGCCTACATCGCGACCTACGGCGCGGCCCGCGCCAACGCCCAGGCCGCGGTGGAGCTGCTGAACGGCGGTCCCTCGGCGGCGGGACTGTAAAGGCCGGGGTTGTAAAAGGCGGGGCTGTAAAAGGCAGGAGCCGACCGGCCCATCGGCCGGTCGGCTCCTGTTTCACTGCGGTGGCGTCCCCGGTGCGTACACCGTGACCGTCACGCCGGCCCGGTCAGCCGCAGCTGATCGCGCTGTAGGCGGCCTCGTAGGGCGTGGTGACCTTCTCGCCGTCGATGGACGACGTGCCGGTCACGGTGACCTCGCCCGCGCCGATCTGCGTGGCCCGCGCGTTGAAGGACTGGTACGCCTGCTTGCCCGGGGCCACGTCGGCCACGGTCTTGGTGCCGTACGGGGTGGTCAGCGCCACGGTCGCCGGCACGTCGCCGTCGTTGACCGCCGTGACCGCGACGTACACCGACGTGCCCAGGCAGCGGGACGAGGCGGTAACGGTCAGCGGCGTCTCGGCGGGCGGCGGCGCCGCGACGACCGTGAAGCCGGTCGTGGCGACGCCGGAGGTGTTGCCGGCCTTGTCGGTCGCCCGGTATCGCACAGTGTGCTCGCCGACCTGGTTCACCGGCACCGGAGCCGTGTAGGCCTGGAACTCGCCACCGTCCAGGGCGTACTCCACCGTGTCCACCCCGGACTCGGCGTCGGTCGCGGAGATGGTCACCGTGGCGGACTCCACGTAGTCGCCGTCGGCGTCCTTCGTGCCGGACACATTGGCCGACACCGTCGGCGGGGTGGTGTCCTTCGGCTGCGGGGCCACCACCGTGAACGTCACCGACTGCACCTCAGAAGTGTTGCCGGCCTTGTCGGCGGCCCGGTATCGCACAGTGTGCTCGCCGACCTGGTTCACCGGCACCGGAGCCGTGTAGGCCTGGAACTCGCCACCGTCCAGGGCGTACTCCACCGT
>NZ_JBITJO010000007.1:0-163698 GCF_044460045.1 Microbispora rosea | reverse complement strand
GGTCCACCCCGGACTCGGCGTCGGTGGCCGAGACGGTCACCGCCGCGGAACTGACGTAGTCGCCGTCGGCGTTCTGCTCACCCGACACCGACGCCGACACCTGCGGCGGCGTCGTGTCGGTGGGTTCGGGGCTTGTGACCACGAGCTCGCCGACCATTCCCGCGTGACCGGGGATCTCGCAGTAGTAGCGGTACGTTCCGGGGGTGAGGTTCACCTGAACCTCGTGCCTGCCCCCGCTCGTGTCGAAGGGGCTGGCCATGATGTTGATGTTGACGTCGTGGTTGTAGCCGGGGCTGTCGTCGTCGAACGTCAGCGTGTGCGTCATCCCGAAGGTATTGCCGGTCGACGCGTTGGTCTCGAAGACGATCGTCACGAGGCCGGCCGTCGCCGTCGTCGGCGCGGACTTGTACGCCGTGTAGCCGTTGTCCGCGGTCCAGACAAGCGTCTGCTCCGCCGCCTGGCCGGCCTGCTGGCCCTGGTCCTGTGCCGCGGCCCCGACTCCCGACAGCCACACCGTCGGCAGTGCCACTGCCACCATCACCAGGGCCATGCGTCCGAATGTGGCAGGACTTCTGAGCGCCTTCCGCACATAGCTGAGGAAGCCCGAGAAAGAACTGATGCGCATTTACCGTGTACCTCTCATGATCTGATGCCTCGGCCGTCGGACATCGCGCTTCGGCCGACGTCACTCCGAGCCGTGCCGGGCGGGAGAGCTCGCGCACACGGGCGTCGCGGAACTCGGCCAGGCGATGCCGGCCCCGGAGCGGTGGTAGGTCGGGCGGCCATGACGGGCGGCGTTGCCACGCCCAGAGTCAGGGCGGCGTCTCCCTTATGATCACGACGCGGTGCCAGGCGGGTGGCCGGGGTGTGCGAAGAGGTCTCTTCGGCCCATCGTCCGCTCCTTCGGTTGTAGGGGGGGCAACAGCAACCTTCGGAAGAACTACTGATCAGCAGCAGTGGTCACCGGGCTCGCCGGTGTCGGACGTGGCGCCGACCTTGTCGATCTCCTCGTCCCTGCGCCGATCGATCGTTTCAGGTGGACGGCAGCGGTGCCGTGACGTCCTACATCCCTTCAGAGACTGGTGACCACTTCTCAGACGCTTGGAAACGTAACAGTCTGGCCGCATTTAGTCCACAACTATGACAAAGTTAACTCGTTCGTTACCATACTTACTGAAGAAACCAGCTAAAGACCCCTACGCATCGACGGAAGTGCCCTCACACCTGTACAAAGTCCTCCGGATCGGCATGGCCGGCTCGCCGCCGGCATCACGGACCACCCCCAGCTCGCCGCCCCCGGGCGAGCGCCGTCACCGATTGGGAACCATGACCGAGAAAAGCAGTGATGTGACGCGACGCCTGCTCTCCCGGCGCGCCTTCACCACCACCGCGGCCGCAGCCGCCGCGATCGCCCCCTTCGCCGCGGCGAGCCAGGCCACCGCAGAACCCAGCGGCACCACCACCGCCACCACCGCCAAAACCGCGGGCGAGCCCGGCGACCTGCGCCGCATCACCCTCTACGTGGAAAAGCTGCCCGACGGCCAGATGGGCTACGGCCTGGAGCCCGGCAAGCCCACGATCCCCGGCCCCCTCATCGAGATGATCGAGGGCGAAACCCTCGAAATCGAACTGGTCAACAACTCCAACGTGACCGCCAGCCTGCACGTACACGGAGTCGACTACCAAACGACCAGCGACGGCACCCGAATGAACGACAGCGTGGTCGAACCCGGAGGCCGCTACGTCTACACCTGGCGCACCCACGCCCCCACCACCCGCCCAGACGGCACCATCGCCCCCGGCAGCGCCGGCTACTGGCACTACCACGACCACGTCGTCGGCACCGACCACGGCACCGGCGGCATCCTCCTCGGACTCTACGGACCACTAGTCGTACGCCGCACCGGCGACATCCTCCCCGACAAAACCTTCACCGTCGTCTTCAACGACATGAAAACCAACAACCTCACCCAAGCCCCCGACTACACCGCCAAACTCGGCGAACGCGTCGAATTCATCGTCATCGCCCACGGCAACCTCTTCCACACCTTCCACATCCACGGACACCGCTGGGCCGACAACCGCACCGGCATGCTCAAAGACCCACAAGACCAAAGCCGAATCATCGACACCAAAACCACAGGACCCGCCGAATCCTTCGGCTTCCAAATAATCGCCGGCGAATACGTCGGACCCGGAATGTGGATGTACCACTGCCACGTACAAAGCCACTCCGACGCGGGAATGGCCGGAGTGTTCAAGGTGACCGACACCGCGGATGAGAAGGTGCCGCTGACCGTTACCGCGTCGTCCCGTTGCGTGGGCACGTCGGTGTACGTCGCGGTCACGGCGGTCAACGACGGCAACGTGCCGGCGACCGTCACGCTGACCACCCCGTACGGCACCAAGACCGTGGCGGACGTGGCCCCGGGCAAGCAGGCGTACCAGTCCTTCAACGCGCGGGCCACGCAGATCGGCGCCGGCAAGGCCACTGTTACGGGCACCTCGTCCATCAACGGCAAGGAGGTCACCACGTCCTACGAGGTCTCCTACAACGCGATCAGCTGCGGCTGACCCGGCTTCGAAATTCCTTCTTCCCTGTGCGGATCTCCGGATCGGCATGGCCGGCTCGCCGCCGGCATCACGGACCACCCCCAGCTCGCCGCCCCCGGGCGAGCGCCGTCACCGATTGGGAACCATGACCGAGAAAAGCAGTGATGTGACGCGACGCCTGCTCTCCCGGCGCGCCTTCACCACCACCGCGGCCGCAGCCGCCGCGATCGCCCCCTTCGCCGTGGCGAGCCAGGCCACCGCAGAACCCAGCGGCACCACCACCGCCACCACCGCCAAAACCGCGGGCGAGCCCGGCGACCTGCGCCGCATCACCCTCTACGTGGAAAAGCTGCCCGACGGCCAGATGGGCTACGGCCTGGAGCCCGGCAAGCCCACGATCCCCGGCCCCCTCATCGAGATGATCGAGGGCGAAACCCTCGAAATCGAACTGGTCAACAACTCCAACGTGACCGCCAGCCTGCACGTACACGGAGTCGACTACCAAACGACCAGCGACGGCACCCGAATGAACGACAGCGTGGTCGAACCCGGAGGCCGCTACGTCTACACCTGGCGCACCCACACCCCCACCACCCGCCCAGACGGCACCATCGCCCCCGGCAGCGCCGGCTACTGGCACTACCACGACCACGTCGTCGGCACCGACCACGGCACCGGCGGCATCCTCCTCGGACTCTACGGACCACTAGTCGTACGCCGCACCGGCGACATCCTCCCCGACAAAACCTTCACCGTCGTCTTCAACGACATGAAAACCAACAACCTCACCCAAGCCCCCGACTACACCGCCAAACTCGGCGAACGCGTCGAATTCATCGTCATCGCCCACGGCAACCTCTTCCACACCTTCCACATCCACGGACACCGCTGGGCCGACAACCGCACCGGCATGCTCAAAGACCCACAAGACCAAAGCCGAATCATCGACACCAAAACCACAGGACCCGCCGAATCGTTCGGCTTCCAAATAATCGCCGGCGAACTCGTCGGACCCGGAATGTGGATGTACCACTGCCACGTACAAAGCCACTCCGACATGGGAATGGCCGGGATGTTCATGGTGGCCGACGCGAACGGGAACGTGCCGGGCCACTCCATGGACGACATGCCGGAGCACTCGATGAGTGGGACGCCGAACCCCTCCATGGACGACATGTCGGGGCATTCGATGGGTGGGATGTCGGGCATGAGTGGGATGACGGGCCACTCCATGGACGGTTCGTAACGGCGACACCGTCACACGTCCGTATCGGGGCTTCGGCTGGGAGCAGTCCCTATGCCGTGAAGATCTCCTCGCGGGCCTGGTCGAGCGCGGCGAGGACGGCGCCGCGCAACACCGGGTTGCCCTCCACCTGGCCCGTGACGACCTGCGGAGGGACCGGGCAGATGCGGGCGACCGCCTCTTCCACCCGGGTGGTCAGCGCCGCCCCACCGGCCCGGCAGACCTCCCCGGCCAGGACCACGAGGCCGGGGTCGAGCACCACGCACACGGACGCCACGCCGAGGGCGAGCCGCGAGGCGACCTCGTCGAGCAGCGGCTCGCCCGCGGCCCCGGCCGCCACGGCCGCGGTCACGCAGTCGGCGGCGGTGTCCCCGGCGAACCCGTGCCCGCGGGCCAGTTCGGTGACGGCCTCGGAGCTGACCAGCGACTGCAGGCCGCCACCGAGGGACGGCAGGCGCCCGGGCACCGCCCTGACGTCGTCGGCGAGCGGCACCCCGGGCACCGGGAGGTAGCCGATCTCCCCCGCGCTGCCCGACCGGCCCCGGTGCAGCCGTCCGCCCAGCACGACGGCCAGGCCGATGCCGCGGCCGACCCAGACGAGCACGAAGTCGTCCACCTCCTGGGCGGACCCCTTCGCGCGTTCGGCGATCGCGGCGAGGTTGACGTCGTTCTCGATCGTGACGTCCCTGCGCAGGTCGCGTGCGAGCGCCTCGTGGATGCCCTCGTGCCATTGCGGCAGGTCGAAGGAGAACCGCACGTCCCCGGTGCGGGGGTCGACGACGCCGGGCGTGCCGATGACCACGCCGCGCAGCCGCGACAGCGCCACCTTGGCGCTCCTGCACGCCTTCACCACGGCCGCGTGCACCAGCGACACCGGGTCGTCCTGCCCCTCGGGGGAGGCCGTCACCTCGGCCACCACGTCGCCGTTGATGTCGGCGATCGCCGCCGACACCCGGTCGGGGCCGACCTCGAGCCCCGCGACGTACGCGCAGGAGGCGATCACGCCGTACAACGCGGCGTTGGGCCCCCGGTTGCCCGCCTGCTCCCCGACGACCTCCACCAGGCCGCGCTCCTCCAGCCGCGCCAGCGTCTGGGACGCGGTGACCTTGGACAGGCCGGTGAGCTCCCCGATCTGGCCGCGGGTCAGGGGACCCGAAGCGAGCAGCAGTTCCAGGGCGGCCCGGTCGTTGATCTCCCGGAGCAGCCGGGGCACGCCAGGACGTCGCTCCATGCTCCTGCTTCCCATCGTCTGAAGTCTCCGGCTCGCCGTCGGTGCGCCCACCCACGCCCCTCCGGTGCGCTCGGCCCCCGGCGGCGCTTCGGCCATTGCGCCCGTGAATGAACAACAAGGTTTCCAGCAAGCTTAGCGAGCCGACAAGTGCGGGGAACGGCCCAGGTCGAACGTATTGGTAACGCTCCCATCTTTCGTGAGGATGGCTCATATGAGTCCGAAGGGAGCGCCATGACCGAGACAGCCAGGCAACCGCACACCCCACCGGCCCGCGGACTTTCCGCTCCCTCCTGGCCGCTGGTCATGCTCGTGACGGGCGTCATGCTCCTGTTCGACGTGGTGCGGGTGTTCCTGCCGTCCCTCATCACCCTGTACGGCAGGGCGGGCGAGACCGCCCCCGAGAGCATGGGGATGTACGCCGCGCTGTGGTTCGTCCTGCCGTTCGCCGCCGTCCCCGCGGCGCGGCTCGCGTCGCCCCGGATCGTCGGGGCGGTGGGTGCGGTGGCGCTCGCCGCGGCCCGGCTCTGCCTTCAGGCGGCGGACGGAGGCACGCCCCAGCTCCTGCTCGCCTCCGCCGGGGTCACGGCGGGCCTGGTCTTCCTCTACGGCTGCGCGCGGACGACCGCCGGCACGTGGGTCCCGGCCGGGCTGATCGGCGGCCTGGCCGGTTCGTCGATCCTCCATCTGGCCCTCGACCGGATGGACCTCGTCTGGCGGGACGGCCCGCTCCCCTGGATCGCCGTCGTCGTGCTTTGCGCCGCCTTCCTCTGGTCCGTACGGCTCTCGCCCGCGTCGCCCGTCCCCGCCCCGGCGGCCGTGTGGTTCGCCTTCGGCCCGATGCTCCTGCTCGCGGGCATGTACTGCGGCGGTCCGGCCGTGCTCGCGCAGGACACCGGGCAGCACAGCGGGCAGCACGGCGCACCCTTCACCGCCCTGGCGGTCGTGCTCCAGGTCGTCGCGCTGTGCGCCGCCGTCGTCTGTGCCTGGACGACATCGTGGGGCGTGAGGACGCGGCGGAGCCGGTGGGCGTCGTGGGACTTGGCGGCCGGGCTCTTCCTCGTCGCCGGGGTGGCGGCGGCCGAGATCGGCGTGCAGGGCCTGCCGGCCCTCGTGACGACGGTCGCCCTCGGGGCCTGCGCCGGCGCCGCCGGACGACAGGCGGGCACCGCCGCGCAGAGCACAGGCGGGCGCGCGGGCGTCGCGGCGCTGGGCGGGATGCTCGTGTTCCTGGTCGGGGCGTTCCTCTACTACGCGGCCTTCGACACGGATCTGGGCTTCCCCAATGCGCTGGTCCCGGTGGCCCTGGCCGTCCTGGTCGCCGTCGTGGCCGTGCGCGCGGGCCGGCGGCACCGAACCGCCGGGATCGACGCACAGACTGCGCGCCGGGCGCCGCGCCGATGGCTGTTGATCGCGTTGCCGCCCGCCCTCCTGACCGGCCTCCTCACCTGGCAGTCGCCGCCCGCGACGAAAGCGATCACCGGGAACGAGTTCACCCTCGTGGCGTACAACATCCGGATGGGTTTCGGGCTCGGCGGGCGGCTCGACCTCGACCGCATCGCCGCGTGGGCGGCGACGCGGCGTCCCGACGTGATGCTGATGAGCGAGGTGGACCGGGGCTGGCTGCTGAACGGCGGGCACGACGACCTGGCGAGGGTCGCCCGCGGCCTGGGCATGCGCTACTACTTCGCCCCCGCCGCGGACCGCCTCTGGGGCGACGCGCTGCTCACGAACCTTCCCGTCGCCGAGATCGGTTCGACCCGGCTGGGACGGCACGGATATCCGACCGGCGCCCAGGCACAGTCGATCGTGCTGAAGGTCGGCGACCACGAGGTGGGCATCGTGAACACCCATCTCCAGGAGCCGCGCGGGCAGGCGCCCGAGGTGGCGGCGATCGCCGGTCGCCTCGCCGCGACCTCCCGCACGTCCGGCACCGGTGTGGCCGCTCCCCGGCCCGTGATCGTGGCAGGAGATCTCAACACGACGCCGTCCGACCCCCAGATGCGCGTACTGGAGGCCGCGGGCCTGTCCGACCCGCTGCGGGCGCTCGGCGACCCGCCGACCTCCCCCGCCGACGCCCCCGTGCGGCGCATCGACCACGTGCTGATCTCGGACGGGCTCACCGCGGTGGCGGCCGACGCGCCCCGGGTGCCGTTCTCCGACCACCTCCCGCTCGTCGTACGGCTCCGGCTGGATTGAGCCGTGTCCGGCGAATCACGGCCCGGCCGGCCCGTGATGGGCGGGCGGGCGTCCTACCGATGCCAACCAGGCGGGATAATCGACTACATGCGACTTTCTGCCCGTGTCGACTACGCCCTCCGTGCCGCCGCCGAACTCGCCGCGGCGGGTGAGGGACCCACCACGGTGGGCGAGCTGGCCAAGGAGCAGGAGATGCCCCCCAAATATCTGGAGAACATCCTGCTGCAGATGCGCCGCGCCGGACTGGTGCGCGGGCAGCGGGGCCCAGAGGGAGGCTATGTCCTGGCACGGCCGGCCAGTCAGATCTCGCTCGCCGATGTGATCCGCGCGGTGGACGGGCCACTGGCCAACGTGCGGGGCGAGCGGCCTGAGCACGTCGGATACCAGGGCGCCGCCCAGGCGCTGCAGCAGGTGTGGATCGCGCTGCGGGCGAGTGAGCGGGCCATCCTCGAAGCGGTCAACCTGGAGCAGATCGCCAAGGGCGAGCTGCCGCCCCGGGTGACCGAACTCGCCGCCGACCCGGCGGCCTGGGACTCGCACATGCCCGTGTGAGCCGCCCGTACCCGATCCTCGCGGGAGGAGAGCCGTGCCGGAGGGTGACGCCGTCTATCGGACTGCCAAGCGGCTCAGGCAGGCCCTCGACGGCCGGAGGCTGACCCGCAGCGACTTCCGCGTGCCCCGGTACGCCACGGCCGATCTGCGCGGCCGGACCGTGCTGACGACGCTCTCGCGCGGCAAGCACCTCCTGACCCGGGTGGAGGGCGGGCTCACGGTCCACACCCACCTGCGCATGGAGGGAAGCTGGCGCGTGGGCCCGGCGGGACGTCCGGCGCCGAGGGGCGACGTGGTCCGGCTGATCCTCGCCAACATCCAGTGGCAGGCGGTCGGCACACGGCTGGGGATGGTCGACCTCGTGCCGACCGACCGTGAGGAGCGGGTCGTGGGACATCTCGGCCCGGACCTGCTCGGGCCGGATTGGGACCCCGCCCTCGCCGTGCGAAACCTGCTGCGCGCCCCGCAGCGGTCGATCGGGGAGGCGCTGCTCGACCAGCGCGACCTCGCGGGCATCGGCACGATCTGGCGGGCCGAGACGCTGTATGCCGCGCGGATGTCGCCGTGGCGTCCGGTGGGGTCGATTCCGCCGGACGAACTGGAGGCGCTCGTGACCGTCGCCCATCGACTGATGGACGCGAGCAAGGACGCGCCGCTCCCGGTGACGACGGGCGATCCGCGCCCCGGGCGGTCGCTGCTCGTCTACGGCAGGGCACGCCGCCCGTGCCGCCGCTGCGGCGGCCCGATCAGCGGCGGAGAGATGGGACCGCAGCCCGCCGAGCGGCTGATCTACTGGTGCCCCGCCTGCCAGCGCGACTGAGAACCGACAATAGGGCGGTACGCACACACAAAGGGGACCCCGTGCCGCCCACCGCCGCCCGCGTCATGCTGCTCGTCCTGTACACCGATCGGCTGGAGGAGTGCCGCGAGTTCTACGGCGCCCTCGGCGTCGAGTTCACTCCGGAGCAGCACGGCCAGGGCCCGCGGCACTACGCCGCCGTCCTCGCCGACGGCACCGTGTTCGAGGTGTACCCGGCGACCGCCGAGCGCAGAACCGGATCCGTACGGCTCGGTCTCCAGGTGGACAGCGCCACCGCCGAGCCGCCGTTGGAGCCCGGCCGGCACCTCATGACCGACCCGGACGGCAGGGTGGTCGAGATCCAGGCGTCGTGATCCCAGCCTCGTGATTCCGGCCTCGTGATGCGGCCGGAAGCGACGGCGCGCCGCGGACGCCGGCCGCGAACGAGGCCGCGAGGCCGAGGAACGTGAGGACGCCGCGGGAGCGCGGCGGAAGGCGCCGCAGAGCCGGAGTGGCGAACGCGACCCCGGCGAAAGCGGGCCGGACGGGCGCGTCGAGAACGGGCCGCACGAAACGGAAACGGGCCGGACGGGCGCGTCAGGGACGGGCCGCACATATTCGGGAACGGGCGGGCCAGCACGGGCGCGTTAGGAACGGGCCGCACATATTCGGAAACGGGCGGGCCAGGATGGGTATGTCGGGGAACGGACCGCACGAAACGGAAACGGGGCCGGATCGGCGCGTCAGGAACGGGCCGCACGAATCGGAGACGGGCCTGCGGGGGCCAGGCGCCCACCCGTGGGATCGGGACGGGCACCCGGGTCCGGGTCGACCCGGACTGCGGGCGCGGGGGCCACGCCTGGCCTTCATGCCGGGCGTGTCCTGTCGGGCCGTGTCTTATGGGGCCTGCGGGGACGGTCGGGCGAAGTCACGGAGACGCCGTCCGCCGGCGCGGCGGGGCGTCGAGGCGCCGCCTAGGCGGCGACCATGTCCTTGACTTCGGGGAAACCCTCGAAATCCGGCCCCGAGGGGACGGTCTCAGGGATGGGCAGGCGCTCGTGCTCGGGCACATCTGCCAGCACGGGGGCGGCCTGCAGTTCGGCCAGCGCGAACTGATCGGACACTTCGCGCAGCACCTGGGACAACGGCACCCCGAGCGCGCCGCAGATCGAGGCGAGCAGCTCGGAGGAGGCTTCCTTCTGACCGCGCTCGACCTCGGACAGATAGCCGAGTGAGACACGCGCCAGAGTGGAGACCTCGCGAAGGGTGCGATTCTGCCGCACCCTCAGCCGCCGCAGTACGTCACCGAGCAGCTGACGCAGCAGGATCATCTGTCGCTCCCTCCCCAAGGGGGGCGCCTTCACGACGCCTCTCGCGGTGGGCTCATGTCGCCCCTTCTTCATCTGCCCTTCGTACATACGCCTCGCCGTCATCATGGGTTCGCTCGGCCCCTTCGCCGGGCGTGCGCCTGTCTTGCTCCTCGCCGTTGGCTCACGGACCTCACTCACAGCTCCACCGTACCTGTAGAGGGCGACACCGCGGCAGACCGAGGCGAGCATGTTCGCTGGGGACGTAACGCGGTAATCACCACGAATGTTCCCCCAAATTTGCCTTCAGCACACCTTCCAGCAGCCTCAACGCCTCCTGACAGGTGGCAGTTCTGATCCCGTCCCTGTCTCCGGTCAAGCGCAGGTCGCGGTGCCAGAGCCCCTCTCCCGGTCCCGCCAGGGCGATGTGGACCGTGCCGACCGGCTTCCCGTCCTGGGGATCGGGGCCGGCGACCCCGGTCACCGCCAGGCCGTAGTCGGAGTTCGCGAGCTTGCGCACGCCGGCGGCCATGGCCGCGGCCACGCCGGGATGCACCGCTCCCTCTCGTTCCAGGAGGTCGGACGGCACGTCGAGGAGGCTCGCCTTGAGGTCCGTGGCGTAGGCGATCACCCCGCCCCTGAAGGCGGCCGAGGCCCCCATCGGACCGGTCATCGCGGCCCCGATCAGGCCGCCCGTGAGCGACTCCGCCACGGCGACGGTCGCACCCTGGCGCACCAGCAGGGACAGCACCTCGCTCGCCACGCCCATCATCAGCTTCGCGCGCTCCTCGCCACCTGCCGCAGCCGCACCGCCCGCACCACGTAGTCGGCGCCGGTCCCGACCGTGACCACCAGGGCGAGACCCATGGCCACCCACCTGATGACGCCGGGCACCCCCGGCACGATGTAGAGCGCGATGGCCACGATCTGCAACACGGTCTTCACCTTGCCCCCGTAACTGGCCGGGATAACCCCGTGCCGGATCACGAGGAAGCGCAGCAGCGTCACCCCCGCCTCGCGGGCGATGATCACCACGGTGATCCACCACGGGATCTCGCCGAGGTACGACAGGCTGAGCAGCGCGGCGCCGATCAGCGCCTTGTCCGCGATCGGGTCGGCGATCTTCCCGAAGTCGGTGATCAGCGCGTACTTCCTGGCGAGCCAGCCGTCGAGCTGGTCGGTGAGGGAGGCGAGCAGGAAGACGCCGAGGGCCGCCAGGCGCCAGCCCTCCCCTTCGACGAACAGGAAGGCGGTGAAGACGGGGACGATCGCCAGCCGGGCGATGGTCAGGACGTTCGCGATGTTCCAGGTGCTGACCCGGCGCACCGCACCCTCTCCGGCGCCTTCTCCGGCGTCCTCTCCGGCGCTGACGCCCTCTCCGGCCACGCCGGCGGGCGACGGCTCGGGCGCCGTACGACCGTCGATCACGGCCCCGGAGCCCGGCTCCCCGGAGAGGCCGGCCCCCGTCTGCGGGACACGCGGGACGGGCGCCGGAGTCGCCACCGGTGCGGCGGGCACGGCGGCGACCGGCGGCGCCGCGGGCTCCGGGGTCATCCCTCCCGGCCCCGCCACGTCCATCGGCGGCTCACCGCGCTCCGTCATGTGCCTGCCTTGATCCGGGCGATGAGGTCGACCCCCTCGGAGTCGACGGCGACCGCCTGGACGATCTGGCCGGGGACCAGGCCGATTCCCTGCACCGTTACGGCGCCGTCCACCTCGGGGCCCTGGTGCGCCGCCCGGCCCTCGTAGCCGCCGTCGCCGAGGTCCTCCTCGATCAGGACCTCCAGCTCGGTGCCGATGCGCTCCTCGGCCCGCTGGGCGGTCAGCTCCTCGGCGAGCTCGGTCAGCGTCGCGACCCGCTCGTCGATCACGTCCTGGTCGAGCTTGCCGTCGAAGCCGTACGCGTCGGTGCCCTCCTCGTCGGAGTAGCCGAAGACGCCGATGACGTCCAGCCTGGCCTTCTCCAGGAAGTCCACCAGCTCGTCGAACTCCTCCTGGGTCTCCCCCGGGAACCCCACGATGAAGTTGGACCTGACGCCCGCCTCGGGCGCGCGGTCGCGGATCTGCGCGAGCAGGTCGAGAAACCGCTTGGGGTCGCCGAAGCGCCGCATCCGCCGCAGCACGGTTCCGCTGGCGTGCTGGAAGGACAGGTCGAAGTAGGGTGCGACCCCCTCCGTGGAGGCGATCACGTCGAGCAGCCCGGGCCGCAGCTCGGCGGGCTGCAGGTAGCTGACCCGCACGCGCTCGATGCCCTCGGTCGCGGCCAGCGGCGGCAGCAGCTTCTCCAGCGCGCGCAGGTCGCCCAGGTCCTTGCCGTACGACGTGGAGTTCTCGCTGACCAGCACGAGCTCCCTGACCCCCTGCCCGGCCAGCCAGGCGGCCTCGGCGAGCAGGTCCTCCGGGCGGCGCGAGACGTACGAGCCGCGGAAGGCCGGGATGGCGCAGAACGTGCAGCGCCGGTCGCAGCCCGACGCGAGCTTCAGCGAGGCCACCGGTCCCGAGCCGAGCCGCTTGCGCAGCATGCGCGGGCCGCTGGCGGGGGCGACGCCCTCCGGCAGCGGGTCCTCCTGGGCGTGACCGGGAATGTGGGCACGCGCGGCCGAGCGCTCCACCGGCGTGATCGGCAGGAGCGTGCGGCGGTCCCGCGGCGAGTGCGGGACCAGCGACCGGCCCGCGATGACGTCGTCGAGACGGTCCCCGATCTCGGCGTAGTCGTCGAAGGAGATGACGGTCGCCTCGGGCAGGGCGTCGGCGAGCTGCGCGCCATACCGCTCGGCCATGCAGCCCGCCGCCACCACCTTCGCGCCCGAGTCGGCCGCGGCGAGGAGGGTGTCGATGGAGTCCTTCTTCGCCGAATCGATGAAGCCGCACGTGTTGACGACGACGACGTCGGGATCGTCGTCATCGGTGTGCCAGCCGGCGGCCTCCAGCCGCGCGGCCAGCTCCTCGGAGTCGACCTCGTTGCGGGCGCAGCCCAGCGTGATCAGCGATACGGTTCGGCGAGAAGACATGATGCGAACTACGGTATCGGCAGTCGGCGATTAACGGGGACTCGGGCCGCCCGCCTCGAAGGTCCGCCGGATCATCTGACCGTCCTTGCCGGGCGTGCCGAGGTCCCTTCCGTTGACCTCCAGCCGCACCGCCCCCGCGTCGCCGATGGTCACCCGCATGCGGTCCTTGGCCGAATAGGTCGTGGTCTTCCCCTCGGGCACCGTCCCCTGGAAGATCTCCTTGCCCTTGGCGTCCCTCACGTTGAGGTAGGACGGCTTGCGCGCGGTGACCTTCACCACCACGACGCCGGGCGCGAGGGCCTCCTCGACGGTCTTCTTCTCGTGGCCCTTCTCGTGACGCGCGTGCGCGTGCGGCGCGGTCACCGGGAGCTGGGCGGCCGTCGGGCCCGCCTTCTCACCGGAGCTCCCGATCATCCGCGCGATGACGACGACCGCGACGATGGCCAGGGCGACCGCGACGGCCTTCGTCCAGCTCGGGGCCCTGCGGGCCCTCTCCCCCACGTCGCCCCTGAACACCGCCGAGGCCTTGACCGGTGACGCGATGTCGGCGTTCTCCTGCTCGTACTGCCGCAGGATCTCGTCCGGGTCCAGGCCGAGGTCGGAGGCGATGGTCCGGATGTGCCCGCGCGCGTAGAAGTCGCCCACCGAGAAGTCGTCGCGCTCGAAGCGTTCGATCACGGTCTCGCGGATCCGCGTGCGCTCGCCGAGCTGACGCACGGTCAGCCCGGCGCGCTCACGGGCTTCGGCCAAAACAGCACCAACGCTCATTGGTCAGGCCCCCCTGTCCGAGCTTGCAGCTCGCCCCACAATGCGTAGTTAGTCACATTCAATCAGTAACTGGCTACGATGGGTACCCGGGGGTGTGCCAAATGTGCACGGAGAGTGCACACGGGAGCGGCCAGGGGCTGTCAGCGCCGCAGGGGCTTCAGCGCGAGATAGAGCCCGGCGGAGATGAGGAACCCGGCCTCGAACGCGATGTCCCCCACCTGGGGCACGCTCCGCGGCACCAGGCCGACGTACTGCTCCTGGTTGGAGAACAGCCAGACCGACAGGACGACCCCCGCGACCATCGCGACGGGCCCGGCCCAGTTGGCGTGCCGCCGGTCGAACATGAGCGGTTCGAGCGCGCGGATGTCCTGGCCGCGCCGCAGCAGCATGTCCGTCAGCACCACGCCCAGCCAGGGGCCGATCCAGTACGCGATGACCAGCAGGAACGCCTCATACTTGTGCCCGGCGTCCTCCAGGCCCGACAGCGCCACCACGAAGCCGATCACGCCGCAGGCCAGCGCGACGATGGCACGCCGCATCGTCAGCGGCAGCCGTACGCCGAGGGCGAGCAGCGACATCGCGCCCGAGTAGACGTTGAGCGCGTTGGCCGACACGGCCCCGAGGGCGATCGCGAGCAGCGTCAGGTTCGCCACGAGCGCGGGCAGGTGGCCGGTGAACGCCGAGGTGGGCTGCCCGAGGGCGTCGCCGCCCCCGATCGTCACGGATGCCGCGCCGACGACCTCCAGCAGCACGCACGACACGAACACGCCGAGGCCCGCCGACAGACCGGTGGCCCGCCTGCTCGCGTCCTGCGGCAGGTACCGCGTGTAGTCGGCGGCGTACGGGTTCCAGCCGGCCGCGTAGCCGAACGTGGCGCCCACGGTGAGCAGGAAGCCGCCCAGCCCTCCCCCGCTGCCCGCGTAGCCCGGCTGGGCCTTCGACAGGATGATCACGGAGGTGACCGCGAAGATCACCGCGAGGACCGGGAACGCGTACTTCTCGAAGGCCTGCACGAGGTTGTGGCCGAAGAAACCGAGCGCCACCATGACCGCGACGACGATCAGCAGGCAGGCCCAGCCCGGCAGACCGGTCAGCGTGTTCAGCGCGAGCGCGCCGCTCACGCTGTTGACCGCGAACCAGCCGATTCCGGCGGCGACGGAGTTGAACGCCGAAGGGATGACGTTGCCCCAATAGCCGAACGGCAGCCTGCCGAGCACCATCTGCGGCAGCCCCGCGCTCACGCCCCTGGCCGACAGCACGCCGTGGGTGAGGGCCCCGAGGCCGCTGCCCACGACGACGGCGAGCACGGCCTGCCAGAAGCCGAGCCCGAACGCCGCCACGGCGAGGACCCCGAGGAAGATCGTGGCGAACTCCAGGTTGGGCGAGGTCCACGTCCAGAAGAGCTGCCGGGGCCTGCCGTGGCGCTCGGAGAGGGGGATGAACTCGATGCCGCCAGGCTCGATCGCGGCGACCTTGTCGCCGTACCGGCCCTCGCGTACGGCGACTTCGGGGGGTTCCAGAACTGTCATACGGAGATCGCCCTCAGCTTCTCGAGGAGGTAGTCGGACGCGCGCACGGGCTCGTAGGAGACCCGGCCGATCGGGGGGCCGAGCGACTCCACCTCGGCCAGGGGATTGCACTCGTAGAAGTAGATGAGCGAGATCAGCTCCTCGTCCGGCGCCGACGGGTCGGGCGGGAGCACCCGGTGCCGGGTGGAGCGCCAGCGGTCGCCCGTCCAGCGGGCCAGCAGATCGCCGATGTTGATCGTGAACGAGTCCGGCACGAACGGCGCGTCGATCCACTCGCCGTCGAGCGTGTAGACCTGCAGGCCGCCGACGCCCCGTTGCCGGTCGAGCACGGTCACGGTGCCGAAGTCGGTGTGCGGCCCGATCCGGAACTGCCCCGCCTCCGGCTCGCCCACCTGCGACAGCGGCGGGTAGCGGTTGATGTTCATCGTGTACGACGGGTGGTCGGCCCGGGAGGCGAAGAAGTCCTCCTCGATCCCCAGAGCGGCCGCGCAGACCACCAGGAGTTCGCCGGCCAGCGAGCGCATCTCCGCCAGGTAGCGGGTGAGCAGCACCTGGAGTTCGGGCACCTCGGACGGCCAGACGTTGGCGAGGAACCACTCGGCGTCGATCTCCGGGACGCCGATCGGCTGGTCGGCGCCCACGGCGAAGGTCTCCTTGAGGTCAGGCGGGGTGGGCGTGCCCTCGGCGTAGCCGTTGGCCTCGACGCCCGGCGGCAGCCAGCCCCGCTCCCCCACGACGGCCGCGTACCGCTGCTTCACCTCGGCGGGCAGGGCGAAGAACCGCCGGGCCGCGGCGCGCACGTCCTCGCGCAGCGCGGCCGGCACGCCGTGCCCGGTGACCAGCAGGAAGCCGATCTCGCGCAGCGCGGCGTCGACCTGGGCGGCCACCCGCGCCCGGCCGTCCGCCTCACCGGAGAACCAGGGAGTCAGGTCGACGACGGGAACCGAATTCATGCCTCATCTCCGATGTCCTCGTTCCAGACGGCCGGGTTGGCCGCGATGAAGGCCGTCATGAGCCCGGCGCACTCGGGATCGTCGAGCACGACGACCTCCACCCCGGCCTCGGCGAGCCACTCGTGCGCGCCCATGAACGTGCGGCACTCGCCGACGACCAGGCGCGGGATGCGGAACTGCCGGATCAGGCCGCTGCAGTACCAGCAGGGCGACAGGGTGGTCACCATGGTGGTCCCGCGGTAGGAGGGCTGGCGGCCCGCGTCGCGGAAGGCGGCGGTCTCCCCGTGCACCGAGGGGTCGCCGTCCTGGACCCGGCGGTTGCGCCCGCGCCCCAGCAGGCGGCCGTCCGGGCCGAACAGGGCCGCGCCGACAGGCACGCCGCCTTCGGCGAACCCCTTCCTGGCCTCTTCCAGGGCCACGCTGAGCATGGCGGCGTCGCTTGTCATGCGCTCACTATCCCTCCACGCCGGGCCTTCGGGAACGGACGAAACGTCCGTACTATGACGACCCTTAACGGACAATCCGTATAGGGGTGCACCGATGCCTCTGACCCTGCGCGAGCTGCTGTCCTTCGAGGTGCTGCGAGAGGCCCGGCCGGAGGTCCTCGCCGGGGAGACCGCGCTCGACCGGGTGGTCCGATGGGTGCACTCCAGCGAGATCTACGAGATCGGCCCACTGCTCACCGGCGGCGAGCTGCTGCTGACGACCGGGCTCGGCCTGGCCGGCACCGACGCGGGGGCGCGGCGGCACTACCTGCGGGAGATCGCCGCCAGGGGCGTGGCCGGGGTCGCCCTCGAACTCGGCCGCACGTTCCCCGAGACGCCTCGCGAGCTGGTGGAGGAGGCCCGCAGGCAGGAGCTGCCGTTCATCGCCCTGCACGCGGTCGTCCCGTTCATCCGGATCACCGAGCACGTCAACACGTTGATCGTCGACTACGCGAGCCGGCGGCTGCGGGTGGGCGACTCGGCCACCCGCGCCCTCAACGAGGCGCTCATCGCCGGCGCCGGGGTCGCCGGGGTGCTGGCGACCGGAGCCGAGGTCGTGGGGGCCCCGCTGATGCTGCTGTCCGCCAGCGGCGCGCTGGTCGCCGCCCACGGCGTGGGCAGCGACCGGGACGCCTGGCGCGCGGCTGAGCGTGCGGTCTGCGAGTCACCGGTCACCCTCCACGGCCATCCCTGGGGGCGGCTGGTGGCCGGCCCCGGTTCGGCGCTGCCCGCCGACGACCTGGCGATCGCGCTGGAGCGGACGGCCGTCGCCCTCGCCCTCGCCATGCTCAGGACGGGCAGTCCGCCGAGCGAGCGCGACCGCCAGACGTCCGCGCTGCTGCGGGACCTCATCGAGGGCACGGCCGAGGCCGACCCCGGCGTACGGGCGGTCATGGCGGGCCTGCCCACCGGGCCCGGCCACCTGCTGGTGGGCGTGGCCGTGGACGCCCTGGAGACGGCGGCCGCGCTCGCCGTGCTCGACCGGGCCGCGCACATCCTGCACACGACCGCCCTGCGCGGGCGGGTGGGCCGGCTGGTGCTCGGCACCCTCGCGGTGCCGGTGGCCGTGGCCGACGCCGCCGGTGCGGCCGCCCAGGCGCTGGAGGAGGCGCTGCGGCGGCTGCACACCCCCCAGCTCAGAGTCGCCGTGGGGCACGCCGCGACCGGCCTGGCCGAGCTGGGCGGTTCGCTGCGGGACGCGCGGGCCGCGCTCGGGCTGCGGCGGGACGCCCGGCTCGTCACCACCCGCGCGCTCGCCCTCGAACTGGAGCTCACCCGCCACGCCGACGCCCGGCACGCCGCCGAGCTCGTACGGCGCACCATCGGCCCGCTGGTGGACTGGGACACGGCCCACCGGACCGACCTCGTCGGCACGCTGGAGGTCTTCCTGCTGCACGGGTGCAGCGCGACCCGGGCGGCCGCCGCGCTGCACCTCGGCCGGCAGACGTTCTACCAGCGGCTGCAGCGCATCGAGACGCTGCTGGGCCACCCGGTGACCGATCCCGGCGCGCACGCGGCCCTGCTGCTCGCCACCGCCGCCCACCGGGTGGCAAGCCGCTGAGGTCAGGCCGTGCGGACGCTCGGCGAGGCCCGGCGGCTACTCGCCGCCGCGCAGGTCGGCGAGCAGGCCGGGCAGGTCGTCGGGCTTGACCAGCACCTCCCGGGCCTTGGACCCCTCGCTCGGGCCGACCACGTTGCGGCTCTCCAGCAGGTCCATCAGCCGTCCGGCCTTGGCGAAGCCCACGCGCAGCTTGCGCTGGAGCATCGACGTGGAGCCGAACTGGGTCGACACGATCAGCTCGGCGGCCTGGATCAGCAGGTCGAGGTCGTCGCCGATCTCTTCGTCGATCTCCCGCTTCGCGGCGGCGGGCGCGGCGACGTCCTCCCGATACTCGGCCTGCATCTGGACCTTGCAGTGGCCGACGACCTCCGCGATCTCCTTCTCGGAGATGAAGGCGTTCTGCAGCCGCATCGGCTTGCTCGCGCCCATCGGCAGGAACAGCGCGTCGCCCTGGCCGACCAGCTTCTCGGCTCCGGGCTGGTCGAGGATGACCCGCGAGTCGGCGAGCGAGGAGGTCGCGAACGCCAGCCGCGAGGGCACGTTCGCCTTGATCAGGCCGGTCACGACATCCACGGACGGCCGCTGGGTGGCGATGACCAGGTGGATGCCGGCGGCCCGGGCGAGCTGCGTGATGCGGACGATCGAGTCCTCCACGTCGCGCGGCGCGACCATCATCAGGTCGGCCAGCTCGTCCACGATCACCAGCAGGTAGGGGTACGGCTGGTAGACGCGCTCGCTGCCCGGGGGCGGCACCAGCTTGCCCGCGCGCACGGCCTTGTTGAAGTCGTCCACGTGCCGGAAGCCGCTGGCCGCCAGGTCGTCGTACCGCCGGTCCATCTCGCCCACCACCCATTCGAGGGCCTCGGCGGCCTTCTTCGGGTTGGTGATGATGGGCGTGATGAGGTGCGGGATCCCCTCGTACGCGCTGAGCTCGACCCGCTTGGGGTCGACGAGCACCATGCGGACCTCGTCGGGCGTGGCCCGCATGAGGATCGAGGAGATCAGGCCGTTGATGCAGGTCGACTTGCCCGCGCCGGTGGCGCCGGCGATGAGGATGTGCGGCATCTTGGCCAGGTTGGCCACGATGGTGCGGCCCTCGACGTCCTTGCCGAGCCCGACGATCATCGGGTGGTGGTCGGCCTGGGCCACCTGCGAGCGCAGCACGTCGCCGAGCGACACGAGGTCCTTGTCGACGTTGGGGATCTCGACGCCGATCGCCGACTTGCCCGGAATGGGAGACAGGATCCGGACGTCCGCGGACTTGACGGCGTAGGCGATGTTCTTGGTGAGCGCGGTGACCTTCTCGACCTTGACGGCCGGGCCCAGCTCGATCTCGTACCTGGTCACCGTCGGACCCCGGGTGAAGCCGACGACCTGCGCGTCGATGGCGAACTGCTCCAGCACGCTGGTCAGCGCGTTCACGACCGTCCGGTTGCCCTTGGTCTCCTGCTTGGGCGCGCTCCCCGGCCGCAGCATCGTGAGGTCCGGCAGCGTGTACGGCCCCTCCTGGCTGGACAGGACGAGCTGCTCCACCTTGCGCGGCGCGGGCGTCGGCAGCGGAGGCTGGGGCGCCGGTTTGGGTATCTCCGGCTCGGTCGGCTCGGCGGACTCCACGAGGTCGTCCATGAGGCCGGGGACGATCTCCGGCGAGTGGTCCTTCTCCGACAGCACGGGCGTGTCGTACGGCTTGACGGTGTCGCCACCCTCGGGCGCCCCGCGCCCGCCGCCCTGCTGCTTGCGCGTGCGCTTCTTGGCCGACCCGGGGGCCTTGCGGGGCTCCCCGGTCTCGTCCGGCCGCTGGAAGAGCATGTGCTGGATCTCGGCGAGACGCTCGGGGATGCGGTGGACCGGGGTCGCGGTGATCACCAGCAGGCCGAAGCCGGACAGCATCAGCAGCAGCGGGATCGTGATGAACGCCGGGAGGATGCTCGACGGCGGAGCCGAGACGATGAAGCCGATCATGCCGCCCGCCGCCGACACGTTGTCCATGCCGTCGTTGGGCCCTCCGGAGGGGTACGGCGTGCCGTGGGCGACGTGCACGATCCCGAGGATCCCGGCCAGCATCGCGGTCCAGCCGATGCCCATCCTGCCGGTCTCGGCGTTCTGGTCGGGGTGGCGCAGCAACCGCCAGGCGAGCAGCGCGAGCAGCACGGGCACCGCCCAGGCGAGCGATCCCACCGTGCCGCGCACCACGGCGTCGACGAACGAGGCGAACCCCGTCTTGGTGTCCCGCCACGTCAGGGCGGCGAGCACGATGGCGCCCGCGAGCACCGACAGCCCCTGGCCGTCGCGGCGGTGCATGGGGTCGAGGTCGCGGGCTCCCTGCCCGAGTGCCCGGGCCGCCGCTCCCACGCCGTTCGCCAGCAGCATCCACATGCCGATGACGAGCTTGCCGATCACGAGGAAGAACCAGCTGATCGGGTCCTGGCCGGTGGCGACCGGCCGCTTGGGCGCGGGCCTGGGCGCCGCCCTCCCTCGGGAACCGGCCGGGGATCGCTTCGATGAAGCCGTACGGGATCCGGAGCGCGACGCGGGGCGCTTGCCGGACCCCTGTCCGGACGTACGGGTGGCCATGATGCCGAAGTTACCCCGGATGCGGGCGATTACCGGGGCGGCGCGCCGGGAGCCCGCCCGACGAGACACCCGTCTCCGGGGCGCCGCCTCTTGGGGTTCCGCCCTCCGGGGCGCTGGGGTCCCCCTGTCCGTCGAGGAGCGCGCTCACCCGCCTGCGACCGTCTTCGCCCGCCGGCACCTGCAGCACCAGCAGGAGATCGGGGTGCTCCGCCGGGCGCAGCTGGAACATCTCCAGGTCCACCCGCCCGATCTCGGGGTGGTCGATCGCGACCGTCGCGGGCCTGAACCGGCGGACCGGGTAGTCCGCCCACCACTCCCGGAACTCCGGGCTGACCTCGCTCAGCTCCGTCACCAGCGTCGTGAAGGCGGGGTCCCCCTGCCGGTGTCCCATCGCGGCGCGGAACTGGCTGATCAGAGCGCGAGCGGCGGGTTCCCAATGGACCATCCGGGCGCGGTTGCCGGCGTCGGTGAACATCATCCACAGCAGGTTCCGCCTGCCCGGCGGCAGCGTCAGCGGATCGTGGCGGAGCAGGGCGTAGGGGGTGTTCCAAGCCAGATAGTCCAAGCGCGCGTCGTACACGGAGGCGGCGTTCGGGGCGGCGGCGTCCACCAGGCGCCGCAACCGGTCCCGGGGTTCCCCCTCCCCGGACGGCGTGTCCGGCGGGGCCAGCCCGGCCAGGTCCCGCAGGTGGCGGTGTTCGTCGGGATCGAGCAGCAGCGCACGGGCCAGCGCGTCGATCACCTGCGCCGACGCCGAGATGTCCCGTCCCTGTTCCAGGTAGGTGTACCAGGTGACGCCGACACCCGAGAGCTCGGCGATCTCCTCACGGCGCAGGCCGGGGGTGCGGCGCAGGGCCGGATCGCCTTCCGGCAGGCCGACGTCGGCCGGACGCAGGCGAGCCCGCCGGGCGCGGAGGAACGCGCCGAGCTCGGCCCTGCGGCTCGACGCCCTGGCGCGGCGGCCGGGCCCGTGACTGGCAGCACGAGTGCCAGGACCGCCGGACGCCGTCTCGTTATCGTGACGTCCATGATCCTTCACACCGCGAGTGTGCCACGGAGGTAGGCGCCATGAGCGATCCCGTACTGGTGGTCGGCGCCACGGGCCGGCAGGGCGGCGCGACCGCGCGCCAACTGCTCGCCCGGGGCCGGAGCGTACGCGCCCTGGTGCGCGACCCGGGCGGTTCCGCCGCGCGGGCTCTGGAGGAGTCGGGGGCGGAACTCGTCGTGGGCGACCTCGACGACGAGGGGTCGCTGCGCCGCGCGATGCGGGGCGTGGACGGGGTCTTCCTGGCGCTGACCATGATGCAGGGCCCGAAGATCACGGTCGAGGGCGCCGCCGCCGAGGAGCGGCGGGGCCTGACGGTGGCCCGGCTGGCGGCCGAGATCGGCACGGGACACCTCGTGTACAGCTCGGTCCCCGGCACGGACCACCCTTCCGGAATCCCCCACATCGAGAGCAAGGCACGGATCGAGCGCGAGATCCACGCGCTCGGGCTGCCGGCGACGATCCTGCGCCCGGTCTCCTTCATGGAGAACTTCAGCACCTACAACCGGCCGGTCCTGGAGGACGGCACGCTGGTCGTGCGGCTCCCCGCGCAGCCCGGCACGCCGATGCAGCTGATCGGCGTCGACGACATCGGGGTGTTCGCCGCCCTCGCCTTCGAGCGCCCCGGCCGGTTCCTCGGCCGCACCGTCGACCTGGGCGCCGACGAGCTCACCCCGCTCGAGATCGCCGCCACGTTCGGCCGGGTGTGCGGCCTGCCGGCCCGCTTCGAACAGACGCCCATCGAGCAGGTGCGCGCATTCGACGAGTGGGTGGCCCGGATGTTCGAGTTCTTCGAGGAGCAGCCGCCCGCGCAGGTCGATCCGCGGGCCCTTCGCTCCGAGCACCCGGGCCTGATGACCTTGGAGACGTGGCTGCGTGCCACCGGCTGGAAAGCGTGAGGTTCACGGACATGACCGATGGACGGCTGCTGCCGCCGGGAGGCGGCGACACGATTCAGGCGATGACGCTGAAGGTCGGCGCGGAGCAGACGGCGGGGTGGTCGGTCTTCGAGGCCGTGGTCGCCCCCGGTTTCGACGTCGGGGCGCATCTGCATCACGAGGCGGAGGAGATGTTCTACGTCATCGACGGCGAACTCGACCTCCTCGCCTTCCATCCGGCCGCCGAGGCCGGCCCCGACTGGCGTTCCTGGCGGTCGGAGACCGGCGCCGAGGTGCTGCGGGGCGGGCCCGGGAGCTTCATGCACGTGCCGGCCGGATGCCCCCACGCGTTCTTCAACCCCGGCAGTGAGCCGGCCCGGATGCTGTTCGTCGTGACCCCGGCGGGTCACGAGACATACCTGCGGGAGCTCACCCGGATGCTTACCTCGGGGCCGCCGGACCAGGCCGAGATCGCGGCGCTGCGCGCCCGGCACGACATCCACCAGCTGACCCCGCTCACGAACCGAGCCTGACGACCCTCGCTTTCGACCGGTGGGTCCGGCAGCGGTACGGGTGGCGGGACGCCGGAGTCAGTCGCGAGGCGGGGAGAAACCCGGAAGGCCGGCGGAACGGGCCGGGCGCGCCAGTCTCGCGATGAAACTCCGTACGCGTGGCCCGTGCCGGCGGGTCCACGCCCTCACCCAGACACCCTGGTAGGCGACGACGACCCCCAGCGTCAGCAGGGCGTCGACGGCGTCGACCAGGCCGTCGTGGTGGTCGTCGTGGTGGTTGTCGTGGCGCAGGAGCACGCCGAGGGACCGGGCGACCAGCGCGACCGTGAACGGGACGGAGATCAGGAGGAAGACCCCGAGGCAGAGCCCCGTTCCGGCGACGAGAAGCACGCTGTAGATCCGGACGAACCGGCGCTGCCGGGGCTCGATCCCGGCGAGCGGTGCCGCGGTGGGCATTCGGGCGGCCCGGCGAAGCAGATGCAGGAGGAAGGCGGTCGCGTCGGCGTAGAGGTTGCGGCAGCGGGCCAGGTCCTGCACCAGGAAGTACAGGTCGGTGCGCATGAAGATGAAGAACTGCAACGCCAGCCCCGTCATCTCGGTGAGAGCGATGACGGACAGCAGCGTGTTGCCGCCGGACAGCGCCATCGTCAGCAGGCAGCCGGCGAGAACGCTCGCGTCCACCGCCATCCCCGCGAGATAGACGGTCAGGCGGATCCGCCGCTCGGCGAGCCAGATGCCGGAGACGTCGGTCTGCGCGGCCAGGAACTGGAGGCGCGTGTCCACCCGGATGCGGCCGGGGACGCCCGCGGCCCGCGCGGTGAGGAGGTGGGCGAACTCGTGGAGTGAGACCAGCACGGCCACCAGGGCGATCTCACTCAGCAGAACCACTGTTCCGTGGTCGCTCCAGAGCAGGGAACGCCACCGGGGAACGACGTCGGGGCGCAGCGCCGCGGCGACGACTCCGCCGAGTACGAGCAGGCCCATCAGGCAGTGCAGCAGGGGGCTCAGGGTCCATCGCACCATCCCCTTCGTGATCCAGGGAAGCGAAGGTGCGGGAGTGCCGGTGTCGGCGAAGACCCGATCACCGATCGAGGCCACCATCCCCACGGCCGCCAGGTCGTGCACGAATCCGGACACGTCGAGCTCGACTCCGAGCTCGGCCTTGAGCTCTTCGCGTGTCGCGAGGATCGTCCGCCCGCTGCCGAGCAGTTCGATCGCCCGTTTCCCCGCGTGGGGAACCGCGATGCAGACACCCGTCTCGACGCGGCCGACGATCCATCCGTCCTCGTCCTCGCGGAAGCCGAGAGGGCGCAGCCGGACGTCCGTCATCGCGCTTCTGTGCCCATCCGGGGCGGCGGAAGCGGGACGACCCGCTTGTCCACGTAGGCCAGCAGGTCCTCACCTCGCTCGTACAGCGAGGAGACGACCGAACCCCACGCGGCCACCACGTCGGCGTCGTCTATCCGGCGCGCGCCGGCACACGCGCCCCCGTCGTCGTAGTGCACGTGGTACATGTGCCTTCCGGGAAAGATGACCAGTTCCGGAAGGGGGCCGTCCCTCTCGATGCCCGTCAGTTCACCGGCGTCCAGAACCCTGCCGCGCTCTCCCAGGCGCATGCGCAGGGCGAGAAGGTGCAGCTCCCATTGCAGGTACGCGGTGAGCGGTGTCTCGACGACCCGCAGGCGGCGCAGTTCCCCCCGGGCGGGAAGATCCGCGGCGATCGTCTCCCGTGCCGCCTCCAGCAACTCGAGCGACCGCCGCCAGTCTCCCGCACGCATGGCGTTCCAGCTCGGGTTCTCCCCCTCGTCGAACGTCTGGGCGCGCTCCAGCTTCCAGATCACACCGTCGACGTGGTGGAAGACCTCCAGGAAGTCCGCCGCGTACTCCCGCATGGGCAGCGTCGTGCCCGGCACGGCCTCCGGTCGGGGTATTTTCATTCCTCACCGTCATTCGTTCTCGCAAGACAATGGCCCGGACGGCGACTCGGAAATCACCTATCCGGACCATCGCCGGTCAGCTATTCGAGTTTCCGCTGTACGACTGCGTGGTCTCGATCTTGTCAAGCAGCCGGAACGAAATCTTCCCGGCCACGTCCTCGGTCTCGGCGGAATCCTGCACCGCCGGCTCCTGTCGCTCCATTTCCACCCCCTTTCGTCGCGATAACTCACGACAGTAGGCCGCGACATATCAGGCGTCAATAGCGGATTCTTGCCCTCCTTTTCGCCGCAACGCGCAGCCGGCGCATTCCGGCGAAGCCTCATGGAGCGTGTACACATGCTGTTCTGGCGCGATCAGATTTATTCCGGTGACGTGACTGCGCAGGGTCACCGGAATTCCGGCCACCATCGAGATGACGGCCTGCGCGGTGAGGTGACCGGAAATACCGGCGGACGGCGCCAGCACCCCCGGCCCGCCGAGGTCGACGCGGACCCCCGGCGTCAGCGTCGCCTCGATCGCGGCGGTGAGGCATTCGTAACAGGGCCCGTCGGCGGTGAAGACCCCCACGCTGACGAGGGGACCGCGGTAGCCGCCGACCGCCCAGGGCACCCCGGCCATCAGGCATGCCCGGTTGGCCCAGATCCGGATGCTGTCCCGGCCGCGAGGTTCGTCGGCGCACAGGGCGAGCGCGTCGAAACCGGTCAGCAGCGCGGACAGGTCCGCCCTGCTCTTGACGGCGCGGGTCTCCCCCGTCGCGTCAAGGTCCGAATTGATCTCCCTGAGGCGGCCCGCCACCACGTCGGCCTTCGGTTTCCCGATGTCCGCCTCGGTGAACAGCGCCTGCCTGGTGAGATTCGACAACTCGACCACGTCGCGGTCGACGCAATGGATCCTGCCGACCCCAGCGGCGGCCAGCGCCCAGGCGGCGTGACTGCCGGTGCCGCCGAGCCCCAGGACCAGCACGCGGGCGCGCTTCAGCGCGACCTGCGCCTCCCAGCCGTGCGCCCGGGGAACGAGATCCACCCAGCGGAAGAACGCCCTGTTGCGCGAATACCGCTCCGTCTCCGCCGCGCTGAGATCGCTCGGCGGCGGGGCCGCCGCGTCCTCCAGATAACCCGATCCCAGCAGCAGGTCCACCACGCCGGCCGCGTCCACTCTCGTCAGGCCGGGAAACAGGCCGCACAGATGAGCGGCGACGTCGGCGGGCGCGCGGGTTCCGTCCATCGCCGACAGCGCGGCCCACGCGTGACCATGCGGATCCGATATCTCCGCGGCGATTCCATAGATGGATCCGCCGATGCGAATCCTGTCCCGCCCGATTCTGTAGGGCCGATGCTCGGCCTTCACCCTCGGCAATCGCAAGCCGACCTCCATCGGCCGGAGGAGACGATCACGATACCGGGAACTTATCAATGCGAATTGCTGTCGGTCAATGTCTTTTGGCGAATACGCCGAAGACCGGGAAGAGTACGTGCGGGACGGTACGCCGAGCCGGTCGGCCACAAAGAATCGCCACGCCCGGACGAATTCTAGATTTGTTCTATATGCGGGCGCCCCGCACGCATATGCGTGCGGGGCGCCGTGGGCGCGTCAGTACGCGCGGCGCTGCCGCATGGCGGAGCGCTCGATGCGCTCGCGGGCCTCCAGAAGGCAGGAGGCGATTTCCTTCTCCCGCTCGGGTGTGAGGCGCGGGATCGGCACCGAGCAGCTGATGGCGTCGCGCGGCGGGTCGCTGATGTGCAGCGCGACGCCGAAGCATCGCAGCCCCTCGGTGTTCTCCTCGCGGTCCACCGCGTAGCCCTGCTTGCGCACCCGGTGCAGGTCGACCAGCAGCTCCTCGGCGTCCACGATCGTGTGGGCCGTCAGCGAGGGCAGCTCGGCGGGCAGTATCGCGCGCACCTCGTCGTCGTCCCTGCTCGCCAGGATCGCCTTGCCGAGCGACGTGGTGCTCGCCGGCAGGCGGCGGCCCACCCGCGAGAACGGCCGCAGGTAGTGCCGCGAGGCGCGCGTGGCGAGATACACGATGTCGAAATGATCGAGACGGGCGAGGTGCACCGTCTCGCCCGTGACCTCGGCCAGCCAGTCCAGCGCGTCGTGCGCGAGCTGGACCACCGGGTCGCCGTCGATGTACGTCGCCCCTACCAGCAGAGCCCGCATCCCGATCCGGTAGAGCGTGCCGGTGACGTCGGTCTCGATCCAGCCGAGGTCGACCAGCGTGCGCAGCAGCGCGTGCAGGCTGCTCTTGGGGTAGCCCAGCTTGCCCTGTAGGTCGGTGAGGCTGTGCAGCCCGGGATACTGCGCGAAGAAGTCGAGCAGCTCGACCGTCCGGAGTGCCGACTTCACGTGCGGCACGGGTTCCGCCATGTGTACCTCCCTGACCCGCCTGTCCGCCTCCTATTGTGAGCCGGTTCCCCAGGAGGCGACCGTCCGGGAGGCGATGTAGTCCATATCCAGATCATCCCCCAGTCCGGGAGTGTCCGGCATCCGCACCTTCCCGTCGGCGAGCGGGTCGACGATCGACCGCAGGTGCGGGGCGGGCGTGTCGTAGTCCGAGTGCGGGTGCAGCAGCCCCCGCTCGTACCACCGCCCGCAGAGGGTGGCGCCGATCACGGCCAGGGCGCCGGAGCCGTTGCCGTGGATCTCGCAGTCCATGCCGAACGACTCGGCCAGGTGGACCGCCTTGATCGCCGGGATGATCCCCCCGGAGCCGACCACGCCGACCCTGAGGATGTCGCAGGCCCCCGCGGCCACCCACTCCGCCCGCGCCATGTGCTTGCCCCAGGAGGTCTCCGGCCCGAGGATCGGCGTCCTGAGCTGGTCGGCGAGCCATCGGTACGACTGCACCGACGCCTCCTCCATCGGCTCCTCGTACCACGCGAAGTTCAGCTCGTCGAGGGCCCGGCCGAGGGCCAGGGCCTCGGAGCGGGAGTACCAGTGGTTGCTGTCGAGCATGAGGGCGACGTCGGGGCCGACCGCCTCCCGCACCGCGGCGCACGCCTCGATGTCGCGGTCCACGCCGTACGGCATGGGCGGCATCCAGGTGTGCACCTTGATCCCGCGGTAGCCGCGGGAGACGAGTTCCTTGGCGAAGGCGGCGTAGTCGTCGGGGGTGGCCAGGCCGCCGGGGATGTCGTCGCCGCACATCGTGCTCGCGTAGGCGGGCACCTCGGAGCGGGCGCCGCCGAGGAGCTTCCAGACCGGAAGGCCGAGCTTGCGCCCGGCGAGGTCCCATAGAGCCTGGTCGGCAGCGCTGAGCGCCCGGTCGGACAGGTTGCCCTGGGCGCCCCGCTGCCGGCGGGCGACGCGGTGCCACAACCGCTCCCGGTCGAGGCTGTCCTGACCGATCAGCGCCGGCCCGATGTGGCCCGTGATCACCGCCTCCCTGACGGTGTCCGGCGCCGCCAGGCAGTATCCGGTCGCGCCGTCGCTGTCGGTGACGGCCAGCAGCGCCTCCCGCACCTCCCGGGGCGGGCCGGGATGCCGGTGACCGTGCCCGTCCACCACGGACCGGGTGACCGTGGTGAAGACCGTGACGATGACGCGTTCGACGACCGCCATGGACTCTTCCTCTCTCTCGGTGGGGAGGGGCCGGAGGGCCGGTGCGCGGTCAGGGACGCACCGGCCCGGTCCCGGGACGCGGCGCCGATCGTCAGCCGCCGGTCGCCTTCTTCCATTCGGCCTGGGCGTCGGTCAGCTTCTGCGCCAGGGTGTCGAGGAACTCCTGGGGCTTCATCTGGCCGAGCAGCACCTTCTGGAAGAGGGGCTCGGTGTCGGCCTTGGTGATGGAGGAGAACTGGGGCAGGTAGTAGGGCGGCGACACGACCTGGGTGTTCGGGTCGTTCAGCGTGTCGACGGCCGTCTTCAGGTGCTCCAGGCCCTGCACCCAGGAGTCGCCCTGCGCCTCGGTGTTGGCCGGAATCTGGCCCGTCTGCTGGTTCCAGTAGCTGTTGCTGTCGTGGGAGACCAGGAACTCCACGAACTTCCAGGCGGCGTCCTTGTGCTCGCTGCTCTTGAACACCGCGAAGCCGTCCACGGGGTTGGCGACGATGGTCCGCTTGCCGCCGGGACCGGTCGGCAGCGCGAAGGCGCCGATCTTGTCCTTGCCGTGCGCCTTGACGTGGTCGTTGTAGGAGCCCAGGTTGTGGTGCATCATCGCGATCTTCCCGGTGCCGAACGCGGCGACCATCTTCGGGAAGTCGTTGGTGACGTCGGCCTCGGGGGTGTCCTTCTTGTACAGTCCGGCCATCTTGGTGAGGAACTCGACGTTCTTCGGGTCGTTGACCGTGCTCTTGCCCGATGCGTCGAAGAATTCGGTCACTCCCGAGTAGGAGTACATCTCGGCCAGGATCTGGAAGATCGAGCCGGCGCCGCCGCGGATGGTGTAGCCGTACTCGTCGGGCTTCTTGGTCAGCTCGTCGGCGTCCGTGAAGAACTCGTCCCAGGTGTCCGGCGCCTGCTGGAGCTTGTCCTTCAGGTACCACACCACGTCCATGTTGGAGGTGCCCGGCACCAGGTAGAGCTTGCCGTCGGGCACGGTCTCGCGGACCGAGTCGAGCATCGAGGTGGCCAGCTTGCCGTTCACCGAGCTCTTGGCGAGCCACTCGTCCGCCGGCTCCAGCGCCTGCTGGCCGGTCAGGTTGGCCAGGTACGACGTGGTGACGCCGCCGACGTCGGGGGTGTCCCCGCCCGCGACGGCGGTGTCGTACTTCTGCTGGACGGAGGCGATCGGGACGCCGACGTACTCGACGCGGATCGAGGGGTTGGCCGCCTCGAACCGCTTGATCAGCTCCTGGTAGATCGGAGTGCGGGCGCCCCCGTTGTTGTCCCAGAACGTGATGGTCGTCTTGCCGGAGCCCTCGCCGGAACCCGAGTCCGACCCACACCCGGTAGCGGTGACGGCGAGAACGGCGAGCGCCGCCCAGGCCACTTTCATCTTCATGGTTCCTCCTGCTTAGGACAGGCTGCTCTCGACAGTTCTCTGGGGGGTGCTATCCCTTGACCGCGCCGGCGCTGATGCCGTGCACGAGATAGCGCTGGACCACTGCGAACACGCAGACCACCGGCAGGGCGGCGACGACGCCCCCGGCCGCCAGGGCCCCGAAGTCGGCGCTGTACTCCCCGATCGTGTAGCTGAGCCCGACGGGGATCGTGAAGCTGTCCTGTTTGCTGACGAACATCAGCGCGAACAGGAAGTTGTTCCACGTGTGAATGAAGGCGAACGACCCCACGGCGATCAGACCGGGCCGCAGCTGCGGCAGCACGATCGCGAGGAAGCCGCGGAACCGGGTGCAGCCGTCGACCATCGCGGCCTCCTCGACCGTGAACGGCACGGCCGAGATGAACCCGCTCATCAAGATGATCGACAGGGGCAGGTTGAAGACGGTGTCGGCGACGACGAGGCCGGCCAGGCTGTTGATCAGGCTGAGCGACTTGAAGATCGAGAACAGCGGGATCAGCATCATCGCGCCGGGGATGAACTGGGTGCACAGCAGCACGACCATGAACAGGCCCCGGCCGCGGAACCGGTAGCGCGACAGCGCGTACCCGCCCATGACCGCGATGACCGTGGTGACCAGCAGCGACCAGACCCCGACGATCACGCTGTTCTTGAAGAACACCGCGTAGCCGATGTCGTTCCAGACGGTCTCGAAGTGCTCGAACGTGATCGGCCACGGCACCGGGTCGGTCGATCCGGCCGGCCGCAGGGCGAACACGAGCATCCAGTAGAACGGCACGAGGGTGAAGACCAGGTACATCCCGAGGGGGACGTAGAGCCTCAGCACCCGGCCGGGATCGCGCCTCTTCCGCCGGCGGGCCCCGTCGGGCACCACTCGCGTGCCCGGTCGGATCATGACGTCGGCGCTCATTGCGAAACCCCTCGCCTCTTCATCGTTCCTCGCCGAACCGGCTGAGCCGGAGGTAGAGGATGGAGCAGAACAGCAGGATCACGAAGCCCGCCATCGTCAGCGCCGAGCCGTACCCGAAGTCCTTGGAGTCGACGGCCCGCTGCGCGACGTACAGCGGCAGCGTGGTCGTGACCTGCGCCGGGCCGCCGCCGGTGAGCGTGTAGAGCAGGTCGACGTTGTTGAACTCCCAGACTCCGCGCAGCAGCGTGGCCAGCACGATCGCGTCCCGCAGGTGCGGCAGCGTGACGTGGAGGAAGCGCCTGATCCGCCCGGCGCCGTCCACCGCCGCCGCCTCGTAGAGCTCGCCGGGGATGCCCTGCAGGCCGGCGAGCAGGAGGATCGCGAAGAACGGCACGCCGCGCCACAACTCGGTCACCACCACGGCCGGGAAGACCGTGTCGGGGTTGCCGAGGACCGCCGCCTCGGGCTGCCCGAGGAAGCGCAGCACCCCGGTGCTCGGCGTGTAGAGCAGGATCCAGATGCCCGTCGTCAGCACCCCGGAGACGGCCCAGGGCGAGAAGACGAGCGACCGGGCGAGCCCCCTGCCGATGAAACTTTCATTGACGATGAGGGCCAGACCCAGCCCGAGGATCAGCTGGAGGCCGATCTCGGCGACCACCCATTTGGCGGTGAATCCCAGGCTGTGCCAGAAGACCTCGTCCTCGAACAGCATCTGCCGGAAGTTGTCGAGCCCGGCGAAGCCGTCCGCCCATGGCCGGGTGAGGTTGCGGTGCTGCAGGCTGTAGTACGCGACGCTGGCGATCGGGTAGACGAGAAACGCGGCGATGAGCGCGACTGTCGGCGAGATCAGCAGGTACGGCACGGCCCTGCGGCGCATCGTCGTCACCGGCGCATCTCCTCTGCGACTATTCCCCGAACCGAGTTCAAGACATATTCCTGAACGTAGTTCACAAACGTGGACGGATCAACGGTGATATTCGGGCCGCAGTCCTGTCAAGGACCCGTGTCACATTCGAAACATTCGCTCTCTCGGGGTGCGTGTCTTGACCGCACGCCGCCGCGCGCCGTACGGTCCCGGTGTTCATGAATATGAATTGCGTTCAGATGGATGACGGAGGAAGCCGGTGACGTTCGACGGCCTGCTGTTCTTCCCGGTCACGCCCTGCGACGAGGAGGAACGGCTCGACCTCGAGGTGTTCCGCCGGCATGTGCGTCAGGGCGTCGAGGCGGGGTGCGGCGCGGTGTTCGCCTGCTGCGGCACCGGTGAGTTCCCCGCGCTCAGCCTGCGCGACTACGCCGCCTGCGTCGCCGCGGCGGTCGAGGAGGCGGCCGGGCGCGTCCCGGTGGTCGCCGGGACCGGCTACGGCACCGCGATGGCCGTGGAGTTCGCCAGGGCGGCCGAGGACGGCGGGGCCTCGGCCCTGCTCGCGCTGCCGCCGTACCTCGTGCAGGCGGGCCAGGACGGCCTGCGCCGCCACTACGAGGCGATCGCGGAGGGCACCCGGCTGCCGATCATCCTCTACCAGCGGGACAACGCCGTCTTCGAGCCGGAGACGGTCGCGGCGCTCGCGCGGCACCCGGGCGTCATCGGGCTCAAGGACGGCTACGGCGACCTCGGTCTCATGCGCCGGATCATCGAGGCCGCCCCGCCGGAAATGCTCTACTTCAACGGCCTGCCGACGGCGGAGCTGTCCCAGCCCGGCTACCGGGACCTCGGGGTGGTCCGCTACTCCTCTGCCGTCTTCTGTTTCCTCCCCGGCCTCGCGCTCGCCTGCTACCGGGCGCTGCGGGACGGCCGCGACGACGTCGCGAACCGTCTGATCGAGGGCTTCTACCGTCCCCTGGCCGGCCTCCGCAGCGAGGGCCCGGGGTATGCCGTCTCGCTCGTCAAGGCGGGCGTTCGCCTGCGTGGTCTGGACGTGGGACCCGTCCGCCGGCCGCTGTCCGATCCCAGCCCCGAGCACCTCGACAGGCTCGCCGCGCTGATCGACCGCGGTCTCGCCCTTCTCGAAGAACTGGAGCGGTCGCCCGATCCGGCCTGAACGCCGCGTACGGACTCGTCTCGGGGGAGCGACCGCGGAACGGAGACAGTCATGCCCGGAAGATCCCTACTCCTGTCGGCCGCCTTCGCGATCACGGCCGCCGTCCCCGTGCTGGGAGCGGCCCCCGCGGGAGCGGTCACCCCGCCCGCCGCGAAGCCGGCCGATCTCGGGCGGCAGACGCTGCCCGCGGGCGACGGCTGGGCCTCGGCCGGCACGGGAACCACCGGCGGCGCGGCGGCCCCCGCGTCGAACATCCACGTGGTCACCGACCGCGCCGGCCTGGCCGCGGCGCTCGCCTCCCCCGGCCCCCGCATCATCTACGTCAAGGGCGTCATCGACGTCGACAAGACCTGCGCGGACTTCGCCGCCGACGGCTACACGCTCGCCGGTTACCTCGCGGCGTACGACCCGGCGGTGTGGGGACGCGACACCGAGCCGTCCGGGCCCATGGAGGACGCGCGGGCCGCCTCCGCCGCGGCGCAGACGGCGTACATCAAACTGAAGGTGCCGTCCGGCACCACCATCGTGGGCCTGCCGGGAGCGACGATCCGGCACATCAACCTGCACGTGGATAAGGCCGACAACGTCATCATCCGCAACATCCGCTTCGAGGACGCGGCCGACTGCTTCCCCCAGTGGGACCCCACCGACGGCGACGAGGGCAACTGGAACTCCCTCTACGACAACATCTCGGTCACCGGCTCGACCCACGTCTGGATCGACCACAACACGTTCACCGACGGGGACAACCCCGACGCGAACCAGCCGGTCTACTTCGGCCGGCCCTACCAGGTGCACGACGGGCAGGCGGACATCACCAACGGCTCCGACTTCGCGACCGTGTCGTGGAATGCGTTCTCCGACCACGACAAGACCATGCTGATCGGCTCGACCAACAACCCCGCGACCGACCGGGGCAAGCTCAGCGTCACCGTGCACCACAACGCGTTCTCCGGCAACCTGCAGCGGCTGCCCCGCGTGCGGTTCGGCAAGGTGCACGTCTACAACAACTACTACCAGGTGCCCGACGCCGGGCCCTTCGAGTACGCGCTGGGCGTGGGCGTGGAGTCCCAGATTCACGCCGAGAACAACTACTTCCGGCTGAGCCGGAGCGTGGACCCGGCCGACCTGCTCTACAACTGGGGCGGCACGACGCTGACGGCCAAGGGCAACCTGCTGCGGGTCGGCGGCAAGGAGCGGCCCATCGACCTGGTCGCCGCCTACAACGCGAAGAACGACCCCGACCTCGGCGCCGACGCGGGCTGGACCCCGACACTGCACACGGGGATCGACCCCGCCGAGACCGTGCGCAGGGAGGTCTCCCGGCACGCCGGGGCCGGCGAGATCCACTGACGGCCGGCGGCGCGCGGCCCCTGTGCGCGGCCCCTCCGCGCACAGGGGCCGCGCGCACCCTATGGCGGCGGGCCGACGCGGGACAGCGGCAGCCCGAGCTGGAGATACAGCTCCAGCTGGTCGAAGAAGACCTGCTGGTCGACGATCAGGCCGTCCTGCAGGGCGAAGAACCAGCAGCACCGCACGCTGATGTACCGCCCGGCGCCCTGGAGCACCTCGCCCGTGGTGAGCGCGAACGGCCCGGTGTGCCTGCCGGTCGCCACCGCGGTGACCGCCGTGGCCTCGCCGTCCACGGCCTTCCGCAGCACCGTGACGTGCATGTCGGGGAACGCCTGCCAGGTCCGGGTGTAATAGGACGCTATCTCCGAGCGTCCCTCCACCGGGCCGCCCGGCCCCACCATGGCGGGCTTGGAGCAGTAGCAGTCCATGATCGCGCCCAGATCGTGGGCGTTGAACGCGCTGGTATATCGGTCCACCACGTCGGCCACGGCGAGACCCCCGATTCTCGCACCGAAAATCCAGGCTATCGGGGCGTCGGCCCTTCACCTCGGGCGGGCGTCCGGGCGAGCAGGCGGGCGAGCACGTCGTCCAGCGGACGCCCCGGCTGCCGGGGCAGGTCGCGCGCGGGATCACACAGGCCCGCGCCGCTCCCCGGGAACGGGAGCGGCGCGGAAACGGGCACCCTGGAAACGGGCGCCGCGGGAAACGGGCGCGGTGGTGTCAGACGCGCAGGCTGCCGTCCACACGTTGCGGCACGCCGAGGGGGTTGTCGTCGCGCAGCTCCGGCGGCAGCAGGTCCGCCGGCCAGTCCTGGTAGGACACGGGGGTGGTCCAGCGGCCGATCGCGGCCGCGCCGACCGAGGTGTGCGCCGGAGCCGTGGAGGCGGGCCAGGGGCCGCCGTGGTGCATCGCCCAGCAGACGGCGACGCCCGTGGGCCAGCCGTTCCAGATGAGCCGCCCCGCCAGGCGGCGCAGGGCCGGCACGAGATCGCGGGCCTCCTCCGGCCCGGCCGCGTGGACGGTCGCGGTCAGCGACCCGGGCAGCCGGCGCAGCACGGCGGGCAGGTCGGCGGCATCGCGGTAGCGCACGACGATCGCCGACGGACCGAAGCACTCCTCCCCCAGCTCGGGCAGCCCGTCCGCGAACGCCTCCAGATCGGCGGCGAAGACCTGCGGGGTGATGCCGTCCACCGCGCTCCCGCCGGCCAGCAGGGTGAGCCGCTCGGCCAGCCGGCCGGACGCGCGCAGGTAGCCCTCACGGATCTTGTCGGTCAGCATGGGCCCGCCGCTGGTCGCGCCGACCGCCTCGGCGACAGCCTGCTCGAACCCGCCCTCCGCCGGGACGAACACGAGGCCGGGGTTGGTGCAGAACTGCCCCACGCCGAGGGTCAGCGAGGCCGCGAACCCGGAGGCCACCTCGGCGGGGTCGGCCGAGGGCAGCACGACGACCGGATTGACGCTGCCCAGCTCACCGTAGAACGGGATGGGGTCGGGCCGCTCGTCGATCAGCTTCTGGATGGCCGTGCCGCCCGCGAGCGAGCCGGTGAAGCCGACCGCCGTGACGAGCGGGTGCTTCACCAGCGGAGCCCCCGCCTCGAACCCGTGCACGAGCCCGAGCAGGTCGGGGTCGGGCAGGGCCTGCCGTACGACGGAGGCGGTCAGGTCGGAGGTGCGGGGATGCCCCTCGTGGGCCTTGACCACGACCGGGCAGCCGGCCGCGAGCGCCGACACCGTGTCGCCGCCCGCCACCGAGAACGCGAAGGGGAAGTTGCTGGCCGAGAAGACGGCCACGACGCCGAGCGGGTGGTTCATCCGGCGCAGATCGGGCCGCGGCGGGATGGCTCCGGGGTCGGTGTGGTCGATCACCGCCTCGACCCAGCCGCCGTCCCGCAGGACGTCGGCGAACAGCCGGAACTGCGCGGCCGTGCGGGCGATCTCGCCGCGCAGCCGCGCCTCCGGCAGCCGGGTCTCCTCCGCGGCGGCCGGCCACAGCTCCTCGGCGTGCTTGAGCAGGGCGTCGGAGACGCCTTCGAGCACGGTGGCACGCTCGGCCGGGGGCGTCGCCCGCCACGCCTCGCCCGCCGCCGCGGCCCGCTCGACCGCCGCCTGGACGGAATCGTTCATCTGGCCGGTCACCTCATCCCCCCGTCGTTAGGTTCTCGACGTCGTAGCGGGGACCGCAGAAGGCCCCGCCGACCAGCGAGTGCGGCGACTTCCCGGGATCGGGCTCGCCGTACTCGGCGATCAGCTTATCGGCGTACATTTCCGCGTCGTCCTTGGGCTCGTAGCCGATGACCCGGCCCTCCTCCAGCGACCACCAGCGGCGCGTGTTGGCGGACACGCCCCACACCACGTGGAAGCCGCCGGCCGCCAGCGACGCCTCGACCAGCCGCGCGCAGTCGTCCGGGGACAGCCAGGTCGACAGCATGCGCACGTCCCTGGGCCGCTCGAAGCACGAGCCGATGCGCAGGCAGGTCACGTGCATGCCGTAGCGGTCGTGGTAGAGCGAGCCGAGCGCCTCCTTGGTCACCTTGCTCACGCCGTAGAAGGTGTCCGGGCGCGGGAACAGGTAGTCGGGCGCCTCGTCCTCGCCGCGCGGGAAGAACCCGACCGCGTGGTTGCTGCTGGCCAGCACGACGTGGCGCACGCCGGTCCGCCTCGCGGCCTCCAGCACCACGTAGGTGCCGTTGATGTTGACCTGGAGGATGTCCGCCCACGGCTGTTCGACGCTGTGGCCGCCCAGATGCAGCACCGCGTCGACGCCGTCCATCGCCGCCTCCATCGCCTCGGGGTCGGTGATGTCGGCGGTCACCGCCTCCTCGCCCGGCCCGGCCTCCAGCGGGACGACGTCGAGCAGGCGCAGCACGCGCCCCTCCCTGGCCAGCCGTGGTCGCAGCAGGGTGCCGACGCCGCCCGCCGCGCCGGTCATGAGAATTCGCATGTGCCTCCTGTCGGATCGGCCCTGCATGGAGCGCGGCCCCGGTGTGGGGGATCGGGTGCCCGCGCCGGTGCGCGGCGCTCCGTGAGCGTCCAAGCGACGTACGGACCATGTCAATGCCGAACGGCGCCAGTCTCGCAGCAACCCCAATCGTTCACAAGTACGGGCATAGTTCACAAATCTGACCCGAGATCTCTTCTTGACGCAACTGATGTCAATTTCTACGGTCTTGCTAGCAAGGACACACAATTGCGGGCCCCACACTCACCGCCGGCACTCGCCCGCCGGCGGCCCTCGTCCATGGCGCTCCGGGCCTTCCGGCGGCAGCTCATGCGGGGGCTGACCAGCGGTGCGGCCACAGGCGGGCGAAGTTGACTTTCGTCGGATCACCCGGCTAGCTTCGTGAACATATTGACGAACTTTGTCCATATATATGGACAGCGAGGGGGTGGGCGGATGCATCTCGACGGCGTTCTCTTCTTTCCGGTCACACCGTTCGGCGCGGACGGTGAGCTGGCCGAGGACGTGCTGGCCAAGCACGTGAACCGAGGGGTGACCGAGGGCGCGGGCGGGGTGTTCGCCGCCTGCGGCACCGGCGAGTTCAACGCCCTGGGCATCGACGAGTACGCGCGGGTTGTGCGGATCGCGGTCGAGTCGGCGGACGGGCGGGTTCCCGTCCTGTCCGGCGCCGGCGGTCCGCTCCCGTTCGCCCGCGAGTGCGCGCGCAGGGCCGCCGACGCGGGCGCCGACGGCCTGCTGCTGCTGCCGCCCTACCTGGTCAGCGCCCCCGCCGAGGGGCTGGTCCGCTACGTCCGCGAGGTCGCGGCGTCCGCCGACCTGCCGATCATCGTCTACCAGCGGGCCAACGCCCGCTTCACCCCCGCCGCCGCGGTGGCGCTGACCGAGATCCCCAACGTCGTGGGGTTCAAGGACGGCCTGGGCGACATCGACGCCATGCAGCGGATCGTGCTCGCCGTCAGGGAGGCGACCGACCGTGACTTCACCTTCTTCAACGGGCTGCCGACGGCCGAGATGACCGTGCCCGCCTACCGGGGGATCGGCGTGAGCCTGTACTCCTCCGCCGTGTTCTGCTTCCTCCCCGAGGTGGCGCTGGCCTTCCACAAGGCCGTGACCGCGGGGGACGACGACCTCGTGCGGCGCCTGCTCGCCGGCTTCTACCGCCCCCTGGTCGAGCTGCGCGACCTCGTGCCCGGCTACGCCGTCTCGCTCGTCAAGGCGGGCGTCACGCTGCGCGGCCTCGACGTGGGCCGGGTGCGCCCGCCGCTGGTCGACGCGGCCCCCGAGCACGTGGCCCGGCTGGAGCGGCTGATCGCGGCCGGTCTGGAGATCGTGGGATGAGGATTCGCGAGATCAACGTCACGCCGGTCGCCTTCCGCGACCCGCCGCTGCTCAACGCCGCCGGCGTCCACGAGCCGTGGGCGCTGCGCACGATCGTCGAGGTCCTCACCGACGAGGGACTGACCGGCCTCGGGGAGACCTACGGCGACCTCGACCACCTCGTGCGGGTGCGTGCCGCCGCCGAGGCGCTGATCGGCCACGACGTCTACGGCCACAACGCGATGTACGCCACCGTGGCCGGCCTCGTCGGCGCCGACGTCGTCACCGACCTGCACGGCCTGACCGGCACCTCCTCCCGGGCCAAGACCGTCGACCGGATCTTCTCCCCCTTCGAGGTGGCGTGCCTGGACATCCGCGGCAAGGCGGTGGGCCGGCCCGTCGTGGACCTGCTCGGCGGCAGGGTGCGCGACGCCGTGCCGTACAGCGCCTACCTGTTCTACAAGTGGGCGGGCCACCCGGGCGCGCCGGAGGACGGGTTCGGCGCCGCACTCGACCCCGAGGGGGTGGTCGAGCAGGCCCGGCTGCTGATCGGCCGGTACGGCTTCCGCTCGATCAAGCTCAAGGGCGGGGTGTTCCCGCCCGAGCAGGAGGTCGAGGCGATCCATGCGCTGCGTGAGGCGTTCCCCGAGCACCCGCTGCGCCTCGACCCCAACGCCGTCTGGAGCGTGGAGACCTCGATCCGGGTGGGCCGCGAGCTCGACGGCGTGCTGGAATACCTGGAGGACCCGGCCGAGGGCATCGAGGCCATGGCGCGGGTCGCAGCCGAGGTGCCCATGCCGCTCGCCACGAACATGTGCGTGGTGACCCCCGAGCACCTGCCCGAGGCCGTCCGGCGCAACGCCATCGGGGTGCTGCTGACCGATCACCACTATTGGGGCGGTCTGGTCCGCTCGTCGCACATCGCCACGCTGTGCGAGACCTTCGGCATCGAGCTGTCCATGCACAGCAACTCCCACCTCGGGATCAGCCTCGCCGCGATGACCCACCTGGCCGCCGCCACCCCGTCGGTCACCCACGCCTGCGACACCCACACTCCCTGGCAGGACGGCCAGGACGTGGTCGTTCCGTCTTCGGGCGGTGAAGGCGCGCTGCGGTTCGTGGACGGGGCGGTCCCGGTGCCGGAAGGCCCGGGGCTCGGAGTGGAACTCGACCGCGACGCCCTCGCAATCATGAACGAGCAGTATGAGAAGTGCGGGGTCCGCTCCCGCGACGACACGACGTACATGCGGTCCGTCGACCCGTCCTTCTCCGCTCGGAGGCCACGCTGGTGAACGTCATCTACGCCTACCCCTGGGACATCGTCGGCGATCCCGGCGCCGCCGCACGCCTCAAGGCGCTCGGCGTCGACGCGGTGGCGCTCGCCGCCTCCTACCACACCACCCGCTCCGCGACCCCTTTTCATCCGGCGCACCGGCTGGTCGACGCACGGCACGCGGCCTGCTACGTGCCCGTACGCGAGGAGGCGTGGAAGGGCTCACGGCTCGTGCCCGGCACGCCGTCGTGGATGGACTCCCCCGACCCGTTCGGGGAGGCGAGGGACGCCCTGCGCGCCGCCGGCCTGCCGGTCCAGGCGTGGACCGTGCTGACCCACAACACGATGCTCGGCTCGGCCAACCCCGACCTGGTCGTCACCAACGCCTTCGGCGAGCCCTACCCGTACGCGCTGTGCCCGGCGGCGGCCGACGTGCGCGACTACTGCCGCACGCTGGTCCACGAGGTCGTCGAGGCGGGCGACCCCGACGCGCTGATCCTGGAGGCGTGCGGCGCGCTCGGCTTCCGGCACGGCGGCCACCACGAGAAGACCGACGGCGCGGACTGGTCGCCCGCGCAGATAGCGCTGCTGTCCCTGTGCTTCTGCGCGGCCTGCGCACGCCGCTACGAGGCGGCCGGGCTCGACGTCGCCGAGGTCCGCGCCCGGGTGCGGGCGGCCGTCGACGGCGCGCCGGGCTCGGTCGAGGACGCGCTCGGCGACCTGGCCGGAGCGCTGCGCGACCTGCGCACCGGGCTCGCGGGCGAACTGCGCGACCTGCTGCTGGCCGAGGCCAGGGCGGTGCGGCCCGGCCTGAGGATCGCCCTGCACGCCAGCGCCGACCCGTGGGCGACCGGCCCGTTCGCGACCGTGCCCGAGGGGGTGGACGTCGACCTGCTCGTCGGCAACTGCTGGAACTCCCCCGAGGTGGACGAGGCCGGGCTGCGCGCCCTGAGCCGGCTCGGTCCCCGGGTGGGCGCGTACGTGCTGGCCCTGCCCCCGCGCCCGGCGGACGGCGCGGCGCTGTCGTTCCTGGCCGAGGCCTACACGGCCGCCGGCGCCGCCGAGATCCACTGGTATCACGGCGGCCTCGCCTCAGCCGCCCGGCTGAGGGCCGTCACGGAGGCCGTCCGCCGCTGAGCGCACCGCTCGGCGCTGCTCCACACCACACACCGCTCCACACAGCGCCGCACGATGCGGGACAATCATGGGCATGCGGTTCGGCATCCTCGGCCCGACGGAGGCGCGGCCCGGCGGCGACCGTACGGTCCCGGTCGGCGGGCCGGGCCTGCGGGCGCTGCTCGGCCTGCTGCTCCTCAACGCGGGGCGGGTCGTCACCATCGACCGCCTGATCGACGGCCTCTACGGCGCCGAGCCGCCCGCCGGGGCGACCAACGCCCTGCAGGCCCAGGTGTCGCGGCTGCGCCAGCACCTCGCCAGCCTGGGCGACCTGGGCGACCTGATCGTACGGGAACCGGCCGGCTACCGGCTCGCGGTGGACCCGGACGAGGTGGACGCGCCGCGCTTCGAACGGCTGGCGGCCGAGGGACGGCGCGCGCTCGACGCGGGCGACCCCGCCCGGGCCGCCGGCCTGCTCGACCAGGCCCTCGCGCTGTGGCGCGGCCCGGCGCTCGCGGACGTGCCCGACGCGCCGTTCGCGCCCGCCCAGGCGGCCCGGCTGGAGGAGCTGCGCCTGTCGGCGGCCGAGGACCTCGCCGATGCGTGCCTCGCCCTCGGACGGCACCGCGACCTGCTGCCCGAGCTGCAGGAACGCGTCGCGGCGCACCCGCTGCGGGAGCGCTCGCGCGCGCAGCTCATGCGCGCGCTGTACGCGGCGGGCCGCCCCGCGGAGGCACTGGCCGTCTACGACGACGCCCGGCGGGTCCTCGCCGACGAACTGGGCGCCGACCCGTCGGCCGAGCTGGCGGCGATCCACCTCGCGGTGCTGCGCTCCGATCCGTCCCTCGCTCCCGCCTCCGCCGCGCCCGGCGGGCGGCCCGTCCCGCTCACCTCCCTCGTGGGCCGCGACGACGAGCTGGAGCGCATCGGCGCGCTGCTCGCCGAGGCCCGGCTGGTGACGCTCACCGGCCCGGGCGGCACCGGGAAGACTCGGCTGGCGGTCGAGGCGGCCGCCCGGTGGCCGGGCGAGGTCTGCCTCGTGGAACTGGCCCCGCTCACCGACGGCGCCGACGTGCCGCAGGCCGTGCTCGGCGCGCTCGGGCTGCGTGAGACCGCCGTGGCCATCCCCGTTCCCGGGACGCGGCAGGGCGCCGCCGATCCCGTCGCCCGCCTGGTGTCCGCCCTCACCCTGCGGCCGGTGCTGCTCGTGCTCGACAACTGCGAGCACGTCGTGGACGAGGCCGCCCGGCTCGCCGACCGGCTGCTCGCGGCGTGCCCCGCCCTGCGCGTGCTGGCCACGGGCCGGGAGGCGCTCGGGATCACCGGCGAGCGCCTGTGCCCGGTTCCCCCGCTGCGGGTCCCACCGCCCGGCAGTGAGCCCGCCGTCGAGGACGCGCTCGCCTACCCGGCCGTACGGCTGTTCGCCGAACGGGCGGCCGCCGTACGGCCCGGCATCGCCTTCGGCCCCGGCGACATCGAGCATGTGCTGCGGATCTGCCGGGCGCTGGACGGGCTGCCCCTCGCCGTCGAGCTGGCCGCCGCGCGGCTGCGTTCGCTGCCCCTGGCTCAGATCGCGGCCCGGCTGGGCAGCGACGACGGCGACCCCGCGGCGGAGGGCGACGCCCCGCGCTTCGCGCTGCTGTCGCGCGGCAGCCGTACGGCGCAGCCGCGCCACCGGACGCTGCGCGCGGTCGTCGAGTGGAGCTGGGACCTGCTCGACGAGCCGGAGCGCTCGCTCGCGCGACGCCTGACGGTCTTCGCGGGCGGCGCGACGCTGGAGGCGGCCGAACGGGTGTGCGGCCTGCCCGACACCGACGGCGTGCTCGCCTCCCTGGTGGACAAGTCCCTCGTCGAGGTGGTGGACGACCGCTACCGGATGCTGGCGACGATCCGGGCGTTCTGCGCCGAACGGCTCGCCGAGGCCGGCGAGAGCGAGCCCACGCGGCAGGCCCACCTCGCGTACCTGCTCGACCTGGCCGTGACGGCCGACCCGCACCTGCGCGGGCCCGGCCAGATCGAGTGGCTGCGCCGGCTGGACGGCGAGCGCGACAACCTGCAGGCCGCGCTGCGCCGCGCCGTACGCGCTGGTGACGTGCCGCCCGCGCTGCGGCTGCTGTCGGCCACGGCCGGCTACTGGCTGCTGCGCGGGCTGCGCGGCGAGGCCGCCCGGCTGGCCGCCGAACTGCTGGTCGGAACCGGCGCCACACCACCGGAGGGGCTGGAGGAGGAGCACGTCGTGTGCGCCTGCCTCGTCGCCTGGGGCGGGACGAGCGGCCCCGTCGTCGACGCGCTGGTGGCCGAGGCCGCCCGCCGGACCTACACGCTGCCCATGCCGCCCCGCCAGCCGTTCCTCCTCGTGCTGCACGCGATGATCAGCGGTCCTCCCGCCAGGGAGGAGCTCCACCGGCTGGAGGACCTGTTCCGGGCGCTCGACCGCGACTCGTGGACGCGGATACTCAGCCGGTTCAGCCTCTCCTATCTCAAGACGTTCGACGGCCGGCTCGACGAGGCCGAGCAGGAGCTCACCGGCGCGCTCCGGGACGCCCGCGCCACCGGGGACGTGTGGCTCCGGGTGATGGTGTTGTCCGCGATGGCGGACGTCGCCGACCGGCGGGGACATCTCGAACGGGTCGAGGCGCTGACCAACGAGGCGCTCGACCTGGCCGAGCGGCTGGGCGCCACGGCGGACCTCGCCGAGACCCTCTGCCGGCGTGCCTGGGCCCGGATGCGTTCCGGAGACACGGACTCCGCGAGGGCCGACTTCGAGCGGGCCGCCGAGCTGTCCCGGCGTACGGGCGCCCCGGAGACCCTCGCGACGGCGCTCCTCGGGCTCGGCGAGCTCGCCCGGCTCGGCGGTGACCTGCCCGAGGCCCGGCGGTGGTACGAGACGGCCCTGGCGGAATGCACGGCCGAGTGGTTCAACGCCGAGGAGACGCGCTCGCACGTCTACCTCGCGCTCGGCTGGGCCGCGCAGATGTCGGGCGAGGCCGCCGAGGCACTGGCGTGGCACCGCCGTGCCCTCACCACCGGCCTCGGCACCCGCAGCCTCACCATGAGCGCCGCGGTCGCGGAGGGCGTCGCCGGCGTCGCGGTGCTGGAGGAGGCCCCCGAGCGGGCCGCCTGGCTGCTGGGCGTCGGCGCCGCGCTGCGCGGGGCTCCCGCCGCCCGCGACCCGGACGTCGCCCGGATCGAGGCGCGCTGCCGGACCGCCCTCGGCGACGACGCCTTCGACCGGGCGTACGCCGAGGCCGAGGCGTTCACCCGGCAGCGAGTGCCGGTCACGCAGGGTCTCGCAGGGGGTCTCGCAGGGGGCATCGCGGAGGGCACGGAGACGGCGGCGCTGACGGTCATCGAAGGGCACCTGTCAGCGCTCGGTGGGTGATCCGTCAGCGCCCCGGCGCACGCTGACGGCCATGAACGACACCTCCCGCAAGTGGGGCACGCTGGTCGTCGCCTGCCTGGCCATGCTCCTGCTGTCCCTCGACCTCACCGTGCTGCACCTCGCCCTGCCGAAGCTCGGCGAGGACCTGGCGCCCTCGGCCACCCAGCTGCTGTGGATCGCCGACATCTACGGCTTCGCGCTGGCCGCGCTGCTCGTGACCATGGGCAACCTCGGCGACCGGATCGGGCGCAGGCGGCTGCTGCTCGTCGGCCTGGCCGCCTTCGGCGCGACCTCGGTGCTGACGGCGTACGCGCCGAACGCCCCGCTGCTGATCGCCGCCCGCGCGCTCCTCGGCGTGGCCGGCGCGACGATCATGCCCTCGACGCTGTCGCTGGTCCGCAACGTGTTCCCCGACCCGAAGGAGCGGACCACCGCGGTCGGCATCTGGAGCAGCGTGGGCGCGGTCGGGTTCGCCCTCGGGCCCATCGTCGGCGGCCTGCTGCTCGACCACTTCTGGTGGGGCTCGGTCTTCCTGATCAATGTGCCCGTCGTCGCGGCCGTCCTGGTCGCCGGGTTCGTCGTGCTGCCCGAGTCGCGCAACCCCCGCCCCGGCAGGCTCGACCTCCTCAGCGTCCCGCTGTCCGCCGTGGGCGTGCTCGGCCTGATCTACGCGATGAAGGAGGCCACGAGCGGAGGCATCACCCAGCCGTCCGTGATCGCCGCAGCGGTGATCGCGGTCGCCGCGCTGGTCGTGTTCGTCCGCAGGCAGACCCGGCTGGCCGAACCGCTGATCGACGTGGCGCTGTTCCGGCGGCGCGCGTTCGTGGCCACGGTCGGCGCCGAGCTGATCGCGGTCTTCGCGATGCTCGCCATGTCGGTGGTCTTCGCGCAGTACTTCCAGCTCGTCATGGGCTGGTCGCCGCTGACCGCCGGGCTCGCCGGCATGCCGGGCGGCCTCGCCGGGGGCGTCGGCGGCGCGCTGTCCGGAGTGCTCGTGCACCGGTGGGGCCGCGGGCCGGTCGTCAGCCTCGGGCTGGTGCTGACCGCGATCGGGTTCATCCTGTTCAGCCGGATCGATATGGAGACGCCCTATCTCTACATGCTGGTCGCCATGATCATCCAGGGCGTCGGGATGGGCTTCATGTTCGCGGTGACCGGCGACACGCTGCTCGCCTCGGTGCCCAAGGAGCGGGCCGGGGCGGCGAGCGCGATCTCGGAGACCGCCCACGAGATGGGCGGCGCGCTCGGCATCGCCGTGCTCGGCACCGTGCTGACCAGCGTCTACCGGAACGGCCTGGTGCTTCCGCCCGGCCTGCCCGGCGGACCCGCGGCCGAGGCCCGCGACACGCTCGCGGGCGCACTCAAGGTCGCCGCCACGCTCCCGGGCGACGCCGCGGGGGCCGTCGTCCGGGCTGCCCGTCAGGCGTTCGTCGAGGGCATCCACGTCACCGTGCTGACCGGCGCGGCCATCCTGCTCGTGCTCGCGGTCGCCGTGCCGTTCGCGCTGCGCGGCGTGCCCAAGGTGATCCCTGAGACCGGAGAAGAGGAGACCGGGGAAGAGGAGACCGGCGGGCAGGAGCCCGCCGAGGGCGTGGTCACGGCCCGCTGAGGCGCAGGCCGCTAACGCCTTGGGCGTCCCCGCCCACGCCGTGGGCGCCCGCCGGACGAGGCCGATCACGTCACGAGGGACATCCAGCGGTCGTGGGCACCACCGAAGGGGCCGGTCCGGCCGCCGACGGCCTTCATCAGCCAGGCGGCGGACCGCTCCGCCTGGCGGACGATCTCCTCCGGGTACGCGTACCGCACCTGGTGGACGGCGAACTCGTCCTCGTCGTCCAGGATCAGCCGGCCGTCGCGCATCCGCAGCACGTCGAGGTCGAGGTCGGCCATCGTGATCCGGCCGTCGCCGCAGACGGGCACCGTGGTGACGTCACAGTAGATCGCGCACCTGTTCGGCCGGGCGTTGAACGTGGCCGTCCACCACGCGTTCCGGGGGAACAGCATCACGAAAGGGTCCGGCCAGACCACAGGCGGCTCGCTCCCCCGGCGGCCGGTGGTGCCCCCGGGACAGCCGGTCCAGACGCCGTGCTCGTCCTCGCCCAGCACCCGCGCGTACTGGTGCCAGTGCAGCGACCCGCCGTACTTGCGGTAGATGATCCTCACCTCGGACACGGGCGGGACGCTACGCCACGCCCGTCTCCGAGTACAACGGGATTACCGGTCAGACCTCGACGACCACCGGGATGATCATCGGGCGGCGGCGGTAGGTGTCGCTCACCCAGCGCCCCACCGTGCGTCTGATGGTCCGGCGGATCTGCATCTCGTCCGCCACTCCGGACGCGGCGACCTCCTGCAGCGCGGCCTCGATCTGCGGGACGACCGCGTCGAACGCGTCGGGGTCGATACCCGAGCCGCGCGCGGTGATCTCCGGTCCGCCGGTGAGCTTCCCGGTGGTGGAGTCCACCACGACGACGATGGAGATGAACCCCTCGTCGCCCAGGATCCGCCGGTCCTTGAGCGCCACATCGGTGATGTCGCCCACCGAGGTGCCGTCGACGAAGACGTACCCGCACGGGACCGCGCCGGTGATCCTCGCCTGGCCGTCGACGAGGTCCACGACCACGCCGTCCTCGGCGATCACGATGTTCTCCCGGGGAACGCCGGTCAGCTCGGCGAGCCCGGCGTGCGCCCGCAGGTGCCGCCACTCCCCGTGCACGGGCATGAAGTTGGACGGCTTGGTGAGGTTGAGCACGTACAGCAGCTCGCCCGCGGCGGCGTGGCCGGAGACGTGCACCCGCGCGTTGCCCTTGTGGATCACCCGCGCGCCCCAGCGGTTGAGGCCGTTGATGACCTTGCTGACCGCCGTCTCGTTGCCCGGCACGAGCGACGAGGCGAGCAGGACGGTGTCGCCCTCGGCGATCCTGATCGGGTGGTCGCGGTTGGCCATGCGCGACAGCGCCGCCATCGGCTCGCCCTGGGAGCCGGTGCAGATCAGCACCACGTCCTCCGGCGGCCACTCCTCGATCTCCCGGGAGTCCACGAGCAGGCCGCCGGGCACCTTCAGGTAGCCCAGTTCGCGTGCCACGCCCATGTTGCGCACCATCGACCTGCCGATGAGCGCGACCTTGCGGCCGTGCTTCTCGGCCGCGTCCATGATCTGCTGGACGCGGTGGATGTGCGAGGCGAAGCTCGCCACGATGATCCGCTTGGTCGCGCTGCGGAAGACGTCGTCGATGACCGGCGCGATCTCCCGCTCGCTGGTGACGAAGCCCGGCACCTCCGAGTTGGTGGAGTCGGACATCAGCAGGTCGACGCCCTCGGCCCCGAGGCGGGCGAACGCCCCGAGGTCGGTCAGCCGCCCGTCCAGCGGGAGCTGGTCCATCTTGAAGTCGCCGGTGTGCAGGACGAGGCCCGCCGGGGTGCGGATCGCCACGGCCAGCGCGTCGGGGATCGAGTGGTTGACCGAGACGAACTCGCACTCGAACGGTCCGAACGTGCGCCGCTCGCCCTCGATCACCTCGACCTTGACCGGCTGCATCCGGTGCTCGGTCAGCTTGCTCTCGATGAGCCCGAGCGTCAGCCGCGAGCCGACGACCGGGATGTCGCGCCGCTCCCGCAGCAGGTACGGCACCGCACCGATGTGGTCCTCGTGGGCGTGCGTGAGCACGAGCGCCTCGATGTCGTCGAGCCGCCCTCGTATGTAGTCGAAGTCGGGCAGGATGAGATCGACGCCCGGCTGGTCGGGCTCGGGGAACAGCACGCCGCAGTCCACCACGAGCAGGCGGCCGTCGTACTCGAACACCGCCATGTTGCGGCCGATCTCGCCGAGGCCGCCCAGCGCGACGATGCGCAGGCCGTTTTCCGGCAGCGCGGGAGGGGACCCGAGTTCGGGATGCGGATGACTCATTCCGCGCCCTCCGCCCCGAGCCGCTCGCCGTGCGCGCTCACACGCAGTTCCCTATCTTCGTTCCTTCTGGTCAAGTCGCTCATTCGGCTCCATCTGTTGATCTAATCCACAAGCTTGAGGCCCCCCGTGATGAGGTCCTCACGAAGCGCTGCGATCTGCCCCTCCGTGGCGTCCACGAGCGGCGGCCGGACGTATCCCGCGTCCTGACCCACCAGCTTCAACGCCGCCTTGACCATGATCGCCCCCTGGGTGCGCGTCATGATCGCCGAGACCACCGGAAGGAGCTGCCGGTGGACGGCCAGTGCGTTCTCGACATCACCGGACCGGTAGGAGTCGACCATCGAGGCCAGCTCGGCGCCCACCACGTGGCCCACCACGCTGACGTACCCGGCCGCGCCGACGGAGAGCCACGGCAGGTTCAGCAGGTCGTCGCCCGAGTAGAACACGAGGTCAGTGGAGGCCATCACCTGCGAGCCCGCGAACAGGTCGCCCTTGGCGTCCTTGACGGCGGCGATGCGCGGGTGCTCGGCCAGCCGGAACAGGGTCTCGATCGCGATCGGAACCCCGGCGCGGCCCGGGATGTCGTACAGCATCACCGGCAGGCCGGTCACGTCGGCGACGGCCGTGAAGTGCCGGAGCAGGCCCTCCTGCGGCGGTTTGTTGTAGTAAGGGGTCACCACCAGGAGACCGTGCGCACCGGCGCGCTCGGCGGCCTCGGCCAGCTCGACGCTGTGCCGCGTGTCGTTGGTGCCGGCGCCGGCCACGACGGTGGCCCGGTCGCCCACGGCCTCGACGACCGCGCGGAGGATCCGGTCCTTCTCCTCGTCGGAGGTGGTGGGGGACTCCCCTGTGGTGCCGCTGACGATCAGGCCGTCGTTGCGCTGCTCGTCCACGAGATAGGCCGCGAGCCGCTGGACGCCCTCGTAGTCGACGGCGCCGTCAGAAGTGAACGGTGTGACCATCGCGGTCAGCGTGCGGCCGAAGGGGGCGTCGGAGGTTCCAGTAGGCGATGCCATAGACCGAACGGTACCCGGATCCGCAGGAGTGATGGACCTCGCCACCCCGTTATGTCCAGTACCGCCCCGCAGGCGGTGCCGACAGCGGAAGAGGCCGCCGATATGTGCTCGGGGGTACACACATCAGCGACCTCTAACCGAGAATCGCCGCGTCTTACGCGGACGTTACACACCACTGCGAACTTTTTCCGGAAGGCCGCGAACGGCGGTGCCTGCACCCCCTCGGTGGTCTTCGGGGGGAGATGACAGGACTCGGCGGAAACGCGGGTAGATCAGTGGACCTCGCCCGAGAGGAGCCTCACCCACAGCTCCTCCATGCGCGTGGCGACGAGCCGCTCGGTCTCGCGGATCTCCACCTCCTTGCCCCGTGTCGTCCGCCGGATGAACAACAGCCCGCCCGCAGCGCACAGCTCGTAGATCGTCGCCTTGCACTCACACGTGTGGCGGCGTACCCGTACGCGATCGCTGCGGTTGGTGGGCTTCATCCAGTTGAGCCTCTGGTGCCCGTCCCGCGGAGGGCTGGCATGGATACCGTGATAGGGCGCCGGGAGGGGAATATCAGCACCTGGCCGCTTAGCGGCACAATCACCCATTAGCAGCCCTTTCACCAGGCAAAGTTGGAGTCACAGGCCATCCCCGTCACTCTCGGTCGCCCGACGGATACGCCAAGATTTGGAGGACCCGTCACCCCCTCAGGGATGGATTGATGGCAAACTCTGATCCGGTCTACCTGCGCGTAGTCGAGGACATTCGCCGCCAGATCGTCGACGGCACGCTCCCTCCTGGCGCACCGATCCCCTCGCGGCACCAGATCACCCGGAAGTACAGCGTCGGAGAGACGGCCGCCCGCCACGCGCTGCGCGTGCTCGCCCAGGAGGGCCTCATCATCGGCCGGGTGGGCTCCGGGCACCGGGTGCGGGAGAAACCGATCCTGCTCCCGCTCCACCGCAGCCGCCTCCCCGAACCGCACGCCGCCTTCGCGAGCGACATGCAGGCGGGCGGGCGACAACCCAGCTGGAGCTGGCGCAGCGAGCTCGCCGACGCCCCTCCCGACATCGCCCGCCGCCTGCGCGTCGGGGAATGCAGCCCGGTGATCAGAACCCGCTACGTCTTCCGCGGGGACGGCCGCCCGGTGCAGTTGCTCACCTCGTACGAACCGGTCGAGCCCGGGCAGAGCCAGGCGCCCGAGGAGGGCACGTACGAACGCAGGAGCGCGGCCTTCCGGCTCGCGGCGAGCGGCCTGCCGGTCACCGAGATCAGCGAGACCGTGCTCATCCGTGTTCCCCAGCCGACCGAGAGCGACCTGCTCGAGCTGCCCGCCGGCGTCCAGGTGCTCCAGATCGAGCGCACCTACTGGGCCGGCGAGCGCCCGGTCGAGACCAGCGACGCCGTGGTGCCCGGCGACAGATTCCGGCTGGTCTACGGCATTCCCAGCCTCCTCTGACTGTCGGTGCCCACTGGTACAACCGATCCGGATCCCCCATCCGGAGGTGCCGATGCGCGTCAAGGACATGCCCCTGGCCGACCAGCCGCGTGAGCGGCTGCTGGCGTCGGGAGCCGCCGCACTCGCCGACAGGGAGTTGCTCGCCCTGCTGCTGGGCTCGGGCAGCAGGGGCGTGAGCGCCGTCGAACTCGCCTCCCAGCTCATCGCCCACTGCGGCGATCTCGGGGAGCTGGCCCGCTCCGAGGCCCACCGGCTGCTCGCCGTCCCCGGCGTGGGCCCCGCCAAGGCCGCCCGCGTGGCGGCCGCGTTCCACCTCGTGCGGCGGGCCCAGGCGGAGCCGGAGCGAAGCCGGATCACCTGCTCGGCCGACATCGCTTCGGCTGCCGCTCCCCTGCTGCACGGACAGCCGCGCGAGCGGCTCGTCGTGGTCGTGTGCGACGGCCGCGGCGCCGTGCTGCGCCGGACCGTGGTCACCGAGGGCGGCAGCGACCACACCCCCGCGCCCGTCCGCGACATCGTCACGACCGTCCTCCTCTCCGGCGGGGCCGCCTTCGGCCTCGCCCACAACCACCCGAGCGGATCGCTCGACCCCAGCCCCGCCGACGTCGAGGTCACGGCCCGCCTCCACGAGGCCGCCGACACCGTCGGCCTCCGCTTCCTCGACCACGTGATCGTCACCGACACCGCCTGGCGCCGGATCGCGCCTGACGGCCCATTTGACGGCCCGTAGACCATATTAGCTATAGCGGTCTACTGCTCCTATACATTGCGGCAGATGTTGTCTGCTTTGTAGATGGACGTCCGGTTTCGTCTATCATTCCCTCATGATTGATCGCGAGGGTCCGGTGCCGATCTACAAACAGATCGCCGAGATCATCCGTGAGCAGATCGATCACGGGGAGCTGGAGCCGGGTGACGCCGTCCCGAGTGAGACGGAACTGGAAGCCGAATACGGCATCGCCCGACTGACGGCGCGACGCGTCACCCGGGAACTTCGCGAGCAGGGCCTCGTCTACACCGTCCAGGGCGAAGGAACATTTGTCGGCCAGCCGGGCACTCCACGGTCAGCCGAAAGGACGCCGGTCTACCAACGCATAGCGGCCGAGATCCTGGAGCAGATCCGCAGCGGAGATCTCGTGCCCAATCGGCGCATCCCGCCGGAGAAGGCACTGATGAAGCAGTACGGCGTCGCCAAGGCCACCGCCCGCAACGCCGTGGATTTCCTTCGCAAGCAGGGATGGGTGTTCACCGTCCCGCATCGCGGCACTTATGTATCCCCCCAAGAGGACTGGCCGGGAAGCTGACCTATCCACAGCTTGCTCGCCGAGGCGAACGCGGAACCGCCGCGATGTCTACCGTGAGCTCGCGCTACCCCGACGCCGTCGCAGCGATAGATGATGCTCAGGTCCTCCGCGCGCGTGTCTGGCGCTCTGCAAGCAGGCAGTGCTGATCACTTACGGCGGCAAGAGCATCCAGGTGCCGATCAGAGACCTCTGTCCCGGCTGCGCGGCCAACCGCCTCGACCTGAGCCGTCCCGCCTTCGCGCAGTTCGCGAACCCGGATGCCGTACCGCGCCTGACCGCCGTCTCATGGCAGTTCACATCCGTCTGAACGTCCTGGCGCGTACCGATCGGAAGGACAGCCGCAAGACTCGGACACAGAGAGATCGTTATTTCACTGTGCGTGATCGCTCCGACGTCCCTATCCTGTCGGGCATGCCACAGACCGAGGAACGCATCAACGCCATAGAGCGGGAAATCACCGGCATCAGGAGCGATGTCCGACTGCAGAACGCCATGCTGATCAAGTGCGGTGAGCAGATGAGCGATCTGCGCACGGGTCAGCACGAGCTGCGGAAGGGGCAGGAAGAGCTCCTCACCATCACGACCGACCTGCGCGCGGGGCAGGAAGAGCTCCTCACCATCACGACCGACCTGCGCGCGGGGCAGGAAGAGCTCCGCGCCACCACAGCCGACCTCCGCGCGGGGCAGGAAGAGCTCCGCACCACCACAGCCGACCTCCGGGCCGGACAGGAGGAGATGCGCGAGACGTTGGAGGAGTTCCGCTCCGCGTTCTCCGTCGTACTCGACGAGGTCCGGCAGCAGAAGGCCTGGCGGGAGGAGTTCTCCGACAAGGTCGCTCATGTGATCGCCAAGAGCGAGGGCCTCGACGCGTAGCCACGCACGTCGGGCGACTCCCCAATCCCCCTCCGCGCTTCCTCGGGCATGAGGGGAGTCGCCTGACGAGGCCCATCACACGGTGGCACCTTTCAACGACACAGCCCGTACGTCAAATTGCGTACGCGTACAGCCACCCGGGGGTGGACGCCGGGGGCAGATCGCGCCTGCCAGGCTGCGGTCATGCGGAGACGTACGGCTTGGCTGCTGTTGATCGTGGCGGTTGTCGCCACCTCGGTGCTCGTCTATCCCTACCTGGGCCTTGACGCAGACGACAGCCGCCTCGATGTGCGTGACAGCCTGCACTACTACGTTCTGGTCGGTCATATCTGGACCGCCGCGGTGGCGCTCGTACTCGGCTCCCTGCAGTTCATGCCCGCGGTGCGGGCGCGCGGGCGGATCCACCGGACCCTCGGCCGGGTCTATCTCCTCGCCGGGGTGCTGCCGTCCGCGGCGGCCACGATCCCGGTCGCGCTGTGGTCGGGCCGACTCATGACGCAGATCGGCCTCACGACCGCGGCCGTCCTGTGGCTGATCACCGGTGGCCTCGCGTATCGGGCCGCCCGCCGGCGCGACTTCGACAGTCACCGCGACTGGATGATGCGCAACTACGCCCTGACGTTCCTCGCCGTCACCGCGCGCGTCCTCGTGCCCCTGCTCCTGCTGGTCCAGATCCCTTTCCGCGGAGCCGACCCGGGATCGATGGGAGAGCTCGCGACCTCGCTGATCCCGATCGGCCAGACGCTGGGCTGGATCGTCAACCTGGTCGTGGTCGAGACCATCATCAGGAGGCGCCTGTCCGAAGCCCGCCGGATGGAACGGCTCAGCCGATGAGGGCCATCGCCTTGTCGCTCAGGCCCGCCGGAGCGGTCTTCGGGTTGCCGGCGGCGAAGGGCGGCCGCGGGTCGTACTCGATCGCGAGCTGCACGGCCTGCGCCGTCTCCTCGTCGCGCATCTCGGCGAGCAGCGTCAGGGCCATGTCGATGCCGGAGGACACACCCGCCGCCGTCACGACCTTGCCGTCGATCACCACGCGTTCGCTGACCGGCTCGGCGCCGAATCCGGCGAGCTGGTCGAGCCATCCCCAGTGGGTCGTCGCCCTGCGGCCCTTCAGCAGCCCCGCCGCGCCCAGCAGGAACGAGCCGCTGCACACCGAGGTCGTCCACCGGGCGCCCTCGTGGGCCCGCGCGATCCAGCCGAGCAACTCCGTGTCGGACAGCGCCTCGATCGTCCCGGGTCCTCCCGGCACGACGACCACGTCCGGCGCGGGCAGGTCGCCGTACGACGCGGTGGCCGCGAGACTCAGGCTCCCCCGGTCGTCGAGCACGGGCCCGGGCTCGGCCGCGACGAACGTGACCGTGCAGCCCGGCGCGAAGGCGAGCACCGTGTAAGGCCCGACGGCGTCGAGCGCGGTGAACCGGGGATAGAGGGGGATCGCGATGTTCATGATCTGCTGCCTTCCTTCGATCGGAACCGGCGGCGGTAGTCGCCTGGTGAGACACGCCAATGGCGGCGGAAGACCCGATAGAGGGTCCCGGGAACGCCGAGCCCCGACTCCCTGGCCACCCGGTCCAGGGGGTGGCCGGTGGTCTCCAGCAGCCGCCGGGCGGCGTCGGCCCTGCTGCGTTCGACGTACCTGCCGGGTGAGACCCCGGTCTGCTCGGTGAAGACGCGGGAGAAGTGCCGCTCGCTCATCCCGGCCCGCCGGGCGAGCGCGGGCACGCTCAGGTCCTCGGCCGGGTTGGCGTCGATGAACGCCTGGATCTCGCGCAGCGGCTCGGCACGCGGGACGGCGGCCCGCATGGGGGCGCTGAACTGGCTCTGCCCACCCGGCCTGTGCAGGTACACCACGAGCCCGCGGGCGACGTTCCGGGCGAGCGTGTGGCCGTGGTCGTCGGCCACGAGCGCCAGGGCGAGATCCACTCCCGAGCTGACCCCGGCCGAGGTCCAGACGTTCCCGTCGCGGATGTAGATGGGATCGGCGTCCACCTCGACGTCCGGGTAGCGGTCGGCGAGTTCGCCCGCGACCAGCCAGTGGGTGGTCGCGCGCCTGCCGTCGAGTAGCCCGGCCTCGGCGAGGAGGAAGCTCCCGTTGCAGACGGAGGCGACGCGCCGGGCCCCGTCGGCCAGCCGGGTGATGCCCGCGACCAGCTCACGATCGCGCAGGTGCTCCGGCACCGACAGCCCGCCCACGACCAGCAGCGTGTCCATCGCCCCCTCGACCTCGCCCAGCGCGGTCTCCGCGAGGGTCGCGATCCCGTTGTGCGCCGGTACGGCTCCGGCGCGCACGGCCGTCACCTCAAGCCGGTAGCCGGCCTCGGGCACGAGCAGGTTCGCCGTGCTGAAGACGTCGGCCGGTCCGGCGAGGTCGAACATCTGGAAGCCGTCGAAGATGACGATGACCACGCGCCGCTGCATGCCCTCCATGCTTGCGACCAGGGCTTCGTGGCGTCAACGACACAGACATTGCAGATTAAGCCATCAGCGCGAGCGTCAACCCAGCCGAAAGACCCGGTAACGAAGCCCTTGTTAGATTGGGTGGTAGCCCCCCGGCGCCCGCCTGATGCCGAAGCGTCGAGGAGATGGCCTGGACGATGTCGAGCGCTCGAGAACTCAAGGACAGACTCTTCACGGCGATCAACCACCACGACCTCTACGACGTGCTGGACTGCTACGCGCCCGACGCCGTGTACGTCAGCCCCGCGGGCGTCGCGGAAGGCCGTGAGCAGATCGCCTGGATCTATGAGGGCCTCTGCAAGGTCTTCCCCGACATCTGCTACACCCCCTGGTACAAGGCCCCCTGCGTGGACCCCGCCTTCACCGAGTACACGATGACCGGCACGCACAGGGGCCCGCTCCTGCTTCCGGGCGGCCGGGTGGCGGCCCCGACGGGCCGTCGCATAACGGTGCGGGGCAGTTGTGCCTGCGCGGTCGAGCACGGAAAGATCACCACGGATCGGGACTACTACGACCAGCTGGAGCTCTACTCCCAGCTCGGCATCAGCCTCGAACCACCGCCGGGATCCTGACGGGCGCGGCAGGGACCGCCGCACACGCGTACCTCCGACATTCCAGCGGTCGGCCGGGAGCCGGTCACGCGCCGTCGACGTCCTCGAAAGGATCCACGATGGGCCCCACGAGCATCGGGCGGCCGAGCATGTCCTGTGTGAACGGCACCCCGGTGATCCTGGCCGCCAGGGCGAAACCCCTCGGCACGACGGTGGGGCAGTTGTCCTCCCAGGCGGCGTCCCACGCGGCCTCGCTCTCCGGCCTGTCCGGCCCCATGCCCAACTCGCGCATGAAGCCGTTGAGCCGGTCGGGATCGGAGCCGTAACGCTCATACGGGTGCCGCGGTCGATACCCGGTGACGATCGTGCCGTCGATCGCGTACTCGAAGCTGTGCTCGGCGGCGTAGTCGTGCCGGGTGACCGCCACCACCTCGCAACCTCGCGACAGCCTGGGCAGCACCTCGTGGAGCGTGACCATCCAGCCGAAGGGTTCGATGGCCACGCACCACTCGCCGGCCTCGAGGACGCCCACGTGGCCGCCGCCGTCGGACTCGGACACGTTCAGCCACTGGAACGGAGCCAAGGGGTCGGTCGTCGTCATGCGGGCCAGGATGACAGGCAGCGCCGACAATCCGCCTGAGCGGGCGTCACTCCTCGCCGGAGAACCGCTCCCAGGCGGACTGCCGGGTCATGCCGAGCGCGGCGCCGATCCTGGCCCAGGTGGCGCCCCGGTCGCGCGCCCGCTGCACCCAGACCCGCAGGCTGTCCTCGACCTGCGCGCCCACCTCGGCGACGCGCGGAAGGAGCTCCAGGATCTGCTCGACGGTCATGCTCTCGGTGTAGGAGATCTCCGGAGTCCCGACGGACTCCGCCGCCAGGATCTCGGCGCAGAGCCCGACACACTCATTGCAGATGTAGACGCCGGGGCCGGCGATCAGCTTGGCCACTTCGGTCTTGGACTTCGAGCAGAACGAGCAGCGGATGTCCTGTTCCGCCAGAGAAGGAGCCGGCATGTCGCCTCCAAGGGGATAACGTGTCAGGCTGTACCTGACGCCCACCCCAAGGCTAGGACGTCAGGAACAGCCTGACAATAGATCATCCGGAAAGCGATGTTTCCCAAGCCCTACGGCTCAGCTCTTGGGGCCGAAGGCGTGCGGGACCTCTCCCTTGCGGCCGCAGCGCGGGCAGGGCCGGTACCGCCCGGACCACCAGGTGGCCTTAAGCGTGCCGCTTCCCTTGCACTTGGGGCATTTGGACAGGTAGTTGCGTACGTAGTCGAAGACGAGCCAGACGCCGAAGAAGGCCCCGGCGAGGACGAGAAAGGTCTGGGAATCCACTGTGGCTCCGTGGTCGGGGGACGGACCGGCGACGAACGCGCCGCCTGCGGAAGCCGGTCGCGCGGGGGCGCGGTCACCGTCACTCACCGGCCGGGCGAGCCAGTGCCGGAGGCGGGCGCGGATCCTCACCCGCACCGCAGGTGCGGGCATGGCCTGCGAGGGAACACGCATCGCCGCCTCCGTGGACACTGGTCGCACGGGAGAGGACGCCGCACGGCCTGCGGCCGGTGACAGCCGGATGCCCTTTCGTTGGGGTCACAGGGCCCTGGGCCGCGGCGGCGGCCCTCAGACCCGCTCGGGCTGGGGCTCCACCGCCTGCTCCGCGCCCGCCCGGTGTTGGGCGCTGCGCCGCCGCAGGACGACGTACGCGACCACGAGGGCGCCGGCCAGCAGGGCGAGAGAGACCGTGAAGGCCAGCCGGTAGCCGCCCGTCAGCGCGACCGCCTCGCTCGCCCCGCCCGCCAGCAACCCCTCCGTACGGGAGGCGGCGACCGTGGACAGCAGCGCGACGCCGGCCGCCATCCCGACCTGCTGGGTGGTGTTGAAGACCCCCGAGACCAGGCCCGCGTCGTCGGAGCGGGCGTCGGACATGCCGAGCGTGGTCAGCGCCGGGAGCACCAGTCCCCCGCCCATGATGAGCACCATCACGGGGAGCAGATCAGTGACGTAACGGGCGTCGACGGGGACGCGGGTGAGCCAGGCCATCGCGCCGATCAGCAGCACCAGGCCCCCCAGCAGCACGGCACGCGCGCCGAAGCGGGTGCTCAGCCGCGGGGACGCGAACAGCGACACCCCCGCGATGGACAGCGCCGCGGGGAGCATGGCCAGCCCGGTGTCGAGCGCGCCATACAGGAGCACCTGCTGCATGAACAGCGCCACGACGACCTGGAAGGCGAACATCGCGCCCAGCGTCAGGACCTGCACCAGGTTGGCCCCGGCGACGGCGCGCGAGCGGAGGATCCGCAGCGGCATGAGCGGGGTGCGGGCGGTCGCCTGCCGGACGAGGAACGCGGCCAGCAGCACGAGCGACACCGCGCCGAACCACAGGGAGCGCGGACCATACCGCTCGATCTGGACCACTGCGTAGATGCCCAGCATGAGTCCGGCCGTGACCAGCAGGGCGCCCACGGCGTCCGCGCCCGCCGACACGCCGAGCCCTCGGTCGGCCGGCAGCGCCCGGAGCGCCAGCACGATCGTGACCACGCCGATCGGCACGTTGATGAAGAAGATGTAGTTCCAGCCCAGCGCGTCGGTGAGGACCCCGCCGATGACCTGGCCCAGCGACGCTCCCGCGGCGCCGGTGAAGCTGAAGACGCCGATGGCCTTCGCCCGCTCCCCCGCGTCGGTGAAGGTCGTCACCAGGATGCCGAGCACGACCGCCGACGCCATGGCGCTGCCGACGCCCTGGAGGAACCGGGCGCCGATCAGCATCCCCGGGCCGGTGGCGGCTCCGGCCAGCAGGGACGCGGCGACGAAGACGGCGTTGCCCGCCAGGAACATGGCCCGGCGGCCGATCAGGTCGCCCAGCCGGCCGGCCAGCAGGAGCAGTCCGCCGTACGCGATGAGGTAGGCGTTGACGGTCCAGCTCAGCTCGGCGGGCGCGAAGCCGAGGTCCCGCTGGATAGCGGGCATGGCCACGGTCACGATGCTGCCGTCGAGCACCGTCATCAGCATCGTGGCGGACAGCACGCCCAGCACGAGCAGACGGGATCGGGATATCCGCGACATGGGGTCGCCTCCTGTTCATAGGAACAGAAGAACCGTAGCAGATAGTTTTTTTGTAGACGATCCCCTATGGATCGATCATCCGCGCTGACGCGCCCGCCTCACCGGCTGCGGCGCCTCGACCGCCGTGGCCAGGTGCCCCGTGACCAGCCGGTTGAGCGCGCGCACGAGCACCTCCGCCTCCTCCTCGGGCAGCGATCCGAGGGCGGCCCGGTGGACCCCGTCGACGATCTCCTGGCTCCGCTTCGCCACCTGCGCGCCCTTCTCTGTGACCGCGACGATCCGGGCGCGCCGGTCGGTGCTGGACGGGCGGCGCTCGGCGAGACCGGCCTGCTCCAGGGCGTCGAGGGTGACCACCATCGTGGTCTTGTCCATGTCGCCCAGCTCGGCGAGCTGGATCTGCGTGCGCTCCTCCTGCAGAGCATGGACGAGCACGCAGTGCATACGCGCCGTGAGGCCGATCTCGGCGAGGGCCGCCGCCATCTGCGTTCGCAGCACGTGGCTGCTGTGGTCGAGCAGGAAGGACAGGTCGGGCTCGTCACGCGAGGGCGCCATGGCGGTCATGCGTCCAGGCTACCAATTCGTCCGTATGCGGATTATCTCCAAGGGACCGGACGTCAGAGCATCCGCAGGGCCGCCTCGATCGACGCCTGACTCGCCGGGACGAGCGGAAGCCGTACGGCGGCGGTGGGGATGCGGCCCCGCGCGTGCAGGACGCCCTTCAGCACGGTCGGGTTGGGCTCGGCGAACATGGCCGCCGACATGAGCGACAGCCGGTGACCGAGGGCGCGGGCGTGCTCGACGTCTCCGGCCCGCCACGCCTGGACGAGCTCGGCGAACTCGCCGGTGCGCAGGTGGGCGGAGGCGAGGATGCCGCCGGGCGCCCCCAGCGCGAGCAGCGTGGACAGGAACGGGTCGTCCCCGGCGAGCACCGCGAAGTCCGCCGGCGGGTCGGCGAGCAGGGCGACCGTGTCGAGGTCGACGCCGCCGACCGCGTGCTTGACCCCGGCCACCATGGGCAGCTCGCCCAGCCGCCGCAGCGTGGCCGCGCCCACCTGCTGCCCGGTCCGATACGGGATGTTGTAGACGATCAGCGGCACCGGGGTCTGCTCGGCCAGCGCGGTGAAGTGGGCGAGCACGCCGGCCTCGGACGGGCGGACGAACGCCGGAACCGTCACCAGCGCCGCGTCCGCCTCCCCCTTGAGCGCGCGCAGTGCCTCGGCCGTGCTCCGCGTGTCGGCCGATCCCGCACCGACGGTGAGCGTGGCGCCCCGCTCACGGCAGACCCGGCAGCAGACCTCGATCACCGCGCGCCGCTCCTCCTCCGTCAGCGTGGCGACCTCCGCGGTGGTGCCGAGCGCGACGAGCCCGGACGCGCCGTCGTCGAGCACGCTGCGGGCCAGGTCTTCGAGCGCGTCGAACGCGATCTCGCCGTCCTCGGCGAAGGGAGTGATCAATGGGACATGAACGCCGGAAAGAGTCATACCGCGATCCTTCCGGCGAGCAACCGTGAAGGTCCAGTTCGCGTTTCTGTCGAAACCGTTAAGGTGAACTGATGCTCGATGTCACCGGCTCCGGCCGCTCCGATGCTTGACGTCCGCAGGCTTCGCCTGCTTCGTGAGCTCGCCTACCGGGGCACGATCGCGGCGGTGGCCGAGGCGCTGACGTTCACCCCCTCGGCCGTCTCCCAGCAGCTCGCCGCGCTGGAGCGCGAAGCGGGGGTCGCCCTGCTGGAGCGCACCGGACGCCGGGTGGCGCTCACCCCCGCCGGGGTGGCGCTGGTGCGGCACGCGGAGGCCGTGCTCGAACGGCTGGAGCAGGCGGCGGCGGAGCTCGCCGCGGCCAGGGGGGACTTGTCCGGGACCGTGCGGATCGGCGCCTTTCCCACCGCGACCCGCGCCATCCTCCCCTCGGCACTGGCGGCGCTCGCCCGCAGCCACCAGGGCCTGGATCCGATGGTGGACGAGGTCGACCCGGCCGAGGTCGCGCCGCGCCTGCGCGCCGGCGAACTCGATGTCGCCCTGGTCCACGAGTACGATTTCGTCCCGGCCGAGCCCGACCTCGCACTGGACGCCGTCCCCCTCCTCGACGAACCCATGTACCTGGCCACCATCCGCCCGGTCAGTGGAGAGGGCGACGCGGCCAGGCTCCTCGCCTGCCGCGAGGAGCCGTGGATCGCCTCCACTCCGGGCACGCTCTGCCACGCGATGACCGTGCGCGCCTGCCAGGCGGCCGGATTCTCCCCTCGCGTACGCCACCACATCGACGACTTCGCCACGGTCCTGGCGATGGTCGCCGTCGGCCAGGGCGTGGCGCTCGTGCCGGAGCTGGGAGCCGCCGACCCGCCCGAGGACGTCACGCTGACCGCGCTGTCGATGCGCCGCCGCACCCGCGTGGCCTTCCGGCGCGGCGCCGGCGGTCACCCCGCCGTCGTCGCGCTGATCGCGGCGCTGCGTGTCGCGACATCACACGTCAGAACACCGGGATGATGTCCTCCGGGTCGATCACGTCGACGTCCACGCCGTCGATGTCGAGTTCGGGGATCGCGGGGAACTCGATCCCCCACCGCTCGACGATCGCGCGTACACGGGCCATCGCCAGCCGCCAGTTGCCGGCCTGCTCCTCGTACGACAGCACGCCGAGGCCGCCCTCCCGCGCGTGGTCCATCAGCACGCGATGGTTGTGCAGGAAGTACGGCGGGAGCTCCCAGAAGCCCTCGGGCGGCTCCCACAGGATCATCGACAGGAACACGAACCCGGCACGCAGCTGACGCGTGATCAGGCCGCGTACGTCGTCGGTGAGCCCGGGCCACTCGTTCTCCAGGATCGTCATGCAGATCTGGAGGTGCCGCGACTCGTCCCGGCCGATCTTGTGGAACATGTCCGAGAACAGGGGGTGGTCGGTGCCGGAGGCCATCCCCCGGAACAGCGTCGAGGCCGCCATCTCCCCCATCATGAAGCTCGTGAACAGCACGGCGAGCGAATACTTGCCCACGGCCGTGTTGTAGCCGTTCCAGTAGCGCCCGCCGTTGTGGTAGAGCCAGCCGATGTTGTTGTGCGCCGCCCGCTCCAGGTCGGTGGAGGGCTGCCAGTCGAGCGGGCCGCCGGGCCAGAGTCGGGCGATGGCGCGCTGGCAGCACTCCTCGTGGTTCATCTCGTCACGGGTGATCGAGAAGAAGCACTTGCGTACGGGATCCTCCTCGTGCTTCTCGAAGGCCTGGATCGTGGCGCGGGCGAAGACGGCCGGGCCCGAGGCGTCGAAGTTGGCCAGCACGGAGAACCAGTACATGATCCCCAGCCGTTGCTCGGCCGTGAACTCCCGGGGGTCGAGCGTGTCCCACGGCAGGTCGGCGGGGTTCCAGACCATGCGCTTGGACTTCTCGTAGATGGCCGCGAGCTTCTCGGTCTCCACCCGCCACTCCATCGGGTAGATGTTGGGCTGCGGAATCTCGGGCGCCGGCCAGAAACCACCCTCAGGAACCACGACGTCCGACATCGCCTCACCATCCCGCGTGTGTGTGACCCGCCTCACCTTGTAACACCGTCAGCCCCATCCTGCGCCGAGCCGTCATATCAATCAAGTGCCCACACCGCGCCGCCGGCGGCTGGCCTGTGTCATGCGGCCCTCCGGCTGCCTTGTGTGGCCGCCACGCAGACGAGCACGGCCAGGGCCGCCGCGATCGTCGCGGCGCCGATCTCCTCGCCGAGCAGCAGCCAGGCCCACACCAGCGTGAGCAGCGGCTGCGCGAGCTGGATCTGCCCGGCACGGGCGATCCCGCCCATCGCGAGCCCGGCGTACCACGGGATGAAGCCGAGGAACATCGACACCAGCCCGACGTACGCGAACCCGGCCAGCGACTCGGCCGAGGGCTCCATGGGCGTGGCGACCGCCAGCACCGCGGTCACGGGCACGGTGAGCGGGGCCGAGAGCACCAGGGCGTACGAGATGACGCGCCAGCCCGGTGTCTCCCTGGCCAGACGCCCGCCCTCGGTGTAGCCGACGGCGGCCGACAGCAGGGCGAGCACGAGCAGCACGTCGGCCCCGGCGAGGCGGCCCGTGCCCCGGGTCAGCGTGAACACGGTGATCGACAACGCGCCCGCCGCGCAGGCCGCCCAGAACAGGGGTCTCGGCCGCTCCCCCGCCCTCAGCACGGCGAACGCGGCCGTGGCGGCGGGGAGCAGGCCGATGACGACGGCGGAGTGGGCCGTGCTCGCACCGCCGTCCAGGGCCAGGCCGCTGAACAGCGGGAAGCCGAGGACCACGCCCAGCGAAATCAACGCGTACGACCGCAGGTGGGCGCGGGGCGGCAGCAGCGGAGCCCCGGCGGCCTTGAGACAGATCACCGCGACGAGCGCCGCGAGCGCGGCACGCCCGATCGCGACGAGGTACGGATCGAATCCCCGCATCGCGAACACGGTGCCCGGAAACGACCCCGAGAACGACAGGACCCCCACGCCGGCCAGGAGGCTGCCCCGCCAGGCCGAACGGTGCGGGGCCTCCGCTATCGGGAGGATGTCGATAGCGCTATTGTCGATTTTCATGAATGACGATAGCAGTATCGCCCGGCTCGCCGCGATGCTCCGGGAGGAGACGGAGCGGTCGCGGCCGGGCGAACGGCTGCCGTCCAGCAGGGAGATCATGCGCCGCCACGGCGTGGGCCCGGTGACCGTCTCGCGGGCGATCGCCCAGCTCGCGGCGGAGGGCCGGGTCGTCACCCGCCCCGGCGCGGGCGTGTTCGTGGCCCCGGCCAGGCGGCCGGTCGCCGAGACGCCCGACTTGTCGTGGCAGACCGTGGCCCTGGGCGACCGGGTGGTGGACGACTCGGCGACGGCGAGCCTGCTGGCCCAGCCCCCCGACGGCGTCGTGCCGCTCACGGGCGGCTATCTCAACCCCGAACTGCGCCCGGTGAACGCGCTGGCCGCGGCGGCCGCGAGGGCCGTACGCCGGCCGGAGGCGTGGAGCATGCCCCCGCTGAACGGCCTGCCGGAGCTGCGCCGGTGGTTCGCCGCCGAGGTCGGCGGCGCGGTGACGCAGAACGACGTGCTCGTGGTGAGCGGTGGCCAGTCGGCGCTCACCCTCGCGTTCCGCGCGCTGGCGGCGCCCGGCTCGCCGATCCTCATGGAGACCCCCACCTATCCGGGGGCGCTCGCGGCGGCCAAGGCGGCCGGGCTGCGGGCGAGCGCGGTGCCGCTCGACCGGGACGGCGTGCGGCCCGACCTGCTGGCGGAGGCCTTCGCGATGACGGGGGCGCGGGTGTTCTACTGCCAGCCGACGCTGCAGAACCCCACGGGGGCGACGCTGACCCGCGAGCGCAGGGAGCAGGTGCTCGCGGTCGCCCGGGCTGCGGGGGCGTTCGTGATCGAGGACGACTACGCGCGATATCTGACGACGGGACCCGTTCCGCCGCCCATGGTGACCATGGACACCCACGGCACGGTGGTCCACATCCTGTCGCTGAGCAAGATCACTTCACCCAGTCTGCGGGTGGCGGGCCTGACCGCGCGGGGCCCGGCCGCGCACCGGCTGCGGGCCTGCCAGGTGGTGGAGTCGTTCTTCGTCGCCCGGCCCCTGCAGGAGACGGCCGCCGAGTTCGTGGGCTCCACGGCCTGGCGGCGCCACCTCGGCACCGTCCGGCAGGAGCTCGGCGTGCGGCAGGCCACGCTGCTGGCGGGGCTCGCCCGCCACGCGCCCGCCGCCGAGGTGCACCTGGTGCCGTCCGGCGGCCTGCACGTCTGGGTGAGGCTGCCGCCCGGCGCCGACGAGGCGGAGGTCGTGGAGGCGGCGCAGGCACGGGGCGTGCTGGTGAGCCCGGGGCGCATCTACTACCCCTCCGAGCCCCCGGGACCGCGGCTGCGCCTGACCCACACGGCCGCGACCGGCCTGGCCGAGCTGGAAGAGGGGATCCGCCGCCTCGCCCCGGCTCTGTCCCATCAGCCACATCAGTCCCACCAGTGAACCTTTGCCCCGGTTGAACCGTCTCTTCTCTGTCGCCCTTCAACCCCCTCACAGAGGAGACACCGTGCGCGTCCGCTCTCTGTTGACCGCGTTATGCGCCGTGCTCGCGTCAGCCGGCCTGCTCGTCGTCCCGTTGGCCGCCGAGGCCGCCTCCGCCGGGACAGCCTCCGTGTCGGCGGGCTGCTACCGCCAGGTCGGGGACCACTGGGAGTGCGTCACGCCCGGCGCGTTCTGCCCGGCGGCGGCCCACGGCAGGAACGGAACCTCGCAGAGCGGCGTCTCCTACCGATGCGTGCAGGACGGCTCCTACTGGCGCTGGAAGCCGGCCGGCTCCTCCGGCGGCACCACACCGAAACCGACGCCGAAGCCGACGGCCAAGCCGACCCCGAAGCCGTCGCATCAGAAGTGCTCCCAGAAGTACCTGCCGCTGCCGGACCCGAAGTGCCAGCCGGGGACGCGCAACCCCGCCGTCACCCAGAAGACGATCAAGTCGACGATCTGCACCCCCGGCTACAGCAGGAAGGTCGCGCCTCCGGCGAGCTACGCCGGCGCCCTGCGCCTCACGCAGATCGCCCAGTACGGCTACGCGGACAGGAAGCCGTCTCACTACAAGGAGGACCACCTCATCCCGCTGTCCCTGGGCGGTTCGCCCAAGAGCGCGAAGAACCTATGGCCTCAGCCGGTTCTGGCGGGCAAGGGCAGGACCCCGGCCGCCAAGGACGCGGTCGAGCTCACGCTGTGGAGGGCCGTGTGCCACGGCGAGGTGCCGCTCGCCAAGGCGCAGCAGGCCATCGCCAAGAACTGGCGGACCGCGGTGCGGCGGCTCGGTCTCTAGACCCCCGGGGTCATCGGTGTCCCTCCCGCCGACGCCCCTCCCGCCGGTACTCCTCCGACAGGCGCTCGCGACGCTCCTTGTTCCGCAGTGCGAGATAGGCCAGGTAGCTGACGCGCATGGGATCCTCCCCGGAATAGCAAACACCAGTGAAACGCTTGCGGTGGTGTTGTTATTTCACGACCTCCGACTGTCGTACAGTGGTCACGAGGGGTGATCGATCATGACGGGCCCGGCGGAGCTGCTCCGCGACTTCGTGAACACCTACGACGTCGAGGGAGACGCCGACGAGCTGGCCTCGCCGGCCGAGCTGTCTGTCTGGCTGCGCGAACGAGGGCTGATCGGCGACGACGACCGCGCCGCCGACGAGGACCTCGCGACGGCGACCCAGCTGCGCGAAGGACTGCGGGCCGCGCTGCGCGGCAACCACGACGGGGGTCCGTACGAGGTTCCGGAGGGACTGGACGCGGCCCTGGCGGGACTGCCGGTGCGCGTGACGCTTACGGCGGGGACGCCGGCGCTCGAGCCCGTGGGGTCCGGAGTGGCGGGCGGGCTCGCGCGGCTGGCCGCGCTGATCCCGGCCGCCCACGCCGACGGCACCTGGGCACGGCTGAAGGTCTGCGCCGAGAGCACCTGTCAATGGGCGTTCATCGACTCCTCGAAAAACCGGTCTCGCTCCTGGTGCTCTATGCGCGTCTGCGGAAACCGCACAAAAACCCGGGCATATCGGGCACGACGCCAGGCGGAAGGTACGCCGAGGCCCTCCTGACCAGTACGGTGTTACACGCTAAGAAAGGAGCCCGCCGAATGGGTGTTAGAGCTGCCCGCCTCGAAGACGTCGACGCGGTGACCAGCACCCAGATCCGGGCGTGGAAGGCGGTTTATCGCGACTTCCTGCCACCGATCCCGTTGGAGCAGATGACGGGGCCGGCGGCGGAGAAGATGTGGCGCCGCCAGTGGGAGGAGGCGATCCTCTCGCCGCCCACGCCCCGCCACCGTCTGCTCGTCGCCGTCGAGCGGGTGGTGCCCGACACCGACGCGTTCACCGCGCTCGGCCCCGGCGGCATCCTGGCGACCGCGGCGCAGCGTGCCTCCGACCGGGTCGTGGGGCTGGCGTCGCACGGACCCGCCGAGGACCCCGACCTGCACCCGGCCACGACGGCCGAGTTGATGACGTTGCTCGTCGATCCCAACCACATCAGGCGCGGACACGGCAGCAGGCTGCTCAACGCGACAGTCGACCACCTGCGCGAGGACGGCTACAACACGGTCGTCACCTGGGTCTTCGCCGACAACCACCCGATGATCGGCTTCCTGGAGTCGGCCGGCTGGGGCGAGGACGAGGCCGAGCGCGTTCTCGACATGGGCCGCCCGATCAGGATGATCCGCCTCACCACCGACATCAGCTGACTCACCTCCTTCTCCTGCCCGTCCGTACGGCTTCCGCCCCCGGCGGCGTCGCCTCCGCCAACCCCGCTGTCACGAGAAGATGGGGGATTGGCCAAACTAGGTACGCCTTCACCGGCTACGCACAGGTAGGAAAAGGGAGTCACGTGGCCACCCCAGCTCATTGGTTAGCGGGCGCACGCCCCCGTACGCTGCCCGCCGCCGTCGTCCCGGTCGCCGTCGGCACCGGAGCCGCCGTCGCGGAGGACGGCGCGAACTGGTGGCGCGCGCTGCTCGCGCTGTTCGTCGCGCTGGCGCTGCAGGTCGGGGTCAACTACGCCAACGACTACAGCGACGGCGTCAAGGGCACCGACAAGGACCGCGTGGGGCCCCTGCGGCTCGTCGGCTCGGGCGTCGCGGCCCCGAAACAGGTGCTCGCCGCCGCTCTCGGCTGCTTCCTCGCCGCCGCGGTCGCCGGGCTCGTCCTGGTGGTGGCGACCCAGGCGTGGTGGCTGCTGCTCGTCGGCCTCGCCTCCATCCTCGCGGCCTGGTTCTACACCGGAGGCTCCCGCCCGTACGGCTACCGCGCCCTCGGGGAGATCTCGGTCTTCGTGTTCTTCGGCATCGTGGCCGTCGCCGGGACGACGTACGTCCAGGTGGAGCGGCTGACCTGGCTCTCGCTGGCCGCCGCCGTGCCCGTGGGGCTGCTCGCCTGCGCGCTCCTCATGGTCAACAACCTCCGCGACATCGTGACCGACGGCCCCTCCGGCAAGCGGACGCTCGCCGTCGTGCTGGGTGACAGCCGCACGCGCCTGGCCTATTCGGCGACCCTGGTGCTGCCCTTCGTGTTCGCGCTCGCCCTGGTGCCGGTGCGGCCCTTCGCTGCGCTGACCGTGCTGGCGCTCCCCCTCGTGGTGGGCCCGATAAGGACGGTCCGTTCGGGGGCGACCGGTCCCGCGCTCATCGCGACGCTCCAGCAGACCGGCCGCCTGCAACTCGTCTTCGGCGCCCTGTTCACCCTCGGCCTGGCCCTGTTCTGACCACGTCCGGATCCCGGATGGACCACGTGTGGACCTGGAACCGGCACCTACCACTGCGGTGGCTGCTGGTCGACGAGTACACGGGCGACCCGGGCGACCCGGACGTCGCGATGGGGGTCTGCGCCGACATCGACGGGTTGTTCGTCGCACCCGAGCCGCTCCCGGAGCCGGAGCGCTTCACGCTGCTCGGCTGCGACCCGGCCGGTCCCCTGCGGGAGGCCCTGGACGCGGCGCCGGCTCCTCACGACGGACCCGGTGGGGCCTGGCTGCCGACCGTCATGCTCGATCCGGTGCACGATCCGCAGCGGCCCCCGCCCCGCGGCTGTCAGCGCTACGACATTGGCTGCTCCTGCTCGGAGGAGCTGTTCGACGTGGAGGTGCTGGGCCACCGGCCCTCTTCAGAGGGGCACGGCCTGGTGGACGTCGAGCTGCGGGGGCGCCTGCGGATCCTGCCGGAGATGCACTGGCCGCCCGCGCGGTGTCCTCCGTCGTCACCGGAGTGACCCCCTCCCGGCTGGACAGCGGGCTCCTCGACATCATCCTCGACGGCGGTTTCGACGAGCCGTTCCCCGACGGTGCCCGCGAGATCTACGACCTCTGGCATGCGGGGCGGCCCTCCCGGCGCAACCTCTGGGCTCGGTACGACCGCAGCCTGCGGCACGAGTGGGCCGGTGCGGCGCTGTTCCACCGGCCCCACGATCAGCCGGATCAGCCGCCGGGTTGCGCCTATCACCTCGACGGGCGGTTCGTCACCGACATCGAGGGCTTCCCCGGCTACGACCGGCCCGCGTACGACCTGCGCTCCTGGGGCCCGGCCACCACCCTGGACGATCTGCTCGGCATGTTCGCCGAGGTGGACGTCACCGTCGAGCCGCGCTGACCCTTCGCGGGGGGGTGACGTTGCCGCCGGGTCTCGCCTGGGCTCACGGGGCCGGCATCGGTCGCGAAGCCTCCAGCGATCCGGTAGGGAGGTCGTATGACCGTCGTAGGGTTACGGCCGGCGACACCGGCCGACAGCGAGTTCTGCTTCCGGCTGCACAAGGCCGCCCTGGGCGAGTACGTCGCGGCGATCTGGGGTTGGGACGAGCAGGACCAGCGGGGCCATCACGAGCGCGGGTTCGATCCCGGCGGCACGCGGATCGTCACCGTCGACGGCGTCGATGCCGGCATGTTGAGCGTCGACTATCGTCCCACCGAGATCTACCTGGGCCGTATCGAGATCGACCCCGCCTATCAGGGCCGCGGCATCGGTACCCGCCTCATCACCGCGCTGCTGGACGAGGCGCATCGGCGGGGTCAGGACCTGCTCCTGGACGTGCTGACGGTCAACCACCGCGCCCACGCCCTCTATCGCCGGCTGGGCCTGAAGGACGTCGCACGTCACGGCGACGGCGACATCAAGATCAGAATGCGCTCCACCCCGCCGCCCCGGTGACCCGGGCGTACGCGGGGCGGCGGGAGGTGGCGAGAGGCCTCCTGGGCCTGTCCCCGATGAGGACAGGCCGGGCGGGCGGCGCGACTACTGCAGGTCGAGAAGGCGCTCCAGGCCCACGGTGAGGCCGTCGAGCTCCTGGACACGGCGAACGCCCAGCAGGACGCCCGGCGTGAACGACGCCCGGTTCATCGTGTCGTGCCGGATCGTGAGGGTCTCCCCCTCACCGCCCAGGATGACCTCCTGGTGGGCGATCAGCCCGGCGAGCCGTACGGCGTGCACGTGGACGCCGTCGACGTCCGCGCCCCTGGCGCCGTCGAGCGCGGTGGTGGTCGCGTCGGGAGAGGGGCCGAGCCCCGCCTCGCGCCGCGCCCGGGCCACCAGCTCCGCCGTACGGCGGGCGGTGCCCGAGGGGGCGTCGGCCTTGTGCGGGTGGTGCAGTTCGACGATCTCGACAGACTCGAAGTGCTTGGCCGCCTGCGCGGCGAAGTGCATCATCAGCACGGCCGCGATGCCGAAGTTGGGGGCGATGAGCGAGTTCGTGCCCGGGTTGGCGGCCAGCCAGCCTCGCAGGGTCTCCAGTCGTCCGGCGTCGAAACCGGTCGTGCCCACGACCGTGTGGATGCCGTGGGAGATGCACCACTCGAGGTTGCCCATCACGACGTCGGGGTGGGTGAAGTCCACCACCACCTCGGCGCCGGTCAGCGCGTCGAGCGGATCGTCCTTGTCGACCTCCGCCACGAGCTCCAGGTCATCGGCCGCCGCGACGGCCTTGCACACTTCCACACCCACGCGCCCGCGGGCGCCCAGAACACCGACCTTAATCACGCGCCCAAGGCTATACGTGACGGCGGGAGGCGGGACGGCGAGGAGCGGTCCGACGCGGCCGATTCCCGCGCGGCGGGAGGCGCCGCCCGGGGCGAGAGCCGTAGGGGATGAAACGACGAGGCCGCGCCGGTCGGAAGGGCACCGGCGCGGCCTGGTACGGCACGGTCAGGCGATGGCGGAGCCGAAGTCCTTGTCGGAGTAGGGCCCGATCACGGCGAGAGTCAGCGGCCGGTTGAGGATGTCCTCCGCGACCGCGGCGATCTCCTCGGGGGTGACCGCCTCGATCCGCCCGAGCACTTCGTCGACCGTCATGAGCCGCTCGTACACGAGCTCGCTCTTGCCGATCCTGGACATGCGCGAGCCGGTGTCCTCAAGGCCGAGAACCAGCCCGCCGCGCATCTGGCCCTTGCCACGGGCGATCTCGTCGGGGCTGATCCCCTCGGCCACGACCCTGGCCACCTCGTCACGGCAGATCTTCAGCACGTCGTCCACCTTCGAGGGCAGGCAGCCCACGTAGATGCCGAACTGGCCGGTGTCGGCGTACTGCGAGGTGTAGCTGTAGGCGCTGTAGGCCAGGCCGCGCTTCTCCCGGATCTCCTGGAACAGGCGCGACGACATGCCGCCGCCGAGCGCCGCGTTCAGGACGCCGAGGGCGAAGCGCCGGTCGTCGTTGCGGTCGAAGGCGGTCATGCCGAGGACCAGGTTGGCCTGCTCGGTGGGCCGGTCGACCACGCGGACGCCGGTCCTGACGTCCACGCCCGGGCCCCCGATGCGCGGGAGCGCGGGCGCGGCGGAGCCGCCCAGCGCGCCCGCCCGCTCGTACGCCGCCGCGACCAGCGCGACCACCCGCTCGTGGTCCACGTTGCCCGCCACCGACACGACGGTGCGCGGGGGGACGTAGAACCGCTGGTAGTACTCGCGGATGCGGTCACGGGTGAGCGCGTTGATCGAGTCCTCGTTGCCGAGGATCGGGCGGCCGATCGGCGTGTCGCCGTACAGCTCGGCGGAGAACTGCTCGTGCACCACGTCGGAGGGGTCGTCGTCGTGCATGGCGATCTCCTCCAGGATCACGCCGCGCTCCGACTCCACGTCCTCCTCGGTGATCAGCGAAGAGGTCACCACGTCGGCGAGCACGTCGATCGCCAGCGGCAGGTCCTCGTCGAGCACCCGGGCGTAGTAGCAGGTGTACTCCTTGGCGGTGAACGCGTTGATCTCACCGCCGATGCCCTCGATGGACGCCGAGATCTCCATGGCGTCGCGCGTGGGCGTGCCCTTGAAGAGCAGGTGCTCCAGGAAGTGGGTGGCCCCCATGTGCTCGGGGGCCTCGTCGCGTGAACCGATGCCCACCCACAGGCCGACCGCCACGCTGCGCACGGTCGGCATCGTCTCGGTCACGACCCGAAGGCCGCCGGGCAGGACGGTGCGGCGGATGACCCCCGCGCCGTCCTTGCCCGGGAACAGTGTCTCGGTCGTCACGAGTTGCGCTCGTCCCGGCCGCCCCGGGTGCGGCTGCGGCTCCGGCGCGGAGCCCGCGGCTGCTCCTCATCCCCCGGCGCGGCGGCGGACTCGGCCGGAGCGGGCGCGGCCTCGCCGTTCTCGGCGGCGGCGTCCTTCTCCGCGGCCTCCTTCTCGACCACCTCGACCGGGACCAGAGAGAGCTTGCCGCGCGAGTCGATCTCGGCGATCTCCACCTGGATCTTCTCGCCGACGTTCATGACGTCCTCGACGTTCTCGATCCGGCGGCCGCCGTGCAGCTTGCGGATCTGCGAGACGTGCAGCAGACCGTCCTTGCCCGGCAGCAGCGAGACGAAGGCGCCGAAGGCGGCGATCTTGACGACCGTGCCCAGGTAACGCTCGCCGACCTCCGGCATGTGCGGGTTCGCGATGCCGTTGATCAGCGTACGGGCCGCCTCGGCGGACGGGCCGTCGGTGGCGCCGATGTAGATCGTGCCGTCGTCCTCGATGGTGATCTCGGCGCCCGTGTCGTCCTGGATCTGGTTGATCATCTTGCCCTTGGGGCCGATGACCTCGCCGATCTTGTCGACCGGGACCTTGATCGTGATGATGCGCGGCGCGGTCGGGTTCATCTCCGCCGGGGAGTCGATGGCCTCCTGCATCACGTCGAGGATCGCCAGCCGGGCGCCCCTCGCCTGCTTCAGCGCGGCGGCGAGCACGTGGGCCGGGATGCCGTCCAGCTTGGTGTCGAGCTGGAGCGCGGTGATCAGGTCCTTGGTGCCGGCGACCTTGAAGTCCATGTCGCCCATGGCGTCCTCGGCGCCGAGGATGTCGGTCAGCGTGACGAAGGTCTCGCCCTCGCCGATGAGACCCATCGCGATGCCGGCGACCATCTCCTTGAGCGGGACGCCCGCGTCGAGCAGGGCCATCGTGGAGGCGCAGACCGACCCCATCGAGGTCGAGCCGTTCGACCCGAGCGCCTCCGACACCTGGCGGATGGCGTACGGGAACTCCTCGCGCGACGGCAGCACGGGGATGAGCGCCCGCTCGGCCAGCGCGCCGTGGCCGATCTCGCGGCGCTTCGGCGAGCCGACGCGGCCCGTCTCACCCGTGGAGTACGGCGGGAAGTTGTAGTTGTGCATGTAGCGCTTGGTCCGCTCGGGATTGAGCGTGTCGATCATCTGCTCCATGCGCAGCATGTTCAGCGTCGTGATGCCGAGGATCTGCGTCTCGCCCCGCTCGAACAGGGCCGACCCGTGCACCCGGGGCACCACGTGGACCTCGGCGTTGAGCTGCCGGATGTCCTTCGGGCCACGGCCGTCGATGCGGACGCCCTCGCTGATGACGCGCTCGCGCATCAGCTTCTTGGTGAGCGACCGGAACGCGGCGCCGATCTCCTTCTCACGGCCCTCGAAGTCGGGCAGCAGCTTCTCCGCCGCCAGCACCTTGACGCGCTCGATCTCCAGCTCGCGCTCCTGCTTGCCCGCGATCGTCAGCGCCGAGGCCAGCTCGCTCTTGACGGCGGCGGTCACGGCCTCCAGGGCGTCGTCCTGGTAGTCGAGGAAGATCGGATACTCGGCGGTCGGCTTGGCGGCGACCTCGGCCAGCTTCGACTGGGCCTCGCAGAGCACCTTGATGAACGGCTTGGCGGCCTCCAGGCCCTGGGCCACGGCCTCCTCGGTCGGGGCGACCGCGCCGTCGGCGACCAGCTTGAGCGTGTCGCGGGTCGACTCGGCCTCGACCATCATGATCGCGACGTCGCCGTCGGCCAGGACGCGCCCGGCGACGACCATGTCGAACGTGGCGCGCTCGAGCTCGGTGTGGGTCGGGAACGCCACCCACTGGCCGTCGATCAGCGCGACGCGCACGCCGCCGATCGGGCCGGAGAACGGCAGCCCGGCGAGCTGCGTGGACATGCTCGCGGCGTTGATCGCGACCACGTCGTACAGGTGCTCGGGATGCAGGGCCATGATCGTCGCGACGATCTGGATCTCGTTGCGCAGGCCCTTCACGAACGACGGGCGCAGCGGCCGGTCGATCAGGCGGCAGGTCAGGATCGCGTCCTCGGACGGCCTGCCCTCGCGGCGGAAGAACGAGCCGGGAATGCGGCCGGCCGCGTACATCCGCTCCTCGACGTCCACCGTCAGCGGGAAGAAGTCGAGGTTCTCCTTGGGATGCTTGGACGCGGTGGTCGCCGACAAGATCATCGTCTCGTCGTCCAGGTACGCGACGGCGCTGCCCGCCGCCTGCCGGGCCAGCCGCCCGGTCTCGAACCTGATCGTGCGCGTGCCAAAGGGACCGTTGTCGATAACGGCCTCTGTGCTGTGGACACCCTCCACGGGGGACCTCCTCTTCGGGTCGGTCTCCCGCGTCCTCTTTCGCCGGGCTCCCCGTTCAGGTGCAGTGCCGGTCTTCGATCGAAGCGCCCGGTCCGTCCGCACGGCTGTCGCCGTGCCTACCGGGGGCCACTACCGAGGACCGGCCCTCTCACGCCGCGGGATCGCGCTGCGGCTTGCTTGCGGACGCGGGGCACTGTGTCTCGGCTATTCAGTTGTCTCGGCCACTCGGCTGTCTCACTCGGCCCGCTGGGCCGGTTCCATTGTGGCCGGTTATGGAAAAGGAGCGGCGAAGAATCGCCGCTCCTTCCTCACCTTATCGGCGAAGGCCCAGCCGCTCAATGAGCGAGCGGTAGCGGGTGATGTCCTTGGCCTGCAGGTACTTCAGCAGCCGGCGCCGGCGGCCCACCAGCAGGAGCAGACCACGACGGCTGTGGTGGTCGTGCTTGTGGGTCTTGAGGTGCTCGGTGAGGTCGCTGATCCGCTTGCTCAGAAGCGCGATCTGGACCTCCGGCGACCCGGTGTCACCCTCGCTGGTGCCGTACTCGCCGATGATGGACTTGGTGGTAGCGGCGTCAAGCGACACTGCTTCTCCATTCTGGTGAAATGGCACGCGCAACGATTCCCATCCCGCGAACGACCGTGCGTGCCCACAGTCGCCGTGACAGGACAGCCGGGTGGCTCAACACCACCTGAACATGGCTGACATACAACCCTACCAGCTCGTCGGACACACGCTGTCACGACGCGCCACGCAGCACGTTCAGGCGAGGCGGGTTCAGGAGGTGAAATCGCGGGCCCGGGCCACGTCGTCGTGCATCTGCTCGATCAGCGCCTCGATCGAGTCGAACCTGAGCGTCTCGCGCAGCCGCTCGCCGAAGTCCACGGCCACGTGCGCGCCGTACAGGTCCAGGTCGTCGCGGTCCAGCGCGTACGCCTCGACCGTGCGCTCCACCCCGTCGAACGTGGGATTGGTCCCGATCGAGATGGCGGCCGGCCAGCGCTCCCCCTCGTACGGCGAGGGGCTCTGGGTGCACTGCAGCCACCCCGCGTAGACGCCCTCGGCGGGGATGGCGGTGTGCGGCGGCGACTCGACGTTGGCGGTGGGGAAGCCGAGCGCCCGCCCGCGCTGGTGGCCGCGGACCACCACGCCCTCCACACGGTGGGGGCGGCCCAGCAGGACGGCCGCACCGGCGACGTCACCCGCGGCCAGCCGCTCCCTGATCACCGTGGAGGAGATGGCGTCGCCGTCGCTGACCAGGGGCACGCCCTCGGCGGTGAAGTCGTACTTCTCCCCCAGCGTCCGCAGGGTCTCCAGGTCGCCCGACGCCTTGTGACCGAAGCGGAAGTTCTCCCCCACCACGACCCCCGCCGCGTGCAGCCGGTCGACCAGAGCCGTCTGGACGAACTCGTCCGGCGACATCCGGGAGAACTCGAGCGTGAACGGCAGCACGCACACCGCGTCGACGCCCAGCGCGTGGAGCAGCTCGACCCTGCGGTCGGTGGTGCTGAGCCGCGGCGGGTGGTTGCCGGACCGCACCACCTCGTCCGGGTGCGGGTCGAAGGTCACCGCCACGGCGGGCAGCCCCAGATCGCGGGCCATGCCGACCGCGCGGGCCACCATCTGCTGGTGACCGAGATGCACGCCGTCGAACACGCCGATCGTGACGACGGACCTGCCCCAGTCTTTCGGGACCTCGTCCAGCCCGTGCCAGCTCTGCACCTCGACCTCGCTTCTGTGTCCGAATGCCGTGCCGTCGGCGAGGCGGCTGAATCGCCTCGCCTGGGAACCGCGCAGTAGACAAGACTGCCATGCCCCGGGGGGTGCCGGGGCACCAGCCCCCGGCGTCAGGAGACGAAGACCACCAGCGGCCTCGCCGTCCCGCCGCGCTCCTCGGCGAGCGCGAGCAGCGCGCCGTCCGGCCCGAAGACCCCGATCGGGCCCGGCCCGAGGCCCGCCGCGCGCAGCCGCCCGCCGTGGGCGACCAGCCGCGCCTCGTCCTCGCCCACGTCCCTGCGGGGGAAGGCCGCCGACACCGCGTCGGCCATGGACATGATCACGCATTCCCGGGCGAGGTCCTCGATGGTACGCGCCGCCTCGATGCCGTACGGCCCGACCCGGGTGCGGCGCAGCCGGGTGAGATGGCCGCCGACGCCGAGCGACGCGCCGAGGTCCCGGGCCAGCGCCCGGATGTAGGTGCCGCTGGAGCAGGTGATCACGGCGTCCAGGTCCACCGTCTCCGGAGTGCGCCGGATCTCCCCCACCTCGAACGCGTGGATCGTGACGGGCCGGGCGGCCAGCGCCACCTCCTCGCCGGCGCGGGCCAGCTTGTAGGCCCGCTGCCCGTCGACCTTGATGGCGCTCACCTGCGGCGGCACCTGCATGATCTCGCCCGTCAGCGCGGCGACGCCCTTGTGCACCTGTTCGTCGGCCACGTGCCCGGCGGAGGTGGTGGCGACCACCTCGCCCTCGGCGTCGTCGGTGTTCGTCGTCACGCCGAGGCGGATCGTCGCCTCGTAGACCTTCTCGGTCAGCGCGAGGTGCCCGAGGAGGCGGGTCGCCTTCTCCACCCCGATCACCAGCACGCCGGTGGCCATCGGATCGAGCGTGCCCGCGTGGCCGACCTTGCGGGTGCCCGCGATGCCGCGCATCTTGCCGACCACGTCGTGCGACGTCCAGTCGGCCGGCTTGTCCACGATGATCAGGCCGCTCGGCGGCGGCGTCCTTCTCGCCTTGGCCGTCGTGCTCATGACCGGCTCCCTTCCGGAGCGAGGAGGGGACGCAGGGCGGCCATCGTGTCCCCCACGGACAGCGCCGAGGAGAACCCGGCGGCACGCATGTGGCCGCCGCCGCCGAGCGCGGCGCAGGCACGGGCCACGTCCACCGCGCCCTTCGACCGGGTCGAGACGTTCCAGCCGCCCTCGTCGTCCTCCTTGAGCACGACCGCGACCTCCGCCTCGTCGACCCGGCGCACGACGTCGATCATGCCTTCCACCTCTTCGTACGGCAGGCCCTCCGCGGCGCGGTCGGCGCGGCTCACGTAGGTCCACACCAGCCCCAGGCCGCCCACGGCGTCCGGTTCCAGGGTGGCCCGCCCGAGCGCCGTGCCGAGCACCCGCAGGTACGCGAAGGGCGAGCGGTCCCACAGGTCCCTGGCGATCTCCTCCGGGCGCAGCCCCGTGGCCAGCAGCCGGCCGGCCATGGCGTGCGCGGCCGGGGTGGTGATGGAGTGCCGGAAGGAGCCGGTGTCGGTCACCAGTCCCGCGTACAGGCAGGTGGCGACCTCCCGGTCGATCGGGAGGCCGAGGCGGTTGATGAGCTCCTCGACGACCATCGTGGTCGAGGCCGCGCCGGGATCCACGAGGTGGACCGTCCCGAAGCGGGTGTTCGACACGTGGTGGTCGATCACGACGAGTTCGCCGGCCTTGCCCGCGTGGGGCGCGAGCAGGCCCAGCCGCTCCATCGTGGAGGCGTCGAAGGTGATCATCAGATCGGGCTCGGCGGGGTAGGCCGAGGGCTCCACCAGCAGGTGCTGCCCGGGCAGGAACCGCAGCAGCCGGGGCACGGCGAACACGCGGTCGCCGAAGGACGCGACGACCCTTCTGCCGGTGCCCGCGAGCGCCAGCCCGAGTCCCAGCATCGAGCCGAGGGCGTCCCCGTCCGGGGACACGTGACAGGCGAGCGCCAGCGTGCCGGCGGAGCGGATCAGTTCGGTCGCACGCCGCCAGTCCGCCTCGCCGGCGGCGCTTTCGTTGGTGGTCACCGGGCGGGGTGTTCCGCGCGGCCGGTGGGCTCGTCCTCGCCCTCCTCCTCGGCCGCCTCGGCGTCGAGGTCCTCCTCGAAGCGGTAGGGATCGGCGTCCCCGGCGAACTTCGCGCCCTCCGCCTGGCGGGCGATCTCCTCGTCCTTGGCCTTCGCCAGCTCGAACAGGTCGTTCATGTGGCGGGCGCTGTCCGGGAGCGGGTCGTGCACGAACGTGAGGCCGGGGGTGTGCCGCAGGCCGGTCTGCCGGCCGACCTCGGAGCGGATGATGCCCTTCGCGCTCTCCAGGGCGGCGGCCGTGTCGGCGCGCTCCGCCTCGGAGCCGAAAACCGTGTAGTAGACGGTCGCGTCGCTCAGGTCCGCGGTGACCCGGGTGTCGGTCACCGTCACGAACCCCAGCCGCGGATCCTTGATCCGCCGCTCCAGCATCTCCGCGACCACCTGCTGGATGCGATCGGCCAGCTTCCTGGCACGCGCTGCGTCCATGCTCACGCTCCCTCGTATCTGTACGGCTGACGCGCGGGCCCCGGCCGTCTATTCCTCGTGGTCGTTGAAGAGCCGCCGCCGCGCGGACAGCAGCTCGATCTCGGGATGGTAGGCGACCAGGCGTTCGCAGGCGTCGAGCACCTCGTCGCAGTTGGCCGCGGACGCCGACACCACGGCGATGCCGATCTCGGCGCGCCGGTGCAGGTCGAGGTGGCCCGCCTCGGCGACGGCGACGGCGGGATACTTGCGCTGGATCTCGGCGACGATCGGCCGGACCACCGAGCGCTTCTGCTTCAGCGAACGGACGTCGCCGAGCAGGATGTCAAGAGTAAGAGCACCGATGAACATGGGTCGTCACCACGTCACGGACGTCCGGCCGCCGCCCCCGCGCGTGGCGGGGGCGGCGGGACGGCGCGTCAGACGCGCGGCTTCTCCTGCATCTCGAACGTCTCGATGACGTCCTCGACCTTGATGTCGCTGTAGCCGATACCGATACCGCACTCGAAGCCCTCGCGGACCTCGGTCGCGTCGTCCTTGAAGCGACGCAGCGACGAGACGGTGAGGTTGTCGGCCACCACGACGCCGTCGCGGATGAGCCGGGCCTTGCTGTTGCGGGTGATGACGCCCGAGCGGACGATCGAACCGGCGACATTGCCGATCTTCGGAACCTTGAAGACCTCGCGGATCTCCGCGGTGCCGGTCCTGACCTCCTCGAACTCCGGCTTGAGCATGCCCTTGAGGGCCGCCTCGATCTCCTCGATCGCCTGGTAGATGACCGAGTAGTACCGGATGTCCACGCCCTCGCGCTCGGCCAGGTCGCGCGCCCGCACCTCGGGACGCACGTTGAAGCCGATGATGACGGCGTTGTCGTCGCCCATCGCCAGGTTGACGTCGTGCTCGGTGATGGCGCCGACCGCGCGGTGGAGCACCCGCAGGCGCACCTCCTCGCCGACGTCGATCTTGAGCAGCGCGTCCTCCAGGGCCTCCACGGAACCGGAGACGTCACCCTTGATGATGAGCTTGAGCTCGTCGACCTGGCCCTTCTCGAGGTCCTTGAACAGCTCCTCGAGAGTGCGGCGGCGACCGGACTTCGCCATGTCGGCGATCCGCTGCCTGGCCGCCCGCTGCTGGGCGATCTGGCGGGCCATGCGGTCGTCGGTGACGACGATGAAGTTGTCACCGGCACGCGGGACGGCCGTCAGACCGAGGACCAGGACCGGACGCGACGGGTCGGCCTCCTCGACCGTCTCGCCGCTGTCGTCCAGCATGGCGCGGACGCGGCCGAAGGCCTCGCCACAGACGATCGAGTCGCCCACCCGCAGCGTGCCGCGCTGCACGAGCACGGTCGCCACCGGGCCGCGGCCCTTGTCGAGGTGCGCCTCGATCGCGAGTCCCTGGGCGTCCATCTCCGGGTTGGCCCGCAGGTCGAGCTCGGCGTCCGCGGTCAGCAGGATGGCCTCGAGAAGGTTCTCGATGCCGATGCCCTGCTTGGCCGAGATGTCCACGAACAGGGTGGAGCCACCGAACTCCTCGGCCACCAGGCCGTACTCGGTGAGCTGGGCCCGTACCTTGGTCGGGTCCGCGCCCTCCTTGTCGATCTTGTTGACCGCCACCACGACCGGGACGTTCGCCGCCTGGGCGTGGTTCAGCGCCTCGATGGTCTGCGGCTTCACACCGTCGTCGGCCGCGACCACCAGCACCGCGATGTCGGTGGCCTGCGCACCACGGGCACGCATGGCGGTGAACGCCTCGTGACCCGGGGTGTCGATGAAGGTGATCTTCCGGTGCTCGCCCTCGTGCGTCGTCGCCACCTGGTAGGCGCCGATGTGCTGGGTGATGCCGCCGGCCTCGCGGGCCACCACGTTGGTGTGGCGGATCGCGTCGAGCAGCTTCGTCTTACCGTGGTCGACGTGACCCATGACGGTCACGACCGGCGGGCGCGGCGCGAGGTCGGCCTCGTCGCCCTCGTCCTCGCCGAACTCGATCTTGAAGGACTCGAGGAGCTCGCGGTCCTCCTCCTCCGGGCTGACGACCTGGATTTCGTAGTCCAGCTCGGCGCCGAGAAGCTGAAGCGTCTCCTCGTTGACCGACTGGGTCGCCGTCACCATCTCGCCGAGGTGCAGCATGATCTGCACGAGCGAGGCGGGGTTGGCGCCGATCCGGTCGGCGAAGTCCGACAGGGACGCACCACGCGGGAGGCGGATCGTCTGGCCGCCGCCACGCGGAACCTGCACGCCGCCGATCGCCGGGGCCTGCATGTTGTCGAACTCCTGGCGCCTCTGGCGCTTGGACTTGCGGCCACGGGCCGGACGCCCGCCCGGACGCCCGAACGCGCCCGCCGTGCCGCCACCGCGACCACGACCGCCGCCACCACCGGGACGACCGGCGAAACCACCGCCGCCACCACCACCGGGACCGCCGCCGGGACCACCGGGACGACCGGCACCCGTGGCGCCGGGACGCGGACCGCCGAAACCACCGGGACGACCGCCGCCGCCGCCCGGACGGCCACCGCCGCCGGGACCACCGGGACGACCGCCGCCGCCACCGGGACGCGGACCACCGCCGCCCGGCGCGGCCGGACGGCCCTGCGGCATCATCATCGGGTTCGGACGCGGACCACCGGGACGCGGACCACCGGCGCCGGGACCCGGACGCGGACCGCCCATGCCCGGCCCGGGACGCGGACCCGCGGGTCCGGGACGCGGACCGCCGGCGCCCGGAGCGCCGGAACGCGCGCCCGGCGGACGCGGCATGCCCCCGTCGCGCGCGCCGTCACGACGCGGCTCGCGAGGGGCGCCGTCACCACGGTCGGGACGGTCCCCGCGGTCGGGACGACCGCCGTCACGGCCGCCGGGCCGCGCGGGGCGCTGGCCCATGCCGCTGGCGGTCGAGGAGAACGGGTTGTTGCCGGGACGCGGGCCGCGCGGACCCGGCTTCGGCCCACCGGGACGCGGAGCGCCGCCTGTGGGCGCGCCGGGACCGGCGGGTGCGCCACCCGGGCGCGGAGCCGGAGCCGGCCTGGGACCCGGCTTGGGCCCACCGGCACCGGGGGCACCCTGCCTCGGACCGGCGGCCGCGGGACGCGGCCCCTCCGGGCGAGGCGCCTGCGGACGGGCGGCCTCGGGGCGCGCCGCGTCCGGCTGTGCTACCGGCGGGTGAGGCATCGGAACCGGACGCGGAGCGGGCCGCGGTCCGGGCTTCGGGCCCGGCTTGGCCACCGCGCCGGTGGACTGGGAAACGGGCGCCTGAGGGGCGCCCCCGTTGGCCTGGCTCTCTGCCGGCCTCGGCGCAGGCTTCGGCTGCGCCGGACGGGCGGGCTTCCCCCCGCCCTTGGAGACGTCACCCTTGAACGCCTCGGTCAGTTTGCGGACGACCGGCGCCTCTATTGTTGAGGACGCCGACCTCACGAACTCGCCCATTTCGGTGAGCTTGGCCATGACGACCTTGCTCTCGACTCCGAACTCCTTGGCGAGTTCGTATACCCGGACCTTCGCCACTGCACTCCCTAACTCGGCCCGGGAGGCTCGCAGTGCCGCCGGACCGTCGCTACCTGAACGTACTCATCGCCGCGTGCTCATCAGGCGCTCATAGCAATCTGACTCCGCCCATCAACTCGGCGTCCTACATGACAATTTCGTGCCCTGGCTCCCGGAGCCGATACCGAGGGCCAGCGGTAACCATTCACCCGGACCGCCCCGGCGTCAACCCCTCCAAGTGAGCTTGCAAGAGCGACGTGTCAAGCGGTCCCTCCGCGCGGAACGCGCGTGGGAACGCCCGGCGACGCTCAGCGAGCTCCAGACAGCGCGGGGACGGATGCAACGAGGCACCACGTCCCGGGAGCCGTCCTCGCGTATCGGGGACGATCACGCCCTCGACCACGACCAGGCGGAGCAACTCGGACTTTACCGTGCGAACCCGGCAGCCCACACACGTTCTCAGCGGGGCTGCCTGGTAACCATATTCCAGCTTACCTTGCCGACGCATCAGCGGGATCAGCAGGTGCCTGCTCGGTGTCCGGCCGGATGTCGATCCGCCAGCCCGTCAGACGGTTGGCGAGGCGGGCGTTCTGGCCCTCCTTGCCGATCGCCAGGGACAACTGGTAGTCGGGCACGATCACCCGCGCGGTGCGGCTGTCGGCGTCGACCACCTCGACACGGGAAACACGCGCCGGCGACAGGGCATTCCCGACGAACTCGGCCGGATCCTCCGACCAGTCGATGATGTCGATCTTCTCGCCGTGCAGCTCCGTCATGACGTTGCGCACGCGCGAGCCCATCGGGCCGATGCAGGCGCCCTTGGCGTTGACGCCGGGCTTGCGCGACCGCACCGCGATCTTCGTGCGGTGGCCGGCCTCGCGCGCGATGGCCGCGATCTCCACGGTCCCGTCGGCGATCTCCGGCACCTCCAGCGCGAAGAGCTTCTTCACGAGGTTGGGGTGCGTGCGCGACAGGGTGACCGACGGCCCCTTGGGTCCCTTCTTCACCTGCACCACGTAGCAGCGGATGCGCTCGCCGTGCGCGTACTCCTCGCCGGGGACCTGCTCGTTGTGCGGCAGGATCGCCTCGATCTTGCCGAGGTCGACCAGCACCACCCGCGGGTCCTTGCCCTGCTGGATGACGCCCGCGACCAGCTCGCCCTCGCGGCTGGCGAACTCGCCGAAGTTGACCTCGTCCTCGGCGTCGCGCAGCTGCTGCAGGATCACCTGCTTGGCCGTGGTGGCGGCGATCCTGCTGAAGTTCGACGGGGTGTCGTCGTACTCCCGCACGACCTCGCCGTTCTCGTCCAGCTCGGCGGCCCAGATGATCACATGGCCCGTGTCGCGGTCCAGCTCGGCCCGCGCCTTCTGCGCCGCGCCCTCCGTGCGGAAGTACGCGATCAGCAACGCGTCCTCGATCGCCTTGACGACCAGGTCGAAGGAGATGTCCTTCTCCCGCTCCAGGCTGCGCAGGACGCTCATGTCAATGTCCACAAGGCTCCCCCTAGCCCTCGTCGTCGGCGTCGGCGATGTCCTCGTCGACATCGAGGCCCTCATCAAGTTCGTCGTCGAGCCCGGCGTCGCGCCGGTTGAACTCGACCTGCACCCGGCCGCGCACCAGCTCGCCGTACGCGATGCGGCGCGCGCCGTCCAGCTCCACACCGGTCTCGTCGGCCTCGGCCACCCGGCCCTCCACGGAGGTGCCGTCACGCAGCTCCGCCTTCACCAGCCGCCCGCGCGCCCGGCGCCAGTGGCGCGGCTCGGTGAGCGGCCTGTCGATTCCGGGAGAGGTGACCTCGAGGACGTACGCGCTGCCGCCGAGGACGTCCACCTCGTCCAGCCGCTTGGAGACGGACTGGCTCACGTCGGCCACGTCGTCCAGGCTCACGCCGCCGTCCCGGTCCACCACGACGCGCACCAGCCGCCGGCGGCCCGCCGGGGTGACCGTGACGTCCTCCAGGTCGAAGCCCTCGGCGGCGACCACAGGGCCGAGCAGCTCAACCAGGCGGCCGCGTCGAGCGTCGCTGCCCATGCCGACCTCCCTATGACCATGTGGCTGTGACCGTAGTGCCCAAGCCCGATGTGCCAACAGCCTATCGACACCGGGAGGTGGAAACATCGCCACACCCGGGCGGCGGTCCGACACGTGCACGATCATCATGGTCACGGGCGATGACCAGTGCGCGCCGCGCCGTACGATGCTGTGTCGTGAGACACAGCGGCGGGGCACGAGTGACGAGACGTGCGTTGCTGGGCTCCGCCGCCGCGGCCGGTCTGGCCGCGGCCGGCTGCTCCTCGACTCCGGAGAAACCGGCCGCTCCGGCCTCCCCGGATCCGCAGACCGTGCTGCTCACCTCTCTCATCGCGGGCAAGGAAGAGCTGGTCTCGCTCTACGGGCGCGCGGTCGCCGCCCAGCCCGCCCGGGCCGCCGCGCTGGAGCCGTTCCGCCGGCGTCACGCGGCCCATCTGCAGGCCCTGCGCGCGCTCCTGCCCGCCGGGGGCGGCGCGGGAACGTTCCCCGCGATCTCCACGCCGCCGCCCTCGTCCTCCGCTCCTTCGCCGCAGAGCCCGTCCGCGGCCTCGGTCGAGGCGCTCAGGGACGCCGAACGGCACGCGGCGTCGGGGCGTCCCGCGCAGATGGCCATGGCCTCCCCCGCGCTCTCCCAGCTCCTCGCGAGCATCGGCGCGTGCGAGGCCGTCCATGTCGTCGCCCTGGGGAGGGTGCGTGACTGAGACCTCAGCCGAGCCCGCCCGAGCGCCTGCCGGGGCGCCGGTCGGCGACGCGCTCGGACGGGCCCTGTCCGCCGAGCACGCCGCCGTGTACGCGTACGGGGTGATCGGCGGGAAGACGAGCGGCGCGCTGCTCAGGCGCGCCACCGCGGGGTTCGACGCCCATCGGGCGCGGCGCGACCAGCTCCGGGCGCTCATCTCCCAGCGGGGCGGCACGCCCGCCGAGCCGGGCCCCACCTACCGCCTGCCCTTCGAGGTGCGCGGACCGGCCGACGCGGTGCGCCTCGCTTTGCTGGTGGAGCAGCGGGTGACCACCGCCTACCTGGAGCTCGCCGCCGATCGCGACCCGGCGCTGCGGCGGATCGCCGCGCTGGCCGCGCAGGAGTGCGCGACCCGGGCGTACGGCTGGCAGCCGAAGATCGGCGACCCGTTCCCGGGCATGGGCCGGGACGGCGCCGACGTCGACGTCCCCGCGCAGGGGGCCGAGTCCGCGCCGGCGGCCTCCTCCGGACCGGCCGGGTCCGGAGGCGCGCCCGGGCAGGAGGCCCAGCCGGAGCCGTCCGGCGAGGACGGCCAGTAGGCGGCGCGGCCCGCGACGGCGTCCGGCGAGACAAGGCGGCGCCGCCGCCCCCCGCGTGTGCTGTGCGCTGTGCATATGCGCTGTGCGCGAGGGGACGGCGGCGCCGTGTGGTGGATCGGGGTGTCCGGCGATCAGGCCCGGCAGGCGGCGAGCACCCGCTCGACGGCCTCGTCCAGCGGGATCTCCTCCTTGGTCCCGGTGACCCGGTCGCGCAGCTCGACCACGCCGTTGGCCAGGCCCCGGCCGACGATCAGCACGGTGGGCAGGCCGAGCAGCTCGGAGTCCTTGAACTTGACGCCGGGCGACACGCCGGGGCGGTCGTCCACGAGCACGCGCAGCCCCCGCGCCTCAAGGGTCTCGGCGAGCGTGGTCGCGACCTCGATCTGGTTCTCCTTGCCGGTGCCGACGATGTGCACGTCCGCGGGAGCCACCTCCCTGGGCCACACCAGGCCCAGCTCGTCGTGCCGCTGCTCGGCGAGCACGGCCACCGCCCGGGACACGCCCACGCCGTACGAGCCCATGGTGATGCGGATGGGCTTGCCGTCGGGCCCGAGCGCGTCGAGCTGGGCGGCGTCGGCGTACTTGCGGCCGAGCTGGAAGATGTGGCCGATCTCGATGCCACGGTCGATCGACAGCGGATGCGCGCAGCGGGGGCAGGCGTCGCCCGCCCGCACCTCGGCGGCCTCGATGGTGCCGTCCGGCTGGAAGTCGCGGCCCGCGACCACGTGCGCGGCGTGCTTGCCCGGCTCGTTGGCGCCCGTCACCCAGGCGGAGCCCTCGACCACGCGGGGATCGACCAGGTAGGTGATCCCCAGGTCCCTGAGCACCTGCGGGCCGATATAGCCGCGCACCAGGCCGGGGTGGCGGGCGAAGTCCTCGGCCTCGAAGATCTCCGGCACGCCGGGTGAGAGCGCCGCCTCAAGCCGCTTGAAGTCGACCTCGCGGTCGCCGGGCACGCCGACGATCACCGTCTTGACCTCGTCGGAGCCCGGCGTGCGGACCTTCACGACGAGGTTCTTCAGCGTGTCCGCGGCGGTGATGCCGAGGCCGTGGTTCTCGTTGACGTACGCGACGAGCGACTCGATCGTCGGGGTGTCGGGCGTGTCGAGCACCTTCATGGGCGGCTGCGCGGCGGTCACGGCGGGCGGCGCGGGCGTGACGACCGCCTCGGCGTTGGCCGCGTATCCGCAGTTGTGGCAGGCCACGAAGGTGTCCTCACCGGTCGGGCAGGGGGCGAGGAACTCCTCGGAGGCCGACCCGCCCATCGCTCCCGACATCGCGAAGCAGATCTTGTAGTCGATGCCGAGACGCTCGAAGATGCGGATGTACGCCTCGCGGTGCATCTCGTAGGACCGCTTCAGGCCGTCGTCGTCGAGGTCGAAGGAGTAGGAGTCCTTCATGACGAACTCGCGGCCCCGCAGGATGCCCGCCCGGGGCCGAGCCTCGTCGCGGTACTTCGTCTGGATCTGGTACAGGGTGACGGGATAGTCCTTGTAGGAGGAGTACTCCCCCTTCACCATGTCGGTGAACATCTCCTCGTGGGTCGGCCCGAGGAGATAGTCGGCGCCCTTGCGGTCCTTCAGCCGGAACAGCGTGTCGCCGTACTCGGTCCAGCGGCCCGTGGGCTCGTAGAAGTCCCGGGGCAGCAGCGCGGGGAACAGCACTTCCTGCGCGCCCATCCGGTCCATCTCCTCGCGCACGACCCGCGCGACGTTCTCCAGCACGATCTTGCCGAGTGGCAGCCAGGAGTAGATGCCGGGCGCGACGCGGCGGATGTAGCCGGCGCGGACGAGCAGCTTGTGGCTCGGCACTTCCGCGTCCGCCGGATCCTCACGCAGGGTGCGCAGGAACAGGGTCGACATACGCAGCAGCACGGCTACTCCTTGCTCGTGAGAGGTCTCGTCCGCGGCGTCCCCTCGGGGGTGCGATGCGGATCTCCTCGCGGACCCTCGGAGACGACCGGAGGGACGAGACGAAGACGATGTGCCCCCAAGGCTATCGACTCCGGGGGCCCCACCGCCTCACGTAAACGACGGGCGAGCCGATACAGGCCGCCGGCATCAGCCGCCGAGCAGTTCCTCCCAGTGCTGACGGGACCTCCCGCCCGTGCCGACGGGGCCGGCCGGGCCGTCCAGCGCCGCGGACAGCCGCCACAGTCCGGGCCTTGTCCGCAGCCGATCCATGCCGAACGGGTCGATGGCCCGCAGCACGAAGGTCACGCCCATCACGTTCAGCATCGCCGTCGACGTGGTCGCCGGGCCCGCGGGCGCGGCCCGCACGGCGTCCTGGCCCGGCTCGCCGATCCGGTCCAGGAGCAGCGCCGCCACCTCGGCCGCGTACGGGCCGTCGCGCCACTCGATGTGCCAGGAGCGGTCGGTGCCCCGCCACCATGTGAGGTCGCGGCACGCCTCCAACGTCTCCGCCTCACCGGATAAGGCGGCCATGACCCGCCCCAGCGCCTCGTACCTGAGCCCGTCCGGCCCGGAGCCGTGTGACGGCGTGTCGCCGTCCTCTTGACCGTTCTGCGGGCCGTGCGCCGTGGCCGGTGAGGCCCCGGGCTCGTCCCGCCCCCCGCGGAGTCCCCTCATGTCAGGGAGGGTGCCACCGCCCGGCCTTCTCGTCCGCGGGTTTCCCCGTCTTTTAGCCCCACTGCCCACGGGCATCACTTTGATCGTGGCCGGCTGGTCGCCGCAACCCCGCGAATCATCACAAGACGGATGACAATCCGGTGTGCGCGGCACGGCGTTGCATTGGCAGGGCGACCGGCGGTGATAAAGAATCACTGATAGGGAGCGTCCGCGGACGCCGCCCGTCGCGAGTCCGCCGCTGCTGGAGGCCATGGTGACACTGCGCGTCGCGATCGTCGGGTCGGGCCCGGCCGGCATCTACACGGCCGAGGCACTGGTCAAGCAGTCGCGCGACCCGGTCGAGGTGGACGTCCTCGAACGCCTGCCGACGCCGTACGGGCTCGTCCGGTACGGCGTGGCGCCCGACCACACGTCGATCAAGTCGATCGCCGGCTACCTGCGCAGGGTGCTGGAGACCCCCGGGGTGCGCTTCCTGGGCGGCGTCGAGCTGGGCGCCGATCTTTCGGCGGACGACCTGCTGTCCTGCTACGACGCGGTCGTCTACTGCACGGGGGCGATGGTCGACAGGCACCTCGGGGTCCCGGGTGAGGACCTGCCGGGCAGCGTCGCGGCGACCGACTTCGTCAACTGGTACTGCGGCCACCCCGACGTCCCGCCGGACGCGTTCTCCCTCGACGCGGAGGATGTCGTCGTCATCGGCGTCGGCAACGTCGCCGTGGACGTGGTGCGGATCATGGCCAAGACGGCCGACGAGCTGCGCGGCACGGACGTGCCCGAGGAGGTGCTCGACCGGCTGGCCGCCTCCAAGGTGAAGCGGATCCACATGGTCGGCCGGCGCGGTCCCGAGCACGCGAAGTTCACCCTGAAGGAGCTGCGGGAGCTCGGCGAGCTGCTGAACGCCGACGTCCTCACCTTCCCCGGAGAGATCGCGGTCGATGATTTGACCACGCTGTCGCGCCAGGTCAGGGGCAACGTGGACGTGCTGCGGTCGTGGTCGGAGCGCAAGCCGGCCGACCGGCCCCGTCGTCTGGAGGTGCGCTTCTGGCTGCGCCCCGTGGAGATCCTCGGCGTGTCCCGGGTCGAGGGGGTACGGCTGGAGCGGACCCGGCTGGAGAACGGGCGGGTCGTAGGGACCGGCGACTTCGAGACGATCCCGGCGGACATGGTGATGCGCTCGGTGGGCTACCAGAGCGTGGCGCTGCCCGGGGTGCCGTTCGACGCGGAGTCGATGACGGTGCCGAACGTCGCCGGCAAGGTGACCGACCGGCAGTACGTCGCGGGCTGGCTCAAGCGGGGGCCGACGGGCGTGATCGGGACCAACAAGTCCGACGCCGCCGAGACCGTGCGCACGCTGCTCGCCGAGGCGGTGCCGGGAACGGCTACCGCCCGGCTGGACGACCTGCTCGCCGCGCGCGGGCTGAGCCCCGTGATGTACGAGGACTGGCTCGCGATCGAGGCCGCGGAGGCCGCGCTGGCCGGCAGCCTCAGGAGGGGCGAGCGGGTGAAGCTGGTGGGCAGGGACGCGATGCTGGGCGCGTGCGGCCGGCTCGGCCGGCCGGACGGTGCGTCCTGACACGGCTCGTTGAGGTCGCGTCCTAAGGGTCGCGTTCTGAGCGACGGCGTGGTCAGGACCAGTGGACGGGCCGGTGGTAGCGCGCTCCGTCGCGGCCGGGCACGAGGTCGGGCAGTTGCGCCTGCCGGATGAGCGCCTCGCCGAGAGGAAACCAGGCGTCGCTCGCGAGGCGCAGGCCGTCCGACCGTCTGCCGGGCGGGAAGACGGTGACGACCCGGGTCTTGCCGCCGCGCCGGGCGTCCACCTGGCGCACCGCCTCGATTGCCGCGCACAGGTCGGAGTCGGCCGACAGCAGCAGCACCATGTCGACCCGGTCGAGGGCGACGTCGCCGACCATCGCGGCGGCCAGCGCGACGTCGGACTGCTTCTCCTCGTAGGTCCGCCAGGAGACGCCGCAGGCCCGGCAGGAGGCCCGCTGCTCCTGGAACCGCCCGAGCACCACCTCGACTCCCAGGCTCTCCAGGGCCGCCTGATAGGTCTGCTGGCGGGCGAGGGCACGAGCGTCGCCCCGGATGGGGGCGGTGAAGTAGCGGACGGCCGTCAGCGTCTGCCCGGTCCTCAGCAGCCGGCACGCCAACGCGTGGAGATCGAGCCAGAGGTAGCGGCGTCCCCGCAAGGAGCGCAGTCCGTAATAGAGGTTGAACCCGTCGACGTAGACCCCGACACGCAGGACGTGAGGAACGGGGTTGTCGCGCACCGCCATCATCTCCTAACATGGAGTCACCGCGCCCGCGGCTACGTCCCCGGGCTCTACGGCCCCCGACAGGGGGCCGTTTCTTTGTCTCCACCGATTCGCCCACCCGTTCGATCGGTTGTTCGAGGAAAAGAATAGCCAACCGAACGTGGTCGCGCAGCGACGTTGCGTGATGACATCTTCGTGGCGGGGGCGTCTGCGAGGATCGTCCCCATGGAGACGACGCTGACCGGCCCAGACGGACTGTTCGACGGGCCGCTCGACGGCTTCGCCGGCGCCCATGACGAGCAGCTCGCCCGGTTTCCCGTCCGGGAGCCCGCGTGGCAGCCGGTGCACACCGTGTACGTGCCCGCGGACCGGGTGACGGCGGAGATCGTCCAGCAGTGGCGGCACGCGGCCACCGACCTCCTCCACCGGCTCCTGTTCACCCCCACCGAGCTGGCCGCGCTGTTCGAGCTCGACCCCGAGCTGGCCCAGCCCGTGCACGACCGCGTACGCAGGAAGCTGCACGCCGAGCCGATCGAGGACCTGCGGATCGACTTCGAGGACGGCTACGGCCTGCGCTCCCCCGAGGAGGAGGACGGGCACGCCGAGTCGGCGGCGGCGGCCGTGGCCGCGATGCACGAGGCGGGCACGCTGCCCCGCAGGTGGGGGCTGCGGGTGAAGTCGTTCGCCGACGGCGACCCCCTGCGCTCGGTGCGCACGCTCGACGGGTTCCTGACCGGGGTCGTACGACGGGCCGGCAGGCTCCCCGACGGGTTCACGGTGACCTTCCCCAAGGTCCTGATGGAGGACTACCTGCGGCAGTTCGCCCGCTGCCTGGAGGCGCTGGAGCACGCGTTGCGCCTGGCCCCCGGCACGCTGCGCTTCGAGATGCAGGTGGAGGCCCCGCAGACCGTGCTCATGCTCCAGCGGTCGGCCGGCCTGGTGCCCTCGCTGGGCGGCCGGCTGGCGGCCGCCCACTTCGGCGTGTTCGACTACACGGCGGCGCTCGGGCTGCCGCCGGACGAGCAGCGGCTCGACCACCCGGCCTGCGACCACGCGCGGCACGTCATGCAGACGGCGCTGTCGGGAACGGGGGTGGAGCTGTCGGACGGCTCGCTGGCCGCGGCTCCGGCCTCGGACGCGGCGGCCGACGTGCACGCCCTGCTGCGCAGGCACTCGGCACTGGTGTCGCACTCGCTGGCGCACGGCTTCTACCAGGGCTGGGACATGCACCCCTCGCACCTCGTGAGCCGCTTCACGACCGCATACGCGTTCCACCTCGCCTGCTACGAGAAGTACGCCGACCGGGTGCGCGCCTGGCAGGAACGTCGCGAGGCCGCCGGGGGCGTGCTGGACGAGCCCGCGACGATCAAGACTCTGGTCGCCGCCCTGGCGCGGGCCGACCGCGCCCTCTGCTGAGATTTGCCACATCGGCAAGGTTCCTTGCCACTTCCGCCGCCCGTGCCGCACTGTTGCCCCACGTCGACGGCAAACGCCGACAGCAGACGCCGACAGCAGATGTCGACACGGGAGGCAGAGGTGGACGAGAAGAAGTACGACGTGGTCGTGGTGGGCGGCGGCGCCGCGGGGCTCAGCGGCGCCCTGGCGCTGGCGCGGGCCCGGCGGTCGGTCCTGGTGGTGGACGCGGGAGAGCCGCGCAACGCGCCGGCCGCGCACATGCACAACTACCTGGGCCTGGACGGCACGCCGCCCGCGGAACTGCGGGCGGCCGGGCGCGAGGAAGTGATCGGTTACGGCGGCGAGGTCGTCGCCGGGCGGGCCGAGGCGGCCGTCCGGGACGGGGACGACTTCCTCGTGACGCTGGACGGCGGCCGTGCCGTCCGGGCCCGCCGGCTGCTGGTGGCGACCGGGGCCGTGGACGAGTTGCCCGGCGTGCCGGGCCTGGCCGAGCGGTGGGGCCGCGACGTGCTGCACTGCCCGTACTGCCACGGGTGGGAGGTCCGCGACCGGCGCATCGGCGTGCTGGCCACCGGGCCGCTCGCCGTCGAGCAGGCCCTGCTGTGGCGGCAGTGGAGCGAGGACGTGGTGTTCCTGACCCACCACCGCCCCGCGCCGTCGGAGGAGGAGGCCGAGCGGCTCGCCGCGCGCAGGATTCCGGTCGCCGACGGCCCCGTCACGGGGATCGAGGTGACCGGCGACGCGCTCAGCGGGGTGCGGCTTGCCTCCGGCGAGGTCGTCGCGCTCGACGCGCTCGTCGTCGGCGTGCCGCTCGCCGCCCGGTCCGGGGTGCTGGAATCGCTCGGGCTCAAGCCGGTCGAGGTGGAGCTCGGCGGCCACCCGGCGGGGACCGGGATCGCCGCGGAGCCGACCGGCGCGACCGCCGTGCCCGGTGTCTATGTGGCGGGGAACGTGACGGACGTGCGCGCCGTCGTGATCGCGTCCGCCGCCGCGGGCCTGGCGGCGGGGGCGGCGATCAACATGGATCTCATCGCCGAGGAGACCCGGGAGGCCGTCGCGGCCTACCGGGACGAGATGCGCACGTTGTTCGAGGAGGCCGCCTGGGAGGAGCGCTACCGTTCCCGGCCGGCGATCTGGAGCGGCCGCCCGAATCCGCAGCTCGTCGCCGAGGCCGCGGCGCTGCCTGCGGGCCGGGCTCTCGACGTCGGCAGCGGCGAGGGTGCCGACGCCGTCTGGCTCGCGGCAAGGGGCTGGCGGGTGACGGGAGTCGACATCTCCGCCACGGCGCTGGAGCGGGCCGCCGCCCACGCCGCCGACGCGGGCGCGGACGTCGCGGACCGCACCGAGTGGGTGCGCGCGGACCTGCGCGACCACGCGGTTCCCGAGGGCGCGTACGACCTGGTGTCCGCGCAGTACATGCACCTGCCGGATGAGGCCAGGCGGACGCTGTTCGCCCGGCTGGCGGCCGCTGTGGCCCCGGGCGGCACCCTGCTGATCGTCGGGCACCACCCGTCCGATCTGCTGACCAGGGTCCGGCAGATGCACTTCCCGCAGATGATGTTCACCGCCGAGGAGGTCGCGGCGTCGCTCGATCCGGCCGAGTGGGAGGTCGCGGCGGCCGAGGCCCGGCCGCGCACCGCCGTGGACCCGGAGGGCCGCGAGGTCACGAGCCGCGACGCCGTCCTGGTCGCCCGCCGCCGCGCCTGAGTCTCAGCGTGGGCCGGCTGGCCGGAGTGGGGCGGTCAGGGCCGGTCCACGATGCCGCGCCAGCGCCTGACGAGGTCCGGGTCGACCGGCTCCCGCCACGAGCCCCGGACGGCGGTGCCCACATGGAAGGCGCGAATGCCGTAGTCGAGCAGCACCGGCACGTGCTCCTCGCGCAGACCGCCGCCGGCGAGCACGAGCGAGGCGTCCCCCGCCTCGGCCCGCGCGCGTAACACCCCGAGGCCGCTGCCGACGCCCTCGGGCGAGCCGGACGTGAGGACGGTCGCCAGGTTCGGCAGCAGCCGTACGGCACGCCAGGCGGCCCGGACGTCGGCGGCGTTGTCCACGGCGCGGTGGAAGGTCCAGGGCAGCGGCGAGACCGCGTGGATCAGCGCGTCCGTCGCCTCCCTGTCGACCGACCCGTCCCCGGACAGGAAGCCGAAGACGAAGCCCGCCGCACCGGCCTCGGCGAGTTCCTTGACATGGCCGCGCAGCCGGTCGAGCTCCTCCGGGGTCACGGTGAACCCGGCGTTGCAGCGGAGCATGACCATCTGCGGCAGCCCGCACTCGCGCGCGATCGCGGCGACGAGGTCCGCCGAGGGGGTGAGCCCGCCCGCGCCCATGTCGGACACGACTTCCAGGCGGTCCGCTCCGCCCTCCTCGGCGGCCACGGCGTCACGCACGTCGAGCGCGATCACTTCAAGGAGGGATCCCGTCATGAAGTGAACAGTATCCGGTCCCTTTGCGGCGCCTCACGGCATCCGCCCTGTTCAGCACTCGATCAACTCGTTGTGCGAGGTGATGTCAAGAACTTTCCAGGCTTGCGTCGCATGTCCCGAGCGCTGGGCCGGCACCGCCGGCGTGCGGTTATAGGACAACGCGGCCGGGATCACGGCGCTGGCATCCCGCTCGAACAGCGCGCCGGAGGCCCGGTGCGGCAGGTCGATTGTGCGGACGTGCCGGAAGCCCGCCTTCCGGTAGTACGACTGCAGGCGGGCGTTGTCCTTGGCGCAGTCCAGCCGCAGGTACGGCCGGTCGTGAGCGACGGCCCGCAGGGCGGCCCAGTCGAGCAGCACCTCCCCCAGGCCCTGGCCAGAGCAGGTCCTGTTCACAGCGAGCTTGTGGACGTAGAGCGCGTCGCCGGGGCGGTCGGCGGGGGTCCAGAACTCCGGGTCGGCATGGCCGTCCACCGCGATCGTCGCGGCCGGCAGCGGGGAGCCGGCGTCCAGGAGGTACATGACGCCCTCACCGATCAGCGGTTCGATGCGCTCGGCGGGGAAGCCCCCGGCGGGCCACTGCCGCACGCCGAGACCGTTCAGCCACCCGGCGGTGCGCGTCAGCAGGGCGAGGACCCCCTCCAGGTCGGCCGGGGTGGCGCGACGCAGCGTGAGTTCCGTAACAAGATCCAGGGTGTTCGCGGGCATGCCTGATTCCTTTCGTGCCGACGGCGGCGATTTGATCACTAAGAGTGACGGCTGGATGCCGTACAGCGTCCGTCCGGAGACGGCGGGCCACGCTAGGGCGCGCGGGTGCGGCGCGGTCCCCTGGCGGGGTCAGGATGGGAATCGCGGGAGCGGCCCTCCGGAGGAGGGCCCGGCGGCCGGGGACGCCCGCTCAGGCCAGGGGGCGTCCGGGCCTCGTCAATGACGTTCCAGCTCGTATCGGATCAGATGCTTGTCGGCGGGCAGCACGGACACGGCGACGCGGACGGGCGTGTCGTCGGCGTCGTAGCCGACCCGGGTGTGGACGACGACCGGAGTGCCGGGCTCCAGCTGGAGCCGTGACGACTCGTCAGAGGTCGGCATGCGAGCCGAGAGGTCGTCGATCACACGGACCTGGAGATGGCCCAACTCCTCCAGCACCCGGTTGGCCCCGCGCGTGATGTCGCCGGGCCGGGCGATCTCGGAGTCCCCCACGATCTCCAGGGGGAAGTAGGAGTCCAAGGTGTTGTACGGCTGGCCGTCCACGAAGCGCAGCCGGCGGCGCACGACGGCCAGGGCGCCGTCGGCGAGGGCGAGGCGGGTGGCCACGTCCTCGGGCGGCTCGACGATCGAGACCTCGATCCTCTGGTCCGCCGTACGGCCCTCGGAGCGGACGGCGTGGACGAACGTGTCGAACCGCCGCCCCTCCTGGTCGTACGGGAGGAACTCGTCCTGGGGGCGCATGAGGAGCGGACGGCGCTCGCGTACGAACGTTCCACGCCGGCGCATCCGCAGGATGAGACCCTCGTTCTCCAGCTCACCCAGGGCCAGCCGTACGGTGTTGCGGCTGACGCCGTGCGCCTCCATGAGGTCGGCCTCGGTCGGAATCTGGTCGCCTGGCGCGAGTTCGCCCGCGTAGATGGCCCTGCGTACTTCCGCGGCCACCTGCTGGTAGAGCGACGATCGTGCCATCTTTCCTCAATCCACCCTTTTGTTCCAACAAATCTAGAGGATCTCGGTCTACTGGGAAACAACCCCTTGACCAGAGCCCACCCAGCCGCGCATTATCCAAACGTTGGTACAAATCCATCCAATGGAGGTGGGCACGTGAGGGCGGTCGGTGCGAGAACGCCGAAGTCGCCCTGGCGCGAGCCCCCGGCCCAGACCCAGACCTATCAGAGCGACGGGAACGACATGTCAGAGCTGTCGGTATCCACCGACATGACCGCCTTGTGCGGGAACGGCGTGACATGCCCGAGCACGCGGTACCACCGCACGCCGGAGCGGCCGGTCGAGAAGGGCCGCTCCCCACGGACTCCGTGCGAATGAACGAGGTCTCGACCCCAACCCTCGCCGGGGTCGAGGTCTCGCGCCGGGGCGGAGCGCGTCCTGGCGGGTCCCCCACGCCCGCCAGGACGCGCCACCGTTAGGCACGCACAGGGAATGCATCGGCTCCGGCCCTCCTTGACTTCATGGGGAGGCGACCGAGGAGGCACGTGCGATGAGCATCCCTGTGTCCCGGAGGGTCGGCCCTGACGGCGCCAGGAGGATTCCGGCCGTCAATCCCCAGCACTTCAGGAACGTCCTCGGCAGGTACGCCACCGGCGTCGTGGCCGTCACCGCGATCGCCCCGGAGACCGGGGAGCCGTGCGGCCTGGCCGTCAACTCCTTCACGTCCGTGAGCCTCGATCCGCCGCTGGTGTCGTTCTGCGTCTCGCGGGACAGCACGAGCTGGCCGCGGCTGAGGGCCGCGACCGCCCTGTGCGTCAACGTGCTCGCCGACCACCAGCGGCAGGTGTGCGATCAGCTCGCCGCGAAGGGCGGGGACAAGTTCGGCGGGCTGTCGTGGGCCCTGTCCCCCGGCGGCGCGCCCGTGCTGGACGGCGCGCTCGCCTGGATCGACTGCACCGTGGACGCGGAGCACCCGGCCGGCGACCACGTGATCGTCGTCGCCCGGGTCACCGGGCTCGACCGCCACGACGACGGCGGCCCGCTGGTGTTCTTCCGCGGAGCGTACGGAGGCTTCCGGGCCTGACGCGGGAACCGACCGGTCGGTATGCTGCCCGTATGACTCTGTTCTCGGTGGAAGGCAAGACGGTCGTCGTCACGGGCGGGTCCCGGGGCATCGGGAAGATGATCGCGCGAGGGTTCCTCGACGCGGGCGCCACCGTCTACATCTCCTCGCGGAAGAAGGACGAGCTGGAGGCCACGGCCGCCGAGCTGGGCTGCCACGCCGTCCAGGCGGACCTGTCCACCCCCGACGGCGTCGAGACGCTGGCGCAGGCGGTGTCGGAGCGGGAGAGCCGGCTCGACGTGCTCGTCAACAACGCCGGGGCGAGCTGGGGCGCGCCGCTGGAGGAGTATCCGGAGCACGCGTTCGACAAGCTCTGGAACATCAACGTCAAGGGCGTCTTCTTCCTCACCCGCCGCTTCCTGCCCCTGCTGCGCGCCGCCGCGTCGCCCGACGACCCGGCCCGCGTGATCAACGTGGGGTCGATCGACGGGCTCCGGGTGCCGTTCATGGAGAACTACGCGTACTCGGCGGCCAAGGCGGGCGTCCACATGCTGACCCGGCATCTGGCCCGCCAGCTCGCCCCGGAGTCGATCACGGTCAACGCGATCGCGCCCGGGCCGTTCGAGTCGAAGATGATGGCCTTCGCGCTCGACGACCCCCAGATGCGCGGCGCGATCGAGAACAACGTCCCGCTGGGCCGCATCGGCAGGCCCGACGACATGGCCGGCGCGGCCGTTTTCCTGGCCTCCCGCGCGGGCTCCTACCTGACCGGCGCCGTGATCCCGGTCGACGGAGGCATCTCCGCCTAGATTCATGCGCATGTGGCAGGTGGCGGTGTGCGGGCCGGGCGAGTGCACTCCGCAGGAGGCCGAGGCGGCCCGCGCCGTGGGCCGCCTGCTTGCCGAGCGCGGCGCGGTCGTGCTGTGCGGCGGGTACGGCGGGGTGATGGCCGCCGCGGCGGCGGGCGCGCGGGAGGCCGGAGGCGTCGTGGTCGGCGTCCTGTCCGGCCGGGACCGCGCCGGGGCGAGCCCGGACCTCACCGTGGCCCTGCCCACCGGCCTGGGCGAGGCCCGCAACGCGCTGATCGTGCGGGCCGCCGACGCGGTGGTCGTCGTCGGCGGCTCCTGGGGCACGCTTTCCGAGCTGGCGCTCGCCCAGCGGGGCGGCACGCCCGTGATCGCCCTTGGCGGGTGGCGGGTCCTCGACGCCGAGGGCCGTCCCGTGCCCGGTCCGGTGGCCGCCGCCGATCCGGCCGACGCCGTACGGCTGGCGCTGGACGCCGCGGGAGGGGCGGGCCCGCTCAGCCCTTGAGCATCTCGGCGAGGGTCTCGGCGAACAGGTCGGGCGCGGCCAGTTCCTCCCGCAGGAACAGGTAGGGCTCGGTGAGCTCCAGCTCGATCAGGACCGGCTCGCCGTCCGGCATCCGCACCAGGTCCACCCGGGCGTACAGCAGGGTCTCCGGCACGGCGGCCAGGACCCGCTCGGCGAGGGCGAACTGGTCGTCGTCCGGGTCGCGCAGCGTGGCGCGGTTGTCCGCGGTCTCCGCCACCCCGGTGAGCATCGGGTGCCGCCGTACGGCGTGGCTGAACTGGCCGCCGAAGTACAGCAGCGACAGCTCCCCCTCCTGCTCGACCGACGGGATGTACGGCTGCACCATGACCGTGCGGCCCGCGGCGAGCAGCGTCACCGCGTGGCTCTGGGCGGCGGTCCGGTCCGCGGTGCGGATGGTGTCGCGCGCCCCCGCCGAGATGGCGGGCTTCACCACGTACTCGTCCCATTCGGGCAGGTCAGTGCCCGGCTCCGCCCAGTGGGTGGGGACGGTGGGCACACCGAGCGTGCGCAGGTAGGTCTTGTCGGTGTTCCACTCGATCACCCTCGCCGGGTTGAACAACCGCGTCGCCGACTCCACCCGGTGCGCCCAGGCGACGAACTCGTCACGGTGCAGGATGTAGTCCCAGGGGGAGCGGACCACGGCCGCGTCGAAGTCCGACCAGTCGACGCGGGGATCCTTCCAGTTCACCGGCGAGCCCTCGATGCCGGCCCCGAGCCAGGCGGTGAGGGCGATCTCCCGCTCGTCGTCCTGCTCGGCGGCAGGATGGTCCGTGGTGACGTAGGCGACCTTCATTACGCTCCCGTTCGCATGTCAGCAGTGACCAATGCTATGGGCAGTGTCAGGCGAGGCCGGCGAGCACCTCGGCCGCCGCCTGACCGCAGACTCGGGCGGCGCCGTGCGTGGCGATGTGCACCGCGCCCAGGTCCCTGCGGCCCGGCAGCCCCATCTCGACCACGACGCCGTCCGGCCGGGCGGCCAGCAGGCGCTCCAGCAGGTCCGTCTGCCACGGGTGCCGGTGGGCGTCCCGCACCACGATCACGAGCGGCCGGTCGGCGGCCTGGCGCAGCACCGTGCCGGCGACCTCGTTGTGGACGTCGTCCTGCCGCAGCCGGGCGACCGTGGTGCCGGGCAGCAGCTTGCTCAGCGGCTCCCCCGCACCCCACGGCATGCCCTTGTCGATCGCGAGGCTGGTCTCCGGCGCCAGCTCCAGCACGTGCGGGGCGGCGGCCAGCGGCAGCAGGCCGCCCGCGCCGCGCCGGGTCACCCGTACGGCCCGGCGGGCGGCGACCAGCCCGACCTCGTCCCGTACGTCGTCCACGGGCGGGGCCTGGGCCTGCCATGCGGTCAGTGCGCGCACCCGCGTGGCGGCGTCGGCGAGCCGCTCCTCCGGCAGCCTGCCCTCGGTCACCGCGTCCGCCACCGCGTCGCGGATGTGCTCGTAGGTCGCCTCGTCGGCGTTCTCCCCGCCCACGCAGACCGCGTCGGCCCCGGCCGCCACCGCCATCGCGCTCGCGCCGCCCAGGCCGTACCGGCCCGAGACGGCGGCCATCTCGATGCCGTCGGTGACGACGAGGCCGTCGAAGCCCAGCTCCTCCCGCAGCAGGCCGGTGAGGACGCGGGGACTGAGCGTCGCGGGCAGTTCCTCGTCGTACGCCGTGACCAGCAGGTGGCCGGTCATGATCGAGCGCACGCCCTCGCCGATGGCCACCCGGAACGGCTCCAGCTCGACCTCGGCCAGCTCGTCGCGGGAGGCCGTGACGCGCGGCACGCCGTGGTGGGAGTCGACCGACGTGTCGCCGTGCCCGGGGAAGTGCTTGGCGCAGGCCGCCACGCCGGTGGACTGCAGGCCGCGGATCCAGGCGGCCGTGTGCCGCGCGACGAGCACTGGATCGGCGCCGAAGGACCGCAGGCCGATGACCGGGTTGTCCGGATTGGAGTTGACGTCGGCGGCCGGGGCGAAGTCGATGTTCACCCCCGCCGCCCGCAGGTCGCGCCCGATGTCGCGGGCCACCCGCTCAGTCAGCTCCACGTCGTCCACGACGCCGAGGGCGTAGTTGCCCGGCCGCGAGCTGCCCGTGCGGGCCTCCAGCCTCGTCACCTCCCCCGCCTCCTCGTCGATGCCGATCAGGATCTCGGGATTGTCCGCGCGCAGGGCCGAGGTGAGCGCGGCGAGCTGGGCGGGGGTGTCGACGTTCCGGGAGAACAGCACCACACCGGCGAGCCCGCAGGCGAGCCGCCGCCGCACCCAGTCGGGAGCGGTGGTCCCGATGAAGCCGGGCAACAGGACCGTGTCGGCCAGACGGAGCAGGTCAGGGCTTCGCTTCATGCTGCGCCCGCAGGGCATCGCTCAGGCATGCCCCGCAATCTAATAGGAAAGTTTCCTATTTGCTAGGGGGCAGACCTCGGTTGTCGCCCCGATCACACGTCCGTGCGGTGGAGCCTGTTCTCCTTCACCTCGAAGCCGGCGATGGTCGTCAGCGGCGCGCCGGGACGGTCGACGAAGGCCACGGCCCGGTAGTCCGCGCGGAAGTTCTCCATGTCCGCCACGCAGGACACGTAGCCGTGGCGGCTGTCGAAGAACGCGATGTGTGGGTTCAGCGAGAGGATTCCGCTGGCGTCGGTGATGCCCGGCATGCTCGTCACCGACGGCCCGACGAACTCGACCCCGAGGGCGCGGGAGGCCGGATCCGCCCAGTCCGCCCGCACGTCGCAGGCGTACGCGCTGTGCACGTCGCCGCTCAGCACGACCAGCCCGTCGGGGGCGGCGGCGAGCACGCGGGCGCGCGAGTCCGGGTAGCCGTCCCAGGCGTCGGCGCTGACGGGTTCGAGGGGGAACGTGCGCCGGGAGAAGAAGACCGCCTGCGCGAGCACCTTCCACCGGGCCGTCGATCCGTGCAGCCGGTCCTTCAGCCACTTCTCCTGCTCGGCGCCGAGCATGTCGCGCCCCTCGCGATACTGGCGGGTGTCGGCGAGCATGAAGTCGGCCACCCGGCCGTACGGCCGCCGACGGTAGTTCTGCAGGGCGGAGCCGGACGGGTGGACGCGCAGCGGCTGGTGCTCGTAGTAGGCCTTGAACGCGGCGGTCCTGCGCTTGAGGAAGGCGGCGGGGCTGCCGCCGTCGCCGGGCAGCGCGCCCGCCCAGTTGTCGCGGACCTCGTGGTCGTCGGGGATGGCGACCCACGGCGCGGCGGCGTGGGCGGCCTGCAGGTCCGGGTCCATCTTGTAGCGGGCGTAGCGGTTGCGGTAGGCGCCGAGCGTCGTGCACTCGGCCGTCGACTCGAGCGGGCGTACCCAGCGGCCCGGCTTGGGGTTCTTCGGCTTGCCGTACTCGTAGATGTAGTCGCCGAGGTGGAGGACCAGGTCGGGGCGCTCGGCGGCGAGGTGGCGCAGCGCGGTGAAGTAGCCGTGCTCGTAACGCTGGCAGGAGACGAAGCAGAACCGGACGGGGGCGGTCGAGTCCGCGCCGGGCGCGGTCCTGGTGCGGCCCACCGGGCTGACGTGCCCCTCGATGGAGAAGCGGTAGAAGTAGTCGGCCGCGGGCCGCAGCCCGGAGACCCGCACGTGCACGCTGTGCGCCCAATCCGGCTGCGCGGGCGCGGCGCCCGACTGGATCACCTTCGTGAACGCCTCGTCCTCGGCGAGCTCCCACCGTACGCTCATCGCCCGGTTGGGCATGCCGCCGGGCTGTGTCGGATGCAGTGGCTCGGGGGCCAGACGGGTCCACAGGATCACGCCGTCGGGTAACGGCTCGCCTGACGCCACCCCCAAGGTGAACGGATACCCCATTTTCGCCATGAGTTCGATCCTGCCCTACCGATCCGATCCATGCGGGAAGGTCGGGCGAGGCGAGAATGTGAACAAGCTCTTGCTCGACGGCCATAATGGGAGCCGTGAACCAGCGTAAGGACTCCGGCGGCACGGCCGCGCCGGTCAAGGCGAAGCGGGGGACGGCGGGTTCGGCGTCCGAACGGCGCGACCACCTCGTCAAGCTCGCCGCCGAGTTGTTCGCACGCAAGGGCTTCCAGGCCACCACCGTCCGGGAGATCGCGCTGGAGGCCGGCATCCTGTCCGGCAGCCTCTACCACCACTTCGACTCCAAGGAGACGATCGTCGACGAGGTGCTGCGCACCTTCCTCGAGGATCTGATCACCCGCTACCGCGCGGCGCTGGGCACGCACCCCGACCCGCGCTCGATCCTGGCGGAGATGGTCCGCATCGGCTTCGGCACGCTGGAGGACCACCGGGCGGCCATCACCGTCATGCAGAACGACTGGAACTATCTGCGCTCGCTGCCCGGCGACCGGTTCGACTACCTGGTGCGGGCCGAGGACGAGGTCGAGCGCATGTGGGTGGAGCAGATCACGAGCGGCCAGGCGGCCGGCCAGTTCCGCCCCGACGTCGATCCCAAGCTCACCTACCGGATGATCCGCGACACGATCTGGGTGACCGTGCGCTGGTTCCGCCCCGGCGGCAGGCTCGACACCGACGCCCTGGCCGACCACTTCGTCAAGCTGCTGTTCGACGGCCTGGCGACCGGCGAGCGGGCGAGCCAGCCGTCATGACGCTACTCAAGGCCGTACGGCTCGCGCTGACCGAGCTGGCCGACCCCGCGCGCGCCGAGGGCATGCGTTCGTACATGAAGTCGGAGATGCCCTTCCTCGGGGTGACGGCCGTGCCGCGGCGGGCCGCGCTGCGCAAGGTCTTCGCCGAGCACCGGCTCGACAGCGCCCCCGAGTGGCGCAGAGCGGTGCTGGCGCTGTGGCGCGAGGCGGAATACCGCGAGGAGCGCTACGCCGCCATCGAGCTGTCCGCGCACCGCTTCTACCGGTCCTGGCAGACGCTCTACACGATCCCCATGTACGAGGAGATGATCGTCACCGGGGCGTGGTGGGACCTGGTGGACGACATCGCCGTGCACCGGATCGGCACGCTGCTGCGGCTGTATCCCGAGAGCATGCGCCGCATGGTGCTGGAGTGGGCGCACGACCCTGACCTGTGGAAGCGGCGCACCGCCATCCTGTGCCAGAACTCCTTCAAGGACAGCACCGACGTCCATCTGCTCTACGCCTGCATCGAGCCGAGCCTGTCGGACACCGACTTCTTCGCCCGTAAGGCGATCGGCTGGGCGCTGCGGGAGTACGCGAAGACCAACCCGCAGGAGGTGCTCCGTTACGTGAAGCACCAGGGCATCAGCGGGCTGAGCCGCCGCGAGGCGCTGCGCAACATCCCCGGCGCGTAGGGAGTCAGTCCGCCAGGAGCCACCGCGCCGCCCGCCGGAGCAGGGCGCGGCGCACCGGGTTCTCGTACGACCGGGTGTCGTGGCCGAGCGCGTCGTACACGACTCTGCCGCCCGCCACGGTTCGCGCCCACAACAGCGGCTGGTCTCCGCAGTACGCCAGCGGCTCCACGCCGGGCAGGACGTCGAGGTCGGTGTAGACCTCGTCGGTCACCTCGAAGCCGCTCAGGCCGTCGACGATCGGGTGACCGTCGCCGAGCCGGATCTTGGCCGGGCCGATCGGAGGGTGGTACGACCGGCCCCACCTCCAGGCGCCGCCCAGGATCTCGGCCCACTCGGGCCAGTCGTCGAAGCACAGCGAGGCGGTGTGCACGGCCAGCAGCCCGCCGCCCCTCGCGAGGTGATCGAGCACCGTCCGCCTGACGGAGTCCGGCGTCTCGAAACGCCAGCGGTCCCGCTCCTCCGCGAAGTCGCCGCCGTCCATCCTCCATCGGAACGCGTTGACGGTGATCAGGCCGTCCGGCGGAGGCGCGGCCAGGGCCCCGGAGACGTCCTCGGTGATCTCCGACTCGACGCCGATCTCGGCGAGCACGTCCGCGAGGGCGGCCGAGGTGGCCGGGAAGTCGTGGGCCACTCCCCCGGACACGATGAGGTTGCGCGGCATGACAAGCACCTTAGGCCCGGCTCCGGTGCGCCGGATCGCGAGGGCCCGTACCGCCCGGGAACGCCACCGGCGGGTCAGGGGCAGGCGCGGTCGCCCAGCGCGAGCAGGACGTCCCTGAGCTGGTCGGCCAGGGCACGCGCGGCCGGTTCCGGCACGTCGGCCAGCAGTTCCCGGTGCATCTCTGTCGTGGCCAGCGACAGCTCCTCGGCCTTCTCGACGCCGAGCGGCGTGAGCCGGACCCAGGAGCTGCGCCCGTCCGCCGGATCGGGCTCCCGCTCCACCAGCCCCGCGGCGACCAGCCGCTGCAGGATGTTGCTCGTCCCCCCGGTCGTGAGCATCAGGTGGGAGGCGAGCCTGCTCGGCTTGAGCCGGTACGGCCGGCCGGCCCTGCGGAGGGTGGCGAGCACGTCGAACTCCGCGTACGTCAGGCCGTGACGGCCGAGCACCGCCTGCGTGACCTCCTCGATGCGGGCCTTGAGCCGGCTGACGCGCTTGACGATCTCCAACTGGACGGTGGCCGCCTCCGGCAGTTCGGCCCGCCACCCGTCGATCATCTCGTCGACCCGGTCCCGCTGTCGCATGGGGTTGAGCCTAGTCCCTCACCCTGATAGCTTTTTGAAAAGCTTTAGCAAAAGCATTCTCAAAAGAGGTTCTCCCATGAAAACGATCATCGTCAACGGCACCGTCGTCGACACGGAACCGCGTCCGCACGTCGTGCCGGACGCGGCCGTCGTCGTCGAGGACGGCGTCATCGTGTCGGTGGGCCCGCGGCCGGACGACCCGGCGAAGGGCACCGAGATCATCGACGCAAGGGGCGGCATCGTGCTCCCCGGCTTCGTGGACACCCACCGTCATGTCTGGCAGAGCGTGCTGCGCGGCATCGCGGCCGACGCGACGCTCGGCGCCTACCTCGACCTCGTCCTCGGCACCCTCACCCCGGCGTTCCGCGCGGAGGACGTGTACGCCGCCAACCTCTGGGGCGCGATCGAGGCGCTCGACGCCGGTGTCACCACCGTCTACGACTGGTCGCACATCCAGCTCACCCCCGGCCACACCGACGCGGCCGTGGAGGCCTTGAGCGAGTCCGGCGTACGGGCGGTCTTCGGGTACGCCCATCGGGGAACGGGCGACGCCGACCGCACCGAGGACGAGGTGCGGCGGGTCCGCTCGGCGCTCCTGCCGTCCGACGACGGCCTGGTCACCCCCGCCTTGGCCGCCTGGGGCCCGGTCTACGGCTCGGTCGAGGCGGCGCGGGCCGACTGGGCACTCGCCCGCGACCTCGGCCTGCGCATCAGTCTGCACGCCACCGGCGCGGGCCCGGTCGAACGGCTGCACGACGCCGGCCTGCTCGGCCCCGACGTGCTGTTCGTGCACTGCAACGGCATCCCGGACGAGTCGCTGAAGCTGGTCGCCGGCAGCGGCGGCACCGCCTCGGTGGCCCCGGCGGTGGAGTCGCAGATGGGGCACGGCCACCCCGAGACCGGCAGGCTGAGCTCGTTCGGCATCGCGACGGGACTCGGCGTGGACACGGTCACCGACGTCCCCGGCGACATGTTCTCGGTGATGCGCGCGGCGTTCGCCGCCGGACGCGCCGGGCAGGCGGCGCCGGAGCTCACCGCGTCCGACGTGCTCGGCATGGCGACGATCGAGGGCGCGGCCGCGATCGGGATGGACCGCAGGATCGGCTCGCTGCGCCCCGGCAAGCAGGCCGACATCGTGATCCTGGACGCCGGAGCCCCCGGCCTCGCGCCCGTGCACGACCCGGTCGCCGCGGTCGTCACGGCGGCCGGCACCGCCGCCGTGGACACGGTGCTGGTCGGCGGGCGGATCGTCAAGCGCGGGGGCCGCCTGGTGAGCGCCGACGTGGACCGCGCCCGCGACCTCGCCGTACGCGCGGCCCGCCACGTGACCACGCAGGCCAGGACTACATCCGCAAGGTGACTTTTTTGCTCCGGTGACAACCGCCCTTTCGGATGAGACCTTGAGTCAGGGCCAGGAAGTGTCTGGCAGATGCCGCCGTCGCGAGCGACGGGTGGGGCGGCAACGCAGCGAGGCGCCGCCTGCGCGGCAGGGCTTGAGTGGTCAGAGACGACCTGATCCGAGGGGGCGGCGTCATGAACGCCTGGTCGGTACCGGGCTACCGCGAGGTGCGTGAACTCGGCGCGGGCGGCGCCGGGCGGGTCGTGCTGGCGACCTACGTGACCACCGGCGCCTACGTCGCGATCAAGTACCTGCGCGAGGAGCTGCGGCAGGATCGGCGTTTCCTCGCCGGGTTCCGGCACGAGGCCCGGATCATGGTGGAGCTGAACGATCCCAGCATCGTGCGCCTGTACGAGTACGTCGAGGCCCGCGAGGGCGCGGCGATCGTCATGGAACTCGTCGACGGGGTCTCGCTGCGCAGGATCCTCGGCGAGCACGGCTCGACCAGCCCGGAGGCGGCGCTGGTCGTGCTGAAGGGCTCGCTGGCGGGCCTGTCGGCCGCGCACGCCGCGGGCATCGTGCACCGGGACTACAAACCGGAGAACGTGCTGATCCAGGCCGACGGCAACAGCAAGCTGTCGGACTTCGGCATCGCGACGCCCAGCGGCTCGCCGGAGACCCCCGCGGGCACGCCTCCCTACATGGCCCCCGAGCAGTGGTACGGCGGGCCCGCCGGTCCGGCCGCCGACGTCTACGCCGCCACCTGCGTCTTCTACGAGTGCCTCACCGGGCGCCGGCCATATCGGGCCGACGACCTGACGGCGCTGCGCATGCTGCACCGCAGCGCCCCCATCCCCGCGACCGACGTGCCCGGCTCGGTGCGGGGCCTCGTCACACGCGGCATGGCCAAGAACCCGGCGGACCGGCCGCCCACCGCACGGGCGTTCATGGCCGACCTGGAGACCGCCGCGACCGCCGCGTACGGGTCCGACTGGGAGCAGCGGGGCCGCCGGCACCTGGCCGAACTCGCCACCCTGCTGGCCCTGACGTTTCCCCTGGCCGCCCCGGCCGAGCCGGTCGAGGCGTCCACGTCCTTGGCCAAGACCGTGCTGTCCGAGCGGCTGTCGCGCTTCGCGCCCCGGTTCGCCATCGGCGCGGCCGTGCTGTCGGCCGTCGTGATCGCGGCGGTGGTCGCGGCCAACAGGCAGACCCCGATGGCTCGGGACACCCTGCTCACCCCGCCGCCGCACAGCGCCCCGGCGGCGCTTCCCCCGCCTGCCGTGCCCGGCGAGGCAGCACCCGGTGAGACGGCGCCGGACAAGTCGTCGGATGCCGCCTCAGGGCCGTCTGATGCGGGACCGGACGCTGCAGGACCGTCCGATGCGGGGCCGGACACTGCGGGACCGGACACTGCGGGACCGGACACTGCGGGACCGGACACTGCGGGATCCTCCGGTGCGGGTCCGGACGAGAACGCCGGGACGACGCCGCCCGACCTGTCCGGCACGCCGGTGTCATCGGTGTCCACCGGGCCGGCCGTGCCGCCGGGACCTTCCGGCCCGGGGAGCGCCACTCCCTCCCACATGGGCGCGACCGCGTCGCCGTCGCCTGCGCGGGTGACCGATCTCGGCATCGCGGAGTTCGACGGCCAGGCGGTCACGGCCGACGTACGGGCGAGCACCACGGCCAGGGTCCTGCTCACCGCGCGTTTCGCCTCCGGGCCTTCGCCGGACGCGCTGGCCGCCGCGCCCGCGCAGACGGTCGGGTTGCGGGGCGCGACGTCCTATCACATCGGGCTGCAGCAGCCCTTCCCCTCCCCGGCCTGCGGCACCGTCGTCTATCGGCGGGTCGAGGTGTCCACGGTCCCCGCCGCGCAGGGAGGCACCCGTACGCGCACGCGGAGGCTCACCGGGCCGCCCTGCCCGGCCCCCGCGGTCGAGGGCGTGGCGATCGACGACTGGGACGGCAGGACGGCGGCCCTGACGGTGCGGACCTCCGGCAGGGGCCCGGTCAGGGTCTCCAGCGTCTTCACCCGCGACGGCCGCGAGGCGACAGCCGACACCCGCACGCTCTCGGGCCGCACGTCCTACTCGTTCACGGTTGCCGCCGGCCTCGGCGTCGTGGAGTGCGGGAAGAGGGCCGTGTTCGGGGTGCGCGTCACGACCGAGCCGGCCGATCCCGGCGGGCCCCGCCGGGCCGAGGTGCGGGTCGCCGGTCCCCGGTGCCCGAAGCCGCAGGAATCGCCCTCGGAACCGGCGCAGGAGAGTCCGGGCCCGGCGAAGGAGAGTCCGGGCCCGGCGAAGGACCCGGGCCCGGCGACGAGCCCCGAGCCGCCCGCGTCCCGCAGCCCCGAACCGAAGGATCCGGAGCCGCACAGTCCCGAACCGCGCAGTCCCGAATCGCACAGTTCCGACTTGCGCAGTCCCGAGTTGCGCAGTGCCGGAGCGCACAGCGCGTGATCACACAGTGCCGGATCAGACAGCGCCGGATCACGCAGTCCCGAACCGCAGGCGTCACCGGCGACGAGGAACTCATGATCCACGTTCCGGGCCGCTCGGCCCGGGGGCCGAAGAGCCTCGACCCGCAGGACGGCCGGTGAGCTCCTGAGCCTGCGACCACGAGCAGGCAAGTGAAATATTCACCGCCGTCCTGACGGCGGGTCTTCCGGGCGTGTCCCGAAGCGCCTGCTCACCCGGAGATTCCGCGGCACGAGGAAAACAGCCGATATATCAAGTTCCTTGACATAGCGCTTTGTGCCGGGATTGACTCCCGACTCCAGGAACGCACCACCCGTCGACATCGGCGTCCTGAAGATGTTAGCGATAACACCTTGTCGAGAGGGAAAAGCCCGTGCGACTTGACAGTTCTTTCCGCCGACGGCCGAGGCTGGCGGCTGCCGCCGCCGTGCTGCTGACGACCGGCGTCACGGTGACGGCGGCCCATGTCGCGTCGGCGGCCACGGCCGGATGCGAGGTCGACTACACGGTGACCAGCGAGTGGCCCGGCGGCTTCGGCGCAAGCGTCCGCGTTCGCAACCTCGGCGACGCGATCAACGGATGGAGGCTGACCTGGTCGTTCCCGGCCGGGCAGGCCGTCACCCAGCTGTGGAACGGCTCCTTCACCCAGTCCGGCGCGCAGGTCACGGTCACCAACGCCTCCTACAACGGCGCTATCCCCGGTGGCGGCGGCGCCGACTTCGGGTTCAACGGGAGCTGGAACGGCTCCAACCCGGTGCCGGCGAGCTTCGCCCTCAACGGCGTGACCTGCACCGGCGACGTCGCCTCCCCGTCTCCCACCCCGTCTCCCACTCTCTCGCCCTCGCCGTCTCCCTCCCCCACGCCTTCTCCCACGCATTCGCCCTCGCCGAGCCCCAGTCCCTCCCCGAGCGCCAGTCCCACGCCGCCGAACCGGCCCGCCATCGAGAACAACTTCCCGGTGACGCGGGAGGGCGCGTACGGCACCAACCGCTACACGGTGTTCCGGCCGTCGAACCCCTCGGCCGTGGGGCGTGCCATGCCGGTGCTGGTCTTCGGCAACGGGGCCTGCGCGCACACCAACGGAAGCGAGGTGATCCAGGCGCTGACGTTCATCGCGGCCCGCGGGTTCGTCGTGGTGGACACCGCGTCGGTCGACGGCTCGTCGAACGGGGTGCAGAGCGGGTCCCCGATCCCGTCGCTTCTCACCGACGGCATCAGCTGGGCCGAGCGGGAGAACGCCCGCGCCGGCTCGCCGCTCTACCAGCGCCTCGACCTGTCCAGGGTCGCCACGGCCGGGCACTCCTGCGGCGGGCTGGAGGCACTGATCGCCGGCCAGGACCGGCGGGTCAAGAGCGTCGTCTCGCTGGACAGCGGGCTGTTCGCCGACGGCTCGTTCGGATACTCACGCGCTGAACTGTCCAAGCTGCACACCCCGGTGATGTTCCTGGACGGCGGGCCCTCCGACATCGCCTACGACAACAGCCGGGCCAACTACGACCTGACCCAGGTGCCGGCCGTGCTGGCCGAGCAGTCGCAGGCCGGTCACGTCGGGTTCATCACCGGCGCCCAGATGAGCGAGGGCATGACCGCAGTGGTCCAGTTCCTGGACATGACGCTCAACGACAACGCCACCGCGCGGTCGTACATCCTGGGATCCTCGGGCCTCGCGTCCAGGGCCTTCTGGACGGTCCGCAGCAAGAACTTCTGATCCCGTACGCCGATCGGGCGACCGCGTCAGGCGCGGGCGTGCCTGCCCACGCCGACCGGTTCTGGCTCCGCCTCGGCGGGTCCGCCGTCCTCCTCGTGGCCCTCGATCGACAGGTTCGGCAGGATCCGGTCGAGCCAGCGTGGGATCCACCAGTTGAGCCGGTCGAGCAGCACCATCGTGGCGGGCACGAGGAAGCCCCTGATGAGGGTCGCGTCGACGGCGACGGCCACGGCCAGCCCGACTCCGAACACCTTGACCAGAGGGTCGGGGTAGGCGATGAACGCGGTGAACACCGCCACCATGATCAGGGCGGCCGAGGTGATGACGCGGCCGGTGGACCCCAGTCCCTCGGCCACCGCGCTCCGGTTGTCCCCGCTGCGCGCGTAGGCCTGCCGTACGGAGGTCAGCAGGAAGACCTCGTAGTCCATCGACAGGCCGAACAGCACGGCGAACAGCATGAGCGGCACGTACGTGTCGATGGGCACGGAGAAGAACAACGTGGCGAGGTGGGACCCCTCGGCCGAGGGCGGGGGGTCCATGCCGACCAGGCGACTGCCCAGGCCCTGGGAGAACACCACGGCGAGGGCGCCGAAGGCGGCGCCCAGCGAGACGAGGTTCATCGCCGCCGCCTTGATCGCCGTCCGTCCCGGATAGCATGTCCTCACACGACCGTCCTGTACGGCCGTACAAAACGAGGGTAAAAGGAATTGAGCGGCGCGCGAACGGCGCGGCCGGAATTGAGACGATGACCACACTCGATCAGGGCAACGCGACCCGCTCCCGAATTCTGGCCGCGGCCCGCGAATTGTTCGCCGAGCGGGGATACGCCGCCGTGTCGCTCGCCGACATCGCCGCGGCGGTCGGCCTGACGAAGACGGCGGTCGCCTACCACTTCCACCCCAAGGACCGGCTGGCGACCGAGATCATCGCCCCGGCCGCTGACGACCTGCTCGCGCTGCTCGGCAGCGAGTTCTCCGGCCACCGGGAGTTCCTGCGTTCTTTCACCGCGTTCGCCGTGCGGCACCGGGCGGTGATCCGGCTGCTCACCGAGGACATCGGCGGCGCCGACAGCGCCCCTCCCGGATCTCCCGGCGAGGCGATCAGGGAGTTCGGCCGGGAGCTGTTCCTCCGCCTGGCAGGCCCCGATCCCTCCCCCGGCACCCGGGTACGCGCCTGGGCCGCCCTCGGCGCGGTGCAGTCCGGTGTGGTGAAGACGACGGACGTGCCCGCCGAGGTGGTCGAGGAGACGCTGACCGCCGCCGCCGTGGCCGTGTTCGAATCTTGATATACCTATCCCCTTGCGATCACGCTCGGAGAGCGTCACATTTCGTGTGAACGTTCAACCTTTCCGCCGCGTCCTAGGTGACACCAGCGGGACCGATGCGAAGGGAGTGACGGCCAGCCGTGGACGTACCGGCCGTCGGGGAGGGCCGCGCGGGGGCGCTCGGCCAGGTGGTCTCGGCCCTGTCGAAGACGCCGCGCACCGTCCTCGTCCATGGCGAGCCCGGCATCGGCAAGACTCATCTGATCGGTGAGGCCGCGGCGCGGCTGAAGGGCTTCCGCGTGCTGCGCGGCCAGGCCCGCGAACTGGACGGCGGGCGCGCCTACGCCCCGCTCGTCGAGGCGTTCCAGGCAGTGGGCGGCGAGGCGGCCGACATGCTGTCCGGCCTGCTCGACGCGGTCGACCAGGCCGCGCTCGGCCATCCCGCCGCCGCGCCCGGGGCCATGGCCGCCCGGCTGATGGAGTCGCTGCCCGGCCCCACCCTCCTCGCGATCGACGACCTGCACCTGGCCGACGCGGACACGCTGAGCGTGCTGCGGGCTCTGCCGCGCCGCCACGACGCCGTCGCGATCCTCGGCACCGCCCGCCACCCTCCCGCGCTCGACGTGGACCTGTCGATCCGGCTTCAGCCGCTGACGATGAGCGAGGTCGCCCGTCTCGTCACCACGCTGCTCGGCCGTCGGCCCAGCGACACCGTCCTGCGGCGGATCCACGTCGCGAGCCGGGGCAATCCGTGGTTCGTGCAGGAGGCCGTGCTGGCCCTGGTGCAGGGCGGCGCCGTGCGCTCGGCGGACCCGGGGGCACGACGCGGTGCGATCCTCAGCCGGCTGTTCCAGCGCGACAGGGGCGGACGCGACCTCGCCCGCGTGCTGGCCACGCTGTCGCGGACGCGGGAGGCCGCCGATCTCCCCGCGCTCGCCCAACTCGCCGCGCTCACCCCCGACCAGGCCGAGCGCGCCTTCGACGCGCTGGTCAGGGACGGCGTCGTCAGCAGGAACGGCGACGGCTACGCGCTCGCGCACCCGTTGGTGGCCGAGGCGCTCTACGACGACCTCGGCGCCTCCGGCCGCCGCGAGGTGCACCGCCGCATCGCCGACATGCTCGAACGGGAGGGGCTGACCGGGACCAGGCGCGTCCTGGAGTGGGCCACCCACATGGCCGAGGCCGGGCCGCCCGCCGAGGCCCTGCCCGCGGTGCTGCGCGCCGCCGAGCTGACCCGCTGGACCGCGCCGCTGTCGGCCGCGCACTGGTACGGCAAGGCCGCCGAGCTGTCCCCCGAGCCCGGCGAGCTGCTGGCCAGGCAGGCTCTCGCCTACTGGAAGGGCTCGCGGCCCGCGCTGGCGCTGAACTCGGCCCAGCGCGCGATCGCCGTGCTGCCCTCCGGGCGCCGCCGCACCCGCGCCGCCTACACCGCGGTCGGCGCGGCCCACGTGATGGGATGGTACGAGGTCGCCCTCGACGTGGCCCGCCGCCAGATCCCCAAGGCCGACGACGCATCGGCGCTGCTGGCCCAGCAGGCGCTGGTCAGCGCGGAGATGGGCCTGCCCAGCGGGGAGGCCGCCCGGCGGGCCTGGGACGGCCTGTCCGACTGCCCGCCACAGGACCGCGCGATCACGGTCGGCTATCTGGCCATCCACGCGCTCGTGCGGGGCGACTGGACCGAGACGCAAAGGGCCGTCGACGACCTGCTCACCTTCGCCGCCGCGCTGCCGCCGGGCGCCCGGCTCGCGTCGCTGGAGTCGGCGGCGCACGTGCTGGCGATCGCCGGGCTGCGCTCCCGCGCCGTCGAGGTGCTCGGCCAGGCCGAGCAGATCCACCGCGGACTCGGCTGGCACGACATCGCCGGACAGCACGTACGGACCATGGCGGTCATCCGGCGGATGGGCGGCGAATGGGCGCGGGCGCTGGAGGAGATCGCGGTCGCGAGCCGGGCACTGGCCGAGGCGGGCCTGCTGGAGAACCTCGCCCTGCTGCGCAACATGGAGCTGGACATCCTGCTCGACCAGGGCAGGTTCGACGAGGCCGCCCGGGTCCTCGCCGAGCCGCCGCCCGGCTCCGCGCTGCACCGGGGAATGCGATGCGTGCTCCGCGCGCGCCTGGTGCTCGGGCGGGGTGACATCGCCGCCGCGCGGCGCGAGCTCGACCACGCCCTCGCGTACGAGGTGCCCGAGGTGGTGCACCGGGCCCTGGCGATCAAGGTGCTGGTGACGGGAGCGGCGGGCGACGACGCGAGCCGCCGGGCGGCGGCCACCTGCCTGGACGAGCGGTCCGGGAACGGCACCCCCCGCGCTCGGCTCGCCGCCGACCTGGCGATGGGCTACACGTTCCGGGATCGCGCGCGGGCCGGCGCGGCGCTGGAGCGGGCCCGCGCCGACGGCCTGCCGTTCGAGGAGGCGCGGGCCCGGCTGGTCCTCGGCGCGCTCGGCGACACCGCGCAGCTCTCCCGCGCGCACGCGATCTTCGTCCGCCTCGGCGCGGCGCCCTGGACGGCGCTGTCCGAACGCCGCCTGCGGGAGGCCGGGCTGGTCCCCGAACCGGCGAACCGCCTCACCCCCGGCGAGCGCCGCGTCATCGAACTGGTCGCCGACGGGCTGAGCAACCCCCAGATCGCGGAGGAGCTGCACTACAGCCGCAAGACCGTGGAGGTCTATCTCACCCGCGTCTACGCGAAGACGGGCCTGCGGTCACGCGTCGAACTCGCCCTGGCCGTCGAACGCGGCGAGCTGTGAAGCGGTTGTGACTCCACGTTTGTGCTGGTGGGGGCTTGGATCGATAGTGTGTTCGAGATAGTCTTGGGGCAGCCGTTACAGGTGAGCCTAGTGGGCGGGCCCTCGGTGGCCGTACGCCGTGTGTTGAGCCGAGTCTGCGTGAAGGAAGTCCCGGTCCGGGCGGCCGGGAGCCGTTCAGTCGCCTTCGTCTCCGCTTCCGGGGGTCCCGCACCGTGTCCGCGTCTGTGTCCGCGTCTATATCCACGCCTGTGTCGGCGTCTGTGTGGGCGTCTGGGTGGGGGCCGGGTTCGTCGTCTGGTGCCGGGGGGTCGTCTTCGTGCCGGGTGGGCGGGGCGCCGGTGGCGATTCCTGCAGGGCTGGCGGCGATGCCGCCGGGGGCCGAGCTCGCCCGGGTGCTGGCCGGTATCGATGTGGGGCGGGTGTCGGGGTTCGACACCGTCGAGGTGCTCAAGGCCGCCTATCGCCAGTCCTGCCATGAGCGGGCGCGTTTCCTGTACGCGCTGCTGGAGGTCGGGTTGCGCGAGCAGTTCACCGGCGACCGCGTGGTCCGTCTGGAAGTGCCCGATGAGTTCGCTCCCGATGAGGCGCGGGCGGCGCTGGTGTGGTCGCGCCGCCGGGCGGACTCGGCGTTCGATCTGGCGTGGAACCTGCACCGCCGCCTTCCCGTTCTCGGGGAGGCCATGCTGGCCGGAGAGCTGGACGAGCCGCGGGCGGCGGCCTTCATCCGCTGGACGGGTGGTCTGACCGACGCCCAGGCCGGCTGGGTCTGCGAGCACCTGATCGGTCGTGCTCCGGCCTGGACGGTGGGGCAGCTGATCGAGCACATCCAGCGTCTGGTGCTGGCCATCGACCCTGATTGGGCGGAAAAGCGCTACCGGGAGGCGGTGCGCAGACGCCGCGTGGTCGGCATGCGCACCGACGACGGCACCGCGACGGTTTCGGGGCTGGATCTGCCGCTTGATCGGGCGGTGGCCGGCTGCGAGCGTATCGACGAGCTGGCCCGCGCCTGCAAACGCGCGGGAGACCACCGTCCCGTCGACCACATCCGGGCCGATCTCTTCCTCGGCAGCCTGGACGGCAGCTTCGAGGGCCTGTCCGACGCCGAGATCGTCACCCACGTCCGCACCCACCCTTTCGTGGACGCCACCCCCTCCGACGCCCCAGCCGACACCACCGACCTCCGGCCTGCAGACGACACCACCAACGCCACCGACACCACCGCCGAGCCCACCGCCGCCTCCGATGACACGGCCGCCGACACCGCGACCGAGGACACGGATACCAACACCACCGCCGAGCCCACCACCGAGCCAGTCGACAGCGCGGCTTACGGGCCCGATGACGATCCCGATCACGCGGCCAAGGCCCATGGCACGGCCGATGACGCAGCCAGCGGCGAGATCCCTGACGAGCCCCGCAGCGCGAGACGCCCTGAGACCCGAAGCCAGACACGCCCTGAGCCTCGCAGTGAGGCCGGCGACTCGACCGGTGCTCGACCCCACAGCGAAGCGGGCGGCGCGGCACCCGACGAGACATGCGGAGGGGCTGGGCAAGACCGCCCACGGCAATACGGAGCCGAGCCCAGGCAGAAACCCCGACACGACCGGGGACACGGTCACGGGCAGGGACTGCGGCAGCGGCTTGGACATGCCGATGGGCGACCCTTCCCGGAGCAGACGCCGACGACGCAGCCGTCATCGGCACAGACACAGTCGGCACAGGCACAGTCGGCACAGACGTCGTCGGCGCAGGCGCGGTCAGCGCAGACGTCCTCAGGCCAGCCGTCGTGGGCGTGGTCAGTGCGCGCGTGGTCGGTGCGGGAGATACGGGTGGAGCTGACCACCCTGCTCGGCCTCGACGAGCACCCGGCCCAGCTGCCCGGCTGGGGCATGGTCCACGCCGCTCAGGCCCGCCGGATCGTCGCCTCCATGCTCACCGGGCAATGGCGCTATGCCGTCTGCGCCGACAACGGGCATCTGCTGCTGACCGGCATCACCGGGCGACGCCCCTGCCCGCCCGCGCAACGACCCGCACGCGATACACGACGCGGCGGCATCGTCGAGCTCCAAATCACCCTCACACGACTCCGCGAACTGGCCGCGACCCCCACCGCCACCGGCGTCTGGGCCCCGCTGATCGCCGACCTGGCCCGCAACGCCCAGCACGCCGAGACCCGACAATCGCAAAACGGCCGCCCCCGCACTCATCCGCCCGACGCAGCCCCGCCCACCCAACCCACCCAGCCCCCCCAAGCCGCCCAGCCCACCCAACCCACCCAGCCCACTCAGCCCGGTGAGTCCGCACAGCCTGCCGAGCCCGGCGAGTCCGAGCCCGGCGAGTTCACCGAGTCCGAGTCCATCCAGTCCGATGAGTCCGCCGGTCGGCGGCATGCCGGAGCGGCCTTACGTCGCTATGTCCAGATTCGCGGCCGGGTCTGCTCCTGGCCGGGCTGCCGCATGCCCGCCACCCGGACCGACCAGGACCACATCCACCCCTGGGCCGACAACGGCGCCACCACCGCCGACAACCTGCACCTGGCCTGCCGCCACGACCACCGCGCCAGGCACATCGGCGGCTGGCGGGTCACCTCGCCCGGCCCCCAACTGATCGTATGGACCAGCCCGCTCGGACACACCTACCCCAGCCCGCTCCCGAAGATCATCCAACCCGCCCCCGAACCCCAGCCCCGCAACTGTCCCGACGCCCCACCCGGACGCCCGCCCGCCGGCCCCGCCGGAGCACCAGACACGATCATGGCTCCACCAAGCCCTCCTCCGCCCCACAGCAGCGGACGTGACGGCACGACCAACGGCGCGGCGGACGGCGCGGCGGACGGCGCGGCCGTAGCGACGTCCTTCGACACCGACCTCGACGTGCCGCCGTATTGAACGCCACATGTCTTTGGCACCGGCCCTCGGGACACCGGTGTCGATGGCTCGGCTCCCGGGCCGGACCACCGAATCGGCATCGGCATCGGCATCGGCACCACGGTCGACACCGGCGCTGGTCAGCACAAGTCGGCACGGTCGGCACGATCGGCAGGTCGGCACGGGACGGCGCTAGTCGGTACGGGTCGGCGCGGGTGCGCATGGACATTAGGGATCTCCCTACTGTGCACCGTCCGCCCCGAGGATCAGGCTCTGACCATGGAATCGCCGATCCTTTCGTACGCCGACGAGGTCTGGCGTGGTTCGGTGCGCCCCGAGGACGTGCCCTACGCGGAGCTGCGCCGCGACGGAGTGCAGGAGATCGCCTACGGCGTGGCGATGTGGCCGGCGTGCGGCAACGTGTACGTGGTCCGTGGCGAGGACGGGCTGGGTCTCTTCGACACGGGCGACGCCCGTGAGGCCGAGCAGTCGTACCGCGCGATCAGGAAGTGGTCGTCGGAGCCGCTCAAATACGCGATCTTCTCCCGCAGTCGGGCCGACCGGCTGGCGGGGATGGAGGAGTTCGACGCCGAGCCGGGCCCTCACCCGCTGGTGGTGGCGCAGGAGGGGCTGGCCCGCAGGCTCGCCCAGCAGGGCAGGACGGCCGGGTACAACGCGATCGTCGACCTGCGTGAGCAGGGCCTCCCCCGGCTGGTCTGGCCGCCGCCGCAGCGGTTCCCCGACCTGACCTACCGCGAGCGGCTGTCCCTGTCGCTGGGAGACGTCACCTTCCAGCTCAACCACGCCTGCGGCGACACCGACGACGCCACCTGGGCGTTCCTGCCGGAGCGGGGCGTGCTGCTGACCGGTGACCTGTTCGCGTGGACGGTCCCCGGGGCGGGCCACCCACAGCGGATCCAGCGCTATCCGGACGACTGGTCGGTGGCGCTGAGGGCCATGGCCGCGCTCGACGCCGACCTGCTGCTCCCCGGGCGTGGGCTGCCGATCCGCGGGCCGGCCAGGGTGCGCCGGGCGCTCAACGACACGGCCGACTATCTCGACAGCCTCGTCGAGCAGACGCTCGACCTGATGAACGCCGGCGCGCGCCTGGACGAGGTCCTGCACTCGGTCAAGCCGCCGCCCGCGCTCGCCGGACGGCCCTACCTGCGTGAGCGCCACGACGAGCCCGAGTTCATCGTGCGCAACATCTGGCGGCTGCACGGCGGCTGGCACGACGGCAACCCCGCCAACCTCAAGCCCGCACCGGCTGCCGTGTTCGCCCGCGCGGTCGCCGAGCTGTCGGCGGGGGCGGCGTCGGTCGCGGGCCGGGCCGTCGCCGCGGCGGCCGACGGCGACCTGCGCCTGGCCTGCCAGCTCGCGGAGCTCGCCGCGCAGGCCGAGCCGGAGAACCGGAAGGTGCACGAGATCAGGGCCCTCGTCTACGCGATGCGGGTCCAGCAGGAGCGCGGCTCGATCGCACGCGGCGTGTACGCCTGGGCCGCCGCCGAATCACGCAGCAAGATCACCGGAATGGACCTGCTCGACGTCTACCACGACGTCGCGGAGGGCCGGATGTGGTGGCTGCCCAGCAAGGCCAACTGAGCCGGCCGGGCGGCCGGCGGGCGCGGGGAGGGGAGCGCCCGCCGGCCCTGCCGGTAGCCTTCCTTCCGTGCTCGAACAGATCACGGCGACCCGGTATGTCGCGCCCCTGCGCGAGGGCGGGTCGCTGCCCGGAGTCGTCGAAGCCGACGACCTCGGCACGTACGTCGTGAAGTTCCGCGGTGCGGGACAGGGCCGGCGGGTGCTCGTGGCCGAGATCGTCTGCGCCGAACTCGCCAGGCGGCTCGGCTTCGCCACGCCCGAGCTCAAGGTCATCGACCTCGATCCGCAGCTCGGCGTCCGCGAGCCCGACGAGGAGATCCAGGACCTGCTCACGGCGAGCGCCGGACACAACCTCGCGATCGATTTTCTGCCCGGAGCGCTCGGCTTCGACCCGCTCGCCTGGGAGCCCGACGCCGACTTCGCCTCCCGGGTGCTGTGGTTCGACGCGTTCGTCCACAACGTGGACCGGAGCTGGCGCAACCCGAACCTGCTCGTCTGGCACGGCGGGGTGTGGCTGATCGACCACGGCGCCGCCCTGTGGTTCCACCACAACTGGCCGACGGCCGACCCGCGCCGCCGGTTCGACGGCCGCGACCACGTGCTCGCGCCGTTCGCGACGAAACTGCGGCAGGCCGACGACGAGCTGGCCGCGCTCGTCACCCGGCCGCTGCTCGACGAGGTGACCGCGCTGGTGCCGGACGAGTGGCTGGAGGACGAGCCGGGCTTCGCGGACGCGCACGCCGTACGGCGGGCCTACACCGAGCACCTGCTCGCGCGGGTCGCCGGGCCCCGCGACTGGCTGCCCGACACCGACACCGCCGGCGCCGCCGCTCCCGCTCCGCACCGGGGCCGGCCGGGCGCGACGATCGGCGGCTTCTGGCGTGCGGCGCGAGAGGGCGGCCGATGAGCGACTTGGACGTCTACGAGTACGCGGTGATCCGCGTGGTGCCCAGCGTGGAGCGGGGCGAACTGGTCAACGCGGGGGTCATCCTCTACTGCCAGCCGCGCGGCTACCTGTGCGCACGGGTGGAGCTGGACGAGGCCAGGCTGCTGGCGCTGGGCGTGCCGGTGGACCTGCCCGGCGTACGGCTGGCCCTGGCCGCCTACGAGCGGGCGTGCGGCGAGGAGGCGGGCCCCCTGTGCGGGGAGCCGCTGGGCGCCCGGTTCCGCTGGCTGACCGCGCCGCGCAGCACGGTCGTGCAGACCGGGCCGGTGCACGCCGGCCTGACCGGCGACCCGGCGGCCGAGCTGGACCATCTGCTGACCCGGCTGGTGCGGCCGGCGCAGGCCGGCCTCGGCGCGGGCGGGAACCCGGCTAGAACAGCACGGACATGAACGTGTCGACCTCCTGGAAGCCCACCTTGCGGTAGACGGCCCTGGCCGGGAGGTTGAAGTCGTTCACGTAGAGGGTGACGACCGGGGCGAAGTACTTCAGCGCCTGCTCGACCACGGCGGCCATGCCCGCCGCGGCGTGGCCGCGCCCGCGCAGGCCGGGGTGGACCCACACGCCCTGGATCTGGCACGCCTGCGGCGTCACCGCGCCGATCTCGGCCTTGAAGACCACCTGGCCGTCGTCGATCCGCGCGTACGACCGTCCGATGCGGATGAGCTCGGCGACCCTCGACCGGTAGAGCGCTCCGCCGTCGCCGTTGTCCGGCGACACGCCCACCTCTTCGGTGAACATCGCCACGCAGGCGGGCAGCAGGATGCCGAACTCCTCGGGACGGACCCTCCGTACGAGCGGGTCCGGCTCGACGGCGGGCGCGGAACTCGTGGCCATGACCGGCTGGGCCCACCGGATCGCCCGGGCGCCGCCCCAGTGCGGCTCCAGCCGCTCCCAGAGCTGCTCCACGGCGCCGGCCGGGCCCACGATGGACGAGCAGCGACGGCCCTGCTTGCGCGCCCGGTCGGCGAAGGCGTGGACGGCCTCGCGGGTGGCGTTCACGGGCACCAGGTTGGCGCCCGCGTAGCACAGGGACACCAGCCCTCCGCGGGGGCCGTAGCCCCACATCTGGCCGCCGAGCCGTGAAGGGCTGAGGCCGACGGCCCTGACCCGGGCCGCTACGAACACATTGGCGACCGGATCGGTGTCGAGGAGTGCCAGCACCTCTTCACGATCGCTGTCGTCGAGCACGCGCGACGCCGATGTTCGCAGCATCACGGGCCCAGCCTACGCGAACGGTTCCCGTTTGGGAGGTATCGGCCCGGCCGGGCTCACCGCCGTGTGGCGGAGACGTGGGACGTCGTTCCCGGCGCACCCGTCGTGACCTTCATCAGCGTGGCACGCGGCTCCGGCTGGCCCGGGCAGGTCGCGTCGGCGCCCCGCCTGCCTCTGCGCTGCGGCGACAGCGCCGCGTCGCGCAGGTAGGCCGCCAGTTGCCGGTCGACGCAGGCGTTGCCGGCGAGCGACACTCCATGGTTGCCGCCGCCCGAGGTGAGCAGGCGCGCGGTCGGGAACAGGCCGCGCATGCGCACCGCCCCCTCGTACGGCGTGGCGGCGTCGCGCTCGGCCTGGATCAGCAGGACGGGCGGCAGATGCGACGTGCCCACCTTGACCGGGGTGCCGCCCTTCTCCGGCCAGAAGGCGCACGGCGCGTTGTAGACGGCGTTGGGCCAGGCCATGAACGGCGCCTCGGCGTGCGCCTGGCGCGTGTCGGTCCGCCAGCGGTCCCACGACCGGGGCCAGGCCGCGTCGCGGCACTCCACGCCCAGGTAGACCGCGTAGGAGTTCTCCTCCTCCGCGTCGATCTCGGCCTCCGCGTGGAACAGTTTCACCAGGACCGAGGCGTCGCCGTTGCGGACGTACGACGAGAAGGCGGAGCCCAGGTAGGGCCAGAGCCGGTCGCTGTAGGCGCCGTTGGAGAAGACGTCGTCCAGTTCGCTCGGGCCCACGACCCCGCCCGCGGGTCTGCCGCGCAGGCGGGAGCGCATGGAGTACCACGCGAAGGACACCGCCGCCTGCGTCGCGCCCAGCTTGTAGACGTCGTCGTGCTCGGCCACCCAGGCGAGGAAGTCGCGGTGCCGCCGGTCGAAGCTGTGGTCCTGGGCGATGTTGGCCGCGTACCAGACGCCGCCGGGGTCCACCACGCTGTCGAGGACGAGGCGGCGCACGCGCTGCGGGAACAGGGTGGCGTAGACCGCTCCCAGGTAGGTGCCGTACGAGTAGCCGAGGTAGCTGATCTTCTCCTCGCCGAGCGCCGCGCGCACCGCGTCCATGTCCCGCGCGGAGTTCTCGGTGGTCAGGTAGGGCAGGAACCAGGCCCAGCGGTTGCCGCACCCCTCGGCGTACTGCTTGGCCCTGCCGACCAGCACCTGCTCCTCGGCGTCGTTCTTCGGCACGTTGTCGGGGCGGGGCGCCGCGTAGAAGCGGGCCGGGTCCACGCACGACATGGCGGGCTGGCTGGGCGCGACCCCGCGGGGCGCGAAACCGATGATGTCGTATCGGGCCGCGACCTCCTTGGGCAGCCGCGCCGCGACATACCTGGCCAGGCTGAGGCCCTCGCCGCCCGGTCCGCCGGGGTTCACCAGCAGCGCGCCGAGGTGGTTGCCGTCACGTGAGACGGTGCCCCTGACGCGGTTGAGCGCCAGCGTGATCTGCTGGCCGTACGGCTCGCGGTAGTCGAGCGGGACGCGCAGCTCCGCACACTCCTGCACGGGCTCCCGCCGATCGGCCCGCCGGGCCGGCTCGGCCGGCTCGACCCGCCGGGCCGAGCCGAGCCCGAGCAGGCCGCCTGAGGCCGACTTGGTCTCGGACGGGCACTGCTTCCATTCGAGCGGACGCTGCGGCGGCCCCCAGTGCCCCGGCCGGTCCGACCCGGCGGCAGCCCCTTCCGGCCCGACCAGCCCGGCGACCAGCGTCGCCACGCCCGCGACCACACCAACGACCCGCTTCACCGGCATTGCTCCTCTGCTTCCGAACAGCAGAGGACAGCTTCGCCATGTGATCGACCGAGTACGGTCCGTACTACCCGTTCATTGCCATTGTGTAGTCAGAGCATTGCGAACTGTAATGCCGGGGTCAGCGGACGACGACCTCGGGACCGGCGGCCTCGTCGTCGTCGAGATCCACGTCGACGCCCATCTCCTCGGCGAGGCGCAGGGCCTCCTCGATGAGGGTCTCGACGATCTGCGACTCAGGAACGGTCTTGATGACCTCGCCCTTCACGAAGATCTGGCCCTTGCCGTTGCCGGAGGCGACGCCGAGGTCGGCCTCCCTCGCCTCGCCCGGGCCGTTGACCACGCAGCCCATCACGGCCACGCGCAGCGGCACCTTGAGCCCGGTCAGCCCGGCCTGCACCTGCTCGGCGAGGGTGTACACGTCGACCTGGGCACGGCCGCAGGACGGACAGGAGACGATCTCCAGGCCGCGCTCGCGCAGGCCGAGCGACTCCAGGATCTGCGTGCCGACCTTGACCTCCTCGACCGGAGGCGCCGACAGCGACACCCGGATGGTGTCGCCGATCCCCTCCGCCAGCAGCGCGCCGAACGCCACGGCGGACTTGATCGTGCCCTGGAAGGCCGGCCCCGCCTCGGTCACACCGAGGTGCAGCGGGTAGTCGCAGCGCTGGGCGAGCAGCCGGTAGGCCTGGATCATCACGACCGGGTCGTTGTGCTTGACCGAGATCTTGATGTCGCGGAAACCGTGCTCCTCGAACAGGGAGCACTCCCACAGCGCCGACTCGACCAGGGCCTCCGGGGTGGCCTTGCCGTACTTCTGCAGCAGGCGCGGGTCGAGGGAGCCGGCGTTGACCCCGATCCTGATCGGCACGCCGGCGTCGGAGGCCGCGCGGGCGATCTCGCCGACCTTGTCGTCGAACTTCTTGATGTTCCCGGGGTTCACCCGGACCGCCGCGCATCCGGCGTCGATCGCCGCGAAGACGTATTTGGGCTGGAAATGGATGTCCGCGATGACCGGGATCTTGGACTTCCTCGCGATGGCCGGCAGCGCGTCGGCGTCGTCCTGCGAGGGGACCGCGACGCGGACGATCTGGCAGCCGGTGGCGGTGAGCTCGGCGATCTGCTGCAGGGTGGCGTTGACGTCGGCGGTCAGCGTGGTGGTCATGGACTGCACAGAGACCGGCGCGTCCCCGCCGACGGGGACCGAGCCGACCATGATCTGACGTGACACCCGCCGCTTGGCGATCGGCTGGGTCCGTACGGCGGGAATCCCGAGATCAACAGACATTTCTGCACCTTGTTTGATAGGCGACGCCCGGTGGGGGGCCCTCCCAGTCTAAGGAGTGCCGCGACGCCGGGCGGCCCGAAACCTTTTCACGAGGAATGAAGGTTTCATGACCCGCGGCTGAAGGAAGAGCCGCCACCTGCGAGGACGGGCACGGCGGCCGTCGCCCGGGTGGGCAGGCGGCGGAGGCCGACCTAGAGTCCGAATCGCGAGAGCGCTCTACGCACCACCTGGTCGGTAAGTCAAACGGCTGTCCCCCCGGGCCGACGTGCTCGCGCCGTCGGCGGTGCCGTGCTGCACCACGAGTGCGGCAGCCATGACCACGCGAAAGGGTAGCCCGTGGGTAGACCACGAAGAAAACTGTCGACAGCGACGATCGGCCTGATCGTCGCCGCGCTGTCCGCCCTCGTCTCCGCCGTCGTGATCGCCTCCCCGGCGTCCGCGCACGGCGCCCCGATGATGCCCGGCAGCCGCACCTACCTGTGCTGGAAGGACGGCACGACCTCAAGCGGAGCCATCCAGCCGAAGAACCCCGCCTGCGCGGCCGCGGTCGCCAAGGGCGGGACCAACGCGCTGTACAACTGGTTCGCCGTGCTGCGCTCGGACGGCGCGGGCCGGATGTCCGGCTTCATCCCGGACGGGCAGCTGTGCAGCGGCGGCGCGGTCGTCTACGACTTCAGCGGTTTCGACCTCGCCCGCGACGACTGGCCGGTCACCCACCTGACCTCCGGGGCGACCGTCGAGTTCAAGTACAACAAGTGGGCCGCGCACCCCGGCACGTTCCGGTCGTACATCACCAAGGACTCCTGGAGCCCGACCCGCGCGCTGGCGTGGAGCGACCTGGAGTCGACGCCGTTCGACAGCGTCACCAACCCGCCGAGCGTCGGCTCGGTGGGCACCGAGGACGGCCACTACTACTGGAACGCCCACCTGCCCTCGGGTAAGAGCGGCCGCCACATCATCTACACCGTGTGGCAGCGCTCGGACAGCAACGAGACGTTCTACAGCTGCTCCGACGTCGTCTTCGACGGCGGCAACGGCGAGGTGACCGGCGTCGGCACGGGCAACCCGAGCCCGTCCCCCAGCCCGCGCGTCTCCCCGTCCCCCAGCCCGCGCGTCTCTCCGTCGCCCGGCACCTCCCCCAACACCTCGCCGAGCCCGAGGGTCAGCCCCTCGGCGAGCCCGACCCCCGGCGGCAACGGCGGAGCCTGCTCCGCCACCTACAAGGTCGTCAGCTCGTGGGGCGGCGGATACCAGGGTGAGGTGACGGTGACGGCCGGCTCCTCGTCCATCGGCAGCTGGGCGGTCAGGTGGACCCAGCCGAGCGGCAGCACGATCACACAGGTCTGGAACGGCACGCTCAGCCAGTCCGGCAGCGAGATCAGTGTGAGGAACGTGAGCTACAACGGCAGCGTGGGCGCCGGCGCCTCGACCACGTTCGGCTTCCTGGCCAACGGATCGAGCAGCGGTTCCCCGACGCTGAGCTGCTCGACGGCCTGACCCGTCCGCCCGTGGCGCGGCCCGCCTGACCCGGGTCGCGCCAGGGGCTCAGCTCGTCAGCTCGGCCGCCCGCGCCCTCGCCCACGCGTCCGCCGCGAGGACCTCCTCCACGGACGCCGCCGGGCCGGGGGTGTGGGCGGCCACCACGCGTTCCACGGTGTCCACGATGCCGAGGAACGGCAGGGCGCCCTTCAGGAACGCCTCCACGCACACCTCGTTCGCCGCGTTGTAGACCGCCGGCGCGGTGCCGCCCAGGGCGCCCACGTGACGGGCCAGCGCGACCGACGGGAACGCCTCGTCGTCGAGCGGCTCGAAGGTCCAGGTGTGGGCCGTGGTCCAGTCGACCGCCCGCGCCGCGCCGGGCACCCGCTCGGGGTAGGCCAGCGCGAGCGAGATCGGCAGCCGCATGTCGGGCGGGCTCGCCTGCGCGATCGTCGAGCCGTCGGCGAACTCCACCATCGAGTGGACGATCGACTGCGGATGGACCACCACCTCGATCCGGTCGAACCCGATGTCGAACAGCAGATGGGCCTCGATCACCTCCAGGCCCTTGTTCACGAGCGTCGCCGAGTTCACCGTGATGACCGGCCCCATGCTCCAGGTCGGGTGGTTCAGCGCCATCTCGGGGGTCACGTCCGTCAGCTCGGCCCGTCTCCTGCCCCGGAACGGACCGCCGCTCGCCGTCACCACCAGCCGCCGTACGGCCGCCGGGTCGGCCCCGCCCGGTCCGGCCGCCCACAGACACTGGGCGAGCGCGGAGTGCTCGGAGTCCACGGGGATCATCTGCCCCGGCCCCGCCAGGCGCTTGACCAGCGGACCGCCCACGATCAGCGACTCCTTGTTGGCCAGCGCGAGCACCCGGCCCGCCTCCAGCGCGGCGAGCGTGGAGGTCAGCCCCAGGGCCCCGGTGATGCCGTTGAGCACGATGTCGCAGGGTGAGGCCGCGACCTCCGCCACCCCCTCGGGGCCCGCCAGCACCCTCGCCCGCGCGCCCGCCGCCGCCAGGGCCTCGCGCAGCGCCGGCACGGCCGCCGGGTCGGCGACCGCCACCGCCTCGGCGCCGAAGTCGGCCGCCTGCCTCGCCAGCAGGTCGACCCGGCCGCCGCCCGCGGCGAGCGCGGTCACGCGGAACCGTCCGGGGGCGTTGGCGACGACGTCGAGAGCCTGGGTGCCGATGGAGCCGGTCGAACCCAGCACGACGACAGACCGGGGCTGCGGCAGGGATTGGGAACTCATCCCCTCATTGTCTCCGAGACGGCCCGCGGGCCCGCAACGGCACGCGCCCGTACGGGAAACGGCCGGAGCCGGGGAGACGGGCGCTGCGCACAAAGATGCTGAGGAGAAACAAGCACATATATGCCCGAATCTGCCCATAACCGTATAGGCAGATCGTGAGAAATCCGGTTGAAGGCGTCGCTACTTTCCCGCGTCAGGACATCCCGACACGGAGGTAGCCAGGCATGCACCCCAGGGCACGACGTCTCGCCGTTCTCGCGGTCCCCGCCCTCGCCGCGGCGGGGGTGATGCTCCCCGCCGCAAACGGCGCTGCGGCGACCGCGACAGGAACCGCCGCGCGGTCGGCCGCAGGCCCAAGGCCCGCCGTGCACGAGGCGGCCGACACGGCGACGGAACAGCGCACGGTGAAGAAGTTCTGGACCGTCGCGCGCATGGAGGCCGCGGAGCCGCTGGAGGCCCCCGGCGCCGGCGACCGGCACTTCGCCGCGGCCGGATCGACGACCGGATCCGCGACCGGATCCACGCCCGCCGAGGCGCCGACCACGGCGTCGGCCCCGGCGTCGGCCAGCGCCTCGGCGGCGCGCCCCGCCATCGTCGCCCCCACCCTGAGCGCCTCCACCCTGAGCGCCTCCACCTTGAGCGCCGCCACAACGTCCGCCTCGACGTCCGCCGCCGCGGCCCGCGTCTCGTCGCAGACCTCGGGCTCGTCCTGGACGGCGGGCGGGACGGTGGCGAAGACGACGGGGAGGGTGTTCTTCACGGTCACGGCCGGGTCGGACGCCGGGCGGAACGCCTCCTGCTCGGGCACCGCCGTCACCAGCGCCAACAAGAGCGTCGTCATCACCGCGGGGCACTGCGTGAAGCTGAACGGCGCCTTCCACGCCAACTGGGTCTTCGTTCCCGGCTACGACCAGGGCGACCGGCCGAACGGCACCTGGCCGGCGACCACCCTGCTCACCACCGCGCAGTGGAACTCCGGCGAGAACATGAACTACGACGTCGCGGCCGCCGTCGTCGCGCCCCAGGGCGGCAAGAGCCTCACCGACGTCGTCGGCGGCCAGGGCGTCGCGTTCAACCAGCCGCGCGGGCAGCAGACGTACGCGTTCGGCTACCCCGCCGGCGCGCCGTACGACGGATCGAGGCTGGTCTACTGCGGCGGGCGCACGTTCGACGACTACCTCAGCTCCCAGGACCAGGGGCTGAGCTGCGGCATGACCGGCGGCGCCAGCGGCGGCCCCTGGTTCGTGAGGTTCGACACGAGGACCGGCAGCGGCCTGCTCAACTCGGTGAACAGCTTCAAGTACAACTTCGCCTCCTACTGGATGTTCGGGCCCTACTTCGGCCCCGAGGCCGAGGCGGTCTACAACACGGCCCAGAAGACCGCCCTCACCTGATTCACGGAAAGTAGCCGCAAGAACACGCGAGGTGGTCCACACTCGGGAGCCATGACTCCGAGCCTCCCCTTGCTTGCCGTCACCGCCCTCCTCACCGGACTCCCGGGAGTCCCCGCCCGGGGGGTCTCCCCGGTGGGAGACGTCGTGGAACACGTCGCCGGGCACGCCGCCGGCACCTACTGGACGCCGCAGCGGATGGCGGGCGCGGTCCCGATCGGGCTGCTGGGGGGCCTGCAGAAGATCACGACCGGCCGGCCCGGCGCCCCATCGGTGCTGCCGCCGGCCGCTCCCTCGGGATCGGTGCTGCCGCCCGTCGCCCGGACCGCCCTGCCGCCCGTCGCTCACGCCGCCCTGCTGCCGGCCGCCGGAGCGGTCCTCGCCCCCGGCCAGGCGGCGCGCAGGTCCACCGGAACGGCCACGACGAGCACAACAGGTAACACGAGCAGGACGGCCAGGACCCGGCAGGCGGCGGCGATGCCGGCGACCACGACCGGCACGCGCTGGGCGGCGGGCGGTTCCGTGACGAGGACCACCGGCAGGGTCTTCCTCACGCTGAACGGCGTGGACTTCTCCTGCTCCGCCAGCGCCGTGCGCAGCGCGAACAGGGACCTCGTCGTCACCGCCGGGCACTGCGTCAAGGACGGCGCCGGGGACTGGGCGGAGAACTGGACCTTCGTCCCCGGATACGACGACGGGCGGCAGCCGTACGGCGCCTTCCCCGCACGGCGGATGTTCGTCGCCGGGCCCTGGTCGCGGTCCGGGAACGACGACTACGACGTGGGTATGGTCGCCGTGGACGACCTGGACGGCCAGCACCTGACCGACCTGGTGGGCGGGCAGCCCATCGCCTTCGACCCGCCCCGTGCACGCCGGACCTACGGTTTCGGGTTCCCCGCGGATCCCCCCTACGACGGCGAGCGGCTGCTGTACTGCGCGGGCGTCCCCCACGCCGACCCGCAGAGACAGACCCGCGACCAGGGCCTGCGCTGCGACCTCACGGCGGGGGCCAGCGGCGGGCCCTGGCTCAGCGGCTTCGACCCGGCCTCCGGCAGGGGCACGCTGACGTCCGTCAGCAGCTTCAAGTACAGCAACGACCACCGCACGATGTACGGCCCCTACTTCGGCTCCGCCGTACGCGACCTGTTCCGCACCGCCGAGCGGGCATGACGAACGACGGGCCGGGGCCGGCCCCCGCCCGCGACGGAGGGCCGGCTGAGGGTCAGAACGGCGACAGCGGCTCGGCGTTGTCCTCGTCCACGATGTCGGCGGCGGACCGGACGATCAGAGGGTCGGGCTCGCCCACGACGGAGGCGTCCTTGTCGTCGTAGTCGTACAGGGACAGGACGTAGCGCATCGCCTCCAGCCTGCCGCGCTTCTTGTCGTTGCTCTTGATGATCGTCCAGGGGGCGTCCTCGGTGTCGGTGCTGAGGAACATGTCCTCCTTCGCCCGGGTGTACTCGTCCCACAGGTCCAGCGAGGCGATGTCCATCGGCGACAGCTTCCACTGCCGCACGGGGTCCACCTGGCGGATGACGAACCGGGTGCGCTGCTCGGCCCGCGACACCGAGAACCACAGTTTGACGAGGCGGATGCCGTCGCGCACGAGCATCCGCTCGAACAGCGGCGCCTGGTACATGAACTCCATGTACTCCTCAGGAGTGCAGAAGCCCATGACCCGCTCGACTCCGGCCCTGTTGTACCAGGACCGGTCGAACAGCACGATCTCGCCGGCGGCCGGAAGGTGCTCGACGTACCGCTGGAAGTACCACTGGCCACGCTCGCGCTCGCTGGGCTTCTCCAGCGCCACCACGGTCGCGCCTCGGGGGTTGAGGTGCTCCATGAAGCGCTTGATGGTGCCGCCCTTGCCGGCCGCGTCCCGTCCCTCGAACAGGATGACCAGGCGGCCGCCGGTGTCCTTCAGCCAATACTGCAGCTTCAGCAGCTCGATCTGCAGCAGCCGCTTGTGCCGGTCGTACTCCTGCCGGGAGATGCGGTGGTCGTACGGGTAGTGCTCGCGCCAGGTGTCCACCGGGCCGCCGTCGGCGCGCACGAGGACGGGATCGTCGTCATCGTCGTCCAGCACCATCAGCCCCGGCGTACGGCGCAGCAGCTCGACTCCGTCGGGATGCTCCCCTACCTGCGGTGATACTTCCGGCATCTCAGGCGTCCCGTTCACTCGGCCAGCATGTCCGCGGACGTCCCGCTGCCCCGCGCCGGGTCTCGTACACCCGGCGCCGCCGTTCGCGTCCCTCAGCGGGAGATCTCGTCGAGATGGGCGGCGACGTCGGACGGCAGGACGAGCTCGACCCCGGCGAGGTTGCCGCGCAACTGGTCGAGCGTGCGCGGGCCGACGATGACCGAGGTCACCTCCGGCCTGCTCCGCACCCACGCCAGCGCCACGGTCGCCGGGGCGACGCCGAGCTCCGCGGCGGCGTCGGCGACGTGCCCGGCGATCGCGAGGTTGGACTCGGTCAGAAAGCCCTCGGCCCAGGTACGGGCCGCGGGGATGGGCGACGCCATGAGCCGCCCCAGCCGGGTGTCGGCTCCGGGGGTCTCACCGCTGCGGTAACGACCGCTGAGCACGCCGCCGCCGAGGGGCGACCAGACGAGCGTGCCGAGCCCGTGCCGCAGGCAGACGGGCAGGATCTCCACCTCGATGCCCCTGGCCACCAGCGAGTACTCCGGCTGGAGGCTGACGAACGGCGTCCCGCCCACACGCTGCGCGGCCCACTGGGCCTCCACGATCTGGGCCGCGGTGAAGTTCGAGCAGCCGATGTACCGCACCTTGCCCGACCGTACGAATCCGTCCAGAGTCGCCATGGTCTCCTCGATCGGAGTCGAGTCGTCCCAATGGTGGCATTGGTAGAGGTCGATGTGGTCGGTCCCGAGCCGGCGCAGGCTGTCCTCCAGCGCCCTGGTGAGGTGGGCCCGGGACAGCCCGCGGTCGTTGGGACCGGACCCCTGCGGCAGGAACGCCTTGGTGGCGAGCACCACCTCGTCCCGCCTTCCCCGCACGGCCCGCCCGACGATCCGCTCCGCCTCGCCGCCGGTGTAGGCGTCGGCGGTGTCGATGACGTTCCCGCCCGCCTCAAGGAAGGCGTCCACGATGAGGGTGGCCTCCGTCTCGTCGCAGCCTCCGGGGGCGCCGAAGTTCATCGTGCCGAGGCCCGCCGTGGAGACCCGAAGTCCCGACCGGCCGAGCGTTGCGTACTCCATCACGTATCCTCCCGTAGTATCAGGAACATCTGTTCCGGTTGATTCGGGACGATACGGAACACGTGTTCCGGGTGTCAAACGCGACGAGGAGGACGATGACCGGCGAAGTGAGGCCCCGGCGTGCGGACGCGCAGCGCAACCGGGAGCGCATCCTGGAGGCGGCCGAAGCCGTGCTGGCCCGCGAAGGGACATCCGCGTCCGTGCGCGCGGTCGCCGGGGAGGCAGGGGTGGGGCTCGGCACGATCTACCGGCACTTCCCCACCCAGGAGGCGCTCTACCAGGCGGTGATCGTCGACCGTACGCGACGGCTCCTCGCGGAGGCGGACAGGCCGTCGCCGGATCCGGGCACGGCCTTCTTCACGTTCCTCGAGCGGATCGTGGTGCACGCGGCCCAGAAGAAGACCGCCGCCGACCTGCTCTCCGAGGCCGGCGTCGACCCCAAGGCCGGGACGGCCGACGTCAGCCGCGACATGCGGCAGGCGATCGGGCGGCTGCTCACGGCCGCGCAGGAGGCGGGCGCGGTGCGGCCCGACCTCCGGACGCCCGAACTGCTGGCCCTGCTGTGCGGGGTGTGCCTGGCGGCCGAACGCGACGAGTGGAGCGACGAACTGCGCCGTCGCGCCCTCGACGTCCTCTTCGACGGCCTGCGCCCCCGCCCCTTGTCCTAGCATGTGACGCCCGCCGGGAACGTAACGGCCACCTCGAGGCCGCCGCCGGGATTCGGACGCGCCCGGACGGCCGCCCCGTGCGCCGTCGCGATCGACGCGACGATCGACAGCCCGAGCCCGGCGCCCTGCCCTCGCGTCGTGTGCAGGCGCCGGAAGGGCGCGAAGAGATCGCCGAAGCGTTCGGCCGGCACCTCGGGACCGGTGTTGCGGACCGTCAGCACGCCTCCGGCGAGCGTCACCTCGACGGCGCCGCCGGGGTGGTTGTAGCGCACGGCGTTGTCGACCAGGTTGGTGACGAGCCGACTGAGCAGGACCGGGTCGCCGTGGACGGTGAACGGTTCGATCCGCGCCGTGACGGTCACCTCGCCGCGGTCCGCCTCCGCCAGGACCAGCCGTACGACCTCGTCCAGGGCCACCGGGCTCCGCCTCTCCAGGCCGTGCTCGGCCTGGGAGAGGACCAGCAGGGCGTCGATGAGGCCCTCGATGCGGTGGTTGTGGAGCAGGAGCGTGTCGCGGATCTCCCCGACGTCCTCGGGGAGGCCGACCTCGATCGCCGTCCGCTGCACGGCCAGCGGAGTCCGCAGTTCGTGGGAGGCGTTCGCGATGAACCTCCGCTGCCCCTCGACGGAACGCTCCAGCCGGTCGAGCATGGCGTCGAAGGTGTCCGCCAGGTCCTTCAGCTCGTCGCGCGGCCCGGTGAGGGCGATCCGCTCGTGCAGAGTGGACAGGGACAGCCGCTGCGCGGTGGCGGTGATCCGGTGGACAGGCCGCAGGATCCGCCCCGCGACCACCCATCCCACGACCACCGACACCAGGGTCAGGGCTCCGATCGCCAGCGCGCTCACGTCCCACTGATAGTGGATCAGGTCCCGTGCCAGCTCGGACAGGGGCGGGAGCCGCTCCACCTCCGACCCGAGGAGCGGGGCGGCCGGGGCCGCCGGGGCCTCTCCCACGGGAGGCGGGGAGAAGCGCTCGATCCGCGCGTGCAGCGCCAGCCGCAACAGCGAGTTGACGATGACCAGCAGCACGACGGAGGTGAGCAGGAAGAGCCCCGAGTAGATCAGCGTCAGCCGTACCCGGACCGTCGTCACAGCAGGTATCCGGCGCCGGGGACGGTCTGGACGCACGGCGGGTCGCCCAGCTTCGCGCGCAGGCGACTCACCACGACCCGCACCACGGTCGTGAAGGGGTCGGCGTTCTCGTCCCACGCCTCCTCCAGGAGCCGCTCGGCGCTCACCACGGCGCCTTCCGCCCGCATCAGCACCTCCAGGACGGCGAACTCCTTGAGCGACAGATGCAGATGCCTGCCGTCCCTGGACGCCTGGAGCCGATGCGTGTCGAGCACGATCCCGTGCCGGGTCAGCACCGGGGGCACCTGGTCCCGGCTGCGCCGTCCCAGTGCCCGCACCCGCGCGACCAGTTCGGTGAAGTCGAAGGGCTTGGGCAGGTAGTCGTCGGCTCCCATGCCGAGCCCGGCGACCCGCTCCGGCACCGACGACGCCGCCGTCATCATCAGGATCCGCGTACGGCTCCCGCGCGCCACCAGCTCACGGCACACGAGGTCGCCGTGCAGCCCGGGCAGGTCGCGGTCGAGCACGAGGACGTCGTAGTCGCTCACCGCCAGCCGCTCTGCCGCCGCCGCCCCGTCGTACACGACGTCGACGGCCATGGCCTGGCGGCGCAGGCCCATCGCGACGAGGTCGGCCAGATCGCGCTCGTCTTCGGCCACGAGAATCCGCATGCGATCGTGGTACCCGAAGCGGGGTAACAGCGGCGTTAACGGTGTCGTTCACGGCCGCGCAACCCGCCGGCGGCCACGCTGACCGACATGATCAGAGCTCTCTGCGCCGCCGTCCTGCTGACGGCCGTCCCCCTGTCCGCCTCCCTCCCGGCCCCCGCCGCGCGGGCCGGCACCATGCCACTGCACGCCACGACGGGCGGCGCGTGTGCGCGGATAACCGCGCCGCCGCCCGAGTCCGCGCCGCCGACGTCGGTGAACACGCTCCGGCAGGCGTACGAGTGCGTGCTGGACAACTACTACAGCGGGCCCACGCTGGACTCGAAGGTCCTGCTGCGGGACGCCCTCGCCGCCTACACCCAGGAGCTGATGCGGCGCGGGGCCGACAGGCCCGGCCTCCGCCTGCCCGCGCTGACGGGGAACCGCGACGCCGACTGGGCCGCGTTCGCCGGCATGGTCGGCGCCGGCGACCCGGACGCGCTGCGCGCCGCGATCACCGGCATGGTCGCGGGGCTCCACGACGACCACGCCAGGGTGGAGCGCATCACTCCCCCGTCGGGCGACGGACCGGTGGGGACGGGCATCGCCGGCCTGTCGGCCGCGCAGGGCCCACGATTGGATCCGGCCGCCCGGCCGCCCCTGTTCATCACCCGCGTCCTGCCCGGCAGCCCGGCGGACAGGGCCGGCGTCCGGCCCGGCGACATCGTCGAGAAGGTCGACGGCATACCGGCGTTCATCGGGGACAAGGTGAACCAGAGCCTCGTCGACGCGTTCGCCTCCGGCACCGTACGGCTCACGCTGAAGCGGCCCACGACGGGACGGGTCCGCACCGTGAAACTCACGGAGGGTCCCCTCGAAGAGCAGGAGCGGGCGGTGACGTCGAAGGCGCTCCCCGGCGGCGTCACCTACGTCAAGGTGCCCGGCTTCTTCGAGGGCGCGGCCGACCAGGTCATCGCCGCGCTGAAGGACACGTCCACGACCGCGATCATCGACCTGCGCGGCAACGGCGGCGGGTCGCCGCGCGAGGTGACCCGGCTGCTCGGCGCGTTCGCGCACGGCAAGGTCACGAGCTACTTCTGCCCGCTGAGGGGCGACTGCACGGCCAACCGCACCGACGACTCGGTCCCGCTGCTCGGGCTGCGCCTGGTCGTGCTCACCGACCGCGCGTGCGCCTCGGCCTGCGAGGACTTCAGCGCGGCCGTGAAGGACAACGACCTGGGCACTCTGGTCGGGACCCGCACCGCGGGGGCCGTCTCCGGGCCGGCCGAGGCCTACCTTCTCGACGACAACAGCGTGCTTCTGCTGCCCAGGGTCCGGCACCTCGGCCCGGCCCGGGAGCTCATCGACACCGTCGGCGTCCCCGTCGACCACTACGCCCCCATGTCGGCCCTCGACCTGGCCAAGGGCCGCGACCCCGGCCTCGCCAAGGCGCTGAGTCTCCTCTGAACGGGGCCCCTCGGACGCTTGGTTCTACAGCGTGAGTCCGGTGAGCACCATGACCTTCTCGTAGGTGAAGTCCTCCATGGCCGAGCGCAGCCCCTCGCGACCCACGCCCGACTCCTTCACTCCGCCGTACGGCATCTGGTCGGCCCGGTAGGACGGCACGTCGCCGATGATGACGCCGCCGACCTCGAGCTCGCGGTTGGCCCGGAAGGCGACGTCCAGGCTGCGGGTGAAGACCCCGGCCTGCAGGCCGTACCGGGAGTCGTTGACCGCGGCGAACGCCTCGTCGACCGAGGCGACCCGCTGCACGATCATGACGGGCCCGAAGACCTCCTCGCAGGCCACCTTGGCGCCAGAGGGCACGTCGGCCAGCACGGTGGGGGCGACGGTCGAGCCTTCTCTGGTGCCGCCCGCCAGCAGGCGCGCCCCGGCCGAGACGGCCTCGTCGACCCAGCTCTCGACGCGGATCGCGGCGGCCTCGCTGACGAGGGGACCGACCTGCGTCTTGTCGTCCGCGGGGTCGCCGATCACGAGCGAGCCGACGGCGGCGACGAGCTTGTCGGTGAACGCGTCGGCGACCGCGTCCTCCACGATCACCCGCTGCACCGCGATGCAGCTCTGGCCTGCCTGGTAGTTGGAGAACAGCGCCACCCGGCTCGCCGCCCAGTCGAGATCGGCGTCGGCCAGCACGACCGCGGCGGCGTTGCCGCCGAGTTCGAGCGTGACGTGCTTGCGCGGCACGCTGTCCATGATCGAGTAGCCGACCGGGCCGGAGCCGGTGAAGGAGACGACCGGCAGCCTCGGGTCCTCCACCAGGGCGGACGCCCGGTCGTTCGGCACCGGCAGCACGGAGAACATGCCCTCGGGCAGATCGGTCTCGGCCAGGATGTCGCCGAGGACGAGCGCCGACAGCGGGGTCGCGGGCGCGGGCTTGACCACGATGGGCGCGCCCACGGCGATCGCGGGAGCGACCTTGTGGGCCACCAGGTTGAGCGGGAAGTTGAACGGCGTGATCGCCAGCACCGGGCCGTACGGCACGCGCGAGACGTAGGCGAGGCGCCCCTGCGCCGCGGGCTCGGTGTCGAGCCGCTGCACCTCGCCGCTGAAGCGGCGGGCCTCCTCGGCGCCGAAGCGGAACGTCGAGATCGCACGGCCCACCTCGCCGCGCGCCCAGAAGATCGGCTTGCCGTTCTCCGCGCTGATCAGGCGGGCGATCTCCTCGGCGCGCTCGGTCAGCCGCCGGGCGACGTGGGCCAGCGCCTCGGCGCGTACGTGGATGGGCAGCGCGGCGGCCTGCTTGCGCACGGCGTCCGCGGCGGCCACCGCCTGCTCGACCTGCTCGGGGGTCGGCACCGAGTGGACGCCGACGACCCGGCCGTCGTGAGGATTGGTCACGGCCTGCTCGGCGTCTCCCGTCGCGGGACGCCCGGCGAGCCAGAAGGGGCGGGGTTCGGAAGTGCGGCCTACGTCCATGTCTTCACGCTATGCCCCCTGGTGCGAGCCGGTCGCTACTCCGGACAGGCCAATCGCTGCCCCCCGTCACGCCATCATGGACAACTTCCCAGATGTCACAGATGCGCGGCAATTTCATGATGTTTTCTGTTTCATCGCGGTTTGAAAGTCGAGCGGCATGGTTAAGTCATCATCCGGGTCTGTCGCGGGACCCCCAATATGAGAAGGGCTCGTCGCTGATGGGTACGCCGGCGCCGCTCGGGCTTCAGGGTGCCTACGCACGCGGCCATCGCAGCAACTACGACGAGCTGCGCACCCGTCTCCTCGACGTCGCCAACGACCTGCTCACCAGGGCCGGGCCGGAGAGCCTCACCGTGCGCAGGATCGCTGCCGAGGCGGGCTGCTCCACCCAGGTCATCTACACGATGTTCGGCAGCAAGGAGGGCCTGGCCGAGGCGCTCTACCTGGAGGGCTTCGAGCGGTTCCGGCGCAGGCTGGAGGCCGTGCCGCAGCGCAACGACCCGCTGGAGCACCTGAGCCTGCTCGGTCCGGCCTACCGGGAGGCGGCGCTGGCCGAGCCCGGCTACTACAGCCTCATGTTCGAGCGGGCCATCCCCGGCTTCGTGCCGAGCGAGCGCGCCCGCACGCTCGCGAGGGCCGCGCTCAACATCGTCGACCGGGTGATCGCCGACTGCATCTCCGCAGGTCACCTCGTGCCCACCCAGCCGAGGAAGATCGCCGATACCCTGTGGGCCGCGGCTCAGGGCGCGCTCAGCCTGGAACGTGCCGGGCATCTGCCCGACGGCAAGACGTACGAGATCGTCACCGAGGCCGCCATCCGCGCCTTCCTCGCGCGCCCCTCGGCCTGACCCGCGTCCCAGGCACACCTGGCCGGCGTCACAGACACAGCGCGATCCACAGCTCGGCCCGGACCGCGGGATCGTCCAGATCACGCCCGAGCAGCTCGCTCACCCGCTTCATCCGGTATCGCAGCGTGTGCCGGTGCACGCCCAGGCGCTGGGCGGCGGCGTCCCAGTGGCCGTTGCTGGCCAGGTAGGCGCGCAGCGACTCGACCAGGTCGGCGCGCGAGCCGTACTCGCGGAGCGGCGCGAGGATCGCCGCCGCGAACGACGCGGCGGCGGCGGGATCGAGCAGCGACAACAACCCGCGCCCGGCGAGCTCGCTGAAGCGCGCCACCGGCGACGCCGAGACGAGCGCCCGCCGCGCCTGGTCGAGGGCCCGGTCGAGGGTGGCGGCGAGCGCCTTATCCGGGACACGGTCGGGGCCGCGATCGGGGATGCGATCGGAGAGACGGTCGGGGCCCCGATCGAAGGCACGGTCGGAGACGCGATCGGAAACACGATCGGAGACGCGGTCGGGTCCGGTGGCGGGAAGCGGGCGGGACGTGCCCCGGTCCGCCGGTCCGGCCGCGGCAGGTTCCACACGGCTGTCCACGCGGCTGTCCACGCGGCTCTCGGAACGGACGATCTCCACACCGGGCACGCTGACACCCACCCGGCCGTGCTGTGCGGCCAGCGCGACGACCTCGTCGGCGTGCGCGTCCGGGGCCAGCACGACGAGCAGCTCGTCCCAGGACGCGGTGAAGGTCGTCACGGCCGCGGAGGCGCCGCGCGGGCCGGGCGCCGCGCCGGTCAGAGCCTCGGTCAGCGCCTCGGGATCGGAGGTGTCGCAGGCGAGGACCGTGACCGGCTCCCCCGGCAGCCGCAGGCCCAGGGCCGCCAGCGTCTCCGCTGCCGCCCGTGTCTCACCGGCCAGCAGCAGCCGGAGCACCGCCGACCGCACCCGCGCCGCCGCCGACCGCTGCTCCCTGCCCTGTTCCAGCGCCAGTGTCAGCAGGGACCCGGCGGCGTTGACGACCGTGTGCGCGACGGGCGTGAACGGCCGGGGCGACCCCACCGCGAAGAACCCCCTCCGGCCCAGCGGCTGGACCACGACGTGCTCGTCCGGGGTCGACAAGGCGAGGCTCGCCAGGGACGGCGCGCTCCGCAGCCGGGCGATCTCGGGCGCGAGCGACCGGGCCGCCTCGCCCGCCCAGTCCCCCGCCGCGCCGCGCCTGTCACCGGGTCCTGCCCGCCTGTCACCCGGGCCCGCGTGCCTGTCACCGGGGCCGGCATGACGGCCGGTCGCGTCGGCGGCGTGCCGTACGGCGCCCGCGGGATCGAGCAGCAGCGCCCACCCGCCGATCTCCCTGGCCAGCCGGTCCACCACGGCCACCGGCCCCTGCCGCTGGAGGGCGGCGCGGGTGAGCCTGCCCTGCGCCGCGAACGCGCGGCTGATCTCCTCGTACTGCTCTCCCGCGAGCAGGTCGCTGACGGCCTTGCCGATCGCGATGAAGGGGGTGGCCCTCGGCACCTCGACCAGCGGCAGCCCGGCGGCCTCGGCCGCCTCGGCGAAGGCGGGCGGCACGGCGTCGTGGCTCAGCCCCACCCCGAACCCCAGCCCGGTGACGCCGCGGGCCACGAGCCGGGACACGTACGGCACGGCGTCGCCGCCGGACAGGCGCATGCCGGTCGTGAGCACCAGCTCGCCACCCTCGAGGAACGGCGTGGGGTCCTCCAGCTCGCTCACCGCGACCCAGCGGACGGGGCGGTCGAGAGCGTCCCGCCCGGCGAGAACCTCCAGGTGGAGCGGTACGATCGCGGTGATCCGGCGCAGCGTGGGTGGCACTGCTCTTCCCCCCGAACAGCCGGTCTTTCTCCCCGGACAGCCGGCTTGTCCTCACCGGCCAAAAGTACGCCTTCATTCTGACATAGCGGCATATCGGCTGATGGCGGTGACGGCCGTACCGTCGGAGATATGAGCACTGCCACCACGCACGGCGGCCCGCAGCTTCCGCAGGAGCGCCGCCTCGTCACCGAGATCCCCGGCCCGCGGTCGCGCGAGCTGTTCGCGCGCAAGCAGTCCGCTGTGCCTCCGGGCATCGGCACCACGCTGCCCGTCTTCGTGACCCACGCGGGCGGCGGTGTGATCGTCGACGCGGACGGCAACTCGCTGATCGACTTCGGCTCCGGCATCGCCGTCACCAACGTCGGCAACGCCGCCCCCCGGGTCGTCGAGCGCGTGCAGAAGCAGGTCGCCGACTTCACCCACACCTGTTTCATGGTCGCCCCGTACGAGTCGTACGTCACGGTGTGCGAGAAGCTCAACGCGCTCACGCCCGGCGACCACGAGAAGCGGACGTTCCTGGTCAACAGCGGCGCCGAGGCCGTCGAGAACGCGGTCAAGGTCGCCCGGCACGCCACCGGACGGCAGGCGGTCGTCGTCTTCGACCACGGCTACCACGGCCGCACGCTGCTGACGATGACGCTGACGGCCAAGAGCATGCCGTACAAGCACGGGTTCGGGCCGTTCGCGCCCGAGGTGTACCGGGTGCCGCTCGCCTACCCGTTCCGCTGGCCGACCGGCCCGGACAACTGCGCCGAGGAGGCCGCGGCCCAGGCGATCGACATGATCAGCAAGCAGATCGGCGCGGAGAACGTGGCGGCGGTGCTCATCGAGCCGATCGCAGGCGAGGGCGGCTTCATCGAGCCGGCCCGCGGCTTCCTGCCGAAGATCGTCGAATTCTGCCGCGCCAACGGCATCGTCTTCATCGCCGACGAGGTGCAGACGGGCTTCGCCCGCACCGGCCACATGTTCGCCTGCGAGGACGAGGGCATCGTCCCGGACATCATCACCACCGCCAAGGGCATCGCGGGCGGTCTTCCGCTGGCGGCCGTGACAGGCAGGGCCGACCTGCTCGACCACGTCCACAGCGGCGGTCTCGGCGGCACGTACGGCGGCAACCCGCTCGCCTGCGAGGCGGCCCTGGGCGTGCTGGAGACCATCGAGCAGGACAAGCTCGTCGAGCGCGCCCGGCACATCGGCGAGACCATGCTGCCCCGCCTGCGCGCCATCCAGGAGCACAACCCGATCGTCGGGGACGTGCGCGGGCGCGGCGCGATGATCGCGGTCGAGCTCGTCGTCCCGGGGACCAAGGAGCCCTATCCGGCCGCGGAGATCGCGCGCAGGTGCCACGAGCAGGGCCTGCTCGTGCTCACCGCCGGCACGTACGGCAACGTGCTGCGCTTCCTGCCGCCGCTGGTGATCCCGGACCACCTGCTGGAGGAGGGCCTCACCATTCTGGAAAAGGCGCTCAACGTGGACCAGAACGTTTAACAAACACCAAAAGGGGCACCCGGTCTGTTCCGAGGTGTCCCTTTTGTTGTTGTACGGCTTGCGTTATGCCTCGATTTAACCATCGCTTGGCCCGACTCGCGCCGATCACGAAGGGTAACCGCGTTATAACGGTTCCGATAGGCGATCGAGGGGGGACTTTGATGGGCTGGAACCCGAACGGCGCCGAGCGGCTCATGCTGACGTTCGACCCTGCCGGCCTCACCATCACGCAGCGCGACGGCGACGCCTGCGTCGTCTGCCACAAGAAGTGGCCCCGCCCCCGGATCAAGGTCGGCACGCTGCCCGACAACGCCCCCGTCCACGCCTGCGACGACTGCGCCGAAGCCCTGTTGCCCGCCCCCGAGGGCAAGGTGCCGCTGCCCCGCCGCTCCCGGGCGGCCATGTCCTGACCCCGGTTCGCGGGCGGAGGGCCGTGGCCGACGATGAGCACCGACTCGTCGTGGCCACGGCGATCCTCCAGCAGGCACGGCTGGACGCCCAGCCCACCCCCGCCGCTCCCCCCGCCGCTCCGCCGCAGAGCAGCGCGACAGGCGCGATGAGCGACGGTTCAGCCCCAGAGGGCCGAGTTGCCGAAGCCGGCGGGCTCGGTCTCACCCGCCGCTCCGGCCGTGTCGACGGTCGTGATCGTGATGGTGGCGTCGGGCAGTCCCGCCGACTTCGCCGTGACGGTGGTCGTGCCGGCGTAGGAGGAACGGAACTCGATCGCCGCCTTCCCGTTGAAGGCCGAGACGTTCGGGGTGAAGGTGTACGACTTGCCGCCGGGCAGGATTCCCGGGCCGCTGGTGACGGTCAGCGTGACGGTGCGGGTGTCGTTGACCCAGGCGCCCGACGAGTTCCGCATCGTCACCACGAGCTGGGTGTCCGTGGTGCCGTCGTCGGTGATCGTCGTCGGGGAGTACTTCCCCGCCTCCAGCGTCATCCGGGTCGCCGTCCCGCTCGTGGACTGTTCGCGGGCCACGGGCGTGGGGTCGGCGACATCGGTGATGCCTGTCCACCTCGACTTGTTGGCCCGGTACCAGTACCACTGGTCTTTCGGTAGCCGGTAGTAGTCGATCATGCCCATCCGGGCGAAGGCGGCGCTCATGATCGTGCCATGGTCGAAGCCCGCCCAGATGGCCAGTCCGGCGCTTCCGGTCGTGAGCCTGAACCTGGTGCCGTCGGACGGATCCGCCACGTCACCGTACGTGGGACCGTAGGTGCCGGGCCGATCGGAGGTGTACGACCCGTACTCCGAGACGACGTTCGGCATCCACGTATTGGTGATCTTCCCCCCGTCGCCGTTGTACCCGGCGACGTCAGAGACCGAGAGCTGGTCGAGTGAGCTGCGTTGCACGCCACCCAGCCCGGCCTTGCGCGTCGGATCGAGCTGGTGGGAGTAGTCGCGCATCTTGCTCACCAGCGCCTTGGCGTTGCTCAACGTGGATGAGGAGGTGAAGAACACCTCGTTTCCCATCGACCAGTTGATGATCGAGGGGTGGTTGCGGTTGACCCGGATCATGTCGCGCAGGCCGTCCATAGCGCTCTGCTCGAAGGCCGCCTGGTCGGCCGTCTTCTGCGGATAGCCGTCCGCCTGGTAGTCGTTGACGGTGCCGCTCGGCGTGGGCTCCCTGCCGGCGGTCGCGGTCGCCCAGAAGGTGGCCTCCGACCAGAGCATGACGCCGAGCCTGTCCGTGGAGTCCGCGAAGGACGGGTCGTGGGGGTAGTGCGAGCCCCGGATGAAGTTCATCCCGGCCTCACGGATGTAGCGGACGTCGCGGTCGAATCCCGAGTTGGTGACGGCGTTGCTCCAGCCGCCGTGGTCCTGGTGCACGTCCGCCCCGACGAGCAGCGTCTTGACACCGTTGAGATAGAAGCCGTCCACCTTCCACTGTGCGCTCCGGAAGCCGAACGTGGTGTCGTAGCTGTCGACGACGACCCCGTCGTGGACGGCCCCGTCCGGGGTGCGGTCGACCACCAACGATGTGGTCACGGTGTAGAGCGCGGGGTTGTCCGGCGCCCAGAGGTCGAGACCCTGCAGCATGGCGGAGGTGTTCGCCAGGGATCCGCTCAGCGCGTCGAGCGTCGTCGTGGCCGCCGCGCCGAGCGTCCGCACGGGCGAGTCGAACGTCGCCAGCACGCCGGCCGATCCCTGCTTGCGCACCTCCTGGCGTGCGTACACGTCGACCGCGGAGGAACCGTCGTTGCGGACCTCCGTCTGCGCTCTGACGTTGGAACGGCGGGCGGCGATGTTCGCGCGCAGGTCGGTCTCGCTCGGATACTGCGACAGGTCGATGTTCCGGTAGTACGCGGAGTTGCCGGTGTCCCAGGCCGGGTTGGTGAGCGCCGGGGTGGTGACGAAGGTGCCGTACCAGGTGACGTGGACGTTGTCGGTGACGTTCAGGTAGACGTCACGGTAGAGGCCGCCGCTGAACTGGTGGTCGCCCGTCCGAGGGGCGAGGTCCGGCTGCCAGCGGTTGTCCACGCGCACCGCTATCACGTTGTCGCCGGTCCGGATCGCGTTGGTGATGTCGAAGGCGAACCCCGTATAGCCGCCCCGATGCGTGCCTGTCTTGGTTCCGTTGACCCACACATCGGTGACCGAGAACGCGCCCTCGAACTCGAGCTCGACGCGCTTGCCACCCCAGGACGAGGGAACGGTGAAGTGCTTGCGATACCAGCCCGCACCCACGTAGAAGTTCTGCCCGCCGGTGGAGCCACCCACGTTGTACGGGGCGTCGAAGTCGTGCGGCAACGCCACGGGGACCCATCGCGAATCGTCGAAGCCGGTGTTCTGCGCCCCTGTCACATCCGAACGGATGAACTTCCACCCCCGGTCGAAGTCGACCTTCTGCCGTGAGCTCGAACCGGTCGGCGGGCTGCTCGACGGCGAAGGCGACGGCGACGGCGACGGCGACGGGGTGGGGGAGGCGGACGGCGTCGGGCTGGGACTGCCTCCGGCGGTGCTCCACCTCTGGTTGGCCTGGCCGCTGCAGGTCCACAGGATGACCGCGGTCCCGTTGGCCGTGCCGTTGCCGTTCACATCCAGGCACAGACCCGACTGCACGCCGGTGACCGACCCGTCGGCGTTCTGCCGCCACTTCTGGTTGTTCTGCCCGCTGCACGACCAGATGATCACCTTCGTGCCCGGCGAGGTCCCTCCGCCGTAGGCGTCCACACATTGTGTGCCGGTGAACGTCCGCAGCTCACCGGCCGAGGTGAACTCGAACGCCTGGTTGGCCTGCCCGTTGCAGTCCCAGATCTGCAGGGCGGTGCCCGGCGCGTCGCTGTTTCCCGCCACGTCCAGACACCGGCCCGAGGCGGCGCTGACCAACGACGACACCGCCGCCTCCGCCGGCGCCGACCATGCCAGCGCCGCCACGAGCATCGTCACCATCGCGGCGGCCATCGCGGCCGGCCACGCCTTCGTGCTTACGCGCATGGGGGAATGCAACGATCCTCCTGAAGGTCCGAGCGTGACCGCGGGGGCGGCCAAGCGGTGTCGTCGCCTCGTTTTGTGAGCGTTAACATGACGCGCCCGAGGTGGACTGCGCCTCAGGCGGCCCACCGTGACTTCCGGGATGCTGCCGATACCGATGCCGATCGTTTCCTGCTCGGGAAGCTATTCAGCGCAACGATCTCCGTCAATAGACCCGATCAGTGCGCCGTGGAAGACCCTGGGATCGCCGCCGCACAGTGAGCAGAAGCCGCAGTTGAATCGCCAGGTGGGGACGGAATTCACGGTGCGGCGGCTCCGCCAGAAGGCGGAAAACCTGGGATGTAAGAGCTGGAAAGTTTCAGCCGATAGTGGCCTAAAGCAGGAGGCACGGTGCGCCGCGACGGAAGGCCTGGTGCGCCTCCTCAGGTCGCCAGATCGTCCAGGTGGGCGGCCAGCACGGCGCTCATGCGCTCCGGAGACATCGACTCCGGCCGGGCCAGGACGTGCACGGTCAGACCGTCGATGAGGGCGTGCAGCCGCGCCGCCTCGAACTCGGCGTCCCGATGGGCCGCGAGCTCCCCCTCCTCCGCGAGCGCGCGGACGGCCAGGGTCGTCGCCTCCCCCACCCCGTCGTCCGCGCGGCGCAACCAGTCGGTGGCGGCCGGGTCGCCCTGGGCGCGCGCGGCCAGCTGCAGCCAGACCTCGGCCTCCGCGCGCCGTTCCGCGTCCATCGGCAGCAGTTCCTCCAGCAGGCGGCGTACGGCGACGCGGACGGGTCCGTCGTAGACGGTGGTCTCGATACGCGCGCGGGCCCGCGCGATGACGTGCTCCATCGCGAAGGCGAGCAGCTCCGCCTGGGTGGAGAAGTAGTGCCGCAGCGCGCTCGGCGACCAGCCGGCCTCCGCCGCGATGCTGCGGACGGTGGCGGCGGCCACGCCGTCCCTGCGCACGACCCGCCACAACGCCTCGGCGATCTCCTCGCGCCGCACCCCGTGGTCCACGATCTTCGGCACAGCTCCTCCAACCACGCGTCCGCGCGCTTTTTATAGCACAATGGGCGAGAAAGGTTTGTAGCACGCCGTGCGAAAAAGGAGGCCGGATGCTGTTCGGACTGATCGTCGCCTGCGAGGTCGCGTTCTGGGTGCTGCTGGGCGCGGGGCTCGCCGTGCGTTATCTCCTGCGCAGGCGCCGGCTCGGCGGCCTGCTGCTGCTCGCCGTCCCCCTGGTCGACCTGGTCCTCCTCGTCGCGAGTGTGGCCGACCTCCGCGACGGCGGCCGGGCGGAGTTCACGCACGGGCTGGCCGCTGCCTACCTGGGCTTCACCGTCGCCTTCGGCCACGACATGGTGCGGTGGGCCGACGTCAGGTTCGCCCACCGCTACGCCGGAGGGCCGCCGCCTGACCGGCGCAGGCGTTACGGCCGGGAGCGGGCCCGATACGAATGGCGCGCCTGGGGCAAGGGCGTGATCGGCTGGGCCGTCGCCTGCGGCCTGCTGCTGGCCGGCGTCGTGGTCGTCGGCGACTCCGACCGCGCGGCGGCGCTCCTGGAATGGGCCGGCCGCCTGACGTTCGCCATGGTGGTCTGGCTGGTGTTCTGGCCGCTCGCCTGCACGGTCTTCCCCACCCGCGCGCCGCTGGATGCCCGCCCGCCGCTGGATGCCCGAGCACCCCATGCCCGCGGGTCCCACCCCGACCGGGTTTCGCACGGCACCGGCGAGCAGAAGTGACCGTAGCCCTCGCCGGATCAGGACACCCGGATCAGGACACCCAAGGGGTCAGGACACGACGCGCGACCAGCGCTCCGCCCACTTGTCGTAGTCCTTGGGGCGGACCGCGAAGTAGACGCCCCGGAACGCCTGGGAGGTGCCGACGCGGTAGTCCGCGCAGATCCGGCGGGCCGCGCCGGTGCACCCCTCCGGGTTGGCCGGGGCAAGCCCCATCCAGGCGGACACCTTGCGCTGCACGTCCGCCGACATCGTGAAGTCGAGCCACTTGTACGCGCACGACGGATGCGGGGCCTCGGCCGACATCATCCACGCGTCGGCCCATCCGGTCACCGGCCGGTCCGTCAGCGCTCTGACCTGCTTGTTCCCGCGCCTGAGCACGTCCAGGTGGTACGGCGTGGCCTGCGCGAGCCGTACGGACCCGGTCGCGAAGCCCTGGACGACCTCGACGGGATCACGCCAGAAGACGCGGCGGCCGTCGTCGCCGGACGTGAACAGCTCGGCAGCCGCGTCGAGCTGGGCGTCGGTGAGGTCGAAGGGGTCCTTGATGTCCTCGCCGACGTCCGTGCCCTGTGCCTTGAGCACCAGCGCGGCGTCGGCCAGCGACAGCGGACGGTCCCGGAGCATCACGGGCCCCTCGTCGGTGAAGAGCGACTCCGGCCCGTCGGGGCTGACCTTGCCGGCGTCGTAGAGGATCTCGTTGGTCGCCCACACGTACGGCACGCCGTAGACCTGCTCGTCCCGGGTGACCGACGGCAGCGTGCGCAGCCGCTTGGGGATCTTGTCGTAGCCGTCCAGCAGACCGGTGTTGAGCGGGGCGGCCTTGCCCTCGTCCATCAGCCGGCCGCCCACCTCGGGCGTCGCGGAGATCACATCGAACGACGACGGCGGGAAGTCGCCCGGCCGCTCCTCCTGGCGCGGGTCGTAGTAGCGCAGGCTGACCTTGCAGCCGGTCTCCTTCTCGAACGTGCCGACCCACTTGACCTTGGGATCGACGCCGCCCCACTCGGCGTACCCGTCGATCGCGACCACGCTGACCGTCCCCTCGCCGCGCCCGGCAGACGCGAGCGGGCTGGGCGTGGGGCCGGACGAGGAGGGGGACGACGGGCTGGGGCCCGCGGACGTCGTCGCGGCGGCCGCGACGGCGCCCGGCGCGGCCACCTCGGTCGCGGGCGCGGGCCGGCCGGCGCAGGCGGCGGCGAGCAGTCCCACGGCCGCGACCGTCGCGACCAGGTGTGTACGGCGCACGCACGACCCCCCTGCCCTGACAAAAGACGGACGCCCCGAGCCTACTGGGCCCCGCCGGCTCGGGGCGTCGCCTGCGCCGTCAGGCGTTGGTCGGGAAGCCCAGGTTCACGCCGCCGTGGGAGGGATCGAGCCACCGCGAGGTGACGACCTTGCCCCTGGTGTAGAAGTGGACCCCCTCGGTGCCGTGCACGTGGGTGTCGCCGAACAGCGAGGCCTTCCAGCCGCCGAAGCTGTAGAAGGCCATCGGCACCGGGATCGGCACGTTGACGCCGACCATGCCGACCTCCACCTCGTTCTGGAAGCGCCGGGCGGCGCCGCCGTCGTTGGTGAAGATCGCCGTGCCGTTGCCGTACTCGCCGGTGTTGATCAGCTCCAGGCCCTCCTCGTACGAGCGGACGCGCACGATCGACAGCACCGGGCCGAAGATCTCCTCGCGGTGGACGCGGGAGTTCGGCGGCACGTGGTCGAGGACGGTCGGGCCGAGCCAGAAGCCCTTCTCCCGGCCGCCGCGCACGGGGGTCTCCCTGCCGTCGACCACGAGCTTGGCCCCCTCCTCGACGCCGAGGTCGAGGTAGAACGCCACCTTGTCGCGGTGGGCGGCGGTGACGAGCGGGCCCATCTGCGACTCGGGGTCGTCTCCGGGACCGATCTGGAGCTCCCGCACCCGCGACACGATCTTCTCGACCAGCTCGTCGCCGATCGGGTCGACCGCGAGCACCACGGAGATCGCCATGCACCGCTCCCCCGCCGAGCCGAAGCCCGCCGAGACGGCCGAGTCGGCGACCAGGTCGAGGTCGGCGTCGGGCAGCACGAGCATGTGGTTCTTGGCCCCGCCGAGCGCCTGCACCCGCTTGCCGTGAGCCGTGCCGGTCTCGTACACGTACCGCGCGATCGGCGTGGAGCCGACGAACGACACGGCCCGTACGGACGGGTGCTCCAGCAGCCGGTCCACCGCCGCCTTGTCGCCCTGCACCACGTTGAACACGCCGTCCGGCAGGCCGGCCCGCTGCCACAGCTCGGCGAGGAGCAGGGAGGCGGAGGGGTCACGCTCGGAGGGCTTGAGCACGAATGTGTTCCCGCAGGCGATCGCCACCGGGAACATCCACATCGGCACCATCGCCGGGAAGTTGAACGGCGTGATGCCCGCCACCACGCCGAGCGGCTGGCGGATCGAGTAGGAGTCGACCCGGGTCGAGACGTTCTCCGAATAGCCGCCCTTGAGCAGGTGGGGGATGCCGCAGGCGAACTCCACGACCTCCAGGCCGCGGGCCACCTCCCCCAGCGCGTCGGAGTGCACCTTGCCGTGCTCGGCCGTGATCAGCGCGGCCAGGTCGTCGCGGTGCGCGTCGAGCAGCTCGCGGAACCGGAACAGGACCGCGGCGCGCTTCACCAGCGAGGCGTCGCGCCAGGCGGGGTATGCCCGCGCGGCGGCCTCGACCGCCGCGTCGACCTCCTCGGCCGTGGCGAGCGACACCTGCCCGCTCACCTCGCCGGTCGCCGGGTCGAACACCTCGGCTGTACGGCCGGCGCCCTCGACGATCTCGCCGCCGATCCAGTGGTTAACGTGCTTCATCGTTGACGGCCTCCAGAGCGGTGACGAGGATGCCCAGGCCCTCGCGGGCCTCGTCCTCGGTGAGCGTGAGCGGCGGAGCCATGCGCAGCGTGCTGCCGTACAGCCCGCCCTTGCCCGCGAGCAGGCCGAGCCTCTTGGTCTCCTCCATGAAGCGGGCGGCCAGCGCGGGGGCGGGCGCGCCGGTGGCGGGATCGACCAGCTCGATCGCGAACATCAGGCCCTTGCCCCGCACCTCCCCCACGACGGGCAGCCGCCCGGCGGCCTCGCGCAGCCCGGAGATGATGATCTCGCCGGTGCGCGCCGCGTTGGCCTGCAGGTCGTGGTCGAGCACGTAGTCGAGCGTCGCGTTGGCCGCCGCCATCGAGATCGGGTTGCCGCCGAAGGTGGACAGTCCCACGGCGTGCGGGCCGTCCATGAGGTCGCCGCGCGCCACGATCCCGCCGACGGCGAAGCCGTTGCCGAGCCCCTTGGCGAAGGTCATCATGTCGGGCGTCACGCCGTGGTTCTGGATCCCGAAGAACGCCGAGCCCGTACGGCCCCAACCGGTCTGCACCTCGTCGGAGACGAACAGGATGCCCTCCTCGTCGAGGACCTCCTTGTAGGCGGCGAACAGCCCGTCGGGGGCCATGGTGAAGCCGCCCACGCCCTGGATCGGCTCGGCGATCAGGGCGGCGACGTCCTTGCTGACGGCCGTGGCGAGCACATGGCGTAGGTCGTCCACGCAGGCCGCGATGTAATCGGCGTCCGACATGCCGCGGAACTGCGTCAGGTGCCGGTCGGCGCCGTGCAGGAAGTGCACGTTGAGCGGCGACAGCGAGTTGTTCTTCCACGACCGGTTGGAGGTCACGCTGATCGCGCCGAACGACCGGCCGTGGTAGCTCTGCCGCATGGCGAGCACCTGGTCGGACCCGCGGGCGTAGGTGGCCAGCAGCAGGGCCGTCTCGTTGGCCTCGGTGCCGGAGTTGGTGAAGAAGACCTTGGCGTCCGGGATGCCCGACAGGCGGGCGATCTTCTCGGCCAGCTCGACCTGGCTGCGGATGAGGTACAGCGTCGAGGTGTGGACGACGCCGGTGGCGAGCTGGCGCTCGACGGCGTCGCGCACCTCGGGCACGTCGTACCCGATCATGTTGGTGAGGATCCCGGCGAAGAAGTCCAGATAGCTCTTCCCGTTCGCGTCGACGACGCGGTTCCCCTTGCCGCCGACGATTTCGATCGGCTCGTTGTAATAGAGGGCCATCCAGTTCGGCATGACCGCGCGATGGCGTGCGAGAAGGTCCGACATGCTCCGAGTATCCCGGCTGACGGGCGACCGACTCACCTGTCAGCCTGTATGGGATACCTCGAACGCCAGTTACACAGTGCTGGGCTCTGCGGATTCCTGCCCGGGAGCCGGCGCTGCGGCCTTGCGCCGCAGGACCAGCAGCGCGACCAGGGCCGCCGCGAGCGAGCAGCCCGCGCCCACCCACGAGCCGACGGACATCGCCGACACGAACGCCTCGCGTCCGGCGGCGGCCACGACGGGGTCGCCCAGGGTCACCGCGACGCCGATCGACTCGCGGGCCGCCGGCGGCGCCGACTCCGGCATGGCCGCGGTGTACGCGGCGGCGAGCACGCTGCCGAGGACGGCCACGCTCAGCGCCATGCCGACCTGCTGCACGGTGTCGTTGAGCGCGGAGCCGACCCCGGCGCGCTCGGGCGGCACCGCGCCCATCAGCGTCGCGTACGCCGCGGGGCCGGCCAGGCCGCCGCCCACGCCCATGACCATCAGACCGGCGATCAGCGTGCCGTATCCGCCGGTGAGCGTGGACAGCAGGACGAATCCGGCGGCCATCACGACCAGGCCGGAGACGATGAGCACGCGGTTGCTCACCTTCTTGCCGAGCGACGCGCCCAGGCCGTTGAACACCATCGCCGCCACCACGTAGGGCAGCAGGGCGAACCCGGCCTTCAGCGGGTCGTAGCCCAGGACGAACTGCAGATACTGCGTGATGGCCAGCATGAGCGCGCCCGCGCCGAACGACAGCAGCACGATGGAGAAGCACGCCCCGCTGAACGACCGGTCCCGGAACAGGCCGAGCGGCAGCATCGAGTGGGGGGTGCGGCGCTCCCACAGCACGAACGCCAGCAGTGCGGCCGCCGAGAGCGCCACCGCGAGAGGGTTGAAGTGCCCGCCGGGCGCCGAGATGACGGCCCAGACCAGCCCGCCCATCCCGGCCGTGGACAGGATCACCCCGAGCGGGTCGGCCCGCCGCGTCTCGCCGTACGTCTCCGGCATGAGCGCGAAGGCCGCGACGATCGCCAGCACCGCGATCGGCACGTTGAGCAGGAAGACCGACCCCCAGTAGTAGTGCTGGAGCAGGAACCCGCCGACCGTCGGGCCGGCGATGACGCCGACCATGGCGACCGAGCTCCACGCGGCGATGGCCTTGCGCCGCTCGCTCTCGTCGAACACGGTGATCAGGATCGACAGGGTCGACGGCATCACGCAGGAGCCGCCGACGCCCATCAGCGCGCGGGCCGCGATGAGCTGCCAGGGCTCGGTGGCGAGCGTGGCCACCAGCGAGGCGCTGCCGAAGAACGCCAGGCCGATCACGAGCATGCGCCGCCTGCCGTACCGGTCGGACAGGCTGCCCGCGGTGAGCAGCAGTCCCGCGAAGACCAGGACGTAGGCGTCGATGACCCACTGCACGTCGGACGGCGTGGCGCCGAGGTCGCGCATGAGAGACGGGATGGCCAGGTTCAGGACGGTGTTGTCCACGACCAGGGTCAGCAGGCTCAGGCAGAGGACGCCGAGGATCCACCAGCGTCGGGGATGGGACATGAAGGTCACCTCGAACAGTGTGCGAGTAGTGTCGGACACTGTACGACTCAATCGAACACCGTGCGAGCGAATATTGTGAGGCCGTGTCAGCGAAGCCGTTCTCCTCGGTCTGGACCCGCGCGCGCAAGGGAGGGCGCGAGCAGGGCCTCAGCCGCGACCAGATCGTCCGGGCGGCCGTGGAGCTGCTCGACGCCGAAGGCCTCGACGCGCTCAGCATGCGCAAGCTCGGCGCCCGGCTCGGCGCGGGGGCGACCAGCCTCTACTGGCACGTGGCCAACAAGGACGAGCTGATCGAGCTCGTGATGGACGAGGTCTACTCGGGCGTCGTGGTGCCCGAGGCGGCCGGCTGGCGGGAGGCGGCGAGCGTCTTCGCCTACGCCATGCGCCAGGCGGTCTTCGACCATCCCTGGAGCGCGAGCCTCATCGGCGTGGTCCCCGCGCTCGGGCCGAACGCGCTCACCGCGTCCGACCGGCTGATGGGCGCCTTCGTCCGCGCGGGGTTCGAGGGCATCGACGTGGACTACGCCATGACGGCCGTCGTGTCGTACACGCTGGGCGCCACGATCCCCGAGGTCGCCTTCATCAGCTCGCTGAAGGCGAGCGGCACGAGCATGACGGAGCTGCAGGCCGCGGTGGACCCGGTCATGACCAAGCTGGCCTCCGACCGGCCCAACCTGCTGGAGCGCTACCAGTCCTACGCCCAGCAGGACTTCGACCCGCTCGTGGCCCGGCGGCTCGCCTTCGAGTTCGGGCTGATGGCCCTCCTCGACGGTCTCGGCACACGCATACGCGGAGTGCCCGGTTGAGACCTCCACACTGTCAGCCAGTGGGGGGTCATCCTTACATAATGATCAGGTAGCCTCTGAAACATGCTCCCCACGGTCGCGGACGTGCTCGCACTGGACACCGTCCGGCGCGGCAGCCCCCGGGTGGTGGCGGGCGACGACCGGCTGGACACCCGGGTCCGGTGGGTCCACGTGGGCGAGGTCCACGACATCGCCCATCTGTTACGCGGCGGCGAGCTGGTCCTCACGACCGGGGTGGCGCTGCCGAGCGAGCCCGACAAGCTGGCCGACTACATCGGCGAGCTGGCCGCCGTCGGCGCCTCGGGCCTGATCGTCGAGCTCGGCCGGCGGTTCGTCCGCGAGCTGCCGAGAGCGGTGGTCAAGGCCGCGGAGGAGCACGGGCTGCCGCTGATCACGCTCTCCCGTGAGACGCCCTTCGTCCAGATCACCGAGTCGGTCCACGCGCGCATCATCGACATCCAGCTCCAGGAGCTGCGGGCCTCCGAGCAGCTGCACGAGGTGTTCACCGAGCTGTCGGTCGAGGGCGCGTCCCCGGCCGAGGTGCTCAACCAGGTCGCCCGCTTCTCCGGCCACCCGGTGCTGCTGGAGAACCTCGCCCACCAGGTCCTGGCGTGCGACGCGGCCGGGGGCGACACCGGGAGCGTGCTGGCCAACTGGGAGACCAGGTCGCGCGCGGTCATGCCCTCCGAGCGGACCGCGTACGACGCCGCGGCCGGCTGGCTGGTGACCATGGTCGGCGCCCGCGGACAGGACTGGGGACGGCTCATCCTGTTGTGCGACGGCCAGCCCAGCCCTCGTGACATCGTGCTCGCCGAACGCGCGGCGACCACGCTCGCGCTGGGCCGCCTGCTGGAGCGGCACCAGGAGTCCCTGGAACGGCAGGCGCACGGGACCATACTGACCGGCATTCTCACCCACGCGTACGCCGACCCCGACGAGGCCGCCGCCCGCGCCCGCGCCGTCGGGGTCCCGCTCACCGGCCGCAGGCTCGTCGGCGCCGTCATCCGGCTGACCGCGCCCGCCGGCACCGCGCTGGGCGAGCAGGCCAGGCTGGGCGAGCTCGCCGAGGCCGGCGCCGCCGCCTGCCGCGAGGCCAAGCTGCCCGCCCTGGTCGGGGCGCTGGACCAGAGCCGCGTCGGAGTGCTGCTGCCGCTGCCGCCCCGCATGACCGCCGAGACCGCGCTCGGCGCGCTGGCCGAACGCCTGCGGGCGAACTTCGCCACGCCGTTCGTGCTGGCGGCCGGCTCGGTCGTGGAGTCGATCAAGGACGTACGGCGCGGCTTCCTGGAGGCCGAGCAGGTGGCGGAGGTCGCGGTGCGCCAGCCCGACGGGCGGCCGTTCTACCGCCTGCCCGACCTGCGGCTGCGCGGCCTGCTGCACCTGCTCCGCGACGACGCCCGGCTGCAGACCTTCGCCGAGCGCGAGCTGGGTCCCCTGCTGGCCTACGACGCCCAGCGGCACGGCGACCTGACCAGGATCCTGCGCATCTATCTCGACGCGGGACGCAACAAGGCGGTGGCCGCGCAGAAGGCCCACCTGTCCCGGCCCGCGTTCTACGACCGCCTGCGGCGGCTGGAGCGGGTCCTCGACACCGACCTCGACGACGTCGAGTCGTGCCTGTCGCTGCACGTCGCGCTGCTGGCCCTGGAGACCTTCCGCCGCGAGACCACCTGATCGAGAAGGGCCGTCGTTCCGGCCGGGAGGCCGTCGTCAACGCGCTCGTCGCGGCGGAGACGATGACCTGAGCAGACGATTTGACCGTTACAGGGCTCGATGGGCGGCTCCTTGCGGAGATGCCGACACCCGGAAGGTAGGTATGTCGTCCCGGGTGTAAGTCCTATCGCACCTGACTACTCTTCGTATACTCGCGCTCACTGCCTGAATCGTGCTTACCTCAAAACGTGCCCACGATGAGCGAACCCAAAATCAGCCCGACGGTCGTGGTTCGGGCTCTGTCCGCGCGTTTCCCCAAATGGACCATCTGGTGGGGCGAGGCCACCGCCCACTACTGGGGCATGTCCCGGCGGCGCGACGGGCTGCTCGTCCACATCGAGGCCCGGTCCGCGCAGGAGTTCGTCCAGCGGGCCCGGGAGATCGACTCCGCCACTCCCTGACATTTATGGGCCTATGTCCCCTAGTGCCCGTTTGTTGTTGGGAATTTCATGCGCTTTGCCGCGTTTCGCTCGTCTCGATTGGTGATTGTCGCCACGATGGTCCCGCAAGGATCAGCAATGGGGAGTAATCGCATGAGACGCCGCCTTGTCGTCGGGGCCGCCGTACTGGCCCTGACGACGACCATCCCTTCGGTTCCGGCCGCCGCCGAGCCCGTCGCTGGGCTGCCGACGACGAGCTTCCCGCTCGGCGAGCCCGGGATCCCGAAGTCGGCGGCCAAGAGCCTGGCCCCCGGAGTCGGTTACTTCACCCTCCACCACGGCACGCCGCAGGACGGATACACAGTCAGCGTCGTCGTCAAGGGCAAGGACTTCATGTCGGAGGCCAACGCGCAGGCCCAGGCGACGGCCGTACAGATGGCCGGTCTCGAACCCGTCATCGTGAAGTTCACCCGGCCCGCCGTCGCGGACCACCCCGCCGGCGACTACTTCATGGTGCGGGTGGGCAGCTGGCCGCTCGACCGGAAGGCCGAGGCCGCCGAGGTCGTCAAGCAGCTCAAGGACGCCGGGGTGAGCGCGAAGGTCGACTTCCAGGGCGACGACGGCTTCGTCACCACCGGCCCGTGGAGCGTGCGGGTCATCGTCGTCGACCCGCGCACGTTCCGCGGCTCCTACCGGGCGTCCCTGGGCACGAGCGTCGCCACGCGGGAGAAGGTCTCGGCCATGGCCTCCGCCGCCAAGGCGCTCGCCGCCGTGAACGGCGGCTTCTTCGACATCCACACACTGCCGGCCTTCCGCGGCGATCCCACCGGCATCTCCGTCGTCGGCGGCAAGCTGCTCAGCGAGGCCGTCGCCGGCCGCGTGGGCCTGGTCCTGCGGGGCCGTACGGCCCGCGTCACCGAGCTGTCGTCCTCGGTCGCCGCCCGGGCCGCCGACGGGGCCACGGCCGAGGTGACCGGCCTCAACCGCGTGCCGAAGCCGGACGAACTGGTCATGTACACCGAGGAACTCGGACGGGACACCCCGCAGGACGACGGGACCGAGGTGGTCCTCGACGCCGCCGGCAGGGTGACCGCCGTCCGCGGGTCCGGCGGTCCCGTGAAGCCCGGCACCCGTGTGCTGCACGGCGTCGGAGCCGCCGCCGGCTGGCTGGCGCAGCACGCGGGCGAAGGCACGACCATCACGGTCACGACCCGGGTCACCGACCTGCGGACGAACAAGGCGATCCCGCTGACCCCGGAGACCAACATCATCGGCGGCGCGATCGGCCTGGTCCGGAACGGCAGGACCTCCATCACCGCGGCGCGGGACGGCATGGCCAACACCAACATGATCCTGCGGCGCCACCCGCGCACGCTCGCGGGCGTCACCCGCGACGGCAAGCTCCTCATCGCGGTCGTCGACGGCCGCGCGCCGGGCAGCACGATCGGCGCCTCGTTCTTCGAGGCCGCCGAGCTCATGCGCTGGCTCGGCGCGCGCGACGCGATCAACCTGGACGGCGGCGGGTCGACCACCATGGTCATCGGCAAGAAGGTGGTCAACCGTCCGTCCGACGGCGCCGAGCGGGGAGTCGGCGACGCCCTGCTGATCGTCGGCGCGCGCTGAACCTGCTCCCGGGCCTGCTAACGAGCCTGCTCCCGGGTCTGCTCACGCCGAGGACGTAGCGAGCAGACGGGCGATCGTGTTGTCGTCGCAGGTGTCCCAGAACGTCCCGACCGTGTCTTCGAGGTGGTCGAACGAGGCCGCCTCGAAGAGCACCTCCTGGTATTTCGTGATGTCGTAGTGGGTGGTCCCCATCGCGGCGAGGTCGAGCGGGCGGATGTCCATCCCGCGGAACTCCTCGATCTCGCCGTACGAGCTGAGGATCCCCGCGCCGTACGCCCTGAGTTCGCCGTCCTCCCGCATGACGCCGAACTCCATGGTGAACCAGAACACCTTGGACACGAACTCCAGCGCCTCGTCGGTCTCCATCCGACGCGCCGCCCGGCCCGCGGCCCGGTACAGCGCGGCGAAGCGGGGCGAGGCCAGGGTGTTCGCGTGCCCGATCACCTCGTGGATGACATCCGGCTCGGGGGTGTAGAAGGGCACGGAATGGTGCCGGATGTACTGGGTGGAGTGGAACAGGCCGTCCGCCAGGACGCCGTAGAACTCACGGAGCGGAACCAGCCCGGCCGCCGGCAGGTAGCGGAACCCGGTCAGCGGTTCAAGGAGGTCGCCGACCTCCTGGAGTTGCGGAATGCGGTCCTCCGGCAGGCCGAGCCGCTTGGCCGCGTCGAGGAACTCGCGCACCGCGTACTTCTGGTGCTTGACCGCCAGTTCCTTGGTGACGAGCGCCCACACGTGGTGCTCCTCGTCGGTGTACTCGGCCATGGGGATGGGATCACCGGGGGTGTGACCGAGCGCCAGCGCCGCGATCGCGTTGCGCCGCTGGCGGTAGACGGCGTCCGCGAAACCGGGGTGGCTCGTGGCCAACTCGACGACGACGGACCCGTCATCCGCCGTCGCCACCGGGGCGAAATACTGCGCTTCTTCGAACATACTCCCATAGGACAGCAAGTAATCGTTTGGCTGGCAAGAGTGACCAGTCGAGGTGTGCGAAACACTCAAAACGGTGCGTTTGTGGTGGGTAACACTGGTCGATCCGCTCAGTCGAGGCGTACCCTCGGCGCATGCTCGACGCGCTCGACAGCCGCCTGCTGACCACCATGCGGGCCCACCCCCGAATCGGGCTCACCGAACTGGCCCGCCTCCTCGGCGTGGCCCGCGGCACGGTGCAGGCGCGGCTCGACAAGCTCACCGCGCGCGGCGTCATCAGCGACTTCGGCCCGACGATCGGGACGGAGCAGATCGGCTACCCGATCCTCGCCTTCGCGTCCCTGCAGATCGCCCAGGGCCGGCTGACCGAGGCCGTGCAGTGGCTGACCGACGTCCCGGAGATCCTCGAGGTGTACGGCACCAGCGGCCAGGCCGACCTGCTGTGCCGCGTGGCCGCGCGCAGCACCCCGCACCTTCAGGAGATCATCGCCCGGATCCTCGCCTCGCCCGCCATCCAGCGGACCGACACCACGATCGCCCTGTCGACCCAGATCCCCTTCCGCATCGAGCCCCTGCTGAAGGCCGCGGTCACGCCGCCCCCGGCGTAACGGCCGCGCTCCGGCGGAGCGCAGCGAGACAGAGCAGATTCGGACGGAGCCGGTTCAGCCAGAGTCAGCTCAGACAGAGCGGTTCAGACAGATGGGCTTCGGACCGATCGGGCGAGGCGGAAGCCGAGGTCGTCGATGCGGAACGTCGGGTGGCTCTTGCGGCGGCACGACGCCCGGCATCCCCGAGGCAGGTCATGCGCTCCTCCCCCGCGGAACACGCGGTAGGGGCCGTACACCGTGGCGTCGTAGACGTCCCAGCACCATTCCCACACGTTTCCGATCATGTCGTACAGGCCCCACGCGTTCGGCTCCTTGGACCCGACGTCGTGCACCCGCCCGCCCGAGTTCTCCCGATACCAGGCGATCTCGTCAAGCTCCCCGTACCGCACGCCGGTCGTTCCGGCCCGGCACGCGTACTCCCACTCCGCCTCGGACGGCAGCCGGTAGCCGTCGGCATCCCAGTCGCAGATCACGTCCTGGGCGTTGACGTCTCCCCCGATCGAGTAGCACGGAGTCATCCCCGCCGTCTCCGAGAGGAGGTTGCAGAACCGAACGGCGTCGTTCCACGAGACCTCGGTCACCGGCGTCAGCGGCTCCCCTGAGTTCGACGGAGTCTCGTTCGTGATGCATCGATACAGCTCGGCGGTCACCGGATAGGGCGCGAGCAGGAACTCCTCGACCTCCGCCACCCAGTTCGTCTGCGTCCCCTCGTCCCGAAGGAGAATCCTCCCTGCGGGGACCCGGACCATTCGCTCAGCGGTCACCTCGGGCGGCGTCGATCCACGGCTCACCGTCAGGTCCTATCCCCGCTGCTGACCGGTGTCAATTCGCGTGCCTGACTGTTCGCCCGCATTCGATGGTGGTGCGGGCAGCTCGACGACGACACGGAGTCCGCCCGCGGGGCGGGGGACGACGGTGAGGGATCCGCCGTGTACCTGGGTGATCCTCTTGACGATCGCCAGGCCGAGACCGACGCCTGTGTGGTCGTCGCGTACTCTTCCGGTGCCCCGCTGGAACGGTTCGGTGAGCGTCGAGACCAAGTCTGGAGACAGTCTCTCGCCGCTGTTTTCGACGGTGAGCACCGCGGTCTCGGGGCGGACGCTGGTCGTGAGCCGCACGCTGCCCCGTTCGGGCAGGTTGTGCACGATCGCATTGTGCAGGAGGTTCGTCGTCATCTGCAGCAGGAGCGCATGCGATCCGCCGACCATGGTGATCTCACCGGAGGTCTCGATCGTGACACCGCGCTTCTCGGCGAGCGGGAGCAGTGTCTCGGCGGCCTCTTCCCCGAGTAGGGACAGGTCGACGGGCTCTCGGGCGACGGACTCCTGGTGAGGGCGGCTGAGCAGGAGTAGCGCCTCCGTGAGGGCGATCGCTCGAGCGTTGACGGCGTGAAGGCGGCCGACGAGTTCGCCGTGATCGTGTTCCGGATCGCTGCGGGCCACGTCGAGAAGTGACTGCGAGATCGCCAGCGGGGTGCGCAATTCGTGCGAGGCGTTGGCCGCGAATCTCTGTTGCTCGGCGACGTGTGCTTCGAGCCGCGCGAGCATGGCGTCGAAGGCGTCGGCGAGTTCGCGGAACTCGTCCCTGCGGCCTTCCAAGTGGATGCGGTGGGAGAGCGACCCGCTCGCGGCCACGCGTGTCGCGTCCGTGATGCGGGTCAGCGGAGCGAGCATGCGGCCGGCGAGAATCCACCCTCCCACGAGGCCGAACACCAGCAGGAACGCCAACACGATGGCCGCGGCCGGCGCGAAGGTGACCAGGAGGAGGTACCGGTTGGGTGTTACGCCGAGAAGGCCGGGCCAACCGTCGGGTACGTAGCGCAGCAGGAACATCCACACGGCAGCGAGCAGCAAGGCGCCGGCAAGCATGAGGAACCCGGCGTAGCTGAGGGTGAGTTTGATGCGAACGCTCAACCCAGGCGCCCTATCCACGGTCCCGTTCCTCACGCCCGGCGTCGGGTTTCGTGTGGATGCGGTAGCCGACGCCGGGCACGGTGGCGATGATCCCGGGTTCGCCGAGCCGTTTACGCAGTGCCGAGACAGTGATGCGCACAGCGTTCGTGAAAGGGTCGGCGTTCTCGTCCCATGCCCGCTCCAAGAGTTCTTCGGCGCTGACGACACCGCCGTCGGCGGCCACGAGGACTTCGAGCACGGCGAACTGTTTCCGGGTGAGCGCGACGAAGCGGCCGTCGCGGAAGACCTCACGGCGGAACGGATCCAGACGCAGCCCTGCCATCTCGCGTACGGGTGGTCTGTTGTGGGCACGCCTGCGGTCGAGTGCTCTGAGACGGAGCACGAGTTCTTTGAGTGCGAAGGGCTTCGTGAGGTAGTCGTCGGCGCCGAGCCCGAACCCGGAGGCCTTGTCGTCGAGCCGGTCGGCGGCGGTGAGCATGAGGATGGGCATGCCGCTGCCGGAGGCGACGATGCGCTTGGCTATCTCGTCCCCGGAGGGGCCGGGGACATCGCGGTCGAGGACGGCGATGTCGTAGGCGTTGACGGTCAGCAGTTCGAGAGCGGTGTCGCCGTCACCGGCGATGTCGGCGGCGATCGCTTCCAGGCGCAGGCCGTCGCGGACGGCTTCTGCCAGGTAGGGCTCGTCCTCGACGATCAACACACGCATGCTCTCGAGGCTACGAGCCGGAACATATCCTCGGCATATCGAAAACCGCATACGCGCCGGCAACCCCACGATGCCTTGACTGCAGGCATGACCTACAGCCCCATGACGGCCACCAGCGGGCAAGCCACTCAGGGCACCGTGGCCGCCAGCGCGCGGAACCTGACCAAGACCTACGGCCAAGGCGACGCCGAGGTGCATGCACTGAGGGGCACCGACCTCGACCTCCCGCGAGGCAGGTTCATCGCGATCATGGGGCCGAGCGGGTCGGGCAAGTCCACGCTGATGCACTGCCTGGCCGGACTCGACCAGCCCAGCGGCGGCACCGTCACCGTGGCCGGCACCGACCTCGGATCTCTCGACGACGACGCGCTCACGGTCTTCCGCCGCGAGCACATCGGCTTCGTGTTCCAGTCGTTCAACCTGCTGCCGATGCTCACCGCGGGCGAGAATGTCATGCTCCCGCTCGAACTGGGCGGTCGCCGGGTCGACGACGCGGCACGGGAGCGGGCGCACATGCTCGCCGACATCCTCGGCGTGGCCGGCAGGCTCGGCCACCGGCCCGCGGAGCTGTCCGGCGGTCAGCAGCAGCGGGTCGCGATCGCCAGGGCCCTGATCACCCAGCCGGACCTGCTGTTCGCCGACGAGCCCACCGGAAACCTGGACAGCACCACGTCGGCGGAGGTGCTTAATCACCTGCGCCGGTCGGCGCGCGAGCTCGGCCAGACCGTCGTGATGGTCACGCACGAGCGGGACGCGGCGGCGTACGCCGACTACGTGGTCACCATGCAGGACGGGCGGATCGTCTGATGCGTACCGTCTTCCTCGCGTCGCTGCGCACCTACATCCGCAGGTACGTGGCAGCGGCCGTCGCGGTCGCCGTCGCGGTCGCCTTCGTCGTCGTGGTCGGCGTGCTCACGTCCGGGGCACACAGCGGACTCATGGACGGCCTGGGGGCGCCGTACCGCAATGCCGACCACGTGGTCTCGGCGGCGGGGTGGCCATCGAACGAGCTGGACCCGAAGACCGCGATCGCCTACACCGAGCAACACGGTGAGAACGCGGCCGCGACAGGCCGGGCGACGCTGCCGGCCCGCGCGAACGGCCGGCGGCTCTCCGAAACGACCGTCGGGCCGATCGCCACCTCGGAGGAATGGCGCTGGCAGAAGCGCAGCTCGGGCCGCTTCCCGGCAGCGATGGGCGAGGCGGTGGCGGACGTGTATTTCGCGCTGGCCGAGAATGTCGAGGTCGGCGACCGGGTTCGGATCGGCGAGGGCGCCGCCGCTCGCGACGTACGAGTGGTCGGTCTCGTGGAGTCGCCCTCGCCTCCGGCCCAGGCCTCGATGTACGTCACCTGGACGCAGCTGCTGCAGTGGCGCGACCACCTCCACGTGAGCGCGGTGGCGGTGCGCGGGGAGGTGGGCCGGCTCCCGGAAGGCGCCAAGGCGCAGTCGCCGGACGGGTTCGCCGCGGAGCGGCTGACCTATGTCCAGAACCGGGTGGACAGCCTGTCGGTGATGCTGCTGTTGTCCGCCGGCATCGCGATCTTCGTCTCGGTCCTGGTCATCGCGAACACGTTCTCCATCCTGTTCGCGCAACGCCTCCGCGACTTCGCACTGCTGCGCTGCATCGGCTCGACCCGGCGGCAGGTGGTGCGTTCAGTACGCCGCGAGGCGGCCGTCGTCGGGGTGCTCGCGTCGCTGGCCGGGACACTGATCGGTATCGGTCTCGGGTACGGCCTGGTCGCCCTGATCAACGCCTTCACGCCCGCCATTCCGATGGGCGCCGCCGCACTGCCCACGCCCTGGCTGCTCGGGGGGTTCGCCATCGGTCTGGTGGTCACCATGGTCGCGTCCTGGTTGCCGACCCGGCGGGTGGTGCGGGTGAGCCCTCTGGCGGCGCTGCGCCCGGATGCTCCGGTCGACGTGCGGACGGCCACCGGCCTGGTGCGGCCGGCACTCGCCGCGATCCTCCTGGTCGTCGGGCTGGTCCTGCTCGGGGTGGCGATGGCCCTGGGCAGTACGCCGGTCATGGTGGCAGGCGGCGGAGCGGTGTTCGCCGGCGTGCTCATCTTCGGACCGGTGCTCGTTCCCCGCCTGGTTCGGATCATCGGCGCGTTGCTCGGTCCCGCCGGGACGCTGGCGACCAAGAACGCCGTGCGCAATCCGCGGCGGACCGCCACCACCACTGCCTCCCTGCTGGTCGGCATCACCCTGACGACCGCCGTGCTCACCGGGATGGCCACGTGGCGTTCGTCGCTGGACGAGCAGATCGGCAGGGACCACCCCGTCGATGTCACGCTCACCTCGCCTAAGGAGCCGGTCACCACCGACCTCCTCGAACGAGTACGTCACACTCCCGGTGTGGACCAGGCCATTGCCGTCGACGGCGCCGTGGCCCGAGTGGCCGGACTCGACAACCCGATCCCGGTCGTCGCCGCACCGGCCGCGGCACAGGTGGCCCGCGACGGCGGGGCGTTCGCCCGGGTCGAACCGGGAAAGATCAGAATCGACTCCGAGGCCTTCGGCAAGAACCTGAGTCTTCGGGCAGGCGACCGGGTCACCGTTCGCGTCGGCGACCGGCGAGCCCGGTTACAGGTCGCCGTCGGCACCGGCTGGGGCCCAGCCGGTGTGGTCGCGCCGGAGACGCTGGCGACGCTCACCGACGCCGCCGAACCTCGTGTCATCTGGATTCGCGCCTCCTCCGGAGCCGACCCGGCTCGGGTCGGTGTCGCCCTGGACGAGCTGGCGGATCCGGTCGGCGCGACCACCGAGAGCGGGTTGCGGACCTGGCAGTCGCTGGACCAGCAGCTGGGAATCTACACCTGGTCGGCGCTCGGCCTGCTCGGCATCGCCGTCGTGATCGCCCTGATCGGGATCGCCAACACCCTGGGGCTCTCCGTGCTCGAACGCGCCCGCGAACACGCGATGCTGCGCGCACTCGGGCTCACCCGCAGACAGCTACGGCGGATGCTGGCGATCGAGGCGGTGCTGCTGTCAGTGGCGGCCACCCTGCTCGGCACCGTAATCGGCGTCGGGTTCGCCTGGGTCGGCTACGAGACGATCGTGAAGCGGGCTCTCAGCGACGCCACCACGCACGTCCCGTGGTTGTCCCTCGGCATCGTCGTCCTTGTCGCCGCCCTTGCCGGACTCCTCGCCGCTGTCCTCCCGGCGCGCCGAGCCGCCCGGGTGACTCCAGCCGCAGGGCTGTCCCTGCCTTGATGACCTCGTCAAGCGTCTGCCCGGTGGTTAGGGTCGGGACGTCACTGCGCCGGCTGGAAGCTCCGGTCCTCCCGCACCATTCCCCGCGGCGTCCCGGAACACCTCAGCACACCTCAGCAACGCCGCCGACACCCCGCAAAACGGGCCCTGGACATGCGAAAGCCCCGGCCAACACGACCGGGGCACCACCCACCAAACGCCACCCACCCCAGCAGGCGCGGGAAAAAAACCCGCCAGCGAAACACCCACCACGGGAACCCAGAGAAAAGAAACACCCCCGGAAATGCGGAAGGGCCACCCACAAAGGATGGCCCTCCCACATACCAAAGATTGTCCGGCGGCGTCCTACTCTCCCACACCGTCCCCGGTGCAGTACCATCGGCGCTGGCAGGCTTAACTTCCGGGTTCGGAATGTAACCG
>NZ_JBITJO010000006.1:0-569405 GCF_044460045.1 Microbispora rosea | reverse complement strand
TGATGCACGCCGCGGCGGAGGACACCGCCGCCGGCAGACTGGACGCCGGCGACGCCCCACGGGTCATCTCCGCGACGCTGCTCGCCGCCCTCACCGCGCCCGGCACGGCCGTACCCACACCCGCCCCGTAACCACCGCCGTCACCGGCCCGCCCCCGGCTCGCCCCGGGCCGCGCGAGCCGACGCCGCGAGCACGCCGCGCGGCATGGCCTCCGCCAGGGTGCCCTCTCAAGGCGCCGGACCTCCTCGCCACCGTGCCGCGACCGCGCACGCCTCTCAATATGGCAGCGATCGAGAGACTGCTAGCACCTAAGTCGTACATATAGGTACGACTTAGGTGCTAGCCTGAACTCGTACATGGGTGTACGAGTTATCGAATCGTGCGCACCTTCCACCGACTCGGCGGCGCACTCGGGGACGCCGCCCTGTCCACCGTCGCCGCCGGCCGCGCATCAGACGCGCACCCCCGCAATGCAACGAGATCCAGGAGAACGACGATGAGTAGCCACCGCTCGGCGCACGAGGGCGCCGGCACGACGACATCCGCCCGGCCCCTCCACCACCACGGCGCCGAGGACGGCACCCGGTATGTACGGGCGATGGTGAGGCTCACCGCGATGATCGGGGGCCCGTTCTTCCTGCTCACCGTCGTCCTGCACCCTGCCCGCGACGGACACGACATCGCGGCGGGCGCCCAGTGGTACGCCTTCACCCATTCCATGGAGGCCATCAGCCTGCTGATCCAGGCGACCTGCCTGGCCGGTGTCCTGGCTCTGGTCATGAACAGGTTCGGTCCGCGCGGACTCACCACGCTGTACACCGCCCTGGCCGGGACCATGCTCTGGTTCGGTCTGATCGTCTTCGACGGCGGCCACAACCCGGTGACCGCCAAGTACGCGCCCGACCTCGTGCACACCTCCAAGGACATCGACATCGAGGGCGGCATCATCGTGCTGGCCGCGAACATCGTCTTCCCGCTGGGATACGTCTTGCTCGCCCTGCTGCTCAACCGGTACGGACAACGGCTGACCGGCCTGCTCCTGGGATTCGGCGGCGTCGTCTACGCGATCGGCGGAACCGCGTCCCTGTTCGGCTTCGGACCGCACTCGATGATCACATCCGTCATCGAGATCACCGGCGCCGCCCCGTACGCGCTGGGTTACGTGCTGCTCGGCCGCACCTTCGGACGGGCCCGGCAACTCTCCACCTGACGCCCCGGTCGCGCCGGCCTCCCCGCCGGGTGACCGCCGCGCCGCGGCCCTACGAGAAGGACGCCGTCGTCGGGTCGCGTGCCGTTGGTGGGTGGTGAACGCCACCAAGCACTGAAGGAGGCGCCCATCGGAGACCGGCAGCGGAAGCACGGAGGACCAATGGACACGACCGTACTGGTCGGCGGCCGCATCATCACCTGCGACGAACGCGGCAGCATCGCCGAGGCCATCGCCATCCGCGACGGCCGGGTGCTGGCCGTGGGCGACAGCGACACCGTCCGCGCTCAGGCCGGAACCGGCGCCCGGGTGGCCGACCTCGGCGGCGGCATCGTCATCCCCGGTCTGATCGACACCCATCCGCATCTGATGCACTTCGGCGCGCTCGCGGAGCCGCTGGTCGACCTCACGGACGTGAGCTGCCACGAGGACATCGTGGCCCGGATCGCCGCCCGGGCGGCCGTGACCCCACCGGGTGAGTGGATCATGACCACTCCCGTCGGCGAACCGCACTACTTCATCCGCCGGTCCTATCGCGATCTCGTCGAGGGCGTCCTGCCGCACCGCGACGTCCTCGACCGCGCGGCGCCTCGGCATCCGGTGTTCATCCAGGCGTGGGCACCGGTGGTGCCGAACGTCTGCGCCATGAACAGCCTCGCGCTCGACCTGCTGGACATCGGCCACGCCACCCCGGATCGCGTCGGCGACGTCTGGATCGAGAAGGACGCGGCCGGCCGTCCGACCGGACGCCTGCACGGCTCGGTGACCAACTACTACTGCGACGACCCGTTCATGAACGGCCTGCTCCGCCGGCTTCCGCTGCTGCAGCCCGAGGCGATCATCCCCGGGACGCGGCGGGCGATGCGCGCCTTCAACGCCCTCGGCGTCACCGCCGTGTACGAGGCGCACCTGATGACCTTCTCGCTCATCGAGTTCTACCGGTCGCTGCGCGACCAGGACCAGCTCACTCTCAGGGTGCTGTGCGCCCCAGAGGCCGAGCCCTTCGGGGTGGTGTGGAGCGACCCGCTGCAACCTCCCGGCTATCGGGAGCGGCTGGACCGGGCTCGCGACCTCACCGACCGCTCGGATCACATGTTCCGCGTCGACGGCGTCACCGTCTCGCCGTACGGCCCGTGCTGGCCGGGATTCGCCCGCATGCGCGAGGCGTACCAGGACCCGTACGGCAGGCAGACCCGAGGCCGGTCCACCGTGAGCCTGGAAAAGGTCGGTCAGGCGATCCGGTACTGCCACGAGAAGGGGGTGCGCCTCAACATCGTCACCTCAGGCCAAGCCGAGACCGACGGCGTGCTCGGCCGGCTCGAAGAGCTCGGGCACGTGCCCCTCACCACCGACGGCCGGGCCTGGCTGCTGCAGCACTTCTCCTTCGCCGAACCCGACCTGGTGCGACGCGCCGCCGCCCTCGGCCTCGACATCACGACCACCATGTCGTTCTCCTGGGGCAAAGGAGAGCTCGTTCGCGAACGGTTCGGCGACCACCTGCTCCCCGACTTCATCCCGCTCGCCCGGCTCCTGGACTCCGGCCTGCACGTCGCCGCCGGCACCGACTGGGGACCCAAGAACGTCTTCGAACACATCGCTCTGGCCGTCGAACCCCGCTATGCCGCCGGCGGCAACGCCGCGGCGACCCCCGGTATCAGCCGCCGCCGGGCACTGGCCATGTGGACCAGCGAAGCCGCCCACGTCCTTCGCTGGGACGACATCGGATCGCTGCGACCCGGTAACCACGCCGACCTGGTCATCCTCGACCGCGACCCGCTCGCCTGCCCGCTCGACGAGCTTCCCGGCACACAGGTCGTCACCACCATGCTCGGCGGCAAGACCGTCACGGGGCCCGACCCCACGGAGTGACTCACCGCTCCTCTTCGCGGCGGCAGCGCGTTGCGACTCTCGTCATGCCGGGTCCGAGGGGGCAGAACGCCGTGGCGGTCGTGCCGCCCGCGGACCCGGCTGGGCTCATCACGGCCGAAGGAACCGCCGGGCCTTTCGCGGACGCCGCTATTCGCTGCCGCCGGCCGCCGAATGGGACGACGTCTCAAGGGCCGCCCTCCGCGGCTCGCCGCGGTAGGTGCCGAACGACCAGAGGTTGTCCTCCCGGTCGCGGACGACGAACTCGCGGGAGCCGTAGTCGGTGTCGTGCGGCTCCTGGACGATCCGCGCCCCCGCGGCGGTCGCCCGGGCGAACAACGCGTCGGGATCGTCGGTCACGGCGTACGCGCCGAACGAGCCGGGGGTGAGGCTCCACTTGTCGTCCGGCGTGTCCCGGACGCTGCCCAGCATGATCCCGCCGCCGTGCGGCCAGGAGAGCTGGGCGTGGTCGACGTGGTCGCCCTCGCCGTAGACGGCGGTCTCCTCGAAGCCGAACGCCTCGACGAGGAAGGCGATCAGGGCGCGTGCGTCCCTGGCCCGCAGCGTGGGCCATACCTGCGGTGCTGGTGTGGTGTCGTTCATGCCACCGAGTCTGGCGAGCCGTCCCCCAGGCCGGCTTGGACGTTTCGGAACAGCTCGCTGCCGTGGCCGCCCTCATCGGCCAGCCAGCGACTGGGCGAGCACCCGGCGAACGCGCCGAACTCGCGGGCGAGATGCGCCTGGTCGTAGAACCCGCACTCGACCGCCGCGTCGGCCAGCGTGAGCCGCCGTCCGGACGCCGCCGCCCCCTGCAGCAGACGGCGGACCCGGTCGAACCGCACGACCCGCGCCGCCTCCTTGGGGGACAGGCCGATCTCCTCCCGGAACCGGCCGTTGAGGTGCCTGGTGCTCCATCCCGTCTCGTGGGCGAGACCGGACACGGTGACCCGCCCGCCGGCGGTCAGCATCCGCCGCCACGCGCGCGCCACCTCGGCCGGGTGTGCCCGGGTGGGGCGGGCGTGCCGGGACAGGACCGAGTCGAGGACGGCGAAGCGCTCGTCCCAGCCCCGCGCCGCAAGCAGGCGCTCGCGCAGCTCGCCCGCCAGCCGGCCGAGCACCTCGGCGCCGTCCAGGTCGAGGCCGGACAGCTCCCCGGCGGGCAGCCCGAGCAGGGCCCGCGCACCGAGCGGCGTCAGCGCGAGCTGCACGCCCGACTGCCGCCCGTCGTGCGTGATCAGTGCGGGGCTGGTGTGCAGCCCGCCGACCAGCGTGTCGTACGACCCGGGAGGGGTGCGCGGATCGGGGTGCGCCGCGACGACGAGCGGATCGTCGAGCGTGACGATCATCGTCAGGTAGGGCGACGGCAGGCCGCGGTGCGTGGCCGGCGGAACCCCGGCCTCGCGGTAGCCGCTGTACCACGCGACCAGCGGACGCAGCGCGGGAGCGGGCCGCCGGTGCAGGTAGCGTGCCTCGTCGCGCTCGTCTTGCTTGCCCGCAGTCCGCCGTGTCGCCGCCATCGGCCGGTCCTCCTTCCCGCCCTCCCAGTCTCCACGAAGGAGCGCACGGCGGCCATCGTCGCGGCGGTTCCCGTGTCCGCGGCCGGCGGTCAGGCGGCCCCTTCGGCCCCTTCGGCGTCCAGGTCGCGGGACAGCAGGTCCGCGAGGGCGGCGAGGGCCTCGTCCGCCCCCGGGCCCTCGGCCTCCAGGGTGACCTCGGTGCCGTGCCCGGCGCCGAGGGTCAGCACGCCCAGCATGCTGTTAGCGGGGACGGCCTTCCCGCCGCCCACACGGATGCGCACGGGCACCGTCTGCCGCGCCGCCGCCTCGACGAAGATCTTGGCGGGTCGGGCGTGCAGGCCGGAGCGCGAGGCGACCGCCACTGTCCTTTCCGGCATCGCGTTCCTCTCAGGGCTCGGTTGACGAGCTCGATCTCAGGGCTCGGTCTCAGGGCTTGATCTCAGAGTTCGATTTCAGGGCTCGATGGTGACCTTGATGGCGGCGCCGCGGGCGACGACGTCGATGGCGTCCATGACCTCGTCCAGGCCGAGGCGATGGGTGATCAGGTCGGCGACCGGCACCGCCCCCTCGGCGATGAGCCGCAGGGCGCGGGCGTTGTGCGCGGGGCTCGACCCGTTGGCACCGACGATGGTGAGCTCCCGGTAGTGCACCAGGTTGGAGTCGCAGGCGATGATCGGGTCGTCCTTCGGCAGTCCGCCGAAGAAGCTGATCCGGCCCTGCCGCGCCGCCATCTGCAACGCCTGCTGCTGGGCCGCACCGGAGGCCGCCGCCGTGATCACCACGTCGGCGCCCCGGCCCCCGGTGAGCTTGAGCACCTCGTCCACGAGGTCGGTCTCGCCGGAGCAGATCGCCGCGTCCGGCCGCACGAGGTCGGCCGCCATCGTGAGGCGTTCGGCGTTCAGGTCGGCGAGGAACACCCGGGCCGCGCCGCGCGAGCGGGCCAGCCGCACGTGCAGGCAGCCGATCGGGCCCGAGCCGACGACGACCACGTCGTCGCCCTCGCCGACGCGGGCCAGCTCCTGCCCGTTGAGCACGCACGCGAGCGGCTCGGCGAGGGACGCCTCGGCGAACCCGACCCCGTCGGGGATGCGGTTGAGCCCGTCCACGGCGAGCACCTTGGCCGGCACGACCATGTACTGCGCGAAGCCGCCGTCGTAGTGGTAGCCCATCGACTCCTGGTTGGGGCAGACCGTGAGGTGACCCCGGCGGCACTCCTCGCACGTGCCGCACGGGATCGCGGCGATCACCTGCACCCGGTCGCCCGGGCTCCAGCCGGTGACGCCCTCGCCGAGCTCCACGATCTCCCCGGCGATCTCGTGGCCCATCACCCGGGGCGGCCTGATGTGGTGATGTCCGAACCGATAGATCTTCACGTCCGTGCCGCACGTCGAGCAGTTGCGTACGCGGATCTTGACCTCGCCGGGGCGGGCGACGGGCTCGGGAACCTCCTCCAGGCGGATGTCCCCGGGAGCATGGAAACGGGCGACTTTCACTCGGAGTCTTCCTCTCCGTCCGGTTGCAGCAGATGGATGACCTCGTCGACCTCGGTGGCCCCGCGCAGGGCCGCGGCGCGGTCCGGGTCGAGCAGGATCTGGGCGAGCTCCGACAGCAGCCGCAGATGGCCGTCCCCGCGGGCCGCGATGCCGACGCACACCGTCACCTGCTCGCCGTGCCAGTCGACGCCGTCGGGGAAGCGCAGCACGCAGAGGGCGTCGTGGCGGACCGCCTCCTTCGAGGTCAGCGTGCCGTGAGGGATCGCGACGCCCTCGCCGACGTACGTGGAGATCGACCGCTCGCGTTCGAGCATGGCCTCGGTGTAGCTCCCGTCGACCGCGCCGACCTCTTGGAGGACCGCGCCGCACTGCCGGATGGCGTCCTCGACGTCCGTCGCGGTCGCGGCCGTCCGTACGGCGCGGGGATCGAGGGGGAGCGGGGCCGTGCCGGCCCGGTCAGCCATCGATCGTGCCCCCGTTCTTGATGGCGGTGACGACCCGCGCCACGGCCGGGTCGCCGATGAAGACCTGGAACGGCACGAGCACGACGCCGGGGGCGCTCGCCCTGGCCCGGTCGGCCAGCCCGGTGTGGCACACGATCACGTCGGCGTCCCCGGGGATCGAGTTGACCGGGGTGTGCTCCACGCTGACCGTGGTGCCCTTGAGCTGCTTGCGCAGCGTGCTCGCCAGCATGACGCTGCTGCCCATGCCCGCGTCGCAGGCCACGATGAGCTTGCGGACGTCCTTGCCCTCGATGCTGGCCACGGTTCTACGCCTCCTTGGTGGCGGGCACGCTCTCGGCCGCCGTCTCGCCGGTTGTGTCGCGGTTCTCGCCGCTCGTGATGGTGGTGTCGTTCGTGTTCGTGTCGTTCGGGGTCGAGTCGTTCGGGGTCGCGCCCTGCGCCGGGTCGTCCGCCTGGTCGCCGTTCGCGCGGCCGAAGCCCAGCAGCGCGGCGGCGACGGCGAAGGAGACGGCCGTCGCGATCACGATCCCGGCGATCACACCGAACCAGCCGCCCTTCGGGGTCACGGCCATGTAGGCGAAGATGCTGCCCGGCGACGGCGTCGCGACCAGGCCCGCCCCGGTGACCAGGAAGGTGAGCACGCCCGAGGCGCCGCCGGCGATCACCGCGAGGATCAGCCGCGGCTTCATCAGCACGTACGGGAAGTAGATCTCGTGGATGCCGCCGAAGAAGTGGATGATCATCGCGGCCGGAGTGCTGGGACGCAGCGACCTCGGGCCGAACAGCAGGTAGGCGATCAGCAGGCCGAGGCCCGGGCCGGGGTTGGACTCCAGCATGAACAGGATCGACTTGCCGTGCTTGACCGACTCGGCGACGCCCAGCGGCCCGAGCACGCCGTGGTTGATCGCGTTGTTGAGGAACAGCACCTTGGCCGGCTCGATGATGACCGAGGCGATCGGCAGGAGCGAGTGGCTGATGAGCCACTCGACGCCGCTGCCCGCCACCTCGGTGACCTTCTCCACGATCGGGCCGATGGCGAGGACACCGGCGATCGCCATGACGGCGCCGACGATGCCGGCGGTGAAGTTGTCGACCAGCATCTCGAAGCCGGCCTTGGTCCGTTCGGCGGTGAACCGGTCGACGTACTTGAGGATCAGCGCGGCCAGCGGGCCGATGATCATCGCGCCGAGGAACATCGGAACGTCCGCCCCGACGACCACGCCCATCGTGGCGACGGCGCCGACGACCGCGCCGCGCTGGGCGTGGACCATCCGGCCACCGGTGTAGCCGATGAGCACCGGAAGGAGGGTGCTGATTATCGGGCCGACGAGCTCGGCGAGTGTCTTGTTCGGCAGCCACCCGGTCGGGATGAACAGGGCCGTGATGAGGCCCCAGGCGATGAAGGCGCCGATGTTGGGCATGATCATCCCGGCGAGATGGCCGCCGAAGCGCTGGATCGTGGCCCGCACACCGGTGCCGGTGACAGTGGGGGTATAGGGCGTGGCCATTGACGTGCTCCTTTGGGGGGCGACCGGCCTGGCTGGCCGGGTTGTGAGGGGGGTGGACCGCTGTCATCCCCCGGGTTATGAGCGAGCGGACCGGATGTGTCGTGTGACGCGGAGCGGACGGAGCGGATGAAGCGTTCGAGCCGGAGCGGGTGAGTCCGAGCCGACAGCGGGCTGGGGGAGGGCGAGTGAGCCGGCGGGCGCCGTGTGGGGCTCACACGCCCCCGGGCGCCGGGCGCGGAGGTGGCGTGAGCGGCCGGGCCGGGTCGGGCGGACCGATCCGGACGTTGGTGCGATCGATGTCGGCCGGGCCGGGCATCCGGCTGCCGGGCAGCCCCACGGCGGCACCGGCCCAGGCGAGGCCCTCGGCGAGGGCCGTCGCGCCGCGGGCCCCCGCGGCGAGAAAGCCCGCCAGCAGGGCGTCGCCCGCGCCCACGCTGCTGCGCGGCTCCTCGACCGCGCATTCGCCGTACCAGACCTGGTCGTCGTGCTCCACCAGCAGCGCGCCGTCCGTCCCGAGGCTGGTCAGGACCGACCGCGCGCCCATGGCGCGCAACTTGCCGACCGCGTCGAGCACGTCGCCGACACAGGCGATCGACGTGCCGGTCGCCTCGGCCAGCTCGTCACGGTTCGGCTTGATCAGCGCGGGGCCGGCGTTCACCGCGGACACGAGGGCGGGGCCGCTGGTGTCGACCGCCAGATTGATGCCGGCCTCGGCGAACCGGCGGCACAGCCCGGCGTAGACGTCCACCGGCACACCGGGCGGGAGGCTGCCCGAGGCGACCACCCAGTCGGCCGACCGGGCGGCGTCGAGCACGGCGCCCGCCAGCGTGTCGAGCTCGGCGGGGGTCAGCGCGGTGCCCGGCTCGTTGACCTTGGTGACGGTGCCGTCGGGCTCGGCGATCGCGACGTTGGACCTGGTGGGGCCCTCGACCGGCACGGGGATCATGTCGATGCCCTCCGCCGACAGCAGGTCGAGGAGCCGGCGCCCCTCGCTGCCGCCGTACGGGATGACCGCGCACGACCGTACGTCGTTGGCCAGCAGGGCCCGCGACACGTTGACGCCCTTGCCGCCGGGGTCGAGGTGGGTGGCGGCCGCCCGGATGACGGCACCGCGGGTGAGCTCGCCGACCTCGATCGTGCGGTCGAGGCTGGGGTTGAGGGTCAGGGTGAGGATCACGCCCGGACCACCTCCGGCCCGGCGGCGGCCAGCGCGGCGGCCTGGTCGGGGTCGAGCCCGGTGTCGGTGATGACGACGTCGATCTCGCCGAGCGTGGCGAAGCGCGCCAGATAGGTGCCGGAGAACTTGGTGTGATCGGCCAGCAGGACGGCGCGGTCGGCGCAGGCGATCATCGCCCGCTTGATCGCCGCCTCGGCCGGATCGGGGGTGGTCAGGCCCTTGGCCACCGAGCAGCCGTTGGTGGCCATGAAGGCCACGTCCACGTTGAGCTGTGACAACTGCTGGATGGCCCAGTCCTCCACGGTCGCCAGCGTCCGGCCGCGCACCCGGCCGCCCAGCATGAGCACGGTCAGGTTGGGGCGGGCCGCCAGCACCGTGGCCAGCGGAGGCGAGTTCACGACGACGGTGAGCTCGCGGTCCGGAGGGAGGGCCTGCACGAGCCGGCTCGTCGTGGAGCCCGCGTCGATGACCACGGAGCCGTCCTCGGGGAGTTCGGCCAGGGCGGCCTTGGCGATGCGCTCCTTCTCGGCCGTCAGCACCTCGTCCCTGGCGGCCAGTGCGGGCTCGAACCCCAGGCGCTCGACCGGGATCGCGCCGCCGTGCACGCGCCGCAGGACGCCCGCGCGCTCCAGTGCGGTCAGGTCGCGGCGGATCGTCTCCGTCGTGACGCCGAACCGCTCGGCCAGCGTCACCACGTCGACCCGGCCGGCGTCGCGGGCCGCCCGCAGGATCTCCTGCTGCCGCTCCTCGGCGTACATCGTGTTGGTTCACCGCCGTTTCAATGTTGTTTCGTATGTGTTTATACCTGCCTGTGTTGGAGGGTCAAGGGCAGTCAACGTAACGAAACGGACACCCGGCGTTGTGAGGAGGGGTGGGGGCGCCTGGTCCACCATGTCCGCGAAGGCCGGTCGGCCCGCGCGGCGCGAACCGGCCGGCGTCGCCGCAGTGGTCAGTCGCGGGGACGCGCGATGAGCGCGGCCGTCACCTGGTGCGCCCGCGCGTTGAGGCGGCGGACGAAATCGACGAACTTCTCCAGTTGGTCGTCGTCGTAGTCGGAGACGACCGCCAGGAACTCCGCCTCCATGGTGCTGAAGATCTCCTCCAGTGCCGCCTCGTGTCGTCCGGTCGAGTGGATCAGCACCTTGCGGCGGTCGAGGGTGTCCCGGCGCCGTTCGACGAAGCCGCCGCGTTCGAGCCGGTCGACCACCGACGTGACGGCCGACGTGCTCAGGCCGGTGAGCTCGGCCAGCCGTCCCGCCGTCAGCTCCGGCTCGTGGCGGGCCAGATCGAGGCACTTCAAATCGGTCGGGCCGAGGCCGAAGCGGTCCGCGATCGCCTGATGCAGCACGAGTCCGCGGCCGGCGTTCTCGCGCATCGCCTCCATGAGGGATCGGAGGGCCTTGGATCGGTGGGTTGACACGAGCGCTCCACATCGTTCATAAGTAGATATCTCGATTAGTCGAGATTTCCCAACAGTCGGACGAATCTTATCGTGAGGGGCCGATCATGACTATGGAGTCCGTACCCGTCCTCGTCGTCGGAGCGGGTCTGGCCGGGCTGTCCACCGCGATGTTCCTCGGTCTGCACGGGGTGTCCGCGCTCGTCGTGGAACGCCATGCGGGACTGTCGACCCAGCCGAAGGCGCGGGGCCAGATGCCTCCGACGATGGAGGCGCTCGCCACGGCCGGTGTGGCCGGACGGTTCCTGGAGGCCGCGCCGCCCGGGGGGACCGAGAGCATCATCGTGATCGCCGAAAGCGTCACCGGCAGGGTCCTGCACGACTTCGTGCAGACCGCGCCGGACTTATCCGCCTTATCCGCTGCTCCCATGGCCGCGACAAGTCAGGAACGGGCGGAGCGCATCCTCGCCGGCAGGGCCGTCCAACTGGGAGCCGAGATCAGGTTCTCCACCACCCTGGAGTCGTTCCGGCAGGAGGAGGACGCGGTCGTCGCCACGCTCCTCGACACCGCCGGCGGGCGGCGGCGGACGGTGACCTCCCGCTTCCTGGTCGGCGCGGACGGCCACAAGGGCACGATCAGGGACGCCGCCGGCATCGCGGCGCACGGGCGGACCTCGCCCCGGCCCGCCCGGACGATGTTCCTGCAGTTCGAGGCCGATCTCGACGTCACGCTCAAGGGAGCAGCCTTCGGCCTGTTCTACCTCCGCAACCCCGCCCTGCCTGGCGGGTCGGTCACCGTGGTCACCACCGATCACCCCGGCAGGTACGTCGTGAGCTGTGTGTTCGGCCCGGATGAGGAACCCGATCGGGACGGGCTCACCGAGATGATCCGCATCGCCTGCGGCGTGCCGGACCTGGACGTGACGATCGTGGACGCGGCGTGGTCCTCCTCGGGCGAGCATGTCACCCGCATCGCCGACGTTTTCCACTCCGGGCGGGTCCTCCTCGCGGGTGACGCCGCCCACCTGATGCCGCCGACCGGCGGGCAGGGCGGCAACACCGCCGTCATGGACGGGTATCACCTCGCCTGGAGGCTCGCGTACGCGCTGGCCGGTGTCGCGGGTCCCGGGCTGGTCGCCTCCTACGACGCCGAGCGCCGCCCGTACGCCGACGCCCTCGCCGAGCAGCAGTACGCGAACATGATTCAGCGGCAGACGCCGCATCTGCGCGACGACACGGTCGCGGAGATCATGGATCCCGCGGTCGGGCTGTTCGGGTACGTCTGCCCGTCGGGGGCGTTCGTCCGCGAACCGGGCGAGGAGCGCCCGCTCTTCGAGGATCCGGCCGCGCCCTCGGGACGTCCGGGGACCCGGGCGCCCCATGTGCGGCTCAGCCGGGAGGGCACGCCGATCTCGGCCCGCGATCTGTTCGGCACCGGGTTCACGGTGCTCGCCGGCGCCGGGGGAGGGGCCTGGGAGAAGGCGGCGGCCGAGGCCGCGCGGACTCTGCGCGTCCCCGTCGAGACGTACGTCGTCGGCGCCGGGCCGGTGCTCGGCGACCCGGACGGCCGGTTCCCCACCGCGTACGGGATCACCTCGACCGGGGCCGTGCTCGTACGGCCGGACGGGATCATCGCCTGGCGGTCGCCCACTGAGGCCGGCCTCGTGGAGCTGGAAGGCGTGCTGTGCAGAGTCCTCGCGTGAGCGGCTAGGGTGCTGGGCTCGTGAGATCGCGCGGGGAGGTGCCGATGCGCCCGTCGGGGCAGGAATGGGCGAAGGTGCGGCGACGCCTGGACGGGCACCGGCACGAGCTGGCCGTCGCGGCGGATCGGCTCTACCCCGGGCCGGCCAGGGCCGGATCGACGCGTCTGCTCACCCGGGACGGCTGGACTGCGACCCCATGGACCCTGGCCACGCCGCTCGACCTGCGTGAGGTGCGGCTCGGCTGGGTGGAGGACGCTCCCGCGCCCACTGTCACGGGCCGCGAACCGGAGGCGGCGGCTCTGCTGCCGGAGGGCGCGGACGCCTACCCGGACGCGCTGGGGACGCTCGCCCGCCCCCGGCTCTTCGAGGACCGCACCTGCTACCGGCTGCTGGACGTCGCCTGGCCGGAGCTGACCTTCACCCGAGCCCGCTACTTCGACGGCGTGAGCGTGGGAGAGGCGGCCGCCCACGAGTTCGCCGCCCACGAGTTCGCCGCGCGCGAGCTCCCCGGGCATGAGTCCGACGGGCATGAGTTCGACGGGCACGGGTTCGACGGGCCTGGGGGCGGGCGGCCGCTGCCGTTCCGCGCGCTCGTGGGCGATCCCACCGACCTGAGCCGGCGGCCCGCGCTCTGCGCGATCTCCACCCTGACGCTGCGCCACGATCGCCGTACGGGCGAGACGTCGTTCGTCCTGCACTGGCGTGACCCGGCGCGGGTGGCGCACGGCGGCGGGCTCTACCAGGTCATGCCGGTCGGGGTGTTCCAGCCCGCGCACGAGTCCGCGGACGCGGAGAAGGCCGACTTCGACCTGTGGAAGTGCGTGGTCCGCGAGTACGCCGAGGAGTTCCTTGGGCGGGGAGAGGAGTACGGCGACGGGGTTCGACTACGAGAGCTGGCCGCTTTACCGGCTGCTGACGGACGCCCGCGAGGACGGCCGGGTGCGTTCCCTCGTGCTGGGCGTGGGGGTCGATCCGCTGACCTTCGCGACCGACTTCCTCACGGTGACCGTGCTGGAGGCGGAGACGTTCGACGCCGTCTTCGGCGACATCGCCGCCTCCAACAGCGAGGGCCGGATCGTCGGCCGCGTCCCGTTCGACGCGGAGACCGTGCGCCGGCACGTCCGCGACGAGCCGATGCAGGCGGCGGGCGCGGCCGTGCTGGACCTCGCCTGGAGGCACCGCGAGGATCTGCTGTAGTCACACGAACGCCGTCCCCACCGGCTGGTCAGGCCGAGGGGGACGGCGTGTCGAGAGAGGACGGTCAGCCGGCGGAGGCGAGCGCGCCTTCGCCGCCCACGATCGGCAGCGTCACCGTGCTCTTCGTCGTGTCGAGGTACAGCAGCGCGCCGGGGGCGGGCCGGATGGTGTACTCGTAGTCGCTCGACAGCAGCACGACCCCGAGCCGGTGCCCGGCGGGGAAGATGTAGTCATGCGGCTGCATGTCGAAGTCGAGGCGGTAGGGCGTGCCCGGCTTGACCGGCTCGGTCTGCCAGATCGACTTGCGGTTCTGCGGGTCGGTCCAGCCCCGGGTGATGATCTTCGCCTTGCCGTTCTGGTCGTAGTCGACGAGCAGCGCGGTGACGTTCGCCGCCGGCTGGCCGAAGGACATCCGCAGCGACACCCGCGGCGTGCCGCTGAGCCTGGCCGGCGCGGTCAGCGCGGCCGACTTGTACGCCAGGCGGTTGGGCGAGGTGGCGGCGTCGGCGAGGGTCTGCGCCGGCTTGGTGGCGTCGTCGACGATCGTCTCGGTCACCGGCTTGCCCTTACGGGTCTTGTCCGGAGTGAGCACGCCGGCCGCGCCGCCGTCGCCGGGGGCGAGGTTGAGCTCGGTGTCCGCGGCGGCCGGGTCGGGCCACTCGGCGTACTGCACCAGGGTCCTGTCCTCGCGCTGCACGAGGGCGCGCGGGTCGTTCTCCACGCCGTTCTGGTAATTCCAGAGGTAGCGGGTGAACCAGCGGTTGAGCACGTCGACGCTGGGGGAGCCGCCGTGGCCGCCCTGGTGCAGGTAGATCTTGTGCGGCACCCCGCGCGCCTTGAGCGCCTCGTACCACTGCGCGGCGTGCTTGGTCTTGACGTTCCAGTCGTTGAGGCCGTGCGCGACCAGCACCGCGGCGTGGACCTTGTCCACGTCGTTCATGTAGTTGCGCTCGTCCCAGAAGGCGTTGTAGTCGCCGGTCTCGCGGTCCTGCGCCTTCGCGAGCTCCTCGATGACGCTCCGGCAGACCTGCTGGTCCGCGCGCGTGTAGACGTACTCGGCGAGCACGTCGGTGTCCTCGCCCTGGTAGCCGCCGGCGGCGACGACGGCGCCGTTCGCCCGGTAGTAGTCGTACCAGCTGGAGATCGCCGAGATCGGCACGATGGCCTCCAGCCCGTCGACGCCGGTGCTCGCGACCGCGTTGGGCAGGGTGCCGTTGTACGAGGTGCCGATCATGCCGACCTTGCCGGTCGTCCAGGTCGCCTTGACCTCCTGCCCGGAGGCGTCGTACGCCTTCGCGCGGCCGTTCAGCCAGTCGACGACGGACTTGGCGCCGATGGTCTCGTTGCGCCCGCCGGTGGTCGGGCAGCCGTCGGACTGGCCGCTGCCCAGCGACTCGGCGTGGACCACCGCGAAACCGCGGGGCAGCCAGTTGGACTCGTGGCTGGTGCTGATGACGGGCTGCGGGCCGCTCGCCGAGAGGGACGCGTCGGCGCCGCCGTCCCCGGAATCGTCCGCGGCCGCGGCGGACAGGCGCTCGTCGGTGGCCGGGTCGAGCAGCGTGCCGCCGCGGTTCAGCCAGCCCTTGCCCGGGCGGACCGCCTGGTGGAGCTCGTGGTCGACGTCGTGGTTGGCGATGTCGTTGCCGCCGGCGTAGTAGGGGCTGACCTCGTAGACCACGGGCGACTTCAGGCCGGCCGTCTCGGTCTCCCGCAGGCGGGTGACCTCGGCGTGCACCCGGTCGTTCCGCCCGTCGCCGTCGCTGTCGACCGGGGTCTCGACCCACACCTCCTCGCGGATCCAGTCGTTCCTGTTGGACGAGAACACCGGCTGGGCCATGCCGTCCTGGATCACCGGTCCGACGGGGGCGGCCGCGGTCGCGGGGGCCGAGTTCACGGCGAGCCCCGTGACGGTGGTGGCGACGGCCAGGCCCAGCGCCGCCGCGCTGCGGCGTGCGGCACCCTTACGGCGTGACGCGGCTGGCGGGACGAGGCCAGGCGTCACCCGGCGCGATGAGGACATCGAAAACCTTCCACGAACGATCGGGGGGACTCTGGGCCGGGAGATTCGGCCCGCAGAGGGCGATGCTAGGGACGCAAATGCGGAATGTCTTCGGACGACCGTTCTGTCTTGATCGGGACTGTTTTCGACATATGTCGAAATCGGTCGCCGCGCCAGGGCCGCGGGCGGGCGTCAGTAGCCGTAGCGGCTCTTCAGGTGCCGCCAGACGTCGCGCAGCATCCACGCGTCGAACTCGGTGATCGACGTGGCGGAGCCCGCCTTCATGAGGAAGCAGCACTGCCCGGCCGGGGTCCAGTCGTAGAAGTCGTCCAGGCCGAAGCTGTGCCCGATCTCGTGGAGGAGGATGTGGATGTCGTCGCTGCCGAGGTTGTCCGTCAGATACTCGCTGCCGACGCGCTGTCCCCAGGCGCCTCCCATGCCGCCGTTCATGCCCTCGGTGAGCCACAGCGACATGTCGTAGTGGTGGGACGCGCCGCCCGGGCAGTTCGGGTAGGCGCCCGACTGGTCGAACAGGCGTCCGCACGGCTCGGCGCACTGCGGCGCGTTCTCGCTCATGTCGCCGACGTACACGTCGACCGAGTCGTCGCTCCACTGCAGCAGGGCGCGGTCGCGTACGGCCCAGCCGACCACCTTCACCGGCACGTCCGCGTACGGCCAGCCGTTGTGGCCCGCCATCACGTCCATCCACTTCTTGAACGACCTGGCGAGCGCGGCCTGGATGTCGTCGCGCAGCTTCGCCGAGACCGGCGCGCCGGAGTCCCAGCGGACGCAGTAGTTGACGCTGCCGCCGTTGGCCATGATCTGGTCCCAGGCGTAGTTGCGGTAGCCGTACAGGTCGGGGTAGGTGGACTCGACGTGCCGCCAGACCTCGTCGAGCGGCGCGACCAGGTTTGCGGGCGGGCTCCAGGTGCTCTGCCGCCCGGCGGCGTCGGCGAGCGCCCTGATCTCCAGGAGCCCGACCGACGCCTCGCCGCTACGCAGGACGACGCGCAGCCGGGTGGTGGTGACGGCGGGGAACGTGACGGTGTTGTAGGTGTCGGCGGCGGTGGGGTAGGAGGCGGGGATGTCGACGTACGCTCCGCCGTCCCAGCTCTGGAGCTTCCACGAGGCCGGCAGACGCACGCCGCCTCCGTCGTCGAAGAAGTAGACCTGCACCGAGGAGATCGTCTGGGCGGACGGCCAGGTCAGCAGGGCCCACTGCTCGCCGGCCTCGGGCCAGGTGCCCCAGCGGCGGTTCTGCGTCTCGTCGGAACGAGCCGGGTCGATGCCGTCGTTGACGGCGGCCACGCTCTCCCAGGGAGAGGTGTAGGAGGCGGAGGCGGTGGCCGACGGGGCCACGTCCACGACGGCGGCGTCGGCATGCGCGGGCGCCAGCAGGAAGCCTGCGACCAGCGCGAAAACGGCGAACAATCGCCTCATGCCTGTCTCCTTCGCGGCTGATGCTCACCGGCCGCTGTGGGGGAAGTGCTGTGGAACGGGAGTGATCCGAGTTTTTTCCGCCACAAAAGGGGTGTCAAGTCCCCAACCGGAACGATGTGACGGACGGGCTGCGAGCAGGCAGGGTCGTCGCAGCCCCAAAGGCGACCCGGTGGATTTCGGAAAAAGTCGCTGATTCTAGGATGACCTGGTCGTTTGAGGGTGACGAGGTGGTTTACGGGATGACAGCGCGTGGATGACAGGGCGGTTGGGGATCCGCCGGCTCCGCATGACGGAGTGGTCCGGAATGGGCCGGCGGTTCGGGAGGGGCCGGTGGCCAGGGATGAGCCGGTGGCCCGGGATGAGCCTGTGGTCCGGGACAGGACGCGGCCGAAGGGCGACGCAGCGCGGCGGAGCCCGGTGAGGCAGCGGCAGGGCCCGGCCCGGTCCGCCACATGGACGCGCCGCCTGGCGGTCACCGCACTGGTGCTGGCCGCGCTCAACCTCCGCCCCTTGGTCACCAGCCTCGGACCCGTGCTCGAAGAGGCCCGCGCCGCTCTCGGGATGAGCGCCGCCGTCGCCGGCCTGCTCACGTCCGTGCCGGCGGTGTGCTTCGCGCTGGTCGGCTCGGCCGCGCCCCGCCTGGCCCGCCGTTACGGACCGGACGGCGTCGTCCTCGCCGGGATGGCGGCGGTCGCGCTCGGGCTCGCCGTGCGTCCGTTCGTCGGCAGCACCCCGGTCTTCCTCACGCTGAGCGGCCTCGCGCTGGCCGGGATCGCGGTCGCCAACGTGCTGTTGCCGGTCGTGGTCAAACAGCGCTTCCCGGACCGGGTCGGCATGATGACCGGCCTGTACTCCATGGCGCTCAACCTCGGCGCCTCGGCCGCCGCCGCCGTCACCGTCCCCCTCGCCGGCGCGTTCGGCGGTGACTGGCGTGCCGGTCTCGGCTCCTGGGCCGTCCTCGCCGCCGTCGCCGTGCCGCCGTGGGCCGCCCTCGTGAGGGACGGCCGGCGGCCAACCGGGCCCCGGCTCGGGCATCAGCTCGGGCAGGGCGAACGTACAGCGGGAGGGGACGTCGCCGCGGAGGCCGGGACGCGCGTACGGGTCGCGCGCAGTCCCATGGCCTGGGCGCTCGCGGCCTTCTTCGGCCTGCAGTCCACTTCCGCGTACGTCATCATGGGCTGGCTGCCCCAGATCTTCCGTGACGCCGGGCTGTCCGCCGAGGCCGCCGGGCTGCTGTTCGCCGTCACCTCGGTGCTCGGGGTGCCGCTGTCTTTCGTGCTGGCCGCCGTCGCCGGTCGGCTGCGGAACCAGAGCGGCATCGCGGTCCTGCTCGGTGCGTTCGGGCTCGCCGGGTACGCCGGGCTGTGGGCGGCTCCCGCCGCCATGCCCTGGTTGTGGGCGGTGCTCCTCGGCGTGGCCAACTGCTCCTTCCCGCTGGTGCTCACCATGATCGCCATGCGCGGCAGGGACGGCGCGACGGTGATCCGGCTGTCCGCCTTCGCGCAGAGCGTCGGTTACCTGCTGTCGGTCCCCGGTCCCATCCTGGTCGGAGTGCTCTATCAGCACAGCGGCGGTTGGCACGGGCCGTTGGCCTTCGTGTTGTGCCTCATGGTGTCGCAGATCGCGGCCGGATACTTCGCGGGCCGCAACCGGCAGATCTGATCTCCCGCCGCTCCGGTCGCCGGCCCTCCCGGCCGCCGCCGTGGGCGCGAGGGGCACCGGGCGTCGCGGAAGACGTCCCGGCCGCGGCGAGCCCTTGCGCACGGAAAATCGTTGGACGGTCGCGTGCGCCGATGATGATCCTGGGGAGCATGCGGCAGGAGGACATCTGGAACACCGACACCGCCCAGCACTACGACACGCCGGGCGCCGGGATGTTCGCGCCCGAGGTCCTCGGGCCGGCCGTCGACCGCCTCGCCGAGCTCGCCGGCGACGGGCGGGCGCTCGAATTCGCGATCGGAACCGGCCGGGTGGCCGTCCCGCTCGCCGAGCGTGGCGTGCCCGTCACCGGCATCGAGCTGTCACGTCCGATGATCGACCAGCTGCGCACGAAAGTGGACGAAGCGACGATCCCGGTTGTCGTCGGCGACATGGCCACCGCCACTGCCCCTGCCACTGCCCCGGGCGAGTACACGCTCGTCTACCTCGTCTACAACACGATCTCCAACCTGCTGACCCAGGCCGAGCAGGTCGCGTGCTTCCGCAACGCCGCGCGCCACCTGACCCCCGGAGGCCGCTTCGTGATCGAGCTCTGGGTGCCCGAGCTGCGCAAGCTCCCACCGGGCCAGGACGCCGTGGTGTGGCATCGCGAACCCGGCTACATCGGCCTGGACGCCTACGACCTCTTGCGGCAACACCTCGTGTCGCACCATTTCAGGTTCGACGAGAGCGGACAGGCCCGGCTGTTCCGCAGCCCCCACCGCTACATCTGGCCGGCCGAGCTCGATCTCATGGCCCAGCTGGCCGGGTTCGAGCTGGAGAGCAGGCACGCGGACTGGATCGGGACCGAGTTCACCGCGGAATCGCGTTCGCACGTGTCCGTTTACCGCATACCTCCGGGTGAAACCGCGTCTCGATAAGGGCGACGCTGTCGCCGACGTGAATTGCGCATCCGCTGAGGTCTGGAAATCCGCTTACGGCGGCGACGGGCCGAAATGCCGATGAATGGGCCGTGCGCCCCGGCGGCAGGGGAGAGCCCCGCGAGGCGGCTGCCTCGTGGGGCAGGAGGGTCCGGCAGGTTCGATGTGCGGTTATCGGTCCTTGCTGCTGTTGGGGCCTCTTCTCTCCCCGCTGCTGATGCCGCTACCGCGGTCCGCGTTCCTCGAATCGGCCGCGCTCTTCCATGCGCCCGCGTTCACGGCCGCGCTCCTCGAATCGTCCGCGTTCGCGTCCGCGCTCTTCCATGCGCCCGCGCTCGCGTCCGCGTTCCTCGAATCGTCCGCGTTCGCGTCCGCGCTCTTCCATGCGCCCGCGTTCACGGCCGCGCTCCTCGAACCGGCCACGCTCGCGTCCGCGCTCTTCCATGCGCCCGCGTTCACGGCCGCGCTCCTCGAACCGGCCACGCTCGCGTCCGCGTTCACGACCGTAGTGGCCGTACGTCCGGCGGCGCTCACGTTCACGGCACCTGCCTCCGGGACAGGGTTGCGCCGGGTTCTGCATGACCTGTGCGGTGCTGCCGGCCGCGTTGGCCGGCTGCGTCTGCATCGTCACCGGGACGATGAGGGCCGACGCCGTGATCGCGCCAGCAGCCAGTGCTTGCTTGAGCATGAGTATCACTCCGTCGACTCCGTGAATGTCACCCGGGAAACCCGGCCACACGGAGCGCGAATCGATCCATCGAACCTTGGATCCAGACCCTCGTTCTCACGCTAGAGGTAAGAAAAGGCCCCGTCACCCAGAAATGCGCAAACAACCGCTTTCCGCTGCAGAAAACACATGTAATCGGAGATGTTGTCGGACCGTTTCCCTGCGCCGACAACTCCTTTACCCGGGTTGCTGAATTCCTTCCACATCATTGAGCTGCATGGGTTGCGATCGCATATCGGCGGCCGGAGCTCCGTCTCCGGCCCCTTCCCGATTATTACGGTGAATCGCTGACCGAAACCGCGCGGGTTCTCGAGGTTGCCATGACGGCTGCCGAGGAAACGGCCCGGCGCGAGCCCCGCTCGCCGCCCAGCCCGTCGGCCACAGCCGTGTCCGGGCCGCAGTGCGGCAACCACGAGATCGCGCGGCATGGCCGGTCATTCCGGTTCCGGGACCACGTCGCGGCCGCCGTGCCGCGCAGGCGTCGCCGTGCTCGTACGCGGCAGGACGGTGAAGGCGATGAGGACGGCACCGGCCAGGAGCGCGGCGCTGAGTGTCATGCCGAGTGCGTATCCCTCGGTGAGGCCCTCGACCGTGGTGCTCGGGCCGGTGCGGGCGTGGGCGGCCGTGCCGAGAACGGCCAGTCCGAGTGATGCGCCGATCTGGCGTGAGCTGGAGAGCAGTCCGGAGGCCATGCCCGACTCGCTCGGCGTGACTCCCACGGTGGCGGCGGAGACGACCGGTCCGAGGCAGAGCCCGAATCCGACGCTGGTGACGAGCGACGGGCCGAGGACGTCGGCGAGGAAGGAGCCGTCGGCGCTGATCAGGCCGAACCAGGCGAACCCGATCGCGGTCACCAGCCCGCCGATGATCAGCATGGTGCGGAGCGGGAGACGGTAGCCGAGGTTGATGGCGGCCGCGGCGCCGGCGATCACGCCGACCGCGAAGGGCAGCAACTGGATCCCGGCCACGGTCGGGCTGACCTGGAGCACCTGCTGGAGGTAGAGGGACGCGAAGTAGAAGGACGAGGCCATGGCGGCGCCGAGCAGGAGGTTGTAGGAGTTGGCGCCGGCGACCGAGCGGTTGGCCAGCAGGCCGAGCCGGATCAGCGGGTCGCGGGTGGTGGTCCGCTCGACGTGGACGAACGCGGCCAGCAGGGTGACGGCGGTCACCAAGGTCGCCAGGGTGACGGGCGAGGTCCACCCGTACTGGTCGGTGCGGACGACGCCGAACACGAGCAGGGACATCCCCGCCGTCGCCAGGATGGCGCCCAGCACGTCCGGACGGCCGCCGGGAGCCGTGGGCGGAGCGCCGGTGACACCCCGCCAGGCCAGGGTCAGCGCGACGGCGGCCATCGGGACGCTGATGAACATCACCCAGCGCCAGCCCGCGTACTGGGTGAGCACACCGCCGATCAGGACGCCGAGGGCGCCGCCGGCGGCGTTCACCGCGCTCCATATGCCGTAGGCCCGCACACGGGCCTTGCCGGAGGGGAAGGTGACGGTAAGCAGCGCCAGCGCGGCCGGAGACAGCGCGGCGGCCCCGATGCCCTGCAGGGCGCGGGCGGCCACCAGATGGCCGGGCTCCTGTGCGAAGCCGCCCGCCAGGGAGGCGAGGCCGAAGACGGCGAGCCCGAGCAGCAGGACCCGTTTGTGGCCGTAGCGGTCGGCGATCTTCCCGCCCAGCAGGAGGAGGCCCCCGAAGGTGAGGGCGTAGGCGTGGATCACCCAGGTCAGGCCGACCGCGCCGAAGCCGAGGCCCGCGGCGATCCGCGGAAGTCCGAGATTCACGACCGACAGGTCCACCGACACCATGAACTGGACCACTGCCACCGCGGCGAGGGTGAGCCCTGGCCGAGCGGCCGTACGAACGACCGGTGTTGTGCTTGGTGATCGCGTATGTGTCACCGTTCCTCACTCCTCCGGCAGATTAGGGCGGATACTTTTCGTACGGGTACTGAAAGTACATCGGAAGCGGGGTGGGTGTCGATGGCCGAAGTCCCGATTGGCGGAAGGGAACAGCCGGACGGAATGATGGGACGGTGTCCCGAAGCAATGCGCCGCACGGCCGCACCGGCCGTCCACCGGTGACCTCCCGCGCGCAGATCCTGGAGGCGGCCCGCCGGCTCATCGATCGGGACGGCTGGGAGAAGCTGAGCATTCGCCGCCTGGCCGCGGAGCTCGGCATCGGGACGATGACCCTCTATCACCACGTGCGGGACAAAGAAGACCTGCTGCTTCTGCTGATCACCGAATACGCGGACCAGGTCCCGCGACCCGACCTGCCCGGCGACCCGCGCGACCGCATCATCGCGACCGCCACCCTGGTCCACGACGCCCTCGCGGCCTGGCCGTGGGCCGCGGAGGTCCTCACAGTCGACGGGTTCGTCGGCCGGCTCGGCGAATCGGTGTGGATGGTCGAGACCATCGTGGCCGGAGCCATCGACCAGGGATGCACACCCGAACAGGCCGTGCACGTCTTCCGCCACATCTGGTACTACACGGTCGGCGAGATCCTCGTCCGCGCCCACTCCGCTCACCAGCCGGCGGACGACGGGCGACCCGCGGACCAAGCCCCCCTCTTCAGCGGCCTCGACAAATCGCGGATGCCACGCCTGGTCGCTGTCGGCGACCAATGGCGAACGCTGTCCGCGCAGGACACCTACCCCCAGGGACTGCGGGCCCTCGTCGACGGGCTGCTCGCACAGGCCACGCCGGAAACGTCGCGTAAGCCCCGCTCGATACGATCGTGATCGTGGTGGACTGGAGGCTCCGGCCCGCTTCGACGGCGGACGTCGAGGCGGTGGCCGAGCTGCGGGCCGTGGTGCTCAAAGCGGATCTCGAGCGGCTCGGCCGATACGACGAGCAGCGCGTACGGCAGCGGCTGCGCGACGGATTCGCGCCGGCGCACACCTGGACGATCGAGGTGAACAATGCCTTGGCCGGCTGCGTGGCGCTGCGACCGGCCGAGGGCGCCTACTGGCTGGAGCACTTCTACCTGGCGCCGGAGCTGCAGGGCCGGGGCGTCGGCTCCGCCGTGCTGGGCAGGCTGCTGGACGGTGTGACCGAGAAGGCGCCCTGATCCGGCTGAACGTGCTGCAGGGCAGTCCGGCCCGGCGGCTGTACGAGCGGCACGGGTTCACGGTCGAGACCGAGGACGAGGTGGACGTGTTCATGGTGCGCGATCCGGACCCTGCCCGTCGCTGATCGATGCCTGTCGCTGATCGATCGGCCACGCACCTCCGGCCTCGTACGGTCACGCCCAGAGGGGGCCTCGGCGGCCTGTCTGCCCTAAGGTTCTTCTCATGCCTTACGGCCGGATGCGTACCAGTTCGCTCGGCCTTTCCGCCGTGCTCGCCGGCGTCCTGCTCCTCTCGGCCTGCGGATCGGAGAGGGTCGCCGCCTGGAGCGACGGTTTTCAGCAGACCCGGGGACCCGACTCGGCAGACCGGCGTGGCGACCCCTCATGTGGGGCCCCGTCCACCGGTATGTCACCCGGGTCTGGCACTTCGGAGCTTCCCGGCGGCTCCGAAGATCTGGAGAAGGACGGCGTCAGGATAACCGGCCCGGGCAGAGGGGTCCGCGACTGCGACCTCTATCCGTTCTCCGCCGAGTTCCAGGTCACCAACCACGAAACCGAACCCTTCACGTACACCATCACCTTCACGTTCGTGTCCCGTTCCGGAGAGGTGCTGGCAGGTACGGAACAGACGGTTCCAGCGGTCGAGCCCGGTCAGACCGTTGAAAGCACGGTCGCCCTAAGCCGGCTTCCTCCGCAGGGGCCTCCCGTTGCGGGCGCGCGAATAGCCAAGGTCAGAAGCGTCCCGGCGGACGAGGCGCCCGCTGCGGCAGGCCCCTGCCCGCCCTCCGGGATCCGGGTCACATTGGGCAATGCCGACGCCGCCATGGGGCTCCGCGTCGTGGGTCTCCGTCTGGAGAACTGCTCGGCCCACGCCTACCGCCTCGACGGCTACCCGCAGCTCCAGCTCCTCGACGAGGACAGAAAGCCGGTCACCGGTGTCGAGGTCCTGCACGGTGACGGCGGCATCTCCACCGTGACCGGCTTCGACGATCCGCCCCAGCCGGTGACCCTGAAGCCGGGCCAGAGCGTGTCCGCAGGCCTGATGTGGCGCAATACCGTCACTGACGGCATTTCCGTGAACGTGCCGTACGTCAGAGTGAACGCCAAGGCCGGTGCTCCTCCGGTGATGGTGACGCCGGAGCTCGATCTCGGCACCACCGGGAAACTCGCCGTCAGCCCGTGGAAGAAGGACGAGGCTCGATAGGCCCTGTCGAAGGATCGGCTCGGTCTCGGTCTGCTCCGGCTCGCGACGTGCGTGGGCAACGCGAGACGGCCAACTGTCGCATCCTGGAAGCGCTCACGGGATGAGGGCCTCAGTCGCCGTCGAGGTGCAGTTCTGTCGCCAGGTCGGCGGCGCACCGGCGGGCGAGATCTTCGAGTCTTCGAAGCGCCTCCACGTCCTGAGCGGCCGATGTGGGGAGGCGGGCAAGCTCGGAGAGGAGCTGCGGCATCTCGGCCGGCGAAAGGATCAGGCTGCCATACGGGTCGACGCGTTCCAGCATCGGATGGGTGCCTTGTCCGCGCACCTGGTCGACGACACGCACGAAGACATCCTTGGGGTCCGGTGCGACGGCGACGGGCGTGAGCTTTCTGCGCTTCGGGCTGGTTCCACGCTGCTCCACCCTCATCAGCACCGCGTCAACGCCCATGATCACACCTTAGTCAGGACCCTGGGAGAGATCTCGGAGTCCTTCGGTGTACGGGCGCGGAGTTCCGCGAGGCGCCGAAGCGCGCCAGGCTCGCACCGGGAAACGGTGCGGGCAAGATGCGCCGGGGGCGGTTCGAGGCTGGTGGTTCGGACGAGTTGTCGCGCGCCGGGCTCCTTAGCCGGGACTGGCCGTGCGGGTGTCGCTCACCCCCCGTCTCCGGTTACATCTTGCGGTTGGCGGCCGCGATCGAGTCGCGGAGTTTCGTGAGGAGCCGTTCGAGGGTCTGGACCTCGGCGGCGGCCCAGCCGCCGGTGAACAGCATCCAGCGTTGCAGGCCCATACGCTCCAGGGTCGCGAGTTCGGTGCGGCCTTTCTCGGTGATGGTGATGGTGTTCGCCCGGCGGTCGGCCGGGTCGGTGAGGACCTGAACCTTGCCCTCTTCGGTGAGGGCCTGGACCTGGCGGGTGGCCGATGACTGGTGGACGCCGAGTTCTTTGGCCAGGTCGGAGACGCGGACGGGTTGTGTGCTGGCAATGAGTTGCAGCATGCGCAGCAGGCCTGCGTTGGGGCGTCGCCTGCGCGTGCGTTCGATGCCCTCGCTGATCAGGAGGAGGGCGTCCACCATGCGTTGAACGTCTTGTTCGTCGGGTTTCTCGTGGTCGTGCATGAGTTCACTCTAAGATGTTTGCATGCCGCATGCAATTAAAGTAGTGTCGCGACCATGACAAAGAACGCATTGATCAAGCGGCTCGCCTACACCATCGCGGGCCTTGGCATCGGTGTATTCCTGCTCACGATGGCCGTCGCCGCCTTCGGTCAGGAACCGGCGAACAACGTGTGGACCAAGGCCGGCGGCATCCTCGCGGGGTCGGTGATCTGTCTGATCCTGACCAAGCGCGTCCTCGCGGGATCGAAGGGCACCTATGACCGGCTCCGGATCATCTCCCTCGTCGCCTGCGCCCTGGTCGCGGTCAACGTCGCCCTCCCCGGTGTCATCCCGGTCTGGTTCCGCGCCGAGCAGGTCGTCCACGGCCTCCTTCTCGTGACCCTCGCCTGGGCCCTGTGGTCGCCCGAGATGCGGGAATCCTTCCGTGTCACCGCACGCTGAACTTGATCCCTCGGGTCGTCGACACCTGGTTTGCACCGGGAAGCGGTAAGGATCACCTACTGGATCGCTCCGGGGAGGCGGATCGTCATGCTGACGGTGTTCCGTAAGCAGCGGATGCGGAGTCGGCCGAGATCGAGCGTGCGTGGCGGGCCATGCAGCGGTGTATCGCTGCGGCCCACACCGCAGATGAGGAGTGAGCGGCATGGGGGAGCGCAGAGCCTGGGCGGACAAGAAGGCTGAGATCATGAGCCGCCCCGGTGCGGGAGCGGCATACGAGGCGGCCAGGATTAGGTTCGAGCTGGGCGAGGCGGTACGGCTGCGGCGTGAGCAGCTCGGGCTGACCCAGGCAGAGCTGGCCGAACGCACAGGGCTGAAGCAGCCGGCGGTGGCGCGGTTCGAAGCCGGCGGGACGATGCCCACCATCCCGATGCTGGAGCGGCTGGCGGAGGCTCCGGAGATGCGGCTGAGCGTCCAGTTCCAGCCGCTGCGGGAGGCGAGCTGATCCCACCGGAGCGGCGTTCGACCTCGTACCATTCGAAGCCACTTCAGGAACATCAAGGCCCGGGGCTGGAGTCCTGTCCTGACCTGGGCCTTCGTGGGTAGAGCGGGTGACGGGAATCGAACCCGTGCTGTCAGCTTGGGAAGTCTCTAACGCACTTGGCCTCTGAGCTGGGAAGCGCTGACCTGCGGGGGAGAGTACCCCGGCTGCCATGAGTCCCTCTCGTTCCCTCTGCTGACGGGCACGCAACGGGCACGGTCTGACCTGCTGGTCGTGGCCGTACAGCCAACCCACCAGCTGTCCAGGTAGACGCGTTAGTCCGTACCCTTGGCGGCCCGGCCGTACGATCTCTGCCATGCGCGCCGAAATCGCCGGGATCACCTGGGGAAACGAGGCCGTGAGCATTCCATGTATGTCCCGCGGACGGTGGCATGCGGCTGCTTCCGGCGGCTGTCGAGGGTATGTCCGGACAGGCGTGATCAACCATAAAACCGCAGGTGAGGCCGCGGATGGCTGGTCGTACGTGGTAGGGCGGGTGGGACTTGAACCCACGACCCACGGATTATGAGTCCGATGCTCTGACCGGCTGAGCTACCGCCCCGCAATGGTGGAGTCTCTCACAACTTAGTGGGTGAGGGGATCGGTGGACTGAGGTGAACAGCGGCCTTCGGCCGTGGGCGTAATCGCCGCCCGATCGCCCTCCGGTGATCGCTCGTGCTGAGGCGCGGCTGCCCTCCGAGAGTCATGGGGCGTATGTCCGGGTATGTGACTGTTGAGGCGACATCGCTCCACAAGACGGCTCTGCGAAACGTGGCTCCGCAACGAATCGGGGGTGCCCCGTGGGGAGACGACTGGCGGGCGTCTGCGTGCTTCTCATGATGTCCCTTCCAGCCTGCGGGCAGGGCGGGCGACAGCCAGGAGCGGAACTCGGAGCGGTCGGCGACGTGCGGGAGGGCTTCACCGTCGGCCTGCTGCTCCCCGGCGAGGGACCCGACCGGCCTCTGTTCACCCGGGCCCTGGCGTCCCTCTGCCCGCGCTGCCACGTCCAGTATGCGAACGCCGCGGGCGACCAGGCCCGGCAGGGGCGGCAGATCGGCCGGATGCTGGCCGACGGCGTGCGGGTGCTGGTCCTCGGCGCGGTGAACCCGGGGGCCGCCGCTCCCTGGGTGGCCAGGGCCAAGCTGTCCGGGGCGAAGGTCGTCGCGTACGACCGGCTGGCGAACGGGCCGGTGGACGCCTACGTGGCGACCGATCCGGCGCGCGTCGGGCGGGAGCAGGCGCTGGCGCTGCTCGGCGCCATGAAGGCCGCGGGTCCGGTGCTGCTCCTGAACGGCCCCGCCACAGACCCGTACGCCGCGACGGTGAAGCGGGCCATGCACGCCGTGCTCGACGGCCGGGTGACGATCGGCTGGGAACGGGACCTGACCCGGCCCGACGAGGCCGTACGCGAGGTGGCGGCGGCCGTCGCCGCGCTCGGCGGGCCCGCGAAGGTGGCGGGCGTGTGCTGCGCGAGCGACGCGGCGGCGGAGGCCGTCGCGGCCGAGATGGCGCGGACGGGGATGGCCGGGGTGCCGTTGATCGGGCACGGCGGGCGGCCCGCCGCGCTGGGGCGTGTCCAGGCCGGCACGCAGACCGCCACGGTCCGCGCCGACGTCGCGGCCCAGGCGGCGGCCGCCGCCAGGCTGGCGGTCGAGGTCGCGGGCGGCAGGACCGTGTACGGCACGGCCGTCGTGTCCAACGGGACGACGGTCTCGATCCCGGCGGTGCTGGTCCCGCCCGCCGTGGTCACGAGGGCACCGGCCCGTAAGGCCCCCGCCCCCGCCCCCGGCACCGCTCGCGGACAGGGCGCGCCGTCACACTGACACACGCGGGACCGAGCATGGGACAGGGCTCCCCACAGGGAAGGGCCGCGGCCGCACGGGGATGCGACCGCGGCCTGGGGAGGGCGGGTTCACTCCTCTTCGTCGGAGGCGGCGGGACCGTCGAACGGGCGCAGGCGCTCCCAGAGCAGGAACGCGCCGCCGACGACGAGCATCGCGACGCCCGTCCACAGGTTGATGCGGATGCCTTCCGCCTTCTGGATCTCCTGGGCGCTGTCGAGCAGCCCGGTGACCGTGAGGATCAGTCCGTACACCAGGAACAGACCACCGATCACGCGGCGGATGTCGAAGAGCCGTTGCGGGGCGGCCATGCAAACCTCCTACAGGAAGGGCAGGTAGAACGCCGCGGCGAGCACGACCGCCCCGGCGCCGAGGATCACGGGGGAGCGGTACCAGGCGGCGTCTCCCGCCAGCGCGTCGTCGGAGACGGACGCGTCGCTCAGGCCGTAGACGAGCCCGCGCAGCTCGCTCTCCGGCTTGGGGGTGGTGGCGAGCGTGACCACGACGGAGACGATCGCGTCGACCACGAAGGCGATGCCGGCGCCCCAGAAGCTCGCGTTCAGCTCGGTGCCGAAGTCGAACACGCCCGCCTTGTAGAGGATGTACGAGGCGAAGGCGCAGACCGTGCCGCTCAGCAGGCCCCAGAAACCCGCCCAGGCGGTCATCCGCCGCCAGAACAGGCCGATGATGAACGTCGCGAACAGCGGGGCGTTGAAGAACGAGAACAGCGACTGCAGGTAGTTCATGATGTTGCCGAACCCGGCGGCGATGAACGCCGTGCCGATTCCGGCGAGGACGCCGACCACGGTGGCGATCCGGCCGAGCCGCACGTACCACTCGTCGGGGTGGTCGCCGTTGACGTGCGCCTTCCAGATGTCCTGCGTGAAGACCGTGTTGAAGCCGCTGATGTTGGCGGCCATGCCGGCCATGAACGACGCGAGCAGGCCGGTCACCGCGACGCCGAGCACACCGTTGGGCAGGAACTCGTTCATGAGCAGCGGGATCGCCTCGTTGTACGTCGGCCCGCCGTCCTTGCCGAGGTTGCCGAACAGCACCACCGCGACCAGGCCGGGGATGACGGTGACGATCGGGATCACGAGCTTCGGGTAGGCCGCGACGATCGGGGTCAGCCGCGCGGCGTTGGTGTTGCGGGCCGACAGCGCGCGCTGCACCTCGGCGAAGTTCGTGGTCCAGTAGCCGAAGGACAGCACGAAGCCGAGACCGAAGACCAGGCCGATCCAGTTCGCGTTGAGCGGGTTGTCGGTGCCGGCGGTGTGCGCCCAGGTGTGCAGCCCGCCCTCGCCGAGCACGCTCTGCTTGACCTTCTCGCCGAGGCCGGAGAAGCCGCCGACCCGCGTCAGTCCGATGATCACCACAGGTACGAGCCCGGCGACGATCACGAAGAACTGCATGACCTCGTTGTAGATCGCCGAGGACAGGCCGCCGAGCGTGATGTACGCCAGCACGATCGCGGCCGACACGAGGATGGACAGCCACAGCGGCCAGCCGAGCATGGCGTCCATGATGAGCGCCAGCGCGTACAGGTTGATCCCGGCGATGAGGATCTGCGCGACGGCGAAGGTCCCGGCGTTGAGCAGCTGGGTCGCCCCGTTGAAGCGGCGGCGCATGAACTCCGGGACGCTGTGCACCTTGGACCGGTAGTAGAACGGCATCATCACGACGCCGAGGAACACCATGGCGGGGACCGCGCCGATCCAGTAGTAGTGCAGGGTCATCGCGCCGTACTGCGCGCCGTTCGCCGCCATGCCGAGGACCTCGGTCGCGCCGAGGTTGGCGGACATGAAGGCCAGGCCGGTGATCCAGGCGGGAAGCGCGCGGCCCGAGAGGAAGAAGTCCAGACTCGTCCGTACGGCCCGTTTGGCGGCGAAGCCGATTCCCAGCACCACGAGGAAGTACAGGGCGAGGATCACGTAGTCCAGAACGTTGACGTCGAGCCGCAGATCCTGTGCGGCCAGCAATTGGGCATCAGGCACGCGATGCCAGCTACCCGCAGGTCCCGTCGTTTCACAAACTCCCGCCCCGTATACCCAATCGTGACAAAACCGCAGGTGAAGGCACTGCAAAGCCCGTCAGGGGACGTGCGTGGCGGAGTCCCGAGTGACGGGGGAGTGACCGGGTAGGCGAGGGAGAGCAGGAGAACACCGACGAAGGGAGGCACGTCATGGCGACCGCACCGAACCCGATCCAGCTGCAGAAACACCTGAAGGGCGTCGACTATCCGGCCGGCAAGTCGGACCTGATCCGCACGGCCCGCGACCATGGCGCGGACGACAACGTCATCGACGCGCTGGAACGCATTCCGGACCGGCAGTACGACGGCCCCAACGCGGTCAGTAAGGCGGTCACCGAGGCCCGGTGAGAAAGGGCCCGGTGAGAAAGAGGGCCGGTGAGAAAGAGGGCCGGTGAGAAAGAGGGCCGGTGAGAAACCGGTCCCGGCTCGGGCGGCCGGCGCGGGAGCGTTCCCGCGCCGGCCGCCCGCGTGACGTCGGGCGCCGTTCCGGCGGGTACGGCGGGCGGATCCGGAGTCAGGACCAGACGGCGGCGATCGGCTCGGCGAGCACGGCGGCCTGGTCGATCCCCGCCGCGAAGGCCGGCCCCCACAAGGCCGGGTCGAGGACGTTCTCGCCGAACACCGCGGTGGACGCCGCGTCGGGGTGGACGACGTACGACGCGGACGCCCCCGCCTTCGTCATCTCGGCTTCGAGGACGGCCCGGGGGGTGAGGTTGCCGAGCGGTTCGAGCACCACGAGCGCGCGGGCGCCCTCCGCGAGATCGGCGTTGGTCGCGGAGCGGACGCCTCCGTCCACGTACCTGCGGCCGTTGATCTCCACGGGCGGGAAGACCATCGGCACGGCGCAGCTCGACGCGACGGCGAGCACCAGCGGCGCGCCGGAGGACCGGTCCCATACGACGAACTCGCCGGTGGCCGCGTCCACGCTGGTGATCAGCAACTCGCGCTCGGGCCACTCCTTCACCGGCAGCCGCTCGCCGACCGCCGCGAGCCGATCGGCGTAGTGGTCGACCCTGGCCGCGAGGGCCATCTGGCCGACCCTGCGCCGGGCCTCCCGCCGGTCGAGGGTCGGGTCGAACATGATGGCGAACGCCTGCATCACCTCGTCCATGTGGTCGACGGCCGGAGGCGGGCCGGTGTCCACCACGGCCTGGTGCGCGATCGCCTCCTCCAGGTCGGCATCGGTGGCCACGAGTGTGCCGACGACCGAGCCGGCCGAGGTGCCGATGATCCGGTCCGCCGTCCCCAGGTCCACGCCGAGACGGCGCAGGCCGGTGACGATCCCCGCTTCCCAGGCGATGCCGGCGACTCCTCCGCCGCCGAGCACGAGAGCAGTAGTCATAACCAGAATTATGTTCCACGCGAACGGGTGCTCGGGCCGGAGTGAAACCGGTTGCAATTTGTCTGGACGCCAAACTATTGACGGCGCTTCCGCTGGTGTGTGAATCTTCCCTTCAGATTTCCATGCACGTGGGAGAAGGACGGTCAGGGTCCCCGCCTGGTCGTGCATGGCCGGTTGTCCGTGCTCGGAGGGAAACCGTCCATGCGAAGATTCGCAACCCTGCTCGTGGTCGCCGCCGTGGCCCTGGTCACGGCCGTGATCAGAATGAGCCCTGTGTCGGCCGTGGCCGCCGACCCCTACACGTTCAAGAACGTGCAGATCCTCGGGGGCGGATTCGTTCCCGGGATCGTCTTCAGCCCCGCGCAGAAGGACCTCATCTATGCGCGCACCGACATCGGCGGCGCGTACCGCTGGAACCAGTCCTCCCAGACCTGGACGCCGCTGCTCGACTGGGTGGGGCAGTCCAACTGGGGCTACAACGGCGTGGCCAGCATCGTCCCCGACCCGGTGGACGCCAACAAGGTGTACGCCGCCGTCGGCATGTACACCAACAGCTGGGACCCCAACAACGGCGCGATCCTGCGCTCGTCGAACAAGGGCGACACCTGGCAGGTGAGCCCGCTGCCGTTCAAGCTGGGCGGGAACATGCCCGGCCGCGGCATGGGCGAGCGCCTCGCGGTGGACCCGAACAAGAACAGCATCCTCTACTTCGGCGCGCCCAGCGGCAACGGCCTGTGGCGGAGCACCGACTCCGGCGCCAGCTGGTCGAAGGTGACGAACTTCCCGAACGTCGGCAACTACGTCGCCAGCCCCGGGGACGCCTACAACGGCGACAACCAGGGCGTCGTCTGGGTGACCTTCGACAAGCGCACCGGCACATCGGGCAACGCCACGCAGACGATCTACGTGGGTGTGGCCGACAAGAGCAACACGGTCTACCGCACCACCAACGGCGGCACCTCGTGGGAGCGGGTCGCGGGGCAGCCCACCGGCTACATCGCCCACAAGGGCGTGCTCGACACGGCCAACGGCTACCTCTACATCGCCACCAGCGACACCGGCGGCCCGTACGACGGCGCCAAGGGCGACGTGTGGCGCTATGCCACCGCCACCGGCGCCTGGACCCAGATCAGCCCGATCCCGTCCAGCAGCGGCGACGACTACTTCGGCTACAGCGGCCTGACGATCGACCGGCAGAACCCGAAGACCATCATGGTCGCCACCCAGGTCTCCTGGTGGCCCGACGCGATCTTCTTCAGGAGCACCGACAGCGGCGCGACCTGGACCCGCATCTGGGACTGGACGTCCTACCCGAACCGCAGCTTCCGCTACAAGATGGACATCTCCGCCGCTCCGTGGCTGACCTTCGGGACCAACCCCCAGCCGCCGGAGGTCACGCCCAAGCTGGGCTGGATGAACGAGTCGGTGGAGATCGACCCGTTCGACTCCGACCGGATGATGTACGGCACCGGCGCGACGATCTACGGCACCACCGACCTCACCAAGTGGGACTCGGGCGGCCAGTTCACGATCAAGCCGATGGTGAAGGGCCTGGAGGAGACCGCCGTACTCGACCTGATCAGTCCGCCGAGCGGCGCCCCGCTGGTCAGCGCGCTGGGCGACATCGGCGGCTTCCGGCACACCAACCTCGACGCCGTGCCGTCCATGATGTTCACCCAGCCCGTCTTCACCTCCACGACCTCGCTCGACTACGCCGAGACGAACCCGAGCGTGATGGTGCGGGCCGGCAACTTCACCGACTCCGACCGCCCGAACGACAGCCACGTGGCGTTCTCCACCGACGGCGGCGCGAACTGGTTCCAGGGCACCGAGCCGGGCGGGATCAACAGCGGCGGCACGGTCGCCGCGGCGGCCGACGGCAGCCGCTTCGTCTGGGCGCCCGGCGACCCCGGCATCCAGGTCGTCTACTCCGTCGGCTACGGCAACAGCTGGAGCGCCTCCAGTGGCGTCCCGGCGGGCGCGATCGTCGAGTCCGACCGTGTGAACGCGCAGAAGTTCTACGCCTTCTCCGGCGGCAAGTTCTACGTGAGCACCAACGGCGGCGCGAGCTTCAGCGCCACCGCGGCGACCGGGCTGCCCACCACCGGCGTGCACTTCAAGGCGCTGCCCGGCAAGGAGGGTGAGATCTGGCTGGCCGGCGAGGGCGGCCTGTGGCACTCCACCAACTCGGGCGCCTCGTTCACCAAGCTGTCCAACGTCAGCAGCTCGATCAACGTCGGCTTCGGCAAGGCGGCGCCCGGCAAGACCTACCAGGCGCTCTACCTGGCCGGCACCGTGGATGGCGTGCAGGGCTTGTTCCGGTCCGACGACACCGGCGCGAGCTGGGTGCGCATCAACGACGACCAGCACCAGTACGGCAACATGGGCGAGGCCCTGACCGGCGACCCGCGGATCTACGGCCGGGTCTACCTCGGCACCAACGGCCGGGGCATCATCTACGGCGACCGCACCGGCGGGTCCTCCCCGTCGCCGTCGCCGTCCGCTTCTCCGTCGAAGTCGCCGTCCCCGAGCCCGTCCGCGTCGCCCTCGGCCTCCCCGTCGCCGTCCCCGAGTCCGTCGGCGTCGCCCTCGCGCAGCCCGTCCCCGAGCCCGTCGCCCTCGGCGAGCCCGTCGGGCGGCAAGGGGTGCTCGGCGACGTACAAGGTGGTCAACCAGTGGCCGGGCGGCTTCCAGGGCGAGGTCACGGTGAACAACACCGGCAGCGCCTCGATCAGCGGCTGGAGCGTCAAGTGGGCCTTCGCCAACGGCCAGACGGTCAGCCAGTCCTGGAACGGCACGGTCAGCCAGTCCGGAGCGAACGTCACGGTCACCAACGTGAGCTACAACGGCTCGGTCGGTGCCGGGGCGTCCACCACGTTCGGGTTCCAGGCGAGCTGGAACGGAACCAACGCCGTCCCCTCGCCGGTGACCTGCACCGCCTCGTGAGATAGCACGGCAACGGCCGTACGGATGCGCCACCTCGGCGGCGCATCCGTATGGCCTCTTGCCTGTCTCGACGAGAACGGCCTGGGTCTCCTCCGGGGTCCCGTCCCGTCCTCCGATTCATGACGCGGGAGTGCCTGGAGCGGCTGATGTGGCAGTTGGCATCCAATGACATACGGCACGTGGTCATGGAACGTAGGAACGCCGCAGGCGACAAAGAGGACCTTGACTTGGTCAACGCCCTTCGCGCTCGGCAAGAGCTGCCGCACGACATGCATGTTCAGTGGGGCGATCCTCTCGCCGAGGAACTCCTCTGGCTGCCCGATGTGGTCGCGGGAATAGTCGCCAGAGCGGAGGCGGGGGATGACTCGTTGTGGCGTCTGCTGCGCGGCGAGCGCATGACCGAGCGCGTGATCTGCGAATGATCGCGCAAAACCGGGAATGATCCCGAGAACGCGAAGCCCGGGTTCCCGTCAATTCCGGCGGTAAGCCCGGGCTCACTTCCTCTCCCCCTCGCAGGGGGCGGCATCTGGAAGCATACCTGGGAAGACGGCTCCGCGCATCACCGTCAGTGACGTTCGCATGACCTGACGCAATGATCGAACCGTCCGCGAGCGACCCGACCGTTCTCAGCGGGAAATTCGCGTGCGCCCCGAGGGCGGCCGGGTGTTGCATGAATCCGATGATCGACGAACCGCTGGAACGACTGCGCGCCGCCGCCCGGCGCACGCGTGAACTCGCCCTCAACCGGGCGGGCACCGGCCTGGGCCACGAGGACGCCGACGACGACGTCGGCACGATCGGCACGGACGGCGCCCTCGGATTCGACCCGTTTCCCCTGCTCGAAGCCCTCCACCGCCACGGCGTCCAGGCCGTGGTGATCGGGCAGGTCGCGGGCATCATGCACGGATCCGCCGAGCTGACCGGCGATCTGGATCTGCTCTGGGACGGCGAACCGGTCCACGCCCCGGCCCTGGCGGCCGCCTTCATGTCCGTCGACGCCCGGCTCTCCGACGAAACGGGCGCCCCCATGGCGACTCATCCGGATGCTCTGCTCCGTCCCAAAGTGCAGTTCACCGCGCCCGGAGCGAGCGGCGACTGCTGCACCCCCGCGCTCCCCTGGGGCGACATGCGTGTCCCGGAGATCCTCGACAGGGCGATCACGGCACACGGCCCGGGCGGCCTGGAAGTCCACTACGTGTCCCGGGAGGACCTCATCCGGATGCGGCGGGCCATGGGCCGCCCCAAGGACCTCCGGCGAGCAGCCGAGCTCGACGGTCTCGCGTGAGACGAGGTGAGACAGCGTGACCGATCATGCCGGTCGTCCGCTGCTCTTCCTCGACGTCGACGGACCGCTTCTTCCCTTCGGCGAGGACCCGCAACGCGCAGCGCCGGGTGCTTCACCAGGCTCGCGCCTGGCGCGGCTCACCTCCGAGGTGGGGAGTCGGCTGGCAGCGCTGCCCTGCGAACTCGTCTGGGCGACCACCTGGGAAGAGGAGGCGAATGCCGAGATAGCGCCCCGGATCGGGCTGCCGCGGCTGCCAGTGGTGAGCTGGCCGGAGCCGACCGGCCACCACACACGTGAGGACCAGTGGTTCGGGCTCTGCTGGAAGACCCGGACCCTGGTGAACCGGGCGGGCGGACGCCCGTTCGCCTGGGTAGACGACGAGATCACCGACGCCGACAGGGACTGGGTCTCCGCGCGCCATAGCGGTCGGGCTCTCCTTCACCGCGTGGAGTCATACAGGGGGCTCACCGACGAAGACTTCGCAGCCCTCGATCAATGGCTTCGAGCCTTGTGAATCACGCGGGATGCATTCGTTCGACCTGTCCGCGCCCGGCCCCGAAGCCAGGGCCGGAAAAGGGTTGGGCTGGGACGGCGCACAGGTGATCTATTGGAGCGGTGACGGGACTGTCGGATGAGTGGGGCGGGGCGGGATGGGACAGCCAGGCGCGGTTGGTCCGCGGGCGGTGGGTGGAGCGCCGTCCCAGGCGGCCGGAGGTGGCTGCGCGGCTGCTCATGGAGACCCGCCTGATGCCGTGGCTCGCGCGGCGGCTGCCGCTGCCCGTCCCGATCCCTCATGTCCTGCGGCAGGAGCCCTTGGTCGTACGGCACGAGATGGTCGCCGGTGAGCCGCTCGGGACTTTCGAAGCCGCGGGCGGCCGGACCCTGGGCGCGTTCCTGCGGGCCCTGCACGCGGTAGATCCCACGGAGGCCGTACGGCGCGGTGCGCCGCCGCCGCGGGAAGTGCTGAGAGAGCGGGCGGCGACGGTGAAGGACTTCGGCGCCCGCGTCATACCGCTCCTGCCGGACGACCGGCGAGACGCCGCTTCGACGTTGCTGGACGCCGTGGCCGCGTTGCCCGCCCACTCTCTGGTCCATGGCGACCTCGGGCCCGAGCATGTGCTGATGCGGGACGGCGCGGTGAGCGGCGTCATCGACTTCAGCGACGCGCACGTCGGTGACCCGGCGCTCGACCTGGCATGGGCGCTCCACGGCGCCCCGCCGGCGTTCGCCCGGGCCGTCGCGGCGGAGTACGGCGCCGCCCCGGAGCTCGCGGAACGGGCACTGCTGTGGCACCGGCTCGGCCCGTGGCACGAGGTCACGCACGGCCTCGACACCGGCGACCCGGACACGGCGCGCAGCGGTCTGGAAGGCATCCTCGCCCGCCTCCCGGCCTGAGCAGGCGGGCCGCGGGCGCTTCAGCGCCTGGGAGACCGTACGACCAGTGAGGAAAGGCCCTACGGATGTGACCTTCGACTGGTATCTCCGCAGGGCCCTTCGCATAGCCTTGCCTGGGCGGGCCGTCGGGCCGCGCCTGGACAGGGGTGACTGCGCGATGGCGATCGGGGTTTACGTCGCGGCCGGCGACGCGAGGAGCAACAAGGGCACGATCGCCCTCGGCATGATCGAACTGCTGACCCGCCAGGTGGGCACGGTCGGCGTGTTCCGGCCGGTCGTCCGGTCGGGCCGCGAGGACAGCCTGGTCAACACCGTGCGCAGCCGCTTCGGGATCGGCCTGCCGTACGCCATGTGCACCGGCGTCACCTACGAGGAGGTGCACGCCGACGAGGAGCGCGCGGCCGGGGAGATCCTGGCCCGCTACCGGGCGCTCGCCGGGCGGTGCGACGCGGTCGTGGTGATCGGTACCGACTACACCGACGTGGGCGCGCCCACCGAGTTCGTGTTCAACGCCGAGCTCGCCGCCAACCTGGGCACGCCGGTGATGAACGTGGTGACCGGGCTCGACCGCACCCCCGACGACATCGCCGCGGCGGTCGAGATGTCGCGCAAGGAACTGGCCGAGCGGCACGCCACCGAGCTGGCGACGGTCGTCACGGGGGTCGTCCCCGGCCTGGTGGACGAGGTCGCCGCCCGCGTCCCCGCGTACGTCCTGCCGGAGGTGCGGCGGCTGTCCGCGCCGACGGTCAGCGACCTGATGGCCGCCTGCGACGGCGACCTGTTCATCGGTGACGCCGACCAGCTCGGCCGGGAGACGGGCGGGCTGATGATCGGCGCGATGTCGCTGCCGAACATCCTGGAGCGCCTCACCGAGGGCCTGGCGGTCGTCGTCCCCGCCGACCGGGCCGCCGCGCTGGTGCCGGGTCTGCTGGCCGCGCACAAGGCCCCCACGTTCCCCGCCCTGTCGGCGATCATCCTCAACGGCGGGCTGGAGCTGCCCGACGCGGTGGTCCGCCTGCTGAAGGGCATGGACATCCGGCTGCCGATCATCACGACCGGCGGCGGCACGTTCGAGACCGCGACCAAGCTGTCGAAGGCCGAGGGCCGGTTCAGCCCCGACGCCAAGGGCAAGATCGACACCGCGCTCGGGGTCTTCGCCGAGCACGTCGACGGCGGGGCGCTGCTGCGCAGCCTGCAGGTCACCAAGGCCGCCGCGATCACCCCGCTCATGTTCGAGTACGACCTGCTGGACCGCGCCCGCGCCGACCGCAGGCACATCGTGCTGCCGGAGGGCGCCGAGCCGCGGATCCTGCGCGCCGCCGACAGCCTGCTGCGGCGGGGCGTCGCCGAGCTGACCCTGCTGGGCGACGAGCGGGAGATCCGGCTGGCGGCGGCCACGATGGGCCTGGCCGTCGACGGCGCCCGCGTGGTCAGCCCGTTCGACCCGGAGCTGCGCGAGCTGTTCGCCGAGGAGTACGCCCGGCTGCGCGCGCACAAGGGCGTGACGGCCGGGCAGGCCCGCGACATCGTCACCGACGTCTCCTACTTCGGCACGATGATGGTCCACCTCGGGCTTGCCGACGGCATGGTCTCGGGCGCCGCCCACACCACGGCCCACACGATCAGGCCCTCGTTCGAGATCATCAAGACCTCGCCGGGCGTCGGCGTGGTGTCCAGCGTGTTCTTCATGTGCCTGGCCGACCGGGTCCTGGTGTACGGCGACTGCGCCGTCGTCCCCGACCCCACGGCGGCCCAGCTCGCCGACATCGCGATCTCGTCGGCCACCACGGCCGCCAGGTTCGGGGTCGAGCCGCGGGTGGCGATGCTGTCGTACTCGACCGGCGAGTCCGGCGCCGGGCCCGAGGTGGACAAGGTGCGCGAGGCCACCGCGCGGGTCCGCGAGCTGCGGCCGGACCTGCCCGTCGAGGGCCCGATCCAGTATGACGCCGCGGCCGAGCCGAGCGTGGCGCGGACCAAGATGCCCGGCAGCCCCGTGGCCGGCCGGGCGACGGTGTTCGTGGTGCCCGACCTCAACACGGGCAACAACCTCTACAAGGCCGTGCAGCGCAGCGCCGGCGCGGTCGCGATCGGGCCGGTCCTGCAGGGCCTGCGCAAGCCGGTCAACGATCTGTCCCGCGGCGCGACCGTGGGCGACATCGTCAACACCGTCGCGATCACGGCCATCCAGGCGCAGGCGCACAGGGAAGCACAGTGAGCGTGCACGCGTGACGGGAAGCACAGTGAGCGCGCAGGCGCGAGGAAAAGCACAGTGAGCGCGCAGGCGCGGGAGGAGACAGAGTGAGCGGGCAGGTCCTCGTCCTGAACACGGGGTCGTCGTCCATCAAGTACCGCCTCATCGACATGGGGGCGCGGCGGGCCGTGGCCGGTGGGCTGATCGAGCGCATCGGCGAGGACGAGAGCGTGCTCACCCACGACGGCGTACGGACCGAGCGCCGGGTGGCCGACCACGAGGAGGGGCTGAAGGCGGTGCTCGCGGCCTTCGCCGAGCACGGGCCGCCCCTCGACGGCGTGACCGCCGTGGGCCATCGGGTCGTCCACGGCGGCAGCAGGTTCGTCACGCCCGTGCTGATCGACGACGAGGTCGAGCGGGCCATCGAGGAGATGGCGCCGCTGGCTCCGCTGCACAATCCGGCGAACCTGGAGGGGATCCGGGTCGCCCGGCGGGCCTTTCCCGGTCTGCCGCACGTCGCGGTCTTCGACACCGCCTTCCACGGCACGATTCCGCCCCACGCGCACACCTACGCCGTCCCCCGAGAGTGGACCCGCAAGCTCGGTGTCCGCCGCTACGGCTTCCACGGCACCTCCACGGCGTACGTCTCCCGCCGGGCGGCCGCGCTGCTCGGCCGGCCGTACGACGAGGTGAACTCGATCGTGCTGCATCTCGGCAACGGCGCGAGCGCGACGGCGGTGCGGGGCGGGCGCAGCGTGGACACCTCGATGGGCATCACCCCGCTCGCCGGGCTGGTGATGGGCACCCGCTCCGGGGACGTCGACCCGGCTCTGGGCGCCTACCTCGGCCGGGTCGCCGGCATGGACCTCGCCGGTGTCGATGTGGCGCTCAACAAGGAGAGCGGCCTGCTCGGCATGTGCGGCGTCAACGACATGCGGGAGGTCTGGCGGCTGGCCGACTCGGGCGACGAGGACGCCCGGCTCGCGCTCGACGTCTACGGCTACCGCGTGCGGGCCTACATCGGCGCCTACTACGCGGCGCTCGGCCACGTGGACGCCCTCGTCTTCACGGGCGGGGTGGGGGAGAACAGCCCCCGTGTCCGCGCGCTCGCGACGACGGGGCTCACCAGGCTCGGCATCGAGATCGATCCCGATCGCAACACCGCCGAGGCGGCGGAGGCCAGGGTGGTCTCCCCGGAGGGCGCCGAGGTGACGGTGCTGGTGGTGCCCACCAACGAGGAACTGGAGATCGCCGAGCAGACCGCCGCCTGCCTCGGGGACGCGTGAACCCGCCGGTCGCCGCCGCGTCGCGTGCTGGCTATCGTGGGCAGCGAATGGGGGTGAGCCGTGTGGCGACGGCTGAGGACAGTCGTACGGGTGAGCACGAGGGGACTGCCGATCCGCCGGGCTGGCTCGACCGGATCCGTGCGACTCCGGCGGGCCGGTTGACGCTGCGGATCGTCATCGGGGTGGTCGGCGCCGCGCTCGTGATCACCGGCCTGATCATGGTGCCGTTCCCGGGGCCGGGCTGGCTGGTGGTCTTCGCCGGGCTCGCCGTGCTGGCCACGGAGTTCACCTGGGCGTCCCGGCTGCTGGCGTTCGCCAAGGACAAGGTCAGGGCGGCGACCGGCTGGCTGAAGCGGCAGAACTGGTTCGTCCGCATCGTCGCGAGCGCGCTCACCCTGCTCTGCGCCGGGGCCATCATCTGGGTGTCGGTCCGGCTGACCTTCGGCGTCGACCTGATCCAGGAGGCCCGCGAGCTCCTCGGCTGACCGTCAGGCGCGGGCCAGCCTGCGGACCGCGAGTTCGGTGAGCAGCGTCGCGCCGTCGGACAGGATGGCGTCGTCGAACTCCGCCTCCGCGGAGTGGTTGGCCGGGGCGGTGGCGAGGTCCCGGCCGGGCGGGCAGGCGCCGACCACGAGGAACGCCCCGGGCACCTGCTCCAGCACGTACGAGAAGTCCTCCGAGCCGGTCGCCGGCGTGGGCAGCGGGAAGTAGCGGTCCTGACCGAGGGCCTCCCGCACCGTGTGGGCGGCGAACTCCGCCTCGGCGTCGTCGTTCACCGTCACCGGATAGCCGATGCCGAACGTGCAGTCGACGGTGAGGCCGTGCGCCTCGCCGATGCCGCGGGCGAGGCGGACCAGGCCCTCCCTGACGCGGTCGCGTGAGCCGGCCGAGAACGTGCGCACGGTGGCCTCGAACGTGGCCTCGTCCGGGATCACGTTGTCGGTGGTGCCGGCGTGGAAGCTGCCCACCGTCACCACGACCGGGTCGAAGACGTCGTAGCCGCGGGTGACGTGGGTCTGCAGGGCCGTCACGATCTCGCAGGCGGCGGGGATCGGGTCGAGGGCGCGGTGCGGGGAGGACCCGTGGCCGCCCCTGCCGCGCACGGTCACGGTCAGCGTGTCGGCCGCGGCCAGCACGGGCCCGCCCTTGGTCAGGAACAGCCCGCGCGGGATCGTCGTGGAGAAGACGTGCATGCCGTACGCCGCGACGGGCCTGGCCCCGGCCGCGTCGAGCACGCCCTCCTCGATCATCAGCCGGGCGCCCTCTTCCCCCTCCTCACCGGGCTGGAACATCAGCACCACGTCTCCGGCGAGGTCGGCACGGCGCTCGCTGAGCAGGCGGGCGGCCCCCACCAGCATGGCCGTGTGCAGGTCATGGCCGCAGGCGTGCATGCGGCCGTCGAATCGCGACCGGTAGGGAACGTCGGTCTTCTCGTGCACCGGCAGCGCGTCCATGTCGGCGCGCAGCAGCACGGCGGGGCGGTGATCAGCGGGGCCGGGGCCGCCGCCGCGCAGGACGGCGGTCACCGACGACAGGCGCTCGCCGGTGGTGATCTCCAGGGGCAGGCCGTCGAGTGCCGCGAGCACCTTCTCCTGCGTGCGGGGCAGGTCGAGACCGATCTCCGGCTCCCGGTGCAGCGCGCGGCGAAGATCGACGAGGTCATCCTGAAGCGTCACGGTTCACCTCGGCGGGAGGTCGGGAGGCCAGAGACAGAGGTCCGGAGGCCACAGACAAGAGGTCGGGGGGTCAGAGGTAGAGGCCGGTGCCGTGGTCGGTCTGCTGCGTCGCCACGGCGTGCAGGTCGCGCTCGCGCAGCACCAGGTAGAGCTGGCCGTGGACCTCCACCTCGTACTGGTCCTCGGGGTTGAATAGGACCTTGTCACCGGTCTTGACCGACCTGACGTTGGCGCCGGCGCCGCACACCTCGCCCCAGACGAGCCGGTTGGCCATCTTGACCGTTGCCGGGATGACGATGCCCGCGCTGCTGCGCCGCTCCTCAAGGTCCCGCTGAACCCTGACCATCACGCGGTCGTGGAGCATCTGGATCTCGAACTTCGGGTCAGCCACGCTCGCAGTTTACGCGCAGCGGCCCGGGCACCGTCATCGGAGGTTCACCGGCGCCGGGGGCTCACCGGCGGCCCATGGCCAGGTCGTGGCCCGTTCCCGAGCGGCGGTAGACACCGCCCTTGCCCCACTTCAGCACCTGGAACCGTACGTGGACGGTGTTGGAGGCGACGCCCGTCAGGTCGGCCATCATCTTCTCGGACAGGTCGACGATCGCCGGGATGTCGTGCTGGGCCACGGCCCACTCGGCCGGGCCGAAGTCCTCGACGACGCCGATCGCGCTCTTCTTCTTGTACGTGATCCGCACCTTGGTGCCGAGGGGCCAGTAGGGGCTGGCGATGGTCCGGTATCGCATCGGCTTGCCCGACGCGGTCTGGGCGTCCCAGAAGGACGTGGCGGTGGAGACGCCGGAGGGCAGGGCGGCGGCCTTCTTCGCCTTCGCGTACGCCGAGCGGAGGGCCTCGTTGAAGGCCGCGCCCAGTGCGGCCAGGTCTGTGGGGATCGGGCGGGCGGTGTCGGGGGAGACGACGGGCGCCCTCGGGGGGAGTGGCACGGAGGAGGGAGCCTGAGGGATCACCGAGGCGTCCGCGGCGGTGGCCGCGCAGGCGACGAGTGTGGTTCCGGCCATCGCCGTGATGATCACCTGACGGGCTCGCTTGCGCATGAGGTTCCTTTCGTCTCGGTCGCGGGGCGGCCCTCGGGGGAACGGGGCCTCGCGTCGTCGAGGAGTCCCGGCTGGCAGGCGGGTTCCGCACGCGCGCCCGGGTATGGCGGAGCGACCTTCGGAAAAGTGGGGCGGAAGGCTCCGGAAGCGGGTCGCGCGTTCCCTGGGGAAGGGGATACGACGGTTTTGCGATGTACGGGATTTACTGGGGCAAAAGGTGATGTGAGGCACGAGTATAGGGAAAGAGTAAGTAAAGTGGACAAATCGATCTAAAGACCGCGTAGATCGTCCTTGACGCAGGCGCCCGGAAAGCGCTCTGATTGCACGATCAGGCAAAGCGACGGCAGGGGGCCGGCATGGCGTTGGACGACTTCGTGTGGATCAACGAGCCCGCCGAGTGGTCGCAGACGGGGGAGGGCCTGCGGGCCGTCGCCGGCGCCCAGACCGACCTGTGGCAGACCACGCACTACGGCTACTCGTACGACACCGCCCACATGTTCGGCCGCCAGGTCGCCGGGGACGCGCGGCTGACCGTGACGTTCGAGGCCGACTACGCCGAGCAGTACGACCAGGCCGGGGCCGTGCTGCGGATCGACGAGGAGAACTGGATCAAGGCGGGGGTCGAGTTCGTCGACGGCGGCCACCAGCTCAGCGTCGTCGTCACCCGCGGCTTCTCCGACTGGTCCGTCACGCCCGCGCCCGGCGGACTCGTCTCCGCGACGTTCGACCTCGAACGAGCCGGCGACGCCGTGACCGTCCGATACGGCGTGAACGGCGCGGAGCCGGAGCACTTGCTGCGCCTGGCCTACTTCCCGCCGCAGGCCCCGGCCCTCGCCGGGGTGATGTGCGCAGCCCCGGTGGGCAAGGGCTTCGAGACCCGCTTCGGCCGCGTGTCGCTCAGGTAGCCCTCACGCGCCTGTGAGGCGCCGCTCCCGTCCCCGTGCCGTGTGGCGGTCCTGGGCGTCCAGCACGGCGTCTCCGTGGCGCACGGCCCACATGCCCATCGCGCGCATGGGTGCGAGCAGAGCCGTGCCCGCCTCCGTCAGCGCGTAGTCGACACGGGGCGGCGCCTCGGCGTACGCCCGGCGTTCGACCAGGCCGTTGTGCTCCAGGCGGCGCAGTGCCTCGTTGAGGACCTTGGGAGAGATCCCGCCGATATGGGCGCGCAGCCGCCGTGGCCGCATCGGGCCGGTCTCGCCGAGCGTGTAGACCACGACGCTATCCCAGCGGTTCGCGAGCACCTCGAACGCGAGGCGCGCCCGGCAGTCGGAGGTGTACGCCGGCCGGTCGGGGAACTCGTCCATGGCCTCATCCTGCCCGCCGCGAAGGACACCGTGTGGTGTGCGTCGGTTCGCCTAGCGTCGCGGACCGTCACCTGATTCCCCGGAAACGGAGCCCCTCATGCGTATCGGCATCCTCGGCACGGGCGCGATGGCCACGGCACTGGGCGGCGCCTGGGCCCGCGCCGGGCACGACGTGCTCGTCGGCGGACGCGACCGGTCCGCGGCCGCCGCGACGGCGGCTCGCATCGGCGCCGCGAAGGACGGGACGCTCGCGGACGCGGCGGCCCACGGCGACGTCGTCCTCGCGGCGGTTCCCGCCGGCGCGGCGCCGCGGCTGGTGAACGGGCTCGCGGCCGACCTCGCCGGGCGGACCGTCGTCGACTGCTCGAATCCCCTCCGGCCAGGAGACGACGGGCCTGTGCTGACGACGGGCGGCACGACCTCGGTCGCCCGGCTGATGGCGGACGCCGCGCCGGGCGCCCACGTGGTCAAGGCGTTCAACCTGTGCCACGACAGCATCTGGACGCTGCCCCGGCCGGCGTTCGAAGGGGTCGCGCTGGCCGTGCCGTTCTGTGGCGACGACCCGCTGAGCCTCGACAGGACCGCCGCGCTGATCACGTCGATGGGATGCACGCCGATGCCCTGCGGAGGGCTGTCCCGTGCGGTCTACGTCGAGGCGGCGGCGGCGTTCGCGATCGGGGCGTGGTGGTCCGGGGCGGAGCCGCGGTTCGCCTTCCCCGCGTCGGAACGGGCCCCGCGGCGCTAAGCGCTAGGTGCCGGTCGTGGGCAGGACCAGCTCGGCGAAGATCGCCCGATGGTCGGTCTCCGGCAGCCGATGGACGCCGAACGCCCGGACCGCGACGCGCGGGTCCACCAGGATGTGGTCGATCGTGACGGGCGGCACCGGCAGGCCACCGAAGTCCGACGACTTCCGGTAAGGCCAGGTGCCGGCCAGGCCGTTGCCGGTCGCGTCGGCCGCGTCCCGGTAGCCCGCGTCGAGCAGGCTCCGCACCGGGGCGTGGTCGAGCGTCGCGTTGAAGTCGCCGGACAGGATCCGTACGAGCTCGCCCGGGCCGGGCAGCGAGGCGAGCGACCTCGACCAGCACCTGAACCGGAACGCGTAGCGCGGCGCGCACGGGTGCACGGACACGACGGCGACGGGTCCGGCGCCGGGAACCTCGATGACGCCCGCCGCCTGCCTGCGGCCGTTCACCGCCGTGAGATCCGCCGGCCGCAGCGGGAACCGCGTGAAGATCCCGGAGCCGCTGGAGTCCTCCTGGGCCCGGTCGTCCGCGTACGGCAGGAGCGTGGTCAGGCCCGCCGCGCGCAGGCCCGCCGAGGCCTGCGGGGTCAGTTCCTGCAGCGTAAGGACGTCGGGGCGCAGCCGCCGCACGAGGTCCACCAGCGCGGCGGGCGGCACCGAGCCGTAGAGCAGGTTGGCCGACAGGATCCGCAGGGCCGGGCCGGCATCGCCGGCCGCCCGCACGCCGGGACCGGCCGAGCCGAGAGGGGACGCGTCCGACAGCGCGCGGGGCAGCACGCAGGCCGCCAGCGTCACGGTGACCGCGAGGCCCGCGACCAGCGCGACGGGACGCCGCACGAGCAGCGCGACCAGCGGCGCGACGACCGAGGCGAGGGCGACGTACGGCGTGAACGCCACCAGCTGCACCCAGCGGAAATGGACGTCGCCGGGCACCAGCCGCAGCAGGGCCCACAGCGCGAACGGAGCGACCGCCGGCCACGCGATCAGGCTGCGCCAGACCCCCGGGCGGCCCACCCAGCCGGCTGTCAGTCTCGCCATCCCGGACTCCTTCCTGAAAGATCCACCGTACGACGGAATGCACGTGCATTCCGGGGCTCCACGCCGGTCGTGGCAGGCCGTACAGTCTCCGGCATGGATGTCGAAGCGAGAGTTCTGGACGCCCTCGACGAGGCGGAGACGGTGCGCCTGCTGGCCGACCTGGTCAGGGTGCCGAGCATCACCGGCACCGACGCCGAGTCGGACCTGCAGGACAGGTGCGCCCGCATGCTCACCGAATGGGGCCTCGACGTCGACATGTGGAAGCTCGACCTCGACGATCTCCGCTCCCGTGAGGGGTTCCCCGGCATGGAGGCGGAGCGCGCCGAGGGATACGGCGTGGTCGGCGTCACCGAGGGTGAGGGCGCGCCCGCGCTGATCCTGCAGGGGCACGCCGACGTGGTGCCGATCGGCGACCCGGGCAAGTGGGAGGGGCAGGACCCCTTCGGCGCGCGCCTGACCGCGACCGCCCTGCACGGCCGGGGCGCCTGCGACATGAAGGCCGGTCTCGCCGCCAATCTCGCCGTGGTGCGCGCGCTGCGCGCGACCGGCGTGCGGCTCGCGCGGCCCCTGGCCGTCCACTGCGTGATCAGCGAGGAGGACGGCGGGCTCGGCGCGTTCGCCACCCTGGCCAGGGGCCACAGCGGGGAGGCGGCCGTGATCACCGAGCCGACGAGCGGGAAGCTGATCACCGCCAACGCCGGCGCGCTGACCTTCCGCCTGGAGGTCGCCGGCCGGGCCGCGCACGGCGCCACCCGCTACGAGGGGGTCAACGCCGTCGAGGCGTTCGTGCCGGTGCTGCAGGCCGTCCGGCGGCTCGAACGCGAGCGCAACGCCGATCCCGGCTCCCTGTTCGCGGGCAACCCGCTGCCGTACCCGATCGAGATCGGCACCGTGCGCGCGGGCGACTGGGCGAGCACGGTGCCCGACCTGCTCGTGGCCGAGGGACGGCTGGGCGTCCGGCTCGACGAGGACCCGGCCGACGCCCGCGCCGCCTTGGAGAGCGTCCTCGCCGATCTGGACGACCCCTGGTTGCGGGACAACCCCGTACGCGTCACCTGGCCGGGCGGGCAGTTCGCCAGTGGCCGGCTGCCCGAGGGGCACCCGCTGGCGGAGGAGGCGGCCCGGGCCGTGGCCGACGTGACCGGGGGACGGCCGGGCCGCACCGCCGCGCCGTACGGGAGCGACCTGCGCCTGTACGCGGGGGCGGGCGTGCCGACCCTGCACTACGGGCCGGGCGACGTCCGGTTCGCGCACGCCCCGCGTGAGCAGGTCGACCTGCGGGAGGTCCGCGACGTCACCCGCGCCCTGGCCCTGCTCGTGCTGCGCCGCTGCGGCGTCCGCTGAGGCGTCCCCGTGAGGCGCGTCAGCAGTCGGCGGTGACCGCGGCGATCTCGTTGAGCGGGAACTCCAGGTAGTCGCCGGCCTCCTCGCACCACGCGTCGAGCACGCCGCTGCGCAGTTCACCGTGGCTGACCGTGGCGGTGACCCCGTCGGCCAGCGTGATCATCGCGCGGACGTCGCGGTCCACGACGAAGCCGAGCAGCGACTGCTGCGCCGCCGGGAGCCGGGTCGCCATGCGCCCGATGACGGCCCACGTCTGGCGGGGCTGCGCCGTGGCCGCCACCGGGCCGCCGCTGACCAGCAGCCGCCTGGCGTGCTCGCGGGGGTCGGGCGGGGGCTCCAGCAGGGGGCCGGGAGGTTCGAGCTCGGCGACCCGGCCGCCGGGCAGGAGGATCAGCCGCCCGCCCTGCGGCTCGCGCCGGATGGTGATCTCTCCGGTGTCGTCCACCGGCACCGGGGCGTAGCCCGCATCCCTGAGGGCGGCCAGTGTGGCCGCGGCGGGCGCCGCGCCGGCGAGCACGGTCGGCGCCAGCAGCCGCAGGCCCAGCTTGGCCAGTTTGCGGTGGGCGGCGATCTCGGCGAGCAGCGCGGGGTCGGAGCCCTGGACGATGCAGCCGACCGACGACACCGTGACCTCGCCGTGCCGCCGCGCCACGTCCCTGATCAGGTAGGTCAGCGGCTGGGGGAGCGTCCCGGCCTCCGACAGGTCGGCGACGAGCGTGTCGGCCGTGTCCCCGCCGTCCAGGGCCCGCCGTACGCTCGCGGGGCTGAACCGCCAGACCGACGCCGTGCCCTGCGACTCGCGGTCGGCGGCGCGGTCGAGCAGCGCGGCGAGCTCGACCGACGGCGGGCCGGTCACCACGGCGGTGAGGTCGGCGCCGAACAGGGCCGTGCGCTGGGCGCTGGCCATGGCGTGCGTGGCTGCCTTCGCCAGCGCGGGGTCGTGCTCGACCTCGGGCGCGCATTCGCGCGTCTCGTCCCCGGCGACGGCCGCGAGCGGGGCCAGGGCCCGGCCGAGAGCGGTGAGCGCGTCGCAGGCCACGAGCCCCAGCAGGCGGGCCTCCGCGAGCACGGCCTCCGCGCAGCCGTCCAGCAGTTCCCGGTCGAGCAGCGGGGCGCGCCAGTGCACCCGCTGCACGAGCTCCGGCAGCGTCGCGAAGGCCCTGCCCTCCGTGATCTCGGCGAGCGCCGCGAACAGGGCCCACCGGATCCTGGCGATCGTCTCGCCGGCCGGGTCGTCGCCGAGCGCGGCGGGGTGGCGGCCGTCCACCCGGCGCAACGACGACCGCTCCATCCGCCACCAGGCGGCCAGCAGGACGCGCAGCCGCATGGGCGCCTCCTCCAGCCGCCACGCGTCGTACCGGCCGGCCGGCGTCAGCCCGCCCGCCTCCTCGTCGATCGCGATCAGCCGGGCGACCGCGCAGACCTCCAGCAGCAGCCGGGTCTCGTCCTCGGCGCAGCCGGTCTCCCTGGCCAGGCGCTTGATCTCCCGCACGCCGACCCCGCCGTTCTTGAGCAGTGGCAGCGGCGTCTTGTCGACGTTCTCCAGCAGCGCCGTGGCCCGGTCGAGCACGTGCGGCGCGGCAAGGCACATCGCGTGCTCGACGCCGTCGGCGTCCGCCTCGGCCGTGGCCAGATCGGGCGGGTACGGCGTGAACGGCCCGCGGTAGTCGGGCCCGCGCAGCGCCAGCGCGACCTCGCGGGGCATCTCCGCCAGGTCCCACTGGGTCCGGAAGAGCAGGCCGCGGTCGAGGGCCCACTTCTCCGGCGTGCCCGGGGTGATGAACCGGTTGCCGTTCACGCTGCGGACCGGGCCGTCCCACGCGAAGTCGTCGAGCATGCCGAGCGTGCCGTCGGGGGCGTCGTCGAGAAGCGCCCCCAGGCGCTCGCAGTCGCCGAGCAGCGCGGTGATCCGGGCGACCACCTGGCGCCTGCCGCCCTGCGCGGACAGGTCGAGCACGCGGCACATGCGGCGCAGCGCGTCGGTGCTGAGCTTCCAGGAGTCGAGGTACGCGCCGAGCGGCTCGCCCAGGCCGCAGGGCGCGGTCCACCAGCGGGCGACGGCCTCGGCCACGGTGATCCTGCCGTCGCGGCCGGGCCAGGCGACGGCGTGGTCGTAGAGATGGTCGAGCCAGGGGATCACCGCGGAGGTGCTCACCCCGAGGAAACGGGCCAGTTCGTCCTCCGTCGGACGGCCGCCGATGACCAGGCACGCCTGCAGGAGTTCGAGCGGGGGAAGGGGGAGGCCGCGCATGACCTCCATGACGGCGAAGGTGTCGGTCAGACGTTGCGCGAGGGCGTCCAGTCGCCGGGGCCACGGCGCGGCGATCGCGTCCGGCCGGTTCGCCAGCACGCGGGCGAGCCTGTCTTCGTCAAGACTGGTCAGCCAGCCGATTAGGTGATCGTCCATCGTAGATCTCTCGGGAGTCCCAGGAAGCCACCGTAGTGCAGATCACCGTCTCGCCGGGGTCCGTGAGCGAACAAAGAGCGCAAAGTCACGAATCCGGAGATCACGATATTTCTCCGCCGATCGCTGGGGAACGAGCACGCCGCCGGGCCGTCGCGGCCCGCTCTCCGCCCATCATCGCGTGCCGCGCCCGGCCTCAGGGGCGGTTCCGGGGAATCCGGGCCGCCGGCCGGAGGGCGCTCCCATGCATTCCGGGCTGCACGGGAGCGCTCTTCGGCCGGCGGACCATGACCGGCGATAGGTAAATCTGGCGATCCGGTTAGGTTTTCCGGCACCCCCGGCAGGAGAGCCGGCACTCCCCGTCCGGGACGGCCGAAGCCTACGGCGAAGCGCGTGGCCCCGCCGTCCGGCCGCAGGCCGGTGGTCAGGCCGCCAGTACGGCCCACACCGCCTTGCCCTGTGGGACGAGCGGGCACCATCCCCAGCACACGCTCAGCGATTCCACGATGTGCAGCCCGAGACCGCCCGGCTCGAAGGGCGTGGGGTCCCGCAGCACCGGCGCGGACGACCCCGGATCGGTGATCGCGCAGGTCACGTGTGCTCCCCGCCGGATCAGCGACAGCCGCATGGCCTCCCGCACACGGCCGTCGGCGAGTGTCATGCCGTGCCGCAGGGCGTTGGTGACCAGCTCCGAGACGACAAGTTCCATCCCGTCGATCAGGTCGGCCAGCTGCCAGCCCGCGAGGGTCCCCATGGCGAAGCTGCGCGCCGAGTGGACCGATTCCGCACGGGGTGGCAGGACGAAGGTGGCGCTGGCGGCGGCCGACCCGGGGTCGAGGAGATCGCGGGCGGGCTCCGGCCACCAGCCGATGGGCGGCCACCAGTCGAGCGCCGACCACTGGTTCTGGCCACGAGTCAGGTTCGTGGACTGCACGGGATCATGATGAGGGACACTCCCGTGCATGTGCAAGAGCGAATGCACGTGCAAGCGTGTTGTGCACGCGCTACGGTTACCCCCGAACACCACCGGGACGAAGGGGGCGATCTTTGACAGACTGTGAACCAGTCCACAAAGCGGAGGAATAGCACGTGTCCATAGATCCGCCCGGATCCGGTTCCACCGTTCGACGCATCATGCTCGGCGCGAGCCTGCGCCGGCTGCGTGAGCAGCGGGGGCTGACCCGCGAGGTCGCCGGATTCCACATCCGTGCCTCGGAGTCGAAGATCAGCCGGATGGAGCTCGGCCGGGTCGGGTTCAAGACACGTGACGTCGAAGACCTCCTCACGCTGTACGGCGTCCACGACGACGCCGAGAGGCGTGGCCTGCTGGAGATGGTCCGCGAGGCGAACACGCCCGGGTGGTGGCACAAGTTCGGTGAGGTGCTGCCGAACTGGTTCGTCACCTACGTCGGCCTGGAGGAGGCCGCCAGCGTGATCCGCACCTACGAGGTGCAGTTCGTGCCCGGCCTGCTGCAGACGGCGGCGTACGCCCGCTCGGTCATCCTGCTCGGTTATCCGGACGCCCCGGAGGACGAGCTCGAACAGCGCGTCCATCTGCGGATGCAGCGGCAGGAGAGGCTCACGCGCAAGGACGGCCCCCGGCTGTGGGCCGTCATCGACGAGGCCGCGCTCAAGCGGCCCATCGGAGGGAGTGCGACGATGCGGGAACAGCTCCAGCATTTGCTGGAGGTGTCCACGCTGCCGAACATCACCCTTCAGGTGATGCCCCTTCGCTACGGGATGCACGCGGCCGAGGGAGGCGCGTTCACCATCCTCCGCTTCCCGGAGTCCGACCTTTCGGACGTGGTCTACGTCGAGCAGCTCTGGGGTGCGCTCTACCTGGACAAACGTGAGGACATCGATCCCTACCTCACGGCCATGGAGCAGCTGTGCGTGGAGAGCACCACGCCCGGCGGCACTGCCGAGATCCTCGGCGAACTTCTCAGAGAGACATAAATGCACGCTTATAACGGGATGCCCGCAACCGACATCGCCGGGGTCACCTGGCGGAAAAGCGCCCACAGCAACTCGACCGGCAACTGCGTGGAGCTGGCCGAGCTTCCCGACGGCAGCGTGGCCGTCCGGAACTCCCGCTATCCCGACGGGCCGGCGCTCATCTACACACGTGACGAGATACGGGCTCTGGTGCTCGGGGTCAAGGACGGCGAGTTCGACGGACTGCTGGTCTGACCGGCTCTGGAGCGACCCCGTGTTCACCCGCTTCTCACAGGCGTAACAGCGCGACGCGGGAGGCGTAACACGGATCCGGCAGAGTGGGTCCCAGTAAAGCTCACAAGGGGGACCCCGTGCTGGACCAGATGACTCTTTATCCGGTGGCCGACGACGTGCTGTTCGCACCCGGAGGCCGCGTGGTGATCCGCACCTACGGAGTCGCCACTCCGGCCGACCCGGCGGACGGGCAGCCGAGGTCGGTGGCCTACCGGACATGGGTCACGGGGGTACGGGAGCAGCCCAGGTACTGGCGGTGGGGGCACTTCGAGGACGCCCGGCGCGGCCACCGCAAGGTCCTGGAATGGCTCACCGGCCGAGGCCCGCAGCCCCAGCCGGTCGCCCAGGTGTGACACGCGTCTCGGGCGCGCGTGATCGGACAGGTTCGATCGGACAGACGTGACTCAGGCCGGCACGCCTTCAGGCCGGCGCATTCCAGCGGAGCAGGACCGGCTCGTCGTGCTCGTAGCCGAGGACGGAGTACGTCCCGGTGTCGAGGCGGAAGTTCCTGCCGTGGTCGGCGGGCAGCGCCAGCCAGCGGGCCGCCAGCACACGCAGGATGTGCGCGTGCGCGACGACCAGGACGTCCCCGTCCGCCGACCGGATCCGGGCGAGGACCTTGTCCGCCCGCTCCCCGACGTGCTCGACGGTCTCACCCGGGTGCGCCCCGTCTCCCGGGACGACGCCGTCGCGCCAGACGTACCAGCCGGGGCGTGACTCGCGGATGTCGGGGGTGGAGATTCCCTCGTAACCGCCGTAGTCCCACTCCCACAGATTCGGGTCCACCTCGTACGGCCCGGCGCCGGCCAGCTCGGCCGTACGGCGGGCCCGCTGCGCGGGACTTACGAGGACCAGCGCGAACGACCGGCCCGCCACCAGGCGGGACAGGGCGCGCGCCTCCTCCTCGCCGTGGGGTGTCAGTGGCAGGTCGGTGCGGCCCGTGTGCCGCCCGGCCCTGCTCCACTCGGTCTCGCCGTGCCTCAGCAGGATGACGTTCATAGGGCCTCCATCTTGCCCGTGTGACCGGTTTCACTCGCCACGGCCCCCTTGACCGCCCGGCCGTGGCCTGCAGTAGGGTCCCCCGCGGGAAAGGGGGCCGTCATGGAGCCGGTGCGGGTGGGACTCGTCGGTGCGGGACCGTGGGCGGAGATGGTGCACGCGCCCGCGCTCGCCGCCGGGCCGCACACGACGCTGTCCGGGGTGTGGGCGCGCAGGCCCGAGGCGGCGCGATCGCTGGCCGGCGCCCACGGCGCGCCCTCCTTCGAGCGGCTGGAGGACTTGTTCGCGGCGTCGGAGGCGGTCGCCTTCTGCGTGCCGCCCGCCGTCCAGGCCGAGCTCGGCGTGCGCGCGGCCCGGGCGGGCAGGGCGCTGCTGCTGGAGAAGCCGCTCGCGGCCGACCTCGACGGCGCCCGGCGGCTCGCCGGGGCGATCGAGGAGGCGGGCGTCGCCTCCCAGATGCTCTTCACGTTCCGCTACTCGGCGGCGACGGCCGGCTTCCTGGACCGGGCCCGGCGGATCGAGCCCTTCGGAGGGCACGCCGCGAACATCTCCGGAAGCCTGCGCGGCGGCCCCTTCGCCACCCCCTGGCGGCTGGAGCGCGGCGCGGTGCTCGACGTGGGCCCGCACATGATCGACCTGCTCGACGCCGCGCTGGGCCGGGTGGTCGCGGTCAAGGCGCACGGCGACCCGCTCGGCTGGGTCGGCCTGCTGCTGGAGCACGAGGGCGGCGCGGTCAGCGAGGCGTCGCTGAGCATGGCCGCCGAGGGCGAGACCCCGCCCAGCCGCGTCGAGGTGTACGGACGGCTCGGCAACGCCACACTTCTCGGTTCCGAGCTCGGCGACGTCTTCCCCGAGGTGGTACGGCAGTTCGCGGGCACGGTGCGCGACGGCGGCGGGCATCCGCTCGACGCCCGCCACGGCCTGCGCATGCAGGAGATCATCGACGACGTGGAGCGGCAGCTGCGGGCCGGCTGACCAGGGCGAGGCCCGCGATCAGGGCGACGGACGCGATCAGCGGCGCTGCGCCGGGCGCGAAACCGGTGATCGTGAGGGTGAGCAGCGCGCCGCCCACGAGCGGGACGGCCGCCGGCACATGCCGGTGGGCTGCGGCGCCCGCGGGGTCCTCGAACCGGCCGAGCATCGCGGTGAGCGCGACCAGGACCAGCGCCAGGACGGTCAGCCACAGCGGGACGGCGCTCCACCAGGCCGCCGAGCCGGCCTGCGGGGTCGTCAGCCCGAACCCGACGGTCGCCACACCGCCGACGGCGACGAGCGCGGTCATGTGCCACAGGTAGACCGTCATCATGCGCGGAGCCAGCGCGCTGAGCACCGCCTCGGCCCTCGGGCGGGCGGCCAGCGCGTTCACGGCGGGGCGCAGCAGCATCGCCAGGCCGAGCTGACCGGCGAACAGCGCGAGCAGGCAGGCGCTCGGCGGGGCCATGTTCGAGATCATCCCGGGCATCCCGATCATGCTGGCGGGGTAGGGCCCGGTCGCGACCAGGGCCGCCACCATCGCGAACCCGGCCACCGCGAGCCCGGCCGCCCGGCGGCCCGTCAGCCACTCCAGGCCGCCCTCGGCGTACCGGAACCCGACCTGGTGGACCGCCAGCCAGACGAAGGCGACGTTGAGGTAGCCGGCGGCCTCAAGGCCCGAGAACCGGACCACGTCCATCAGCACCGCGCCGCCCGCAAGCACCGGCAGGACCACCCCGGTCCGCATCCGCAGCAGGCGCGGTGTGGCCACCACGGCCAGCAGGTAGACCGCCAGGAACCACAGCAGCTGGCCGACCGTCCGCGCGGCCACCTCCACCGGCTGCGCGGGAACGCCGAGGGCCACCAGGAGGTGGGGGAGCGGCAGCCACACGACCGCCAGCGGCACCACCGGCCAGGCCAGGCGGCGTACCCGGCGCGCGGTCCACTCCCGCGCCGCGCCGGACCGCGCTTGCGGGCCCCCCGCCCGTCGCACCGCCGACCGGAAGCTGATCGCGTTGGCCGCGCCCCCGGCGAAGAAGACCAGCGGCATGACCTGCGAGATCCAGGTGACGTACGGGATCGCCGCCAGGGCGTTGCCCGTGGTGAGCCGTCCCTGGGCGTATGACAGGACCGGCATCGTCCAGTGCTGGACGACCACCAGGACCATCCCGAAGACGCGCAGGACGTCGATGAAGCGATCCCGCGGCGCGGGCGCGGCTGGGGCCCTCTCGGCCGCGGGGGGAAGCATGGTCAGGGACACGGGGGCCGCCTTCGCTGTGTCGGGCCGCCGCGGAGGGCGATCCACGGGCGGCGGGGCCGGGGAATTCGGGTCCTCCGGCTCTCGGGGTCTTCTGGCAGGGGGTCTTCTGGCGCAGGGTCTTCTGGCGCAGGGTCTTCTGGCGCGGGGTCTTCTGGCAGGGGGTCTTGGGGCTGCGCGTCAAGCGTCCCGCCGCGGCCCCGCCCGGCGCAGCGACGCGGTCCCTACTTCAGCTCATGGGCGCCCCCCTACCGCCGGGGTAGGGCCTGCCCTACCACCCCGGCGTACGCCCAGGCAGACGGCCCGTCCGAGTGGAGCGCCGTCCGCCCCCGGGCGGCGGGTTCCGGGGCGGGGGTGGACGCCGCGTGAGGGATTGGTACCGTTGCGTCCGACGCGCGCCGCGCAGCGAAGTCCGGTGAGAACCCGGCGCTGTCCCGCAACTGTGGTTCCCCGCCCCCGGGGACGAGCCAGGTCGCCTGCGCTGCGCGCCGACGCCATCGACCCTCGTGGAAAAGGGTGATCCGTCGCTTCCAGCGGGTCCCTCGATTCCCGGCATTCCCCCTTATGGAGGACCTCGTGAGGCCCGTACGCACGGCCGTCGCGGGTGTGGTGCTGGGCGTGCTCGCTCTGGCCGGCTGCGGCCAGAGCGACGGCGCCGCCACGTCCGCGACCCCCACCCCCGCCGCCTCGGACGGCACCGGACAGGGCGCCTTCCCCGTCACGGTCCAGGCGGGCAACGGCGCGGTGACCATCGCCAAGAGGCCCGAGCACATCGTGTCGCTGTCCCCGACGGCCACCGAGATCCTGTTCGCGATCGGCGCGGGCGCGCAGGTGACGGCCGCGGACGACCAGTCGAACTACCCGCCCGAGGCGCCCAAGACCTCGCTGTCGGGGTTCAAGCCCAACGTCGAGGCGATCGTCGCCGCCAAGCCCGACCTCGTGGTGCTCGCCAACGACCTGGAGGGCGTGGTCTCCGGGCTCGGCAAGGTCGGCGTGCCGGTGCTGCTCGAACCCGCCGCGGCCAAGCTGGACGACACCTACGACCAGATCAGGGACCTCGGCGCGGCCACCGGCAACGCGGCCAAGGCCGACGAGGTGGCGAGCGGCGTCAAGCAGAAGATCGACGCCCTCGCGGCGGCGGCGCCGAAGGACAAGGAACTGACCTACTACCACGAGCTGGACACCACGCCCTACGCGGCGACATCGGGCACGTTCCTCGGGCAGGTCTACGGCCTCTTCGGGCTGAAGAACATCGCCGACGAGGCGCCGGACGCGGCGGGCGGCTATCCCAAGCTGTCGGCGGAGTTCATCGCCAAGGCCGACCCCGACCTGATCTTCCTCGGCGACACCAAGTGCTGCGGGCAGGACGCCGCCGCGCTGGCCAAGCGGCCGGGCTGGTCCGGTCTGTCCGCGGTGAAGAAGGGCCGCGTGGTGGGTCTGGACGACGACGTCGCCTCCCGCTGGGGGCCTCGGGTCGTGGACCTCGCCCAGGCCGTCAGCGACGCCGTGCAGAAGGCGGCGAGCTGAGCCGGTGACGACGCGGACGCCCCTGGTGGCGCGGTGCGCGATGACGACGCGGACGGCCCTGGTGGCGGGGTGCGCGGTGACGCCGGTGAGGCCGGCGGTGGCGTCATGACTCCGGCCCGGCCGCGCGGCCGGGCGCTGCTCGTCGCGTCCGTCGTGCTGGCGGCCAGTCTCGCCCTCGGCCTGATGGCGGGCGCGGCGGGCATCTCGCCCCGCGCCATCGCGCTCGCGCTGCTCGACCGGCTGCCGCTGGTGTCCGTGCACTCGGGCCTTGCGCCGGTCGAGGAGGGCCTGCTGTTCCAGCTCCGGGTGCCGCGGGTGCTGCTCGCCGCCGTCGTGGGCGGGCTGCTCGCCACTGCGGGGGCCGGCTACCAGGGCGTGTTCCGCAACCCGCTGGCCGATCCCTATCTGCTCGGGGCGGCGGCCGGAGCCGGCCTCACGGTGACGCTCGTCGTGGTCTTCCTGGGCGGCGATACCGGGGTGAGCGCGGTGCCGATCGCCGCCTTCGCCGGGGCCGTCGGCGGGGTGTTCCTCGCGTACGCGCTGGGCCATACGGCGGGCCGGGGCGGCGGCACCGCGACGCTCGTGCTCGCCGGGGTCGCGGTCACCTCGTTCCTCACCGCCATCCAGACCTTCGTGCAGCAGCTCAAGGTGGAGGAACTGCAGCGGATCTACTCCTGGATCCTCGGCGACGTCGGCGGCGGCTGGGACCAGCTCCGCATGATCGCGCCGTACGCCGCGGTGTCCACCGTCGTCATGCTGCTGCACGGGCGGCTGCTCGACGTGCTGTCGGTCGGCGACGAGGAGGCGGTCAGCCTCGGCCTGCGCGCGGCGCGCGTGCGCTTCGTCGTGCTGCTGGCCGCCTCGCTCGCCACCGCGTCGGCGGTGGCGGTCAGCGGGCTGATCGCCTTCGTCGGCATCGTGGTGCCGCACGTGGTCCGCCGGCTCGCCGGCTGGTCCTACCGGATCGTGCTGCCGCTGTCGTTCCTCGGCGGCGCGGCGTTCCTCGTGCTGGCCGACACGATCGCGCGTACGGTGCTCGCACCGGCCGAACTGCCGATCGGGGTCGTCACGGCGTTCGTCGGGGCGCCGTTCTTCGTCACCGTCCTGCGCGTGACCCGGCGGGTGGAGACGTGAGCGGGCGGGCCGTACCGGCCGTCGAGGCGCGCGGCGTGGGCGTCACGCTGGGCGGGCGGCGGGTGCTCGCGGACGTCACGCTGTCGGCCGCGCCCGGCCAGTGGCTGGCGATCATCGGCCCGAACGGCGCGGGCAAGTCCACGCTCCTGCGGGCCGTCGCCGGGCTGGTGCCGAGGGAGGGCGAGGTGCTCGTCGAGGGGACGGCCGTGGACGACCTGCGCCCGCGCCGGCGGGCCCGGCTGATCGCCTACGCCCCGCAGAGCCCGGCGCTGCCGCCCGACATGACGGTCTACGACTACGCGCTGCTCGGCCGCACGCCGTACATCGCCTATCTCGGCAGCGAGAGCGCGCGGGATCGTGAGGTGACGCGGTCGGTGCTGGAACGGCTCGACCTGGGCGGCTTCGCGTCCCGGCCGCTCGGGCACCTGTCCGGCGGCGAGCGCCAGCGCGTCGTGCTCGCGAGGGCGCTGGTGCAGCAGGCGCCGGTGCTGCTGCTCGACGAGCCGACCACGGCGCTCGACCTGGGCCATCAGCAGCAGGTGCTCGAACTCGTCGACCGGCTGCGCCTGGCCGACGACCTCACCGTCGTGACGACGCTGCACGACCTCAGTCTCGCCGCGCAGTACGCCGACGCGCTCGTGCTGCTCGCCGCCGGGCGGGCGGTCGCGGCCGGGCCGCCCGCGCGGGTGCTGGCCGAGCCGCTGCTGACCGAGCACTTCGGCGCCCGCGTGCGGGTGGAGCCCGGCCCCGAGGGGCGGCCGGTCGTCCACCTGGTCCGCCCGTCGGTCGCCTCGATGGCGGAGGAGGCGTGACGGGCCTCCCTCGGCCGTCCCTGACATACCGGACGGAGGACGGCCTCCGGCTGGGCGCGCTGCTGTGGCGGTTCGGGCCCGGCTGGCGGATGATCTCCTCGGCGATGCTGGGCGGCGGCGTCGGCCGCCGTGAGTGGGCGCTGAACGCGCAGGTGGCCGCCGGTTACTCACGCATGGACCCGGTCGAGCACATGGACGCGCTCGGCCCCGGCGGCCCCGGCGTCGGCATGATGACGGCGGCGGTGGTGGAGCGGTACGCCGCGGCAGAAGACGGGGGAGCGGAGGCCGTCGCCACGGTCGGCCTGGGCGTGCCGACCTGGGCGGCCGCGCCCGAGGGCGTGCCCGACCCCGGCCTGCCCGCCGCCCCGGAGTCCGCGCGGGAGACCGCCCCGGAATCCGAAGCGGAGTCCGCGCGGGAGACCGTCGGCGCGGGCGACGCCGGGGTGCTGGAAACCGGCGGGCGCGCGCCGCGCCCAGGGACGATCAACATCCTGGTGGCCGTGCCGGTCGCGTTCTCCGACCCCGCGCTGGTCAACGCCGTCATGACGGTTACCGAGGCGAAGACGCAGGCGCTGCTGGAGGCGGGATTCCCCTGCACCGGAACCGCGTCGGACGCCGTGTGCGTCGCCGTACGGGAGGACGGTCCGGCGGAGGCGTTCGGCGGCCCGCGCTCCGTCTGGGGCGCGCGGATCGCCCGCGCGGTCCACCGGGCCGTCCTCGACGGCGCCCGGGACTGGCGCGCCCGGCGGGAACACAGCCCGCTTCTGTGATCGGTCGTTCCGGGACGGCCATGCGCTCCTCCTGCCGCCGGGTACCGATCACGTGTGCCGGCGGCGGGAGCCCGGCCAAGGCCCGGGGGCGGCCCGGCGGACCCGGCTAGGACGTGAACGTGATGCTGTTCACCATGTGGTCGATGTTCGACTGGTTGAACTTGCCCGCCGGGCAGAAGAACGTGATCAGCACGGTCGTGCCGGTGTCGCCCTGCCGTACGACGTAGGTGATGAATTCCAGCCGCGAGGCCTGCTGGGGGTCGCTGAGCACGCCCTCGATCCGGAACGCCGGCCTGGCCCCGACAGTCGTCGGCACCGGCACGCCGTAGTAAGTGGCCACGCCGGGCAGCGCGGGGCCCAGGCTCTCCTGGAGCTCCATCGGCGAGTCGGAGGTGCTCAGGGTGTTGCTGACCTGGGCGAACACGCCCGCGGCGCGATCAGGCTGGCCCGTGATGATGGGGGTCACCTTCGACCAGTCGGTGTTGCCCGGCACCGCGAACAGCGCGTTGAACTCGTTCACCGCAGGGGAGGCGATCATCCACTGGTCGGCGTTCGTCGTGGCTTCGCCCCAGGCCGAGGGGTACGACATGGTGAACGGCGCCGCGGTGCTGCCCGGGTAGGTGTTCCACGTCGCGGCGGTGTCCCCGCCCCTGGTGAGCAGCAGCGTGGCGGCGACGGCGATGGACACCAGGATCGCCAGGCCGCCGATCAGCGGTCCGAGCGGCAGCCCTCGCCGGTGGCCCTGCGGGGCCGCCGACGCGACCGTCGCGTGTGAGTGCGGTGACCCGGGAGGGAACGACCCCTGTCCCTGCACCCCTCCCTGTACGTGGCCCACGGCGGTCCCGGCGCCGGTCGGATGGCTCACGGGCGGGCGGGACGCCGCGGGCGTCGAGCCGGAGGGATGGGTGACGGGCGGCCTGGTGCCGGGAGGGAACGAGGTGGGCGTGGCCGGCGGGTAGGACCCCTGCGGACGGGTCCCGGCGGGTTCCGGAGAGACCGGCGGATACGAGACCGGGGGATAGGAGGTGGAGACCGGAGGATACGACGGGGAGGCCGGCGCCGGGTCGCCCGCACCGCCGCTGATCGCGTCGCGCAGCGCGGACACGAACGCCTGGCACGTCTCGAACCGCTCGCCCGGCGACTTGGCCAGCGCCCGCGTGAGCACGGCGTTCACCGCGTGCGGCAGGTCCGGCCGGTACGGCGTCAGCGGCGGCGGGTCGTGGGACACGTGGGCGTAGAGCAGCGCGAGTTCGGTGTCCCGCTGGAACGGCGGCTGCCCGGCGAGCGCCTCGTACACCACGCAGGCGAACGCGTACATGTCGCTCCGGCCGTCGACCGGCAGCCCCCGGATCTGCTCGGGGGCGACGTAGCGGGGGGTGCCCATGAAGTGCCCGTGGCTGGTCAGCCCGGCCTCCGCCGAGGAGCTCTTGGTGAGCCCGAAGTCGGTCAGATAGACGTGGTCGGCCCGCGTGACCAGGATGTTGGCCGGTTTCACGTCGCGGTGCACCAGGCCGTGGGCGTGCGCGGCGTCCAGCGCCGAGGCGATCTGCACGAACAGCGGGTTGGCCCGCCCGACCGGCAGCGGCCCCTCCGACTGCACGAGCTTGCGCATGTCGCTGCCCTCGACGTAGCGCATGGCGATGAACAGCAGCTCGTCGCGCTCGCCGGCCTCGTACACCGGGATGATGTTGGGGTGGTCGATGCTCGCCACCATCCGGGACTCGCGCACGAACCGGTCGCGGAAGCGATCGTCGTGCGCGAGCTGCGGCGCGAGCACCTTCAGCGCCACGGCCCGCCCGAGCCGCTGGTCGCGGGCCCGGTAGACCGTCGCCATGCCACCCCGTCCGACGACCGCCTCGACCGTGTAGTCGCCGAGCCGCCGCCCGACGAGCGGCGGCATCACGGGTCCCTCGGTCATACGGTCTCCCCTTGAACGTCCTGTAGATCACGAATCGGCTGGGTTCCCGCAGAAGCCGCAGAAGCGGTGTCCCTGCCCCAGCCGCATGCCGCACTGCGTGCAGAACTTCAGCTGCGCCTGTCCCCGAGGCGGCGACGGGTTCGGCGGGTACGAGTGCCCGCGCGGCGGCGAGGGCTCCTCCGGATGCGCGTGCCCGTGCGCCGGCGACAGGTCCGCGGGGTACGAATGTCCGCCGGGCGGGGACGGATCCGCGGGCACGGGAGCCGGCGGCGGCCCCACGACGTCGGGAGACCGGGCGGCCTCCGCCCCGAACACCCTGGTCACGGCGTACGGCGGCCAGGAGTTCTCCGGCGGCGGGTAGGACCCGGCCTCGCCCGCGAACTCCCCCTGCGCGGCGACACCGGGTGCGGCGACACCGGGCACGGGGACACCGGGGTCGGTCTCGCCGCCGGTGCCGGGGCGTGCGGTGCTCCTGCGGCGCAGCAGCACGACGCCCACGGCCAGCAGGGCGAGGACCGCGACGCCGCCGGCCGCCCACACGTACAACGGCACCGACGACTTGGGCGGCGTGACGGCGACCGGGCGCGCCGCCGGTTTGGCGCCGGCGTCCTCCGCGGTGCCCTGCTTGGATTGGGCGACCCGTAGATGGTCGGCCGCCACCGCGTGGTCGGGCCGCAGGTTGAGCACCTGCTGCAGCGCCGGTATCGCGCCGCTGTAGAGCTTGTTGTGGTAGGAGGCGAGCGCGTTCTCGTACACGACGTCGACCGCGCCGCGGCGGGGGGTGACCCCCGCGGCGACCAGCGCGCTGCGGATGTCGTCGGCGGGGGTGATCGTCGCCGGTTCGCCGCCGCCCCCGGAGACGAACCCGACGACCTCGCTCTTGCCGTCGTCGATGAGGGCCGCGCCGGGCGCGCCCTCGTCCAGCAGCTTGGCGACCTTGTCGCGCTCCTTGAAGGTCCGGCTGCCCGGCGGGTCGAGGTGCGCGGTGTCGAGCTTGGGCGGGGTCTTCGCCGAGGGCCTGCCCGGGAGCGACATGACGTCGAGCGACTCGACCGCCCCGCCGATCGTCGTGCCCAGCGGAACGGTCGGCAGCGACTGCTTCTCGCCACCCTTGGTGACCTTCAGCACGGCCGGGGACGCGGGGGAGGTTCCGGCGGTCAGGATCTGCGCGGGCAGGCCCCCGGGCGGCGGTGGGTCGAGGTAGGGGTAGACACTGACGTTGGTCGTGACGTCGGCGATGCAGGTCGATTCGGTCTGCTGCGGCGGATAGCACGCCTGGAGTCGCCGGTCGAGGTCGGCGTCGTCCAGGGAGTGCCGCTTGAAGTCGGCCGGGATCTTCACCTTGAAGTATTCGGCGAACACCCGGTTGGCGGCGTACACCCGGGGATCCTCGGCGGCCTGCACGACCTGGGTCGCGGTGACGACCACGCCGTCGGGCGTGACCGTGAAGCCGCTGCCCTTCGCCAGGTCGACGTCGTAGTCCCGGGCCAACTGCTTGATCACGCCACGGTCGTCGAGCAGCGTGATGCGGACATGCGAGGAGGACTCCACGCGTACCGCGCCGGGGGTGACCCGGTCGGTGGAACCGCTGGGGTGCGGGTGGAGCAAGGGCGCCGCGAGCGCCGACAGCGCGCCCAGCCCCGCGATAAGGGAGTGCAGGCGGGGCATCTGCTTCTCCTATGCCTGTTCGGAACGCCTCAAGCGTCTCAGCGCGGACAGTGCTCGACAAGGTGGGTTTCGTGACCGACACCCACTTGATACAGCGCGATGATCGCGCCGTCGCTTGACGATTACTTGCAGGCCGATTGCGGGAGGTCTGTTCCCTGATGCGCGCTGTGCCGTCAAGGATTACTCTGCGCGCATGCGCTTGTCCCCCCTCCGCTCGGTTCCCCGCGTCGACCTCCTGATCGGCCTCGCGATCATCGCGCTGGGCACCCTTGAGGCGTTCACGGACGCCATGGACTACGGAGCGGCCCGCAATCCCGAGCTGTGGTGGGTCGGGCAGGCGCTGGTCACCGGCGTCCTGGTCTGGTATCGCCGCAGGGCTCCGGTGGCGGTCTTCATCCTCATGATCCTCGCGCAGTACGCCTGGCACCGGCAGGGCAACGAGTCATGCCCGGTCTGGCAGCTCGCCGCGCTGCTCATCGTCTTCCACACGATCGGCGCCCACCTGTCGGTCAGGCACGGCGGCGCCTGGGCGTTCGCGGGCATCCTGATCTTCGACTCGGGGGCCGTCGACCACCGGTTCCTGCCGTTCCAGGAGGTCGTCTACCTCACCGTCATGTTCGGCTCGGCGTACGCCACGGGACTGGCCCTGCACGGCTACCTCCTGCGGGCGCACCGGATGAGCGAACGGGCGGCGCGGCTGGAGTCGGAGCGGGAACGCCGGGCCGCCGAGGCCGTCGCCGCCGAGCGCAACCGGATCGCCAGGGAACTGCACGACGTGGTGGCCCACAGCGTGAGCATGATGGTCATGCAGGCCGGGGTGCTGCGCCGGCGGATGGGCGCGGCGCAGGAAGACGGCCCCTCTCAGGAGGCCGAGATGCTCAGCGGCATCGAGCAGGCGGGCCGAGAGGCGGTCGAGGAGCTGCGGATCATGCTCGGCGCCCTGCGGATGCCGCAGGACGAGGCGCTGCCCCAACCGGGGCTCGACATGGTGCCCAACCTCATCTCGACCGTCGGGTCCTCCGGGCTGCGCGCCACGCTGCGGGTCGAGGGCGACGCCGTACGGCTCGCGCCCGGTCTCGACCTGTCGGCCTACCGGATCGTGCAGGAGGCCCTCACCAACGCGGTCAAGTACGCCGGGGACGCCGACGTGCGCATCCGGATCGCCTACCACCCCGAACGGCTGGAACTCGAGATCATTGACGACGGCGGGGGCGCCGGACCGGCGCTGTCCACCGGCAACGGGCTCATCGGCATGCGGGAGCGGGCCGAGCTGTTCGGCGGCTCCCTGGACGCCGGGCCGCTGCCGGAGGGCGGTTACCGCGTCCGCGCGACGCTGCCCATCTCCCAGGGAGTGCCGATGAGCGAGGCCACGAATTGACCGTCCGCATCGTCCTCGCCGACGACCAGGCGATGATCCGGGCCGGCCTGCGCATGGTGGTCGAGAGCGAGCCCGGCATGGAGATCGTGGGCGAGGCCGCCGACGGCGCCGAGGCGGTCGCCCTGGCCCGCCGGGTGCAGCCCGACGTCGTGCTCATGGACATCTCGATGCCGCGCATGGACGGGCTCACCGCGGCCAGGCAGCTGCTCGACGCGCCCCGGCCGCCCAAGGTCATCATGCTGACGACGTTCGACACCGACGAGAACCTGTACGCCGCGCTGCGCGCGGGCACCAGCGGCTTCCTGCTGAAGGTGTCGCCGCCGGAGCAGCTCGTGGAGGCAATCAGGGTCGTCGCCGCGGGTGACGGCCTGCTCGACCCCGCCGTCACCACCCGGGTGATCGCCTCCTTCGCGGGCCGGCACGAGCCGGTCCGGCCTCCGCAGCTCGCCGAGCTCACCCCGCGCGAACTGGAGGTGCTGCGGATGCTCGCCCGGGGCCTCACCAACGCCGAGATCGCCAAGGAGCTCTTCGTCGGCGAGGCCACGGTCAAGACCCACGTCGCCCGCGTGCTCATGAAGCTGAACCTGCGCGACCGCGCTCAGGCGGTCGTGTTCGCGTACGAGTCGGGCGTGGTGACGCCGGGGTCGGCGCTCGGGTAGTACGACGCCCAATCGGCGTTCGTCATGCGCAGCACCTTGAGACCGAGGTAGCCCATGGCGATGACGGGGGCGCCCCAGAACGGGATCGTCAGCGGGCTGTACGGCACCGCGATGGCGCCCAGGTAGCCCACGGCGACGACGGCCGAAACCCACCAGTGGACGAAGCCGGCGCGCCAGACGGCCAGCAGGAGCAGCGGCAGTCCGATCATGCCGAGGTAGATCCACGGCAGCGTGAACCCGAAGATGACGCCGGGCAGGTTGAACACCTCGTCGAACATCTTCTGGCCCTGCTCGACCGGGTAGTGCTGCCCGAACCACCACTCCACGGGGTCCATGAGGAGCAGCGCCGAGACGCTGATGTAGCCGATGATCGTCATGCCACCGGCGATGTGCCCGAAGACGACGGCCTTCCTGCGCACCAGGTGCAGCAGGCCGAAGGCCGCGATCGGGACGAGCACCCAGCTCCAGTGGTAGAGCAGCGACTCCAGCTGGGCCAGGGCGGGGTTGTCGCCGTAGCTGACCATCTCGCGGTCGTCGCCCCACGTGCCGGGGTCGACGAGGAGCGCGACGAACTGCAGCAGCGGCGCGACGAACAGCAGGACTCCGGTGACGGAGCGCCGGAAGGCCACCGAGTCGGACATTTTGAACATCGATCTTTCCCTTCGGGTCTTTCTCCCTACGGCCGGTGACGGTAGGTGAGCGACCCCCGGGGACTCGTCCGCCGCTCGGATGATGGCTCCTCATCCGCTAGAGCGACTTATCGCTGCAAGGCCGGATATGTGTATATTTTCCGGAAGACGGCTCACAGTACGGGAGATTTTTCATGACGGCTTTCCCGGCGGTCTTGTTCGACGAGGCGCACAGCGAGGCGTGGACGATCCGGCGAGAGGTCGCCGAGTCCATGAATCCCGCCCACCCCGACGACAACAGCTATGCGGAGGCCGCCGGGGCGCTGCGGCGGCTCGGCCACACGGTGCACGCGCACACCGAGGGCCCGATCACCCCGGCCGTGCTGGACGGGTGTGACGTCTTCGTGGTCGCGCACCCCTCGGCCGGGCGCTGGGAGCGCACCACCGGGGTCGGCAGCCCCGTCTTCTCCGCCGAGGAGATCGACGCGCTCGAGGCGTACGTCGCGGGCGGCGGCGGGCTGATCGTGCTGGCCGAGCACGAGCAGGAGAAGTACGGCAGCAACCTGGGCGAGCTGCTCGCCCGGTTCGGGGTGACGGTCGAACACACGACTGTGCAGGACCCCGGCAACTGCCACAACACCGTGGCGACCTGGGTCCTCGGCGTGCCCACCGCGCAGGCCGTGACCGCGCAGGCCGTGACCGGGCAGGCCGTGACCGGGCCGGCCGGCGTGGCCCAGGACCTGCTGGCCGAGGTCAGGCGTGCCTGCTTCTACCGCGCGGGCACGCTCGGCGCGCCGGCCGAGGCGAGCGTCCTGTTCACGACCTCCGGGTCCGCCGACCCCGCGGGCGCCCCGCTCGTCGCCGCCGTACGGCACGGCAGGGGCCGGGCGGTCGTCCTGGCCGACTCCGACCTGTTCGGCGACGACTCGATCCGCGACTACGACCACGAGAAGCTGTGGGGCAACCTGGTCACCTGGGCCGCCCGGGTGCCCGAGGCGTCCGGCGCCGCCCGCGCGTCCCGCCCCGAGGTGGCGGAGGAGTTCGGCCGGCTGAAGGCCGCCGTGGAGCGGCTGCGCCCGCTCCAGGCCAAGGACGGCTCGGTCACCGGCGACCACGACGAGGCCGTGGCGTGCATCAGCGAGATCGTCGACGGCGTCGCCCGGCTCGCGCCGCACTTCCCGCACGACGCCGAGTATCTCGACGCGGTGATGAAGGACTTCCGCGCGTGGGTCGCGGCCGGCCTCGGCAAGCCCGACTTCCTCGACTCGCTGAACCTCTTCCACCCCGACGCCCAGCGGATCGACGGCCTGGAGCACCTGGTCGTCTTCCCGATGTACACCCAGAACGGCAACCCCGACCGCAACGTCGAGGCGGTCTGGATCAGGGTCGTGTGGCCCGACTGGCTGGCCGAGCTGGAGGCGGGCGGCTACGACAACCCGATGTTCGTGCCGATCACGTTCGTCGACTTCACCTCCGGCTACGACACCAACTCGGCCGTGCTGTTCCCCGAGACCGTGGTCGTGCGCCAGACCCCGCCGCGCTTCACCTGGGGCGGCATCTTCTGCGACCGCGAGGCCGCCCGGTTCCGCCGGGTCAGCGAGGCCGCCGCGGCCACGCTGAAGCTGGAGCTGCCGCCGGACGCCGCCCGGCTGCTGGCGTCCCAGGACCTCGCCCAGGACACGTTCGTGCTCTGGGACCTCGTCCACGACCGCACGCACAGCCACGGCGACCTGCCGTTCGACCCGTTCATGATCAAGCAGCGCATGCCGTACTGGCTCTACAGCCTGGAGGAGCTGCGCTGCGACCTCACAGCGTACGGCGAGGCCGTGAAGCTGGAGGCCGCGGGCGTGCCGCACGCGCGGTACGTGCAGTACGCCATCCTGTTCGACCGGCTGTTCCGCTTCCCGATCACCGGCGAGCGGGTGCGCAACTACGACGGGCTCGGCGGCCAGCTGCTGTTCGCCTACCTGCACCGGCAGGGCATCGTGCGGTGGACCGACAACCGGCTCACGATCGACTGGTCGCGGGTCGCCGACGGCGTCGCCGACCTGCGCGGCGAGGTGGAGAAGCTCTACCGCGACGGCATCGACCGGTCCAAGCGGGCCCACTGGCTCGCCGCGCACGAGCTGGTCGCGACGTACGTCGAGCCCGACCCGGCCTCGGTCTGGAAGCAGGGCGTCCAGGCGCTGCCCGCGGAGCAGAAGGCCATGGTCGACGCCGTGCTGCCCGACGAGTTCCCCCTGAGCATGTTCTACGAGGCCCTGCGCCGTAAGCTCACCGAGGTGGTGGAGTCGACCCGGGGCATCCGGGCGTGAGCGCGAACCACGTGGGTGAGATCGGGAGGGGCGTGCGATGAGCAGGGTGATCGTGGTCACGGGGGCGGGCGGTCCGGCAGGCCGTGCCGTCGTCGGGAGGTTCACCGAGCTGGGGGACACGGTCATCGGCGTGGACAAGTCCGGCGCGGAGGGCTGCCTGGCCGTCGACCTGCTCGACCGGGACGCCGTACGCGGCCTGGCCGGGCGGGTGCGGGCCGAGCACGGGCGGGTGGACGGCGTCGTCCACCTGGTCGGCGGCTGGCGCGGGTCGAAGACCTTCGCCGACACCTCGCTCGACGACTGGGACCTGCTGCACGACCTGCTGATCAGGACCCTGCAGAACGTGTCGCTGGAGTTCGAGCCGCTGCTGCGGGAGAGCGGGAACGGCCGTTTCGCGATCGTGTCGGCCCGGGCCGCCCAGAAGCCGACGCAGGGCGGCGCGGCGTACGCGGCCGCGAAGGCCGCCGCGGAGGCGTGGACGCTGTCGCTGGCCGACGCGCTGAAGGACACATCCGCCGCCGCGGTGGTCCTGGTGGTCAACGCGTTGGTGCACGATGAGATGAGGGCCGCGAACCCGGACAAGCCGTATCGGACCTTCACCGACGTGAAGGACCTGGCGGCGGCGGTCGCGGGCCTGTGGGACGAGGAGCCGGCTGCGGTCAACGGCCGCAGGATCGACCTCGTGCCCTGATCTACGCTGCTGATCCGGACCCGCGGCCGGCCTGAACGGGCCGGTCGGGGGCCCGAAACCGCGATGGGGAGACATCTCGTGACAACCGATGCCGTACGCCGGCACGACCCGGCGAGCCGGACGTTCGCCAGTGACAACTACGCGGGGGTGCACCCCGAGGTCCTGGAGGCGATCGCCCTCGCCAACGGGGGACACCAGGTCTCCTACGGCGACGACGTCTACACCGAGGCGGTCCGGGGCGTCTTCCGCAGGCACTTCGGCGAGCACGCCGAGGTGTTCCCCGTGTTCAACGGCACGGCGGCCAACGTCGTGTCGCTGCGCTCCATGTGCGCCCACTGGGAGGCCGTGGTCTGCCCGGAGACCGCGCACATCAACACCGACGAGGGCGGCGCCCCCGAGGTCACCGGCAGGCTGAAGCTGCTGACCGTGCCGACCCCCGACGGCAAGCTCACGCCGGATCTGATCGACCGGCAGGCGTGGGGGTTCGGCGACGTGCACCATGCGCAGCCCCGGGCCGTGTCGATCTCCAACACGACCGAGCTGGGCACGGTCTACACCCCGGCCGAGATCAAGGCGGTCTGCGACCACGCCCACGAGCTGGGGATGGTCGTCCACCTCGACGGGTCGCGGATCACCAACGCCGCCGCCGCCCTGGACGTGCCGCTGCGCGCGCTGACCACGGACGCGGGGGTCGACGTGGTGTCGTTCGGCGGCACCAAGATCGGTCTGCTGCTGGGCGAGGCCGTCGTCGTGCTGAACCCGGAGGCGTCGCGGGGCCTGCCCTACCTGCGCAAGACGAGCATGCAGCTCGCCTCGAAGATGCGCTTCGTGTCGGTGCAGTTCGAGGCCCTGCTCGGGGGCGACCTGTGGCTGCGCAACGCCCGCCAGGCCAACGCGATGGCCCGGCGGCTCGCGGACGCCGTACGGGACCTGCCCGGGGTGAGCGTGCCGCGCCCGGTCGAGGCCAACGCGGTCTTCGCGGTCCTGCCCGTCGACGTGGCCGACCGGCTGCGCAAGCGGTTCCGGTTCTACAACTGGAAGGAGCAGATGGGCGGGGGCGTGGTCGAGGTGCGGTGGATGTGCGCCTTCGACACCACCGAGGCCGACGTGGACGCGTTCGCCGCGGCGCTGGCCGAGGAACTCCGCGCCTCGTAGGGCTCGGTCAGGTCGGCCTCTTGATCCTTCGGCCCGCCGCGATCAGCGGGCCGAAGGGCGGCCTACCCGTGGGCCTGCCGCTGGACGGCCGCCGCGAGCGCGCGGTGACGCAGGGATCGATCGTCAGCGCGGCGCAAGGATGCGCAGTTGCAGCATCGCCGCGAACCGCTGTTCCGGATCGTCGAGGTCGATCTCGCCCACCTCGGCGACGCGCCTGAGCCGGTAGCGCAGTGTGTTGGCGTGGATGAACAGCGCGTTGGCCGCCTTGCCCACATCACCGAGGGCGTCCAGCCAGGCGTCCAGTGATTCGACGAGCCCGGCGTTGTGCCGCTCGTCGTACTCCATCAGACGGGCGATCGCGCCGCCCGGTCGCTCGTCGCGCGCCGCGGCGAGGTCGCGCAGCTCCAGGACCAGGGCGAGCGTCTGAACGTCGTCGAGCCGGGCCACCCGCAGGTTGGTGTGGCCCTCTCGCATCACCCGGAGCACCCGGTCGGCCTGGGCCCTTCCCTGGACGATCCCGCTGATGTCCGATCCCGCGGAGGCGACCGCCACGAACGCGCGGAGGCTCCCACCGACCCGCTCCACGAAGTCGGCGGCGAGCCGGGCGGCCCGCTGTTCCGGGCTGCCCGTCGAGACGACCACGGGCAGCAGGCCGTACACCGTGCCGCCGACGGCCGCCACCGCGGACGACGGCACCGTCACCGACAGATGCACCGACAGCGCGTCCGCGAGCCGTTCGAGCAGGGCGGCCCTGCTCTGGTCCGCCCCAGAGTGATCGTCGTCGGGCGGCAGGCCCGCGCTCACGATGACGAGACGGCGGCCGGAAAGGCCGAGCCGCGCGAGCGCGTCCCGCGCCCCGGCACCCCCCTCCAGGACGGTTCCGACGAGGTCGGTGCGCAGCCTCCGCTGGACGTCGGCACCGGCGCGGATCCGCAGCAGATGCAGCGCGACCAGCTTCGACGCGTCGAGCAGAGCCTCCGTGCGCTCGTCGTCGACGTCGCCGTCCATGGCGGCCCAGATCGAGCCGAGCACCTCGTCTCCGGCGCGTACCGCGATGGCGACGCGTTGCACCGTGATCCCGTCGTAGCCCAGATCCTGCGGCTTGACGACGACCGGCCACTGGAAGCGGTAGAGGTCCCGGAAGACGCCCAGTTCCGTCAGCCGCGTGGCGTACCGCTCGGGCACCTGCCGGCCGATGACCGTCTCCACCCGGGAGGGGTCCGCCTCGTCCTGGCGCCCGGAGAAGGCGAGCACACGGGAGTTGCGGTCCTCGATGGTGATGGGGGCGTCGAGGAGCGCGGCCACGGCGTTGGCCACGGCGAAGAGGTCGCCGGACGGGAGACCCCCGAGCGACTCGTGCCCGATGACTCCGATGTCTCCTTCGGCGAGCACCGAGCGGATGAGCGCGGTGAGCTGTGCCCACGTGGCGCCCCGGCGCAGCCCGATCAGGGCCACGCCGCTCGCGAGGACCGCCTCCCGCACCTCGGGGGTCACGGCGACCGGGGCCCGGACGACGAGGCCCACCGTGTCATGGTCACCGAGCGAGCGGAGCAGCCCGCCCAGCGTGCCACCGGCCGGGTCGACTCCGACGCCCAGCACGAGCGAGCGCGGCGGGAGCACGGGTTCGTCGAGCGGGTCGAAGATGACGAGTCCGCTGATCTCTCCCGGGTGGTCGACGTCGCCGATGACCAGTTCGAGCAGCGTGGTACCGAGGTCGTCCAGCACACGACCGAGGCTGGCACGCGGACGCCGGCTCACGCCGGGAAGTATAGGCGGCCGGGCCCGCGTGTGATCCGATCGGCCGATGACTAGAAGGGGATCCATTCGGCCGACGTCGTCACCGCGTCCAGCACCTCCGGAATGGGGGTGACACCCAGCCCGGGGCCGGCGGGCACCGCGATGTGACCGTCCGCCATCACGATCGGCTCGGTGATGTCCGTCTGGTAGAAGCGGTCAGAGGCCGAGATGTCCCCCGGCAGAGTGAATCCGGGCAGGGCGGCCAGGGCGACGTTGGCCGCCCGGCCGATGCCCGTCTCCAGCATGCCCCCGCACCAGACCGCGAGTCCGTGAGCCGCGGCCAGGTCGTGGATCCTCCGGGCCTCCAGGTACCCGCCGACGCGACCGGGCTTGATGTTGATGATCTGGCAGGCGTCGAGTGCGATCGCCGCGGCGGCGGTCTGCGCGGAGACGATGGACTCGTCGAGACAGATCGGCGTCGCCATCTGCCGGGCCAGCGCGGCGTGCCCGAGAACGTCCTCTTCTTCCAGCGGCTGCTCGATCAGGAGCAGGTCGAACTCGTCGAGCTTCGCGAGGTGGCGCGCGTCGCGAAGCGTGTAGGCCGTGTTGGCGTCGACCTGAAGCGGCACGTCCGCGCCGAAGCGCTCGCGCACGGCGGCCACCGGGACCAGGTCCCACCCCGGTTCGATCTTCAACTTGATGCGTACGTACCCCGCGTCCAGAAATCCCTGGACGACCGTCAGCAACTGCGGGACCGAGTCGTAGATGCCGACCGACACACCGCTGGGGACCCGGTCGGCGACGGCGCCGAGTTCACGACCGAACGAGCGGCCGAGCCCCCGGAGTTCCGCGTCGAGGATCGCCATCTCCACGGCGGCCTTGGCCATGCGCTGTCCCTTGAACGGATGCAGCAGGCCGGCCACGGCGGCCGCACCCGAGCGCGCGATCGCCGCCTGCCCCTCGGGCGACGCCAGCTTCGGCAGGAGGAAGCGTCGCAGCACGTCCACCTGCGAGTCGACGTACTCGCTCGAGTAGAGCGGGTCGGCGAGCGCCACACATTCCCCCCAGCCCTCGGCGTCGTCCGTCACGGCCTTGAGCAGGAGGATGTCGCGCTTGGTCTGCGTGCCGAACGAGGTGCGGAACGGTGATACGAGCGGCATCGAGACACGCCGAAGTTCGATTCCGCGCAGCTTCATGACGTTTCTCCATCGGGTCGGGGGAGCTCGACGAGGTAGCCGAGCGTGAAGTCGAAGTCGACGACGCGACCGCCGGAGGCCATCAGCGGCTCCAGCTCGCCGCGGAGCCGGCGGCGCCAGGCCCCGGCGGCGGCCGCGTCGCCGGCACGGAGGGACTCGATATCGGCCGGAGCCGCCACCCTCCTGCTCGACGGGCCGCCGGCCGGGCGTTCGTACGGTGCTCCCGAGCAGGCGGCGAGGACACGTGGCGAGAGCAGTTCCCAATGGACCAGAAGCCGGTCGGTGTCGTCGCCACCGTTGATCGCGTCGTGCATCGCGCCGTAGAAGTTGGGCAGGTACTCCACCGGGAGCGCCCCCAGTTTGACGATGTTGAAGTAGGCGTTGCGGCTGACCAGCGGATCGAAGGTCCACTCGATCGTGCCGATGCCGCGCGCGAGTGCCCACGCGCGCTGGTGCAGCTTGAGCGCCGTCCCGACGCCGCGGCCGGCCAGCCCCGGCGCCACCCCCGCGATATGGCTGTGCAGGGTGCGTGCCGCCGGCTCCGCGTGGAAGCCGATGCAGACGCCGATGAGCCGGTCTCCGTCATAGGCGCCGACGACGTAGTTGCCCGCCATCGTCAGCGCACGGAGGAACTCGACGGTGATCAACGGGTTCTCCGGCCGGCCCCAGATCCCGACGAGCAGGTCGATCACGGCGTGGGCCTCGTCGAGGTCCCGGACTTCCCGGATCACCACTCCTGCCTTCGCCGCCCATCTCGCCGCCTGGTCCGCCGCCACGTCGAGGGAGGAAGCCTCGATGCTCACGCCTCGCCCTCCAGCGGTTCGGCGGCAGGCTCGCGAACCGGCATCGTGCGAACGAGCAGCCTGCCGGCGACGACATGTTCGTGGCCGGCGTGGGCGCCGCACCGATCCGAGGAGGGCGGCTCGCACTCGACGAGCTCCCGGAGATCGGTCCGGATCGCGCCGGGGCTGAGGTCGGGGCTGAGGGAGCCATGCGAAGTCCCGGGCACGGTCAGCCGAGCTTCTTCGGGGTCGCGCGAGCGCCGTAGTGGACGTACTCCTCGCCGGTGGGCAGCGAGTAGAACCGCACCGGCGCCCACGACTCCATGCCCTCGGGACGGACCGCGTACACGTCCCGCTCGACCGGGATCATCTCGTAGGTCTCGACGGGAATGTCCTCGATCTCGGCCAGGGGACCCATCACCGTGACGCGCAGGACCGGCTTGCCCTCGTCCTCGAGCACCTCCATGCGCACCGACTCGCGCTCGTACGTGCCGGCGTACGGCGTCACGTCGGCCGTCACCGGCTCGGCGGGCGGCTCGAACGGCTCGGGCAGCTTCACACCGGTGAGCTCGTTGAAGATCTCGTCGTAGAGGTTGACGTAGAGGTCGCGCGTGTGGCCGCCGTTGGTGGTGAGCGCGACCGCGACGCCGGCTTCCGGCAGGATGCGCAGGAACGCCGCCTGGCCGACCGTGTTGCCGTCGTGCCCGTGGGCCCGGTGGCCTCGCCAGTCGCACCGGAACCAGCCCAGGCCCCACGAGTCGCCGAGCAGGTGCTTCTCGGGGCAGTCGGTCTGGTAGGCCGACATCGCCGCGACGCTCTCCTCCGACAGCACGCGGGTGCCGTCGGCGGCGAGCCCGCCGGTCATGTGCATCCGGGCGAAGGCGAGCACGTCGGTGACGGTCGCCGTGATCAGGCCGGCCGGACCGACCGCGCGGGGCAGTCCCCCCCACACCGGCGCGACCACCGGCTCCTCACCGCCCTTGATGTGGCCCATCGCGTGGGCGAAGACCATGGCCTCCTCGGGCAGGGTCGTGGTGTGGGTGAGGCCGAGCGGGGAGAAGAGCCTCTCCCTGATCGCCTGGTCCCAGGTCTGGCCGGTGACGACCTCGATGATCCGGCCGAGCACCGAATATCCCGCGTTGCAGTACGACCAGGTGGCGCCGACCGGATGGTTCTGCGCGGAGTCGGCCAGCAGCGCGACGTACTTCTCCAGCGCGTCGTCACCCCGGCCGGTGTCGGTGAACAGATCGCCGTCGATGCCGCTGGTGTGGGTGAGCAGGTGCCAGACGGTCACGGCCGCGGTGGTCTCCGGCTCCCGCAGCCGGAACTCCGGAAGGATCTCCATGACCGGGGTGTCGAGGGCGAACCTGCCCTCGTCCACGAGCTGCATGACGACGGTCGCTGTCCACACCTTGGAGATCGAGCCGATCTGCCACACCGAGTCCGTGGTGGCCGGCTGGCCGGTGCCGGCGTGCAGCACGCCTGTGGCGGCGGTGACGAGTTCGTCGTCGCCGCCGTCGGCGCCGAGCCGGAGAATGCCCAGCTGGGCGCCCGGAACGCCATGCTTGGCGGCGAGCTCGTCGAGCCGGCTCTGCCAGTGCGGCTGGTCGATGGTGGTGGTCACGTGTGCTCCTTCGGGGTGGGGGAGAGGACGTCGTGCCTGTTTCCCGCGGACGCCCGGTGCGCGGCGCCGGGAACGGCGGTGAGGAGATGGCGGGTGTACTCGTGCTGCGGCGAGCCGAGCACCTGCGTGGTGGGGCCGTGCTCGACGATCTCTCCGTCGTACATCACCGCCACGCGGTCGGCGACGTACCGGACGACCGCCAGGTTGTGGGAGATGAACAGCAGGGACAGATCCAGTTCCCGCCGCATCTCACGGACGAGGTTGAGCACGGCGCCCTGCACGGAGACGTCGAGCGCCGAGGTGATCTCGTCGGCGAGGATCACCTCGGGCCGGGCGGCCAGGGCGCGGGCCAGCGCGACCCGCTGGCGCTGGCCGCCGGAGAGCCGGCCCGGGCGGTCGTCGGCGCGTGCCGCGTCCAGATGGACCAGCGCGAGGAGACGCGCGATCTCCGCGCGCCGAGCCTGTTTGCCGAGGCGCTCCCGCATGGCCTCGGCGATGCTCTCGCCCACGGTCATGCGCGGGTCGAGCGAGGAGTACGGATCCTGGAAGACCATCTGCACCGGGCGCTCGCGCCCGCGGGTCGGCACCGGCCGATCGTCCAGCAGAATCCGGCCGCCCGTCAGGGGCGCCAGGCCGACGGCGGCCCGGGCCAGGGTCGACTTCCCCGACCCCGACTCGCCGACGAGGCCGACGATCTCGCCCTGGGCGATGTCGAGGCTGACGCCCTTCAGCACGGTGTGCGAGCCGTAGCTGACGGAGACGTCGCGGAAGCTGAGGACGCTCATGCTGTCCCCTCGCCTGACGGCTCGGGGTCGCATGAGCGAAGCGCGCTGTGTCTATTGATTCGCTCGCTCATGCGGTCACCTCCGCGGTGTCGGTGGGAAGCGCCTGTCCGGCCTTGTGGCACGCGACGCGGTTGCCCGCCGCGTCGGCCTGGAGCCGGGGCTCGGCCGTGCGGCAGTGGTCGTCGGCGAGCGGGCAGCGGGCCGCGAAGGCGCAGCCGGGCGGAACCCGGGAGGGATCGATCGGCAACCCGGGAATGACGGCGAGCGGCTTGGTCAGGTCGGTCTCCATGTCCGGCACGGCCGCGACGAGCGCCCGCGTGTACGGGTGCCGGGCGAGCGTCCGAAGGTCCTGCGCCGGAAGTTCCTCGACGATGCGGCCGGCGTACATCACCAGCACCCGGTCGCACACGTCCGTCACGACCGAGACGTCGTGGCTGATGAGCAGGAGGGCGGCGCCGGTGTCGCGGCGCACCTCGGTGAGGAGTTCGAGGACCTGTCGCTGCACGGTGACATCGAGAGCGGTGGTCGGCTCATCGGCGATGATGAGCCGCGGGGTCCCCATGAGGCCCATGCCGATCATCGCCCGCTGGCGCATTCCCCCGGAGAACTCGAAGGGATACTGCCTCGCGCGCCGCTCGGGCTCGCGGAGCTTGACCGCACGCAGGCGATCGACCGCACGGGCGAAGGCCGCCCTACGGCTCAGGCCTTGGTGAAAACGGCTCACCTCGGCCAGTTGCGGACCGACCCGGTGAACCGGGTTGAAGGACGTCATGGGGTCCTGGAAGACGACGGCCAGCGACGTGCCGAGGCGCTTGCGCCGGGACTCGGGATCGCCGGCGGCCATGAGGTCTTCTCCTCCGAAGACCAGGTGATTCGCCTCGACACGCGTCGGCTCCTCGATGAGCTGGGCCAGGGCCAGCGCCGTCATGGACTTGCCCGAGCCGGACTCGCCGACGACACCGACGGCTTCGCCGTCCCGGATGGCGAAGGTGACGCCCCGCACCGCCCGGATCGGGTTCCGGGCGGCGGGAATCGTCACCCGCAGGTCTTCCACCGAAAGGACCGTGCCGGCGTCGGCGGACGCCGTCGTGGCCCCTGAACCGCGGATCTTGCCGGCGGTGTTCCGGACCTGGCGCGGCCGCACCACGCCGGGGATCACGTCGATGCCGAAGGCGGCCGCGAAGGCCTCACCCGTGAGGTTGAACGCGAGGCCCGCGAGGATGACGGCGATGCCCGGCCCGAGCGCGGCGAGGGGGTGGACGTATATGCCGTTGAGCCCGTCCTGCATGAGCTTGCCCCAGTCGTAGGACGGGGCTTGCACGCCCAGCCCCAGGAACGAGAGCCCGGCGAACGTGAGCAGCGCCCCGCCGGCGGCCATCGTCGCGTTGACGATGAGCGGCTGGGCGATGTTCGGCAGCGCGTGGCGCAGCAGGATGCGCAATCTGCTCACGCCCGCGATGCGGGCCGCGGCGATGTAGTCCCGCTCCGAGATGCCGGCGATGAGCGTGTGACACAGCCGGGCGAACGCGGGCGCTCCGGCCAGGCCCACCGCGAGTGCCGCCCCTCGCGCGCCGACGCCGAAGATGACGGCGAAGAACAGGACGAGTAACAGGCCGGGGAAGGCCACCAGCACGCTGACGGCGCCTGTGACGAGCCGGCCCGCGCGCCGCCCGACCAGCAGGGGCGCGGCGCCCAGAACGATGCCCAGCGCCATGCTGATCGCCGTCGCCGCGAGTGCCAGCGCGATCGAGAGCCTGGTGGCCACCAGCACCCGGAAGAAGAGGTCCCGGCCGAGGTTGTCGGTGCCGATCCAGTGGCCGGCCGAGGGCCCGGCGAGCAGGTTTCCCGTGTCGACGACCGTGGCCCGTCCGTCCCACAGGACCGGTCCGAACACGGCGACCAGCAGGACGAGGACGAGGAGGCCGAATCCGACCAGGCCGACGGGCCTGAGCAGGACGCGTGCCGCGCGCATCTCAGCTGTCTCCGATCGCCGAACGGGGGTCGAGCAGCGCGAGCACCACGTCGACGAGGGTGTTGATCAAGAGGACTCCGACTCCGTAGACGAGCACGGTGCCCTGCACCAGCGGATAGTCCTTCGTAGTGATCGAGGAGACGATCGTGGAGCCGAGACCGGGCCAGGCGAACACGTTCTCCACCAGGACCGTTCCGGCCACGAGCGAGCTCAGCAGCAGACCGCCGAGCGTCAGCGTCGCCGTGACCGCGTTGGGCAGGGCGTGCAGGAGATGGATCCGCACCGGGGTCAGCCGCTTGGCCCGTGCCGTGCGGATGTAGTCGGCCTCCATCACCGCGAGCATCTCCACGCGGACGATGCGCGACAGGACCGCGGCGGGACCGATCGCCAGCGCGAGCACCGGAAGCACATAGGAATCGAGGCCGTCGCGACCCGCCACAGGGAAGAGGTGGGTCTGCACCGCGAGCAGGTAGACGAGCCCCACGCCGAACAGGAAGTCGGGGATCGCGCCGAGCACGATGTTGGTCCCCGTGAACGCGAGCTCCGTGCGCCGCCTCCTGCCCCGGCGGGTGAGCACCGCCATCACGACGCCCAGGGGCACCGCGATGAGCATCGAAAGGACGAAGGCGGCCACGGCCAGCTCGGCCGTCGCGGGCAGCCGCTGCGCGATCGTCTCGCTCACGGGAAGGCGGCTGGTGATCGAGGTGCCCAGCTCCCCGTGGAACAGGTGCACCAGGTAGTCGGCGTACTGCCGCCAGAGCGGGTCGAGCAGACCGAGCTCCCGCGTACGTGCCAGCACCAGGTCCGCGGGCGCGGTCGGCCCGAGCGCGGCCCGCACCGGATCACCCGGGATCAGATGAATCATCAGGAACGAGGCGGTCACCAGGATCCAGAGCGACAGCAGCAGGCGTCCCGCCCGCCGGACGGCGAAGCGGAACCACCTGTGCGCCCACAGGCCGCCCAGCCAGCCGGGGAGGCCGCGCGGGACTGTCGCCGACGTCGATTCGCTCATCGTCAGCCGAGCATCCGGATGCTCGTCGGGACGATGCTGCCGATGACGTCGAGCGTCGCTCCCTTGAGGAAGGTCGGGATCGGGCTGTTGGCGAACGGCACCATGTCAGCGGCCTTGTAGAGCGCCTGCTCCGCGGCGAACCAGTCCTTGCACCCCTCGGCGCCGTTGGCCTTCATCGCCTTGGTGGCGGCGGCGAGGTAGTCGGGGTTGTCGATGGCGGAGAAGTTCGTGCCCTTCGGGGCCGCGGGGCCGGAGACGAACGGCATGACCTGGTCAGGGGTGCTGACGGCGAGCGGCAGCCAGACGATGTCCCAGGCGCCGGTGCCGAAGACCACGCCGGAGGCCTCGGTCTGGGTCTGCTGCGTGGCCTTGACCTCGATGCCGACCGCCTTCCAGGCCGCCACCGCGAGCTCGGCGGCGGCGCCCCCGCCGGTCCCGAGCGAGTTGGGGTAGATGAGGGTGAGCGAGAGCTTCTTCCCGTCCTTGACGCGGATGCCGTCCGGGCCCTTCGCCCAACCGGCGGCGTCGAGGGCGGCCCCGGCGGCGGTGGCGTCGAAGGAGGGCACGTTGCCGGTCACCGCGTCACCGGTGCAGGCGGCCGGCGGAAGGGCGGCCAGCTGGGTCGCGGGCAGGCCCTTGCCGGAGGTCAGGGCGACCTGGAGCTGCTTGAGATCGACCCCCTGGGTCAGCGCCATCCGCACCGCGGGGTCGGCGGTGGCGTGACCGTCCGCGTGGTTGTACCACTGCTCACCGATGACCGTCTGCGTGTCGGCGGACTTCAGGCCCGCCTTGGCGAGGCGGTCGGCGTCGGGGCCGACGATCTGGACGGCGTTGATGGTGCCGGCGAGCAGCTCGTTGGCGGAGGTGGTCTCGTTCGCGACGACCTTGAAGATCACCTTGGCCGGCATCCCCGTCTCGGCCGTGGTGGCGCCGCCGGGTCCCCACGTGTAGCCCTTGCGGACCTCGTAGGTGTAGTGGTCGGACGGAACCGCCTCGGTGAGGACGTACGGGCCGGTGCCGCTCACCCCGGCCTTGAGGCTTGCACGGTTCTTCATGCCGCCGTCGCACACCATCGGCAGGCTCGCGAACGAGTTCAGCACGAACGGAGCCGGCGCGGCCAGCTTGACGGTGACGGTCGAGCCCGAGGCCGTGGCGGTCGCGCCGGCGGGGATGAAGACGCCCAGGAACGGGCTCTTGTTGTCCGGGTTCTCCACGTACGTGATGTTGTCGACCACCGTCTGCGCCGTGAACGGTGTGCCGTCCGAGCACGTGACGCCGTCCTTGATCGTGAAGGTGACCGTGGTGCCCTCGACGGTCCACGACTTGGCCAGCTGCGGAAGGATCGTGCCGTCCTTGCCGGTGGCCACCAGGTTGTCGTAGGCGAACTGGGTCATGCCGTACAGGGTGCTCACCACCGAGCCCTGTGGGTCGAGGGCGCCCGGGTCCGAGGAGACGTCGATGGTGAAGGTCTTGCCGTCGGCGTAGCCGGCGGCACTTGGCGCGGCGGAGTCGGACCCGTCGCCACCGCAGGCGGTGAGACCGGCCGAGCCGGTCAGCGCCAGGGCGAGCGCCGTGAGAGCCCTCGTACGGATGGGAGTCATGTGGTTCCTTTTCCGGGGGGTGGGCCGGAGCCGATCCGAGCTCTCAGGCGCGGGCGACCACACGGCCGTAGTGGATGTACTTTGCGAGGCCGGCGTCGTCGCGTCCGATGAAGGCGAAGATGGGGTGGATGCCCTGGGTCGACTCGAGGGAGATCAGAGAGTCGCCCTCGAAGTGCACCAGTCGAGTGCGCATGGGCTTCTCGCCGATCTCGGCGATGATGTCCTTGGGCACCCGGTCGAGCCAGATCGCTCCGTCGGCGTCCTGGCTGACGGTGAAGTCGTAGATCGTGTCCGAGTAGCGGCCCAGGTACGGCGTCGGGTCGATCGTCTCCGGCTCGGCCGGCGGCACCGGATGACCCGGCAGGGTGATGCCGGTGAGCTCCTTGAGCAGGTGCGCCAGCACGTCGGTGAAGACACCGAAGAAGCCGCCGCCGTTGGTCAGCAGCGCGATCGCGACGCCGTGCTCCGGCACGAACCGGAGGAAGGCCGCCTGGCCGATGGTCCCGCCGTCGTGGCCGATGACGGTGTGGCCGTCGTGCTCCTCCATTTCCCAGCCCAGGCCCCACGAGCCGCCCATGCCGGTGAGCCGGGGCACTTTCACCTGCGGCTGCTGCATGGAGGTGACGGTGCCGGGCGTGAGTATGACGGAGCCGTCGGGCGCCGTACCGCCAGCCATGTGCATGGCGATGAAGCCGAGCAGGTCGCGTGGGGTCATGGCGAGCATCGCGCCGGCGGGGGCGTTGGACCTCGCGAGCGCCCAGGTCGGTGCGGCCGCGATCGTGCCGTCGGGGCCGGGCACGTGGCCGACGGCGGTCCGGTGCAGGATCGCCTCGTACGGGCTCGGACAGACGTGGGTGAGCCCGAGCGGGGTGGCCAGGCGCTCGATCAGCACCTGGTCGAAGGGTTTGCCGCGCAACACCTCGACCAGGCGGCCCAGCACCACGAAGCCGGTGTTGTTGTAGGAGAAGACCTCGCCCGGCGGGTAGAGCTGCGGGATGTCGTGAATCGAGGCGAGGTACTTCTCGATGGCGTCCTCGCCGCGACCGGTGTCGGTGAAGACGTCGCCTTCGAAGCCCGCGACGTGGCACAGCAGCTGGCGGGTGGTGATCGAGGCGGACGCGGCCTCGTCGCCGACGGTGAACTCCGGCAGGTAGGTGCGCAGCGGAGCGTCGAGGTCGACCAGGCCGTCGTCGACCAGCTGCATGACCAGGGCGCTGGTCCACAGCTTGGTGATCGACCCGATCTGGAAGACCGAGTCGGTGGTCGCCTCGACTCCGGTGGCCATGCTGAGGACACCTGCGGCCGAGGCGAGCACCTGCCCCTGGGTGAGCACCGCGATCGAGGCGCCCGGCACCTCGTGCTCGGCCACGAGCCGGGCGAAGTTCTCGTCAAGCCAACGCTGCACGCTCTCCGGCGACATCATGCCGCTGAGGCTAGAGGCCGATCATGCCGCCGTACTCGGCCGATCGGACAACCAAAATCGCTGGCGATTGTCCGATCGGACAAGTCGATGTCGTAATCGCCACCTTCGCACGACCACCCGCCGGAAGTCGGCAGGGGAGCAACCGAGGGAGACAACCGAGGGGAACATTCGTTCAAGACGCCGGCGCGTACCGGCGGCGACAGTGGGCGCATGACTGTTTCCGACGGCAATCTGCATGTGGGCGACGAGACCACCGAGAGCTCGACACTGTCCCTGGACGACGGCGACATCCATGTGTGCCAGGACGGTCCCCGCGACGCGCCGGCACTCCTGCTCATCCACGGGTCCGCCTCCTCGACCCGCTCGTGGGACCGGCTGGTTCCGCTGCTGACCGGATCGCATCGCGTCATCAGGATCGACCTGCTCGGGCACGGCCGGTCGGCCAAACCGGCCGGCCCGAGTTACGCGGTCCCGGACCAGGCGCACCGGGCCGGTGAGGCACTGGACCGGCTCGGCGTCGGGCGCGCGATCGTGGCCGGTCATTCCAGCGGCGGCGCGGTCGCCACCGCTCTCGCCGAGCGACGGCCCGACCTGGTGACCGCGCTCGCGCTCGTCAACACCGGACCCGGCATGCACGCCTTCATCCCGTCGGAGTCCGCCGTGATCACACCGTCGCAATGGCCGCCGACCGACGAGCAGCTCCGCCGCTTCGCCGGCACCGCGTTCAGCCGCGCGGGCTACCGGATCCCGCAGGAACTGCTGGACGAGGTCCGCATGATGACCTACCACACGCTCACCGCGACGATGCAGGGCATCCGCGACTACCTGGAGCAGCGTGCCCTGCCGGATCGGCTGGCGGTCCTCGGCCGACCGCTACTGGTGATCTTCGGCGAGGACGACCGGAGATGGCGATCCTCGTCCGCCGCCGACTACCGCGTCGTCCCGGGCGCGGAAGTCGAGTTGCTGCCGGGTCTCGGACACTCGCCCATACTTGAGGACCCGGAAAGGACCGCCCGCTCGCTGCTGGCCTTCACCGCGGTCCACGCCGTTCGGGCGGACTGAACGCGACCGCCGGACCGCGGCCGGAGAGGGTCACGGCGCGGGGAGCGGCTGGGCTCCCCGCTTGGCCAGCAGGTCCTTCATCGTGCGGATCTCGGCGTTCTGGCCGTCCACGATGTGCTGGGCCAGGGCGCGCACCTCGTCGCGATCCGACAGCTTGAGCAGGCCCTCGGCCATCTCCACGCCGCCCTGGTGGTGGCGGATCATGAGCTGGAGGAAGAGGATCTCGGCGTCCCTGCCGGTGGCCTGGCGGAGCCGGTTCATCTCCTCCTCCGTGGCCATGCCGGGCATCGTTCCCGGCGTCGGGGCGGTCGTGGCCGCCCCGCCGTGCCCGTGCCCGGACATCCAGGCCATGGCCGGGCGGTCGGAGCTCTGGTCGAGGCCCCACTGCTGCAGCCAGCCCATGAAAATTCCACGCTGGGTGCTCTGCGTCGTGATGATGTCGTACGCCAGGCTGCGCAGCGCCTCGTCGGAGGTCTTGTCCCTGAGGATGAAGGACATCTCCACCGCCTGCGCGTGGTGGACCCCCATGTCTCTGGCGAACCCGGCGTCGGGGGAGGTGTCCCCGGGCGTCCCCTGCCTGGTGAAGAACAGCACGAGCGCCGCCGCCGCGAGGAGGACGACGACCAGCCCGAGGATGGGAAGGCGGCGCCGGGCCGGGGGAGCGGTCTCCACGGCGTTGTCCTCTGGGGCGTCGATGTCAGTGCTCACCGCCCACAGGCTACTCTCCAGGGACGTCGCCCTGCCCGAAGCAATACCTTTAGCCACTATTCTCCATACGCAGCGGGGGTGTTGGTGATCAGCAGATGGAGGAGCGATGACGAAGGAGAAGGCGCAGGCGAGGCGTGACCACCTCGCCCGCATGCGCGCCGAGCAGAAGCGCAAGGAGCGGCGCGCCGCACTTCTCATGTGGGGGATAGGCGGTCTCGTGATCGTCGTCCTGGTCGCCCTCGTCGCCGTCTACGTGGTCAACGACCGCTCGGCCAAGTCGCTCAGCGCCGTCAAGACCTTCACCTACAAGGGCTCCGACCACTCCTGGACGAAGGTCGCCTACAAGGAGACCCCGCCCGTCGGTGGCCAGCACAACTTCTATTGGCAGAACTGCGGCATCTACGACAAGCCGATTCACAACGAGCACGGCGTCCACTCGCTGGAGCACGGCGCGGTGTGGATCACCTACCAGCCCAACCTGCCCAAGGCCGAGGTGGACAAGCTCAAGACCATCGCCTCCGCCGACTACATGCTGCTGAGCCCCTACCCCAACCTGCCGTCCAAGATCGTCGCCAGCTCCTGGAACCACCAGATCGCGCTGGACTCGGCGGACGACCCCCGGCTGCCCGAGTTCGTCAAGAAGTACAAGCAGAACCCGACCGACACTCCCGAGTACGGCGCCTCCTGCTCCGGCGGCATCGGCACCACCGACGAGCAGCCGCTCCCGCCGCCGCAGACGGACGCCGCGCAGGAGCCCATGCCGAGCACGGCCCCGTCGTCCTGACGGCACGGCGCGTCAGGGCGCGTCGTGTCACGGCGCGTGGTGCCAGGACACGTCGCGTCAGGGCACGTCGCGTCAGGGTGCGTTGAACCAGGGACTCAGGGAACCAGCACGCGGTCCACGGGTACGGCCTCCAGCCCGTGGGCCTCGGCCACCGGGCGGCTCGTGAGGTGGCCCTCGTGGGTGCTCAGACCGTGGGCGAGCGCGGGGTCGGCGGTCAGCGCCTCGCGCCAGCCCAGGTCGGCGATCGCCAGCGCGTACGGCAGCGTGACGTTGGTCAGCGCGTACGTCGAGGTGTGCGGCACCGCCCCCGGCATGTTGGCCACGCAGTAGAACACCGAGCCGTGCACCCGGTAGACCGGCTCGGCGTGGGTGGTCGGCCGCGAGTCCTCGAAACAGCCGCCCTGGTCGATGGAGATGTCCACCAGCACCGACCCCGGCTTCATCCGTGAGACGAGGTCGTTGCTCACCAGGGTCGGCGCCTTGGCGCCCGGCACGAGCACCGCGCCGATCACCAGGTCGGCGTCCACCACCGCCCGCTCGACCTCGTACGCGTTGGACGCCACCGTCTGGCAGCCTCCCCGGAAGACGAGGTCGGCGTGGCGCAGCCGGTCGACGTCGCGGTCGAGCAGCAGCACCTGGGCCCGCATGCCCACGGCGACCGCGGCGGCGTTCATGCCCGACACGCCCGCGCCGATCACCGCCACCTTGGCCGGGTAGGTGCCGGGGACGCCGCTCATCAGCACGCCGCGCCCGCCGCCCTGGCGCATGAGATGGTAGGCGCCCACCTGTGGCGCCAGCCGTCCGGCGACCTCGGACATGGGCGCGAGCAGCGGCAGCGTGCGGTCGGGTTTCTGCACGGTCTCGTACGCGATGCCGGTCACGCCCGACTCCAGCATGGCCCGGGTGCAGGACTCCGAGGCGGCCAGGTGGAGATAGGTGAACAGCACCTGGCCCTTGCGCATCCGGTGGTACTCGTCCGGCACCGGTTCCTTGACCTTCAGGACGAGGTCGCCCTCGGCCCACACCTCATCCGCCGTGCCGAGGATGACGGCCCCCGCCGCGGTGAAGTCCTCGTCCGGGATCGCCGACCCGAGTCCCGCGCCCTTCTCGACGAGGACCTGATGACCCTTGCGTACGAACTCGTTGACCCCCGCGGGTGTGAGCGCGACCCGGTACTCGTGCGTCTTGATCTCTCGGGGAACTCCCACCTTCATGTCTTCACTGTCTGCTCCCGACGTCCGTATGGGCATCGGTCAACGGGCAACCATTTGGCGGATATTCATGACAAATTGTCAATAAAGGATCGCATTGAACGTTCCATGGTCACCCGGTTACCCGCAGTTGGCAGACCTCGGTAGGCTCTGCGAGCGGTGTAAGGGATCGAGGTAGGGAATGCACAACGCGCCCGTGCCGGGAGACGAAGAGCCCGGCCCGCGGCCCGGCCTGACATCGGGAGCCGAGACGGCGCCCATGCCCAAGCCGGTCGGCCCCGAGGACCGCGGCGGCGTGCCCGCCGAGGCGTCCGGCGGATGGGGCGGCTGGTTCGGGGGCACGTCCGGCGGTACCGGGGCCGCCGCGGAGACGACCGTTCTGCCGCCCGCCGGCGGCGGACCAGGTGACACGTACGGCGGGCCCGGGGACCCCGGTGGAGGCCATCCGCCGCCCGGCGTGCCCGACGAGCGCGCCGGGTTCGGCGACCCGCTCGCCGGCTCACTCGCTGATCCACTCGGTGACCCGGGCGGTGCACGGAGTGAGTACGGCGGGTTCGGCGGGTCCGACGATCCGCTCGGTGAACGCGGTGAGCCGCCGGGCAGGCCCGGTGATCCGCTCGCCGACACGCTCGCCGGCCCGGTAGGTGTGCCGGGTGAGTCCGGCGGGCCGTTTGACCCTCTCGGCATGTCAGGTGGACCCGGTCTGTCAGGCGGACCCGGCATTCCGGATGGGCCGGCTGACCCGCTCGGGGGCCCGGGCGGAGCGGGCGACCCGCCTGGGATCCCCGGCGAACTCGGTGGCGTGCCCGCTGTCGAAGGTGCTCCCGTCCTACCCGCTGAGCCGGTGGAGCCCGCCGTGCCCGGCGCAGCCGATGGCGCGCCTCCAGGCGAGGCCGCAGAGCCGGGTGACGGGCCGCCCGCCCCCGACGGCCCCACGGAGCCGAGGGCGGCCAGGGGGACGACGATCGCTCTCGTCGCGGCCCTCGTGCTCGTGGTCGTCATGTCCGGCGTCCTCGGCGCCGTCGCCGTGGTGATGACCCGCAACCCGGACGCCCCGCCGCTCAAGCAGACGCCCGTACGCACCCTGCTGACGCCCGTGCACTTCGCCCCGGTAACCGGGGTGGGGGCGGCGCCCTGCGCGGGAACGGACGCGATTCCGGACGACAAGGGCACCTCCTGCTACCAACTCGACCCGGGGGTCACGGTCACGACCGTGCAGAAGATCGAGGAGGTGACGGACAACGACGGCACCTACTCGATCAGGCTCGTGCTGTCCCCCTCCAGCCAGGAGCAGATCGCCGCGCTCACCCGGGATACGGTCAAACAGCAGCTTGCGATCGTGGTGGGGGAGAAGGTGGTGGCCGCCCCGCGGGTGGCCCAGGAGATCACCCAGGACAGCCTCGGCATCGCGGGCTTCGACAAGGCCCAGGCCGATGCGATCATGGCGCTGCTGACCGGATCCGCCCCCGCGAACCAGCAGAACCCGGCCGCATCGCCCGCCGCCACCGACACCGGCCAGCCCGGCGGCACTCAGCCCGGTGGAACGCAGCCGGGCGGCACTCAGCCCGGTGGCACTCAGCCGGGCGGCACTCAGCCTGGTGGCACTCAGCCTGGTGGCACTCAGCCGGGCGGCACGGTGTACGAGGGCGGCCAGCCGGGTGGGTCGCAGACGGGCGGGACCCAACAGGGTGGGACCCAACAGGGCGGTACGGGACAGCAGGGCGGCACGGGACAGCAGGGCGGCGCGCAGTCCAGCCCTGAGGGGTTCCAATGAGCGCATCATGGTCCGGGCCCGCGCCCTCAGACCTGAAGCGGACCTGAGTCACCCCGAATCAGGCCCGAATCGGGCCGAATCGGCCTTCCGACGGCCGGGGCGCGTTCGCCCCGGCCAACCGGCCCTGACGGGGATGATCAGCCGTTGATCGCGATACCGGTAGGGTCGCCGTCATGCAGCGGATGACCGGTTTGTTGGTAGGTGCGGTTTTTGGGACCGTCTTCGTGTTCGTGAACTCGCATCCACCCCTTGGTCACTCTCTCGCGCTCGTCCTCCGGATCGCCGCGGCCGTCGCCCTGGCCGGCGTCGTCGCCACCTGGGTCCTCGCCGTCGGGCGTGCCAGGTCCACCGGTGCCGAACCCGGCATCGGGGGAGGCGGCGCGGCCGGGAAGATGTTCGGCCTCGGCTTCGCGGTGGTCGTCGTGATCGAAGCCGTCGCACTGTTCGGCGGCATCGCCGTGCTGCGGGCCCTGAGCCGCCCCGAGGAGAGCAACGTCGCCTGGATCGCTCTCGTCGTCGGCGTCCACTTCGTCGCCCTCGGGCCGATCTGGAGGGATCGGACGATCATGGTGCCCGGTGCGGTCCTCACCGCGCTCGGGGTCGCCGGGCTCGTCATGTCCGCCACCTCGGCGGTGGCGTGGGTGCCCGTGGTCAGCGGAGTGCTGTCCGGTGTGACGCTGCTGGCCGGATGCCTGTCCGCCGCGGGGCGCGGCCTGGCCGCCCAGAGGTCCCCGGCGTCAGGCTGAGGCCGGTGACCGTCCCTGCCCGGCATCGGGCTGAGGTGCCTGTCCCCCTGACCTCGGTCGGAGGCCGGCTACGGCCCGGATGGCCGTCGGGAGGGCGGCAGCGGCCGGTGCAAGCCGGGGTCAATCCAGGTGCAAGCAGAGCCTCGTAGCGTACGGCACGTGTCAGCACGATGGTTGCGAGGCGCGGCCGCCACGGCCGCGACCGCCGCGTTCCTGGTCCCCGCCTCCCTGCTCGCCGCCGCCCCGGCTCTCGCGCACACCGCGCACGCCCCCGTACGTGCCGCCGCGCACGCACCTGCGCAGTCCCCCGTCAGAGCGGCCGCTCACGGCGCGGCCGCACCGGCGGTCGTCGCCAAGAAGCTGTTCCGCGCGTGGCTGCGCGCGGACCGCCACGCGGCCTCCCGGGTCGCCACCGCGGGCGCGGTCTCCACGCTCTTCGCCTACCCCTTCCGGGCTCCGGACGAGTTCGCGGGCTGCTCGGGCAACGCCTGCCGGTTCGTCCACACCAGCGTGCGCGTGCCGGGCGGGCTCGACGGCATCCTGATGATCGTGTCGGGCGCCAAGGTCACGAAGGTGTACGAGTCCCGCCACCTCGTCACGCCGTCCGCCGCGGCCAAGCACCTGTTCGACGCCTGGCGCAAGGGCGACCGCAACCGGGGCCTGGAGATCGCCACGACCACGGCGGTGAAGACGCTGTTCCGGACGAAGTACGACCCGAAGGGCGTGAAGTACTTCTTCCAGGGCTGCAACTCCGAGCCCAAGGGCTACGGCTGCGCCTACTCCTACGAGGGCGGCGGCATGTTCATGCACGTGCGGGGCTCGAAGAGCCGCGGCTACGAGGTGACCTCCATCAGCTACATCGCCGACTGACCCCGACCCGGCACCAGCTGCGCCCGCCCAACCTGCGCCGACTCAACCTGCGCCGGCTGAACCGAGCCGGCGGAACCGAGCCCGCCGCCCCGGCTGCCTTTCGGGCGCGCCGAGCATGGCGGCGGGGCTCAGCGGGCGACCGGCGAGAGCGCGACGTCCTCGGGCCGGATCGGGACACGGGAGAGATCCAGCCCGGTCGCGGCCCTGACCGCCGCGGCCACCGCCGGGGTCGACGACAGCGTGGGCGGCTCGCCCGCGCCCCGCAGGCCGTACGGCGCATGGGGGTCGGGGTTCTCCAGCACCGACACCCGCATCGGCGGCATGTCGAGGATCGTGGGGATCAGATAGTCGGTGAACGAGGGGTTGAGCACCCGGCCGTCCCTGACCTGGATCTCCTCCATCAGCGCCAGGCCCAGGCCCTGCGCGGTGCCGCCGTGGATCTGCCCTTCCAGAGCCAGCGGGTTGAGGATTTTTCCGACGTCCTGCACGGCGGCCAGCTCGACGACCTTGACCAGGCCGAGCTCGACGTCGACGTCGACCACGGCCCGGTGCACGCACAACGCGAGCTGCGTGTGGGAGTCGCCCTGGCCGGTGACCGGATCCATGGGGAACGTGGGCCGGTGGCGATATTCCCGCGTCTCCTCGACCGGCCCGAACCGCTCCAGCACCTCCTCCAGCGACAGCTCCGGATGCGCCGCCCGCAGCGCGTCGAGGCGCGCCCGCACCGCCTCGCAGGCCGTCTTGACCGCCCCGCCGGTGACGTACGACTGGCGCGAGGCCGAGGAGGACCCGGCCGAGCCGACCGCGGTGTCCGCCGGGGCGACGGTGACCTTGGCGATCCCGAGCTCCGTACGCGCGATCTGGGCCTGGACGGTGACGAGCCCCTGGCCCACCTCGGCGGCGGCGGTGTGCACGAGCACGTGCGGCTCGGCCCCGGCGAGCTCGACGCGCACCCGTGCCGTCGAGTAGTCGTCGAAGCCCTCCGAGAAGCAGATGTTCTTGATGCCGACGCCGTAGCCCACGCCGCGCCGCACGCCCTCGCCGTGGGTGGTCTGCGCGACGCCGCCCGGCAGGAGGCGCAGGTCGGGCCGCTCGTCCGCCGGTTCCGTCGGCAGCGGCATCGCGGCCAGCTCCTTCAGCATGTCCGCGAGCGGCGCGGGGCTGTCGATCACCTGCCCGGTGGCCAGGCGCGACCCCTGCGACACCGCGTTGCGGACCCGGATCTCGACCGGTGACAGCCCGCAGGCCGCCGCGAGCCGGTCCATCTGCGACTCGTACGCGTAGCACGCCTGGACCGCCCCGAACCCGCGCATCGCCCCGCAGGGCGGGTTGTTCGTGTAGACGCCGTACGCGTCGATCCAGACGTTGCCCACCTCGTAAGGACCGACGCCGAGCGAGGCGGCGTTGCCCACCACGGCCGGGGTGGACGAGCAGTAGGCTCCGCCGTCGAGCAGGATCTCCGCCCTGACGTAGACGAGCCGCCCGTCGGACGTGGCGCCGTGCTCGTAGCGCATCCGCGCCGGATGCCGGTGGACGTGGCCGAAGAACGACTCCTCGCGGCCGTACACCATCTTCACCGGGCGGCCCGTCCGCAGCGCCAGCATCGAGGCGTGGACCTGCATCGACAGGTCCTCCCTGGCGCCGAACGCGCCGCCGATTCCGGCGAGCGTCAGCCGCACCTTCTCCTTCGGCAGGCCCAGGCACGGCGCCACCTGGTCCTGGTCGACGTGCAGCCACTGGGTGGCGACGAACAGGTCCACCCCGCCATCCTCGGCCGGCACGGCCAGACCCGACTCCGGCCCGAGGAACGCCTGGTCCTGCATGCCGACCTCGTACTCGCCGGTGACGACCACCTCGGCATCGAAGGTCTGGCCCACCCTCACGGGCTGGTGCCGTACGAGGTTGCCCTCCGGATGTACGGCGGGGCAGGACGGGTCGAAGGCGGCCCGGCGCGGATCGGTCACCGCCTCGCGCTTCTCGTAGTCCACGACGATCGCGGCGGCGGCGCGGCGGGCGGTCTCCGGATGGTCGGCGGCCACGATCGCCACCGGCTCGCCCTGATAGCGGACCTGGTCGACGGCGAGCACCGGCTGGTCGCGGACGTCCAGCCCGTAGAACTTCTCCCCGGGCACGTCCTCGTGGGTGAGCACGGCGAACACGCCGGGCATCGCGAGCGCGGGGCCGACGTCGATCGAGCGGATCCAGGCGGACGGGTGCGGGCTGCGCAGCGTCGCGCCCCAGAGCATGCCCTCAAGCCACAGGTCCGAGGAGTACGCGAACTCCCCGGTCACCTTCAGCGTGCCGTCGGGTCGCGGCGCGCTCTCGCCGAGGCCGGAACGCCGCCCCGCTCCGGTCGTCGTGCCCGCCGTTGTGCCCGCCGCCGTCTCAGTCGCCATCCACCGCTCCACGGTCGTAGTACAGCAACCGGGCGGGGGCGGAGCCTATCGGCGCGGCCATGAAACCCGGGGACGGGCGTAGTCGATGCTTGTAGATATCTCCAAATACGCTGTCTTCCGTGCTGTTGCATGATCTGCTCGCCGCCCCGGAGCTGCGGCTCACCCTGCTCACGGGCGACGAGCGGCTGGACCGCGAGATCAAGGGCGTGCTCATCACCGATCTGCCCGATCCCCGGCGATACCTGTCGGGCGGCGAACTGGTGCTGACCGGCCTGATGTGGCGCCAGTCGCCCGACGACTCCGCCCGGTTCGTGGACGCCCTGGCCGAGGCGGGCGTGGCCGCGCTCGGCGCGGGCGACGCGCGGCTCGGCACGGTCCCCGGCGACCTGGTGGAGGCCTGCCGGGCTCGCGGGCTGCCGCTGCTCGAAGTGCCCGTCGAGGTGTCGTTCGGGGCCGTCACCGAACTCGTCGGCAGGCGCGTCGCCGCAGCCCAGGCGGGCGACCTGCGCGGCGCCCTCGGGCGGCACCGCAGGATCGTCGCGGCGGTGGCAGAAGGAGCCGGGCTCGGCGAGCTGTTCACCCTGGTAGAGGCCGAGCTCGGCGTCACGGCCGCGGTCGTGTCCGCTTGCGGCGCGGTCGTCGCGGGCGACCTGCCGCAGGAGCGGGCCGTACGGCTGGCCCACGACTACCTCGCCGCCGTCCGCCTGCCGGTCGTCGTGAACCGCGGCGGGCCGTTCACGCTGTTCGCCGTGGGCCGATCGCACCGGGCCGCCGGCTGGGCCCTGGTCTGCCGGGGCGAGGTCGACGTGGAGATCGGCTACGAGCTGGCGGCGTGCGTCGCGATGGAGCGGACGCGGGCGGAGGAGGGCCGCCGGGTGGAGCGCCGGCTGGCCGAGCAGCTCATCGCCCTGGCCTGCGCGGGCGGCGACCTCGCGGAGCTGTCGGCCCGGCTGCGGACGTGCGGCATCGACCCGGCCGAGCCGTACGCGGTGGTCACCGCCACGGCGAGCAGGCGCGGGGCGAAGGACGGCCCCGACCCCGCTCTGCTGGGCGGTCAGGTGGTGGAGGAGCTGCTGGACCGCGGGGTGGTGGCCGCCGCGGGCGCCGACGCGTCGGTGGCGCTGGTCCCCCTGCGCGCCGACACGCCCTGGGGCGACCGCGACGCACTCGCGGCGCTGCTGCGCGCCCGTACGGCGGTGCTCGCGGGCGGGCTGTCCTCGATCACGGTGTCGGCCGGGCTGAGCGGCGCGCTGACCGGGGCGCAGGCCATCCGGGGCGGGGTGGAGGAGGCGGGCCACGCACGGCGGATGGCCGAGGCGCGCGGCGGGGGAGTGGTCACCAGCGACGAGATCTACACCCACGCGCTGCTGCTGGCGACCGTGCCCGGCGACGTGCGGTCCTCGTTCGCCGAGAGGCTGCTCGGGCCGTTGTTCGACTACGACCGGAGGCACGGGGCCGAGCTGGTGCGCACGCTCGGCGCGTTCCTCGACTGCACGGGCTCGTGGAACGCCTGCGCCGAACGGCTGCACGTGCACGTCAACACGGTGCGCTACCGGATCAGGCGGGTCGAGGAGCTCACCGGCAAGGACCTGTCATCCATGGCCGACCGCGTCGACCTCTTCCTCGCCCTCCGCGCCGGCTGAGCCGTCCGCGGTCCGCGACGGACCGTCCTGCGGGCTCTCGCCGAGCAGGGCGAGCTCCTCGCGGGCGAAGTCCACCCAGTAGCCGGCCCCGCACTCCTGCGCGACCGCCAAGGTCTCCCGCAGGTACGCGCGCGCCCTGTCGAGCCTGCCCATGAGGCGTTCGGCCCTGCCCAGCTTGCCGAGGCACCTCGGTTCCATGGCGCGGGAGCTGTTCTCCCTGATGAGGACGAGGGCCTCGTCGTAGAGCATCGCCCCGGACCGGGGGTCGTCCTGCCTCAGGTGCACCTCGGCCATGCCCATCAGCGCGTCCGAGCGATGCATGGCGTCCCCGGCCTCTTTCGCGAGCGCCGCCATCTCGACGTACGCGGCCATGGCCGCCGCCACGTCCCCCAGGCCGAGATGTGCCGCGCCGAGGCAGACGAGAGCGTGGCGTTCGCCCACGGCCGCCCCGATCTCCCTCGCTATCCGCAGCTCCTCCCGTGCCGACGACAGGGCCTCCTCGTGCCGATCGAGCGCGTTGAGCACGATGGCGAGGTTCCCCAGGGCCCTCATCCGCGCGAAGGAGTCGCCGCACGTGCGGCGAAGGTTCACCTCGGCGCGCTGGTGGGCGAGCGCCTCCTCGTAGCGTCCCGTATGGCCCAGGCCGAGGGCGAGATAACCGTTCGCGAGGGCGGAGATCTCCAGGTCCCCGAGCCGCTCGCCCACATCGAGCGCCTGGCGGCCGAGGGTGATGACGTCCCGGTGGTGACCGGCGAAGGTAAGAGGCCAGTGGAAGGAGAAGCCGAGGTGCGCGCCGGAGCGCGCGAGGGACGGAGTGCGCCGGGCCATCCCCTGTGCCGCGACGGCGAGGACGTTGGGGCGTTCCCGCTCCAGCCACGCGGACGCGTCCGTGCTGCCGGTCAGGGCAAGAGGTTCACACGTCGCGAACTCGTGCGGGGGATGCACCCGATGCGGGTCGATCAGTTTCATCGCCAGGCGCACGGTCGTGCCGTACAGGCCGAGCACGCGGTCGAGCGCGTCGTCGCGGTCGCGCTCGCTCAGACGCCGCTCGGCCAGTTCCATCGCGAACAGCCGGACCAGGTCATGGAGGCGGAACCGTCCCTGCTCGCCTGGTTCGGCCAGATTCGCCCGCACCAGGCGGGCCACGGCGCGCTCCGCCGCGTCCCGCGGCACGTCGAGAAGGGCCGCCACGACCTCGGGTGTGGCGTCCGGCGTGCGCAGGACGCCCAGATGGCACAGGGCAGCCGCCGCCGCCCGGTCGAGCTCGTGCCCGCTTGCCGCCAGCACATCGTGGCTGAGCTGCAGGCTGGCGCGCACCGCGAGATCGCCCGACTCCAGCTCGTGCAGTGCCCGCCGTTCGTCGCGTAGCCGGGCGTTCAGCTCGGTCAGGGGCGTGTGGCGGTTCTCCATCAGACGCGCCGCCGCGAGGCGCAGGGCGAGGGGCAGTCCGCCGCACAGGTGGGCCAGTTCGGCGGCGGCGGCCGGATCGGCGGCGATCCGTTCGGCGCCGACAAGTTTCGCGAGCATGGCGACCGACTCCGACCGCTGCATCCTGCCGAGGACGAACTGGACGCAGTCGTCGGCCGCCGCGAACGACTCCCGGCTCGTGACGAGCAGGGCATTCCCGGCCGGCAGGCCCAGCAGAGGGCGGACCTGGTCCAGGCCGGACGCGTCGTCGAGCACGATCAGCGTGCGGCGGCCCGCCAGGCGGTCTCTGAGCATCGCCGCGGCCTCGTCCGGATCGGACGGGACCGAGTCCGGGCGCACACCGAGGCCCCGCAGTAGCCTGCCGAGCAGATCGAGGGGGTTCAGCCGTCCGACTCCCGGTGTCGCCCCGAGCAGGTTCAGGTACAGCTGGCCGTCCGGATAGTGATCGCTCACCGTGTGGGCGGCGCGTACGGCGAGGGTCGACTTTCCCGCTCCCGCCGTGCCGGTGACGGCCACCACCGCCTGCGGGTCGCCCCCGTCCCCGGGCGCGAGCAGAGCGCGCAGTCGCACCAGCGTCTCCGTCCGCCCCACGAAGATCTGCGGATCGCGCGGAAGCTGACGCGGCCGGTCGATCTCTCCGGGAGCCGTGACCGCCATGGGGGACGGCGCCGTCGCGAGGGAGGGGTCCGCGCGGAGGATGAGCTCGTACGCCCGCCGCAGGGATACGCCGGGATCGACGCCGAGGTGTTCGGCGAGCAGACTCCTGGTGTCGTGGAAGACCTCGAGCGCCTCCGCCTGCCGCCCGCAGCGGTAGAGCGCGAGCATCTGCAGTTCCCGGGCCCGCTCCCGCAGCGGGGCCTCCACGGTCAGCCCGGCGAGCGCGTCGAGCGCTTCCTGACGCCGGCCAAGCCGCAGCAGCGCGTCGGCCTGGTCCTCCCGCACCGTCTGGCGCATGCTCTCCAGCCGGGTTCGCGCCGCCTCGCAGAAAGGGCCGGGAAGGCCGCCCAGGGCGGTGCCCGCCCACAGTCCCAGCGCGGCCTGCAGTTCGCGCAGCCACGCGCCGAGGTCCTCCTTGGCCTGGTAGCGGCGAGCCTCCGCGAGGCGCTGTTCGAACTCCTCGGCGTCGGTCCGGCACGCGTCCCGCGCCAGGCTGTAGCCGTTCGCGGACTGGGTGAGCAATGTGAACGGCCCGCGCCTGCCGCGCTCCGGTTCGAGCAGCCGCCTCAGCCCGGCCACATAGGTGTAGAGGCTCTGCTCGGCCGTCTTCGGTGCGGCGGCGCCCCACAGGGCGCCGATGAGCCTGTCCTTCGTGACGAGGTGGCCCGCCTGTGCGGCGAGCACCCAGAGGGTGGCCCGTTGCAGCGGCGGCCCCGGGTTCAGCTGCCGGTCCTCCAGCGACACGGTCACCGGTCCGAGGACCCGGAGCCGGAGGCCACCCCCGCCGATTTCTCCATGTGCCGTCCCCATGGACGTCCTGTCCCTCCTGCGAACCGACGATCAGCCGGTGAGCGCCGCGCGGGGCGGTACCTCGCGGGTCGCTCTCAGCTCGGGGAAGGCCGTCTCGATGACGCGCAGCTCGTCTTCCGCCAACCGGGAGAGATTCTCGTCCGCGGACCGCTGCCGCGCCGCCAGCGCCTCCCGGGCGTAGGCCAGGGCCCGTGCCGGCTCGTTCAGGAGACGGTGCACTCTGGCGAGCATGGCGAGCGACTCGCACTCGCTGACCCGGTAGCCGATCTCCCGGGCCAGACGCAGGCCGCGCTCGAGGTAGGACTTCGCCGTCCGCGGATCGCCGCGGTCCAGGCACAGCTCGGAGAGCAACGCGAGGCCTTCCGATTCGTGGTAACGGTCTCCCGCGGCCTGCGCGAGTGCGAGCACCTCGCCGAGCAGGCTCATGGCCGCCGTCAGGTCGCCCAGCTCCCGGCAGGCGACCACCCTGATCAGCAGCGAATGACGCTCGCCGACCTCGGAGCCGATCTCTCTGGCGATCGCCCGCTGGGCTTCCGCCCCCTCACGCGCCTCCGCGTATCGCTCGAGCTTGAGAAGGACGACGCCCAGGTTGCCCAGGGCGCGCATCTCGCCGAACCGGTCGCCTAGCGCGCGTCTCAGCTCGAGCTCGGCACGCTGGTGCAGCAGGGCCTCGGTTTCCCTGCCGAGGTTCACCAGAGCGTGCGCGAACTGGCCGTGGGCCAGGGACAGGATCTCCTGGTCGCCGGTCCGTTCGCCCACGGCCAGGGCCTGCCTGTTGAGGTCGCGCTGCTCGTGGCGGTGCGCGCCCCTCGTCAGCTGCCACATGAGGGAGAACCCGACGTAGGCCCCCAGTCGTGCGACGTCGTCGTCCTCGCTCTGCATCGCCTGTGCGGCGGTGGCGACCACGTCCGGCAGCTCCTCCTCCAGCCAGTCCCTGGCCTCGTCCGCCGACGTCAGCGCGAGCGGGCGCTGTGGCACGGCGGGCCAGGGAAGCTGCACGCGGTGGGGATCGAGCACCGTGCTGGCGTGGCGTGCGGTCGCTCCGTAGAAGCCGAGCGCGCTCATGAGCGCGTCCTTGCGCGCCTCCGGCAGGAGACGGGCGTCCGCGAGCTCGATCGTGAACAGCCGCACGAGGTCGTGGAGGCGGTAGCGGCCCGGTCCCGAGATCTCCAGCAGGTGCGCGCGTGCGAGGCGGCCGAGGGCGCGCTCGGCGGCGTCGACCGGTTCCCTGAGAAGGGCGGACACCAGCTCGGGGGTCAGGCTCGCCACATGCAGGACGCCGAGGTGGCACATCGTCCGCGCGGCCAGCCGATCGAGCTCGCCGCCGTGGGCCAGACCCTCGTAGCTCAGCTCCAGACTGGAGCGGACGGCCCTTCGGCCCGACTCCAGCTCGTGCAGCGTACGCCGCCGGTCCTCCAGCCTCGTGCCCAGATCCCGCGCGGTCCAGTCGGGACGTTCGGCGAGGCGGGCGGCGGCCAGGCGCAGGGACAGCGGCAGCAGGTCGCACAGGTGCGCCAGGCGGTCCGCGGCGGCCGGATCCGCCGCAATCCGTTCCGCTCCGACGAGCTTCGCCAGCACGGTGACCGCCTCCGACCGCAGCAGCCTCCCGAGCACGAGCTGGACGCAGTCGTCGGTCTCCGCGTGCGACTCACGGCTCGTGATCAGCACGGCGTTGCCGGACGGCAGGCCCAGCAGGGCGCGCACCTGCTCGGGCCCCGCCGCGTCGTCGAGCAGGATCAGGGTCCTGCGTCCCTCCAGCCGGTCGCGCAGCACCGCGGCGGCCTCGTCCTCCTCGGACGGCACGGCCCCGCCCGGCAGCCCCAGGGCGCGCAGGAGCCTGCCGAGCACGTCGATCGGCTTCAGGCGCTCGCCCCCCGGCGTCGCCCCCTGGAGGTTGACATACAGCTGTCCGTCAGGAAACGCGGAGGAGGAGGCGTGGGCGGCCCGTACGGCCAGTGCGGACTTGCCCGCCCCGGGGGCCCCGGTGATCGCGACCACCGCCTGCGGGGGTCCGCCGTCCCAGGGGGAAAGCAGGGACCGCAGGCGGACCAGTTCCTCGGCCCGCCCCACCAGAACGCTCGCCGCCCGCGGCAGCTGGCGGGGAGGCCGCGCCGGGGCCTTGGCGCCGCTCGCGCGGTCCTGCACCCGCGCGAGGGAGGGATCGGCCCGCAGGATCAGTTCGTACCGCTCACGCAGGGCCGTGCCGGGATCAACGCCGAGCCGCTCCGCGAGCAGCCGTTTGATGTCCATGTACGTCTGGAGGGCGTCGGCCTGCCTGCCACAGCGGTACAGCGCGAGCATGAGCAGGTCGCGGGTGCGCTCTCGCAGGGGAGCCTCCGCGGCCAGGTCGGTCAGCGCCGCCGCGGCCTCCTGGTGCAGTCCCAGGCCGAGCAGCGTGTCGGCGTGGTCCTCCCGCGCGGACAGGCGCAACTCCTCGAGACGAGCCCGTTCCGCCTCTGCGAAAGGACCCGGCACGCCGCACAGGGCGGGCCCCGACCAGTGCGCCAGGGCGGCGTCCAGCGCGCGCAGGCCGCCACGGTGGTCGCCCGCGCTGTGCAGCCGGCGTGCCTCGGCCAGGTGGCGTTCGAAGTCCGCCACGTCCACCTGCATCTGCCCGCGTTCCAGCGCGTAGCCGCGCGACCGGCTCACCAGGACGGCGTATGGACCGCGGGTGCCGGGGTGGGGCTCCAGCACCCGCCGGAGGCCGGCGATGTAGGTGTAGACGCTCTGCTCGGCCGTGTTCGGGGGCCGATCCCCCCAGAGACCACTGATCAGCATGTCCTTCGGGACCACGCGTCCCTCATGCCCGACGAGTACGCACAGGGCCGCCCGCTGCAGCGGCGGTCCCAGCTCGATGGGCCGTCCGCCGCGCCAGCCCGCAGGCGGACCCAGTAACCGCAGACGGGACGGTAAGTCCTGAGACGTTCCACATTCATTCGCATTATCCATACGACTTTGGACTCCATGCGGTGACGGCGCAGACGCGTTGAGTGCATCGCCCGGCCCTATTGGGAGGCTGTGCGCGGAGCCTCGTGACCGGGCCGCCGGTGCTGTCCCTCGGCGTTCTTGTACAGCTACTTCAATACGAAGTCATCCCCGTGACGCCGCCTATGGGCACATCGTTGGACCTAGATCGGCAGAAGCTTCAATATGCCATCACGTATCTAGATTTTGTCTAGATACGTGGAGAAGCGTTCGAGGATCTGGCGTGGAGGCGTGCGTCGGAGCCGCGGTCTCCCTATGTCCCCGCAGCTACGTCATGGGCATCCCGATGTCACGTGCGACCCCTTCGTGCGGCCGCTCCATCGTGGGTGACGAAGAGGGGCGATCGCGGCTTCGTGCCGCTTGAGCGGGTCGCATGCCGGGTTGGACTCCTGCCTCCGGGCCGGCGAGCCAAGGCTGAGTCCGAGAGGGGCGCCGGGCGCGATCCCTCGGTGGTCTGGCACCGGACAAAGGAACGCGGTCCGGCGCGGACAATTTTATTGCGTCACCGAGGTGCAATCGGTATCTGGCGCCACCGGGAGATTGAATTCACCCGCTCCGACAATCGCGGAAATGAGATGCGTTGATATGCGGCGGCGGACTGAAAATAATCGCTCGATTGGGTTGGAGGCATGGCCGCTTTGAATACTTGAATACTTGGAGCGGCGTGCGCCGGAGCGCCGGAGAGGATGCAGGGATGCCGGACAGTGCCTGATCTTCGTCTCCGGCGTCCCGGCGTGCTGCCAAGCGGCTTGATCAGCAGCAGAGTTGGTTGGCCAGGAAATTCGTCTCCGCAGAAGACGTGGAGGCGGTAGCTGGCGTAACATCGCCGCCAACGGCCAGTACGGCCGAAATGACGAGGGTAAGAACAGGCAGGGTAAGGCGGCGCACGGTGGATCTCCCATCAGCTCAGACTGCCGGGCCTACAATAGTGCAGGAGTTGCCAATGGCGGCGCAAGATCTGGTCGGACAGCGCATCAAGGCGATTCGCCGTCAGCGTGGGCTCTCGCAAGCGCAGTTGGCACACCCCGAACTTTCAGACAGTTATGTATCACTGATCGAAAGCGGCAAGCGCACCCCCACCCCCGCCGTGCTCGAACTCCTCGCACAGAAGCTCGACTGCTCGCTCACCTACCTTGTCAACGGTGTCACAGCGGAGCAGATGGAGGACCTCGAGGTCGGCCTCAGCTTCGCCAAGATGGCGTTGGAGAACGGCGAGGTGGGCGAGGCCCGCCGCCGCTACGCCGAACTGCTCGCCGACGGCAACCTCCAGGGACTCGCCTCGCTGCGGGTGGAGGCACGGTACGGCTACGCGCTGGCCTCCGAGGCGTGTGGCGAGCTCGCCGAGGCCATCTCCGTGCACGAGCAGCTCAGCGAGTCGGAGTCGGAGACGATGACGCAGGAGCGCAAGATCGCGGTGGCCCTGGCATTGTGCCGGTGCCATCGGGAGCGGGGTGACTATTCCGCCGCCGTTCAGGTCGGTGAGCAGGCGCTTGAGAGACTGGGCAAGTCTGGTTGGAATGATGCGCTGATCGAGCTCGGCTCCACGCTGCTGGGCGTCTATCTCAGGCGGGGCGACATGCTGCGGGCCGGGCATTTCGCCGCCGAGTTGCTGGCGGCCGCCGACGCCCTGGGAACTCCCCGGGCCGCCGTAGCAGCATGTTGGAACGCCGCGTATGTGGCCGAGGAGGCGGGGCGCGGGGAAGAGGCCCTCACCCTGATCGAACGTGCGCTGGCGATCCAGTCCGAGACCGGCGAGCCACGCAACCTGGCGCGCCTACGGGGGGCACACGCGAACCTGGTCCTCAATCTGTGCCCCGACGACTCGGAGAAAGCGTACGACCTCCTGCTCAGGGCGCAGCGGGAGATGGAAGCCGCGGCCACGAGCACCTTCGAGAGGGCCCTCGGCGCCCTCGATCTCGCATGGGCGGAGATCGTCCTTCACCATCCCGAACAGGCCATTGAATACGCGCGGGCCGTCGTCGACCTGGTGCGCGGCACTCCAGGGTGGATGGAGACACGGGCCGCCCTCCTGCTCAGCCAGGCGCACTTCCTGCTCCACCAGGACGAGGAGGCCGCGGCCGAGCTGGACACGGTGAGCCAGTGGCTGGAGAACGCGCCACCCACGCGGAAGACGGCCGAGGACTGGATGACGCTCGCGGAGATGCGCCGGCGGACTGGCGGAGAAGAGCAGAGCGTAGTCGCCTACCAGCGTGCTCTCGCCTGCGTCGAGCTCTGACCGCGCGCGGGGATCAGGCGTCAGAGGGACAGGTTCTGCCGGGCCGGAGGCTGCTCGCCCCGGCCCGGCTCGCGTCTCATGCGATGAGCGCGCGGACCTTAAGAGCTTGCTGACGCGTGGGCCACGACGACGGACGCGGGCCGCGAACGGAGCGGCCGGCCCCCGTTCACCGGTCCGCCGAGCGGGGCGCCGTCGGCCGGCAGGCATGGAGGGCCGGCTGCGGCGTGATCAGGGGTCTTCTTCGGGTTATCCCCAGTCTGCCGGTGCGAGGTATGGACCGGACCCCCGCGTCGGTAGCCTGGGAGGTGCCATGAAGACACCCTTCCTCGCCGCCTTCGCCGCGCTCGTGGCGGCTCTCCTGCTCTGTGTCGCGCCGGCCCTGCCCGCCGAGGCGCACACCTCGCTCAAGAGTAGCGACCCGCAGAAGAACGCGCAGGTCAAGACCTTGCAAAAGGTCACGCTCGAGTTCGCGGACTCCGTTCAGTTCCCGGTCGTGGTCGTCCGCGGTGAGGACGGCAAAAGCTATGAGAAAGGCGAGCCGGTCGTCGACGGGCCCAAGGTCACCGAGGCGGTGACCGAGCCGGTTCCTCCGGGTCGCTACACGATCGCCTGGCGTGTGGTCTCTCCTGACGGGCACCCGCTTGAGGGGGAGATTCCGTTCACCGTGGTCGGCGACCAGTCCATAGGGGCGGCGACCTCGGCGGCCGCTCCCGGCGACCCGTCGTCTCCCGGCGACCCGTCGCCGGCGGCCGCCGCGCCCGCGACGGCACCTGCGGCGCAGGCCGATGACGGCGGGCAGGGAGGCGTCCCCGGGTGGATCTGGGCGGTGATCTTCGGGATCGCCGGCGTCGGCATCGGGATGTTCCTGAGCCTGCGGAAGAAGCCGTGAACAAGGCGGTGCGCCTGACCGCCGCGGCGCTCTGCGCGGCCGTCGGCGCACTCGTCATCGCGATGGTGCTCGGCGGCGCCGCGACGCCGCGCATCATCCCCGGCCTGCCCGACGAGGGCACGCTGACCCGCTGGATGCTGCCGCTGTCGAAGCTCGCGATGGACGTCTCCGGCGTCCTGACCGTCGGCCTGCTCGCGGCGGCCGCGGGGTTCCTGCCGAACGACAAGGGCCTGCTCGGCAAGCAGGCGCAGAGTTACGTGAAGGGCGCGTCGTGGTCCGCGCTGGCCTGGGCGGTCGCCGCGGCGGTGGCGCTGGTCTTCAGCCTGTCGGAGACCCTTGGCGCCCCGGTGGGGCAGATCCTCGCCGGCGACGAGCTCACCAGCTACGCGAGCCAGGTGCCGCAGGGCATCGCGCTGACCCTGGTCGTGCTGTTCGCCGTCGCCATCGCGCTGTTCGCCCGGGGGGCGATCACCGCGGGCACCGCCGGGGGGCTGCTGGTCTTCGCGCTCGTGACGCTGCTGCCGCCCGCGCTCACCGGGCACTCCTCCTCCTCACCCAACCACGGGCTGGCCACCACCTCGGTGGCCATGCACCTGCTCTTCCTGGCCCTGTGGGTGGGTGGTCTCGGGGTGGTCTGTGTGCACGCGCTGCGTGGGCGGCCGCTCCTGGACGTCGCCGCCGCGCGCTTCTCCCGGATGGCGCTGTGGTGCTTCGCCGGGGTCGGCGTCTCGGGGCTCGCCGCCGCCGCTTCGCGCCTCACCTCGGTCGGCGAGCTGTTCACCTCGAACTACGGCCTGCTCCTGCTGGCCAAGATCGTCGCGTTCGGCGTGCTCGGGTTCGTCGGCTGGCGCCACCGGGGCCGTACGCTGCCGAAGCTGTCGGCGGGGGAGCCGCACGCCTTCCTCCGCCTCGCCCTCGGCGAGGTCCTGCTGATGGGGGCGACGATCGGGCTGGCCGTGGCGCTGTCCCGGACGGCTCCGCCGCCCGTCGACACGCCGGTCGACCGCGCCTTCGAGCTGCTCGGCTACCTGGTCCCGCCGCCGATGACGTTCGCGAACCTGCTGACGCTGTGGTGGTTCGACCTGTTCTTCGCCGTGCTCGCCGTCGTCATGGCCGGCCTGTACGGCGCGGGCGTCGTGCGGCTGGCCCGCCGGGGCGACCGGTGGCCCCTGGGCCGCACGGTCAGCTGGTATCTCGGCGTCGTCGTTCTCGTCCTCAGCACGCAGAGCGGCGTGGCGCGTTACTCGCCCGTGCTGTTCAGCGTGCACATGACCGAGCACATGATCCTGTCGATGCTGGTCCCGATCTTCCTGGTGCTGGGCGCGCCGGTAACGCTGGCGCTGCGTGCGCTCAAGCCCGCCACCCGCCGGGGTGACCGGGGCCCGCGCGAGTGGCTCACGGTGATCCTGCACAGCAGGGTCCTGAAGTTCGTCAGCCACCCCGCGATCGCGACCGCGATCTTCGTGGTGTCGACGTTCGCGCTGTACTTCACCCCGCTGTTCGCCGCGGCGATGGAGGAACACCTCGGTCACATCGCGATGACCGTGCACTTCCTGCTGAGCGGCTCGCTGTTCTTCTGGGTGATCATCGGCGTGGACCCGGCGCCGTACAAGCTGCCCTACTACGGGCGGCTGCTGCTGCTCATGGTGACCATGCCGTTCCACGCGTTCTTCGGAATCGCTCTGATGAGCATGGGGACGGTGCTGGCGTCCGGTTACTACGACCAGCTCGGGCGCACCTGGGGCGCGTCCTCGCTGGCCGACCAGCAGACCGGCGGCGCAATCGCCTGGGCCTTCGGCGAGATCCCCACGCTGATCGTGCTGCTCGCGCTCGGCTTCCAGTGGTGGCGCGACGACGAGCGCGTCGCGCGCCGTGCCGACCGCCGTGCCGACGCCGCGGCCGCCAAGTCCGGCGGCACCGGGGACGCGGAGCTGGACGCCTACAACGACTACCTGGCGAAGCTGGACAGGCGGGACAGGGCCGCCGAGTAGGCCGCCGGCGTTTTCGACGGGCCGTGCCGCCGGCGATCGTGCCCCGCCGAGACCCGCGGTTAAAGGAACCCGCGCGACGCCTCACGCAGACGCCGCGGCGCGTCGCCGGAACACCGGCGCGGCGCCGCGGCACCGCCTCCCACGCTCCTACGGCAGCGTGAGGATCTCGTAGCCCGACTCGGTCACCACGAGAGTGTGCTCGAACTGCGCGGTGCGCTTGCGGTCCTTGGTCACCGCGGTCCACTTGTCGGGCCAGATCTCGTAGTCGATCGTGCCGAGCGTGAGCATGGGCTCGATCGTGAACGTCATCCCCGGCACCAGGGTCACCGACAGCGAGGGGTCGTCGTAGTGGGGGACGATGAGCCCGGAGTGGAACGAGGTCGAGATGCCGTGCCCGGTGAAGTCGCGGACGACGCCGTAGCCGAAGCGCTTGGCGTACGCCTCGATGACCCGGCCGACGATGTTGAGCTGGCGGCCCGGCGCCACGGCCTTGATCGCCCGCATCATCGCCTCACGGGTCCGCTCCACCAGCAGGCGCGACTCCTCGTCGACGTCGCCGACCAGGAAGGTGGCGTCGGTGTCGCCGTGCACGCCGCCGATGTAGGCGGTGATGTCCACGTTGACGATGTCACCGTCGCGCAGCAGGGTGTCGTCGGGGATCCCGTGGCAGATCACCTCGTTGATCGAGGTGCACAGCGACTTCGGGTAGCCGCGGTAGCCGAGCGTCGACGGGTAGGCGCCGTGGTCGCAGAGGAACTCGTGCCCGATGCGGTCGAGTTCGTCGGTCGCCACGCCGGGGGCGACGTGCCTGCCGACCTCCTCGAGCGCCTGCGCGGCGATCCGGCCCGCGATCCGCATCTTCTCGATGGTCTCGGGGGTCTGGATGTCGCTGTCGCCCTTCTTGGGCTCGGCCTTCCCCACGTACTCGGGCCGGGGGATGTGGGCGGGAACCTTGCGGGTGGGCGAGATTCGCCCGGGGCGGAGCAGCGTGGTCATGCGGCCAAGTCTAGTTGCGCGTCAAGGGGGCACGATTAAGGACGTGAGCGATCAATGGTGGTTCTGCCTGAAGCACATGAGCGTCGAGCCCGAGAAGGGCTGCCCGAACAAGGACCGACTCGGTCCCTACGACTCCCGCGACGCGGCCGCCAACGCCCTGCAGACGGCGGCCGAGCGCAACAAGCGCTGGGCCGAGCAGGACAAGGAATGGGACGACTGACCCCCTGACCCCCGACCCGGGCCCGGCCTTCCAGAGTCTCAACCGGGCCCGGTTCTCACCGTCCCGGTGCCGGTGCGGGGTCCGCCGCGTGCCGCCGGGCGGTCGCACGGCGGGCGACGAGCCGGCCGAGCGTCCACACGCCGATGCCGCTCCACACCAGGTTGAGGCCCGCCGAGGGCCAGGCCGAGTAATACGCGCTGTTGATCATCAAGGTGGCCGCCCCGCCGAAGTTGAGCAGCTGGTAGGGCAGCTTGTCCGCGGACATCCGGCCGGACGACACCAACGCGTACGCGAGCAGAAGGACGACGGCGCCCGCGGTGCCGATGATCGTGATGAAGGTGGACATCAGGACGGTTCGCCGTCCACGCACATGGTCATGACCCGATGATCCTGCCTGCGGAGAGTGAAGGGCAAATGAAGGATTCTTGATCCGAACATAAGACCTGCTGCATGGATATCGACCCGTGGCGGCTGCGGATCCTGCACGGGGTGTCCCGCAGAGGCGGCGTCATGAAGGCCGCGCAGGCGCCGCACCTCACGCCCTCGGCCGTCTCCCAGCGGCTCGCCATCGTGCCGTCGCCCGCGTCCTGATCCGTCGCCGGGTGCCGGTCGCTCAGTCGCTCACCCGGGGGCCGGTGATCCGGTCGGCCAGGCGGGCGAGGCGTTCCCGCAGACCGAGCCGCCGAATCTCCCCGGCCGCGCTGCTCACCAGGTGCTGCGCCGCGTCGAAACTCAGGACGGCCCCCTCGGCCGGTACGGCGATCGCGTCGTGGGCCAGAGACTCCAGTTCGGGGTCGCCGCCGTCGACGGCGAGGATCGTGGCGCCGCTGCGGCGGGCGTCGTCCACGCGTTCGAGCAGGGGCACGGGCGCCCGTTGCTCGGTGACCACGAAGAGCGTCTCGCCCCTGCCTGCGCTCCGCAGGCGCTCCACCCCGACCCGTAGGTGGGCGGGCGCGCCGGGCGGCGGCGCCCAGCGGACCAGCGTGGGGGAGAGCTGGGCGAGCCCCGACAGCCGGGCCTCGTCGGAGAGATGGGCGGTGACGTGCCACGGCTCGTCCTCGGGGGTGCCGACGACGAGGAGCCCTCCGGCCGACCGGGTGGCCCGCAGGGCCAGGCCGAGCTCCCGGGTGCGTTCGAGCCATCCGGTGGAGGCGAGCACTTCGCGCAACAGGTTCACCGATGCGGCGTCCATGAACGTTATGGTGCCTGACACGAGCGCGTGAAGTCCCGCCAATCGGGTCCATGACACACGGTTACCGCTGGGTAACGATCAGCCCGCGGCGCCGATTACCGAATGGGATCCAACAGCCGGAAGGCGGCTTCATGAACCTTCGCGTTCGCGCCACCCTGTCCGTGATCGGGTCTCTCCTCCTGCTGCCCGCGCTCACCGGCACCGCACGCGCGACCTCCGCCGGAGGCGCCGGGTGCCGGGCGCGAACCTGTCCGGCAGCGCTCCCGTCGTCGTCATGGGCTATTCGCAGTGCCGGTCGTCCGCGACCTGGGCCGGAGCATCGGGGATGTCCTGTTCCTCACGTCACGACCGGGACCCCGCCCGACGAGGCCGGACGCGGGACGCGTGAACGACCGTATAGGCCGATACCTTCTCGGGCTCTCCCACCGGCCGGCCATCCACCTCCACCCAGGCGTGAGCGGTGAACGGGTGCATCGCGAATCCGGCGCGCCAATCGGGGGCGCTTCCCCGGAGGCGGCACAAGATCACGACGGCCACCGAACGTTGGAGGCATCCCTGTCCGGCGCAGCGCGGGCTCAGCGCGCACACCACGTTCCGCGCTTCACCGGCGTCCGTCGCCGACGCGTGAGCGACGCCTCGGCAAAGCCACGTCAGTACGGCGGCAAGACGATTTGGGGAAAGCAGGATCAGCACCCGTGCGACGGTGATGGCCAGGCGCGCTTGAGCCCGGTACCTGACCGGATGGAGCGTTTCCATCGTGATCAGTCCGAAGAGTCGGCGCGAATGAGGCGCGCCTCGACAAGAGCCGCGACCAACTGGTCGATGTCGGCTTTCACCCGCACGCGATCGATGTCATGGGTTTGAGCGATCGACTCGACCACTTCGGTGGCTGTGTCGCCGTCGAGCAGGCGTTTCAGCATCAATAGTGCGGTGCCGTTGATGCGCCAGTAGGCCGCTTTACGTCCGGTCCCTACCAGGACCGCTTGCCCGTCGACTTCCTGGAGCACAACTCCCTTGTTCAATTGGATAGCCACGCTATTTCCTTATTCGTCGTGAAGATGGAAACGGGTGATCAATCGACTCCACGCAGCCATCGCTCCGCGGTGACCAACTTCTCAAGTTCAAGTAGCCCGATGTCGGATGCCGCTGGTTCAGCCAGAATCGGCTCGATCAATTCTCGCTGAACGAGGTCGCGCTCCACCAGACAGCTGTCCTTGAACTCGACGAGGAGCTTGTCCCGGCGGGCTCGATGCTCGGCGTAGATATCCGAGGTGAAGTCTCCCCGGCCTCTCTTGTCGTAGAAGCCGCTTGGCGCGATTCCGTTCATCGTGGCCGCCAGCAGCGGCTTGTCGACAGAGTCGCTGACCCGGGCGGATGCTGGAGCGCGGAGCACCGCGCGCACGACCCGGCTGTCGGTGAAGGGCGCGCACCAGCGAATGTCGTACTGGCCGTACACCTCGGAGAACTGCCGGAGTATCTTGCCTTGAAAAGTGACCGACTCCACGGTCTGGTGTGCGAGCGGGTCGCGGCCCAAGGGCTCGGGCGCCGACGTGGCCGCATCGAAGAACGCCTGAACGACAAGGTTTCTCGCCTTGGTCGTGATCCACCGGGGGAGAACCACCGGCGGAAACCAGGAGTACGCGTCCTCGGGCCGCGAGGGGGCATCGTGCGCGATCGAGGCAGCGACACGCAGGAAATATCTCTGATAGCTCTGCCGGGATGACGCGCCCCTGAGAAGCGGAACTAGACGCTGCTTCTGCGTGAGTTGGAATCTGCGCATACGCCTCAAGGCCGCGACGGCATTCTCGCGCCACAGAGCCCGGAACAAGCCAGGAACCACGTCGAAGAGTTCGTCGCCACCGAGGCCGGTGAAGTGAACGTGCGCCCCGGTCCGGCAGAGCTCATCCGCCAGGAGGTCGAGGTAGCCGCGGGAGGCGGCCCAGACAAGAGGACCTTCGGCGATGGAGGCCGGGCTCGGGTCGGGATCCAGGTCGAACGCCGTGCTCTGTTCGGCCAGCGGCGGGAACTCGTGCAGGGGCAGCCGGAGGTCTCGGGCAACCTCGCGGGCACGGGTCGTCTCGTCATTCCATGGGCTCATGGACGACGTTCTGTAGGTCGTGAATTCCGCGTCCAGGTCCGCGAGCAGGAAACAGAGGCTCGTCGAGTCCAGGCCGCCGGACAGGTCCGCACTGACGCGCCTGGCGCCGCTGTGGATCGCTCTGCCGGCCGCTTCGCGCAGCGACGCGCGAACAGCGTCGGCCGACGACGCGAAGTCTTCGCCCGAAGCCGGAGGAACCCACCATCGCACGGGCCGAGCCGACCCCCGCGCGTCGATCCGCAGCCACTCGCCGATGCCCAGCGAGCACAGACCAACCCACGGTGTCCGCGAAGCGAACGGGTGGATGGGCAGTGCCTTCACCAGGGAGAGTGCAAGCCACGTCTCATCGACCTGGGGCTGTGTCACCTCCCTCAGTACACGCGGGCTGTTCGAGGCGAGCGCGACACCGTTGACCATGCCCCAGAACAGCTGCCTTTGCGTGCTCAACGAGCCTTGCAGACGCTGCTGCCCGTCGGCCGAGACAAGGAGGAAGCTGTGTAGCGTCAGGCTCTTCGCGATGTCGTCGACGCGCGCACTCGTCGAGAGGTCGTCGACTTCGGCCGCGACGACAGGGTCGCTGTTCGCTTCGGGAACGGCGATCCTCGTCCCGTCCGTCAAGTCCCGGACCGCCCAGTGCGACAGATCGTCCGTGAGAATCCAGGGCCTTCCCGAAGGATGCCGGACGACATCCGGCTCGACATCCCAGCCGAGACGGCCGGCGATGTGGTGATCGAGGTCTCGGTCCGGTAAAGCCAGAAACTTCACGTGACGTCACCCAACCATTGGAGTTCCAGTTGCGTCGCCGGTGAGTCGACCAAGCAAATGTGCGGGTGAGGTGAACTGAATCACCTCACCCGCGCACCGGACTCACGGTGAGATGAACGTGTGCCCACCGAAGAGGTCGCGGTAGTCCCACCAGGGGTAGCCGTTTGTCACTTCACGGAACCCGCCAATTTCCTCCAGGACCGGAGCGACGTAAGACTGCTTAGCCATGTCTCTCACCTCCTTCCTATTAGAACGGGTACCACAAGATAGGCGCAGTCAGCGCCTACTGACCCCCGCAATAGGCGGCAGTTGTTGTTCTCTGCCCCAAGCCTGCGGGCCGTGGGGTCACGCTAACACGCCGGCAGAGAAGCGGCCAGATTCGCGTCGAGATGTCCGATGACGGCCTCGATATTTTTCCGCTTTCGACGGACCGGGCCCTAGAAGAATGAGGATGTGCGCGCGAATACCATGCGCTTCACTATCTGTCATCCCCTTGACTCGGAGTGGGGTGCTTATCGACATGATGCGACGGCGGTTCTGATGACGGTATGCATCTTCCTCAATCCGCCTCGCAATGAGAGATCGGTCACATTGTCCGCGGCAGACTCCCTGTGATAGTCCGAAATCATTCTTCCACCGGCCTCTTGGCGCCTCATGTCGTGCTGGGTCTTCCATGCGAACGGGCCGAAAGACCGAGGTCGCAGACCTCCGGATGTCGCGCGACCACCCGTGATCTTGTTCTTCCGCTCGGACGTTGAATCGTGATTGGATGGTGTGACATGCGACGTGGCGATGGAGCCCGTTCGTCGCTCCGTGTGCTGCTGGGCCTGCTGAGGGGCAATGGCGGACTTCTCACAGGCGGGATCGTCGTCAGCCTGCTGGGAGCCGCCGCGTCGTTGCTGCTTCCCGTTGTCGTGAACCGCCTGGTGAAAGAGGTCGGCGGCTCCGGCGGGACGTCCCTGATCCCGCATGTTCTGCTGGCATGCGCGCTCCTCCTGGCCGTAGGACTTCTCAGCGCGCTGCAGCAATATCTCCTCTACCGCATGGGGGAGGGCATTGTTTTCAACGCCCGGCGGACGCTGATCCGTTCGTTGCTGCGCCTGCCGATCCGTGAGTTCGACGAGCGCCGAAGCGGCGACTTGGTGTCTCGTGTCTCCAACGACACGACAGTCATTCGCCTGGCATTGACCCAGGGGGTCCTCGCGAGTGCCGGCGGAATCGTCACGATGGTTGGCGCGCTGGCCGCACTGCTGCTACTCGATGCCTTACTCTTCGGGCTGACGCTGGGCATAGCCGCGGTTTTCGCGATACTCACGACTGGGATGTCGCTGGGCGTCAAGAAGGCGAGCCGCGAACTGCAGGAAAGCGTCGGTCAGCTCACATCGGCGCTGAGCAGGGCCATTGTGGGCATCAGGACGATTCGCGCCGGGAACGTGACCGATCCCGAAGAGCGGGCCATCATCCGCACCGCCGACGACGCGCGCAAGGCGGGGCTGAAGGTCGCAAGGATCACAGCGCTCCTGGAGCCGATGTCGCTTCTGACCATGCAGGCCGCCGTCCTGATGGTGCTGGGGGTCGGCGGCCTCAGGGTCGCGGCCGGTCAACTCGCCATCGGCGACATGGTGTCGTTCCTTATGTACGTTTTTCTGCTGATCGCCCCGCTCGGACAGATCTTCTCCGCCTTGGGGTCCCTTGGCTCCTCGATAGGTGCGATCGATCGCATTCGGGAGATCACCGAGCTGCCGAGCGAGTCCGGCGATCACCGGGTCACGTGCACGTCCAAGGGGCGCGCAGGAGCGGCGAGCGTCACGTTCAGGAACGTCACCTTCGATTATCGGGCCGCGGCCGTGAACGGCTCCTCGCGGCGGGGCGCGCTCTCGGATGTGTCCTTTCATATCGATCCCGGTCAGCGTGTCGCCTTGGTCGGCCCTTCGGGAGCGGGCAAGACCACCGCTCTCAGCTTGATCGTGCGCTTCTACGATGCGACTTCCGGCCGAATCCTCATCGACGGCGTGGACATCGCAGATCTTCCTCACGAACTCGTGCGTGACCGCGTTGCGTACGTCGAGCAGGACTCGCCGGTATTACCGGGGACGATTCGCGAGAATCTCACGCTCATCGCGCCAAAGGCGACGGACGCCGACTGCTGGGGTGTCCTGGACGCCCTGGAACTCGGGGAGAGGATTCGGGTCTCGACCACGAGATTGGACACTCCGGTCGGGGAGTTCGGCGCGACCCTGTCGGGTGGAGAGCGTCAGCGGCTTGCCGTCGGACGCGCGCTTCTCGCACGGCCCCGGCTCCTCCTCCTCGACGAGTCGACGGCGAATCTCGATGGACGAACCGAGATGCTCGTCCGCCGGGCGATCGCGTCGGCAGCGGACAACTGCACTCTCGTGATCGTGGCTCATCGCCTCGCGACCGTGCGAGACGCCGATTCCATCATCGTCTTGGACGAGGGCCGTGTCTCGGCGCAGGGCAGCCACGATGATCTGATGAAGGAGAGCCCGCTGTACCGGGAGCTCGCGCGCAATCAGCTCCTTGTCGAGTGAACGCGCGCGCCGGTTCGCGGGCGGCTGCACGTGCGATCGCGAGACGCCCCGGCGCGTATTCAACGTGTCGACTGGACGAGGTTGCTCTCGTAGGCCGCGATGACGAGGTGCGCGCGATCTCGCGCCTGGAGCTTGCTCAGCAGGTTGCCGATGTGGGTCTTGACGGTTTTGATCGAGATCGTGAGCGTCGTCGCGATCTCGTCGTTGGAGAGCCCGTGGCCGACCAGGGTGAGGACCTCGGTCTCCCGCTCGGTGAGACCGTCCAGGCTCCCCGGCTTCGCGACCGCCGGCTGGGCGATGTAGGCCTCGATCAGGCGTGTAAGGACTCTCGGGGCGAACAGCGACTCGCCCTGATGCGTTCGGCGAATCGCGTCGAGGAGTTCGTCCGGGTGGGCGTCCTTGAGGAGAAAGCCGCTGGCGCCGGCTTGCAGGGCGGCGCGGACATACTCGTCGAGCTCGAACATCGTGAGAACGATGACCTTCACCGATTCAGTGCCCGGGTCGGCCATTAGGCGGCGGGTGGCTGTGATTCCATCTGTGCCCGGCATGCGGATGTCCATCAGCACGACGTCGGGATGGAGTTCAGCCGTGAACTCGACCACCTCATCGCCTGTGCCCGCCTCGCCGACCACCGTCATGTCGTGATTGGCGTTGATGACGGCGGCCAGGCTGTGACGCAGCAACGGCTGGTCGTCGGCGATGACGACGCGAATCGGAGTCTCGCAGTCACTCATGACGTCCGAGCCTCGGGAATACGGGCGGTGACGCGAAACCCGTTCTCGACGTGCTCGGCTCGAAAGGTCCCGCCGACGGCGGCAACGCGCTCCCTGAGCCCCTCGATCCCATGCCCGGCTCCCGGGTGAGGTGTCCATCCGTCCACAGGGCCTTCGTCCCATACGCTCGTGACCACCCAGTCGCCGTCGCGACGCACGTGCACGTTCGCGCTCGTGGGTCCGGCATGCCGAGCGGTGTTCGTGAGGGCCTCACGCACGATGGAGCAGACCGTGAGTTGCGCGCCGGAGCTGATGTCATCGATCTCGCCGAGTCTGAGAGTGACGGTTGGGCCTGCCCTTTCGGCATCCTCGATGATGGCCGGCAGGTCGTGAAGGGATTCCGCGGGCCGCAGAGGTGCGGTCGTGCCAGTCGAGTCACGCAGCACGTTGAGCATCCGGCGTAGCTCTGTCGTGGTCTGCCGCCCGATGCGCTCGATGTCCGACAGCGCCGCGGAGCTGTCATCCCCCGCGCCGAGATAGCGTGCCGCGCTCGCGCGGACGGTGATCAGACCGAGGCCGTGAGAGACGATGTCGTGCAACTCGCGAGCGATGCGGAGTCGTTCGGCCTGTGCCGCGCGTTCGCCGGCCCATGCCGTCAGGCGCGCTTCGTACGCGATTCGCTGCCGGCGTGCGTGAAACAGCGCCCACACGGTGACCGTCAACGCCAGCGCGGCGATGACTACCGGGAGGACGACCGCGGCGGTACCCCCGCGGCCGACCGCGAGAAGAGCGAGCAGGAGCACGACGTGGACGGCGATGGCCAGTGGCCAGACTCGCCGACTGCGTTTCGGAAGTGCCTGACCCGGCCCCATCCCCCAAGTCTAAGGACTCGCTCGTGGATGAAGCATCAGTCCTGGGTCCGAGAGGCCCAGGTCCGAGCCGCGAGACGATGTCCGGTCTTCGGTCCGATGACCGGAGGCCATGTTCCGGGTTCACATGTGAACATGATTACGATCGACAGCCTCGTCAAGCGGCGCGGTTCCAAGGAGATTCTGAGCGGCGTCGGCTTCCAGGCCCGCCCCGGAAGAGTGACCGGCTTTCTCGGCCCGAACGGAGCGGGAAAAAGTTCCACGCTGCGCATTCTGCTGGGCCTGGATCGAGCGACCTCCGGCACGGCACTCATTGGTTCTGTCCCGTTCGTGCAGCTTCGTGATCCGCTTGCCACGGTCGGGGCCATGCTGGACGGCTCCGGCGCGCATCGGGCGCGGACGGGCCGGGCACACCTGCGGTGGGTGGCTCGCTCCGCAGGGCTGCCGCGGGCGCGCGTCGACGAGGTCCTTGACATCGTGGGCCTGACGAGCGCCGCATCGAGGCGGGTCGGCAGCTACTCCCTGGGGATGGCGCGTCGTCTCGGGCTGGCGGCGGCGCTGCTCGGAGACCCGGAGATCCTGATCCTGGACGAGCCGGTGAACGGGCTGGACCCGGACGGCATCCGCTGGATCAGGACCTTCCTCCGCCAACAGGCCGCGTCCGGCCGTACCGTGCTGCTCTCCAGCCACCTCATGGGGGAGCTCGCGGAAACCGTGGATGACGTCGTGGTCATCAACGAGGGCAAGGTCGTGGCGGATGGCACCCTCGACGAGATCACCGGCTCTCACCGCACTCTCGAGGACGCGTTCTTCGCCCTCACCACGGGGGGTGCGCCATGAGGGCGCTCGCGGCTGAGGCGTCGAAGCTCGCCTCGTTGCCGACGGTGTGGATCGCGATGGCCGCCGGGGTGCTCGTGCCAAGCGTGATCGCCGCAATCACCGCGTCGTCGACCCGCAGCACGATCACCCGCGGCGCCGCGACCGTCGCCGGGGCCGACACCGGATATCAGGAACTGGCGTTCGGCGTGGTTGGTGCGATCATCCTCGGTGTCGTCGCCATCAGCAGCGAGTACTTCACCGAGAGCGCGGAATCCGGAGGCGGGCGTCAGATCACCACCAGCCTGACCGCCGTTCCCGCCCGCCTTCGGTTCCTGCTCGCGAAAATCTCCGCGGTCGCGATCGCCGCCGCGGTACTCGCGATCATCGCGTCGGGGACCACCATGGGTGTCATCCACGTGGTGCTCGGCGAGCACGCCCCTGCGATGGGAGCGGACGATGTTCCGCGGCTGGCCGGTGTCGTCTGCTACTGGGTGTACACCGCGCTCCTTGCCTTCGGGATCACCGTGCTCACCCGCCACGGGGTGATTCCGCTCGCGGTGCTCATCGCGAACACCTCGGTCGTCACCGTCACCTATCTGCTGACCAAGATCACTCCGCTGGCGAATTACCTGCCCGACATGGCCGGGGTCCGCATGTTCATTCGGAGGCTCGCCGACAACACTGTCGAGATCAGCCCGCTTACCGGAGGGCTGGTGATGACCGCCTGGGTGGCGGTGCTGCTCGTGATCGCCGCCGTCGCATTCACGCGGAGGGACGCATGACCGCCCCTACGACGGCGACTCGCACCCGTGGCCGGGAAGCCGCTCAGGCGCTCGCGGCGGAAATGTCGAAACTCGTGTCTCTTCCGGCGACCTGGCTGACGCTCGGAGGCACTCTGGTGGTGAATCTGATCCTCGCGGTCGCGTTCACGGTCGCCGGCCTCCAGGGTTCCACCGGCACCAAGAGCGCCATCGACATCGGATTGGCTTCGATCAGCTACGCGCAAGCCGGCTTCGTCATCCTCGGCGTCCTGACAGCCTGCTCCGAGTACATCGGTGGGCAGATCCGCACCACGCTGACCGCGATGCCCCGCCGCGCCCTTCAGTTCACCGCCAAGCACCTCGCGTTGGCGATAGTCGTGTTTCCCGCAGCGGCGATCACCGCCGCGTCCGGAGTCGTGCTCACGGCTGGTGTGCTCGGCGACACCGCTGCGCCGTCGACCTCAGGTCGTGTCGTGGGGGCCCTGAGCGGTGTGAGCGCGTATCTCGTGCTCACAGCGTTGATCAGCGCCGCCGTCGGTGCGCTCGTGCGCCGGACTCTTGCGGCAGTCGTCGTCCTGCTGGGGTATTTCTTCATCGTCGGACCGCTCCTGCGTGATCACACCCCTGCGGCGAAGTACCTCCCGGACACTGCCGGATTCGCCATGTGGTTTCCGGTAGCGGACGACGCGAGCGCGGTGACACCGGCGCAAGGCGCCCTGCTCCTCACGGCGTGGACTGTCGCCCTGATCGTCTTCGTCGTAATCGGGTATCGCCGTTGGGATATGTGACGCACAATTCCCAGAACCACTGGTCAGACGGCCGGTCGACGCCGTCGGCGAGCGCGATCACGATTTGCGGCCGGAGCGCAAGGCCCGCCGGGGATGATCCGGGCACCGCGGAGTTGGGGGAGTCGTCCTTCGCGCCTCCCACGTCAACAGCGTGGTTGACATCTCAAGACAATGGCGGAAATCATGCAGATGTTCCCGGCGGCCTCCGTTAGCGGGAAGCGTGCTCAGCGGTGCTGCCGCGTGTCCGTGTTCCTCCTTGCTTCGCACATATCGCTGCCGAGGAGTGCGGTCAACCAGCTCCATGACGACATGGGTGAGGAGGCAGCGCTCTCACACCCCTGAGATTGAGGAGCCGATCGGGAAAACCGTCCTCATGAATCAGAGGCGGAGCCGAGGCCTGACCGCCTTGGCTCTCTACGGGGTTTCAGAACCGGGGGTTATGACCAATGGCGATGCCACTTCTCGATCCTGTTCCGAGGAAGGAAGAAGAGCGCGGGACTGCTCGCCGGGGAGTCAGCGACATGAGAAGGCATTCTCAACAGGAGAGGCTGGGGCTCGACGCGTCAGTGCGAGCGGGCAGGCTCGGGCTGCGTCTTCCAGTGGACCTGACATTCGAGTCATGGCAGAGGATCGGCAACCAGTTATGCGTCATCGCGAACTCCTCCACCTGGTGGCTGGGTGACTGGCTCGTCTACGGTGAGGAGTTCTTCAGTGACCGGTACCGGATGGCTATCGCAGAGACGTCCTTGTCGTACAAGACTCTCCGTAACTATGCATGGGTGGCCCGAAAGTTCCCAATGTCCCGTCGACGGGACACGCTGAGCCTGCAGCACCACGCGGAGGTGGCCGCCCTCACCGAAGACGAGCAGGAGTTGTGGCTCACCCGGGCGGAGAAGGAAGGCTGGCCGCTCAACAGGCTGCGCAGGGAGATACAAGCAAGCCGTGGCCGCGGCCAGGACACGGACACGGTGACGGTGACCATCTCCGTCGCGGTCTCGTCGGAGCAGGAGGAGCGGTGGAAGGCGGCGGCGCAGGTCGCGTCCGTCCCCTTGCCCGAGTGGATCGCCGCGACACTCGACCGGGCCGCTGTTCAGGACCACGATCCGAGGTAGCTGTTGGTCGTCGGCGACAGGTGGGCGGAGGACGTGGCTCCCGATACCCGTCGCCGGCCGGTCCGATCCTCCGGCGGTCCCAGCCGCGTTCACCCCGGGCTCTGCGCCGTCGAGCTCGGGGAGCCGGAAGTCATGTAGGCGGCGGCCTGCAGTGTGTACATCTCGGCGTACAAACCCTTGTCCGCCATGAGGCTGTCGTGCGTCCCACGCTCCAGGATGCGCCCATCCTTCAGCACGAAGATCTGGTCGGCGTGCCGGACGTTGGAGAAACGGTGTGAGACAACGATCGCGGTGCGCCCCCGCAACAGCTTCCGCAGGTTCTCCAGCAGCGCGTGGTCGGCCTGCGCGTCCAGCGCCGACGTCGGCTCATCCATGATCACCAGGTCCCGGCCCCGGTAGAAGGCGCGGGCGATGGCCAGGCGCTGTCGCTCGCCTCCGGACAGCGCGGTGCCGCCACCGAACTCGGGGCCGAGCGGGGTCTCGTACCCGCCCGGCAATCGGTCGACCAATTCGCGCGCGCCCGCTTCGTCGACTGCCGTGCGGACGGCCGTCTCCCCGTCCGGCCGCGTCGTGTCCCCAAGCGCCACGTTCTCGGCGACGGAGAAGTGGTAGGTCATGTGGTCCTGGAAGACGGTCGTCACCTGGTCGCGCAATCCCTCACGGCTGAGCTCGGAGGTGTCCGCACCGTTCCAGAGCACGGCGCCCGACGAGGGCTCGTACAGGAAGGCCAGGATCTTCGCCAGCGTGGTCTTGCCCGAGCCGTTCGGGCCGACGAACGCGACTATCTGGCCGGCTCGGATGGTCAGGTCGACGTTGCGCAGGGCCGGCCGCGCGGTCTCGGGATAGACGAAACCGAGCTCGCGCACGCACAGTTCGCGCAGCGGTCCCGGCTGCGCGACCTGACGGCTGACCGAGCTCCTGCGCATGAGCTGAGCGAAGAAGGCGTGCTGGTCGTCGAGGAACAGCCCCGCCTCGGACAACTCGGCCAGCGGACCGCCCAGACCGGCCATCGCCGTCGCCAGCCTGCTCAAGCTGAGCACGGTGGTGAGCACCGTCGAGGTGTCCATCGCCCCGGCGGCGTAGAACCAGGCGAGCACGGTCACGACCACGCACAGGATCAGGCCGAACGCCAGCACTCCCAGCAGCTGTCTGCGCCACTGCCCGCGCAGGGTTTCGCGCAGTTCCGCGTACCGCCTGCGGGTCAGGAGGTCGTATCTCTCGGCGAAGTGCTCCGACAGGCGGAAGGAGCGCACTTCCGCGGCGGCCTGTCGGCCGGTGATGAGCATGCCGACGTACCTGCGCATCCGCTCAAGCGGGGTCATCCTGGTGAAGAAGGCGAATCGGTCGCCGGCGAGCTTGGAGCTGACGACCGCGATCGGGGCCGCGGTGAGCGCCATCACCGGCAGCAGCCATGGCTCCAGCACGATGAGCAGCACGGTGAAAGCGGCCACCTGGAAGGCGGAGGCCAGCAGGCCGTTGACGCCCCTCACCACCTGCCGCGGTTTGCCGTCGGCGGTCTCCTCCGCCCGGCTGATCCGGTCGTGTACGACCGGGTAGTCGAAGTCGGCGAGGTCGAGCTTCGCGATGGCGGCGTGCATGCGGCGGCTGCTGAACTGACGCACCCGGTCCACGAGCAGCTCGTTCAGCGTATGACGCAAGTTGCCGAGAATGAGAGTGACCAGGGTGAGCAGGACCGCTCCGGCAAGCCACGGGATGAGCGTCCTGGTCGCCTGCGCGGGGCCGTCGGAGGACTCGAGGAAGACCCCTACGCTGCCGCGGAACAGCAGCAGCAGACCGACGCCGAGCAGCCCCTCGACGGCCGGCAGGAGGATCACCCCTGTCCAGAACAGCGTCGCGTCCGCCTGCCTGCTCAGCCTGAGGGCGGCCATGACGGTGGCGGCGGTGCCGGAACGGCTCATCGCTTCCTTCATCGCCGTGCCGGCGGTCTCCCCCTGCTCCGCGGGGCTCGCTGGAGAGCCCTTCATCGGCGTTCGTATCCGAGCAGGTCCAGCAGGTGCCCGTGGCGGCGATCGAAGGCGCGGACGGTGGCCTCGGAGAACGCGGCCCGCCATGCGCCCGACCGGCCGTCACGGAAGGTGAACGACGCTCGATTGAACAGCGACTTCGCCAGCGTCGCCGGATCCGCCTCGGCGCCCAGGAACGCGACGACCCGCTTGACCGCCGCCTCCTGGAGATCGAGGGTTCCGCCGCCGTCGGGGCCTATCAGTTCCTCGAAGGAGACCCTGCACACGGCCGGATGCGCGGCCAGCCAGCGACTGCTTCGCAGTTCCGAGAGCCCGGGGAACTGCTCGTCCTCCAAGGCGTAGGCGATCTGTTCGTCGAGGTGGGTAAGGGAATGGAGTATGTCGCTGTAGAGGCCGAAGCGGACCAGCTTGCCGATGCCCTCCGGCCGCGTGTCGGTGAGGAAACGCACCATCGACAGAAGGCTGTCGCGCGGGTCGCGGTGCAGGAACAGAATGCGTGGCTCACCGCCCGTGCGCCATTCGTGGATGAATTTGCCGTACACCTGCGCGAGGTCCATCTCGTGCACGAACCAGCAGGTGTTCGGAGGAGTGTCGGAGAAGGTGCCGGTGGCGGTACGCCACAGGGTTTTCTGCACGAGCTCGCTGAGCATCGTCTCGTGCGGATAACGGGAGGCCAGCGGGACGCCCAATCGATGGAGCCATGCCCACATCACAGCCGTCCGGGCCACGTCGGTCAGCCGCGCGAAGCGCTCGGGGTCCTCCGTGACCCGCATCCGGAGCAGTTCCTCGTGGTCGTAAACCTGTGAGACGAGGTTCCACGAGGCGTCCTCGTCAAGAGTCATGCGCTCGTCCGGTGACGTCTTCACCTCTCCCTGGAGGCCGTACCCGAGAGCGAGCATCAATTCCTTGATGAGATGGGTGCCCGCTTTGGGAGGCGATACCACGACGACTCTTGGAGCACGGGCCATGAAATTTCCCTCCTCATACCGCCCTACAGCAATACCACGGTCCGCGCCGGGCTGAAAGACGGATGGAACTCGGCGTGAAAATTCCGGGATAATACGTCGGCGATTTCACCGGGTCAACCCTCCTCGGGTGTTAGTGCAAAAAAGGGATTTATGGAAGCCTGTCGCGATGAGAGGTTGCTCACATTGTCGGGAGTTACGGTCCCATGTGATATTTCGGAACGACCGCTTAGGAGAGGAGAAAAATGCAGACAACAGATCTGGCCAAGGCGTGGAAAGACCCCGGTTTCAGCGCCACCCTCACCGCTGAGCAACTGTCCACCCTTCCCGCGAACCCGGTCGGCGACCTCGCCGACATCGCCGACTTCGCCAACGAGGGCGAGGTCCAGCCGATCATGATGTCGTGGGCTCCGTGCTGGATCACCTGGAGCAGCGACACGAATTGCTGCGCCTACTGACGCGGCAAGGTGAGAGGAGGTCGGGCGTCCGCTCCGCGCGGGCGCCCGCACCTCGTGTCCCTGCCGATCTGGATCGCCGAGTCTGTGAAATACGGGGTCAGAATGGCGCCTGAGCACGCGATCGATTCACTGCTCCAATTCTCGAAGCGCAACGTAGATGCCGCCGCCGCTGATTTGATCGAGAGAGTGCAGGAACGTCTCGGATCCCTCGCGGCCGAGCCGCTTCTCCATCACCTGACAGCGGCGCCGCCCCGCGCCGGGCTCGCCAGGATCGTTCTCAGGATCCTCGTACTGGAGCTCAACGTGCAGCGGGTCGAGGGCCTCTTGCACGGGGCCACGCCCGCCGAGCGCTTCGACTTCTTCTTGGCGCGCTTGTCGGACACGGACTTCACACGGCGAATTTGGCGCGACTATCCGCTGATGCATGCGGAATGCCACCGGCTGCTCGCTCACTGGGTGGGCGCGCGCTGTGCGTTCGCCGAGCATCTGGCGGCCGACTTCGGGCTGTTGCGCGGGCTTGGTATCCAGGCGGACCTACGAGAGATCGACGAGATCTCCTTCGACGCCGGCGACAGCCACGAAGGTGGCCGGTCTGTGGCTATCGTCCATTTCGGTCGCGGGCAGAGCGTCGTGTACAAGCCCAGAGCGGTGTCGATGGAGGCTCGGTTCCAGGCGTTGCTGGACTGGGTGAACGCCAAGGGGTTCGAGCCGCGGTTGCGCACCGTGCGCGTCCTCGACCGCGGCGACCACGGATGGCTGGAGCACGTCGGCGGCGGCGAATGCGACACCTCCGCCGCCGTCGAGCGTTTCTACCGCCGTCAGGGCGGCTATCTGGCTCTGCTGCACGCGCTCCGGGCGCGCGACCTGCACATGGACAACGTCATCGCGGCCGGTGAGCATCCCTTCCTCGTCGATCTCGAATGCCTGTTCACCGGAGACCTGAACGCCTCACAGGCCGACTCCGCCGGAGATGAGGCTCTGATGCGCGGCCTGTTCGACTCGACCGTGCTCGCGGTGGGCATGCTGCCCTTCTCACGCCCGCGGACGGATGCGGCGGGCAGGGAGACGAGCGGCGACGTGAGCGGGCTCAACGGCGGCGGCGACTCGCGGTTGAGCGCGGGCGAGCTGCCCCAATGGGTGGACGCCGGCACGGACACGATGCGGCTGGCACATGGCCGGGTACCCGTCCCCGCGTCGGCGAACCTGCCGCGCCTCTACGGCGAGGTGCGACGGTTCGACGAGTACCGGGACGTCTTCCTGTCGGGGTTCGAGCGCATGTACAGGCTCATCCGGACGCACGCCGACGATCTGCTCGCTGAAGGTGGCCTCCTGGAGACCTTCCGAGGCGCCCGGGCCCGTCACATCCTCGGGGCGACGCAGACGTACAACGCCTTCCTCTGGGCGAGCTGCCACCCGCACCTCCTGGGCGCAGCAGAGCAACGCGAGAAGTACCTCGACCGTGCGCTGTCCCGCCAGAAAGGACTCGCGCTGGGAGCGGAGATCGCGGCCAGCGAACGTGCACAACTCGCGGCCGGCGACATTCCCATCTTCACGGCGGACGCGGACGGCACCTGCCTCATCGGCGGAGACGGACGGGTGATTCCCGGCGCGCTGGCTCAGGATGGGCTGAGCGCTGTACGTGAGCGGATCGCGGGATTCGGCGACGACGATCTTCTGCGCCAGCGATGGATCGTGGAGTGCGCTGCGGCCACGGCCGCCGCCCCGGATCTCGACTCCTCCCCGGTCTTCCGGGTGCCCAGGGACGACAGACCGGTCCACCGACGGTCCAGCTCGAAGGAGGCGCCCGACGCCGGGACCGTCGTCGGTCATGCCATCGAAATCGGGGACGAGCTGATTCGGTCCGCGCTACGCCATGAGGGGGAGGTCGGCTGGCTCGGCCTGGCCTCGGTAAGCGGGGGAGGGTGGCAGCTCCTACCGACCGGGCTCGACCTCTATTCCGGCAACAGCGGCATCGGCCTGTTCTTCGCCTACCTGGCCCGAGTGACCGGCCAGGACAGGTTTCATGAGCTGGCACGGGATATCTCGTACGGCATCGTGCGCCGGATGGAACGCGCGATCTCGTTCGGCCATCGTGAGGGCCGGCAGAACGCAATGCTGACCCTCGGCATGTCGGGCGGCTTGACCGGCGCCCTCTACTTTCTGACGCACTGGGCGGCTCTCACCGCGGACACCGTTCCGCTCACTCGGTTGATCGACGACGTCGCGCCGGGGATGGAGGAGATCTGTGGCGCCGACGAGACCCTCGATGTCGTCGGCGGCGCCGCCGGTCACGTCCTCGCTCTCTGCGCGGCCTGGAGCGTCGCCCCGTCCCACGGGCTCGTGGGGCTGATCGGAAAGGTGAGCACGCACCTGGCCGAGCGCGGGGTCCGCACCGGCGACCAGATCAGCTGGCCCACAGCGCAATTCGACGGCCTGGCGCTGGGCGGATTCGCGCACGGCGCGTCCGGCATTGCGCTGGCCCTGGCCAGGGCGGCACGGGTGACCGGCGACGACACGCGGCTCGAGACCGCCAGGGCCGCGCTGCGTTTCGAAAGATCACTGCGCGACGAACATGGCGAAGCCTGGCCGGACCTGCGGCCGAACGTCCCCTGGGAGACGATGGTCGCCTGGTGTCACGGCGCGCCGGGAGCCGGTCTCGCCCGGCTGGCACTGGCCGAGACGCTGGGCGACGACAGGTCCCTGGCCGCCGACATCGAGCTCGCGGCTCGCATGACCGCCGACTATTACCAGGCGGCGAAGGAATATTACCCGGTGCGCAATTTGTCGCTTTGCCACGGGGAGCTGGGGAACCTGGATTTCCTCTGGTCGGTCGCCCGAAAAACAGGTGAGGGTGATCTGCTCCGCCTGGCGGAAAACGTCACGACGGCAGTGCTGGCCGCGCAGGAGGATTATGGTTGGATTTGCGGGGTGCCGCGCGGGCTTCGCACCCCAGGTTTACTGCTCGGACTCGCCGGTATAGGACTCGGCTATCTACGCATCGCCGATCCCGCCCGGGTGCCCTGCCTTCTCACGCTCGACGCTCCGGCCGGTAACCTGTGATATGCCCAGCATCGGATACGATCACAGATCCGACTGAAAACCTATCGCAGAGTGGAGGGCGGCGAGTGCGCCTCCGGAACGTCTCCTATCGTTACCGGCGCAAAGCTCCTTGGGTTCTCCGTGGTGTCGACGTCGAGGTGGCGCCGGGCCGGATAACCGAGGTAACCGGAGCGAATGGTGCCGGTAAATCGACGCTGCTGCGGCTTGTCGCCGGACTGGCCCGGCCGTCGGCCGGTCACATCGAGCAGCGGCCGCGAATCGTGGGATACGCGCCCGAGCGTTTTCCCTCCGCCCTACCCTTCACGGTGCAGGAATATCTTGAGCACGTATGTCGTATCCGCGGGGTGCGCGTGGCCGACCGGCAGGCCGTGATCGGCCATTGGACGGAGAGGCTGCGGTGCCGGCACCTGGCCGCGACCCGAATCCGTGATCTCTCCAAGGGCAGTGCCCAGAAGGTCGGGCTGATCCAGGCGTTCCTGGCCAAGCCGGAGCTCCTTGTGCTCGACGAGCCTTTCGCCGGGCTCGACGTGGCGGCCATGAACGCCGTCTCCGCCGCAGTGGGCGAGGTGGCGGCGCGCGGCGGCAGCGTCGTCGTGAGCGACCACCAGAACTACCTAAGCGACGTCGACCTGCGACAGCGGTGGGAAGTCGGCGCGGGCACGGTATCCGTGTTGCCGGCCTCGCCCAAGCCGCGGGAGGAGAAGCAGACCGTGGTCCTGCGGGTGCGTGTACAGGAACGCAGCGCGGGCATCGCCGTCGAGCACCTGCGCGAGCTGGGCTATGACGTGGAGATCGGCGGCCCGGCGGAGGTCCGGAAATGAACGTCGCGGCCCTGAGCTGGTTCTACATCAAGGCATACGGAAACTCCTATCGGTTCATCCAGCCGCTCGTCCCCACGCTGGTGCTGCTGGCGATCCTTTCCGGCGCGCCGCCGGGCACGCCGGGCGCGGCCCAGGCCGCGGTGCTGGAGACGTTGGGGTACCTCAGCGTTTTCATGATTCCGGTGTGGGCGTGGGCGTCCCGCCAGGTCCTCGACACAGAACCGGACACCCATCGGCTCGTGTCGGCCACGATGGTGAGCTCCCGTCCCAGGCTGCTGACCGGGCGTCTGCTGGCCTGCTACGCGGTGAGTCTGGTGCTTTCAGTGATCGCCCTGCTGCCGCCCCTGTGGATGACTCTGCAGTCGGGGGCGGGCATGCGGGGGCTGCTCTCCGGGGCGGTGCTTCTGGTGGTCGAGCCGGCTGTCGCTCTCGTTTTCGGCATCCTGACCAGCCGCGCACTGGTCCCGTCCACCGGCGGATCCACCCTGTTGTTCCTGGGAGGGCTCCTCGTGGCCGCCCTCCTGGACGCCCGCGCCGGGTTCTGGCCGGGCCCGCCGATCGTGTCGGGGGTCGGTGCGGCCAACGAAGGGCTGGACGCCCTGCTCGCCGCCCTGCCCGGCGTGGCGTCGCGCGCCCTGGCGTGGACGGCCATCGGAATCGCCGTGTTCGCGTTTTTGCGGAGGCGCCGCGAGTGACAGTCTTCGTCGGTTCCTGTCCTTCTAGTGGAGAATGAGGTCCCCCCATGCGCCAGCCCAGCCGTCGTAGCGTCCTGAAGGCTTCCGTGGTGACGCTCGGAGCGATCGGAGCGGGAATTCCGTTGAGCGGTCCCGCGTTCGCCGCCGACTACAATCCCGCCCCACAGGACCCGGAATTTCCGGACGTCGAGGGAATGCGCGGGGACCGGCGGGCGAACGAGCTGTGGTACACCTACGAGAATGTCTTCCAATATCAGGCGACCGCCGAGATAATCGACGCCTACACCACCATCGGCGCGGTCGCGGGCGGATCGCCCGAGCAACTCTATCCCCTCTATAAGCAGCACCGCCAGGCGGGCACCTATCCCGACGGATTCATCGCCCAGATGGCTCCGGCCAAGGACGCGCTCGAATATCTCTCCCGCTTACAGCTCGACATCTACGACCGCTTCTACCGGCACGACGACAATGGATTGACGGCGGCGTTCGTCTGGTTCGGCGAGGGAGTTCTTTTCGATCCGCGCATGCCGTACGGATCGAAAACTCACATGATGAACGTCAAGCCCGGCGAGCCGCCGCAGAACTGGCATGCGTGGCACCCGATCATCAGGGCCACGGTGTTCCTCGGGATCGACGTCATGCGATGGATCGAGATCAACCGTCTCGTCGGGATCGGCTGGACGATCCAGTCCATCACCAAACCGCGAGCCGGCGCCGACAATCCCTACCTGGACAAGAAGAGCGTCCACAACGTGGTGAAGACGTGGCGCCACATGTCCCCGGCGAGGATGGACGATATGTTCGATAACTTCCCCTATCCTCCGGGCATCTCCTGACATCGGCGCCGAGTGTGAGGCTTCACCCGCCCGGGGGGTGAAGGCCGCGTGGGGCTGCGGCTGACAGCTCGCGTCCTCTGAGGGACGCCCCGGGGCGGCTCTCGGTGGTGACCTGGCATGATCGGAGCCATGGTTGAGCACACCGCCGTAGATCTGCCCGACGTCTCCGCGCTGACCATCGGCATCCTGGGTGGGACCGGGGACCAGGGCAAGGGACTGGCCCGCCGGTTCTCGCTGGCCGGGCACACCGTGCTGATCGGCTCGCGCAGCGCCGAGCGCGCCGAGGAGGCGGCCCGCGAGATCGGCGTACGCGGGGCCGCGAACGCCGAGGTGGCGGCCGAGGCGGACGTCGTGATCGTCGCGGTGCCCTGGGAGGGGCACAAGGCACTGCTGGAGTCCCTGCGCGAACCGCTCGCCGGGAAGATCGTGGTGGACTGCGTCAACCCGCTCGGCTTCGACAAGCAGGGGGCGTACGCGCTGCCCGTGGAGGAGGGCAGCGCCGCGCAGCAGGCCGCCGCGGTGCTGACCGGCAGCCGGGTGGTCGCGGCCTTCCACCACGTGTCGGCGGTGCTGCTGCTCGACCCCGCGGTGGCCGAGATCGACCTCGACGTGCTCGTGCTCGGCGACGACCGCGAGGCCACCGACGTCGTACGCGCGCTCGCCGGCCGCATCCCCGGCGCGCGCGGGATCTACGCGGGCCGGCTGCGCAACGCCCACCAGGTCGAGGCGTTCACGGCGAACCTGATCTCGGTCAACCGCCGCTACAAGGCCCACGCGGGCATCCGGGTCACCGACGTGTAGCCATCCGCGCTTCATCTGATCGTCACGTCGCAGACGTGATCGTTCACTACCTTCGGGCGCTGTCTCGCCGTCTGAAAGGTTCCCAGTGCTACGTCACGTCTCCGCCGGTCTGGCGATCGCCGCCGCGCTCACCCTCACCACCACCGGTACGGCCGCAGCCGATCCGGTCAAGGGACCCGTCGTCGTCGCCGACGTCACGCTCCCCGCCCCCGCGCTGAAGCAGGTGCAGCCGTCCATCGCGGACGATCATGGTGTGCGGCTCGGCGGCGTCGGCAGCGGCCTGTTCCCGGCCGAGCGGGCCGGGGAGTTCTGGCTCGTCACCGACCGCGGCCCGAACGGCCAGCCGACCGTGGACGGGGAGAAGCGCCGGACCTTCCCGGTGCCCGAGTTCGCCCCGGCGATCGTGCGGGTCGCCCTCGCGGGCGGCACGGCGAAGATCAAGCAGTACATGCCGATCGTCGGCGCCTCCGGCAAGCCCGTGACCGGCCTGTCGAACCAGGCAGGGCACGACGAAACGCCCTACACCTGGGATGGCCGCACGGTTCTGCCGTACAACCCGAGCGGGCTGGACGTCGAGGACCTCGTGCGCACCCGCGACGGCGACTTCTGGCTGGTCGACGAGTACGGCCCGTCACTGGTGCGGGTGTCGCCGGACGGCCGGGTGCTGAGGCGGCACGTCCCCGCGGGGCTCGGGCTGACGGGTGCGGACTACCCGGTGAAGGAGACGCTGCCCGCGATCCTGGCGAGCCGCCAGCAGAACCGCGGCTTCGAGGGCCTGGCGATCTCATCCGACCAGCGCACGCTGTACCTGGCCGTGCAGAGCCCGCTGGCCAACCCCGACAAGAAGGCCGCGAAGAAGTCGCGGTTCGGGCGGATCCTCACCTTCGACCTGCGCAGCGGGAAGGTGACCGGGGAGTATCCGTACCGGTTCGAGGACGTCACGACCTTCGACCCGAAGGTGAACGGCGACCAGAGCGAGATGAAGATCTCCGGTCTCGCGTACGCCGGCCCGGACCGCCTGCTCGTGGACGAGCGCACCGACAACGTCGCGCGGGTGTACTCCATCGACCTGAAGAAGGCGACGAACCTGCTCGGCGGGCCGTACGACGACGCGAAGACCAGCCCGTCGCTGGAGGAGCTGACCGGCGCGTCCGGCCTGAGGCTGCCCGTCAAGTCGCTCGTGCTGGAGCCGAACGCGCTGGTGTCGTCGCTGCCCGGCAAGATCGAAGGGCTGGCGGTGCTCGATCCGCACACGATCGCGCTGGCCAACGACAACGACTTCGGCCTCGGAGACTTCGGCCCCGACGGCAGGCTGGTGGACAGCGGCGTGCCGAACCGTCTCGTCGTCGTCCGGCTCGCTCGCGCGCTCGGCGCCCGCTGAACGCGCCCCCTGAACGCGTCCTCTAAGCGCCTGCACTGAGCGCGTGCACTGACCGCGCCCGCCCACGGGCGCGGTTATGCGGCGCTCGCGAGCAGCCAGTCGGCCACCGCCTCCGGCGCGACGAGCTGGTGCAGGTGCTCGCCGGGGATGCGGGCGACCGGCCAGCCGCGCTCGCCGGCCTCGTGGGCTAGGGCGGCATACGCGTCCGCGAACCACAGGTAGCCGCTCCTGAGATGGTCCCAGCGGGCCGGCACCGGGATCTCCTCCTGGTAGTACGCGAGGGGCAGCCGCGCCTGCTCGGCCACGACCACCTGGCGGATCACCGGGTCGGGCAGGAGGGCGGCGACGTCGTCCTCGGGCCACCAGTCGGTCCATCGGGGCAGGACGCCCGCGTCGTCGGCGAGGGAGCGCAGGAAGGCGAGATGCTCCGGCTCCGCCGCCTGGCACACGCCGCTGCGCGGCGGCACCGCGGCGTCGACGAACAGGCACGCGGCGACCTGCCCGGCGAGGGCCTGCGCGATCAGTGGCACGAACAGCCCGGCGTTGCTGTGCGCCACGACGGCCAGCGGGCCGCGCGGCGCGCTCGCCGCCACCTCGCTCACCACCCTCGGCCAGTAGGGCGGCGGACCGGCCGTCACGTCGGTCAGCCGCGGCACCACGGCGGTGTGCCCGCGCGCCCGCAGGGTCTCGGCGACGGGGGTCCAGGTCGAGGGGCCGACGGAGGGACTGTGCACGAGGAGGAAGCTGACGTCCATCCCCTCATCCTCACCATCGGCGACGGCGGCGGACGCCCTCTCCGCTCGCCGCGTAACCGGTCGTCGAGTGTCTAATCTGACAAGAACGGCTTTTCTAGGTAATTGTGGACGCCATGAGCTCCTTGCATCCGGAAACGCGCGTCGTCCACCTGCCCCGGCCCACGCCGGAGGCCAGCACGCCGATCTCCATGCCGATCTACCAGACCTCGGGATTCGTCTTCGACGACCCGGCCGTCTTCGCCGACGGCATGGGGCGGCCCGACGGGGCGTACGTGTACGGCCGGCTCTCCAACCCCACGGTGCGCGCGCTGGAGGAGGCGGTCGCCGGCCTGGAGGGAGGCGTGGCCGCCGTGGCCACCGGCTCGGGCATGGGGGCGATCAACGCCGTGCTGCTCGGCCTGCTGAAGTCGGGCGACCACGTGATCGCCCAGTCCGCGTTGTACGGCGCCACCGCGCAGACGCTGGCCGACCTCGCGGAGCGTTTCGGCGTCGAGGTCACCCGCGTGCCGGAGGACGACCCCGCGGCCGTACGCGCCGCCGTGCGGCCCACGACGAAGCTGCTGTATCTGGAGACCATCGCCAACCCGATGACGCAGGTGGCCGACCTGCCGGGGATGTGCGCGGCGGCGCGCGAGGCCGGGATCCTCACCGTGGTCGACAACACCTTCGCCTCGCCGGTCCTGTGCCGTCCCATCGAGCACGGTGCGGACATCGTCGTGCACTCCGTCACCAAATACCTGTCCGGGCACACCGACGTCGTCGGCGGGATCGCCGTGTTCGCCTCCGAGGACGTGTACCGCAGGGTGTGGTCGTACGCGGTGGAGCTCGGCGCGACGACCGACCCGTTCGCCGCGTGGCTGACCCTGCGGGGGATGCAGACGCTGCCGCTGCGGATGGAGCGCCACTGCGCCAACGCCCGCGTGCTCGCGACGCGGCTCGCCGGACACCCGGCCGTGGCCGCGGTGCACTGGCCGGGCCTGTCCTCCCACCCGTCGCACGAACTCGCCGCGAAGCTCCTGCCCGACTTCGGCGGCGTGTTCTCCTTCGACCTCGCCGGAGGGCGTTCCGCCGGAGAGGCGTTCATGCGCAACGTCCGGCTCGCGCTGCTCGCGCCGTCGCTGGGCGGCGTGGAGACCCTGATCCTCCACCCGGCCACGACGTCGCACCGTACGGTGAGCGCCGAGGGCCTGGCCGCGGCGGGCATCGGCGAGGGGACGGTCCGGGTGGCCGTGGGCATCGAGCACGCCGAGGACCTGTGGGCCGACTTCGCCCAGGCGCTCGACGCGATCTGATTCGACACGGTCTGACCCGGCTGAATCGGCGCGGTCTGATTCGACCCGGCTGAATCGGCGCGGGCCGATTCGGTGCGGCGACGGCTCGCGGGGAACGGTCCCGGCCGCCGGAAGACGCCGGAAGACGCCGGTCGAGGGCGGCCGCCGCGCGGTGCCGCGGCCGCCCGCCGGGTGTCAGCGGTAGCTGTGCTCGGGCCTGGGGAAGACCCCGGAGACCACCTCGTCGGCGTACGCGCGGATCGCCCGGTCCATCTCTCCGGCCAGGTCGAAGTACTTCTTCACGAACTTCGCGGGCTGCGGGGTCAGGCCCATGAGGTCCTGCCAGACGAGGACCTGCGCGTCGGTGTGGGGCCCCGCCCCGATGCCGACCGTGGGGATGCTCACCGACGTGGTGACCCGCTGGGCGAGGTCGGCGGGAACGCATTCGAGCACGACGGCGAAGGCGCCCGCGTGCTCCAGCGCCTTGGCGTCGGCCATGATCTCGTCGCCCGCCTGCCCGCGGCCCTGCACCCGGTAGCCGCCGAAGGCGTTGACCGACTGCGGGGTCAGGCCGAGGTGGGCCATGACCGGGATGCCGGCCGACACCAGCATCTCCACCTGCGGGAGGACCCGGTGGCCGCCCTCCAGCTTGACGGCGTGCGCGCCGGCCTCCTTCACGAAGCGGGCGGCGGTCTCCAGGGCCTGCTGGGGTGAGGCCTGGTAGGAGCCGAACGGCAGGTCGGCCACGACCATCGCCCGCGACGAGCCGCGTACGACCGCGGCGGTGAGGGGGATGAGGTCGTCGACCGTGACGGGCAGCGTCGAGTCGTAGCCGTAGACGACCATTGCGGCCGAGTCGCCCACGAGCATCACCGGGATGCCCGCCTCGTCGAACACCTTGGCGGTCATGGCGTCGTACGCGGTGACCATCGGCCACTTCTCGTGGCGTTCCTTGGCTGCCGCGATGTCGCGGACGGTGACCCTGCGTCCTGCGGCCCCGCCGTAGAGGGCGGGCTTGGACACAACGGAAACAGAGGACATGGCTACCTCCCGGCCTCGTGGCGCCCCTGTGGCGTCCCCGGACAGTCAGATCATTGCATGCCGCCATGGGCTGGAACACCCCCATACGGGCGCCGTAATCCTGGCGTGCAACGAGTGGGACTAAAGGGACGAAAGAGGCGACCCGGCGACGGAAATGTCAGACGCGCCCGGCACAATGCCATGCGGAGGTAAGGAACCACAATGGCTTTTGATCGTTACCGGCGGGTGCTCGCCCTGCCGGGTGTGCGGGCGTTGCTGCTGGTCGGCATGATCGCGAGAATTCCCCTCACCGGCACCGGCATGACGCTGACCCTGCACGTGGTGAACGACCAGAAGCTGGGGTTCCTCCAGGCGGGCCTGGTCGGCACCGCCTCCATGGCGGGCGCCGCGATCGGCTCGCCGCTCGTCGGCCGGTTCGTCGACCGGCGCGGGCTGCGGCCGGTGATGGCCGTGACGACCATCGTGCAACTGTGCCTGTGGTGCGTCGCGCCTGCGATGCCGTACGCCGTGCTGCTGCCGGGCGCGCTGATCGGCGGGCTGTTCAGCCAGCCGGTGTTCGGGACCATCCGGCAGTGCGTGGCCGCGATGGTGCCGAAGGAGAACCACCAGACCGGCTTCGCCCTCGACTCGATGGGTGTGGAGTTGTCGTACATGGTCGGGCCCGCCCTCGCCGTCGCGAGCGTGACGGCGTTCGGCAGCACGGCGACGATGTACGGGGTGGCGGCCGGTCTGGCGGGTTCGGGAGTGGCGCTGTATCTGCTCAACCCGCCCACGCGGTCGGCGGAGGAGGACGCGGGGCACGAGGGTTCCGTCCCCCGGCGGCAGTGGCTGCGTCCTGGCCTGCTCGCCCTGCTCTGCCTGGTGTCCGGGCTCACCTTCGTGCTCACCACCACCGAGTTGAGCGTGGTGGCGATGCTCAAGGCGGACGGCGCGACCGCCTGGACCGGGCTGGTCCTCGCGCTGTGGTGCGCGTACTCGCTCGTCGGAGGGTTCGTGTACGGCGGGCTCTCCCGGGGGCTGCCGCCCGCCCTGCTCGCGGGCGGCCTGGCGCTGCTGACCGCGCCCGTGGGACTGGTCGGCGGGGGCTGGGGCTGGCTGTGCCTGGCGCTGGTGCCGGCCGGGCTGCTGTGCGCCCCGGCTCTGTCGTCCACCGTGGACGCCGTCAACCGGCGCGTCCCGGCGGCGGCGCGGGGTGAGGCGATGGGCCTGCACGGCACGTCCCTGACGATGGGAGGAGCCCTGGCCGGGCCCCTCGCGGGCGGGCTCCTGGACACCCGCGGCCCGGTCTTGGCCTTCGCCGTGTCCGGAGCGGTCGGCGTCGCGCTGGCCCTGCTCACCGCCCTGGTCAGGCGCGACGCTCCGCCCGCCGCTCTCGCCCCGGGCGGATCGAGTGACGCGGCCGGGCCGGAGCGTGTGAGCGGTCTCGGCGCGGCGGCCGGAGCGGACATCGCGGCCGGGCCGGATGTCGCGACGCCCCTGCCCGCCGCCGCTGGAGAGTAGGGACCGGTGCCCGCCTCCGCGGGAGCAGGACCGGTGCCTGCCCCCGTGCGGGAGGAAGACCGGTGCCCGCCTCCGCTCCGGAGGAAGACCGCCGGGCCGGGTGGAGGAATGAAATCCGCCCCGGAGTGGGAATAGAACCTGCCCCCGCGTGGATGTACAGGGGGGCGTGGTTGTCTCTCGGGGCAGCCGCGCGAAGGGCGTCCGCCGCCTGTCCGGGTGGCCTCGGCTGCTCCGGAGCGCCGTGCGAGACGCGGTCGTGCCCCCCGGCGCGCCGGAAGACGCGGGGTGCCGGAGACGAACAAGGCGCGGGTGCCGGAGGCGAGCGGCACGGGAGCGGCGCCTCGGCCGAGCATCTTCAACCCAACTGACCAGCGGATACGGCGGCACCACCCCGGATTATGAAACGGTCCCGTTGCGTATCGGAATGACCAACGCTACGCTTGCGTTGCGAAACTCAGTCGTATCGAAATCATGGGGGAATCCGTGGAAGCTTCCGCAGAAGCTCATACAGGTCACCCACGCCGTTGGCAGGTCCTCGGCGTGATGGTGTTCAGCCTGCTGGCCGTCGTCCTCGACAACACCATCCTCAACGTGGCGATCAAGACGATCGCCGATCCCGTCCACGGCCTGGGCGCGACCCAGAGCGAGCTCGAGTGGGCGATGAACTCCTACACGCTGGTGTTCGCCGGCCTGCTGTTCACCTTCGGCGTGCTGGGCGACCGCTACGGGCGCAAGCGGATGCTCATGGCCGGCATGGTCCTGTTCGGCCTGGCCTCCCTGGCCAGCGCGTACGCGCAGGACCCGATGCAGCTCGTCGCGGCGAGGGCCCTGATGGGCCTCGGTGGCGCCGCGATCATGCCGGCCACGCTGGCGATCATCTCGAACGTCTTCCCGATCCACGAGCGGGGCAAGGCGATCGGCATCTGGGCAGGCGGCGTCGGCATCGCCGTGGCGATCGGCCCGATCACGGGGGGCCTGCTGCTGGAGCACTTCTGGTGGGGTTCGGTCTTCCTCGTCAACGTGCCGATCGTGATCATCGGCCTCGCGCTGATCGCCGGGATCGTGCCCGACTCCAAGGACCCGAACAAGAGCGGTCTCGACCCGATCGGTGTGCTGCTGTCCATCCTCGGCCTGATCGCCCTCGTCTACGGCATCGTCCGGATCAGCGACCTCGGCACCGTCGCCGACGTCTCGGTCATCGTGCCGTCGCTGCTCGGTCTCGCGATCCTCGCCGCGTTCGTCTGGTACGAGAGCCGGATCGACCACCCCGCCTTCGACGTGCGCAACTTCCGCAACGCAGGCTTCTCCACCGCGATCGCCACCGTCGGCCTCGTGTTCTTCGCGGCCATGGGCGTGATGTTCTTCCTCGCCTTCTACTGGCAGATCGTCCGGAACTACTCGCCGCTGCAGTCGGGGGCGCTCGTGCTGCCGTTCGCGGCCGCTCAGCTGATCTTCGCGCCGCAGAGCGCGCGCATGGTGCAGAAGTACGGCGCTCGCGCCGTCGGCACGGTGGCCATGCTCGTCATCACGCTGGCCCTGGCGTGCTACGCCTTCGTGCAGGTGGACACCCCGATCTGGATCCTGCTGGCCCTCGGCTTCGTCCAGGGCGCCGCGATGGCCAACATCATGCCCCCGGCGACCACGGCCATCATGAACGCGCTGCCGCGTGAGAAGGCCGGCGTGGGCTCCTCGATGAGCAACGTCGTCCGGCAGGTCGGCGGCACGCTGGGCATCGCCATCCTGGGCGCGGTCCTGTCCGCGAGCTACCGCAGCGACATGGAGGACAAGGTCGCGGCCCTGCCGGAGCAGCTCCGCCACGTCGTGACGGAGTCCATCTCCGGCGCGGCCGGCGTCGCCGAGCACCTGGGCCCGCAGGGCACGAGGCTGCTCGACGCCGCGAACGCCGCCTTCGTCACCGGCATTCACTGGGCGGCCCTCGGATCGGCCTTCGTCGCCCTCGTCGGCACTCTCGTGGTGGCCCGCTGGATGCCGGGGAAGGGTTCCGCCGGCGCCGCGGTCGACAAGGCTGAGATCGAAAAGGAAGCGGCGGTAGTGTGAACTGGTCATGAAGACGCAGCAGACGGCTGAGGTGGCGGCCCGCCCGGCGGGCCGCCCGCGCAGCGAGAAGGCGGAACGGTCGATCATCGAGGCCACTCTCGAACTGCTCGGCGAGGGCATCGGGGTGTCGGAGCTGTCCATCGAGTCGATCGCCGGCCGCGCCGGTGTCGGGAAGACCACGATCTACCGCCGGTGGTCCAACAAGGAAGACCTGGTGGTGGACGCCCTGGCGACGCTCAAGCCGCCGATCCCGCTGCCACAGGGCGGAACCGTGCGGGACGACCTGGTGACCTACCTCCGGGTGATCCAGGAGGAGTCCCGCCACCATCGCACCCGGTGCATCATGAACATCGCCATGAGCGACTCCGAGCGGCATCCCCGGCTGGCGGAGCGGTTCCGCGAGCTGGCCGTGGAGCCGCGCAGGGCGGTGGTGACGGCGGTTCTGCGGCGCGGCATGGAGACCGGTGAACTGCGTGCGGACCTCGACCTCGACATGGCGCTGGCGCTGCTCAGCGGGGCCATGATCTGGTCCACGAAGTGGTCCCACTCCGGCGACCCTCAGACCGACCTGCCCGAGCGGATCGTCGACGAGGCGCTCAAGGGCTTCCGCCCCCGCCCCTCCACCTCTGAGCCGTGCCCCGAGTTGTGACCTGTCCCTCCGCCCCCGAGCTGTGACCCGGCTCTCCAGGCCCGGGCCGTGATGCGGCCCTCCACTTCCGAGTCGTGACCCGGTCCGTACGGCCCACGGCCGTGCGGACCGCGCTCGTCACCGTCGTGCGCTGCGCGCGGAACGGCGCGTAGCGCCGAGCATCCTCGGGAGAGCCGGGTACCACTGGCGGGAATGGACGCGAGGGCGGGCGGCCGTCCACCGACGACGCCGTCTCCTATGACCTCTCCGATATCCCCGTGACCGGTGCCGGACGCCTACCGGCACCGGTCACGGCTTTCTCGTTCCGGGCCCGCCTCATTTCAGGCGCATAGAGCGCGCCCATCAATGTGCCGGTGTCCCCGGACATCTCCCAGACCATCGGTGGTCGCGACTGCCGGAGCCGTTGTGCACCTCGTACGCGCTGGTGGGCAGGCTGCCGGGGGTCGCGGCGTCTCAGGCCGGCGTCGCCGTCTTGGGGGTCTCCACGGTGGCACGGAGGTCGCGTCGGCAAGGGCCCGTTCGATCGGGGCCGCCGCGAACGGCCGCCGGGCCACCGGCGCGCGGCGCGTATGGCAGGCGGTCGGGTGGCGCGTATGGCACGCGGTCAGGTCAGGCCGGGGAAGCCCGGCCCTTGCGGGCCGAGGTCCTGCCGGCCCGAGGGTCCCGTAGAGCGGGGAACGACCAGTCCGGTCTCGTACGCCATGACGACGGCCTGGGTCCGGTCGCGCAGGCCGAGCTTGCCCAGCACCCGGCTCACGTGCGTCTTGACCGTCTCCTCGGTGACGGTCAACCGTGCGGCTATCTCGGCGTTGGACAGCCCCTCGGCCACCAGCCGTAGCACCTGCGTCTCACGCGGGGTGAGCGCGGCCGGGACGGCGGGCTCGGGCCTCGGCCGGAAGCGGGCGAACTCGGCGATGAGGCGGCGGGTGATCGAGGGGGCCAGCAGCGCGTCGCCCGCCGCCACGACGCGGACCGCGTCGAAGAGGCGCTCGGCGGTGACGTCCTTGAGCAGGAAGCCGCCGGCTCCGGCGCGCAGCGCGTCGTAGACGTACTCGTCCAGGTCGAAGGTCGTCAGGATGAGGACCCGTGTTCCGGAACCGGTGAGCCGTCGGGTGGCCTCGATGCCGTCCATGACCGGCATGCGGATGTCCATGACGACGACGTCGGGGCGCAGCTCTCGGCATGCCCGGACGGCCTGCGCCCCGTCGGACGCGGTCGCGACGACGACGAAGTCCTGCTGGCTGCCCAGCAGTTCGGCGAAGCCGGTGCGGACGACCAGATGGTCGTCCGCGACGACGACGCGGATCGGTGTCGCGCCGGTCACGGGTGCCCTCCCTCAGAGGCGGCGGATGCGACAGGGCCACCATGGCAGGCAGGACCATCAGGGTAGGCAGGACCATCAGGGTAGGCAGGACCATCAGGGTACGCAGGACTGTCAGGGGCGCCGGAAGCCGGGGAACCGTCGGCACCCGGGAGGCGGGGGAGGCGCGCCTCCACGACGAATCCGCCGCCGGCCGCGGAGCCGATGCGCAGTTCGCCGCCGACGGCAGCGGCCCGTTCCCGCATTCCGGCCAGTCCGTGACCGGCCAGTGCGTGACCGGCCAGTGCGTGACCGGCCAGTGCGTGACCGGCCAGTGCGTGACCGGCCAGTCCGTGACCGGTCACGCCGCCCGGCACGCCCGCGTTGTCCGATGCGCCGGCTCCGCCCGGCGTGCCCGTGCCGTCGTGCCCACCGTGCCCACCGTGCCCGACGTGCCCGACGGTGCCGGTCGTCGTGCCCGAGGAGAGCGGAACGCCGGGGCCGTTGTCCCGTACGCGAAGCCGCAGAGCGTCGCGGGTGTAGTGCAGCTCCACGTCGACGGCGGCGCCCGGCGCGTGCCGCCGGGCGTTGGTGAGCGCCTCCTGGATGATGCGGTAGGCGGCGAGCTCGACGCCGGGATCGAGCACGGCAGGGGAACCGCTGAGAACGAGGCGCACGGCTGTTCCCGCGGCGTCGCGCGCCTCGTCGAGCAGCGCGTTCAGCTCGGCCAGCCGCAGGCCGGGCTGCGGGCGCAGATCCGCAGCCCGTTCCCGGTCGTCCTCGCGGAGCACGCCGAGCAGGCGCCGCATCTCGGTCAGCGCCGCACGGGCGGTGTCGCCGATCGCCCGCAGCCGCTCCGCCCCGGCGGACGGCATGCCCGGCACGGCGACACGGGCCGTCTCCGCCTGTACGGCGACCATGGAGATGTGGTGGGCGACCACGTCGTGCAGTTCCCGGGCGATGCGCGCCCGCTCGCCGCGCGCGGTGTGCTCCAGCAGGGTGCCGGCGATGACCTGCCGGGCGGCCAGGTTGTCCGCGGCCTCACCTCTGGCCCGCCGGGCGACTCCGGCCAGGGCCGCCGCCGGGGCTATGCACGCGAGCAGCAGGACGAGGACGCGCGTCTCGCCCTCAGCGGGAACCAGCATCTCCACCCCTCGGGGCGGGGTCCAGCCGGGCAGGCCGAGCAACGCCGCCACGACGTACGGCACGGCGAGTAAGGGGCCGAGCCACCGCGCTCCGGTGAGACCGAGCCGGTAGAGGCAGACCACCACGACGGCCGCGCCTGCGATGGTGAGCGTCCGGAAGGCCGTGAACGACAGCAGGCCCGCGACGCCGACGACCACGGCGGCGGTGGCGGGCTGGGTCCGCAGGAACACGACCGGCACCGTGGTGGCCAGGGCGAGCAGGCCGAACGCGACCAGACGCAGCGAGGCCCCGGCGGGATCGCCCCCCGGGCCGGTGAACGGCGTGAGCGCCGTGCCCGTGCCCATGCCGGTACCCGTGCCGGTGCCCGTGCCCATGGGGGTGCCCGGAGCGCTCGATGCCATGCCCATCGGTGCGCTCACGCCGTGCCCGAACAAGGGCGGCGCGGTCGCGCCGCGGGCGTGCGCGACCGCCTCGGCCAGCGCGAGCAGGGCGGCGAGCACCCCCAGCGCGACGGGCGCGTACGAGGCACGGAAAGCGGGTGTCCACGCGCGAAGGGTCCACCCCCGCCTGTCTCTCCGGTCGTCCGCGCGCTCCACGGGAGGTCATTGTCCCAGGCATTCCCTTTCCGGACATCCCTCACAGGAGGGACGGAAGGTCCCTCATACCGGGGAGGGCGAAGATGGCTCCCCGCCGTGACGCCGCGCGTTCCGGCCGCCGCCTAACCTGCCGGGCATGCGAGCGGCCATCGAAGTAATCGGATTACGCAAGCGCTACGGGCGCACTGTGGCGCTGGACGGGATGTCCTTCACGGTGCTGCCGGGCCGGGTCACCGGTTTCGTCGGACCCAACGGCGCGGGCAAGTCCACCACGATGCGGGTGATCCTCGGCCTCGACGCGGCCGACGAGGGCTCCGCGCTGGTCGGCGGCCGGCCGTACCGGAGTCTGCGGGCTCCTCTGTGCCAGGTCGGCGCTCTGCTGGACGCCGCCGCGCTGCAGCCGTCCCGTACGGCGCGCAACCACCTGCTGTGGCTGGCCCACTCCCAGGGGCTGGGCGCGCGGCGCGTCGACGCGGTGATCGAGCAGGTCGGGCTGGGGGCCGTGGCGCGGCGCAGGGCGGGCGGGTTCTCGCTCGGCATGCGGCAGCGTCTCGGCATCGCCGCCGCGCTGCTCGGGGATCCGCCCGTCCTCATACTGGACGAGCCGGTCAACGGCCTCGACCCGGAGGGCGTCGTGTGGATCCGCGGCCTGCTGCGGTCACTGGCCGCCGAGGGACGCGCGGTGCTGGTGTCCAGCCACCTGATGAGCGAGATGCAGGACATGGCCGACCACCTCGTGGTGGCGGGCCGGGGGCGGGTTGTGGAAGACACGAGCGTCGCCGACCTGATCGCCGCCGCCTCCGACGGGCGGGTCACGCTGCGCACGACCGCGCGTACGGAGGCGATGGAGGCACTGGCCCGCGCCGGCGCCAGGGTTGCCGTCCAGGACCGGGACACGCTCACCGTTTCCGGGCTGGAGGCCGGGCGGATCGTCGCCCTGCTCGGCGCGAACGACGTGCCGTTCTCAGAGGTGGCCGCGCACCGCGCCTCGCTGGAGGAGGCGTACATGGAGCTGACCAGGGACGCGGTCGAGTTCCGCGCCACGACTCCGGGAGACGGGACGGCGACCTCATGACGGACCCCTCGACGGTCGTGACAGACCCCACGACGGGCGGGCGCGACGGCTTTCCGCACCTGGTCCGTGCTGAATGGACCAAGTTCAGGACCGTACGCGGCTGGGTGGCCGGCATGACCCTCGCCGTGATGCTCGTCGTGGCGCTGGGGCTGCTGTCCGCGGCGGGCAGCCACGCCTCCTGCGGCATGGGCGGCGTCGAGACCGCCTGCACGCTCACGACCGGGCCGGGCGGTGAGGCGGTGAGCGACAGCTTCTTCTTCGTCCACCGCCGGTTGGACGGCGACGGCTCGATCACCGTGCGGGTGGACTCCATGACCGGGCAGATCCGGCTCCCCGACACCGTTCCCGGGGTGCGCAGGGTGGTGGCCGGAGTGGTGCCGTGGGCGAAGGCCGGGATCATGGTCAAGGACGGCGTCCGGCAGGGCGCGTCGTACGCCGCGGTGATGGTCACCGCCCGGCACGGGGTGCGGATGCAGCACGACTTCACCGAGGACGTCGCGGGCAGGTCCGGCGGCGTCTCGCCGGGGTCGCCGCGCTGGCTGCGGCTGACCCGGTCGGGCGGCACCCTGACCGGCTACGAGTCGGTGGACGGCAGGCGGTGGACCGTGGTCGGCACGGCCCGTCCGGCCCATCTGCCGGCCACGGTGGAGGCCGGCATGTTCGTGGCCTCCCCGGGCGACCTGACGGTGAGCAGAGGGGATCTGGGCGGCGCCTCCGTCCAGGTCCGGTTCACCGAGGCGAGCGCCGTCTTCGACCAGGTCCGGGTGGAGGGCCGGGCGGGCGGCACGTGGAGCCATGACGACGTCGGCGTCGCGTACGAGGCCGACGGCAGGACGCCCCACCACCCGGGCCGGTTCACCGAGTCCGGCGGAGCGTTCGCGATCACCGGGGTGGGCGACGTCGCGCCGAGCGTAGACGGCGTGCGGATCGAGAGCACGCTCTCCGGCCTGGTCGCCGGGCTGGTGGCGGTGATCGTCGTGGCGGTGCTGTTCGTCAGCGCGGAACACCGGCGGGGCCTGTTCCGCACCACTCTGCTGGCGGCACCACGGCGGGGCCGGGCGTTCGCGGCCAAGGCCGTGGTCGTCGGCGCGGTGGCCTTCGCCGCCGGCCTCGCCACCGCCCTCACCGTTCCCCTCGGCGCGCGCGTCCTGCGGGCGAACGGCAACGCCGTCCTCCCGGTGAGCACGTTCACCGAACTGCGGGTCGTGGCCGGTGTCGCGGCGCTGACGGCCGCCGTCGCGGTCCTCGCCCTCGCCTGCGGCGCCCTGGTGCGGCGGGGCGCGGTGGCGGTCGCCGCAGTGGCCGGGCTGGTCGTGGTGCCGTACATCCTCGCGACCGCCTCCGTCCTGCCCCCGGATGTGGCGCGGTGGCTGCTGCGGCTCACCCCGGCGGCCGGGTTCGCGGTGCAGCAGAGCATTCCGGAGTACGCCCAGGTGCTCGGCTACTACAGCCCCCAGGGCGGCTACTATCCGCTGCCGCCCCTCGCCGGGCTCGCCGTGCTCTGCGGCTATGCCGCACTCGCTGCCGTCCTGGCCGCCGTACGCATCCGCAAGGGGGACGCGTGAGACGCGAGCTTCGCGCGGAGTGGACCAAGGCGCGCACCGCACCGGGCACGGCGTGGCTGCTGTCGGCCATCGTCGTGCTCACCGCCGCCGCGAGCGCCGCCGTGGCCGCGACCGTCTCCTGTACGGCGGGGGGCTGCGACCAGGACGTCCCCCGGCTCGGCCTCGCCGGGATCCAGGCGGGCCAGGCGGCCGTGGCCATCATGGCCGTGTTCGCGGTCACCGGCGAATACGGCAGCGGCATGATCGCGACGACGTTCGCGGCGATGCCGCGCAGGGGCCGGGTCCTCGCCGCGAAGGCCGCCGTCCTCACCGGCCTGACGCTGGTCGCCGGGACGGTCGCGGTGCTCGCGTCCGTGCTGGCGGCGCGGCTCATCCTGCCCGGCAACGGGTTCACGGCCGCCAACGGCCACCCGCCGCCGTCCCTGGCGGACGGCCCGACGCTGGGCGCGGCGGCCGGCACGGTGCTCTACCTCGCGCTGATCGCCCTGTTCAGCCTCGGCGCCGCCACCGCCTTGCGGGACTCCGCCACCGCGGCCGGCGTGGTGTGCGGCGTGCTGTACGTGCTGCCGCTCATCCCGCACATGCTCGCCGACCCGGGCTGGCGGCGGCTGCTCTGGCAGGCCACGGCGGCGAACGCCGGGCTCGCGATCCAGACGACCACGCACCTGGACGACCTTCCGCTCGGCCCGTGGGAGGGCCTCGGCGTGACGGTCGCCTGGGCCGCCGCGGCGTTGCTCGGCGCCTGGTTGCTGGTCCGCACGCGCGACGTGCGGGCTTAGGGGCGCTCGCGCCAGCGGTTGGTGATGGGCAGGCGGCGGTCGCGGCCGAAGTTCTTGGGCGTGATCTTCGGGCCCGGCGGGTACTGACGGCGCTTGTACTCGGCCAGGTCGACCAGGCGGATGATCTGCGTGACCAGCTCGGGGTCGTGACCGGCCGCGACCAGCTCGTCGCGGCCCATGTCCCGCTCCACGTAGTCGCGCAGCAGCCGGTCGAGCACCTCGTAGGGCGGGAGCGAGTCGGTGTCGCGCTGGTCGGGCCGCAGCTCCGCGCTCGGCTCCTTGGTGATCGAGTTCTCCGGGATCGGAGGCCGCCCCGGCTGGACGTTGCGCCACTCCGCGAGCTTCCAGACCACGCTCTTGAGCACGTCCTTGATGGGGGCGAACCCGCCCGCCGAGTCGCCGTACAGGGTGGAGTAGCCGGTGGCCAGCTCGCTCTTGTTGCCAGTGGTCAGCACCAGGTGGCCGTGCTCGTTCGAAAGGCTCATCAGCAGCATGCCGCGCACCCGGGCCTGCAGGTTCTCGGCCGCAAGGCCGTGCAGCTCGATCTCCTTCTCGAACCCCGCGACGATGTCGGCGATCGGCACCATCTGCGAGTTGACCCCCTGGCGGCGCACCAGCTCCTCCGCGTCGGTGATCGAATGGTCCGAGGAGTAGCGCGAGGGCATCAGCACCACGTGCACCCGCTCGGGCCCGACGGCGTCGGCGGCGATCGTGGCGACGAGGGCGGAGTCGATGCCGCCGGACAGGCCGAGGATGACCGAGCGGAAGCCGTTCTTGCGCACGTAGTCGCGCACGCCGAGCACGAGCGCGTGGTAGATCTCGGCCAGGTCGTCCAGCCGCTCGGCGACGACCGGCGCCTCCGGCTCGTACGGCTCGACCGGCGCGGCCGACAGCAGCACCCGTTCGACCGTGATGACCGTGCCGTCGTGCGCGTCGTGGCGGGACTCGCCGAGCTCGCCCGTGCCCTCCGGGAGCTCCAGGTCGGTGACGAACAGGTCCTCCTCGAACTGCGGCGCGCGGGCGACCAGTTCCCCGGAGGCGTCCACGATGAGCGAGTCGCCGTCAAAGACGAGCTCGTCCTGCCCGCCGACCATGTTCACGTACGCGAGCGCGCAGCCCGCCTCGCGGGCCCGCCGCGCGCACAGCTCCAGCCGCACGTCGTCCTTGTTCGTCTCGTACGGCGAGCCGTTGGGGACGACGAGCAGGCCGGCGCCGGCCTCGGCGACCACCGACACGGGACCGCCGTCCTGCCACAGGTCCTCGCACACGGCCACGGCGACGTCCACGCCGTGCAGGCGGAAGATCGGCAGGCGGTCGCCGCGCACGAAGTAGCGATACTCGTCGAACACCCCGTAGTTCGGCAGGTGGTGCTTGGCCGACTTCGTGACCACCCGGCCCTCGTGGAGCAGGGCGACCGCGTCGAGCGGGGCGCCCTTGGGCTGTCCCACGCGCGGGGCGAGGTCGGCCCGGTCGAGGTAGCCCACCACGACGGGGAGATCGCCGAACCCCTCGTCGGCGAGCCGCATGGCCGCCTTCGACAGCGCCGTGATCGACGCCTCGACGAACGACGACCGGAGCACCAGATCCTCGGCGGGGTAGCCGGTCAGGAACATCTCGGGGAACACCACGAGGTGCGCGCCGCGCCCGGCGGCCCTGCGGGTCCACTCGACGAGCATGTCGGCGTTGCCGGTGATGTCACCGACGACCGGATTGGTCTGGGCGAGAGCGATACGCAGTTGAGCCACGGTCCCACCCTAAGGTGTCCGATTATTTGTCGTCAAAGCGACGATAAGGGTCAGGCGCCGGGCGATCCGGGGCTGACCAGCCCTCTCTCGTACGCGAGGACCACGAGCTGGGCGCGGTCGACCAGGCCGAGGCCGCGCAGCAGCGCCGTGACCTCGTCGGCGACCTCCTGCTCGGGCACGGCGAGCGTCATAGCGATCTGCCGGTTGGTGAAGCCCCGGGCGACGAGCTTGATCAGGTCGAGGTCGGAGTCGGACAGGCCCTCCGGCGCCGCCGGGTCGCGCCGCCCCGCGAACGCCGCGATGAGGTGCGTGGTGACCGCCGGGTCGAGCAGCGCGTCACCCGCGACGGCCGCCCGGACCGCCGCGATGAGCTGCTCGGGCGCCGAGGTCTTCAGCACGAAGCCGCTCACCCCCGCCCGCAGCGCGGCGTAGAGGTTCTCGTCGGTGCCGAAGGTGGTCATCATGATCACCTTTGGCGGCGCCTCCGCCGCGAGGATCCGCCGGGCCGCCGCCAGGCCGTCCAGGCGCGGCATCTGGATGTCCATGAGCACCACGTCGGGCCGCACCGACTGGACGAGCGCGATGGCCTGCTCGCCGTTCTCCGCCTCCCCGACGAGGTCGAGCCCCGGCTCGCTGTCGAGGATCACCTTGAGACCGGTGCGCACCAGCGCCTGGTCGTCGGCGACCAGCACGCGCAGGGCCGCCACGCCGGGGGCCGCTCCCGCCCCCGCCGTACCCGCCGGTGCCGACACCACGGACGGCCCCTTCGAGGGCCCGCCCGGCGGCGCGTCCGCGGCCGGACCGGGGGCGTCCAGATGCTCCGCCTGGACGAGGATGTCCTGCTCAAGTCGCTGCAGGGTGGGGCCGAGGTCGAGCCCGAGTTCGTCGCGCAGCGCCTCCCGGGCCCGGCGCAGCGCGCCGAGCGCGTCACCCTGCCGGCCGGCGCGGTAGAGCGCGAGCGCCAGCAGCCGCCAGGCCTCCTCCCGCAGCGGGTGCGCCGACGCGTGCGCCTCCAGGTCGGGGATCATCGGGCCGGTGCGCCCCAGTCGCAGGGCGGCGTCGGCGCGGCGCTCCACGGCGAGCAGGCGAAGCTCGTCGAGCCGCGTGGCCTCGGTCTGCGCCCAGGCCAGCTCCTGGAACCCGGCGAGCGCGGGCCCGCGCCACAGGGCGAGGGCCGTCTCCATCCGCTGCAGCGTCACGGCCGGGCCCTCGTGGTCGCTCTTGACCAGGTGCTCGAAGTGCCAGGAGTCCACGTTCTCGACGTCCGCCCGCAGCGCGTAGCCGGGCGGGGCCGACACCAGGACGCCGGCCTCCTCGCGCGGCGCGCGGTTCGGTTCGAGCGCCCGGCGCAGCCGGGACACGTACCCCTGGATCGTGGACAGCGCCTGAGCGGGCGGCTCGCCGGGCCACAGCTCGTCGATCAGCATGCTCACCGGTACGGCGCGCCCTCCGGCCACGAGCAGCCGGGCGAGCACGGCCTGTTGCCGCTGGCCGCCCAGGTCGAGCGTCTCGCCATCGGAAAGCGCCTCGAACGGCCCAAGAGCACGAAAAGTCACCATCGCACGGTAAGCGTAGAGGCAGCGGCCGTCCCGGTCGTGCCACGCGGCTCTCGGTTGGGTCACGAGGCGGGCGGGCGGCGCTCAGGCGGTGAGCGGGAACCGCGCCTCGACGACCGTGCCGCCGGTCCCGGGGGCGGTGACCACGCAGCTTCCGCCCAGTTCGGCGGCGCGCTCGCGCATCGAGGACATGCCGACCCCCGCGCGCAGCCGGGCGGGCGGGCCGATGCCGTCGTCGGCGACCGTCACCCGCAGTTCGCCGCCGCCGTCCCCGGCCGGGGGACGAGTGACGCGGACCTTGACGCGGGTGGCTCGCGCGTGGCGGCGCACGTTGTTCAGCGCCTCCTGCACGATGCGGTACACCGCGACCTCCACGGCGGCGGGCAGCCCCGCGAGTTCGCCGTCCACCCGCACCGAGACGCCCTCGACGCCGTCCGTCCCCGCGGGCAGCGTCTCCTCCGCCAGCGCCCGTACGGCTCCCTCCAGCCCCAGGTCGTCGAGGGCCGGGGGACGCAGGCCGTACACGAGCTCGCGGATGTCGCCGGCGACCGCGTCCATGCCGACCCGCAGGTCCCGCAGCAGGTCGTCGGCCGTACCCGGCGACGTGGACAGGTTGATCCTGGCCATGTTGATCGTCATCGCCATCGCCCCGAGCGTCTGGCCGAGCCCGTCGTGCAGGTCGCGGCGCAGCCGCCGCCGCTCCTCCTCGCGGGCGGCGAGGATGCGCTCGCGCGAGCGCTGGAGGTCGGCGGCCATCCGCACGGCGTGGGCGACGTCGGCCACATAGGGGAGCAGCGTGGACAGCACCCGATCGTCGTGGGCGGCGGCGAACCGCCGGGCCCCGGGCGGGCCGACGAGCAGCCGGCCCACCGGCTCGCCGTGCCAGACCAGCGGCACCTCGCGCGGCGACGGCCCGACCTGGCCGCTCTCGACGTACCGCGGCCTGCCGTCGGCGATCTCGACGGCGACCCCGTCCACGGCCAGGCCCTCGCGCACGACCGTCACCACCGACGCCAGCGCGTCGGCGGGATCGGCCCGCCGCACCTCCTGCGTCAGCCGTTCCGCGAGCAGCGCGGGATCGCCCACCCTGCCGTAGAGGGCGCGATCGACCACGCATTGCAGGACGCGGCGCAGCGGCTGGAAGAACGCGCCGGCGAACAGCGCCGCCACGAGGCCGCCCACCTGGTGGTATCCGGACACGACCAGGCTGGAGACCGCCCCGGCCCCGAAGTAGACGGCGCTGATCGCCCCCAGGAGCCCGGCGGTGACGAACGTACGGCTGATCACCGTGTCGATGCCGTACAGCCGGTAGCGCAGCGCCGCGAAGAGGATCGCGAACGGGATGAGCGCCGTCCACAGCGTCGCGGGCAGCCACATCGCGGGGCCGAGCAGGTACAGCGCCACGTATACCGCGAAGACGGACAGCGGCCAGGCGATCTGCCGGCGCGTCACCGGGTCGGCGCGCCGCAGCCGGAGCGCCAGCGAGGCCAGCGCCGCCACCACGCAGGCCTGGATCACGTACTGCAGGACGTCCCAGACCGTCGCGTAGTAGGGGAGGAGGGCCCTCACCTGCAGCGGGTTGTGGATCACCGCCGGCCAGGGGTAGCCCACCGGATCGGGATCGGGCCGCAGCAGGCCCAGGACGACCTCGGCGAGGGTGGCGACGGCCCCGGCGGCGAGGACCACGCGCCAGCCGCGGGAGGGCAGCCTCCCGGTGGGGGAGTGGAGCGGAACCATGACCGCCAGCAGCAGGCCCGACACCGCCCAGCAGGTCAGCTGGACCGCCCGGGCCGTGGCGGCCGCCCCCATGTCGCCCTGCGAGGCCCAGTGGAACATCAACGCGGTGAAGGCCACGTTGCCCGAGCCCAGCACACCGCCCACCCAGATCAGCCAGGCCACGCTGAGCCGGGGCCGCTGGGAAAGCAGGAACGCTCCCGTGAGCGGGAACGTGAGCGCGACGCCGAAGTCCGGCGTCAGCGGGGGGTGCGGCTGCCACTCGGCGGGGATCCGGACCTGGACCAGTACCCCCACGAGGGTCAGGGCCAGTGCCACGGCCGCCATCGCCCAGGCCATCGTCCGCACGGGAAAGGCAGGGGGGTTCTCGTCCATGCTGGGATGGATTATGTCCCGTCCCGTTCGCCCCCGCCAGCAACCCCCACCCCACCCCTTTCCCTTCCCCCGTGATCTTGTAGTTTGCCGCAGATAATCGCCCTGCCTGCGCCTTCTCCGTCCGTGATCTTGCACATCTTCTCGTAGGCCGTCCTGGACCTCGGCGAACGTTGTTGGTGATCTTGCAAATGCAAGATCATGGACGATGAACGCGAAGGTCAGCCGGTCTGTGTCCGAAAAACTGCATGATCACCGACGATGAACGTCCAGGTCGGGCGGCACTGCGCGACAAACTACAAGATCACGGTGATGGTGAGGGGGAGGGGCGGCGGCGGATGGCGCGGCCGATGAGGAGCTGGCCCACCGCCGCGAGCAGGCCGAGGCCGCCGAACAGGGGCCACACCAGGCCGGGGGCGTCGGCCAGCAGCCGGGTGCCCACCAGGGGCGCGAGCAGGGTTCCGGCCGACCAGGACAGGCCGTACAGGCCCGAGTAGCGCCCGCGCAGGTGGGGCGGCGCGAGCGTCGCGACGATCGCCCCCGGGATCCCGGCCGTGAGCACCTCGCCGAGCGTCCAGACCGCCACGGCCGCCGCGTGCCCGGCCGCCGACGACGCCAGTGAGGTCACCGCGAATCCGACGCCGACGAGCGCGAACCCGGACGCGAGGACCTTGGACGAATCGAACCGGGCCAGCCACGCGTTGGTGAGCGGCTGGACGACCACGATCAGCAGGCCGTTGACCGCCATCGCCATGCCGTACGCGCTCGCGGGCAGCCCCTGGCCGGTCATGGCGAGCGGCAGCGTGGTGTAGCCCTGCAGGTAGACCAGCGAGTACGCCAGGTTGCCCAGCACGAAGACCAGCATGAGCCGGTCGCGCAGCACGTCGGCGAACCGGCCGGGCAGCGCGTCCTCGCGGGCCGGGCGGGTCTCCGGGATCGCCCGCCACACGAGAAGGCCGAAGATCAGGCAGGTCACGGCGTCCACCCAGAACAGCACGGTGAAGCCCGAGTGGGCGAGCCACCCGCCCGCCACCATGGCGACGGAGAAGCCGAGGTTGATGGCCCAGAACAGCAGCCCGAACGCCCGCGGCCGGTCCTCCGGCGACACCAGGTCGGCGACGATCGCCTGCGAGGCCGGGCGGTAGGCGTCCACCACGATGCCCAGCACGAACATGCCTGCGACGAGCCCCGGCACGCTGGTGGTGTAGCCGAGCGCGACCATGGTGACGGCCGTGGCGACCATGCCGCCCGTCAGCGTGATCCGGCGCCCGAGGCGGTCGGCCAGCCACCCGGCGACCGGCTGCGACAGCAGGGACCCCACGCCGAACATCGTCATGACCAGCCCGGTGGTGGCGAGGGAGACGCCGCGCGCCTGGGTGAGGTAGATGCCGATGAACGGCTCCACCATCGTGCCGAGCCGGTTGACGAACGTTCCGCCGAACAGCACCCAGAACGGCCGGGGCAGGCCGCCGACCTTCGACTGGATGAAGCCGGTCCTGCTGATCACAGTGGTCACGGGCGTCCACTCTTGGACACCGGGGCCGCGCCATGCCAATCTTTTAGCCCTGGCTAAAACATGGGGGGTCGATCGTGGCGGTGGAGTGGCGGTTCACGCCGGACGACGTGGCGCGGCTGCGCTTCGCGTTCTCCCCGATGTGGGAGCTGGTCGCCAGCCTCCGGGTGCTGCGCGCCCCCGGCCGCCACTCGCTGCACCTGCCGTGGCTGCGGGCCGTACGGCCGCGCCTGCGCGAGGTGGACCTCACGGATCTGTTCGCGCTGGTCCCGGTGACCGGCTATGTACCCGACTTCCTCACCCCGCCGCCCGACACCCCGCTGCCGGACTTCGCCGCCGAGCTGGAGCGGGTGCGCGCCACGCCGCCCGGCACCGCGTACGAGGAGATGGTCTGGGTGCAGACGCCCGATCCCGCGGCGCTGCGGCGGTTCGCCGACGACCCCGCGGAGGGCGTGCGGCGGGTGGCCGACCAGCTGCGGGCGTACTGGTCGGTCGCGCTCGAGGAGTTCTGGCCGAGGATCAGCGCGCTGCTGGAGGGCGACGTCATGTGGCGGGCCCGCACGCTGGCGGCCGGGGGAGTGCGCGAGCTGTTCGCCGACTTGCACCCGGGCGTCGCCTGGCACGGCGACCGGCTCGTCACGGCCAAGAACTGCGCCTACGACGGCGACCTCGGCGGGGACGGCCTCGTCCTCGTGCCCAGCGCCTTCTCCTGGCCCGACGTCTGGGTGATGTACGAGCCGTACTCGCCGATGCTGTGCTACCCGGCGCGGGGCGTCGGGACGTTGTGGTCGGACGGCACGCCCTGTACGCCCGAGGCGCTGGCCGCGCTCATCGGCCGCACCCGGGCGCAGGTGCTCGCCGCGCTGGCCGAGCCCGGCTCGACCAGCGGGCTCGCCCGGCGGCTCGGCCTCACGCCGGGCGCGGTCAGCCAGCACCTCGCCGTGCTGTCCGACGCGGGCCTGGTGGCGCGGCGGCGGCTCGGCCGCGAGGTGCTCTACCGGCGGACCCCGATCGGCGAGTCGCTCGCCGCCGTCTCCTGATCAGTCCGCGGCCGGCAGTGCGGGCACGGCGGGCAGCCGGGCGGTGACCGTCGTGCCGAGGCCGGGTTCGGAGCCGACGGCGCAGGTGCCGCCCAGCTCGGCCGCCCGCTCGGCCATCGAGCTCATGCCCACGCCCGACCGGCGGCCCGGCGGCAGTCCCACGCCGTCGTCGGCCACGACGACCCGCAGCTCGCCGTTCCTGTGCAGGACCACCCGCACCCGCCGGGCCCGCGCGTGCTTGCGCGCGTTGGTCAGCGCCTCCTGCACGATCCGGTAGGCCGCCACCTCCACGGCGGCCGGCAGCCCCGACATGTCCCCGGTCACCTCGACCTCCGCGACCGACTCCGCACCCGCTGCCAGACCGGGGCGCGCCTCCTCCACCAGGGCCCGTACGGCTCCCGCCAGCCCGAGGTCGTCGAGCGCGGGGGGACGCAGGCCGTACACGAGCTGGCGGACGTCGGCGGTGACGCTGTTCATGCCCTCGCGCAGGTCCCGCAGCAGGGTGTCGGCCGTCTCCGGGGACCGTTCCAGGCTGTGGCGGGCCATGTTGATCGTCATCGCCATCGAGGCGAGCGTCTGCCCGAGCCCGTCGTGCAGGTCGCGCCGCAGCCGCCGCCGTTCCTCCTCCCGCGCCGTCAGGATGCGCTCGCGGGAGCGCTGCAGCGCGGTGGTCAGCGACACCGTGTGCGCGGCGTCGGCGACGTACGGCGCCAGCACCGCGATCACGCGCTCGTCGTGTGCGGCGGGGAAGCGGCGCCTGTCGGGCGGGCCGATGAGCAGGCGGCCGACCGGCTCGCCGTGCCAGACCAGCGGCATCTCCCGCGTCACGGGAGCGGGCCGCCCGCTCGTCGTGACGATCCCGTCGATCTCCACCGCGATGCCGGTGACCGACAGACCCTCGCGCAGCACCTCCAGGGCGGCCAGCAGGGCGTGCGCGGGGTCGGCGTGCTGCAGCCGCCGCCGCAGCCCGGCGGCGAGCGCGAGCGGGTCGCCGCGCCTGCCGTACAGCGCGCGGTCGACGAGGCGCTGCAGGCCGCCGCGGATCGGATGGAAGAACGCCCCGGCGAACAGGGCCGCGGCCAGGCCGGCGAACCGGTCGACGCCGGACAGGATCAGGCTGGAGCCCGCTCCGACGAGCACGTAGACGGCGGCGACGACGCCGGCCAGGCCCGCGCCGACGAGGGCCCTGCTGATCAGCGTGTCGATGCCGTACAGCCGGTAGCGCAGCACGGCGACCGCGATCGCGGCCGGCACCAGCGGGAGCGTGAGCGAGGCCGTCCACCAGACCGGATGGCCGACCACCCAGGGGATCACCACCCCGGCCATGGCCATCAGCGGCCACAGGATCTGGCGGCGCTCGATTCCGTCGGCCCGGCTGAAGCGGACGACGAGCGAGGAGAACGCCAGCGCCATGCCCACCGCGACGACCGTGTGCGCCACCTGCCGGGCACCCTGGTAGTACGGCGCGAAGGCCGCCACCTCCAGCGCGTTGTAGCCGGTGCGCACGCTCGACGGGGCGATCAGCGAGCACAGCCAGTCGAGGGCGAGGGCCGTGGCGGTCACGGCCCCGGGCACGCACCACCGCTTGGACAGGATGCGCCCGGTGGGGTAGAGCAGCGGCAGCAGCACCCCGAGCGCGTACGTCGTGAGGTTCCACACGCCGTCGGCGAACACCCAGAGCGGGTGGACCAGCGGATGGCCGCCGTTCTGGACGAGCAGGGTCGCCGTGTTGGCGGCGAGGATGTTGGCGGCCGAGCCCAGGCCGCCCAGGCACAACAACCAGCCGAGCAGCAGCCGGGGCCGCGAGATCACCAGCAGCGCGCCGAAGATCGGAAATGTCGTGCCGGCCACGTCCTCGGGCGCGAACGGCAGCGGCGTGTAGGGGGAGTCGGGCAGCTGGGCGGTCACCCAGATGTCGGCGAGCTCCAGGCAGATCGACACGCCCGCGATCGCCACCGCGACGGCGGGCCCGAGGACCCGCACCCTGCCCGGCCAGTCGAGCGCCCGCAGCCGCCGGAGCCGGGGTTCCGCGGAGTCGAGCAGCGGTCGTGCCACGGACGTGGGCTCCTTCGGGTCGGGCACCGGCATGCCGGGAAGGTAGTGCGCACGGGTCGACACCCGATCAACACCGGATCAACAGCAACGACGACCGGGCCGCGAGGTTTGTTCTGTGTGACGTTCGTCACCATCCGCGTCCGTGCCGCCGGGCGCCGCCGCCGTTCCCCGCCGTGGTGATCCGCAGGACCGCCGGCTCACATCCCCTCGTAACCCCTGTGAAACACTCAGCAGGCAGACTGGTAGGCGACCAGACCTGTGACTCCGTGAGGTACGCCTTGGACCGCCAGCAGGAATTCGTGCTCCGCACGCTCGAAGAGCGAGACATCCGGTTCATCCGGCTGTGGTTCACCGACGTGCTCGGTTTCCTGAAGTCGGTGGCGATCGCGCCCGCCGAGCTGGAGGGCGCCTTCGCCGAGGGCATCGGCTTCGACGGCTCGGCCATCGAAGGCTTCTCCCGGGTCTACGAGTCGGACATGCTGGCCAAGCCCGACCCGTCGACGTTCCAGATCCTGCCGTGGCGCAGCGAGTCTCCGGGCGCCGCCCGCATGTTCTGCGACATCCTGATGCCGGACGGCTCGCCGTCGCACGCCGACCCGCGCTTCGTGCTCAAGCGGACGCTGGCCAAGGCGGCCGACATGGGCTTCACGTTCTACACCCACCCCGAGGTGGAGTTCTTCCTCCTGCGCAACCGGCCGGAGAAGGGCGACAGGCCCCAGCCCATCGACGAGGGCGGCTACTTCGACCACACGCCGCACAGCGCGGGCCACGACTTCCGCCGCAACGCGATCATGATGCTGGAGTCGATGGGCATCTCGGTGGAGTTCAGCCACCACGAGGGCGCGCCGGGCCAGCAGGAGATCGACCTCCGCTACGCCGACGCGCTGACCACGGCTGACAACATCATGACGTTCCGGCTGGTCATGAAGGAGGTGGCGCTGGAGCAGGGGGTGTGGGCGTCGTTCATGCCCAAGCCGTTCACGGACTTCCCCGGGTCCGGCATGCACACCCACATGTCGCTGTTCGAAGGCGACCGCAACGCCTTCTACGAGCCCGGCGCCGACTACCAGCTGTCCAAGATCGGCCGGTCCTTCATCGGCGGCCTGCTCCGGCACGCCGCGGAGATCACCGCCGTGTGCAACCAGTGGGTCAACTCCTACAAGCGGCTGTGGGGCGGCGCCGAGGCGATCGCCGGGGCCGGCGGCGAGGCCCCCGCGTACATCTGCTGGGGGCACAACAACCGCTCCGCGCTCGTCCGCGTGCCCATGTACAAGCCGCACAAGGGCGGCTCGACCCGCATCGAGTTCCGGTCGGTCGACTCCTCCTGCAACCCCTACCTCGCCTTCGCCGTCATCCTGGCCGCCGGGCTCAAGGGCATCGAGGAGGGGTACGAGATGCCGCCGGGGGCCGAGGACGACGTGTGGGCGCTCACCAGCGCGGAGCGGCGGGCGCTCGGCATCCAGCCGCTGCCCCAGTCGCTGGACGAGGCGATCGTGGCGATGGAGCACAGCGAGCTGGTCGCCGAGACGCTGGGCGAGCACGTCTTCGACTACTTCCTGCGCAACAAGCGCGCGGAGTGGCAGGATTACCGCCGCCAGGTGACCGAGTTCGAGCTCGGCCGCTACCTGCCCGTGCTCTGACGGGGTCACCGCGTCACCACGGCGTTACAGGCTGCAAATCTTTCTGACACTCTCGTCTGTTTGGCTGGTCCCTACGCCGGAACAGTAAAATCGGCTCACTTGTTACGACTTTTGTGGGTGAGCCGTATCAAGACGTGACTCAGGGAGGGCGTGGCCATATGACGGCGGCTGCGGGGCTGCAGACCGTTCTGACGGTACCGAAGCGTTTCCGGGGACCCGAGGGCACCGCCAACGGCGGCTGGATCGCGGGGACTCTCGCCGGCACGCTGACGGGAGGCGGTCACGACTCGCCGGTGGAGGTCACCCTTCGCAGACCGGTACCGCTGGAGACCGCCCTGTCGGTCGAGCACGTCGGCAACGCCGTCGTTCTCAGCCAGGGCGACAGTCACCTCGTCGAGGCGATTCCCGTCGCCGAGACGCTGACGCCGCCGCCGTTCGTGCGGTTCACCGACGCGGCCCGTGCGGAGGCCGGCTTCCCCGGCAGGCACGGCCACGCCATCGCGGGCTGCTTCGCCTGCGGGCTGCGCGAGCCGGGCGACGGGCTGCGGATCTTCCCCGGCCCGGTCGAGAACCCGGAGGACGGCGCCGAGCTCGTGGCCGCGGGCTGGCGGGTGCCGTTCAACGTGACCGACGAGCAGGGCGTGGTCCCCGACTCGATCGTCTGGGCGGCGCTGGACTGCGCCACGGGATGGGCGCACTACCGCAGCTTCCCGGACCGGCAGCCCATCCAGCCTCCGCTGCTGGGCCGGCTGACCGGGCAGGTGTTCCGCCGGGTCTATCCGATGGGCCGATACTCGGTCGTGGCCCGGGCGGAGGGCCGTGACGGCCGCAAGCTGTTCGGCACGAGCGCGGTCTACGAGGTGGACGGCGCGCTCGTCGCCGCCGCCAAGGCCACCTGGATCCTGCCCCGCCAGTGACACGGCTCCGCCAGTGACATGGCTCCGCCAGTGACGCGGCCCGGCGGGTGACGCCGGGCCGCACCCGAGTCAGGCCGACGGCTGCCGTTCCCGCACGAAGGGATGACCGCTCACCCGGTGAGGCGGGCGGCCACGACCGCGGCGCAGCGGGGGTCGAACAGGATCGTGTAGTGGTTGCAGCCGGGCACGACCTCGTCGCGGAGGCCGGGCAGGACGGCGGCCCACTGAGCGGTGAGGTCGTCCGGGAGCATCCCGACATCCTGGTTCAGCAGCCCTCGCGGCGCGCGGAGCAGGAGTGGCGCCGGTTCGAGGGCCTTCAGCGCCGTCCCGATCGCCTCGTGCTCGGTGAGCAGCCAGCGGCCGTCCTGCCGTACGGCGTCCTCGCGGGCGCGTGAGCGGACGGCGCCGTCCGGCCCGGCGGCGTCGTAGCGGACGTACTCCTCGATCAGCGGGGACCAGTCGTGGGCGAGCGCGGGGTGGGCCCGGAAGAAGTCGAGGTAGGCGTCGACGCTCGGATAGGTCTGGGAGAGCCGGACGACGGCCGGGCCGAGCGTCGCCTCCAGCACCTCGTCGGGGTCGGCGCCGGGCGGCAGCGGCAGCGGCAGGCCGCCGTCCACGAGCACCACCCGGGCGTAGCGCCGGTGCGCGCCGTGCAGCGCCGCGACGTAGGCGCCCATCGAGTGCCCGGTGAGCACGCTCGTGTCGTCGGCGCCCACGTGCTCGGCGACCCGTTCCAGGTCCTCGGCGTGCCGGTCCAGGCCGTACGGGCCGGGCAGATCGGCGCTGTGGCCGCGCCCGCGCAGGTCCACGGCGACCAGCGACCAGCCGGGCGGCAGCGCCTCGGCCACCGCCCGCCACGCCATGAGGGAGGCGGTGATGCCGTGCGCCGCGATGATCAGGCGGGGACCGCCGCCGAACCTGGCGATCCGCAGCCGTCCGCCGGGGACGGCGACCTCATCGATGTTCATGATTCGGACTGTACGGTACGACCCTCTCCGGTATCGCCTGTCCTGATATGTGTCTTTAAGCTCTCCCCTATGGGTGAACGTCTGATCGTCATCGAGCACGAGGCCGAGGCCGGTCTGGGCTTCTTCGCCGGCCGGCTGGAGGCCGCGGGTGTCGAGGCCGAAGTCGTCCGGCCGTACAAGGGAGAGCCGGTGCCCGGCCGCGCCCACGCCGGGCTGCTGGTCCTCGGCGGCGCCGCGGCGGCCTGGGACGACGAGGGGTACGGCTGGCTGCCGGCCACCAGGGACCTGATCGCCCGCGCCGTGGACGAGGGCGTGCCGACGCTCGGCATCTGCCTCGGCGCCCAGCTCATGACCATGGCCTGCGGCGGGACCGTCGAGCGCGGCGACGCGGGCCTGGAGATCGGCCTGGGGGAGATCGAACCGCTGCCCGAGGCCGTCGCCGACCCGCTGCTGTCCGCGCTGCCGTCCGGCCCGGTCCGGGCGATCCAGTATCACTACGACGCCATGACCACCCTGCCCGAGGGCGCCGTACGGCTGGCCACTGGCGCGCGCTACGCCAACCAGGCGTACCGGCTCGGCGACCGGGCCTGGGCCGTGCAGTTCCACCCCGAGGCCACGCCGGAGATCTTCGCCTCCTGGACCGCCGGAGGAGACCTGCCGCCCGAGCGGGCCGGGGAGCTGAACGCGCAGGTCGAGGCGGCCGGCGACGAGCTGAGGCGCACCTGGGGGCCGTTCGCCGAGGCGTTCGCGGCCCAGCTCACCCGGCGCTGACATGCACCGACAAGGGCCGACATGAGTGGAGAGGCGCGCGCGGAAAACGCGTGATGGGCCGATTACGCAGAGAAACCGCTAAGGACGCGCACAACGCGGAGGGTTAGCGTGTGCGCTGAGCCCGGCGGGCGCCGGGCGGTGACATCCGAGGTCGGCTCCGCCGCAGGGGGCCGATCTCTGCGAGGAGGCTTCCGACCCATGTGTACGGTTACTGGGAAGGTTCGTCTCGGGGGGCCGACGTGATCGACGTCGGGGTGGAGGAAGGAACGGTGAACGCCGCGCCTCGGATACAGACGACGGCAGGGCGCCTCGCGGCGCTCGGATTCGCCGACGGTGCGCGGGCCGAACGGCTGCTCGACGAGCTCGGCCCCGAGGCGGTCGGCGATCTCGCGCTGCTCGACGACCTCGTCGGGGCCGCGGACCCGGATCTGGCGCTGACCACGCTGAGCCGCCTGGTCGAGCGGGACCCGAGCGTGCTCGGAACGTTCCGCGCCGACCCGGACCTGCGCCGCAGGCTGCTCGGTGTGTTCGGGCTCAGCGCGGCGCTCGGCGAGCACGTCGTGCGGCACCCGGAGTGCCTGCCGTCGATCCAGTGGACGCGATGGCCTGCGCTCGGCGACCTGCGCGAGGAGATGCTGCTCGCGGTCGGGGCGGACCCGGACACGGCCGAGCCCGTCGCCGAGCCCGCGGCCGACGGGGTCACCGCCGGGCCGGGCACACCGAGTACCTCGGGCACGCCTGGACCGGCGATGGAGGCGCTGCGCGTCGCCTACCGGAACCGCCTGCTGCACCTGGCCACGCGGGACGTGACCGGCGAGTGCACCCTGGCCGAGGTCGCCGCCGCGCTGGCCGACCTCGCCTCGGTCGCGCTGGAGGCCGCCCTCGCCATCGCCAGGGCCGAGGTGGCGGACGCGGGCGACGTACGGCTGGCCGTCATCGGCATGGGCAAGTGCGGAGCCCGCGAGCTGAACTACATCTCCGACGTCGACGTCGTCTTCGTGGCCGAGCCCAAGGAAGGCGTGGACGAGACCAAAGCGCTGCAGACCGCCACGCGCCTCGCGCAGGGCATGATGCGGGCCTGCTCGGCGAGCACCCCCGAGGGCGCGCTGTGGGAGGTGGACGCCAACCTGCGCCCGGAGGGCAAGATGGGCCCCCTCGTCCGCAGCATGGAAAGCCACCTGGCCTACTACCGCAGGTGGGCCAAGACCTGGGAGTTCCAGGCGCTGCTCAAGGCACGCCCGGTCGCGGGCGACCTGGAGTTCGGCCAGCAGTACGTCGCCGCGGTCAACGAGCTGGTGTGGCAGGCCGCGGCCCGGCCGAAGTTCGTGGAGGACGTGCAGTCCATGCGCCGCCGCGTGGAGGCGCACGTGCCCGCGGGCGAGGCCGACCGGCAGATCAAGCTCGGGCCGGGCGGGCTGCGGGACATCGAGTTCGCCGTCCAGCTCCTCCAGCTCGTGCACGGCCGCTCCGACCCGCTGCTACGCCGCAGGGCCACGCTGTCGGCCCTCGCCGCCCTCTCCAGGGGCGGCTACGTCGGGCGCGACGACGCCAAGGCGCTCGCCGAGGCCTACACCTTCCTGCGCCAGGTCGAGCACATGCTCCAGCTCCACCGGCTGCGCCGCACGCATGTGGTGCCGGCCGACACCGCCGACCTGCGGCGGCTCGGCCGGGGGCTCGGCATGACGACCGACCCGGTGGGGGAGTTCACCACCACGTGGAAGCGGCACGCGCTGGAGGTGCGGCGGCTGCACGAGAAGCTGTTCTACCGCCCGCTGCTGCAGGCCGTGGCCCGGCTGCCGGAGACCGAGGCCCGCCTGTCCACGGCCGCCGCCACCGCGCGGCTGGAGGCGCTCGGCTACGCCGACCCCGAGGGCGCGCTGCGTCACATCGCCGCGCTCACCAGCGGCGTCTCCCGCCGGGCGGCCATCCAGCGGACGCTGCTGCCGGTCATGCTCGGCTGGTTCGCCGACGCCCCCGACCCCGACGCCGGCCTGCTCGGCTTCCGTCAGGTGAGCGACAAGCTCGGCACCACGCCCTGGTATCTGCGCCTGCTGCGCGACGAGACCGCCGTGGCCGAGCGCCTCGCCCACCTGCTCGGCACCAGCAAATACGTCACCGGGCTGCTGCTGCACGCCCCCGAGGCCGTCGCGATGCTGGGCTCGCCCGCCGAGCTCGCCGTACGGCCCGCGGCGACGCTCGCCGCCGAGGCGGCCGCCGCGGTGGGCCGCCACGCGGAGGACGCCGAGACCGCCGTCGCCGCCGTGCGGGCGCTGCGCCGCAGGGAACTGCTCCGCACGGCCTGCGCCGACCTGTCGGGGCTGATCGACATCGAGGAGGTCGGCCAGGCCCTCTCGTCGCTGAACGACGTCACGATCCAGGCGGCGCTGGACACCGCGATCAACAAGGTGACGCTGGAGCGGCGGGCTCCGTTCCCGACGCGGATGGCCGTGATCGCCATGGGCCGCCTCGGCGGCCTGGAGAGCTCCTACGCCAGCGACGCCGACGTCATGTTCGTGCACGCGCCGCTGCCGGGGGCGGCCGAGCGGGACGCGACCGGCGCCGCCCACGCGGTGGCCGAGGAGACGCGCAGGCTGCTCGCGCTGCCCGCCCCCGACCCGCCGCTGCAGATCGACGCGGGGCTGCGGCCGGAGGGGCGGCAGGGGCCGCTCGTGCGCACGATCGCCTCCTACCGGGCCTACTACGACCGCTGGGCCTCGCACTGGGAGGCCCAGGCGCTGCTGCGGGCCCGGTTCTGCGCCGGCGACGCCGAGCTCGGCCGCGAGTTCGTCGCGCTCGTCGAACCGCTGCGCTACCCGGCCGGGGGGATCTCCGCCGACGCCGTACGCGAGATCCGCAAGCTCAAGGCGCGCATGGAGGCCGAGCGGCTGCCGCGCGGGGCGGACCCGGCCCTGCACACCAAGCTCGGCAGGGGCGGGCTGAGCGACGTGGAGTGGGTGGCCCAGCTCATCCAGCTGCGGCACGCGGGAGCCGTGCCCGCGCTGCGTACGACGCGTACCTTGGACGCGCTGCGCGCGGCGGCGGGGGAGGGCCTGCTCGACCCGGCCGACGAGGAGGTGCTCGCGCAGGCGTGGCTGTTCGCGTCGCGCATCCGCGACGCCCTCATGCTGGTGCGCGGGCGGGCGGCCGACAGCATCCCGACCACGGTCAAGGAGCGTGTGCTGCTGGCCCGGGCGCTCGGCTATCCCCCCGAGGGCACCGAGGACTTCGTCGAGGACTACCGGCGCGCCACCCGGCGGGCCCGGGCCGTGGTGGAGCGCGTCTTCTACGAGGACTGACTCCGGCCCTGGGCCGGGTGCTCCCGTGCGGGGCCGGTGAGGGGCCGCGTGGGGCGGGTGGCGGGGGCCGTGCGGGGGACGGTCAGAGCTTCCTGCCCACGGCCCCGTACCCGCCGTGTACGCGGTCGGCGAGGAAGGGGACCTCGTCGGGGTCCGTGCGCCACTCGCTGAGGGCCGCCATGCCGGGCTCGACGAGCTCGAAACCGTCGAAGAACCGGCTGATCTCGGCGCCGGTGCGCAGGGTGAGCGGCACGGGCCCGGTGTTGTACGCCTCGGCGAAGGCCTCCAGGCTGTCGCGGGCGAAGTCGCCGGTGACGTGGGTGACGGCGAGGTAGCTGCCGGGCACGACCGCGTCCGTGTAGCGCTTGACGATGCCGAACGGGTCGTCCTCGTCCTTGATGAACATGAGCGTGCCCACGATCACCACGGCGATCGGCCGGTCGAAGTCGAGCGTCGCCAGCGTGTCCGGATGCGTGAGGACGGCGTCCGGGTCGCGCAGATCGGCCTCGACATAGGCGGTCCTGCCCTCCGGCGTGCCACGCAGCAGCGCGCGGGCGTGGACCATCACGATCGGGTCGTTGTCGACGTAGACGACCCTGGCCGCCGGATTCACGGCCTGCGCGACCTCGTGGGTGTTGTTCTGGGTCGGAATGCCGGTGCCGATGTCGAGGAACTGGGTGATTCCCTGCTCCGCGAGGAACCGTACGGCCCGGCCGAGAAACGCCCGATTGTCCCGGACACCTTGGACGACCCCGGGGGAGGCGATCTTGACCGCTTCGGCGACCCTGCGGTCGGCCTCGAAGTTGTCCTTGCCGCCCAGCCAGTAGTCGTAGATCCGGGCGGGATGCGGCACCAAGGTGTTGAGCTTTGCGGCGGCGGGTGTTTCGTCAGCCATTACATGCTCCGGAGGACGTGGTTTTCCTGATCTTATCCGTTCGCACCTCGCTTCCGGTCGCTTGATCGAAATTCGGGATCGCGGAATGCGTTGCCCTCACTGAGGCGACGTTGTATCAACGGTACGGGTGATCTCTTTGATCTCGTATTACGCAGACCTGGCCATCGGGCTGATCCTGGCCTTCCTGCTGCTGTCGCTTCTCGTCAGCGGCGTCAACGAGGGCATCGTCAGGCTGCTCGGAATCCGCAGCAAGTTCCTGTGGGCGTACCTGCGCGACACCCTCGACGGCGCGGAGACGGCGGACGGGGCCTCCCGGCTCGACCGGATCCTGGACGCGCTCAAGAGGCTCGGCCGCACGCCGCCGACGCAGGCGGTGTCGCCGGAGGAGGGCCGCTCGCGCCTGCCCGCCAGCCTCGTGGGGGTGTTCGCGCGGCTGCCGTTCGGCCGGGACCCGCGGCCCGCGTTCAGCCAGCAGCCGCCCCCGGTGGAGAGCCCGCCGCTCGCCGCCGCCGCGGGCTCCGTCGCCGCCGAGCAGATGACCGCCGAGCAGATGACGGCCGCACAAACGACGGCCGGGCAGACCGGGCAGGCGACGGCGGCCGGAGAGACCGTGGACCCCGCGCACCCCGCAGGGCAGGCCGACCCCGAGGAGACCGCCGTCCTCACGGTGGAACCGGCGGCTGACGGCGCGGCTGACGGCACGGCGGTCGGTGCGGCGGCCGGCGTGCTGCCGCCGGAGCAGGGCATGTCGATGGCCGAGTTGCTCCACGAACGGCTGCAGGAGATCGACCACGCCAAGCGCGGAAGGACGAGCATCGCCGACATCCCGCCCGCGCGCTTCGCCGTCGCCGTGATGGAGATCGCCACCGAGCACGGCGGCGTGGAGGCCCTGATGCGGGACCTCGACGCGTTGAAGAGCCCCTTCTCGCGCCCGCTCAAGGCCGTGTGGGACAGGGCGAGCCACGACCTGGAGGCGTTCCGGCACGGCGTCGAGGACTGGTTCGACGGTGAGATGGAGCGGCTCAGCCTGCTCTACCGCCGCTACGTCCGCTGGGTCATCGTCGCGCTCGGCCTCGTCGTGACGCTGTCGTTCAGCATGGACTCCCTGGAGTACGGCAAGACCCTGCTGCGCGACAACGCCTACCGCAGCGCGGTGACGGCCTTCGGCGAGGCGGGCCCCCAGGCGCTGGAACCGCTGCGTGAGCAGTGCGAGCCGGGCCAGGACCCCTACGCGTGCGTCACCGACGTGCTGAGCACCCCGGCGTTCGTGAAGATCTTCACGCACGCCCCGGTGAGCGTCACGATGGACGCGGCCGACGGCCCGGCGTGGGGCTGGCACGGCGGGGACTGGTGGCAGCGCCTCACGTCGCCGGCCCACTGGCCGGGGTTCCTCATCACGCTGATCGCCCTGCTGTTCGGCGCGCCGTTCTGGTGGGACATCCTGCGCCGGGTGAGCGGCCTGCGCACCCGGAGCCCCGGCTCCACCTCCTCCTGACCGGCCGCGCCGCGGTCCGAGGCCCCGTATATCGGTTGCGGCGGCCGATCCGCGTGCGTACGGTCGGCCGGGTGCGTGGGCGAGGGCCGGCCGGGTCGCTGTGGCGGCACCGGGACTTCATGCTGCTGTGGAGCGGCCACACGGTGAGCCTGTTCGGCTCGCAGATCAGCTGGATCGCCCTGCCGATGGTCGCGGTCGCCGGGCTGCGCGCCACCACGTTCGAAGTGGCGGTGCTCGGGGCCATGAGCACGCTGCCGGCGCTGGTCGTCTCGCTCCCGGCGGGCGTGCTGGCCGACCGTCACCGCAGGCGGCCTCTCATGATCGCGTGCGACGCCGGGTCGGCCCTGGCCATGGCGTCGGTGCCGATCGCCGCCGTCCTGGGCCGGGTCACGATGGCCCAGCTCTACGCGGTCACGCTGGTGGTCGGCGCGCTCGGCGTGCTCTTCGGCACCGCGTCCGGCAGCCTGACGCCGGTGCTGCTCGGCGGGGGCCGGCTCACCGACGCCAACGCCAAGATGAACACCGCGCGGGGCCTGGCCGAGATGGCCGGGCCGAGCGTCGGAGGCTTCCTGGTCGGCCTCGTCGGCGCCGCCCGTGCGGTCGCCGTGGACGCCCTCTCGTACGCCGTGAGCGCCGCGGCCCTGGCGTCGATGCGCCTGCGGGAACCGAAGCCCGAGCGCGCCCCGCACCGCGGGCGCTTCCTCGGCGAGATCGCCGAGGGGCTGCGGTTCGTGCTCGCCCATCCGGTGCTGCGCGTGCTCGCGCTCTCCGGGGCGGTCAGCGCCGTGCTGCTGCGCGGGATCAGCTCGATGTGGCTGCTCTATGTCGTGCGGGAGCTGGGCTGGAGCCCCCGGGCGGCCGGGCTCGTCTACGGCCTGAGCCTCATCGGCGGCATCGCCGGGAGCATGGTGGCCGCGCGGGTCACGGCCCGGCTCGGCCTCGGCCGCGTGATCGTCCTGGGCGCTCTGCTGTCGGCCCCCTTCGAGCTGGTCACCCCCCTCGTGCCGCCCGGCCTGGCCGGCCAGTGGACCGTCGGGCTGGTCTTCACCTTCCTGACGGCCGCCGGGATGGTCCAGATGACCGCGGCCCAGACCGCGCGCCAGTTGCTGTGCCCGCCCGGCATGCTCGGCCGGATGAACGGCTCCACCCGTTTCCTGGGGGCGGGCCTGCTGCCGCTCGGGCCGCTCCTGGCCGGCGCTCTCGGCGTCTGGATCGGCCTGCGCCCCGCTCTGATCATCCTGGGCGGCGCGACCCTGCTGTGGCCGCTCCTGCTGTCCCTGTCACCCGTACGCGCTCTGGATGTGAGATGACCACCGTGAACGACGACGAGTCGCGGTCGCCCCGGCGGCTCGCGACGTGCTACCAGGATGCGGGCCAGTGCTCCGGCCTTCAGGGCGCGGGTGAAGGCCCGTGTGGGAGGGCCGTCAAGGCCTGAGCGTGCTCTAACCCGCAGCGTCAGCCAAGTTCGCCCTGCACGAGTTCGGCAGCTTCCGCGACCGGTACCGGCACGATGGCGGCGACTCTGCGCCCCCGGTTGGTGATGTAGGTGATGCGGCCTCGGACAGCGGCGTCGTTGAGGACGTCTGCGAACAGCCTGCGTGCGTCGGCGACGCTCATCTCTTCCGACTCCATATGAGGCAGCGTACATGGATGCGCTTTCATGTACATTGATGTACAATTGATTCGTGCAGCTCAGGTACAACTTCCGCCTCTACCCGACGCCGGGTCAGCGTCAAGCGCTGGCACGGGCGTTCGGGTGCGCGCGGGTGGTGTTCAACGACGGGCTGCGCGCACGGACCGACGCTCGGGAACAAGGCGTGCCGTACATCCGCGACGGGGAGTTGTCCAAGCGGGTCATCACCGAGGCGAAGAAGACCCCCGAACGCTCCTGGCTGGGCGAGGTCTCCGCCGTGGTGCTGCAATAGGCGCTGGCGGATCTGAACACTGCCTACCGGAACTTCTTCAACTCAATGGCGGGGAAGCGGAAGGGGCCGAAGGTCGCCCCACCCCGTTTCCGATCCAAGAGGGACAACCGGCAGGCGATCCGCTTCACGAAGAACGCCCGGTTCTCCGTCACAGCGGGCGGGAAGCTGCGCCTGCCAAAGATCGGAGACGTTCCGGTCCGCTGGTCACGGGACCTGCCCGCCGAACCGTCCAGCGTGACGGTGATCAGGGACGCCGCCGGGCGGTACTTCGCATCCTTTGTGGTCGAGACGGCAGGCGAGCCGCTTGCCAAAGTGACGCCGGAGATCGGGATCGACCTCGGTCTCACGCACTTCGCGGTGCTGTCGGACGGTCGGAAGGTGGACAACCCGCGTTTCCTCCGCCGTGCCGAGCGACGCCTGCGTAAGGCACAGCAGGAACTGTCCCGTAAGGAGAAAGGTTCAGCGAACCGCCACAAGGCCAGGGCCAAGGTCGCCAAGGCACATGCCGGGGTGGCCGACGCGCGCCGTGACTGGGCACACAAGCTCTCCACCGCGTTGATCCGCGATAACCAAGCGGTGTACGTGGAGGATCTTGCCGCCTCCGGCCTCGGCCGTACCCGCCTTGCCAAGTCCGTTCACGATGCGGGCTGGTCATCCTTCGTCGGCATGCTGGAGTACAAGGCGGCCCGGTACGGCCGCCACTTCGCCAGGATCGACCGGTGGTTCCCCTCCTCCAAGCTCTGCTCACAGTGCGGGGCGCTGCAAGAGAAGATGCCGCTGAACGTCCGGTCGTGGGAGTGCCCGTGTGGTGCGGTCCACGACCGGGACGTCAACGCGGCGAAGAACATCCTGGCCGCCGGACGGGCGGACAGGCTAAACGCCTGCGGAGGGACCGTAAGACCCGCCGCCTAGCGGAGGGCAGGACCTGGCGAAACAGGAAGCCACAGAGGTGCCGCACGCGCGGCACGGGCTGAATCCCCAGGCTTCAGGCAGGGGAGCGCGTCAATTCGAGATGTGGAACACCGGCGACGCCTCGGCGGCCGAGCGGATCCTGAGCCCGGGCTGGGTCGATCACGCCCATCCCGAGGTGACCGGGCCCGAGGGCGTGCGGGAGGCGATCGAGCGGATCCGCGGCGCGCGGCCGGACCTCCGGTTCCGCATCGACGCCGTCCTCGGGGAGGGCGACCTGGTGGCGGTCGTGGGGAGCGCGGGCCGCGGCCAGGACGCGGACGGCGCCCCCCTGGTCTGGCTCATCCGCGCGGAGGACGGCCGGCTCGCCGAGATGTGGACTTATCACGGCAGCGGCGGGGGCCCGGGGGGCCTTCGGCTCCGGTAACGCCCAGGTCGGCGCGGACCGGGGCGTTACCGGCAGCACCGCCCGCGTCAGGGTTCGAGGTCGGTCACTCCCCGGCCGCTCGCGACGTCGAACGGAACGGAGGCCTGGTCGTGCACGACCAGCCAGTCGCCTCCGGTCTTCCGGAAGCAGAAGGTGCCCCGGACCCACATGCCGCTCGTCGCCGTCCCGTTCCCCAGCGTGCCGCTGAGCCGGCCGAAGCAGTGACCGAATGCCACGTCGTCCCCCACGGCGAGGGTCAGGTCGCGCACCTCGTAATCCACCTCGTGGAAGAACGCGAACACCTTCGCCCAGTTCTTCAACTTCGCGTCCACCCCGACGTGCTGCAGCGGCGGCTCGACGTCGAAGGACACGACGTCCTTCGCGTAGAGCCGCCTCAGGCCGTCGAGATCCTTGGCCCGGATCCCTTCGACGATCCTGCCGATCTGCCGCCTGATCGTGGCTTCGTCGTCCTCGCGTCGCGTAGACATCGCTGTCCGTCCTTTCAATCAGTTCTCACTGGTACGACCGGACAGCGCCGGGAAATGTCAGGTCGCGGCGACGGCGACCGGGGCGGCGGCGCGCAGCGGCGCGAGGGCGGTGCTCCAGGCGACGACATGGTCCAGCAGCGTGTCCAGGGCGCCGGCGCTGTGGGCGCCCGGCCTGAAGACCGTGTAATCCTCGAACTCGGTCTGCAGCGGCAGCGTGACCTGCGGGGCCACATCCGCTATCTGCAACGCCCCGCAGACCAGCCGCAACTGCTCGACCGCGCGGGCGCCGCCCACGACGCCGTACGAGACGAACCCGGCCGCCTTGTTGTTCCACTCCGCGTACAGGTAGTCGATGGCGTTCTTGAGCACTCCGGGGGCCGACTGGTTGTATTCGGGAGTGACCATCACGAACCCGTCGAACGCGGCGATGGTGTCCGCCCAGGCCCTGGTGTGCTCGTGCTGATAGCGGCCCGGTGACATCAGCGCCGGCGTCGCCTCGTCGAGGTGCGGCAAGGGGTGGTCGAGCAGGTCGACCAAGGCGAACTCGGCGTCGGTGCGGCGTGACGCCGTCTCATGCACCCATGTGGCGACCTGTTCGCCCCTGCGGCCGGGGCGGGTGCTGCCCAGTATGATTCCGATCTTGATCATCGCTCTCCTGCTCTCCACTGCCGATGCCGATGCTTCGAGCGGTACGACAACGCGGCGCCCCGGAATGTGAGGCGGCGGTCCGGCCTCACACTTCACCGCGCTGTCTTGTCGGACCGGTAGGGCAGAACTCGACCCAGGGAGCTTCCGGAACCATGACCGACCACGCGGGACCAGGACACGACGGGTCCGACGCGGGCCTGAGCGCGATCATCAGCGAGCGGCGCCAGCTGATCAACCTCGCCTACCGGCTGCTCGGCTCCCTGGCCGAGGCCGAGGACGTCGTCCAGGAGACCTACGCCCGCTGGTACGCCATGTCCCCGCAGGAGCGGGACGCCATCGCGTCCCCCGGCGCCTGGCTGACCAAGGTCGCCGGCCGCGTCTGCCTCAACGTGCTCACCTCGGCGCGGGCGCGGCGGGAGACCTACGTGGGCGAGTGGATCCCCGAGCCGCTGCCCGACCCCACGGAGTGGACCACCGGGCGGCCGGACGGCATCGGCGCCGACCCGGCCGACCGGGTCACGCTGGACGAGTCGGTCAGCATGGCCTTCCTCGTCGTGCTCGACGCGATGACCCCGGCCGAACGCGTCGCGTTCGTCCTGCACGACGTCTTCCGCTACTCCTTCGCCGAAGTGGCGGAGATCGTCGGCCGGACCCCGGCGGCCTGCCGCCAGCTGGCGTCCTCGGCCCGCCGCCGCATCCGCGACTCGCGGGCCGCCACGGCGCCGGCATCCCGGCAGGCCGGGATCGTCAGGGACTTCAAGCAGGCGTGGGAGACCCAGGACATCAACGCCCTCATCGGGCTCCTCGATCCCGGCGCCACGGGAATCGCCGACGGCGGCGGGCTGGCCAGCGCACTGCTCCGCCCGATCGAGGGCGGCGAGCAGATCGCACGTTACTTCGCCGGACTCGCCGCCAGAGCGCCCAGCCTGACGCTCCTCGAGCGTACGGTCAACGGACAGCCCGGCCTGATCGCCCAGCAGGACGGCGTCACCGTCTCCGTTTTCGCGTTCGAGGTGGTCGACGACCGGATCACGCGCATCTGGGCCGTACGCAACCCCGACAAGCTCCACCCGTGGACGACCGCCTGACGGCGCCGCTCACCGTCAGGTCACCTTCGAGGACGGGGCGGTCCAGGTGTTGCAGGCTCCGGGGTCGCCGGACTTGAATCCCTCGGTGGCCCAGTAGGTGATGGACTTGCGGCTCCCGCTGTACTTGCCCGCCCAGCCACGTACGTAGAAGAGCAGATCGTCCCAGTCCTCGGGGTCACGCCGGAAGGACTTCCAGACGCTTCGCAGGGAGGCTGCGGCGAAGCAGGTGTTCTGCAGGCTGTAGCGCCGTGTCTGCTCGGCGAGCTCGGCCTTGTTCCGGTAGTCGAGCTTGAAAGAGGCCCGGTACATGCCGGTGACGTTCTGCACGTGTTCCCCGTAGGACGTCGCCAGCAGGTTGAACAGGTAGAGATCCCCCGGCTGCCGCAAGAGGTCCTTCGAGAGCACGATCAGGATCGTGCGCGACGTCTCGCAGTAGAAGCCGTCCCAATCGCCCTTGCGCCACTTGTCGCCGCAGTACTTCGCCGGCACTTCGGTGGCGTACGTGAGCTTCACGGGGGACGGCTTCAGATTCGCCCGGCGGAACTCGGTGCCCCAGGTGCGGGTGAGGCAACGCAGCGCCTCGTTCAGATAGAGCTTCACGGACCTCGCGTCCCCCTTCTTCACCGGCCTTTCCCGGCACGCGGTGGCCGGCAACGGTCCCGCGCCGTACAGGCGGTTGTCGGTGAGGGTCCTGCTCTTGACCGGGTGGGCGGCGGCCGTGCCGGTGAGGGCCGGGACGAGCCCCAGTGCCACTGTGCCGGCAAGCGCGATCTTGGCGAGTTTCACGGACGACGAGGTTAGGCCACACAAAAGAGTCGCGGAAGGCTTTCGTGTGGAAATAAACCGCTTGCTTCGCGCGCGGTAGTGAGGTGTACAACGGGCGGCGTCGGAAAGCGGAAATGGAGCGTGGATGGTCATCAGACGCGCCGAACCGGCGGACGCGGAGGCGATCGCCGTCGTCCACGTCCGGTCGTGGCAGGCCGCCTATCCGGGGCTCATGCCTCAGGCCCATCTCGACGGGCTCACTGCGGCCATGCGCCTGCCCGTCTGGGAGCGGCTGCTGGGGGAGGCCGCCCCGCCGCGTACGGAGGTCCTCGTGGCGGAGGCGGACGGCTCCGTCGCCGGGTTCGCCTCGCTCGGCCCCGGCCGGGACGACGACGTCGATCCCGCCGTGGTGGCGGAGATATCGGCGATCTACCTGGTGCCCGAGATATGGGGCGCCGGGGTCGGTGGGCGTCTCATGGCCGCCGCGCTGGACAGCCTCGCCGCCGCCGGGTATGAACAGGCCGTCCTCTGGGTCGTCGACGGGAACACCCGCGCGCGGCGGTTCTACGAGCGCGGCGGCTGGCGCCCCGACGGCGCCGCACTGCACGACGAGTCGGACGGCTTTCCGCTCACCGAGATTCGCTATCGCCGGGCCCTGGGTTGACCATCGAGCGCTATCGGCCGGGCTTCGTCCAGGTCAGGGAGTATCGGCGGAGCACGTGCCGGCGGTAGCGCACGCCCGGCAGCAGGCGGCCCGCCGCGGCCCGCACCTGCCCGTAGCTCATCCGCGGTGCGGCCACCGGCATCCCCTCGGGCTCCCGCGCGCGGCGCAGCACCTTCGTGATTCGCACGACCGGGGCGGCCGCGATCATCGCCGCCCACTCCGCGGGGGACGCCTCGCGAGCCAGGCCGACCACCACCAGCGTGCCGCCGGGGCGCAGCAGTGCGCGCATCCGGGTGAGGGCGGCGTCGAAGTCCATGTGGTGGATCGCGGACACCGAGCAGACGAAGTCGTACTCCTCGGCGGGCAGGACGGCGGTGGGGAAGTCGCCCTCGACGAAGGTGAGCTCCGGCCGCCCGGCCGCGAGCTCTCGGGCACGGGCGATCATCTCCGGCGATCTGTCGACGCCGGTGACGCGCTTGGCCCGGCCGGTCAGCTTCCGGGCGAGCAGCCCGTCTCCGCAGCCGACGTCCAGCGCGTCACCGCACCCTTCGGGGACGGCGCGGAGGATGCCCGGGTGCCGGGCGACGTTGGTGTTCCAGTAGGGGTCCGAGTCGGCCTGGCGCATCGGGTCATCGTAGAGCGGGCGTCATGACGAAGTCCCGGAAGCGGGTGGCGGGGGCGGCCGGATCGTGGTCGGTACGCCAGGCGAGGCCGATGGTGCGGCGGGCGGCCTCCGCCGCGATCCTGACGCCGACGGTGCCGGACTGCCCGGCGAAGGGCTCCGGGACGACGGCCACGCCGAGCCCGGCCGCGACAAGGCCCTCGATGGTCGCGAGGTCCTGGCTCTCGAAGGAGACGGCGGGGGACACCCCGGCGTCGCGCAGCAGCGCGTCGACCAGGGCCCGGTAGCCGAAGCCGACCGGCGTGGTGACGAGCTCCTCGTCCGCCAGCTCCTGGAGGGCCACCTCCTCCCGGTGACGCAGCCGGTGGCTCGGCGGCACGACGAGCACCAGCCGCTCCTCCTGCAGCGGGTGCCAGCCGAAGTCTCCGGGCGGGCGTGGGGAGGTGATCGCGAGGTCGGCGGCCCCGGTGCGCAGATCCTGGACGATCTCGTGCGCCGGTTCCTGGCGCAGCAGGATGCGCATCCGGGGAGCGTGCTCGTGGAAGGCGCGCAGCAGCCGCGGGACGAGGGAGGTGGCGATGGAGTCGAGGAAGGCCAGGCGCACCACCCCGGTGTCCGGGTCGAGCAGGCTCCGGAGGTCGGTCAGCAACTGCTCGTAGCGTGCCGTGAGGTCGCGCGCGGCCGCCGCCACGAGTCTCCCGTTGGGCGTCAGGTGGACCCCGTCCGGCGCCCGCTCGAACACCCGGGTGCCGAGTTCGGCCTCCACCCGGGCGAGGGCGCGCGAGAGCGTCGGCTGGCTGGTGCGCAGGATGGCGGCGGTGTCGGTCACGTGCCGGTGCTCGGCGAGGGCGACCAGCCAGGACAGGTCCCGGAGCAGCATGCCCGCCATCATACGCATCGCGTATCGAAAGCCGCTTATCATCGCATTGGACGCATAACGGCAGCAAGTGCACAGTCGTTCGGGTGACCGCTGTTCTCGAGACCTCCGCCGTGGAAGGACACCTGCCGGGCACCGCCGGATACCGGCGGGTCGTCGTCGCGCTGTTCGCCGCCGGGGTGGCGACCTTCGCGCTGCTGTACAGCACCCAGGCGATCCTGCCCGAGCTCGCCGCGCAGTTCGGGGTGTCCACCGCGGAGAGCACGCTGAGCGTGTCGCTCACCACGCTCGGGCTCGGCGTCGCGCTGCTGGTGGCGGGCCCCCTGTCCGACGTCGTCGGGCGCACCCGGCTGATCCACCTGTCGTTGACGGCGTCCGCCGTCGTCGCGGCCGCGTGCGCGCTGGCGCCCGGCTGGCCGGCGCTCGTGGTCCTGCGGACGCTCCAGGGCATCACACTGGCCGGGCTCCCCGCGGTGGCCACCGCCTATCTGCGCGAGGAACTGCACCCGTCCACGCACGCCCGCGTCGCCGGTCTGTACGTCGGCGGCACGGCGCTGGGCGGGATGGCCGGTCGCCTCCTGACCGGCGCGGTCGCCCAGGCCGGCGGCTGGCGCTGGGCTCTCGCCGCGGCCGCCGTACTCGGCTTGCTCTGCGCCCTGACCGTACGCGTGCTGCTTCCGGCCTCCCGGCGCTTCACCGCGGCCCCCGCGAGCATGCGCGCCCTGCTCCGCGGGAGCCTGCGCGCGGTCTCGGACCGCGGACTGCTCGCGTTGTACGGCATCGGCGGCTGTTCGATGGGGGCTCTGGTCGCGGTGTTCAACACCCTGGGCTTCCGGCTCTCGGGCGCGCCGTTCCACCTCGGCGTCGGAGCCGCCGGCCTGATGTTCCTCGTCTATCCCATCGGCTCGGTCAGCTCCGCGGTGTCCGGCCGGCTGGCGGACGGCTACGGACGCCGGACCGTGACGCCGCTCGGCTGCCTGCTGGCCGTCGCCGGCGCGCTGGTGACGCTGTCGTCCTCGCTGCCGGTCGTGGTGATCGGGCTCGCTCTCCTCACCGCGGGCTTCTTCGCCGTCCACGGGGTGGCCAGCGGCTGGGTTCCGGCACGGGCGCACGCGGGCGGGGTCTCCACGGGCCAGGCCGCCTCGCTCTACCTGTTCACCTACTACCTCGGGTCCTCCGTCTTCGGCAGCCTCGCGGGGCGCGCCTGGACGGACGCCGGGTGGCCAGGGGTGGTCGCCCTCGCCGTGCTCCTGCTCATCGGCACCGGCGCTCTCACACTCCTGCTGCGCAGGACCCCCGCCCATGCGCCGGCTGGCTCGAAACAGTGAACCCACGTGGTGGGGCCGCGGTTGCGCGACGGTGTGAATCAGCCGCCGCCCCCTCTATGTGGGAGATTTCCGCTTATGAGTACGAGGGTGCGGCTACATGTCGCCCGTGTCCTGGCACGGACCCACATCGTCCTGATCCCGCTCGATGGGACACTTTGCGATTTCTATCGCGGTGTGGACACGGCGGCGATCGCGGACAGGATCCACGAGATGCTCTTCTCGGCAGGACACAGGATGTCGGTCCTGATCGCCATCCAATCCGACCCTGTCGCGAAGATGGGCTACGCCTACAGCGTCGGCCCGGACTACGGGGCGCAGGCCGAGGAGATGGTGAGGGAGGCCGAGCTGGCGGCGGCCACGACGGCCGTGCCCACATCGGGAGCGCAGGAGGTGTTGCAGGCCTGCCGGGCCAGCGGCAGGCGCATCGTCGTGGCCGGAGACATCTGCTCCGACGCCATGGAGACCTACCTTGACCTGCACGGCCTGCGACCGCTGGTGGAAGCGGTCGTCGGGCGTGAACAACGGCCGGCGATGTCGGAATGGCCGGGTCTCGATCTCGCGCGGCAGGCGGTGAAGGCGCTGGGAGCGGAACCGTCCGATTGCACTCTCGTCAGCATGTCCGTCCTGGGGATGTATGCGGCGGCGGAAGCCGGTATCCAGGCGATCGGCGTGGTGAGCAGGAACGGCAGCCGCAAGCATCTCGCCGGCAACGGCGGTTCGGTCGCCGTATCGAACTTTGCCGAACTGGCCGGTGCGCTCACTGCCGTCCCGGCGACGGACTCATATGAGCCCTCACCGTGACTGCCGCGCATCAACCGGTTACTTCTCTGTCACCCTCCACATCACCCACCCGTGGGTTCTAGACCAGGCCACGGCGCTGATCCGTGAGGCGCTCGCGCGCTGACCCCCCCTTTCTCGCGATCTCAGGCCGAGCTGTGCGGTCATGCTCGGCCACCAGCCGCTTCGGCGCCTGCTGACGCCATGCCTCTTCCACGAGACTCCTGACGCGTTCCGCCGGGACTCCGCCCAGCTCGACCTGCAGCCCGAGGAAGCTCTTCCGCGCATCGGGGCGGCGCAGGGCCTCGTAGGCGGACGGGTCGGCCTGCGACGCGTCGGCTGCCTGCTGCTCGCCGACGCAGAACACCGCCGTCGTCTCGTCCCTGCCCATGCCGAGGAAGGTCCGGCCCCGAACCTTGAAGACGGGAACGTGGAACCGGAAGTGACTGACCTCTTCGACCTCGGGCAGCGCCGTGGCCCAGCGCCGGATGTCGTCCGTAATGGTCATGAATGGACACTATCCACATGCTGCCGCGGCAGCCGTCCCCCAGGGCCGCGGTGACCTGATTGGACTTGCCGGTCCATTTTTCATCTCGCACAGTGGCAGTGCCGCACGGGTGACCGGACCAGGTTCCGGTGCGGGCACAGGCAGACGAGGATGACAGGAGCGCGTAATGGGTGGACGGCTACAGGGCAAGCGGGCGCTGGTGACCGGATCGACGAGCAACATCGGGCGGGCGATCGCGGAGGCGTTCTCGGCGGAGGGCGCGCACGTGATCGTATCCGGCCGCAGCGCCGAGCGGGGTGGCAGAGTCGTCGACGGCATCCGTGCGCGTAGTGGTCGGGCCGACTTCGTGAAGGCGGATCTGGACGGAAGCGCCGAGGCCTCGTACGCCCTGGCGAGGGAGGCGATGTCCGTTCTCGGCGGGGGCATCGACATCCTGGTCAACAACGCCGGGATCTACCCCGGGGACAGCACGGCGGACACCGACGAGAAGACCTTCGACCAGGTCTACGCCGTCAACGTGAAGGCGCCGTTCTTCCTGACCGCCGCGATCGCTCCGGCCATGGTCGAGGCCGGCGGCGGGGCGATCATCAACCTGGGGTCGTGGATCACGCGCCTGGGCGTTCCCGTGGGCGCGCTCTACAGCTCCACCAAGGGCGCGGTGGAGACCCTTACGCGCGCCTGGGCCGCCGAATTCGGTCCTCGCGGCGTGCGCGTGAACGCGATCTCCCCGGGCGTGATCCTGGAGCCCACTCCGGGGGTGGCGCACCCGGGCGAGGTCATGATGAACGGCACTCCGGCGGGGGGCATGGGCGAGCCGCAGGCCGTCGCGCATGCCGCGGTCTACCTCGCCAGTGAGGAGGCCGCGTTCGTCCACGGCATCGTGCTGGACGTGGACGGCGGCCGTACGACCACGGCCGTCATCGCCGCATGACGCGGCGCATCAGATCGGTCAACGGCGCACCCGATAGCGCAGGTGAAGCACCCGGTTGCCCTGAATCACCACGTCAGGATCCTCCAACAGGTGCTGCGCGTGGACCGACCCGAAGTAGCGCTTGCCGGACCCGAACACGACGGGTACGACGTCCATGCGCACCTCGTCGATCAGGCCCGCGGCAAGCACCTGGCCACCGACGTCGCCGGCGGCGACCTCGACCACGCGGTCGCCCGCAAGCTCCTGCGCCTTGGCCACGGCTGCCTCGACGTCGTCGACGAAGTGGAACGGCGCCTCGGGGTCCCAGCCCTCGGGCATCGGCCGGTGCGACACGACGACCACGTGGTCGATCCCGCTCGGCGGCGTGCCGCCCCAGCCGTCCGTCAGGTCGAAGACGTGGCGGCCGACGATCGTGACTCCGATCTGGTCCCAGTACGCCCGGGTGTAGTCGTAGGACGTCTGCGACACCTTCAGCTCGCCGCTCTCGTCCAACGCGACGTCACCGCTGGACAGCCAGTCGAACAGCGGTCCGGGCTGGTCGTTCTCGTCCGCGACGAAGCCGTCCACCGACACCGAGCTGTACATGACCACCTTGCCCACGGGGCTCTCCTCTGCTCTGGGGTGCCCCCAAATTAGCGAGTCGTGAGCCGTCGCTCTTGTAAGAAATCAATCGGCCGGCAGCGGCCAGCCGTCCATCACGTGGCCGGGATGTTCGCGCAGGAACCGCCGCCGGACTTCGACGTACCGGGTCGGCGTGAGCCCGGTGAACGCCCGGAACTCGTGGCCGAAGTGGGCCTGGTCGAAGTAGCCCGCGCCACCGGCGAGGTCGCTCCAGTCGATCGGGCCGGCGGGATCGATCGCGAACACGGTGGCGGCGAAGCGGCAGGTGCGGGCCAGCCGCTTCGGCGTGACGCCGATGAGCTCCTTGAACCGCTGTGCCAGATGAGTGCTGCTGACACCGGCCGCCACGCTCAGGTCGCCGATCGCCACCGCCCCGCTGGTCGCCGCGATGACGCTGCTCGTATGGCGGACCAGCCCCAGACCGGCGGTCTCGCACAGCCGTCGCATCAGCTCCTCCTCGAGCAGCGTCAGCATCTCGTGCGGTCCGTCCGCCGTCGCCATCCGGTCTCGCAGCTCAGCGACGGCGGGCCGGCCCCACACCTGCTCTATCGTCACCGGCCGGTCACACAGCTCGGCCGCGGGCATCGGCAGGAACGGCGCCAGCCCCCACGGCTTGACGTGCGCGCCGACGGACCGGCTCGGGAGCGGGTAGCCGAACTCGAACGCGCGGGTGGGCATGGTGACCATGCAGCCGTCGGCGTACTCGGCCGTCTCGATGTCGGTGCCGGATCGGATGCGGAACGGTGCCCCGAGGTTGACGATGAGCAACGCCGACGGCATCGGCGGCAGCGTCAGCCGGGCGTACGGCGGCGCACCGTCCAGGTAGTAAAGGTCGTCGATCAGCCCGTCCAGCGGCGGTCGCGGCACTCTGGACACGTACTCCACGCCCACAGCATCGCGGCGACCCTGTTCGCGATCAACCCCGCCGCCGTCCGGCGTGCTTTCACCCGATCGCCGGGAGCGCCGGCGGGAGGCGGCGGCGTTGCCGTGACGGCGGCGCGTGCGGCCCGGTCAGGGCCGCCGTGAGCGCGCATTGCGGAAAGCCCGTGGCAAGGTACGGAACCTTGCCACGGGCTTTCGATGGGGTGATCGTCGCTCGGACGGAACTGAGGCGGAACCGGCCGGACACCGCGCGATGGACGAGCACGTCACCGCGCGGTCACCGGTCACACGTCGTAGTAGAGCTCGAACTCGTGCGGGTGCGGGCGGAGGCGGATCGGGTCGACCTCGTTCTCGCGCTTGTAGGAGATCCACGTCTCGATGAGGTCCGGCGTGAACACGCCGCCCTCCAGCAGGTAGTCGTGGTCGGCCTCGAGCGCGTCGAGCACCTTCTCCAGCGAGCCCGGCACCTGCGGGATGTTGCGGGCCTCTTCCGGCGGCAGCTCGTACAGGTCCTTGTCGACCGGCTCCGGCGGCTCGATCTTGTTGCGGATGCCGTCGATGCCGGCCATGAGCATGGCGGCGAAGGCGAAGTACGGGTTGCAGGACGGGTCCGGCACGCGGAACTCGATGCGCTTGGCCTTCGGGTTCGAGCCCGTGATCGGGATGCGGACGCAGGCCGAGCGGTTGCGCTGCGAGTAGACCAGGTTGACCGGGGCCTCGTAGCCGGGCACCAGGCGGTGGTAGGAGTTCACCGTCGGGTTGGTGAAGGCCAGCAGCGACGGGGCGTGCTTGAGCAGACCGCCGATGTAGTAGCGCGCGATGTCCGACAGACCGGCGTAGCCGACCTCGTCGTAGAACAGCGGCTCGCCGTCCTTCCAGAGGGACTGGTGGCAGTGCATGCCGGAGCCGTTGTCACCGAAGATCGGCTTGGGCATGAACGTGACCGTGCGGCCCGCCTGGATGGCCGTGCTCTTGATGATGTACTTGTACAGCATCAGCTTGTCGGCCGTCTGGAGCAGCGTGCCGAACCTGAAGTCGATCTCGGCCTGGCCCGCGGTGCCCACCTCGTGGTGCTGCATCTCGGTCTCGATGCCGGCCTCGATGAGGTTGCGCACCATCTCCGAGCGCAGGTCGGTGAAGTGGTCCATCGGCGGGACCGGGAAGTAGCCGCCCTTGTAGCGGGGCTTGTACCCCAGGTTGCCGCCCTCGGAGGCCTTGCCGGTGTTCCAGGCGCCCTCGATGGAGTCGATGTAGTAGTAGCCGGCGTTCTGCTTCGTCTCGAAGCGGACGTCGTCGAAGATGTAGAACTCGGCCTCGGGGCCGAAGAACACGGTGTCCGCGATGCCGGTGCCCTTGAGGTACTCCTCGGCCTTGCGTGCGACGTTGCGCGGGTCGCGGCTGTAGGCCTCACCGGTCAGCGGGTCGTGCACGAAGAAGTTGATGTTCAGCGTCTTGTGCTGACGGAACGGGTCGAGCACGGCCGTCGTCGGGTCGGGCAGCAGGAGCATGTCCGACTCGTGGATGGCCTGGAACCCGCGGATCGACGAGCCGTCGAACATGAGGCCGTCGGTGAAGACGTTCGGCCCGAAGTTCTCGGACGGGAAGGTGAAGTGGTGCGTCGTCCCCGGCAGGTCCGTGAACCTGACGTCGACGAACTGCACACCCTCGTCCCGGATGAACTTGAGGACGTCATCGGCGGAGTTGAACACTCTCGAACCTCCCAGGGGCATGGGCTAGCAACCCGAAAATAGGCCGATGCCGTTTCCGCCCCATGTCTCGATTGTTTCGCGCGTGTTAAGGGAATGCGCTACCCGGGCGGTCGCGGCGATATCGTCGGCCCGCCGTTCCCCGGGCTCCATCGTACGACCTTTTCGCAGGTCAGGTGCCCAACGCGGCCGGGCAGCGCGGCCCGCCGGAAACGCCCGGGACGCGGTCGTAGGGATCGACGGGCTCGCCGGAGGGCCGCGCTCCCTGCGGGTCGCCGGGGAATCGCGGACGTACGAATCCGTCATCCGGTGTGCAATTCGCACCAAAGAGGGCCGATCTGTCGCTGTTCACCCAGACGACGAGCTTTCCGTCCTCGCGGTACGCGGAGAATTCGCTTCTGTGGTGCTCGACGACCCTCGTCACGATCGAGGGCGCGCCGGGGCGGCTGACCGGGTGGACGAACAGATAGTCCGTCTCGATCCTGACGCCTCCACCGGCCCTTTCGGAGATCGTCGTCTCGCCGGAGACCTTCACGACGTCCCCGACCGGCTCGGCCGTGTCCGGCGCGAGGCTGAACAGCCACGACCGGGTGCCGGAGGGGCCGCTGTCGCGCAGGTGACGGAGGAACGTCTCGCGCTGCCGGGGATGCAGCAGGCGGATGAACTCCTCCGGGCGTCCGCCGCGCACGGTGGCCGGGTCGAGGTGCGCGGCCGACAGCAGTCGCCGTACGCGCCGCAGGGCGTCGCCGACCTCCTGCTCGGTGAGCCCGCCGAGCGAGCGCGCCGCGGGCATGGCCAGCCCCTGCTCGCCGTCGGCGTAGTCGACGGCGGGAGTGCCGGCGAACGGGGCGTCGGACGGCGCCGGGACGGGGCCGTGGTCGAACAGGCCCTCCTCGCCGTCGGGAATGGGCGTCAGCACGGGACCCGGCCGGGCGACCACGGGACCGGAGATCATGAGCTTCTCGCCGCCTGCGGCCGGGCGGACGATGCCGAGCCGCTCCAGGACGTCCGGCCGCAGGACGACGACGAGCCCCACGAGCACGACCAGGCCCGCGATCACCAGCAACGCGGCCGGGCGGCGCCGCCGTCCCGGCGGATAAACGTCCGTCTCGGCCGCCGTGGTCATCCGCCGGATCTCGTCCTCGTCGAACTGCGCGACCAGCGCCTCGAAGCGCGCGTCGATGTCATCGGGGTCCGCCGGTCGCACGGTGCCCTCCAAAGCGCTCAAGTCGGAAACGATTCAAGATACCGGGATTCAATGCGAAAAGCCCGCACAGGAGGTACGGCTTCGCGGCCGGACGCCGGACCGGCGACCCTCCCCGATACGCTGGGAAACCATGAACGACCGGCAGCCGCGTTGGACGCAGACCTGGATGGGGGGCCCGCGGGCCGCCGGGGTGGACCTGGGTTATCCGGGGCAGCGCCTCGGTCTGCCCGAGCAGGGTCCCGGGGCGGTCGCGGGGTGGGGACGCAGGATCGGCGCCGTCGTCGTCGACTGGCTGCTGTGCACCTGGGCCATCGCCGGCGGCCTGCTGCGCTTCCAGGGAAACGACGTCGGCGCGGTCGGACTCGGCGTCTTCGCGGCGGAGTACGTCCTGCTGGTCGGCACGATCGGCATGACGCTGGGGATGCGCCTGTTCGGCATCCGCGTGGCCCGGCTCGACGGCGGGCGGCCGCACTTCTCCGGCGTGCTGGTGCGCACGCTGCTGCTGTGCCTCGCCGTGCCCGCGCTCATCTGGGACCGCGACCGGCGCGGCCTACACGACCGCGCGAGCGGCACTGTCGTGGTCAACCTCTGACATAGAGGGAGGCCGCGGTCAGGGTTCGACGAGGCCGGCGCGGATGGCGTAACGGGTCAGTTCGAGCCGGTCGCGCATGCCCAGCTTCTGCAGGATGTTCGCGCGGTGCCTGTCCACGGTCTTCACGCTGATGAAGAGCGTCTCCGCGATCTCCTTGGCCGAGTTGCCCTCGGCGATGAGCTTGACGATTTCCTCCTCCCGGGGCGTCAGGATGCTGTCCGGTACGCGCTCGCCCTGCCGGGCGCGCCGGAGGTAGTCGCGGATGAGGGCGGTGACCGCGCCCGGGTAGAGGAAGGGCTCCCCGCGCATCGCCGCCCGGCAGGCCTCCAGGAGGTCCTGGTCGGCGACCGACTTGAGCACGTAGCCCGAGGCGCCGGCCTTGAGCGCCTCGAAGAAGTACTGCTCGTTGTCGTACATCGACAGGATCAGTATCCGGATGTGGGGGGCGTGCCGTGAGATCTCGCGCGCCGCCTGGATCCCCGTCATGCGGGGCATCGCGATGTCGAGGATGGCGAGGTCGATCTCCTCGGACCGGGCGGCCTCGACCGCCTCGGCGCCGTCGGCGGCCTCGGCGACCACGACGAGATCGGGCTCCGCGTCGAGGATCAGCCGCAGTCCGCGCCGGACCAGCGCGTGATCGTCGGCAAGCAGGATGCGGGTCTTGGGGCTCTCCATCGATCAGCTCTCCTTCACCGCGTGCGGGGGTACGACCAGACGCACGTCCGTGCCGCCGCCGGGCGGGGAGTCGACGGTCAGCCGGGCGCCGATGAGAAGGGCGCGCTCGCGCATGCCGCGGATCCCGGCGCCTTCCCTGCGGACGCCCCCGCGCCCGTCGTCGGCGATGCGCAGTGTGAGCCGTCCCTCCTCCTGCCGGAGCGACAGCTCCACGTGGCGGGCGTGGGAGTGCCTGGCGACGTTCGTCAGCCCCTCCTGCGCGATCCGATAGAGGACGAGTTCGACCTCGCCGCTGAGGGCGGGCAGGCCGGGGTCGACCTCACGCGTGATCGCGATTCCGCTCGCCCCCGCGAAATCGCTGCTCAGCGCGCTCAGCGCACTGTGCAGGCCGAGGTCCTCCAAGACCCCGGGCCGCAGCCGCCTGGCGACCTGCCGCACCTCGTCCAGGCTGGCGCGCACCGTCTCCTGGGCCGAGCGCAGCTCCTCCCGGAGCTCCTCGGGCGCCCGGTCGACGACGCGCTTGAGCGACAGCAGCGCCACCGTGAGGCTCTGGCCGATCTCGTCGTGCAGCTCGCGCGCGATCCGCTGCCGTTCCCCCTCCTGCGCGGCCAGCGCGTACGCGCTGCTGGCGCTGCGCTCGGCTTCGAGACGTTCGAGCATCTCGTTGAACGTGCCGATCAGCTGGGCGAGATCGCCGTTGCCGCTGTCGGTGAGCCGGTCGCCCGCCCTCAGCAGGTCGACCCGCCGCATGAGCGTGGTGAGCGCGTCCAGCGGGGCGAGGCTTTTGCGGATCAGCAGCGCGTTGGCCGTGATGATCAGGGCCAGGCCCACGATCAGGACCGGGATCTCGGCGAGCAGGACCGGTGAGGACACCGTGGCGGGGGAGAGCGCGAGCACGAACGTCCCGGCGGTGAAGACCAGTCCGTTGATCGCGAACAGCCGCCAGAACAGCGCGCGGGCCGGATGCCGCGACCGCGTCGCCGCCGCTCGGCCGGCCCCCGAGTCGATACGCGGGCCGGCCCGCGGGTCGGTACGCGAATCGGTGCGCTCGTTCACGGCTCACAGCCTGCTCGTCCGCGTGCGCCGGTGTCCATGCGGGCTGCCCCCCATCGTGCGGCCGTCCTACATGTCATACCTCTCCCGATATGGGTGTCGCACCCGATGGTGGTGGCCCGCGCCGTCTCGAAGACTGGTGACGACGGGCGGAGAGGGGACGCGATGACGCCGGCGGGCCTCATTTCCCCGGCGCCGCTCGCCGCGATGGGAGGGAGCTGAGATGGACGTGACCCGCGCCACCCTGCCCGGCGTCGCGACCGTGGTGCACCAGTGCGTCACCCGCGACGGACAGCGCTTCGGCGTGCTGGTGGAGAAGTCCGGCGGCCGGAGGCTTCTCCTCTATGGCTCCGCGGAGCCCGACACGCCGTTGCAGGTGATCACACTGGACCGGCGCGAGGCCGATCAGCTCGCCGACATCCTGCACAGCAGGCCCGTCCTCGATCGGCTCGCCCATCTGGAACGCCGCTTCGCCGAGTTCGTGGAGGCGGCCCGATGACCACGCCAGGAACCGTCCGCCTCTCCGATCGATGTGATGGTCTGATGCAAGCACGCGATGTCGTTGTGAACCTGCCGACGGTGACCGTCCACGACTCCGTCGCCCGGGCCGTACGGATCATGGTGCTGAACCGGATGCCCGGGCTGATCGTGGTGGACGACAGGGGACGGCCGGGATGGGTGCTGCCCGGCACGCAGGTCCTGCGTCTCACGGTGCCCGGGGCCTATCAGGAGGACCCGGCGCTCGCCCGGGCGATCGACGAATCCCACGCCGACCGCCTCTGGCAGGAACTGGCCGGCATAACGGTGGGCGAGTGCCTGCCGTCCCGGCCGCCCAGGCCGGTCACGGTGCCCCTCGACGCGACCCTGCTCGAAGTGGCCGCCCTCATGACGCGGCTGCGCAGCCCCATCGCCGCCGTCGTCGGGCCGGACGGCACCCTGGCCGGTGCGATCACCCTGGAGCGGCTGCTCACCAGCCTGGCGCTCGTACCACCGGGTGAGTGATCTCCCCATCTCGGCGGCGGGCCGTCCCGCACCCTTTCCGGTCGCAGACCCATCTCGCGTCCGTCCGCGTCGCGCCGTGCGGCGTCCCCACGATCCGGAGGTTCCGATCATTCACCGCTTCGCCATGCCGTCGTCGTCGCGGCGCCCGCCCACCGGGACGCCGTTCCGCAACCCCGCCTGCCGTGCGCGCACCGCCGGACCACCGGGGCGCCGCACGTGAGCGCGGCCGTCTCCTTCGCGATTTTCCTGGTGGCCTTCGTCTTCATCGCGTCGGAGAAGGTGCACAAGGTCAAGGTGGTCCTCGTCGCCGCCGGGGCGATGGCGGTCCTGGGGCTGATCCCCGGCGACGAGGTGTTCTTCTCCGAGGCCGCCGGAATCGACTGGAACGTCATCTTCCTGCTGCTCGGCATGATGATCATCGTCGGCGTCGTCAAGCACACGGGAGTCTTCGACTACCTCGCCATCTGGGCGGCCAAGAAGTCCAAGGGCCGGCCGTACCGGCTGATGGTCATGCTGATGATCATCACTGCGATCGCCTCGCCGTTCCTGGACAACGTCACCACGATCATGCTCGTCGCGCCGGTCACCGTGGTCGTCTGCAACCGGCTCGGCATCCCGGCTCAGCCGTACCTCATCGCCGAGGTCCTCGCGTCCAACATCGGCGGCGCGGCCACGCTCATCGGCGACCCGCCCAACATCATCATCGGCAGCCGCGCCGGCCTGACGTTCAACGACTTCCTGGTCCACATGGCGCCGATCGTGGTCGTCGTCTTCGTGGTGTTCGTGCTGCTCACCCGGGTGCTGTTCCGCACGTCGTTCCACTACGCACCGGAACGGGTGGCCGCGGTGATGGCGCTGCAGGAACGGCGCGCGATCACCGACCCGCGCCTGCTCGTGCGATGCATGATCGTGCTCGGCGGGGTCGTCGCCGCGTTCTGCCTGCACCCCGTCGTGCACGTGGAGCCGTCGATCGTCGCCCTGGTGGGCGCCGGGGTGATGCTGCTGGTGTCCCGCGCCGACGTGTCCGACGTCCTGCGAGAGGTCGAGTGGAGCACCCTGGTCTTCTTCATGGGCCTGTTCGTCCTGGTCGCCGGCCTGGCGAACACGGGTGTCATCGCGACGATGGGCGGCTGGACCGTCGGCGCGCTCGGCGGCGACCACTTCCTGTCGGCCACGGCGCTGCTGTTCGGCTCCGGCGTGCTCGGCGCGTTCTTCGACAACATCCCCTACGTCGCGACGATGGTGCCCGTCGTGGAGGAGATGGTCGCCCAGGCGCCGGACGCGAGGACCGGGCAGGCCCTGTGGTGGTCCTTCGCCCTGGGGGCCGACTTCAGCGGCAACGGCACCGCGGTGGCGGCGAGCGCCAACGTCGTGGCCGTGGGCATCGCCGCCCGGACCGGCCACCGCATCGGCTTCTGGCAGTTCACCCGCTATGGCGTCCTCGTCACCGCGCTGAGCATCACGATGGCCTGGGTGTACGTCTGGCTGCGTTACTTCGCCTGAGATGAGCGCGCGGGAACGCGGGGCCGTCCGCCGCCGGGTCCTACGACGCGGCCCTGACGCACCGGAAGATCGCCGTGCCGGGGAGCAGGCGGCCGCGCAGCGGACTCCAGCCGCCCCACGCGCGGTCGTGACCCGGCGGCCACTCCGGCTCCGTCAGGCCGGTCAGGACGAGGCCGGAGGCGGCGATCAGGCCCACCCAGTCGCCCATCGTCCGGTGGTGCTCCACGTACGACGCCTCACCGTCCTCGCCGAACTCGACGTACGGCGATCGGTCGAAGTAGGGGCGGTCGGCGGTCAGGCCGCGCGGGCCCGGATCGTCGGGGAAGGCCCACCGCACGGGGTGGCTGACGGAGAACACGAACCGGCCGCCCGGCCGCAGCACCCGGCGCACCTCGGCGAGCACCGCCCCGGCGTCCGCGACGAACGGCAGCGCCCCGTAGGCCGAGCACGCGAGGTCGAACGACTCGTCCCCGAACGGCAGCGTCTCGGCGTCGGCCTGGACGACGGGCAGCCACACCTCGGCGGCCATGTCGATCCGCCGGGAGTGCTGCAACTGCCGGTAGGACAGGTCGACCGCGGCGACCGTCGCGCCCTGTCCCAGCAGCCACCGGCCGCACTGGCCGGCGCCGCACCCGATCTCCAGCACGCGGCGCCCCGCCACGTCGCCGAGCAGCCGGGCCTCGGCCTCGTCCAGGCCCTCGGGGCACCACACGAAGCCGTCGTCGCGCAGGAACTCGCCGTGCTCGGCCTGGTAGTCGTCGGCCGCGCCGTCCCACCAACCGCGGTTGGCCCGGGAGGTCTGCGACCGGGAGACCGGCCGCCTTCCCACGAAGTCCAACGTCGTCAGCGCATCTTGGGGCCGCGCGGCATCCGGGCGCCCTTGGGGATGGGGCCCTTCGGCATCGGGATGGCCGGGGTGAGGGCGCGCATCCGGTTGTTGACCTCGGACACCGCCCCCTTCTTCAGGTTGCGGGGCAGCTTCATCATGTGCCGCTGGAGCTTGGCCAGGGGGATCTGACCCTCCGCGTCACCGCACTGGACGTCGTACACGGGCACGTCGACCGCGACGCGCTGCACGCGCTTCTTCTCCGCGACGAGCATGCGCTGCACCCGGTTCGACGGGCCCTCGGAGACCAGGATGACCCCCGGGAACCCGACGACCCGGAAGACGAGGTCCTGGTCGCGGTTGACCGCGACCGGCTTCTCCTCGACATACCAGGTGCCGCGCAGGCTCTGCAGGATCGCGTACGTCGCCCCCGGCTGGCCGTGCAGCATCGAGTACTGCGCCTTCTGCGCCAGACGGCTGAAGACGATCATCCCCACCAGCACGGCGGCGAAGACGCCGAACACGATCCACGTCCAGCCGAAGATCACGCCGATGACGACGAACAGGACGAGCGTGCCCAGAGCCGACGCGTAAACGATCGGCATGCCCTTGGGGTTCGCCTGCTGAATGATCTGTGCGACCATCCGGAGCTGCTTGAGGCGCCCCGGAGACGCTGCGTCTTTCGCCATGCTCTGAAGGATACAAACGTCGAGCTGACTTAATGAAAACGAGACTCGCCCACGCGGGCGGCGATCGCCTGCTGGTACAGGCGGCCGGCCCGGTAGGACGAGCGCACCAGCGGCCCGGACATGACGCCGGCGAAACCGATCTCCTCGGCCTCACGCTGGAGCTCCACGAACTCCTCGGGCTTGACCCAGCGGTCCACGGGGTGGTGGCGGGGGGTGGGGCGCAGATACTGCGTGATGGTCACCAAATCGCAACCGGCCTCGTGCAGGTCGCGCAGCGCCTGGATGATCTCCTCGCGCTCCTCGCCCATGCCGAGGATGAGGTTCGACTTGGTGACCAGCCCCGCCTCGCGGGCCAGGGTGATGACCTGCAGCGAGCGCTCGTAGCGGAACGCGGGCCGGATCCGCTTGAAGATCCGGGGCACGGTCTCGATGTTGTGCGCGAAGACCTCGGGCCTGCTGGAGAAGACCTCCTCCAGCTGGCCGCGGTCGCCGTTGAAGTCCGGCACCAGCAGCTCGACGCCGCAGCCGGGCACCGCCTCGTGGATCTGCCGGGCGGTCTCCGCGTACAGCCAGGAGCCGCCGTCGGGCAGGTCGTCACGGGCGACACCGGTCACCGTGGCGTAGCGCAGGCCCATCTGGCGCACCGACTCGGCGACGCGGCGCGGCTCGTCCCTGTCGTACTCGGCCGGCTTGCCGGTGTCGATCTGGCAGAAGTCGCAGCGCCTGGTGCACTGGTCGCCGCCGATGAGGAAGGTGGCCTCGCGGTCCTCCCAGCATTCGGAGATGTTGGGACAGCCCGCCTCCTGGCACACGGTGTGCAGCCCCGCGCCCTTCACCAACGACTTGATCTCGTTGAAGTTGGGGCCGTTGTGCAGCCGGGTCTTGATCCACGGCGGCTTCTTCTCGATGGGGGTCTGGCTGTTGCGCACCTCCAGGCGGAGGAGCTTTCGGCCTTCAGGAGCGACGGTCATGCGACTTCCTTCGCAGCACTCCGCGGTAGCGGTCCGCGGGCCCGGGGTCCGAGCGGGAGCACGCGGCCCTGCGCCGTACGCGGGCCTGCGTGCCTGTCGGAACGCTCGTTCACACGTCCAGCTTATTACCTGCTCTCAGGTGATCCGGGACAGCTCCCGGACGGCGCGGGCGAGCCGGCGGGACAGCTCGGCGTCGATCCGGTCGGACTCGCCGGAGCCGAGGCCCGCCGAGCCCTCCTCGACGCCGGCGGATTCGAGGAGTGAGGCCCGCAGCGCCATCGGCGGCTCCGCCTGCCAGGCGGCCTGCCCGGCGAGGGACTTCTCCCGGCGCGCGGCCACCATGCCGGGGCCGGCGTCCCTGGAGAGCACGGCACGGCGGATCTCGTCGGCCGTCTCCCCGCGCCTGGCCGCGGCCATCACGGGAGTGAGGCGGCTTTCCGCCATGACGAGCGCGTCGACATACTCGACGACGGCCCGCGACGAGACGGCGCGGGCCGCGACCTGGTCGGCGTAGTAGACGGCGTGCTGCGACTGGGCGGAGACGAGCTGGCGCAGCGCGAGCTCGGCGAGGAACAGCGGCCACACCAGAATCCAGCCGGTGACCTTGCCGATCGCCTGCGACGCCATCCTGCCCCCCTTGACGGCGCTGTTCGCCTCCACCAGGGGATCGCCGAAATCGCGGTAGCCGTCGACCCGCATGCCCGTGAGGGCGTGCCGCCACTCTCCCACGGTGGCCAGCGCCGACGGGACGAGCAGGCCGCGGCCGGGGTCGCCGCTGACGTCGCGCGCGAGCTCCGCGCCGAGCATGCCCGCCCGCTCGCGCGGCGTCAGCGTGAGCAGCAGCGGGAGGCCGACGAGCAGCACGGGCCGCCGTCGCAGCCCGGGGCGCAGATGGGCGCACCGGTAGAGACGGTCGTGCAGGTGGATCGCGGTGGGTGGCGCCGCCCCCACCGCGCCGGCGATCCGGTCGGCCGCCTCGAACAGAGCCGGCGCCTCGGCTCTGGTGACCTCTTCGGCGCCGTCCGGGAGCCGGACCGTACGGGGCCTGGTCCAGATCGCGATGGCGATGGGCACGCTGCCGCACAGCCAGCCGATCACGTTCCCGCCCCAGCCGACGACGATGAGGACGCCGGCGGCCAGGACGGCGGCGGTCACCGCGTGGACGACGGCCGACAGGGCGAGGGAGACCAGCGTGGCGGCCGTGCGGGGCCGGTCGAGTCGCCGGCCCCGGAGCCGGTGGAACCGCCTCATGGCGTCACGGGGCAGCAGATCGGCACGGACCTCGCCGGGGGGTGAGGAGAGGTTCATGCCGCGAGTATCACCGAGGCGGTCCCGCTCGGCGAGAGGCCGAAAACCGCAATGCATTGCAATTTTAGAGTAGGGTGCAGCAATGGCCGAGGGACTGCGGGAGCGCAAGAAGCGGCGGACCCGGCAGCACATCGCCGACGTGGCGATCGGGCTGTTCGTGGAGCGCGGCTTCGACAACGTCACGATGGCCGAGGTCGCGTGGGCCGCCGAGGTGTCGGTGAACACCGTCTACAACTACTTCCAGGCGAAGGAGGACCTCGTGCTCCCGCCCGAGGAGGCGTCGCCGCGGCGGCTGGCCGACATCGTGCGGGAGCGGCCGCCGGGGCAGTCGGCGGCCGGCGCGGTGCTGGATCGCCTGCGCCGGGAGATTCGCGGACGCGAACGCGCGGTCGGGCTGAGCGCGGGATTCGGGCGGGTGCTGGAGATGATGCGCGCGGCCCCCACGCTGACCGCCCGGCTGGAGGACCTCGGCCGCCGGATGACCGACGCGCTGGCGGCCGAGCTGGCCGAGGAGACCGGCGCGGACGCCGCCGATCCGCTGCCGCGCCTGATCGCCTGGCACATCGGCTGCCTCCACTCGCTGGTCTACGCCGAGATCGGGCGGCGTACGACGGCGGGGGAGAGCCCGGACGCCATCGCGGCCGCCGTGCTGGAGCTGCTCGACGTCGCCGAGAGCCTCCTGGGCGAGCGCGTCCGCGCCTATGCCGTACGAGAGGGACGACCGTGTTCAGAGTGACGATCAGGGGCAAGTTCAAGGGGCTCGACGACGCCGGCCGGGCCGCGGTGACGGCGGCGGGCGGCGCGGCCTACACCGAGGGCGGCACGTTCACCCACGACGCGAGCGTGTCCGCCTTCACCTTCCGCTGCCAGGTGCCCGCCGGGCCGGACGACGGCGAGGACGAGGCCACGCTGGGGGCGATGGCCGCGCTCGACGCGCACGGGCACCCGTACGAGATCCTGCGGGTCGCGGTGACCGACATGCGCCAGATCAAGATCCGCCGGAAGGGCCGGGGCGCGTAGGCGTCAGGCGAGATCCTCCTCGTACAGGTCGTACGGCTCCTCGCCCAGGGCCTCGGCGAGACGCTTGCCGGCGAACGGGATGACCTCGTCGACCGTGATCCGCCGGCCGGTCTCGGCCGCCAGCGACGTGACCCCGGCGTCGTCTCCGGCGATGCGGGTGTACCAGCTCAGGTCGTTGACGCAGTTGAGCGCGAAGCCGTGCATGGTGACCCCGCCGGAGACCCGGATGCCGATCGTGCCGAGCCTGCGGTCGGGCACCCCGTGCGCGGGGTCGCCGGGCACCCATATCCCGCCGGCGCCCTCGACCCGCCGGGCCGTCACCCCGAAGTCGGCGCAGACCTGGATCAGGACCTCCTCCAGCGACCGGATGTAAGAGACCACGTCGCCGATGCGGATGATGGGGTAGCAGACGAGCTGCCCCGGGCCATGCCAGGTGATCTTCCCGCCCCGGTCGACGTCGATGACCGGGGTGCCGTCGACCGGCCGCTCGTGCGGCAGCGTCCGCTTGCCCGCCGTGTAGACGGGGGCGTGCTCCAGCACGAGGCACACGTCGGAGATCTCGCCGGCCGCCCGCCGCGCGTGCAGCCGCCGCTGCAGGGTCCACGCCTGCTCGTACGGAACGTCGACGCCCAGGCGGACGATGGCCACGCCCTTCACGTTCCCATCGCCCATCACGTTCACAGCGTAGAGGTGAGCAGCCGGGGCTCGATACGCAGCTCCTTGACGGCGGGCCCGTCCCGCTCGATCCGGTAGGCGTACCCCTGGGGGTCGGTGGTCACGGCCTGGATGAACTCGGTGCCCACGTAGTGCAGCGCCACGCCCTCGTCGGCGGCGTACCCCTCGGGCAGCTCGCCCGCCGCGACCGACTCGTGCAGCAGCGCCCGCCGCTGCGGGTCGGAGTTGTAGTGGACGCCGCACGAGTAGGGCAGCAGGCCCAGGCCCTCGGCCCAGGGACGCAGCGTCGGGCCGAACGAGTCGGTGTTGCCGCCGACGTGCCAGCACAGCGCGCCGGCGCTCTGCCCGGACAGCACGATCCCCGCCCGCCACGCCTCGGCGAACGCCTCGTCCAGGCCGTGCAGCCGCCACAGCGCGGCGAGGTTGGCGACGCTGCCGCCGCTCACGTAGATCGCGTCCTGCTCCAGGATCCACTCGCGGGGGTCCTCGACGTTCGGCATCGGGAAGACGGTCAGGTGGCTCACCTCGACGTCCCAGCGGGCGAACGCGCCGTACATCTTGAGCAGCCAGTCGGCGTCGTCGCCGGTGGCCGTGGCGAGCAGGCCGAGCTTGGGGCGGTCCTGGCCGGTCAGGTCGAGGACGTAGCGCAGCAGGGCGGTCGGCTCGATGAACCCGTATCGCTCCGTCTGCCGGAACGAGCCGCCTCCGATGGCGACGATGTGCGACTGCCCGATGCGGCTCATGCCCATCACTCCTGTTCCCGGATCGAATGACTCTTTAGAGTACGGCGGCCAGCGCCTCGCCGATGGTGGGATGGGCGAACCGATGACCCGCGTCGAGCAGCCGCCGGGGGAGCACCCGCTGACCGGCGAGCAGGGCCTCCTCCGCGAACTCCCCGAGCGCCAGGCGCAGCGCGAGGCGCGGGGCCGGCAGCGGCATCGTCGGGCGCCGCAGCGCCTTCGCGAGCGCGGCCGTGTACTCGGCGTTGGTCACCGGCTCGGGAGCCGTGAGGTTCACCGGCCCCGCGAGCCCGTGCGCGAGCAGGAAGCGCACCGCGTCCACCCAGTCGGGCAGCGAGATCCACGAGACGTACTGCCTGCCGCTGCCGAGCACGGCGCCCGCGCCCATCTTGAAGATCGGCAGCATCCGGGCGAGCGCGCCGCCCCGGCCGCTGAGCACCATCCCGGTGCGCAGCAGCGTCACCCGCACGCCCGCCTCTCCGGCGGGCTCGGTGGCGGCCTCCCAGCCGCGCACCAGATCGGCCAGGAAGCCCGTGCCCGCCGGCGCGGACTCGTCCACGGCGCGATCCCCGGTGTCGCCGTAGAAGCCGATCGCGGAGGAGGACAGCAGCACCCGCGGTCCGCCTTCGGCGCGGGCCAGCGCCGCGGCGAGGGTGCGCGTGCCGCTGAGACGGCTGTTCACCAACTTCCGCTTGTACGCCTCGGACCACCGGCGCTCGCCGATCCCGGCGCCGGCCAGGTGGACGACCGCGTCCGCGCCCTCCAGCGCGCCGGGGTCGAGCACGTCGCCCTCCGGGTCCCAGAAGGACTCGTCGGGCCCGGCGGGCGCCCGCCGTACGAGACGGTGCACCTCGTGCCCGTCGGCGCGCAGCGCGCTCACCAGAGCCGTCCCGAGCAGCCCCGACGAGCCTGTCACCACTGTCGTCATCGTCTCCACGCACGCATCACTACCCGGAAACGGACGGGGCCGCCCCGCGAAGCGCGGGACGGCCCCTGTGGCGGTGCGGCTGGCGCCGCCCCGGCGTACGGCTACGCCAGGCCGAGCTGGGCCTCGAAGCGGCCCTCCTCGAGACGGTGCTTGATCGTCGTGAGGAAGCGGGCCGCGTCGGCGCCGTCGACCAGGCGGTGGTCGTAGCTGAGCGCGAGGTACACCATCGAGCGGACCGCGATGACCTCGCCCTCCGGGGTGTCCACGACGACCGGGCGCTTGACGACCGCGCCGGTGCCCAGCATGCCGACCTGCGGCTGGTTGAGGATCGGCGTGTCGAACAGCGCGCCCCGGCTGCCGGTGTTGGTCAGCGTGAACGTGCCGCCGGTGATCTCGTCGGGGCTCACCTTGTTGGTGCGGGTGCGCTCGGCCAGGTCGGCGATCTTACGGGCGAGCCCGGCGATGTTGAGGTCGCCCGCGTTCTTGATCACCGGGACGAGCAGGCCCCGCTCGGTGTCGGTTGCGAAGCCGAGGTGCTCGACGTCGAAGTAGGTGACCTCGTTGGTCTCGCTGTTGATCGTGGCGTTCAGCTTCGGGTGCTGCTTGAGCGCCTCGATCGCGGCGATCGCGAAGAACGGCATGAACGACAGCTTCACGCCCTCGCGCTGCAGGAAATCCGACTTGGCCCGGTCGCGCAGGCGGGCGATGCGGGTGACGTCGACCTCGACCACGGTGGTGAGCTGGGCCGAGACCTGCAGCGATTCCACCATGCGCTTGGCGATGGTCTGCCGCAGGCGCGACATCTTCTCCGTACGGCCGCGCAGCGTGGTGTCCACCCGCACCTCCGACGCGGCGGGCGCGGCGGCGGCCGGGGCGGCGGGCGCCTGGGCCGGGGCGGGCGCCGCCTGCGGAGCCGGAGCGGCGGCAGCGGCGGCGGCCTGCTCGCGCTGGACGCGGGCGGCCTCGATCACGTCCTGCTTGCGGATCCGGCCGCCGACGCCGGTGCCGGTCAGCGCGTCGAGGTCGACGCCGTGCTCGGCGGCGAGCTTGCGGACCAGCGGCGTGACGTACGGGCCCTCGCCCGACGAGGGCAGCGGGGTCGGCTCGCTCGGCTGCGCGGCCGGGGCGGAGGCCTGCGGCTGCGGAGCCGGGGCCTGCGGGGCCGGGGCGGGCGCCGGCTGCGGCGTCACGACGGCGGGCGCGGGCTGCGGGATCGACGAGATCGGCGCGGCGGGAGCGGGCTCGGGCGCCGCCGCCGGCGCAGGGGCCGGAGCGGGCTCGGGCTCGGGCTGCGGAGCGGGGGCCGGAGCCGCCGGCTCGGCGGCGGCCGGAGCGGCGCCCGCCTCGGAGTCGATCAGAGCGAGCTCGGCGCCGACCTCGACCGTCTCGTCCTCAGCGACGATGATCTTGGTCAGGTAGCCGGCGGACGGCGACGGGATCTCGGTGTCGACCTTGTCGGTCGACACCTCGAGGAGCGGCTCGTCGGCCTCGACGCGGTCGCCTTCCTTCTTCAGCCAACGGGTGACGGTGCCCTCGGTAACGCTCTCGCCGAGCTGGGGCATGGTTACAGAGACCGGCATGGTGTGTCTTCTCTCGCGTTCGCTAGGAGGGCTTCAGTTGTGGACGTGCAGCGGCTTGCCGGCCAGGGCCAGCATGGCCTCGCCGAGAGCCTCGGACTGGGTCGGGTGCGGGTGGATGAGCTGGGCGACGTCGGTGGGCGTGGCCTCCCAGTTGAAGATCAGCTGAGCCTCCGCGATGAGCTCGCCCACCCGGCTGCCCACCATGTGCACACCCAAGACCCGGCCGTCGCGCTCGGCGACGACCTTGACCTCGCCCTGAGTCTGGAGGATCTTGCTCCTGCCGTTGCCGGCGAGGTTGTAGCTGAGCTCGACGACATCGTGACCGCGCTCCCGGGCGACGGCCGTGCTGATGCCCACCGAGGCCACCTCGGGCTCGGAGTAGGTGATGCGCGGCACGCCGTCGTAGTCGATCGGGACCGGGTTCATGCCGGCGATGTGCTCGGCGACCAGGATGCCCTCGGCGAATCCGACGTGGGCCAGCTGCAGCGTGGGGATCAGGTCGCCCACGGCGTACACGCCCGGCACGCTGGTCTGGCAGAACTCGTTGACCAGCACGTAGCCGCGCTCCATCGCGACGCCGTTCTCCTCGTAGCCGAGGCCGGCGGAGACCGGTCCGCGCCCGACGCAGAGGAACAAGAACTCCGCGTCGAGGGTCTTGCCGTTCTGCAGGGTGACGACCACGCCGGTGTCGGTGGTCTTGACGCTCTCGAACCGGGCGCCCAGCTCGTACTTGATGCCGCGGCGGCGGAAGGCGCGCTCCAGCAGCTTGGAGCTGGACTCGTCCTCCAGCGGCAGCAGGTGCGGCAGCGCCTCGACGATCGTGACCTCGGCGCCGAACGAGCGCCACACGCTGGCGAACTCGACGCCGATGACGCCGCCGCCCAGGATGACGACCGAGGACGGGATCCGATCGAGGACCAGCGCGTGGTCGCTGCTGATGACCCTCTCGCCGTCGATGTCGAGGCCGGGCAGCGACTTCGGCTCGGAACCGGTCGCCAGCACCACGTGGCGGCCCTCGAAGACCTGGTCGCCGACGATGACGCGGTTCGGGCCGGCGAGGCGGCCCTCGCCCTCCACGATCGTGATCTTCTTGCTCTTGACGAGCCCGGTGAGGCCCTTGTAGAGGCCCGCGATCACCTTGTCCTTGTACGCGTGGACGCCGGGGACGTCGATGCCCTCCAGCCGGGTGCGGACGCCGAACGACTCGCCCTCGCGAGCCTGGTCGGCGAGCTCGGCCGCGTGCAGCAGCGCCTTGGTGGGGATGCAGCCGCGGTGCAGGCAGGTGCCCCCGACCTTGTCCTTCTCGATGAGGACGACGCTCATGCCGAACTCGGCCGCCCGCAGGGCACAGGCGTATCCACCGCTACCGCCACCTAGGACGACGATGTCGTAGGGGCCGCTGCCATCAGCCACTGGAATGCTCCTTGGTCGTATTCGCACCGCCGGGTGGACCCGGCAGCATCTTTTCACTTGTCCCGGAAGATCGTGGCCCCGGCCCGGGGCCCGTGCGGGCACGCCGCGACGGGGCCGTCTTCCGTTCTCGAACAGCCCGCGAAGGCTCCTTCTCTTAAACAGCCTGCGCGGACGTGCCGTTCCCCGCGTAACGCTCGGCGACGGCGACGAGCGTGCGGGTCAGTGCGCCGGTGCCGCCCTTGGGCGTGTAGCCGTGCGGCTCGCCCTTGTTGAACGCGGGCCCGGCCATGTCCACGTGCGCCCAGCGGACGCCCGCGGGGACGAACTCCCGCAGGAAGATGCCCGCGGCGAGCATGCTGCCCCACCGCTCGGGCTGGAGGTTGGCGATGTCGGCGACCGCGGAGTCGAGCCCCTTGCGCAGCTCGGCGGGCAGCGGCATGCCCCAGGCGCCCTCGCCCTGCTCGCCGGCGATGCGGACGATCTCCTCGCGCAGGTCGTCGTCGTTGGCCATCACGCCGGCCGTGCGCCACCCTAGCGCCACGATCTGGGCGCCGGTCAGGGTGGCGACGTCGATGATCACGTCGGGCTCGTCCTCGGAGGCGCGGGCGATGCCGTCGATCAGGACCAGGCGGCCCTCGGCGTCGGTGTCGAGCACCTCGACGGTCTTGCCGCTGTAGGTGTGCAGGACGTCGGAGGGGCGCTGGGCGCTGCCCGAGGGCATGTTCTCCGCGAGGCAGAGGTAGCCGACGGCGTTGACGCGCAGGCCCAGCCGGGCGATCGCGAGGAGCGCGCCGAACACCGCTCCCGCTCCGCCCATGTCGGACTTCATCCAGTCCATGGAGGCGGAGGGCTTGAGCGACAGGCCGCCGGAGTCGAAGGTGATGCCCTTGCCGACGAACGCGACCTTCCGAGTGGCCTCGGGGTGGCTGTAGGCGACGCGTACCAGGCGAGGCGGGTTGATCGAGCCCTGGCCGACGCCGATGATGCCGCCGTAGCCGTCCTCCTTGAGCCTGACCTCGTCCAGCACCTCGACCGACAGGCCGGCCTCGCCGCCGGTCTCCTGGGCGATCTCGGCGAAGCGCGCGGGCCACAGGTCGGACGGCGGCGTGTTCACCAGGTCGCGGACGAGGGTGACGGAGTCGGCGAGCGTCGCCGCGTGCGCGACGGCCTCCTCGGCCCCGGCCGCGCCGGACAGGACGGTGAGCTCGCCGACGGGCGGCTTGCGGTCACCGCCGGTGCGGTAGCGCGTGAAGTCGTAGGCGCCCAGCAGACCGCCCAGCGCCACGGCTTCCGTCTCGGCGGCCGTACGGGCGGGCAGGGCGAGCGTGGCGGACGCCGTGCCGGCGAGGGAGCGGACCGCCGCTCCGGCCGCGCGGCGCAGGGTTTCCAGGTCGTAGCCGTCCCCGGCGCCGTCCTGCGGCGCGTCGCCGAGGCCGACGGCGACGGCGACGGGCGCGGGCAGCGCCCCGAGGGTGGGGATCTTGACGACCTCTTCGGCCTTGCCGGTGAACCCTACGGTGGTGAGGATCCCGGCGAGTCGTCCGTCCAGGGCCTGGTCGAGGCCTTCGCCTCCGGGAGCCGGGCGTGGACCCTCCGGGGTCGTGTGGACGCCGATTATGAGAGCACTGGTCTCGATGGAGACCGCGTCAGATGCGTTTATGCGCACTGTGGTCACGTGAGCCGATGCTAGCTGGGCTGATGCGGCTACGCATAAACGAGGGTTCATCCCACCTATCGGCAATCCCGATGGTGCCAATGAAGGTAGCACCATATAGACCTTTCCGGCCTATGGTGCTAATGTCACTAGCACTATGTTGCTCACGCTGGATCTCAACGATCCGCGGCCCCTGCACGAACAGGTGGCCGCCGCCATCAGGCGCGCGATCGGAGCCGGAGACATCGCCCCCGGCGATCGGCTGCCGCCGGCCCGCGACCTCGCCCACGCGCTGGGCGTCAACGCGAACACGGTGCTGCGCTCGCTGCGCGACCTGCGCGACGAGGGACTGCTGGAGTTCCGCCGCGGGCGCGGCGTGTCCGTGCTGCGGCGGCCGGACGGCCGCGCGGCGCTGCGGACCCGTGCGCGCGACCTGCTCGACGAGGCCGTCAAGTACGGCCTCACCCCGGACGACGTCGTGGCCCTGGTCAGGGACGTCGGGAAGGAAATGGCATGACCGACACGCGGGACACCTCCGCGACCGGCTTCCGCACCCGATTCCTGCTGGCCGCCGCGGCCTGGGCCGTCCTGGTCGCCGCCGTGCTCGTGGCGGTGCCGAAGGCGTTCTCCGATCGCCTGCCGGACCCGGTGGCCACCCACTGGGGTCCGTCCGGCGCGCCCGACGGCTCCGCCCCGGCCGTCTTCCTCGCGGTCGTCCCCCTGGCGCTCTGGGCGGTGCTCGCGGTGTCCTGTCTCGCTTTCGGGCGGCGGCGCCTCGTCGTCCGGCGTGCGGGCCGGTACGGGATCGTCGCCGGTCTCGCCTGGGGTGGGATCTTCGTGGTCGGGGCGCAGGCCGTGTCGATCGCCGCCAACCTCGACAGGTCCCGCTGGCAGGACGCGGCTCCGGTCACCTGGCAGGCGATGCTCGTCGTCGTCGCGGCCTCCGCGTGCGCCCTGCTCGCGGCGTGGGCGGGACGTCGTGGGCCGGACGAGCCGCCGCGGGCGCCCGAGCCGGGCGCGGCCGTCCCCGACCTCGCCCCGGGACGGCGGGTGGTGTGGGTGTCGTCGGCGTCGGCCCCGCTGCTGCTCGTCCTCTCCGGCGCCGTGCTGGCCGCGTCCGTCGCGTTCGCCGTGCTCAGGCTCATGGGCCTGTCCGGCCGCGACTGGCACACGGCCGCCGTGCTCGCCGTCGTCGCCCTCGCCGGGTTCGCGCTCTCGACCGTCTCGGTCAGGGTGAGCTCCGAGGGCATGCGGGTGGCGTACGGCCCGCTCAGGTGGCCCGCGCGGCGGGTGCCGCTCGGCCGGATCGAACGCGCCTGGGTGGAGGAGCGGTATCCGTCCCAGGTGGGCGGCTGGGGCTACCGCGGCCTCCCGGGACGGGCCACGATCATGATCCGCGGCGGCGCGTGCCTGGTCGTGCGGTACACCTCCGGCGGGCAGCTCGCCATCAGCGTGGACGACGCCGACAGCGGCGCCGCCCTGCTCAACGCCCTCCTCGCCCGCCATCCGGCCGCCCCCGGCCCGGCCTCAGGTGAAAGGTGATGACCGTGATCCGGCGCCACACCGATGTCTGGCTCTTCCTCCTCGTCGCGTTCGGGGCCTCGTGGCTGATCGCGCTGCCCCTGTGGACCGGGCCCGTCAGCCCGGCCGCCTTCCAGCTCCTCGGCATCCCGATCATGTTCACGCCGTCCCTGGGCGTGCTGGCCGTGTGGCTCACCCGGCGGCGCGGCACGCCGCTGAAGGAATGGGCGCGGGCGACCGGGCTCACGCTCGGACCGGACCGGGGCACCACGGCCCCGCTCCTGGTGACGGCGCTGCTCGGCGTGCCGCTCCTCGTTGCCGTCGCCCTCCTGGTCAGCGCCGCCGTCGGCGTGGTGAGCCTCGACTTCGCCGGGCTGAGCCTCTACCGCGCGCAGCTGGGCGCGGCCCTCGACAAGGTGCCGCTGGACCCGGGGGTCCTGTACGTCGTGCAGGTCGCGCAGGCCGTGCTGATCGCCCCGTTCATCAACGCGATCCCCGCGTTCGGTGAGGAGTGGGGCTGGCGGGGCTGGCTGCTGCCGCGTCTGCTCGGCGACCCGGCGGTCGCACCCGTGCCCACGGCCTCGCAGGTGCCGGGCGGCTCGCCCGTGCCGGCGGGAGCGCCCGGCACGGGGGAGCGGCGGCCCGCCCGGGTGTGGCCGGCGATCGTGCTGTCCGGCGTGATCTGGGGTCTCTGGCACGCCCCCCTCACGCTGAAGGGCTACAACTACCCTGCGCTCGGCGCCTGGGCGGCGGTGCTGTTCATCGGCTTCTGCGTCATCTTCGGCGCGCTGCTCGGCTGGATGCGGCTGCGCTCGCGCAGCGTGTGGCCCGCGGTCATCGCACACGGCTCGCTGAACGCCCTGGCGGGCCAGGCGCTGCTCCTCGGCGACGCGGACGCGCCGCCGAACCCGGCGCTCGCCGGGATCACCGGGATCGTCGGCTGGGTGCTGCTCGCGGTCGTCGTCGTCATCGCCTACCGGCTGCGCCCCGTCGCCGTGCGGCGCTGACCGGCGCGTCCGCGCCCCTCACAGCAGCAGGGCGGCGACCAGCAGCGTGACGGTCGTGGCCGTCTCCACCAGAGCGCCGAGCACGTCGCCGGTGATGCCGCCCAGCCGCCGTACGGCCCGGCGGCGCAGCAGCGCGGCCGCCCCCAGCCCGGCGGCCATCGCCAGCAGCAGCCCGGCCGTCGTGATGACGTACGGATCGTCCGACAAGCGGTGCAGCAGCCACGCGGGCCGCAGGCCCGCGCCGGGGATGCCCTCGTAGATGATTCCCGGGGACAGGTCCGGGGCGGAATAGCTGGTGTAGCCGAAGGCGGTCGCCGAATCGAACGGCCAATCGAACGGCCAGCAGTAGTTCAGCAGCGACGGGCCAGCGGCCGCCACGAGGGCGAGCACCACCACGACGGCCGCCGTCGCGGCGGTGGCCCCGATCGCGGCGCCGCGCCCCACGGTTCCGGCGACGAGCGCGCCGAGGCCGGTGGGTTGGGCGGCGGGCACGCCCTCGCGGCAGGCCCACGTGACGGCCAGCCTGCCGGTCGCCGCGGCCGCCACCAGCACGACCCAGGCGACCTCGCCGTCCCGCGCCAGCACGGCCACCTGCACGAGCAGGGTGATCACGAGGGTGACCACCCCGAACGGGCCGATGTCGGAGCGCTTCATCACGTCGAGCGCGCCGTCGGCCGGCTTGCCGCTGCCGAGCCCGTCGGCCAGGTCCGCGAGGCCGTCCAGATGCAGCGCCCGCGTCAGCCACGCCAGTGTGCCCACGGCGAGGACGGCGCCGAGCAGCTGCGAGCCCGACAGCGCGCCGGCGACCACGAGCACCACGGCGGCGATCACGCCGAGCAGCAGGCCGACGAACGGCGCCAGCGACATCGCGCGTCCCGCCACGGCGCGGTCGACCTCCACCGGCCGCACGGGGAAGACGGTGAGGGTCCCGACCGCGAGCCGCCAGGCCGCGCCGGGGCCGCGTACGGGGCCGGGTGCGGGGGAGGGTTCATCGGGCACGAGGGGAGATCGTAGTTGTCAAAGGGGCAGCGGGACTACCCGGCCGGAGACCACCAGGGCGACGTCCTCGGACTCGCGGGCGAGGGCCTGGTTGAGGCGGCCGAGCGCGTCGCGGAACAGCCGTCCGGCGGGGGTGGCCGGGATCACCCCGAGGCCCACCTCGTCGCTCACCGCCACCACGTGGGCGCGGGTGCCGCGCCAGGCGGCCGCGAGCGCGTCGCACCGCTCCGCCACCCGATCGAGGGCGGCGCGGTGACCGGCCGAGGACGTGCCGTCGGGCCAGGCGGCGCACTCGTCGAACACGGCGGCGAGCCAGGTGCCGAGCCCGTCGACGAGCAACGTCCCCGGACCGCCGGAAAGGACGGACACGAGGTCGGTCGTCTCCACGGTCCGCCAGTGCGCCGGGCGCCGTTCGCGATGGGCGCGCACGCGGGCGAGCCAGGCCGGGTCGTCACCGCCCGAGGGACCGGTGGCGACGTAGGTCACCTCGGGTTCGGCGGCCAGGCGGAGCTCGGCCTCCTCGGACTTGCCCGACCGCGACCCGCCCAGCAGCAGCGTCCGGCGGGGCCGCACCCGCGGGGTCGCCTCCGTGGTCGTCCCTGTGGTCGCCGTGTCCACGACGGTTCCGTCGGGGACGGCCGCCGCGCCCCAGAAACCGAGCCGGCGGCCCAGCTCGCTCTCCGCGGGAACGCGGTGGTCGAGATGCACCGCGATGATCCGTGTCGCGGGCGTGACCCGTCCGCGGCGGCGCAGGTCCCCCAGCCGCTCGGGACGGTCGGGCAGGTCCATGAGCACCGCGTCGAACGGCCCGTCGGCGTCCCGCCCGGGTGACCCGGTGGCGGGTCCCGCGGCGTACAGCAGCCGGCCGCCGCCGGGCCCGGTGACCTCGCGCCCGTCGGCCGTGTCGCGGACCGTGTACCCATCGGGCAGGCGGGCGTCGGTCACCCGTACGCGGCCGTCGAGCACGATGGACGACGGACGCCGGTGGCCGGGGGCGAGCCGGCCGCAGGACGCGCAGGGACAGCCGGGGACGGGCCAGCCCTCCGGGCCGCCGGTTCCCTCCAGGCGGATCTCCATGCCGCTGCCTTTCCGCGTCCGTGTCGCCGGTCGGCCCCGCGTCGGCGGGGGAGGTTGGACGCCGGGAAGAGAGGATAGGGTCCGGCTGCACGGTCTTTGTGCCGCACCGGCCCCGGCGTGAAGTCCCGGCGCGGGGGCGGCGAGGAACCGAAGGAGCGGGTGCGCATGATTTGGCGGTGGCGTTACGAGGACGCGAACGGCGGCGAGGTCACGGACCGGCCGCTGCCCCGGGAGATCTTCTCCAGCCAGTCGGACGCGGAGTCGTGGCTGGGGGAGAGCTGGCGCGAGCTGCTCGAGGCCGGTGTCGAGCAGGTGTCGCTGATGGAGGACGAGCGGGTCGAATACTCGGGGATGTCCCTGCGCGCCGACTGAACCGCGCGGGGGCCGGGACCGCGACGGGCGCGGTCGCGACCCCCGCGACCGCGCCCGTCCGGCAGGACCGGAGACGGCGTCAGGGACGCGTGGGCGGGCTGACGGTCTTGGCCGGGTCACGCTCGACGACCGGGCCGAGCACGTCGTCGATCTTCTTCAGCACCTCGGCGTCGAGCTTCACACCCGCGGCCTTGACGTTGTCGCGCACCTGCTCGGGCTTGGTGGCCCCGATGATGGCCGACGACACGTTGGGGTTCTGCAGCACCCACGCCACGGCGAGCTGGGCCATCGAGAGCCCGAGGTCGGCCGCGATCGGCTTGAGGTCCTGCACCCGGCGCAGCAGCTCGTCGTCCATCAGCCGGCCGATGAAGCCCGAACCGGACGGGTCGGTGGCGCGGGACCCGGCCGGCGGCGGCTGGCCGGGCAGGTACTTGCCGGTCAGCACGCCCTGGGCGATCGGCGACCAGACGATCTGGCCCAGGCCCTCCTTCTCGCACAACGGCACGACCTCGGCCTCGATGACCCGCCAGAGCATCGAGTACTGCGGCTGGTTCGACACCAGCCGGTCGAAGCCCATCTCGTCGGCGATCTTCAGGGCCCGGGCGATCTGGTCGGCCGACCACTCGCTGACTCCGACGTACAGCACCTTGCCCTGCCGTACGAGGTCGTCGAAGGCCCGCAGGGTCTCCTCCAGCGGCGTCTCGGCGTCGAAGCGGTGCGCCTGGTAGAGGTCGACGTAGTCGGTCTGCAGCCGGCGGAGCGACCCGTTGATCGACTCCATGATGTGCTTGCGGGACAGTCCCCGGTCGTTCTTGCCTTCGCCCGTGGGCCAGTAGACCTTGGTGAAGATCTCCAGCGACTCGCGCCGGATGCCCTTCAGCGCCCGGCCGAGGACCTCCTCGGCCCTGGTCCCGGCGTAGACGTCGGCGGTGTCGAAGGTCGTGACGCCTTCGTCGAGGGCCGCGCGGACGCACTCGACGGCGGCGTCCTCCTCCACCTGGGACCCATGGGTGATCCAGTTGCCGTAGCTGATCTCGCTGACCATGAGGCCACTGCGGCCAAGATGACGGTATTCCATGGGTCCGACCTTAGGACATGACATCGCGTCACTCCCCCGGATGGTTCGCGGTAATGTGCCCGGCGTGCGCCGGTTGATCGTTTCTCGCCCCGTACGGCTGGCTCTGGCCGTCGCGCTGGTGGCCGGTGTCGCCGTAGGGCTGGTCGCCGCCGCCCGCCGGCGCCGCGCCGCCGTGCAGGTCCCGGCCGCTCCGCACTCCGCTCCGCCGGATTCGCGGCAGCCCGCCCCGCTGAAAGAGGTGGGGGAGCCGGCCGGGCGCGGCCCCGAGCCCGTGCTCGGCTGGCCCACGAGGGAGGACCTCGAGAGGTACGACCGGCCGGAGGCCGGCGCGCCGATCGCGCGCCTCCTCGGCGGGCTTCCCCGGATGGAGCGGCCGCGCGGGCGGAAGGCGCGCCGCTGGACGGCCGCGCTCGTCGGGCTCGGCCTGCTCGTGCTCGCGTCGCAGTTGCTGGAGAACGCCGTGTTCCGCCCGGAGCCCGGGGCGTCGTTCGGCTGGACGGCGTACGCGGGAGACCCTGCCGGGCCCTGCCTCGCGGACGGTTGCCCGGCGGCGGGCAACCGCGTGTCCGCCGGTCGGCCGGACGAGTCCTGCCTCGCGGCCGCGTGCGGCGTGGTGCGGAATCTCGTGCCGTCCGAGGGTCCCGCGGGCGCGGAGGCCGCGCCGGTGGCGCCGGTGCCGTCCCCCGCTCCCGAATGCGCGGTCCGGAAGAGGTCCACGACTCCAGTGGCACGGCCGGTATCCCGGCGCGTGACGGCCGCGGTGAACCGGCAGTGGCGGCGGATAGAGAGATGGCTGAAGGCGCACGCGCCCAGGACGTACGCCTCGCTGAACGGCCCCGCCAGCCGACGACTGGTGGCGACGGCCGAGGCGCGGCTGGGGACGCGCATCCCCGACTCGTTGCGGGCCTCGCTGCTGCGCCACAACGGAGCCCGGGGATCGGCGGCGTTCCGGTTCTCGCCGTATTACTGGGTCATGGGCGCGCGCGAGCTGGTCGCCTCCTGGCCCGAGGTATGCCGGATGGGCGGAGGCATCCCCTTCGCCTACAGCTCCGACGTCGCCGACTACCTCGTGACGGACTCCGCCACGGGCGGGGTGGGCTCGGCGGACTGGGAGACGCCGTACTTCGAGGACGAGTGGACGTCGTATTACGCGCTGCTCACGGCCACGGCGGACGCCCTCGCCGAGGGCGGGCCCGTGGGCGGGTCGGTCCCCGTGGTGCGCGAGGGCGTTCTCGAGTGGAAGTGAGGCGGCCCAGGCCGGACGGCCTGGGGAGCCACGCCCGGGCAACCCGGGCCGGGCAGCCCGGACATCCGGGGTCAGGCTGCCCGGGTCAGGCGGCCGTGCGGGTCACTTCTTCGCGCCGGCCGTGTTCTTGAGGGCGACCGGCAGACCGCCGGGCAGGACGGTCGGCTTGGGGAAGCGCAGGCGGCGCATCTGCGACGAGCGCATCGCCGCGTAGAAGCCCACGCCCTTGAGGTCCTCGCCCGGGAACTTCGCCGCCGCCTCCTTCTTCACCCTCCCGGCCACGTAGAACGAGCTCGCCAGCACGAGCACCATCACGACCGGCAGGGACAGCGTGTAAAGCAGCATGACGGCCGAGCGGACCGGGATCGGGAACGGCACCATCGACAGCAGCATGATGACGAACACGACGGGCAGGAAGTACTGCCCCGGCAGCCGCCGCGAGTCCACCCAGTCGCGCGCGAACTTGCGCACCGGGCCGCGGTCGCGTGCCGGAAGCGCCCGCTCGTCGCCGCGCAGCATGGCGTCGCGCTGCTTGCCGCGCAGCGCCTTGTCGCGCTCGCGCGCCAGACGGTAGGCCTCCTTGCGGTTGGCAGGAGCGGTCACCGGGGAGCGGCGGCGGCCCTGCGCCTCGCTCCGCTTGGGGGTGGGACGGCCCTTACCCGGGGTGCCGTGGGGCTTAGGATCCTCTACAGGGACGGGGGAGTCCTCCGCTGAGGTCTGAGTGCGACGTCGGAACACGTCGCCCAGCCTACCGGGAGTGCAACTTAGTGACGCCCTCGCGCGTTATGCGTAGGGTGAACCCAGGCGGTTACGCCGCCTGACAAGGGGTTTGAGACGGCTGGGGTCACCCACGCACAACCTTGGAGAAGGGGACGGCCGACGCGCATGAGCGTGATGAAGAGACTTTCCATGATCTTCAAGTCCAAGGCCAACAAGGCCCTGGACAAGATGGAGGATCCGCGGGAGACGCTGGACTATTCCTATCAGCGCCAGCTTGAGCTGCTGCAGAAGGTCCGCCGGGGCGTGGCCGACGTGGCCACCAGCCGCAAGCGGGTGGAGCTGCAGATCAACCAGCTCGAAGGGCAGGCCACGAAGCTGGAGAACCAGAGCAGGCAGGCCCTGTCGGCCGGGCGCGAGGATCTGGCCCGCGAGGCGCTGACCCGCCGCAACGGTCTCAACGCCCAGATCGCCGACCTGCGCATCCAGTACAGCAACCTCCAGGGCGAGGAGGAGAAGCTCACCCTCGCCAGCCAGCGGCTCCAGGCCAAGGTCGACTCCTTCCGCACGAAGAAGGAGACCATCAAGGCCACCTACACGGCGGCCGAGGCCCAGACGCGGATCAACGAGGCGTTCTCCGGCATCTCCGAGGAGATGGGCGACGTCGGCCTGGCCATCCAGCGGGCCGAGGACAAGACCGCGCAGATGCAGGCGCGCGCCGGCGCGATCGACGAGCTGCTCGCCAGCGGCGCACTCGACGACTTCACCGGGCAGCGCGACGACATCCAGGCGGAGCTCGACCGCATGGGCGGCGGCTCGGACGTCGAGCTGGAGCTCGCCAAGATGAAGGCCGAGCTCGGCCAGGGCCCGGCGCCCAGGAGCGCGATCGAGCAGGGCCAGCAGGGCCAGGCCGCCCCGTCCAACCAGCAGCACACGCAGCAGCTGCGCCAGCCGGGGGAGGGACTGTGATCGTCAGAATCATGGGTGAGGGCCAAGTCGAGATCGGCGCCGCCGACATCGACGTCCTCAACGAGCTCGACAGCGAGCTGGAGGCCGCGATCGAGTCGGACGACGAGACCGAGTTCCGCACCAAGCTGCACGCGCTCCTCGACAAGGTGCGTCACGTCGGCAAGGCCCTGCCGGACGACTCGCTGGAGCCGTCCGAGCTGATCCTGCCGCCGGCCGACGCCTCGATCGAGGAAGTGCGGGAGATGCTCGGGGACACCGGGCTCATCCCTGGCTGATGGCCTCCACGCGCTTCGCCCCTGATCGCGGCCTCACCGTCCGGATGACCGTGACGATGTTCCTGCTCGGGCTGCTCTATGTCGCGTTCGTGGCGGTCCTGGTCGTGGTGGGCGTACGTGCGGTCACCGTGCTCGTGATCGCCGGGGGTCTCCTGCTGGTGCAGTACTTCCTGTCCGACAAGATCGCGCTGTTCGCGATGCACGGGCGGGAGGTCTCCCCGCAGGAGGCTCCCGAGCTGCACGGGATCATCGACCGGCTGAGCGCGATGGCGGGGATGCCGAAGCCGCGGGTGGCGATCGCCGACTCGGACATCCCGAACGCGTTCGCCACCGGACGCAACCAGAAGAACTCGGTGGTCTGCGTGACCACCGGCATTCTGCGCAGGCTCGACGCGCGGGAGCTCGAAGGCGTGCTGGCCCATGAGATGTCCCACGTGGCCCACCGGGACGTGGCGGTGATGACGATCGCCTCGTTCCTGGGCGTCGTGGCCGGTCTGATGACGCGCTTCGCGCTCTACACCGGTCTGGGCGGCCGGAGGAACGACAACGGCCCCCCGGTCGGCCTGATCATCTTCGCGGTCTCCGGCCTGGTCTACGCCGTCAGCTTCCTGCTGACGCGGGCGCTGTCGCGCTACCGCGAACTGGCCGCCGACCGTGCGGGCGCGCTGCTGACGCAGCAGCCGAGCGCCCTGGCCAGCGCCCTCGTCAAGATCAGCGGTGACATCGGCAGGATCCCGACCAGGGACCTGCGCGAGGCGCAGCCGTTCAACGCCTTCTTCTTCGCGCCCGCCCTGTCGGGCCAGAGCGTCGCCTCGCTGCTGTCGACCCACCCCTCGCTGGAGCGCCGGCTGGACCAGCTGGCCAGGATCTCCGCCGCGCTGGGCCGCGGATGAGGGGGCGCTGATGGGCTGGTTCGACTCACTGCTCGGCCGCTCCAAGCCCGCCAGGCCCGACCTGGACGCGCTGTTCGCCCTGCCGTCGGCCGCCGTCACGCTGCAGGCCGCCACCGGCTTCGCCCCGGCGGGAACCGGGTCGGTGTGCTTCCGCGCCGCCGAGGGCGGCGCCTTCGCCCGGCTCGAACAGGACATCGAGGCCCTGATGGGCAGGGTCGAAGTCTCCCGGGACTCCTACGGCTACACCTGGCTGCAGGTGCGCAATTCCGACGTGGCCGGGCTCGTCACCGACCTGCACGCGGCCAACTCGTCCCTGGAGTCGGCGGGGTTCGGCCCGTCGCTGCTGTGCTCGCTCGTCACCTTCGCCGACCCGTCGCGACGGAAGCTGGCGATCGTGTATCTCTACAAGCGCGGCACGTTCTACCCCTTCGCCCCGGTGGGCGAACCGCGCCGCGACAACGCGCTGGAACTGCAGGTGCGCGGCGTCCTGGACCACGAGCTCACGATCGAGCCCGAACTCGCGAGCTGGTTTCCCGTCTGGGGCGCCCCCGGCCTCTGACCTTCGGGAGCTCCCATGACCGAGTGGACCCACCTCCGGCACACCGAGGCCGCGGCCGCGGAGATCGGCCGGATGGCCGAGGCCGTACAGGGACGGGACGGGACCACACCTGTGCCGACCTGCCCGGGGTGGGACCTCAGGGAGCTGGTCGAGCACACGGGAGCCATCCACCGGTGGGCCGCCGCGATGGTGCGCGACGCCGCCGTCCGCCGATACGACCGCGCCGCGATGGACCACGGCATCCCCGAGGACTTCGCCGGCCACGCGGAGTGGCTGGAGGCCGGAGCCGGGCAGCTCGCCGAGGCGTTGAAGGGCCGCGACCCGGATACCGAGGTGTGGAACTGGACGGGGAACCGCAGCGCCCGGTTCTGGTCCCGCCGCCAGCTGCACGAGACCGTCGTCCACCGCGCCGACGCCGAGATCGCCCTCGGGATCGCCCCGGAGATGGACGAGGACGTCGCGGCCGACGGGGTGGCGGAGTTCTTCGACATACTCCCGTACACCCGGTGGCAGCCCCTGATCGCCGAGCTGAGGGGCGACGGGGAGACGATCTCCTGGCGGACGGAGACGGGCGGGATCTGGCTGGTGCGGCTCACGCCCGAGGGGTTCGCGTACGAGCGGTCCGGCGCCCCGGGTGACGTGGCCGCGGACGTCACTGCGGATGTCACCGTGCGCGCGGAGACGACCGGCGACCTGATGCTGACGCTGTGGGGACGGCGCGAGCCCGGGGCGGTCGAGGGCGACACGGCTCTACTGGACTGGTGGCGCGAGCGCGCCCGGATGTGAGGCCGGAAGCCGCGGTCGAGGTCGGAAGAACGCGGGGCGCCCCCGGGAGGTCCCGGGGGCGCCCCGCGTCACAGTGCCCCGATCACGGCGGCCTCGGTTACGGCAGGGCCAGCATGCGGTCGAGGGCGACCTTGGCCCAGTGGGTGGTGTCCGCGTCGACCGTGATCTGGTTGACGACCTCGCCGTCGGCCAGCGACTCCAGCGCCCAGACCAGGTGCGGAAGATCGATGCGGTTCATGGTGGAGCAGTAGCACACGGTCCGGTCGAGGAACGTGATGGTCTTGTCGGGGAACCGGTTCGCCAGCCGGCGCACCAGGTTCAGCTCCGTTCCGACGGCCCAGGAGGACCCGGCCGGGGCCTCCTCCAGCATGCGGATGATGTACTCGGTCGAGCCGACGAAGTCCGCCTTGGTCACGACCTCGTGGCGGCACTCGGGATGCACGAGCACGTTCACCCCGGGGATGCGGGCGCGCACCTCGTCCACGCAGGCAGCGGAGAAGCGCCCGTGGACCGAGCAGTGGCCCTTCCACAGGATCATCTTCGCGTTCTCCAGCTGCTCCCGGGTGAGGCCGCCGTTCGGGCGGTGCGGGTTGTAGACCACGCAGTCGTCCAGCGACAGCCCCATCTCCAGCACGGCCGTGTTCCGGCCCAGGTGCTGGTCGGGCAGGAACAGCACCTTCTCGCCCTGCTCGAACGCCCAGTCGAGGGCGCGCTTGGCGTTCGAGGAGGTGCACACGGCGCCGCCGTGCCGCCCGCAGAACGCCTTGATGTCCGCGCTGGAGTTCATGTAGGTGATCGGCACGACCCGGTCGGCGATGCCGGCGTCCTCCAGGGCGTCCCAGCAGTCCTCGACCTGGTTGAAGGTCGCCATGTCGGCCATCGAGCAACCGGCGGCCAGGTCGGGAAGCACCACCTTCTGCGTGTCACCGGTCAGGATGTCGGCCGACTCCGCCATGAAGTGGACACCGCAGAACACGATGTACTCCGCTTCGGGCCGGGCGGCGGCCTCGCGGGCGAGCTTGAACGAGTCGCCGGTCACGTCGGCGAACTGGATGACCTCGTCGCGCTGGTAGTGGTGACCGAGCACGAACAACCGGTCGCCGAGCCGCTCCTTGGCCACGCGGGCGCGTTCCACGAGGGTCGGATCGGACGCGGGAGGCAGCTCGCCCGGGCAGTCGACGCCGCGTTCGCTGTGCGGGTCGGTGTCCCGGCCCAGGATGAAAAGCGGAAGGCCAGTCTCTGTGATCGTCACGACCACACCCCCTCGGGGACTTATCGTCTAACTGACGACTAATCATTACACATCACCTCGCCTGGTTCGTCGCGCGGTTGCCTGTGAGGCATCTGGAATGTGTAGGGCTGCACGGGTGTTGGTAGCGTCTAGGTAGGACGTCAGAACCAATCAGACCGCCCCGAAGGGCGGTTGGCGCAGACGCGGGAGTCAGCACATGACGGTTGAGAGCAGCGAGACCACGCAGCAGGGCCTGATCCTGACTGACGCGGCCGCGGCCAAGGTCAAGAGCCTGCTCGAGCAGCAGGGCGAGGAAGGGCTGCAGCTCCGGGTGGCCGTCCAGCCGGGTGGCTGTTCCGGCCTGCGTTACCAGCTCTTCTTCGACGACCGGTCGATGGACGGCGACGTGGTCGCCACCTTCGGTGGCGTGAACGTCGTCACCGACCGGATGAGCGCGCCGTACCTCATCGGCGCCACGGTCGACTTCGTGGACACCATCGAGAAGCAGGGCTTCACCATCGACAACCCCAACGCGACGGGGTCGTGCGCCTGCGGCGACTCGTTCAACTGACGGCGAGCGCGTGCCCGGCGTCGCCGGGCTCGTGCCGCGATGGAGGGTGGGTCGAGCGCCCCGTACGGGTTGTTCCGTGCGGGGCGTCGTCGTGCCCGAGACGGTACGCTCAGGAGGTTCGGCGGGACAACGTCCCCGCCCCTGTCTCTCTGATGCTGACAACGAGGAGAATGACCCCGTGCGCATCGCCGTCACCGGCTCCATCGCCACCGACCATCTGATGACGTTCCCCGGCCGCTTCGGCGACCAGCTCATCGCCGAGCAGCTCGACCGGGTCTCGTTGTCGTTCCTCGTCGACGAACTGCAGATCCGCCGTGGCGGATGCGCGGCCAACATCGCGTTCGGCATGGGCTGCCTGGGGCTCACCCCGGTCCTCGTCGGCGCCGTCGGCACCGACTTCGCCGACTACCGCTCGTGGCTGGAGCGCCACGGCGTCGACTGCGACTCGGTGCACATCTCCGAGCTGCACCACACGGCGCGCTTCCTGTGCACCACGGACGAGGACCACAACCAGATCGCCTCGTTCTACACCGGCGCGATGGCCGAGGCGAGGGAGATCGAGCTGGGCCCGATCGCCGACCGTCTCGGCGGGCTCGACCTCGTCCTGATCAGCCCCAACGACCCGGCGGGGATGCTGCGGCACACCGACGAGGCGCGGCAGCGGGGCATCCCGTTCGCCGCCGACCCGTCGCAGCAGCTCGCCCGCATGCCGGGCGAGGAGATCCGCCAGCTCGTGGAGGGCGCGGCGTACCTGTTCAGCAACGACTACGAGCTGGGCCTGATCGCGCAGAAGACCGGCTGGTCGGACGAGGAGATCCTCGACCGGGTCGGCGTACGGGTGACCACCCTCGGGCCCAAGGGCGCCAGGATCGACCGCAAGGGCGAGCCGTCGCTGCACATCCCGCCGGCGCCCGAGCTGGGCAAGGCCGACCCGACCGGCGTCGGCGACGCCTTCCGCGCCGGGTTCCTCTCCGGGCTCGCCTGGGGCCTGTCCCTGGAGCGCTGCGGCCAGATCGGCAACCTCACCGCCACCCACGTGCTCGAGCAGGTCGGCTGCCAGGAGTACGAGCTGAGCCAGCGCGTCTTCCTGGAGCGCTTCGCCGCGGCGTATGGCTCGGAGGCGGCCGACGAGGTGGGCGGGCACGCCCGCTGCCACTACGCCTGAGGACGGGCGCTCAGTAGTTGCGGCGCACGTGGATGGACCAGCCGCCGTGAGGCAGCTCGTAGCTCCCCACGTGCTCGTGTGACTTCAACCGGCACCAGGCCGGGACGTCGGTGAACGCGGCGGGGTCGTCGGCCAGCACGGCGACCACCCCGCCCGTCGCCACCTGGTTGATCCGCTCGGCCAGCATGATGATCGGGATCGGGCACTTGCGGCCCAGCGCGTCGATCGTCAGCGCGGGCGGCTCCGCCGGCTGGATCGGCTCGGCGACTTCGGCGGGCTCGGCCCCAACCGCCTCGGGAGACCGCCGGGCGCCGCCCGTCCGTCTGCGCCACATCAGTGCACCCCCAAGCTCGACCGGATCCGCCGCACGATGTCCGGGAGCACCGCGAGGAAGCGATCGATGTCGTCCTCGGACACGCCACGGGGCAGCGATACCCGCACATTTCCATGCGTAAGCACGCCCATTGCCTCCAGAACATGCGATGGACGAAGCGTACTCGCCGTGCAGGAGCTGCCGGACGAGACGGCGAAACCGGCCTTGTCGAGCTCGGTGAGCAGCGCCTCGCCCTCGACGTACAGGCAGGAGAACGTGACGAGGTGCGGCAGCCGCAGGACCGGGTCGCCGACGACCTCCACGTCGGGCACCAGGCGGGGCACCTCGGCGCGGATCCGGTCGACCAGGGCGGACAGCCGCCGTCCCTCGGCCTCCGCCTCCTCGGCCCGGGCGCGCAGCGCCGCGGCGGCGGCCACGATCGCGGGCACGTTCTCGAACCCCGGCACGCGCCGCCGTTCCCGCTCGTCCTCGGGCAGCGGCGAGCGCCATCGCACGCCCTTGCGCACCGCCAGAACGCCCACCCCGGCCGGTCCGCCCCACTTGTGCGCGCTCGCGGTCAGGACCGACCAGCCGTCGGGGACCGGCAGGCGGCCCGCCGACTGCGCAGCGTCGACCAGCAGCGGCACACCCGCCTCACGGCAGGCCCGCGCCGCCTCCTCGACCGGCTGGAGGGTCCCCACCTCGTGGTTCGCCGTCTGCAGGCACGCCAGGGCGGCGCCGGGCCGTGCCACGGCCTCGGCGAACGCGTCCGCGTCCACCCGGCCCGTACGGCTCACGCCCACGATCTCCATCTCGCCGCCGCCGCCCTCGTGGAGGGCGCCCGCGTGCAGGACACTGGAGTGCTCGACGGCGCTCGCCACCAGGCGGGTCCCGGCCCGGCGGCGGCCGGCCAGCGTGCCGAGCACGCCGAGGTGCACGGCCTGCGTCCCCGACGAGGTGAACGACACCTCGTCGGGCCGGGCGCCGATCAGCTCGGCTACCTCTGCCCTCGCGCGCTCCAGTAACATCTGGGCGCGGCGCGCCGTGCCGTACAGGCGGGCGGGATCGGCCCAGCCGGCGTCGATCGCCGCCAGCAAGGCGTCACGGGCCGCGGGATGGAGAGGTTCGGTCGAAGCCGCGTCCAGGTAGGCCACAGTTAGGACATTAACGGGGGCTGCTCAGAGGGGCGGCGCCGGTCCGCGCTAATGTGTCCCCCAGCGTGAACTCAACCAAGTAAAGGTCTGACCGGCCGGAAGACTGGCGCCGGTCTCACCTAAGGGTCAATTGGAAAAACCGCCCAGGAGAGGAACTCTTGGGCTTCATCTGTGGGGTAGGCGATCCGTGAGTCCGACCCGCCGTACGACACGGCGACCGTGGGCACGCCGCCGGTTGCCCGGAGCCGCCGCCCTGGCGCTGCTGGTGGCGTCCGGGACGGCGTGTAGCAACCAGGCGATCGATCAGTGGTCCCGTGGGGGCATGCCGGAAGGTGTCACCAAGCAGGCCGGCATCGTCCAGACGCTCTGGAACGGGAGCTGGATCGCGGCTCTCGCCACCGGCGTGGTCGTCTGGGGACTGATCCTGTGGGCGTGCATCTTCCACCGTAAGAAGAAGAACAGCCCCGATCAGCTGCCTCCGCAGGTGCGCTACAACCTGCCGATCGAGATCCTCTACACGGTGGTCCCGGTCATCATGGTCGCGGTCTTCTTCTACTTCACGGCCCGTGACGAGACCGAGATCACGCGGATCACCAAGGCCGCCCCGGTCAAGGTGGCCGTCGAGGGCTACCAGTGGAGCTGGCGCTTCACGACCGAATACCAGGGCCAGAAGGCCGTGGTCGCGGGCGTGCCCGTGGACCTCAGCAAGCAGAGCGCGGAGAACCCGCAGGGTCCGCAGCTCGTGCTGCCGGTCAACACCCAGGTCCAGTTCGACCTGCACTCGCCCGACGTCATCCACTCGTTCTGGGTGCCGGCCTTCCTGTTCAAGCAGGACGTCTTCCCGGGCAACGTGCACAACCGCTTCCAGATCACGACGCTCGACAAGACGGGTGTCTTCGTCGGCCGATGCGCCGAGCTCTGCGGCACCGACCACAGCAAGATGCTGTTCTCCGTGAAGCTCGTCCCGCAGGCCGAGTTCGACCAGTACATCAAGAGCCAGGCGGGGAGTGCGCAGTGACCGCCATCCAGGAACCGGCCGGCATCGCCGCGCGGCCGTACACCAAGGGCACGGTCATCGCCAAGTGGCTGTCCTCGACCGACCACAAGGTGATCGGGCACCTCTACCTGATCACGTCGTTCGTGTTCTTCCTCATCGGCGGCCTCATGGCGCTGGTGATGCGGGCCGAGCTCGCGCAGCCGGGGCTGCAGGTCGTGTCCAACGAGCAGTTCAACCAGCTGTTCACCATGCACGGCACGATCATGCTGCTCATGTTCGCGACGCCGCTGTTCGCGGGCTTCGCCAACGAGCTGATGCCGCTGCAGATCGGCGCGCCCGACGTGGCGTTCCCCCGGCTGAACATGGTGAGCTACTGGCTCTACCTGTTCGGCAGCACGATCGCCGTCTCCGGCTTCTTCACCCCGAACGGGTCCGCGTCGTTCGGCTGGACCGCGTACGCGCCGCTGTCGAACGCGGTGACCTCGCCGGGCCTCGGCAGCGACCTGTGGGTCCTCGGCCTGGCGCTGTCCGGTCTCGGCACGATCCTCGGCGCGGTGAACTTCATCACCACGATCCTCACCATGCGGGCCCCCGGCATGACGATGTTCCGGATGCCGATCTTCACCTGGAACATCCTGCTCACCAGCATCCTGGTGCTGCTGGCCTTCCCGGTCCTGGCGGCCGCGCTGCTCGCCCTTGAGGCCGACCGCAAGCTGGGCGCGCACATCTTCGACTCGCCCACGGGCGGGGCGATGCTGTGGCAGCACCTGTTCTGGTTCTTCGGTCACCCCGAGGTCTACATCATCGCGCTGCCGTTCTTCGGCATCATCACCGAGATCCTTCCGGTCTTCAGCCGTAAGCCGATCTTCGGGTACATCGGCCTGGTCGGCGCGACCATCGCCATCGCCGGCCTGTCGGTCACCGTGTGGGCCCACCACATGTTCGTGACCGGCCAGGTGCTGCTGCCGTTCTTCTCGTTCATGACGTTCCTCATCGCCGTGCCGACCGGAGTGAAGTTCTTCAACTGGATCGGCACCATGTGGCGGGGACACCTGTCGTTCGAGGCGCCGATGCTGTTCGCGGTCGGCTTCCTGGTGACCTTCCTGTTCGGCGGCCTGACCGGCGTCATCCTGGCGTCGCCCCCGCTGGACTTCCACATCAGCGACACCTACTTCGTCGTGGCCCACTTCCACTACGTGGTCTTCGGCACCGTGGTGTTCGCGATGTTCGCCGGGTTCTACTTCTGGTGGCCCAAGTTCACCGGCAAGATGCTGAACGACAAGCTCGGCAAGCTCCACTTCTGGCTGCTGTTCTTCGGCTTCCACCTGACCTTCCTGGTGCAGCACTGGCTGGGCGTCATCGGCTTCCCCCGGCGCTACGCCGACTACTCGGCGAGCGACGGCTTCACCGACCTGAACATGGTCTCCTCGGCCGGCGCGCTCCTGCTCGGCCTGTCCACCCTGCCGTTCTTCTACAACGTGTGGGTGACGTGGCGTAAGGCGCCCAAGGTCACCGTGGACGACCCGTGGGGCTTCGGCGGCTCGCTCGAGTGGGCGACCTCCTGCCCGCCGCCGCGGCACAACTTCACGTCGCTGCCGCGCATCCGGTCCGAGCGCCCGGCGTTCGACCTCAAGTACCCGCACATCACCGCCAAGCCGGAGCTGGTGGAGGAGTCCCGATGAAGATCCAGGGATGGATGTTCCTGCTCTGCGGCGTCTTCTTCGCCGCCGCGGACGTGGTCTACTGGTTCTGGTCCAAGGAGCCGACCGGCACCACCGCCATGGCGATCTCCGTCGGCCTGGCCCTCATGATCGGCTACTACCTGCTGTTCACCGCGCGTCGCGTCGGCGACCAGCCGGAGGACAACAAGGAAGCCGAGATCAGCGACGGCGCGGGCGAGATCGGCTTCTACAGCCCGCACAGCTGGTGGCCGCTGTTCGTGTGCCTGTCGGCCGCGCTGACGTTCTTCGGCTTCGCGGTCGGCTGGTGGCTGTTCTTCATCGGCCTGTTCTGCACGGTCATGAGCATGATCGGGTTCGTGTTCCAGTACTACCGGGGCAACTTCTCGCACTGATCGCGCGAATCCTCTGACGGCCGGTCGGCGTTCTCGCCGACCGGCCGTCCGCGTTCTTTGCCGGCATGCGGTCCCCGGACTGCCCGAGCGGTACGTCACCAGGGAATAACCCCCGGAAAGCGACGCTAGGGGGACGGACGTGCGTGCTGGTGCGGGGGCGCTGGCCCTTCTCGTGATGGTTGCCGGGTGTTCCATGTCAGGCGGGCGCGACGAGGATCGAGGCCCAGGGACAGCGATCAGCATCAGCCCGCTGGACGGCGCGGCCGACCTGCCGCCCGAGCTTCCGATCCTGATCGGCGCGGCGGGCGGCACGCTCACCCACGTGGCCGTACAGGCCGCGGGGAAGCCCGTGGCGGGCGTGTTCAGTCCCGACCGCACCCAGTGGCGCAGTGAGCGTCCCATGGCTCCTGGGACGGCCTACAGCGTCGAGGCGACGGCCGCGGGCTCCGGCGGCTCGGCCACCAGGACCGTACGCTTCGCCACGAAACAGGCCGCCAAGACCTTCGGCATCTCCACCTTGCTGCCCAACAAGCAGGACACCGGGCTCAAGGTCGGCATCGGCATGCCGATCATCATCACCTTCGACAAGCCGATCGGCGACCGCGTGTCCGTCGAGCGCAACCTGATCGTGCGGGCGTCCAAGCCCATCGACGGCGCCTGGCACTGGCTCGACGACAAGAACGTGGTCTTCCGCCCGGAGAAGTACTGGCCGACGTACACGAAGGTCCGCGTCACCGCGCGCCTGGCCGGCATCAGGGGCGGCGAGGGCATGTACGGCAAGCAGGACTACGTCAGGGACTTCGAGATCGGCCGTTCGCAGATCAGCGTCGCCAACACCCAGACCCACTACATGAAGATCGAGCGGGACGGCAAGCAGATCAAGAACATGCCGATCAGCGCGGGCATGGGCGACGTGCTCCGCCACCACACCACCAGCGGGATCCACGTGGCGATGTCCAGGGAGGACGTCACGGTCATGACGTCTCCGGACGCCTCGCCGGGGCAGTCCGGCTACTACGAGACGACCGTGTACAACAGCGTCCGCATCTCCAACACCGGCGAGTACGTCCACGGCGCTCCGTGGTCGGTCGGCGACCAGGGCAACTCCAACGTCAGCCACGGCTGCGTGAACGTCAGCCCCGAGAACGCCAAGTGGTTCAAGAACAACACCCTGATCGGCGACCCGATCATCGTGACCGGGACGCCGCGCAAGCTGGAGGCGACCAACGGCTGGAGCTACTGGCAGGACTCCTGGCCGGAATGGCTCAAGCGGAGCCGCCTGCGCGCGGCTCCCGCCGAGTCCCTCTGAGCGGCCTATCAGCGCCGCGTGGGCGGCGTGTCTCGTGGCGGCGGAAGACGGCCCAGCACACGGCCAGGGCCGCCCCGAACGCCGGCAGCCACGCCAGCCGGGCGGCCACCCAGCCGGGATCGCCGGGGACGGTGTGCAGCCCGGGCAGCGGGCCGCCCGCGAGGCGCAGGGCCGCCGCCGTGACCGCGATCATCGCGGTCTGGTGCCACAGGAAGATCGTCATCGCGGAGAGGTTGGCCAGCGCCACCGGCGCCCAGGCGGCGGGACGGCGCAGCACCCGCCGCAGCGGCCCCGACAGCACCAGGGCCGCCCCGCACTGGGCGAGCCCGAAGGCGACGGCCGCCACCGTGGGCGGGGACTGGTTGGAGACCGGCGCGCCCGGAACCCCGACCATGGACGCCGGATAGCCGGCCCACAGGACGAGAGCGGCGGTGGCGGCGGCCCCGCCGAGCAGCAGCGCCCACCCTGTCAGGCGGCCGTCCAGCCGTCCGCGCGCCCAGAGGGCGCCCAGACAGTACGGCACCAGCCAGCCGGTTCCCACGTTGATCCAGCCGGCCCAGGACGGCCCGTCCAGGCCGAACCTGACGAGGTCGGCCAGCGCGACGGCGGCGAGCGGCCACGCCGGGTGCAGCCGGGCGGCGAGCGGGGTCACCGCCGTCAGAGCGGCGAAGACCAGCAGGAACCACATCGGCGACCACACCAGCTTGACCAGCGCGTAGACGGTCCCCGGATCGGCTCCCCACCCGAGCATCGCGACCGCCGCCGCGCTCCACACCCCCAGCAGGGGCGCCACCGGGCGGAACAGGCGGGCCATCCGGGCGGCGGCCCACCGCCCGTGACCCACGCCCCGGCCCCGCGCGCGGCCGTGGCTCTCAACGGCCACCCGCCCGCCCACGAAGAAGAACACGGCCATGGTCTGGAACAGCCAGGAGGCGGGCGCGAGCTGCGGCATGTACTTCAACGGGCTGGTGACGCGCAGGACGCCGCTGTCGGCGACCGGGGCGGTCACCAGCCAGTGGCCGGCCACCACACCGGCGACGGCGAGGGCGCGCAGCGCGTCGACGGCCCGGTCGCGCCGGCCGGGTGTCGCCTCCTCGACGCGCCGGACGAGGTCACGAAGCATGGTTCACCCCGGCGGGAGCATGCCCCGACAGGATCCGGGCGATGTTCGCCAGGGCGGGCGATCCGTCTTTCAGATAGTCGCTGTGACCGCCGTCGCCCGCGGTGAAGATCCGGGCGCCGAACCGGGGGTCCACGGGATCCTCTCCGAGCCCGATCGTGGCGAAGGGCAGGCGCACCGCCGCGTGCGGCAGGCCGCCGACCCAGTCCCCGGTGCTGCGTGCGGCCCACACGGTCGCCCGGGTGCGCATCGCCGCCACGTCGGCCACGCCCGCGCCGGCGCTGCCGTACAGGATGATGTCCGCGACGTCCAGACCGGGCGCGGCCCGGCCGCACAGCACGCTCCCGTACGAGTGACACAGCAGGCCGATGCGGGCGGTGGGCTTGAGCCGGGCCAGGTCGCGGACGAAGGCGCGCAGTGCGGGGACGCCCTCGTCCGCGCGGCCGGGAGTCAGCGCCTGGAAACTCACGACGCTCGGGGGCCGGTAGCCGAGCCAGGCGACGACGGCCCCCCGGCCGCCGAGCGCCCGCTGCAGCCGCATGGAGCCGCCCCGCAGGAGTCCGTACGTGTCGAGGCCGGTGCCGGAGCCGGGGACGATCACCGCGATCCGGTCGGCCGCCGCCAGGTCGCCGAACACCTCGGCGACCCGGCCGCCGTCGCGGCCGTCGAAGGACAGGAAGCTCCGGGCGGGGCCGGCCATCGCCCGCAGCATCGCGGCCCGCCATCGGTGACCGGCGGCCGTGGCCGTCCGCATCGCCGCCTCGATCGCGCCGCGGGTGGCGGCGTACCGCTCGGCCAGGCTCGCGGCGGTCACGGCCCGCAGTGGGGGCAGGCGGGGCGGGACGGGCGCGGCGACCGCCTCGGGACGCGCCGCACCGGTCACCGGGAGGGCGAGCGCGGCGGCGACGAACGCGGCGAGCAGCCTCCGGCGCAGGCGCCCCCCGGCAGGGCGGAGGTGGCGGCGTTCGCCCGTGCCGCCGCGGGGGAGGGGGAGTGGGGAAGGCGGCCGGGCGTGGGCGCCCGTCGGCTGCGTGGTGTCGATCACCCGATTCACGGTGCCGCGAGCTGCGCCCCCGCCACATCGGACTGTCAGCGACATTCGCCGCGACACCGGTCAGACCGTGGATGTAAACCCCTGGTCGGATGCTCGCAAATGGGACACTCCTCTACGCTCTGAGCATGCCGGTCACGCCCCCGAGTCCCTCCCTGAAGCGGCTGCCGCCCGGGACCTGGGTGGTCCTCGCCTGGTGTGGGGGCATGGCGTTGACGTTCCTGCTGCGACTGCAGTTGCCCGGAGAGTGGCACCCCGCCATGCGACCGGCGGCGCAGTTCTTCCGCTGGGACGGCCTGGTCGACATGGCGGTGGCCACCGCACTCGTGCTGGTCTGTGGCGCACTGCTGCGCCGCCGCCCGTTGCCGGCTCTGGTCCTGGTGCTCGCCGCGTCCGTTTTCGGGACGTTACCCCTGGGCGTGGCGGAGATTCCGCTGCCGCAGTTCCTCGCGGCCGAGGTCGCGGTGTTCTTCATCGCCGCGGAACGGCCGCGCGGGACCGGTGTCGTCGCGGTCGTCATGGCCCTCGCCACGCTGGGCGCCCATCTGGCGGTGCGGTTGATGTGCGGGTGGCCGATCGGGGTGTCGTCCGAGGCGGCCGTGGCCCTCACGACCGTCATCGCCTGGCTGCTCGGCAACTCGGTGCGCGAGTCGCGGGAGCACGCCGAGCAGCTGCGCGCCCGCGCGGCGACCCAGGCGGTCAGTGACGAGCGGCTCAGGATCGCTCGTGAGCTGCACGACATGGTCGCCCACAGCATCGGAGTCATCGCCCTGCAGGCGGGCGCCGCGCGGCGGGTCATCGACACCCAGCCGGAGCGGGCACGGGACGCGCTCGGCGAGATCGAGACGGCCGGCCGCCAGACGCTGTCGGGGCTGCGCCGGATGCTCGGCGGCCTGCGCGGCCCCGAGCAGGGGCGTCCGGCGTCGCCCGGGCTCCTGGGGACGGCGTCCCTGGAGACGGCGCCTCTGGAACCGAGTGCCGGCCTCGCCGGCGTCGACCGGCTGGCCGCCACGACCACGCAGGCGGGCGTACGGGTCGACGTGCGCCGGCTGGGGGAGCCTCGTCCACTGCCGCCGGAGATCGACGTGTCGGCCTACCGCATCGTCCAGGAGGCCGTGACCAACGTGGTGCGTCACGCCGGCACGGCGTCGTGCCGCGTGTGGATCGACTACCGGGACGACGAGGTGCGCATCGAGGTGCTCGACGACGGGCGCGGCGGTGACAGCGGGGAAGGTTACGGCCTGATCGGGATGCGCGAGCGGGTCGGCGTCCTGCACGGGACCTTCGCCGCCGGCCCGCGTCCCGAGGGAGGCTTCCGGGTCGAGGCCCGGCTGCCCGTGCCCGCGGGGGTGCGATGACCGTCCGCGTGCTGCTCGCCGACGACCAGCCGCTGGTCCGCGCCGCCCTGCAGATGGTCATCGCCGACGCGCCCGACCTCGACCTCGCCGGAGAGGCGGGCACCGGCGCGGACGCGGTGCGGATGGCGGAGGAGGCCGGGCCCGACGTCGTGGTGATGGACATCCGCATGCCCGGCATGGACGGGATCGAGGCCACCCGGCTGATCACCGAGGGCTGCGGCGCCCAGGTCCTCGTCCTGACGACCTTCGACGACGACGAGTACGTCCACGGCGCGTTGCGCGCCGGAGCGTCCGGGTTCCTCGTCAAGGACATGGCCCTGGACGACATCCTCGCCGCCATCCGGGTGGTCGCCGCCGGGGAGGCCCTGATCGCGCCGCGCGTGACCCGCCGGCTGATCGAGGAGTTCGCTGGCCGTGCCGCGCCCGGTCCGCGGCCTCGTCAGGCCACGGGGCTCACCGAGCGGGAGGCCGAGGTGCTGACCCTCGTCGGGCGCGGCCTGTCCAACGCGGAGATCGCCGCCGAGCTGTTCATCAGCGCCGCCACCGTCAAGACGTACGTGACGCGGCTGCTCGCCAAGCTCGGCGCCCGCGACCGCGTGCGGCTCGTCATCATCGCCTACGAGACGGGCCTCGTGTCCCCGACCGGCTGAGCCGGATACGCGCAGATGGCGCGAGGCGGGAAGCACAACGGCCCGGCGGGGGAGTGGTCTCCCCCTGCCGGGCCGCTTCGTGCCTGTCGGTCAGGTGCCCGTCAGTGGAGCTCCTTGCGGTCGCCGGCGCCGACGCCCGCGTGCTCCTCCTCGTGGCCCTCCTCGTGGTGGCCGTCGGTCAGCGGAACCCGGTCGGTCCCGTACGCCTGACTCATCTTGAGCCGGAGCCGGCCGAGGGCGCTGCGGGCGCCCTTGGGCGGGATGCCCTCGCCGTCTTCGGCGCTCTCGAGCATCGGGATCTCCTGCTTGCCGCGGATGTGCTCGGCGATGTCCTCCGCCGGCGGCGTGTGGACCTCGATGTACTGGCCGTTCGGCATTCGCTTGATGACGCCGGACTCCACGCCGTGGGACAGCACCTCGGCGTCCTTGCGCTGGAGGCCGATGCACATCCGGTAGGTGATCCAGTACGCGATGGCCGGGCCGATGAAGATGGCGAACCGTCCGAACCACGTCGTGCTGTACAGGTCGAGGTGGAAGTTCGCCGACAGCTCGTCGTTGGCGCCCAGCAGCCACAGGATGCCGTAGAACGTCATGCCCGAGATGCCGATGGCCGTGCGGTGCGGGTTGTTGCGCGGCCGGTCGGCGATGTGGTGCTCGCGGCGGTCGCCCGTGACCCACTGCTCCAGGAACGGATACAGCGCCAGGCCCGTCATGACGAGGCCCAGCGGCACCAGCGCCGGGATCAGCACGCTGAACGTCACCGTGTGGTCGAGGAAGTTGATCTCCCACGACGGCATGAGGCGGAGCGCGCCCTCCAGGAAGCCCATGTACCAGTCGGGCTGGGATCCGGCCGAGATGTCCGCCGGCGTGTACGGCCCGAACAGCCAGATCGGGTTGATCTGGGCGAACGTGCCGAGCAGCGCGATGACGCCGAACGTGAACAGGAAGAACGCGCCCGCCTTGATCATGAAGGCCGGGTAGAACGGGGCGCCCACCACGTTCTTGTCGGTCCTGTTCTTGCCCGGCATCTGCGTGTGCTTCTGCACCCACATGAGGATCATGTGGGCCGAGACGAGCGCGAGCAGGATGCCCGGGAGCAGCAGGATGTGGATCGAGTAGAACCGCGAGATGACGTCGTGGCCCGGGTACTCGCCGCCGAACAGGAAGAACGAGACGTAGGTGCCCACGATCGGAATCGACTGGGCGACGCCCTGGGTGATCCGCAGACCCGCGCCGGAGAGCAGGTCGTCGGGGAGGGAGTATCCGGTGAGGCCCTCGAGAAGCGCCAGCGAGAGCAGGAGGATGCCGATGATCCAGTTGAGCTCGCGCGGCTTGCGGTACGCCCCGGTGAAGAAGACCCGGAGCATGTGCACCGTCATGCCGCCCACGAACAGCAGCGCCGCCCAGTGGTGGATCTGCCGCATGAGCAGACCGCCGCGGACGTCGAAGCTGATGTGCAGCGCCGAGGCGTAGGCCTCCGACATCCTCACGCCGTACAGCGGGGCGTAGTTGCCCGTGTACGTGACCTCGCCCATGCCCGGCTTGAACCAGAACGTCAGGAACGTACCGGTCAGCAGCAGGATGACGAACGAGTAGAGCGCGATCTCCCCCAGGAGGAACGACCAGTGGTCGGGGAAGATCTTCCTCAGGTTGCGCTTGAGGAAGTTCCCCGAGCCGATGCGGTCGTCGACGAACGTCGAGACGCCTTCGATGGCCTTCGGGGGAGCGTTCATGATGCGTTCTCCCTAGCTTCGGCTTCAGCGTCGCCACGCTCCCAGAAGCTGGGACCGACGGGGACCTTGAAGTCGGACTTCGCGACGAGGTAGCCCTCCTCGTCGATTCCGATGGGGAGCTGCGGCAGCGGCCGGGCGGCGGGGCCGAAGACCACCCTCGCTCCGTCCGCCGCGTCGAAGGTCGACTGGTGGCACGGGCAGAGGATGTGGTGCGTCGTCTGCTCGTAGAGCGCCGCCGGGCAGCCCACGTGGGTGCAGATCTTGGAGTAGGCGACGATGCCGTCGTGCGTCCAGTTCAGGTTCGTGCCGGACTTGAGCTCCTCCGGACGGAACTTGAGCAGGATCAGCGTCGCCTTGGCCAGCGCGTTCAGGTCCTCCTCGTAGCCCTCGGGGACCACGGAGAGGATGCCGCCGGGCGAGTTGAAGTCGGCCGCGCGGATCGGCTGGCCGGAGCCCTCGACCACGAGGCGGCGCGGCTTGCCGTCCTTGGTGGGCTCACCCCAGACGGTGTGCCTGAGCGCGGTCCCGGGGAGCGGGCCGAGGTCCTTCAGCAGCACCAGCGGGGCCAGGCCCAGCGGAGCGGCGGCCAGCAGCAGCGTGCGGCGCAGCAGCCGGTGCTTGACGAACCCGCTCTCGTCGGCGCCCTGGAGGAAGGTCTCGTTGACGTACTCACGCGTGTCGTCGTCGGAGCGCATCTCGTGGCGCTCCTGGACGAGGTTGTACTTCGGCATGATCTGCCGCACCCAGACCGTGAGTCCCGCGGCCAGCGCGAGCAGGGCCAGGGCCAGGGTGCCGCCGAGCGCGAAGTTCGAGGCGGCCGTCTTGTCGATCGTGCCGACCTGGAAGATCACGTACGAGGCGATGAAGCCGGCCCCGGCCAGGAAGGTGATCAGGAACAGCAGCGCGACGAGGCGCTCGGCCTTGCGGGCCTTGACGGGGTCCTGCGGGATCACGCCGGGAACACCCACGGGCGCGTGGATCGGGTCGCTGTCGACGATCGGCGCGTCCGCGGGTGGCGTGCCGAGGACACGCGTCGGCACGCGGCTGCTCTCGGGGTACTCGTTCTGCTCTGTCATGCCGCACGCCGCTTCTTCGCTGTGATCCAGATGGAGGCCAGGATCAGGAGGCTGAGACCCACGACCCACGCTACAAGGCCCTCGGTGACGGGGCCGATGCGGCCCAGTCCCGAACCGCCCGGGTCGACCTGCGACCGCACGTGGGTGATGTACGCGATCATGTCACGCTTCTGCTCGGGCGTGATCGTCGAGTCGTTGAACACCGGCATCGCCTGCGGGCCGGTGGCCATCGCCTCGTAGATCTGCGTCGGCGTCGCCGGGTTCAGCGGCGGCGCGTACTTGCCGTAGGTCAGCGCGCCGCCGGCGCCCACGAAGTTGTGGCACTGGATGCAGTTGGCGCGGAAGAGCTCGCCGCCCTTGGCCGGGTCACCCTTGGCCGGGTCGACCTGCTCGGCGCTGGGCACCGTCGGACCGCCGCCCAGCGACTGGACGTACGCCGCGAGCTGGTCGACGGCCTGGTCGGTCGCCCACTCCGCGCGCGGCTTGCGCGGAGCCTGGGGACCCGCGTCGGCGGCGGGCATGCGGCCACTGCTCACCTGGAAGTTCACAGCGGCGGCTCCGACGCCGATGAGCGTCGGAGCCTTCTTGGTGCCCTCGGCGTTCAAGCCGTGGCAGCTCGCGCAGTGCGCCACGAACAGGCTCTTGCCCTGCGCCGCGTCGTCGGCCTTGCCGGACGCGATCGCGGCGTCCGCGGTGCTGCCGTTCGGCGCCGTGAGCGCGTAGCCGCCGCCGAGCAGGCCCAGCGCGAGCGCCACGACGGCGACTCGCGCGAGGGGATGGCGCCGTCGGGCGGTGATGGAGTTCACCGAAATCCCCGTTCCGATCATTTGATGATGTAGATGGTCGCGAAAAGGCCGATCCAGACCACGTCGACGAAGTGCCAGTAGTAGGACACGACGATCGCGCTGGTCTGCTGCTCATACGTCAAGCGCTTCGCGGCGTACGTACGTCCCAGGATGAACAGGAACGCGATCAGACCACCCGTCACGTGCAAGCCATGGAAGCCCGTGGTCAGGTAGAACACCGAGTCGTACGGAGAGTGCGAGAGGATGTGACCCTCCTCCGCCAGGTGCCCGTACTCCCAGAGCTGTCCGCCCACGAAGAACGCACCCATCAAGAAGCTTACGACATACCAGAATCGCAGCTTCTTGACCTGGCCTTTCTCGACGGCCCACACGCCCAGCTGGCACGTGACGCTCGACAGAACCAGGACGGTCGTGTTGAAGGTCGCGAACGGGACGTTGAGGTCCGCCTCGGGCCAGTGCGTGCCCTGCCCCAGGCTGACCGACCGGATGGTGAAGTACATCGCGAACAGCGCCGCGAAGAACATGAGCTCAGAGGACAACCACACGATGGTGCCGACCTGAACCAGGTTCGGCCGGCTGGACCCGTGCGGTCTCGTCGTCGTAGTAATTGCGGATGCTGTCGCCACGCCCAGCATTATTGCGGCTCCCCAGGTCGGGTCGCCCCACGACCCCCCGCTAGGGTCCATCTGCGCCTACGAAACGGGCATGTCATGGCAATCGCCCCGGGGCTGCGAGCCCTGCAGCCGCGCCGGTAGCATCACGATGACCATACCCCGCGATTCGACAGTGAGCGTGAAATGAGGGTTCTCGTCTACAGCGACGACGCAAGCACCCGGGAGAAGGTGCGGCTGGCCATCGGGCGGCGCCCCGCCGCGGACGTGCCCCTCGTCGAGATCGTCGAGTGCGCGACCCAGCCGGCCGTGATCAAGCACCTCGACTCCGGCGACATCGACGTGGCCGTCCTCGACGGCGAGGCGCAGCCGGCCGGCGGGATGGGGGTCAGCAGGCAGGCCAAGGACGAGGTGCACAACTGCCCGCCGATCCTGCTGTTGATCGCCCGCAGGGACGACCGCTGGCTGGCCAACTGGTCCCGCGCCGACGCCGTCGTCGCGCAGCCCATCGACCCCGTCGTCCTCGCCGAGGCGGTGGCCGATCTCATGCGGCGCCGCCTCAGCCTCACCAGGGCGCACTGAGCCGCGCGCACCGAGCCGCGCACCGGCCCGCGCGCCCTCAACCGGGCGTACCGAGCCGGGCGCACTCAACGGGCGCACTCAACGGGCGCACTGGACCGGGCGTACTGGACCGGGCGTACTGGACCGGGCGCACTCAATCGGGCGCACGGAGCCCGGGCGGGCCGGGCCCCGGCGCATCGTCGGGCGGGCCCGTAACCGGGAACGCCGGCGCCGGACGCACGTCGACGCCGGGCGCAGGCGCGCCCGGCCCACCGGTCCCGTGCCCCGGCCCGCCCGGCCGTACCGCACAGCCGACACGCCGACCCGACCCCACATCGAATCCCGCGGAGCCCACCATGGACACGCGCACCACCTGGCCCTCCACGCTGAACGCCCTGCTGGCGGGCGAGAACCTGACGGCCGACGAGACGGCCTGGGTAATGGGGGAGATCATGTCGGGGTCGGCCACCCCGGCGCAGATCGCCGCCTTCGCCGTCGCCCTGCGGGCCAAGGGCGAGACCGTCGCCGAGGTGACGGGCCTCGTCCGCACCATGTTCGAGCGCGCGACCCCGCTCACGGTCGAGGGGCCGGTGGTCGACATCGTCGGCACCGGCGGAGACCGGGCGCACACCGTCAACGTCTCGACCATGGCCGCGATCGTCGCGGCGGCGGCCGGGGCCCGGGTCGTCAAGCACGGCAACCGGGCCGCCTCCTCGCTGTGCGGCGCGGCCGACGTGCTCGAACACCTGGGCGTCGCCCTCGACCTGTCGCCGGAGACCACCGCCAGGGTCGCGGTGGAGTCCGGCATCGCCTTCTGCTTCGCGCCCGTCTACCACCCCGCGCTGCGCTTCACCGGCCCGCCGCGCAAGGAGATCGGCGTGCCCACGGTGTTCAACTTCCTCGGGCCGCTGGCCAACCCCGCGCGCCCCGCCGCCCAGGCAATCGGCGTGTTCGACGCGCGCATGCTGCCGGTCATGGCCGGGGTCTTCGCGGAACGCGGCGTGTCGGCGCTGGTCTTCCGGGGCGACGACGGCCTGGACGAGCTGTCCACCGCGGCCCCGTCGACGGTCTTCGTCGTCCGGGAGGGCACCGCGACCCAGACGACGATCGACCCGGCCGACCTCGGCATCCCCCGCTCCCAGCCGGGCGACCTGCGCGGCGGCGACGTCGAGTTCAACGCGGGGGCGGTGCGCGACCTGCTGCGCGGCGAGACGGGACCGGTGCGCGACGCGGTGCTGCTGAACGCGGCGGCCGGCCTGGTCGCCTACGACGGGCCGGGCGACGACCTGATCGGCGACCTGCGCGCGGCGTACGCCCGCGCGGTCGAGGCGGTCGACTCGGGCCGGGCCGCGCAGACGCTGGAGCGCTGGGTCGAGATCAGCCGCGCGCTCGGCGGTAAGGCCTGATCGCGCTCCTGATCCGGATCTCCTCCACCGCGGGAGGGATCAGCGGTCCGTCTTGATGGGGACGTGCCGGATTCGGCCTGAGCCGTACCGTTCCCGCCATGATGCGCCTGTCCGCCCTTCGCGTCATCCACCGCTGGGCCGCGTCGGCCCGGGGCGGGATGGCCTCACTCGCCGCCGGTCTCCGTGGTGCGCCCTCCGCCGGTCGTCGCCCCGGCGCGGTCTCCCCTGGAGGAGACCGCGACAGGGACGGCCGGCGGGTCAGGCCGGAGGGCGGGGACGACGCGCGGCCCGGAAGGCCCGCTCACCTCGCGGCCGAGGACGACGTCGTCAGGGAACGCCTGCGGATCGCCTCGGAACTGCACGACCTGGTGGCCCACGACCTCAGCGTGATGACGCTGGGCGTGGGAGCGGGCCGGGTGATCATGGACCAGGACCCGGAACGGGCGCGGCGGACCTTCCGTGAGGCCGAGGAGTCGGGCCGGCGCGTCCTGTCCGACCTGCGCCGGATGATGGGCCTGCTGCGCGTGGAAGGGCAGCGCCACGGCCCCCAGCCGGGCCTGGGAGACCTGCCCGGGCTGATCGACGACTTCCGGGCGGGCGGGCTCGCCGTCCGGCTCACCGAGGTCGGCGCCCGGGGGAGCGGCCCCACGCTGGAGCTGTCGGCCTACCGCATCGTGGAGGAGGCGCTGGGCAACGCCCTGTGGTACGGCATGGCCCGCTCCGCGACGGTCACGCTGCGGTGGCTGCCGGCCCTCCTGGAGGTCGTCGTCCACGACGACGGGCTGCCCCGCGACCGGCTCGTCGGCACCTGGGAACGCGCGGCGCTGTTCGGCGGCTCGGTCGCCGCGCACCGGCTTCCCGGCGGGTTCGAGGTCCGCGTCCGGCTGCTCCGCCCGGCCTGACCCGCCGCCCCGGGCGACCATGGCGCGTGGCCGGGCGGGATCAGTCCGCGTCGGCGAGGCCGATGGAGAAGGCCGCCTCCAGGTCGTGGCGGGAGTAGGTGCGGAAGGCGATGTGCGTCTCGGTGTGACGCACCCCGGGCACCTTGTTGACACGGCCGGGCACCACCTCTGCCACCGCCTCGTAGCGGCCGACCCTGACCATGGCCAGCAGGTCGAACTCGCCGGTGATCGAGTACACCTCGCTGACGCCCTCGATCTCGGCGATGGCCTCGGCGACCTCGGGGATCCTGTCGACGTCCGCCTTGATGTGGACGATCGCGGTGACCATGGGCGTCTCTCCTGCTGTCTCGCGGCTCGGGTCTGTCGACCCCGACATTAGTGCCACCCCCGCGGCCTCACCTCCGCGGCCTCACCTCCGCGGCCTCACCTCCGCGGCCTCACCGCAGGGGCCGTCCCTCCCGGCGGTCGCCGCGCTGGTGCCGGTAGGCGCGCTCGATGCGCTCGACCAGCCGCCCCGCGCCGTACGCGGGAAGGCTCCAGGTGCCGTCGACCTGGACGAGACGCACGCCGGGGGAGTCGAGCCAGCGCAGCACGCACTCGGTCTCCTCGGCGCTGGCGGCCGGGGTCGGGCCGGGGCCGGGGACGACGGTCTCCGCCGTGGCGACCAGCGCGTCCACGTACGGCGTGGGGTGGGCGCCCCGGGGCATCACGCCGGCCGCGGCGAGCCTGCCGTGCCGGATGACGTGGATGTCCCAGCCGCCGTCGAAGGCGGGGCTGGCCGCGACCATCTGCGGGATGCCGGTCAGGGAGCGCAGGCGCTGCATGCGCGCGGCGGTCCTGACGTATGCCGCGAGCCGGTCCCGGTCGACGGCCGCCTCCTCGTATCGCTGCTCGGCCGACAGACGGCTCATGCGCGCCTCCATCGCCGAGAACACCGCCTCCGCGTCGAGCTCCATCGCGTGCCGGGCGCGGCGGGCGTGGCGGGCGTAGCTCTCCTCGCTCTCGCGGCCCTCGCAGGGCGCGCCGCAGCGGCCCATCTCGGCGAGCGCGCAGGCGGGGCGCCGCACGCGGGCCGACAGCCGTTCGGTGCACTGCCGCAGCGGCAGCGCCTCGTGCATGGCGGTCCGCGCGTCGTCGGCGGTGCGGCTGCTGCCGAACGGGCCGAGGTAGGCCGCGCCGTCGTCCTTCACCTCGCGCACGACGCTGAGCCGTGGGAACGCCTCGTCGGTCAGCTTGAGCCAGACCGCCCGCTCAGGGAAGCGGGACCGCCTGTTGTAGCGGGGCTTGGTGGCTCCGATCATCCGCAGCTCGCGGATCTCCGCCTCCAGCGCGGTGGCGCAGACGATCGTCCTGACCCGCTCGGCGATGCCGACCATCTCGCGGATGCGGGAGCGCGTCTCGCTCGCGGTGAAGTAGCTGCGCACGCGGTTGCGCAGGTTGGAGCTCTTGCCGATGTAGAGCGCCTCACCCTTGAGGTCCTCGAAGATGTAGACGCCGGGCGCGCCGGGCACCCCCTCGGCGAGGTGGCGCTTGCGCTGCTGCTCCGGGGTGGGCGCGCGCACGAAGCCGCGCAGGTCTTCCAGCGTGTGCACGCCGAGCGACCCGACCCGCGCGATGAGGCCGTGCAGCACGTCGACCGTGGCCTTCGCGTCGGCCAGCGCCCGGTGGCAGGGCTCGGTGGAGCTGCGGAAGACCCGCGCGAGGGTGGCCAGCTTGCAGTTGGGGGTCTCGTCGCGGGTGAGCACGCGGCGCGCGAGGTCGGCCGTGTCCACCACGGGGTTGGCCGGGGGCGGATAGCCGTTGACCTGGCACGCCGCCTTCAGGAACGACATGTCGAACGGCGCGTTGTGCGCCACCAGCGCGGCGCCGGCGACGAACTCCAGAAAGCTCGGCAGCACCTCGGAGAACTTCGGCGCGGCCACGACCATCGCGTCGGTGATGCCGGTCAGCACGGAGATGAACGGCGGGATCGGGCCGCCGGGGTCGACCAGTGTGGCGAACTCGCCGATCACCTCGCCGCCGCGTACCTTCACCGCGCCGATCTCCGTGATGGCGTGCTCCGCGGCCGACCCGCCGGTGGTCTCCAGGTCGAAGACGACGAACGTCACCTCCCGCAGGGGAGTGCCGAGCTCGTCCAGCGTGCCCTGTACCGCATCCACGCCCATGACCATAGAAGTCCCGACCGACAATTGCCGCCCCCGCCCCAGGCGAAGGCAAAGCGACGGTCAGGCCGGCGGCTGCGCGCCGACCGCTCCCGCGTGCCATTCGCGCGCCAGCATCGCGTAGATCAGCTCGTCGCTCCACGCGCCGGCGAAGAACTCGTTCTCCACCAGGTGGGCCTCCTTGCGCATGCCGAGCCGCTCCATGAGGCGGGCGGAGGCGGTGTTGCGCGCGTCGCAGTTGCCGTGCACGCGATGCAGCCCGAGACCCTCGAATGCGATGCGGAGGACCTCGCGGGCCGCCTCGGTGGCCAGCCCGCGGCCCTGGTACGCCGGGTTGAAGACGAAGCCGATCTCGCCCTGGCGGTGCTCCCGGCTGCGCAGGAACAACGTGAGGTCCCCGATCACGGGCCCGCCGCCGGCCGACTCGGCGGCCACGCACAGCATGTCGCCGCCCTCTCCGAGCGACGCGCAGGCGATCTTCCGATCGAGCGCGGCCTTCGTCTCCTCCCGCGTGCGGGCGTCCCAGTAGAGGTATCTGGCGACCTCGGGCAGGGAGTGGAAGGCGTGCAGGTCGTCGAGGTCGGTCTCGGTGAAGGGGCGCAGGACCAGCCGGGGGGTCGTGATCGGATACGGCGGCGTGAACACGCCGCCAAGCGTACGGCCAGGGACCGGGCGCCCCATCGAGGGGTTGTGCCGCGCCCGGGCCGCCGGTGCGGGACGCCGTGACAGATCATGAACGCGACATGGACACGGTGCGACGGCCGTACCCTTGAAAGAAGACAGGAACAAGGGAGTGTCTCGCAGATCTTGCCGTGTGATGGCGGTCCGGTGGGCGCGCCGTGAGGCCCACGCCTCGCGGACGGCGGGCATCGGGACGTTCTCGCACTCGGGGGCGACAGCACCGCGAGGCGCCGCCGGGGCGACCGCAGTGGGCAGCAGATCCGTAGGACACGGCCGAGGAGCGACGAGATGAGTTCAGCCGGAGAAGGCCTGTCTCGTCCGTTGCCCGAGCAGGTGCGTTTACAGGTGGTGGAGGTCGCGGCGCAGGTGCTGGGCTCGATGCCCGCCGCGGCCGTGCCGCCGCCGTTGCGCAACATCGCCAAGTTCGACCCGCGCAAGCGCGCCCGTCTGGGCAGCGCGCCCATCGCGGCCCAGCTGGAGAACGACAAGGAGTTCCGCGAGCGGGTGGCCGAGGCGGTGGAGGTCGCCTGGCCCGAGCTGGTGGGGAGCCTGGCCGAGGGCACGGTGCCCCCCGCGGCCGAGCCGGTGCTGGTCGCGGCGGCGGCGTACCTGACCCGCCCGCCCGGCTGGCCGGACCTGGTCGAGCAGGCGCGGACCGACCTGGAGCAGGCCGCCGCCGCGGGCACCCAGCGGGAGCAGGCGGAGACGCGGCTGCGCGAGCAGCTCGCGGCGCAGCGCGCCTCCGCCAAGGAGGAGATCGACCGGGTGCGCGAGCAGCTCAAGGCGGCCCGCGCGGAGAACTCCGACCTGCGGCGCAAGCTGCACGACGCCCGCGAGCGGGTCAGGGCCGCCGAGGCCAGGGCGGCCGAGCTGGAGGCCGAGACGGCCGAGGCGCGGACCAGGGCCGCGAGCGCCAACGGCGCGGCCGAGACCGAGGTGCGCCGGCTCAGGGAGCGCCTGGCGGACGCCGAGCGCCAGCTGGAGGCCAGCCGCAGGGCCGCCCGCGAGGGCCGCAGCGTCGAGGACGCCCGGGTGCGGGTGCTGCTGGACGCGCTCCAGGACGCCGCCTCCGGGCTGCGCAAGGAGCTCGGGCTGCCCACGACGATCACCAGGCCGGCCGACCACGTGAACGCGGTGCAGCCCGGCGAGCCGGGCGTGACGGCCGTTCCCGCGCGGGCGCTGGCCAACGACGACCCGCAGCTCCTCGACCAGCTCCTGGCCATCCCTCATCTGCATCTGATCGTCGACGGCTACAACGTGACCAAGACCGGCTACCCGTCGCTGACCCTCGCCGACCAGCGGGCCCGGCTGCTGACCGGGCTCGGCGGGCTCGCCGTGCAGACGCGGGCGGAGGTGACGTGCGTGTTCGACGGCGCCGAGCTGAACGGGCCGGTCCAGGTCTCCGCGCCGCGTGGGGTGCGGGTGAGGTTCAGCGCGCCCGGGGAGATCGCCGACGACCTCATCCGCGCACTGGTGCGGGCGGAGCCGCCCGGGCGGGCCATCGCCGTGGTCTCCTCCGACAGGGAGGTGGCCGAGTCGGTGCGCCGCATGGGCGCCCGGCCGGTGCCCTCGCTCCTGCTGCTGCGCCGTCTCGGCCGCGGCTGAGCCGCCGCGCGCGCAGCCCGCGACGGCGTCGTCACCAAGGGTGATGACTGCCGCGAATACCTGCGAATAGGTTGAAGCTTCAAGATCGCCTAGATAGAGTCGCGCCGCAGGTTCGTTGATCTAAGAGGTTGATCCTCAAGGGGGCTCAGTGCGAGGGCGTGTGCCGGTGGCCGCCGGTCTGGCCGCCGTGGTCCTGCTGACGCCGATGACGGGCGCGGAGGCGGATCCGAAGCCCACGGTCGCGCAGGCCAAGGCGAAGCTGAGCAAGCTCAACGAGCAGGCCGACAAGCTCGTGGACCGCTACAACGCGGCCAACGAGAAGTGGAAGAAGTCGCGGCAGAAGTACCTCGCGATCAACGAGGACTACAAGAAGCAGAACGTCCGGGTCGAGGCGCTGCGCTCCGGACTGGTCTCGATGGCCGTCAGCAGCTACCAGGTCGGCGAGATGGGGTCGTGGGGCGGCGTCTTCTACAGCTCCAACCCCGATGCCATGCTCAGCGGCCTCGCCACGCTCAACCACATGTCGGCCGAGCGGGCCGGGCGCCTCAGGGAGTACGAGGGCGCCATCAAGGACCTCAAGGACCGCCGCGACCAGAGCAAGGTGGTCTACAAAGAGGCCGCCGACGTCAAGGACGAGCTGGCCGGCGAGAAGGAGAAGGTCGACAAGCTCGTCCGGGAGCAGATGAAGCTGCTGCGCTCGCTCGGGACGTTCAACCCCGGCAACCCCAACAGCGCCGGCGTCGTCTACACCGGGCCGGCGTCCGGCAACGCGCTGGAAGCCCTCCAGTTCGCCTACAAGCAGGTCGGCAAGCCCTATCGCTACGGGGGCACCGGACCGGGCGCCTGGGACTGCTCCGGGCTCGTGCAGGCCGCGTGGGCGGCGGCGGGCGTGCGGCTGCCCCGGACCAGCTACGAGCAGTGGGCCTGGGGTGCGAGCCGCAGGGTCTCGCTGGACGAGCTCCAGCCGGGCGACCTGCTCTGGCACGCCGGATACGGACACGTCGGCATCTACGCCGGCGACGGCAAGGTCGTCCACGCCCCGCAGACCGGCGATGTTGTGAAGATTGTCTCACTCGCGGAGTATCACGCGATCGGAGCTGTGCGCCCCTGAGGGGTTGGCCACCTCTGTGACGGTGTGTGGTTTTCGGGGCTCTTGTGACCGCATTCAGCCCTTGTTGCGCAGATTGTGAGCAGAGTCACACTTAGCCCTCTCGCGAGGTGGGTAAGCTGCGATTTCTTCTCCGCGGCCTTCGTTATCCGATCTTTATCCGGCGGGCGGGCTTTGCCGAACGCCGCGAGTCCTCGGTAGCTTCTGGGCCGCGGCGAGCACGCCTCGCCGCGGCGCGTCCCGGTCCGGCCGGCCGGGCCGCGCAGTCATCCACCGGCATCGGCGTCCTCCAACACCCTCCCCCTCGCGGGATCCCCCGGCGCCGATGACCAGCCGAGTCCGTGCAGTCAGGAGGCACGGAGCCGGGGAACCATCGACCTTCACGCGAAGGTCCGGGGTGAATCGGCGCATCGCGCGCCGTAGGGCGACTTCCCCGCCCGAACCCGTCAGCTAACCCGGTAGGCGTGAGCGGAAGACCCGAGGAGAGATCCTGTCTACCACCCCCGCTAGTCTGTCCCGTCTTGCCCGAATTGCCGTTGGTGGTGCCGCGTTGACGGCATCCGTAGGGGTCGCCGGAGCACATCCGGCGGCGGCCGATACGGCGGCCGACACGGTGACGGTCACGGTCGTCAAGACGGCCACAGCGACGAAGACGGCCACGAACACGAGCGACGGGAACAGCGCGAAAACCGCCGCCCGCAAGGCCGCCGCGAAGAAGCGGACCAAGAAGCACACCGCCAAGCGGAAGATCAGCAGGACCTCGCTCCAGCGGGCCAAGGCCCGGCGCGCGGTGAAGACCGCCGAGAAGCAGATCGGCGACCCTTACCGCTACGGAGCCACGGGACCGGGCGCGTTCGACTGCTCGGGCCTGGTCCAGTACGCCTGGCGCAAGGCGGGCGTACGGCTGCCGCGCACGACGTGGTCCATCCGCGGCGCGGTCAGGACGAAGGTGTCCTGGGGGCACTTCGAGCCCGGTGACCTCATCTTCACCAGCGGCGGCGGCCACGTCGGCATGTACGTCGGGCACGGCAAGATGATCCACGCTCCGCACACCGGCACGCGGGTCAGGATCGACAAGCTGGACGCCTATCGGAAGAGCACCTTCGTGGGTGCCGTCCGTCCGGGCGTCTGACGGGCGCCGGTCACCAGCCCCCTCGACCGGCGCCGTCCCTACGGCCCCGTCCATCTCGCCGAGGTGGACGGGGCCGTGACATGTGCTGGCTACCATGCACGGCGTGACTGTCACGAGCGGCGTGCCCGGGGGCGGCCTGCGGAGCGTGCGCGCCGGGACCGACCGGTGCCGGCTCGAAGCCGCGCCCCACGGGGTCCCTCCCCGCCGGGTCGCGGTCGTGGCCGTCGCGCTGGCCGCGCTGCTGGCCGGGCTCGCCGCCGCGGCGCCGCCCGACCCGCTGCGCGCCCTGCGGCTGGACGCCCGCGCCGCCGTGCGCGAGCATCCGGGCATGTGGACCGGCGCCTCCGTCGCCCGCGGCGAGCGCGCCGTCGTCGTCGGGTCGCCCCGGCCGCTGGTCGCCGAGGTCGCCGCACTGGCCGATCGCGCGGGCCGCACGGTCACGAGGATCTGGGGCGGGCGCGGCGGCGCGGTGGTCCTCGTGCCGCGCACCGAGGAGCAGGCCGCCGTGCTGGCGACGCCGGCGAAGGTGGACGGCCTGGCGGCGGTCGCCACCGGCGGCCGTGTGATCGTGCAGCCGGCCGCGTTCGCCCGCCTGTCCGCGACCGGCCGCCTGGTCGTCGTGACCCATGAGCTGACGCACGTCGCGACCTCCGGTCCTCGCGCGGTGCCGATGTGGCTCATGGAGGGCTTCGCCGACTACGTGGGCTACCTGGACAGCGGACTGCCGGTCCGTACGGTCGCCGCCGAGCTGGCCGCCGACGTGGCGGCGGGGAGGGCGGCGCTGGACGGCCTGCCCGGGCCCGCCGACTTCGCCGCCAGGCCCGCCCAGGCGTACGAGGAGGCGTGGCTCGCCTGCCGCTACATCGCGGCCCGCTTCGGCGAGCGGAGGCTGGTCGCCCTCTACCGCGCCGCGCTGCGCGAGGAGATCGGCGCCGCCCTCGGAGAACAGCTCGGGCTGACCGCCGACGGCCTGACCAGCGCCTGGCGGTCGTGGGCCCGCGAGCAGCTCGCCCGGCCCTGATCCCGATCTTCTTGGGACGACGGTGCGGCGGCGGCTGCGACAATGCGTTCTCGGGCGGCGCGGGCGGACCGTGCGATCACGCCGGCAGCGGGGGTGAGGATGACGAAGCGGACGCTGATCGTCACGAACGACTTCCCGCCCAGACCGGGCGGCATCCAGGCGTTCGTGCACGGCCTCGCCTCGCGCCGGCCGCCCGGCTCCGTGGTCGTGTACGCCCCGCGCTGGAAGGGATGCGAGGAGTTCGACTCCCGCCAGCCGTACGAGGTGGTCCGGCATCCCTCCTCGCTGATGCTGCCGACGCGCTCGGTGGCGAGAAGGGCGGCGGCGCTCGTGGAGGACGGCGCCACCGTCGTCTTCGGCGCGGCCGCGCCGCTGGGGCTGCTCGCTCCCGTCCTGCGCGCCGCCGGCGCGGGCCGGATCGTCATGCTCACCCACGGGCACGAGGCGTCGTGGGCCCGCCTGCCGGGCGCGCGCGCCCTGCTGCGCCGCATCGGCGCGGGGGCCGACGTGGTGACCTACCTCGGCGACTACACCCGCCGCCGGATCGCCCGGGTCGTGCCCGCCTCCAGGCTCGTACGGCTCGCGCCCGGCGTGGACACCGCCCTCTTCCATCCGGGGGCGGGCGGCGACCGGATCCGCGCGTCGCTCGGCCTGGGCGACCGGCCGGTGGTCGTGTGCGTCTCCCGGCTGGTGCCGCGCAAGGGCCAGGACGTGCTGCTGCGGGCCTGGCCGCTCGTTCTCCGGCGGGTTCCCGGCGCGGTCCTCCTCCTGGTCGGCGGCGGCCCCCTGCGGCGGTCACTGGAGAGGACGGCCGCCGGGGCCGGGCCGCGCGGCTCGGTGGTCGTCACCGGGTCCGTCCCCTGGGCGTCCCTCCCGGCCTACTACGACGCGGGCGACGTGTTCGCCATGCCCTGCCGCAGCAGGTTCGGCGGGCTCGACGTCGAGGGCCTCGGCATCGTCTACCTGGAGGCGTCGGCCACCGGGCTGCCCGTGGTCGCGGGCTCCTCCGGCGGCGCCCCCGACGCCGTACGGCACGGCGAGACGGGCCTGGTGGTCGACGGCACGTCGCACACGGCGGTGGCCGGCGCGCTGAGCGATCTGCTGGCCGACCCGGCCCGCGCCCGCGCGATGGGCGAGCGGGGCCGGGCCTGGATCGAGGAGGAGTGGCGCTGGGACCTCGTCGCGGCCCGGTTCGCCGCACTGCTGTGAGGCCGCCTCAGCCGGTGAACACGTCCACGAGGAGAAAGCCGTTCAGTGCGCTGATCACGGCGGCGACGGCGACGCCGGCGACCGTGGTGAGGCGGCGGTTGACCAGATCGCCCATCAGCTTCCTGCTGCCGGTGAACGCCACGAGCGGGACCAGGGCGAACGGGATGCCGAAGGACAGCGCGACCTGGCTCAGCACGAGCGCCCGCGTGGGGTCCACCCCGGCGGCCAGCACCGCCATGGCCGGGATGATCGTGACCAGCCGCCGCGCCAGGAGCGGCACGCGGCGGCGCAGGAACCCCGCCATGATCACCTGCCCGGCGTAGGTGCCCACGCTGGACGAGGCCAGGCCCGAGGCGAGCAGCGCGAGCGCGAACGCGACGGCCGCCCCGGGGCCGAGAACCTGCCCGAGCCCGGCGTGGATGGCCTGCAGGCTGCCGGGATCGCCGCCGCCGAACGTGATGGCGGCCACGGTCAGCATCGCCATGTTCACCAGCCCGGCGGCGCCGAGGGCGACGGCGATGTCCATCCGGCTGGCGCGCACGGCCTCCCTGCGCACATCCTCTCTGCGCACATCCTCGCTGCGCACCTGCCCCCTGCCCATCTCGTCGGGGGACCCGCCGGGCGCGCCCTGGTGCTGGGTGAGGGCCGAGTGCAGGTAGACGACGTGGGGCATGACGGTCGCCCCGACGATCCCGGTGGCCAGCAGCAGGCTGTCGGTCCCGGCCAGGCGGGGCACGAAGCCGCCCGCCACACCCGAGAGGGACCCCGACAGCAGCACCTGGTAGGCGAATCCGGCCAGGACCACTCCGAGCATCGCCGCGACGGTCGCCTCGAACCGGCGGCGCCCGCGCGGCGCGAGCATGAGCAGCAGCGAGGAGACGACGGCCGTGATGGCGGCGGCCGGCAGCAGCGGCACGCCGAACAGCAGGTTCAGGGCGATCGCGCCGCCGATGAACTCGGCCAGGTCGGTGGCGGCGGCGACCAGCTCGGCCTGCACCCACAGCGGCAGGCTCACCCGGCGCGGCAGGTGGTCACGGCACAGTTCGGGCAGGTTGCGGCCGGTGGCGATGCCGAGCTTGGCCGAGAGCGCCTGCACGAACATGGCCAGCACGTTCGCGAGCGCGATCACCCACAGCAGCATCGTCCCGTATTGGGCCCCGCCCGCCATGTTGGTCGCGAAGTTGCCCGGATCGATGTACGCCACGGAGACGACGAAGGCGGGGCCGCACAGCCCGGCCAGCCGCGCCAGGCGGCCGGGCGCCGCCCGCCCCTCGGCGCGTACGGCGGGTGCGGGCCCCTTCAGGGGACGGCGGGAGTCGAGCACGAAAGCCTCACAGGAAACACGGGAGCCTCACAGGCGGGAAATGCGGGGTGCGGCACGGCGGGCTCCCGGCGGGCGTGCCAGGGGCCCGGGCCGGGCGCCGTGATGCGGCATCTGCGGTCGGCGCAGGCGCCGTCAGGTCGCGCGTGGTGCGAGGGAAGGAGCGGAGGCCGGAGCCCGACCGGCCCCCGCGTCCGGCTCGCGGGCTCGGCGAGGCCCGGTCAGGTGAGCTTGTCCTTGAGCTTGCCCATCGGGCCCACCTCGGTGCCGAGGGCGGGGCTCTTCGGTTCGCCCATGCTGCCGTCGTAGGTGTCGTACAGATTCGGGTCGGGCGGCGGCGCCATGGCGAGATCCCCGAGCGGCTCGGGGTTGAGGAGATAGGAGAACTGGTGGCGGCCGTCGGGCTGCGGGCCGCTCGCCCAGCCGCCCGCCTGGGCCTCGGCGCCGTCGGACAGGTCCCAGATCGTCTCCGCGTGCTCGGCGTGCTCCTCGTCGAACAGCGCGTTGGGCACCACGACGTCCTCCAGGCCGTCCGTCCGGAGTTCCTCGATGGCCTTGAGCCACAGGTTCTGGTGCAGGGTGTCGCGGGCGAGGTTGAACTTCAGCATGTCCTTCACGCCCCGGTCGTCCGTCATGTGATAGAGCCGGGCGGTCTGCAGCCTGCCGTGCGCCTCGGCCGCGACGTTCGCCTGGAAGTCCGCCAGCAGGTTGCCGCTCGCGACGATGTAGCGGCCGTTCCAGGGATACCCGTTGCTGTCGGCGGGCATCGGGCCACCGCCGGCCACGATGGCCTGCTGCGGGTCCATCCCGCCGAGGACCGCGCCGAGCACGGGGTCGACGGTGGCCATCTTCGTGACCGCCGTGGAGGGCGCGCCTTCGAGGAGGCGGGCGACCATCGTGGCGAGCATCTCGACGTGCCCGATCTCCTCGGTCGCGATGTCCATGATCAGGTCCTTGTACTTGCCGGGCATGCGGCAGTTCCAGCCCTGGAACAGGTACTGCATCGTGACCGTCATCTCGCCGAAGGCGCCGCCGATGAGCTCCTGGAGTTTGCGCGCGTACACCGGGTCGGGCTTTTCTGGCTTGGCCTCGAACTGCAGGCGGCGGTTGTGCCGGAACATATGACTCCTTGCGTGGAAGACCACAGGGAGCCGCAGGCCCTACGGCGGGCCAAGGGCGCGACCCCGCTGGTGCATGTGGTGGGGGGTCACGCATAAATCCCAACACGTGGCGCAACGGGACCACAGGAGCGACACCTAACGAAGGGTCCAATGGATGGACAGGTGCCGCCCCACGCCTTGATTAGGTGCGAAAACCAACTGTTCGCGCAAATGCGACACACCGGCCCGCGCGAGCGGCGCGGTCAGGGTTTGCGGCCGACGCCGCCGGCGACGCAGATGCCGCCGAGGTCGAGGGGGTGGCGCACGGGTTCCTCGGGACGCCACTCGGGCACGTGCACGACGCCGGGCTCGACCAGGTCGAGGCCGTCGAAGAACCGCGCGATCTCGGGCATGTCCCGTGCGCGGCCGGTGCCGAGCATCTGCAGCAGCACCGCCTCCAGTTCGCGCATCTCCGGCGCGCAGGAGCAGAAGTGGGTGAGCTGCATGTAGCTGCCCGGGGCCAGGCGCGCCTTGTAGGCGTCCACCAGGCCGTTCGGGTCCTCCGCGTCGGCGAGGTGGTGGACCACGGCCACCAGCAGCAGGCCGACGGGACGGGAGAAGTCGAGGAAGCCCTCGACGTCGGGGTGGTCGAGGATGACCTCGGGCTCGCGCATGTCCGCGGTGATCACGCGGGTGCGCTCGTCGGTCTGCAGGATCGCCCGGGCGTGGGCCAGCACGATGGGGTCGTTGTCCACGTAGACGACCTTCGCGGCGGGATTGATCCGCTGCGCGACCGAATGGGTGTTGTCCATGGTGGGCAGACCCGACCCGATGTCGAGGAACTGGTCGACGCCCTGCTCGGCCATGTACTTCACGCCGCGGAACAGCATGGCCCGGTTGTTGCGGGCGCCCTCGCCGCGGTCGGGGAAGTGCCGCATGCCTTCCATGGCGATCGCGCGGTCCACCGCGAAGTTGTCCTTGCCGCCCAGGAACGCGTCGTACACCCGCGCGATGCTGGGCTTCGTCGTGTCGATCTCCGGGGGGAGATAGTCGGGATCGCGGTGCGTCCAGTCCCAGCTGCCGGCCCTGTCGCCCATCGCCCGCCCTTCTCCAGCCATCGATCATGGATGCGTCTGGAGCATAACCAAGCAAGGCGCAACATTGCGGGACCAAACCCGATATTTTCGGGGACCGTGCGGGGCCGGCAAGGCATCGCCGCAGGTGGCCTGTCGTCGGCGACACGGAGGATCCGCACCTGTCAGGGTGTTCCGGTCGTCCCGATCACCGCATGTGGCGGGGGATCGTGGTCGATTTCGTGACCGCAACCCGCTTCGTCCTGACGGTGCGCCGAGAATCGCTGAAACTTTCAAAGAATCATCGACAGATTTCGGCGCACCGTGTCGTGCCGCGACCGGCGGTGCGCCGCTCAGCCGCCGTACAGCTCGTCGATCTGCTTCGCGAAGTCGCGGGCCACGACGTGCCGCTTGATCGACTGCTTCGGCGTGACGTGGCCGCTGTCCTCGCTCAGCTCGATGTCGAGGATGCTGAACTTCTTGATCTGCTCGGCCTTGGAGACCATCCGGTTGGCGTCGTCGACGGCCTGCTGCACCTCCGCGACGACGGCCGGGTCCGAGCAGAGTTCGGCCATGGAGGCGCCGGAGCGGCCGTTGGCCTGCTTCCACTGCTCCATCGCCTCCTGGTCGAGGGTGACGATCGCCCCGATGAACGGTTTGCCGTCGCCGACGACCATGACCTGACTGATCAGGCGGTGCGCCCGGATGGCGTCCTCAAGCGGCGCCGGCGCCACGTTCTTGCCGCCGGCGGTGACGAGGATCTCCTTCTTGCGGCCGGTGATGCTCAGGTAGCCGTGTTCGTCGAGGCGGCCGACGTCCCCGGTGTGGAACCAGCCCTCCGGGTCGATCGCCTCCTTGGTGGCGCGCTCGTTGTTCCAGTAGCCGTCGAAGACGTGGCGGCCCTTCACCAGGATCTCGCCGTCGTCGGCGATCCGGATGCTCACGCCGGGGAACGGCTTGCCGACCGTGCCGATCTTGTTGGCGCCCGGGATGTTGACGGTCGAGGGCGCGCTGGTCTCGGTCAGCCCCCACCCCTCGAACACCTCGATGCCCACCCCGCGGAAGAAGTGGCCGAGCCGCTCGCCGAGGGCCGAGCCGCCGGAGACGGCCGCCGTCAGCGCGCCGCCCGTGGCCGCCCGCAGCTTGCCGTACACGAGCTTGTCGAAGGCCGCGTGCTTGAGCCGGGCGCCGAGACCGGCCCCGCCGGAGCTCTCGGCCTTGCTCCACTCGATCGCGGCCCGTACGGCGGCGTGGAAGATCTTGCCCTTGCCCTCCGCGTTGGCCTTCTGCTCGGCGGCGTTGTAGACCTTCTCGAACACGCGCGGCACGCCCAGCAGGAACGTGGGCTTGAACTCCCGCAGGTCGGGGGCCACGTTCTTCATGTTCGGGCTGTGCGCCAGCACCGTGCCGGTCTCGATCAGGACGACCTGGATGAGCCGGGCGAAGCTGTGCGCCAGGGGGAGGAAGAGCAGCGCGGCCCGGCCCTCCACGTCGAACAGCGCCTCCAGCGGTCCGCGGGAGACGTTGCGCGCGGTGAACAGCAGGTTGTCGTGGGTCAGGCGGCAGCCCTTCGGCATGCCGGTGGTGCCCGAGGTGTAGATGATCGTGGCGAGGTCGCGCCCGCCCCGGCTCGCCCTGCGCTCGGCGAGCGTGTCGTTGGACACGTCGGCGCCGAGGCGCTCCAGCTCGGCGAACCCGCCGCCGTCGATGCGCCACAGCAGCGGCAGCCCGGGCACGGCCTCGCGGACGGTCTCCTCGTGCGCGGCCGTCTCGACGAACGCGGCCTTGGCGCCGCTGTCGGTCAGGATCCACTTCACCTGGTCGGCGGAGGAGGTCTCGTAGATCGGCACCCCCACCGCGCCGGCCGCCCAGATGGCGTAGTCGGCGACCGTCCACTCGTAGCGGGTGCGCGACATCAGGCCGACCCGGTCGCCGGGCTCGATCCCGGCGGCGATCAGTCCCTTGGCGACAGCCGCCACCCGGTCCCTGAACTGCGCGGCGGTGACCGGTGTCCACGGCGCGGCCGGATCCTCACCCTCCTTGCGGCGGATGACGACGGCGTCCGGCTCGTCCACGCCGCGCTGGAACACCACGTCGGTGCAGTTCGCCGACAGGGGCACGTCCACCAGCACGGGAACGCTGAACTCGCGCACGGGTCACTCCTTCGCGCACGGCCGCGCGACCCCCGGAGCGCAGGGCGGGGACCGCGTTGCGGGCATAACTCTTCGTGTCTCACCGGACGCTACCGCGCCAAGTTACGCATGGGTAGGTCCGTCACCCAGGCGTTATCCAGGGGCGAATCGACGCTATCAGTGTCCCCCGCGCCGCGGGCCCGACACCTTTCCGTTACCCAAGCGGGTGCTAGGTAAAGCGACCGTTACCATGTCCGCATGCGCATCCACGTCGTCAGCGACGTCCACGGCCGGGCCGACGCGCTCGCCCGCGCGGGCGACGGGGCCGACGCCCTGATCTGCCTCGGCGACCTGCTCCTCTTCATCGACTACGCCGACCACTCGCAGGGCATCTTCCCGGACCTGTTCGGCGCGGAGAGGGCGAGCGAGTACGTGGGACTGCGCGCGGCGGGCCGCTTCGACGAGGCGCGGCAGCTGTCGGCCGGGCTGTGGGCCACCCTCGACGGCGACCCCCGCGACTTCATCGAGGCGGCCGTCCGCCGCCAGTACGAGCAGATCTTCGCCGCCATGCCGACGCCGGCCTACCTGACGTACGGCAACGTGGACATGCCGCGCCTGTGGACGGACCATCTGCGGCCCGGCCAGCAGGTCCTGGACGGCGAGGTGGTCGAGATCGGCGGGCTGACCTTCGGGTTCGTCGGCGGCGGCCTGCGCACCAGATACCGCACGCCGTACGAGATCGACGACGAGGAGTACGCGCGCAAGGTCGAGGCGGTGGGCGAGGTGGACGTGTTGTGCTGCCACATCCCGCCCGCCATCCCCGACCTGCTGTACGACGTGGTGGCCCGGCGGTTCGAACGGGGGAGCGAGGCCACGCTGGAGGCGATCAGGAGGACGCAGCCGCGCTTCGCGCTGTTCGGCCACGTTCACCAGCCACTGGTCAGCCGCACCCGCGTCGGTCGCACGGAATGCGTCAACGTCGGCCACTTCCGCGGCCGTGGCACGCCTTTCGCCCTGGAATGGTGAAGTACGGTTGGCGCATGGCTGATCGCACTTCGTCGAGCATCACGATCGGCGCCGGCCGGTCGACAATCATGGCCGTCATCGCCGACTTCCCCGCCTATCCGGAGTGGGCCGGCCAGGTGAAGAAGGCCGACGTCCTGGAGACGGACGCGGACGGCCGTGCTTCCCGGGTCCGCTTCGTCCTCGACGCCGGCGTGATCAGCGACGAGTACGTCCTCGGGTACGACTGGGACGGCGACGCGGGCGTGAGCTGGCGGATGGTCGAGGCCGGGAAGATGCTGTCGGGCCTGACCGGCAGCTACCGCCTGGACGACAGCGGCGGCGGCACCGAGGTCACCTACGACCTGGCCGTGGACCTCAAGGTCCCGATGATCGGCATGATCAAGCGCAAGGCCGAGAAGGTCATCGTCGACACCGCGCTGAAAGGGCTCAAGCGGCGCGTCGAGAGCCGATGAGGATCCTCCTCTTCACGGGGAAGGGCGGGGTCGGCAAGACGACGGCGGCCGCCGCGACCGCCACGCTCGCCGCCGAGCGGGGCAACAAGACGCTGGTCGTCTCCACCGACACCGCGCACTCGCTCGCCGACGCGCTCGGCGTGCCGCCCTCGTCCGAGCCTGTCGAGGCCGCGCCCGGCCTGCACCTGCAGCAGGTGGACACCCAGAGGTCGCTGGAGCGGCACTGGGGCGAGTTACGCGACTACGCCGGCAACCTGCTGGCCGAGCTCGGCCTCGACGAGGTCACCGCCGAGGAGATCACCGTACTGCCCGGCGCCGAGGAGATCCTCGCGCTGCTCGAACTGCGTGAGCAGGCCCGCACCGGCCGCTGGGACGTGATCGTCGTCGACTGCGCGCCGACCGCCGAGACGCTGCGCCTGCTCGCCCTGCCGGAGGCGCTCGACTGGCACGTCAACCGCCTGCTCCCGACCGGCAGGCGGATGCTCAGGGCGCTGTCGCCGGTCATCCGGCACGTCGCCAAGGTGAGCGTGCCCGAGGGCGAGGTCGTCTCGGCGGGGGAGCGGCTGCACCGCGGCCTGCTGGAGGTACGCGCGCTGCTGACCGGCGACGACGCGTCCGTGCGGCTCGTGCTGACCCCCGAGGCGGTGGTCGTCGCCGAGGCCCGCCGCACCCTCACCTCGCTCAGCCTGTACGGCTACCGCGTCGACGCGGTGATCGCCAACCGGGTCTTCCCCGCGGAGGGCGCCGACGAGTGGCGGCTGGGATGGGTGGAGGCCCAGACCAGGCAGCTCGCCACGGTGCACGAGTCGTTCGCCCCGCTGCCCGTCTTCACCGTCCCCTATCTCCCGGCGGAGCCGGTCGGGACCGCCGCTCTGTCGGGCCTCGCCGCGCGGATGTACGAAGACCGGGACCCCTTCGCGCGCCCCGGCGTCGAGCCGCCGCTGAGGTTCACCACCGACGAGCTGGCGCTGTCCCTGCCGCTGGCCGACCGCGACGACCTCGACCTCGCGCGCAAGGGGGACGACATCATCGTCACCGCCGGGTCCTACCGGCGCGTCATCGCCCTGCCCGCCGCCCTCGCCCGCCGCGAGATCTCTTCGGCCGCGCTCCGGGACGGCCGGCTCCGGGTACGGTTCGAGGCAGGAGGGGCGAAATGACGGATTCCAACGACACAACTCCGCGCAGCCAGGACCCGCTCGGGTCGGCGGCGGAGGAGGCGATGAAGCTGCTGGACGCCGTGCAGCGGCGGATGGGCCGGGAGTTCGGCAAGGGGCTCGTGAAGGGCGGCGTGAGCGGCTTCGGATCCGCCTTCGGCGGCGCCGGCGCGGGCGGCCGGGGCGGCGACGACGTGTGGAGCGAGGCCGTCGCGGAGGACCACGACGAGTACGTCTGCCGGGCCTGCCCGGTGTGCCGGGTCATCGCGGCACGCCGCGAGGCCGGCGGCGACGTCACCGGCCACCTGATCGCTGCGGGCGGAGAGCTGTTCGCGGCGTTCCGGGAGGCGGTCGACGCCCTGCAGCGTCCCTCGGCGAGCGGCAGGGAGCGCCCGGCCGGGGAGCGGCGACCCGGCGAGCCGAAGGTCGAGCACATCGACCTCGGTTGACGGGCCGGCCGAGGGCGGGCGACGACGGGATTGCCACAACCCGGCTCTATCGGCTTCAATCGGCGCGGCGTGATCGCTCGGGCGGTAGCGGCCCGGGCGCAGGCGGATCCGGGCGAGAAGCCGATCTGGGCGAAACGCGGATCTGGTCGAGAAGTGGATCCGGGCGAGAAGCGGATTGGGCGGGAGGAAGACGAATGGCGCTGACCATCGGCGTAGACGTGGGCGGTACCAAGATCGCGTACGGTGTCGTCGACGAGCACGGCGCCATCCTCGAGCGCGGCCTGCGGCACAGCCCGGCGGGCAGTCCCGAGAAGATGGCGCTCACGATCGCCGATGCGGTGACCGAGCTCGCGGCCCGGCACTCGGTCGAGGCCGTCGGCATCGGCGCGGCGGGCTTCGTCGACGAGACCCGCTCGATCATCCGCTTCGCCCCCAACCTCGCCTGGCGCGAGGAGCCGCTGCGCGAGAAGGTGGGCGAGCTGGTCGGCCTGCCGGTCGTGGTCGAGAACGACGCCAACGCGATGGCCTGGGGCGAGTACCGGTTCGGCGCGGGCCGGGGCGAGAGCCACGTCGTGTGCGTGACCGTGGGTACGGGGATCGGCGGCGGCATCGTGCTCGGCGGCGAGCTCTACCGCGGCCGGTGGGGGATGGGCGCCGAGCTGGGCCACATGCAGGCGGTGCCGGGCGGCCGGCCCTGCGGTTGCGGCAACAGCGGTTGCTGGGAGCGGTACGCCAGCGGCAGCTCGCTGCTGCTGGAGGCCAGGAACAACGCGCAGGCCGACCCCGACGGAGCCGAGCACCTGCTGCGGCTCGGCGGCGGCTCGGCCGAGGGCATCCAGGGCGAGCACGTGACCGAGGCGGCGCGTCAGGGCGACCGGGCGGCGCTGGCCGCCTTCGAGTCGCTCGCCCAATGGCTCGCCCAGGGGCTGGTCGACATGGCGGCCGTCCTCGACCCCGGGTGCTTCATCATCGGCGGCGGCGTCTCCGGCGCGGCGGACCTGTTCGTCGACCGGGTGCGTGAGGAGTTCGCCGCCCGGCTGACCGGCCGGGGCCATCGCCCGCTCGCCGAGATCAGGGTCGCCGAGATGGGCCCGTCGGCGGGGCTCGTGGGAGCCGGCGACCTCGCCCGGCTCCGCTGACGGCGTGCTGCGGGTCGCGACCTACAACGTACGGGGACTCAAAGACGACCGGAGGGCGCTGGTCCGGGTGATCCGGGCCCTGCGGCCCGACGTGCTGTGCCTGCAGGAGGCGCCCCGCCTGCCCGGCTGGCAGCGGGAGCGGCGGGCGCTGGCCCGCGCGGCCGGTCTGTCCGTGGCCGCCGGAGGCCGCGTGGGCGGGACCGCCGTCCTCACCGCCCCGGCCGTACGGCTCCTGCGCGGGCGGGGGCACCGCCTGCGGTGGTTCGCCGGGCTCGAGTGGCGGTCCGTCGCGCTCGCCGTCGTGGAGAAGACGGTGGGGAAGGACCGCGAGCGGTACGCCGTGGGCTCGGCCCACCTCGACCTCCTGGCGGGGGCGCGCCTGAGTCACGCCGCCCAGATCGTGCCGATCCTGGAGCGCGCGGCCCGGGAGTTCGAGGCCGCGCCGGTGCTGGCCGGGGATCTCAACGAGGTTCCCGGGGCTCCCGTCTGGCGTCTCCTCGGGGGCCGCTACACGGACTGCTTCACCGCCGTGCGGGACGCCGCGCCGCGGATCGGGGCGGACGGAGACGACGGCCGGGAAGGTGCGACGTTCCCGGCCCGCGATCCCCGCGTGCGGATCGACGCGATCTTCGCGGGACCAGGCCTGACCGTCGTGTCGTACGGCGGCACGGAGATCCCGGCCGAGGACCTGCGCGCCGCGAGCGACCACCGGCCGGTCGTCGCCGAGATCGCCCTGACGCGGCCCTGACGACGCCCTGACGCCGCCCGCCCGGGCCTGACCCGCCGCGGCCGTGCCGGCGGCGGCGCGGATTCCGGCCGGCCGGAGAGGGCCGATACGGCCGCGCCTCCGCATCTCTAGGTAGTCGGATTCGCGACCTGTGTGACGGGGAGTGCCCGGCCACCCGTACGATCGTTTCATGACCCGCCGCCTCACACGGCGTGCGGTGCCGTTGTGTGTGCTGTTCGCCGGTCTGCTGGCCGGTCTCCTCCCGCGCGCCACATCGGTCGCGCACGCGCACGCAGGGATCGTCCGCGCCCAGACGGAGCGCGGCCCGTCGGGGAACGAGGTCGCCCAGGACGCGGGCTCCTCCACCGGACGGCTCCAGCCCGACGGCTCGCTGTCCGACGTGGCCGGCCTGTCGGCCACGGACATCTGGGCCGTGGGCCAGCAGAACGCCTGGGACTTCTGGCGCAACCAGGGGATCATCACGCATTGGGACGGCTCCTCCTGGCGCGAGGTGCCGATCCGGGGCGACGCCACCGGCGCCGGCCACCTCCGGTCGGTCGCCGCCGCCTCCGCCACCGAGGTCTGGGCCGTCGGCGACGGCCACGACGGCCTGCCGTACGTCGCGAAGGGCACGCGCGACGGGTTCGACCGCGTCGGCGTGCCGCAACTGCGCACCGGGGACTGGCTCGGCGGGCTCGCCGCCTCGTCCGGGCGGGTGGTCGCGGTCGGCAGCCGGGACGGCAAGGCGTTCCTGCTGAGCAGCGCCGGCTCCGGCAAGGGCACGGTCTGGAAGACCGGCCAGGGCCCGGCGGGCGCGATGTACGGCGTGGCGCTCGCGGGCCGGTCGGACGGCTGGGCGGTGGGCGACTCCGGCTCCGGGCCCCTGGCCATGCACCTGACCGGCAGCGGATGGAAACAGGCCGACCTGCCGGAGATCAAGGGCGGCTTCCTGCGGGACGTGTACGCGGACGGCCGCAAGCGCGCGGTCGCGGTCGGCGGCGTCTACCAGCGCGACGGCGGCATCGCCCCGCTGGTGCTCGACTGGGACGGCAGGCACTGGAAGCGGGTGACGCCGCCGGAGCGGCGCGCCGAACTGTACGGCGTCACAGGGGACGGCGACGGCGCGTTCTGGATCTCGGGATACGACCCGAAGCACGAGGCCGAGGGCTTGCTGCTCCGATACGACGGATCGCGCTGGACCACGCTGCGGGGCCCGGCGACGACGGAGGAGCGCACGGTGCGACTGCAGGCGGTCGCGCACGTCGGCGACCTCACCATGGCGGTCGGTCACAGCCTGGACGACAAGGGCCGCTACACCGACCTCGTGGAGCGGTTCGGCCCGCCTCCCGTCGACGGCGGCACGGTGAAGGCGGCCTCCGAAGCCGAATGAACGCCGGCGCGGCCTGACCAGGACCGGCCGAGGCGTGCGCCGTCGTCCCGGCCGGAGTCAGATGACCGCGCCGTCGTCCCAGCCGGAGTCGGCGGGCGGGCCGTCGCCCATGCGCACGACGAGGATCACGAACCCCGCGATGAACGCCGCCACCGCGGCGAACACGATCCAGCCGTCCATGGGCCACTGCAGCAGGGCGGCCAGGAGCAGGTAGGCCGGGCCGCCGAACAGCGCCAGCCAGGAGAGCCGGCTGAGGGCGTCGCCGTGCGGAAGCGGCGGAGGGGGCGGCGGGATGTAGTGGTCGTCGTCGCCGGGGGTGGGAGCCCGCTCCTCACCGGTCCGGTCGTCGTCCTCGACCCCGTCGCCGAGCGCGTCGTCGCCGAGAGCCACGCCACCCGGAGCACCACCGCCGCGGGCGTCGTCGCCGTCGCCCGCGTCGGCCTGCTCGGTGACGTTCTCCCGGTCGGGCCATGGTTGTTCGGCCGAGGCGTCCTCGGCTGTCTCGTTGAACGAGGCGACGATCTGGCGCCAGACCTCGTCCTCGTCACTTTGCGGCGTCACGTCGATCCCGGGTCACAAGTCCTTCGTCAAGGGTACCGAGGCATGGGAGCGGATGAACTCCAGGCTCCCTTCGAAGATCACAGGCGCGTCGTTGTCGAGGGTGGCGACGTGATAGCTGTCCGCCAGCTCTCTGACCTCCAGATTGTTTCCCATTCTCGCCTGCAGGAACGCGACGCTCCCCGGCTTTACCACGTGGTCGTCGCTGCTGTGGAACACCAGCACCGGCTGGGTCACCTTGGCGATGTCGGACTGGACGAGCTTCCACAGCCGGGGCAGCGTGGCGGCGGCCCGGACGGGCGTGCGCGGATAGCCGAGCTCGCTCGCGCCCTCCTTCTTGATGTCGCCCGCCACCCCCGGGGTCGAGCGTACGACGTACTTGAGCGCCGGGGCCAGGTGCAGCAGCGGCACGTCGTTGATCACGGACGGGTTGACCACCACGACGCCCGTGACGGCGTCCCCGTGGACCTCGGCCAGGCGCAGCGCCATGCAGCCGCCGAGGGACAGGCCCATCACGAACGCCTGCGCGCACCGGCCGCGCAGGTCGGCGAACGCCTTGTCCAGCTCGGCGTACCAGTCCTCCCAGCGGGTGCGGCTCATCTCCTGCCACGTCGTGCCGTGGCCGGGCAGGCGGGGCAGGGACACCGTAAGTCCCGCCCGGGCCAGATGCTCACCCCACGGTCGCAGGGATTGCGGCGAGCCGGTGAACCCGTGGCAGAGCAGGACGCCGGTCTCACCGCCCTCGTGGTGGTACGGCTCCGCACCCGGTAGCACTGGCATGGGAGACCTCCGCGAAACGGTGGCGTGTTCCGCCCGATACTCGCACGTTGGTCAGCGTTAGTGCGAGAGGGCTGCGCGTGCGAAGATGACTGCACATCTGAGCCGAGGGGGTGCCCGAGTGTTCTACTGGGTGGTCAAGGCCATCATCTGGCCGATCCTCCGCTTCGTGTTCCGCCCCTGGGCAGAAGGGGTGGAGAACGTGCCGAAGGAGGGTCCGGTCATTCTGGCCGGCAACCACCTGTCGTTCGCCGACCACTTCTTCGGGGCCGGATTCCTCCCGCGCAAGGTCATCTCTTTGGGCAAGGCCGAATACTTCACCGGCCGGGGGGTCAAGGGGCTGGTGAGCCGCGCGTTCTTCTCCGGCGTCGGCACCGTGCCCATCGACCGCTCCGGCGGAAAGGCGAGCGAGGCGGCGCTCCGCACCGGCCTGCGCATCCTCAAGGACCGCCAGGTGCTCGGCATCTACCCGGAGGGCACCCGCTCGCCCGACGGGCGTCTCTACAAGGGCAAGACCGGTGTGGCGCGGCTTGCCCTGGAGTCCCGGGCACCGGTGATCCCGTGGGCGATGGTCAACACGTTCGAGATGATGCCCCCCGGCCGGCCGCTCCCCAAGTTCGGCATCCGCCCCGGCGTCCGATATGGCAAGCCGATCGACTTCTCCCGTTACTACGGCATGGAGAACGACCGCCTCGTGCTGCGGGCGGTCACCGACGAAATCATGTACGCGCTGATGGAGCTGTCGGGCCAGGAGTACGTCGACAAGTACGCGGCGGCGGCCAAGACGGAAACGACCAGGGCAGCTCGCGAGAATTCCTAATACTTCCGGACCGGACGGGTAACGTTGCGGTGTTCGCCGCGCACATTGGGACGTTCAGACACGTTCGGATCGGAAGGCGTAGGAGCATGCCAGCACGCAGGCACCGCATTTGGGCCGAGCCCGGCGCCGCGAGGCACGGAGCGGACGACGAAGCGGACGACAGGGCGGACGACGGAGCGGACGGCGCGTCCACGACCCCGGCGAGCAGGTCCGCCGCATTCCGCGGGACCGCGGCCGTCGGAGTCGCCGCTTGCGGGTGCCCCGCATGAGCGTCCGCGAGGAGCAGCAGGCCGACACCGGATATCTGCCACACCGCCAGATCCTGGTCGTGCTCTCCGGAGTGGCGGCCGGAATGCTGCTGGCCGCCCTCGACCAGAGCATCGTCGGCACCGCCCTGCCGCGCATCGTGAGCGAACTCGGCGGCCTCGACAAGCTGTCGTGGGTGGTCACCGCCTACCTGCTCACCTCGACCGCGGCGACCCCGCTGTGGGGCAAGATCTCCGACCTGTACGGCAGGCGGATGATCTTCCAGGCCGCCATCGGCATCTTCCTGCTCGGCTCGGTGCTGGCCGGGCTGAGCCAGAACATCGGTCAGCTCATCGGGTTCCGGGCGATCCAGGGCCTGGGCGGCGGCGGGCTGATGGCGCTGGCGTTCAGCATCATCGGCGACGTCATCCCGCCCCGTGAGCGCGGCCGATACCAGGGCTACTTCGGTGCCGTGTGGGGCACCTCCAGCGTCGCCGGGCCGCTGCTCGGCGGCTTCTTCACCGACGGCCCCGGCTGGCGGTGGATCTTCTGGATCAACCTGCCGATCGGGCTGATCTCGCTCGTCGTGACCTCGATGGCGCTGCGGATCCCCTTCACCCGCCGCAGCCACCGCGTCGACTATCTGGGTGCGGCGCTGATCGTGGCCGGGGTGTCGTGCTTCCTGCTCTACCTCGACTGGGCGGGCGGCGACATCGGCTGGACGGCTCCCGGCTCGCTGGCCCTGCTGACGGGCTTCGTGGCGTTCGCGGCCCTGTTCGTGTTCGTCGAATTGCGGGCGCCCGAGCCGATCCTGCCGATGCGACTGTTTCGCAACAAGATCTTCAGTGTGGGCAACGGCTTCAGCTTCCTCGCGGGCCTGGCGATGTTCGGCGGCATGATCTTCCTGCCGGTCTATCTCCAGGCGGTCCAGGGCATGTCGCCCACCGTCTCCGGACTGGCGCTGCTGCCGGCCGTCTTCGGCATCTTCTCCACGTCCATCACCTCCGGCCAGATCATGAGCCGGACCGGCCGATACAAGATCTTCCCGATCCTGGGCGGAGCGGTCCTCCTGGTGGCCATGTGGCTGCTGTCCACGATCAAGGTGGGCACGCCGTACTGGCAGGTGGCGGTCTACGCCTACCTCTTCGGCGCCGGGCTCGGATTCACCATGCAGACGATCGTCACGGCCATCCAGAACGCGGTGGAGCGCGCCGACATGGGCGTGGCGACGAGCTCGGCGACGTTCTTCCGGATGATGGGCGCCGCCATCGGCACGGCGATCATGGGTGCGGTCCTCACCAGCCGGCTCACTCACTACCTGACCGCCGAGTTCGGCGGCAGGATGCCGCCGGGGCGGGTGGACGCCAACAACGTGCAGGCGATCCAGCAGTTGCCGCAGCCGTTCAAGGATCACGTGCTGGTCGCGTTCACCAGCGCGATCGACGACGTGTTCCTCGCCAGTCTGCCCTTCGTCGCCCTCGCGCTGGTCGTGGCCTTCTTCCTCAAGGAGATCCCGCTCGCCGCGCGGAGCACCGAGGGCCCGGCCGCCATGGGCTGATCACGCGTGTAGCCGACGGCGGCGTACGGCCCGGGAGCGGGCGGTTCGCCGCCGGTGCGGAGCGCCGCCGGGTGACGGCCAGAACGCGGCAGTGTCTTCGCGCCTGGCTCTCGCGGTCTCTGCGCGGCCCGGCTTTCGTAGTCTCTGCTGGCCCGGCTCCCGCGGGCCTTGCCCGCCCGGCTGGCACGGTCTTCGCGCGGCCTGGCTCCCGCGGTCTTCGTGCGGCCGGCTTTCGCGGTCCTTGACCCGGCTTTCGCGGTCTTCGTGGGGGCCCGGCTCCCGCCACCGGTGGCGAGGAGCCGGGCGATGCCGGTCTTTCCGCTCTCCGTATTCGGGCTCAGGTGAGGTGGGAGCGGATCTCGCGAATGTGGGCCGGGGTGGTGCGGCAGCAGCCGCCCACACGACGGGCGCCGAGCGCGGCCCAGTCGGCCGCCGCCCTGCCGAACTCGACGGGATCGGCGAGACCCAGCCAGCGCCGGTTCGCGGGGTCCCACGTCTCACCGGAGTTCGGGTAGACGATCGAGGCTCCGCGCTTGATCAGGTCCGGGATGAACCGCGGCGCGGTGCAGTTCGCGCCCACGGCGACCACCTGAGGCAGGTCCGTGAAGATCGCCGCGGACTCCTCGAACGGCGTTCCGTCGCTGATGTGCTCGCCGTCCCGGCAGGAGAAGGTGACCCACGCCTGCACGGACGGAGTCTCGCGCAGGAGCCTCGCGAGCGCCCGCGCCTCGGCCTGCGAGGGGATCGTCTCGCACGCCAGCAGGTCGGCCCCCGCGCCGGCGAGGATCTCGAACCGCTCCCGATGCCACTCGGTGAGGCCGTCCTCGTCGAGGTCGTACTCGCCGGTGTACTCCGCGCCGTTGGCCAGGTAGGCGCCGTACGGTCCCACGCTCGCGGCGACGAGCCCGTGCCCGGCTTCGTCCCTCGCCTGTACGGCAAGCGTCACCGACAGCCGGATGAGGTCGCGGGCCTCCTGGGAGGTGAGGCCGTGCCGTACGAACCCGGGGACGCTCGCCTGGTAGCTCGCCGTGGTGGCGACATCTGCTCCGGCCCGGAAGTAGTCCAGGTGCGCTTGACGGATGACGCCGGGGTCGTCGGTGAGCAGCCGTGCCGACCAAAGGTCGTCGCTCAGGTCGCAGCCGAGTGTCTCCAGGTGCGTGGCGAGACCGCCATCGAGGACGATTGGGTTCATACCGGGCAACACTACGTGCTCACGTGCATCGGCGTGCGGCCCCGTCGCCGGCTGGACCGAGGCTGGGGCGCCTTCGGCCGGCCGGCCGAAGGCGGAGGCCGCGACTCGCGTGGCGGGAACCGATCGGCGATCCCCGGCGTTGGCGGCATATGGGGCTGAAAGGGCTCATCAATCGGTTGCTGCGCCGCCGGTCTCCCGTCCCCGCAGGTGGACGCGACGATCGGCCCGACACGGGAGGGGTGAGGGAGCCGCGGCGTCCCGTACCCACCCCGCCGTCCGATGTCATTCGCCTACCCGAACCCTCGTAGGGGCTCCGCTTACAGCGGAACCCGAACCGATGCGGCCGGGGCCTGGCTTCCCCGCCGGTGCCCCGGTCGCGCTGGTTCTCCTCTCGGCAGGCCGGTCGCTCCGAGCGGCGCCGTCCGATGAGCCGGCGGTCGGCTGACCGCACTTCGCGCGGCCCAACTGCTGGCGACAGAGCTGGGCGGCACGCCGGGTGGTGCGGCGCGGTGGGCCGGCCCTCCTCGCCGGTGTCCCGGACGCCGTCTCACGATCGTTTCCAGAAGGGACGCCGGCCCTCCTTCGCTCCGGTCGCGGACCCCGGGGGCGCGGACCCCGGGAATGCGGACCCCGGGGACGTGGGCCCCGGGTATGTGGACCCGGGGGACGTGGGATCCGTCGTGGAGGCGGAGCCGGAGCGGCCGGTCAGGGCCGTCAGCAGGTCGGCCGTCCGCCGCCAGAGGTCGTCGAGTGAGACCTCGGCCCACTCGGCCCTCTCCAGGTCGGTCGCGAGCGCGGCGAGGTCCGGGTGACCCCCCACCATCTGGGCGACGACACGGAGGCGACTGGCGAGATCCGCCAGATAGCGCCGCCGCTCCCGCTCGGGCAGCGACTCCGCCTGGCCCAGCCTCGCGAGCTCCTCGGCCAGCACAGGCCGGATGCCCTCGACATCCGTGACAGGGGCGGTTCCTTCGCCGGGATGCGGAAGGAAACGACCGACAGAGAACCCGCGGGACGCCCGTCTCCGAGCCGGTGCGGGCGCCGCGGCGTAAGGCGGGGCAGCGGGTGCGGCAGGAGGTGCGCCGGGCGGCGGAGCCGCTGCGATGGGCCGGTCCGCCGCCGAACCGGGAGGCGTCTCGGGTCCGGCCGGGATGAACGCGGCCATCTTCGCCATCATCGGAGCGCCGGCCGCCATCATCGGCATCGCTGTCGGCATCTCCCAGCCGCTCGGCGGTTCGACGGGCTGGATCACCCGGTGCTCCGGGCCGCCCTCGCCGGTGACGCGGGTGTCGACGGCCACGAAGGCGGTGAACCGGCACAGCACGCCGAAGCGTAGCGACGCGTCGACGATCCGCTGTTCGAGGGAGTGGTCGCCCATGGCGTATCGGTCTTCCAGGCCGCGCAGATGCGCCCGCGCCCACACGGCCCGGGCCGCCGGGCCGTGGGCGGGACGGCCCTCGATCCGCTCCTCCCACGGGCGGCCGTCGGCCGTGCGGCCCTGCACGGTGAGGGCTCCGGCGGGCCGCCGCCCTTGGTAACGCCCGCTCACGACCAGAGGGACGCCGGGGTAGAGCGAACCGGCATGCGTGACGGTGTCCGCCACGAGATCCAAGCCTTCCGCCTTCAGCGCGACGTCCGTCACCAGCGGCGAGCCGATGCGGCGGTGGATGTGCTCCATCGCCGCGTCGAGCCGGTCCTCCGACTCGACCAGCTCGCACCGGCCCGAGCCGAGCAGGGCCAGTCGCCCGAGGAACCCCGCGTTCACCGCCCTGTCGATGCCCACGGTGTGCACCCGGATGCCGTGCAGCCGGGCGCCGATGCGTTCGAGGATCTCGTCCTCGTTGCCGACCTGGCCGTCGGTCACCAGGACGAGCACCCGGTCTCGTGCCTGCTCGCCGTACACTCCGGGTCCGCCGTGCCGGCCGTCCTCACCCGGCTGACCGGGGTTCGTGCCGGTGGCCTTCCCCGGAGCGGGCGCGGTGTGGCCGTCGAGCAGCCGCAGGGCCTCCTCCAGGGGAGCGAGCATCTCCGTCCCTCCGCGCGCGTCGAGCCGGGACAGGTGCTCGACGGCGCGGTAGCGGTTGCGGTCGCTCGCATCCACCAGTCCGCCCGAGAGGGCCCGCTCAACCACCGAATCGAACGAGAGCACGGCGAACCGGTCATGCCGGGTCAACGTGTCGACGATCCGGGCGGCGGCCCGCCGTGCGGCCACCATCTTCCAGCCCGTCATGCTGCCGGAGCGGTCGAGCAGCAGGACGACGTCACGGGACACGGTCCGAGTGGCGTCCTCCGGCGGCGGCAGCAGGGTCAGCACGAAGGTTCCCCCGGCGTCCGCCGTGTCCTCCGCTGTGCCTTCGGCGGAGCCGCTGCCGTCGGTCGTGCCTTCGCCGGGTGAGCCGGCGTCCGCGGCGTCGTCCGGGACGAGCGCGAGCGACGAGGAGGCGTCGAACGCCAGGCGCAGGATGAAGTCACGGTCGAGCCGCTCGCCGGGCCGCAGCCTGATCGTGTCGCCCTCCCTGTCGACCTCATGCAGGCTGGAACGGACCTCACGCAGGTCGAGCCCGGTGGGGTCGATCGTCGTCGCGAGCGACAGCCGTACGGGATAGGGGAAGCCGGGAAGCAGGACGGGCGGCGTGATCCGGGAGGCGTCGGGCACGGCGTCGGTGTCGGGTGCCACGCCGCCACCGGCAGACGGGCCGGGCAGCGGTGCCCCGGGGATGTAGCGGGGGGCCACGACCAGCGGGAAGCGGAACTCGGCCGCGCCGTCCTCGTAGGGAAGCGGCTGGCTCAGCGTGAGGCGGACCACCACGCGCTCCCCGGGAACGATGTTGCCGACCCTGATCGTGAACACGTCGGGCCGGTCCTCCTCGGCGATCGCCGCGCGCCTGCCCTCGGCGAGCGCCCGGTCGTAGTCGGCCCGTGCCTGCCCGCGCTCCTTGAGCACGCCGTCGACCACCCGGTCGTCCGCCTCCATCCGGAAGGCGGTGACCGCGGCCCGCGGCGGCAGCGGGAAGACGTAAGTCGCTTCCAGCGACACATCGAAGGCATTGCGGAAGGTCTGGACGACCTCGACGCCCGCCACCAGTCCGGTGACGTGGGCGGCGACGTCCACGCTTTCCAGCGGAAGGTTGCCCTTCTCGGTCTCCAGCGCTCCGAGCCCGGCGTCCGGCACGGGCCGGCACTCCTCCGGCCGCAGAGGTGTGATGGGAACGGTCATGACGTCATCCCTCCAGCGTGTCGGGCATGTCGGAAGCGTGTGGATCGAGTGCCGAGGCGTCACGGGGGTCATGGGCGCTCTCGAACGGCCCGGCCAGACCGAGCGTGGCGAGGGCCGCGAGAAGCGGCGCCGCGGCCTGGCGTAGCGCGGCCACGTCGTGGCCATGTGGGACCCGATGGGCCGGATCGAGCAGGACCGTCACCCCGGGCGCGAGCCGTACACCGTGCACGACGTCCGGGGTCACGGTGTTCACGGGCACGGTGTCGATGGGCCCGCTGTTCACGGGCGCAGCGTCCCCGTGGGTGGTGTCTCTGTGCGGCGTGTCTCTGTGCGGCGTGTCTCTGTGCGGCGTGTCTCTGTGTGTGGTGTCTCTGTGCGCGGTCAGGAAGTGGCCGGAGTCCGCCGTGGCGGCGGATGAGGCCGTCCGCGCCCAGAAGCGGTCTCGCGCCGCCGGCCGCGCGACGTCCGGGATGGCGGGCTCGGTGCCGCTTTCCGGACTCCCCCCGCACCAGCCGGGGGCCGGCGATGTCGCGGTGTCCGGCGGGCCGAGAGGGCGGTTCGCGCCGTTCGCCGGGGCCGGGACCGCCGGGCCGCGAGGAGGGGGCGGGGAGAGCGGCCGAGGCGCCGGTCCGGACGACGGCTCGGCGAGCCCGGCGACGCGCTGGAGCATGGCGTCGGTCGCGCCCGCCAGTTCCGCCTGGATGTCGGCGATGGACAGGCCGTCCGCCTGGCGGCGCTTCACGGCCACAAGCTGGAGCAGGTGACGGCGGCCGTAGAGGGCCACCCGGCCGCGCCGGCCCAGCGGCGGGTCGAGCAGCCCGATCGTCGTGTACCAGCGGATGAGGCGCTCGTTCGGCACTTCGCGGACCCTGCCGTTGGCGCGCGGCTCCGGACCGCCGACGCGCAGCTCCCGGTCCTTGGCCTGTGGCTCCGGACCGTCGTCGCGCGGCTCCCGGGCGTGCCGCTCCTGGCCGTGGACGTGCCGCTCCTGGCTAAGCAGGTCCGCCGCCCGCTCCGCCAGTTCGCCGATCGTCCAGGTGTCGCTCATGCCTCCACGATGACACTGTCACAATGACACTGTCAACATCGCTTCCGTTATGCGGCGGCATGGTTTTCGAAGAGTTCGTCTCGGCGAGGGACGCCGCTTCTCCCGTCGTTCACACGAGACGGCTCGACTGGGTGCCGCGACGTGTGCGACGTGCCGCCGCGGGACAGGAGAACGCGGGACAGCAAACGCCGGACAGGCGGACGCGGAACCCAACGCGCAGCAGCCCACGGCGGAGCACCTAAGCGCGGAGCAAGAAGACAGCGGAACACGGCGCGGGACAGGCGGACCCGGGGGCAGGAACCCCCGGTCGGGTGCCCGCCGGGCGGGCAGGGGAGCGAGGCGGCTCGGCCCGATCCGGCCCGGCGCGGCGGCCGCGCGGAAACGAGCGAACGGCCCGTCGGTGGGCGGCCGGCATGACCAGGGGCAGGTCAAGGAGGCGGTCAGCGGTGCAGGGTACTTCCGTCCGATCGGCGGCGCTCTCGGCGCTGCCGGGAGCGATGTGGCGCGCGACGTTCGCACGGCCTGACGACGGAGGCGAGCCGCCCGGTGGCGAGCCGTACGGGCCGGGGGATCCGGACGGCCCGTTCCCGGCGGACGTGCTGCGGGCCCTGCCGCCGGGTTTCGCCGGCCGGGTCGTGGCGCGGTCGGGCGAGCGTGCCGGGGGAGTCCTCTGGCACGCGGCCCCGGACGGCGGCGGATGCTTCCCCGACGAAGACGGCTGGATATACGTGTCCAACTGCGCGCTGCCACTGCTCGGCGGCGTGACGGCGCTGCGTTTCGCCCCGGACGGGACCCTGCGCGGCGGATATCGCATCCTGTCCGGCGCCGACCGCTGCGGGGCCGGCGCCGCGACACCGTGGCACACCTGGCTGTCGGGCGAGCGGACGCCGTACGGCCGGGTCTTCGAATGCGACCCGTACGGCCTGCGCGCCCCCATGCCCCGGCTCGCGATGGGCCTGTTCACCCATGGTGGCATGGCCTGCGATCCCGACCGTGGCGTCGTCTACCTGACGGAAAGGGAGCCGGACGGATGCCTGTACCGGTTCCGCCCTGACGACTGGGGCGACCTCACGACGGGCGTGCTCGAGGTGATGGCCGGCGACCCCGGCGAGGAGTCCGTGACCTGGGAACGGGTGCCGATCCCGGCCCTCCCTGACCACGTGCCCCTGCGTGAGCAGGTCGAAGGGGCCAGGAGGTTCGCGGGCGGAGGTGACTGCCGCTGCTCCGACGGCCTGGTGCGGTTCGTCACCGAGGGCGACGGCCGGGAGTGGGCGTACGACGCCGGCCGCGAGCGCCTGACGGTGCTGCGCGAAACGGCAGGAGGGCAGGGCGGCGGTGCGGACGGCGAGATCGTCCTCGTCGCCGGTGATCGAGCGGTGCCGTTCCTGCGCGTCACGGGCGGCTGGACCGTCGCGGGCCCTTCGATGTCCCCGGACGGCGACCGGCTCTACTTCTCCTGCCGTCCACCCAGGAACGGGTCGCCGGCCCCCGTGACCGTCGAGGTCCGCGGGCCGTTCCACGATCTCGCCGGCGCCTGAGCCGGCGCCCCCACAAGCCGGGCTGCTCCGCGTCACGTCGAGGTCCACGCCGCGCGGCGCACGCGGCGAGGTGATGACGATTCGGCGGATGCTCCGCGAACCGGACGGCTTGGTCAGCCTCTTGCGCTTCCTCCTGCGCCCGGCGCGCGTGCCTGCCTTCTCGGATCGGAGGTTCGCGCTGTCGAGGAGCGGTCCCGGCCGGCCGCCCAGACGACCAGCGCGCAGGCCGCGAACGCGGCCCCGAGGAGACTGCAGCCCGCCCAGCCGTGGGCGGTGAAGACGGCGGTGGTCGCGGCCGCGCCGAGGGCGGAGCCGAGCGAGTAGAAGACCATGTAGCCGCCGATGACGCCGCTGGTGCGCTCCGGATGCGCGGCGGTGAGCAGGTGCTGGTTGCTCACATGCACGACCTGGACCGCGAAGTCGAGAACCACGATTCCGGCGACGAGGAGCCACAAGGACCATGGCAGCCGCGCTATCGCTGCCCACGAGACGACGAGCAGGGTGAGCGCGAGACCGGTGATCGGGGTCGCTCGTCCCGCGTCCGCCCATCGTCCCGCGCGTGCCGCTCCGAGTGCACCGGCGAGTCCGGCGATGCCGAACAGTCCGATCTGGCTCTGGCTCAGCTGCCACGGAGTGCCGGTGAGCGGCAGGGAGAGTCCGCTCCACAAGGTTCCGAAGGAGGCGAACAAGAAGAACGCGATGAGCCCGCGTGTCAGGAAGAGTCGCTGCCCGAACAGTCCGCCGAGTGAGACGACGGTTTGCCTGTACCCCTGATGCCGGTTGGGGCGCTCCTCCGGCGGCAGGACGGCGAGGACGAGGGCCGCGAGCCCGAGTGACAGCACCGCGAGCACGGCGTAAGAGCTTCGCCAGCCCCACGCCTCGGCGAGCGCTCCGGTGACGACCCGCGCGCCCAGGATGCCGGCCACGACGCCCGAGGTCACGACACCGATGTTCCGTCCGCGTTCGGCGGGCGGTGAGACCGACGCGGCGTAGGCCACGGTGGTCTGCACCACGACGGCGAACACCCCTGCCGCCGCGATCCCCGCGAGCGCCACCCACGCGGCTGACGCCGAGGCCGCCACGATCATGCCCACAGCGCTGATCGCCAGGTGCGCGGCGATGAGCGGGCGCCTGTCGACCACATCGCCGAGCGGCACCAGCAGCACCAGCCCTGCCAGGTAGCCGATCTGGCCGGTCGCGACGATCCATCCAGCGCGGTCCGCGGCCAGACCGAGATCTCGTCCCATCGGCTCCAGAACCGGCTGCGCGGCGTAGATGCTCGCCACAGCGACACCACACACGACCGCGAGCAGTAACCGCCGCCACGCGTCCATCGCACCCCGATCCCCATCAGTAGCAAATTGCAACCAATTCGACCGTAGGGCAGAATGGTTTCAATCTGCAACTGATTGGGAGGGTGCCGTGTCGACCAGCACCATGCGCGTCCCGGACCCGGCCTGGACCGACCCCGAGTGCCCGGTGGCCCGCACGCTCGATCTCGTCGGCGACAGGTGGAGCCTTCTCGTCATCCGTGACGCGATGGACGGGGCGCGGTCGTTCACCGAGTTCCAGCGGCGCACCGGCATCGCCCGCAACATCCTCGCCGACCGCCTCCGCAGGCTGATCGCTCAAGGGCTCCTCGCCCAGCACACCGCACCGTCGGGACGCCGGCAGGAATACGTGCTCACCGACGCGGGCCGCGACCTCTTCCCGGTCATCCTCACTCTGCGGCAGTGGGGGGAACGCCACGCCTTCGCCCCTGGCGAGACCCATTCCGTCCTCGTCGACCGGCACGGCATCCCCGTGCCGGAGATCACGCCGACCGGCGCCGACGGCACCCCTCTCGACACTGACACCACGCTCGTGCGGAAAACCCGATAAGGAACCCGGCCGCGCCGTGACGAGGGGGCCTCGCCGGCTTCATCGGGCCGGCGCCGCGTCCGGGGGAGGAGCGGCAAGGCCGAATGCAGGGCGGGGCGAACCTCGTGAAGCCCGCCCGGCCCCGCGTCGCCGGGTCCCTCATCGCCTGGCGTCCCGTCCACCTGCCCGAACGCCCTGATGTCACCGCCAGGGCCGCGGCAGCGGCCGGGCGGAGCCGGAAATCACAGGTCCTTGGCCCATACCTGGTCGGTGACGGGGATGCCCGACTCCTCGCCCGGATGCTGCTCCACCAGCTCGAATCCGGCGGCCTGGTAGATCCGGCGGGCGCTGACGAGCACGTCGCGGGTCCAGAGCACGATCCGGCGATAGCCGGCGGACGCGGCGAAGCGCAGGCACTCGTCGACCAGGCGCCCGCCGATGCCCATGCCGCGGGCGGACGACTCGACCAGCAGCAGGCGGAGCTGGGCCGTCGTCTCGTCCTTGCGCACGCAGAAGATGCATCCCACCGGCTCGCCGTGCACCTCGGCGATCCAGGCCGCCTCCCCGCGGGGGTCGTGGTCCTCGACGTACTCGGCGACGATCCGCGCGACCAGGGCCTCGAACGCGGCGCCCCAGCCGTACTCCTCGCTGTAGAGGACCCCGTGCCGGTGCACCACCCAGCCGAGGTCGCCGGCCCGCGGCGGCCTGATGACGTACGGCTCGCGCCGCTCGGCGGGCTCCAGCAGGCTCCGCACGGCGCCCATCGCGGAGACGAGCCGACGGCGTTCCGGATCGGTCAGCTTCGCCAGCAGGGTCTCGATCTCGGCGGCCGATCGCCGGTCGAGCACGGCGAAGGTGTCGCGGCCCTTCGGGGTGAGCCGTACGACCTGCCGGCGGGCGTCCTCGGCCGACCGCTCCCGGGACACGAGCCCGTCGCCTTCGAATCTGGCGAGGATCCGGCTCAGGTAACCGGGGTCGAGACCGAGCATGGCCCTGATGTCGGCGGTGTCGGCCGCCTCCCTGGTGCCGAGTTCGAACAGCACCCGCGCTTCGGTCAGGGAGTAGGAGGTGTCGTGCATACCGGCCCCGAGCACGCCGATGACGGACGTGTAGAAGCGGTTGAACGCACGGACTTCGGGAACTATGTCCATTTTTCCCTTGCCTAACTCAAGGAAATGATTGACGGAGTCAAAGATAGAACCGCGGCGGGTCGTTGGGAAGACGCCACTTACGACGCGGGTGGTCTCGTCGTGCGAGACTGAGTTGGTCCGGTCGGCCGGGTGGCGTAGCCTCTCCTTTTGGTCTAGACCATTGAGACAGGCTCAGGCAGAATGCGATGCGGTGGAGCGCCGGGGCCTGCGTCGGGCCGGCCGCGCCATTCCACGCGTAATCCCAGATGGAGGAAGAACCCGTCATGCGTATTGGAGTCCTGACCGGAGGCGGCGACTGCCCCGGGCTGAACGCGGTGATCCGCGGCGTCGTCCGCAAGGGCGTCGGCGTGTACGGGCACGAGTTCGTCGGATTCCGCGACGGCTGGCGTGGCCCTCTGGAGGGCGACACCATGCCGCTCGACATCCAGGCCGTCCGGGGCATCCTGCCGCGTGGCGGCACCATTCTCGGCTCCTCCCGCACGAACCCGATCAAGATCGAGGGCGGCGTCGAGCGGATCAAGGAGAACCTCGCCGCGCAGGGCGTCGACGCGCTCATCGCCATCGGCGGTGAGGACACGCTGGGCGTGGCCAAGCAGCTGTTCGACCGCGACGTAAAGGTCGTCGGCGTGCCCAAGACGATCGACAACGACCTCAACGCCACCGACTACACCTTCGGCTTCGACACCGCGGTCAACATCGCGATGGAGGCCATCGACCGGCTGCACACCACCGCCGAGTCGCACCACCGCGCGCTGATCTGCGAGGTCATGGGCCGTCACGCGGGCTGGATCGCGCTGCACGCGGGCATGGCCGCCGGCGCCAACGTGATCCTCATCCCGGAGAAGCCGTTCGACATCGAGAAGGTCTGCGCCTACGTCGAGTCGCGGTTCAAGACCCGCTACGCGCCGATCATCGTCGTCGCCGAGGGCGCCCACCCGCTCGAGGGGCAGATGGCGCTGCAGGCGGGCGAGCTGGACGCGTTCGGCCACGTGCGTCTCGGCGGCATCGGCGAGCTCCTCGCCAAGGAGATCGAGAAGCGCACCGGCAAGGAGGCCCGCACCACGGTCCTCGGCCACATCCAGCGCGGCGGCACCCCGACCGCCTACGACCGCGTGCTCGCGACCCGCTTCGGCCTCGGCGCGATCGACGCGGTGAACGAGGGCGACTTCGGCAAGATGGTCGCGCTGCGCGGCACCGACATCGTCCGCGTCCAGCTCGCGGAGGCGACCGCCGAGCTCAAGACCGTGCCGGCCTCCCGCTACGAGGAGGCCGAGGTCTTCTTCGGCTGATCGGTCGCGGGCCCGTCACCGCGGCCCGCGCACGATCCGTACGGCTCCCGCGTCGCCCCGCGGGAGCCGTACGCATGTGCGGTCTCGAACGGCACGAAGTGAACCCCCGGGGCGCGGCGATTGCCCGATTATGTGAGCGGAGGGCCCGGCCCTCCCGGCTCAATCACGAGAGGGCGCCGCGCGATGGGCATCGAAGGACCGTTCTGGCGGGCGATCGCCGTCTTCCGCGTGGCGTCGCTCGCGTACGCGGCGCTGCTCGTGCTCAGGGCCGGCGGCTACGACCGTCCCGCCGTGGCCTGGGCCGTCGTCGGCGTGATGGCCGTCTGGACGGTGGTCATGCTCGTCCCGCCTCCCGCCGCGCGGCGGGGACCGCTGCTGGCCGCCGACCTCGTCGTCACGGCGGCGTGCCTGCTGGCCTCGCCGTACGTGCAGAGCCGCGACGACATGCTGGCCGGGGCGATCCCGATCACGGCGACCTGGGCGGCCGGGCCCGTCCTGGCGTACGGCGTGGCGCGGGGACGCCGTGCCGGTGCGGTCGCCGCCGCGGTCATGTCGGCGGCCGACCTGTGGCTGCGCAGCGGCAACGGGGTCGACCTCGCCTCCATCCCGGTGAACGGCGCCGTGCTCATGTTCATGGCCGGCGTCGTCGTCGGGCACGTCGCGCGGCTCGCGCGGGAGGCCGAGGAGCGCATGCGGCGCGCCGCGCGGATCGAGGCGGCGGGCCGCGAGCGGGAGCGGCTGGCCCGCGGCATCCACGACTCGGTGCTCCAGGTGCTGGCCCTGGTGCAGCGCAGGGGCGCGGAGATCGGCGGCGAGGCGGCCGAGCTGGGCAGGCTGGCGGGGGAGCAGGAGGCGGCGCTGCGGGCGCTGGTGCAGGTTCCGTCAGGCGCGGCGGAGGCCGATGCCGACCTGCGTGAGCTGCTGCGGCCGTACGGCACCTCGCGGGTGACCGTGTCCGCGCCCGCGACGCCGCTGCCGCTGCCGGCCGAAAGCGCGCGGGAGGTGGCGGCGGCCGTCGGCGCGGCCCTCGACAACGTCGCGCGGCACTGCCCCGAGGGCACCCGGGCGTGGATACTCGCGGAGGAGGACGGCGGCGCGGTCGTCGTCACCGTACGCGACGACGGACCGGGCATCCCCGAGGGCCGGCTGGAGCAGGCGGCCCGCGAGGGGCGCATGGGCGTGGCCCGCTCGATCCGGGGCCGGGTGGCCGACCTCGGCGGCACGGTGGCCATCACCTCGTCGCGGACGGGAACGGAGATCGAGCTGTCGGTTCCGGTGAGCGCGGACGAGGCGCGGGCGGACGAAAAGAGCGGGAGGCGGTCGTGAGCGGAGACGAACGGCCGGGCGCGGATGATCCCGCGCGTCCGGCCGCCGGCGCAGGGGCGGAGGACGGGGCGGCGGCCGACGGCCGGGGACGCGCGCGGGTGCGGGTCATGGTGGTGGACGACCACCCGATGTGGCGGGAGGCGGTCGCCAGGGACCTGACCGAGGCCGGGTACGACGTCGTCGCCGCCACCGGGGAGGGCCGCCAGGCGCTGCGCGTCGCGGCGGCGGTGCGGCCGGACGTGGTGGTGCTGGACCTGCGGCTGCCGGATCTGCCGGGCGTCGAGGTGGCCCGGGGGTTCGGCGCGTCCGCCGCCCCGCCGCGCGTGCTCGTCCTGTCGGCCAGCGCCGAGGAGGCGGACGTGCTGGAAGCGGTCAAGGCGGGAGCCTCCGGGTATCTCGTGAAGTCGGCGAGCCGGGAGGAGTTCCTGGACGCCGTCCGGCGCACCGCAGAGGGCGACGCCGTCTTCACTCCCGGCCTGGCCGGGCTGGTGCTGGGGGAGTATCGCCGGCTGGCCCATGGGGCGGCCGGCCCGGGCCGGGACGCCGCGCAGGACGGCCCCCGGCTGACCGACCGGGAGACCGAGGTGCTGCGCATGGTCGCCAAGGGCCTGACCTATCGGCAGATCGCCGAGCGTCTGGTGCTGTCGCATCGCACCGTGCAGAACCACGTGCAGAACACGCTGAGCAAGCTCCAGCTCCACAACCGGGTCGAGCTGGTCCGCTACGCGATCGAGAAGGGCCTGGCCGAACTCGACTAGCGACGACGACGTGGCGGGGCGATGCGGCGAGGCAAAGATTGGAGGGGCGCCGGGAGCCGATCGGCGCTGGTACGGCGGCGGCATTACAGTGGGAAGCCCGTATCGCCGTGACGCGTTGTCCCTGGCGTATGTCCCCTGGCCGTGCCCTCCCCGGCGTGACGGCCGTCCATGTCCGTCCGGAGGTTTCCACAGATGACCATGACCGCCCTCGGAGAGCCCTCGGTGCTGCTCAAGTTAGGCGAGGTGGTTCTGAAGGGCCGGAACCGCGAGATCTTCGAGATGCGCCTGCGGGCGAACATCAAGCACGCTCTCAAGGACCACCGGGTCGACATCCGCCAGCGGCACGGGGTGATCGCCCTGTTCCTGCCCGCGGGGACCGAGGTGGAGGAGGCGGAGGTGGTCGCGGCCCGCGTGGCCGACGTGCCCGGCATCGTGCTGGTCCACCTGGCCTGGCGGGTGGCGAAGGACACGGACGCGATCACCAAGGCCGCGATCGAGCTGATCAGGGACAGCGACGAGGTGGCCCGCAAGGCGCGCTTCGCCGTACGGTCGCGGCGTCGCGACAAGCGCTTCCCGCTGCGTTCGAACGAGCTCGACCGCGTGGTCGGCGGGGCGATCAACGACACCTACGGGCTGCCGGTCGACCTGAGCAACCCGGAGCTGACCGTGCACATCGAGGTGGACAAGGACGAGGCGTTCCTGTTCACCGGCGGCCGGCCGGGTCAGGGCGGCCTGCCGGTCGGCTCCAGCGGCCGGGCGCTGGCGCTGCTGTCCGGCGGCATCGACTCCCCGGTCGCCGCCTACCGCATGATGCGGCGCGGCCTGCGCGTGGACTTCCTGCACTTCTCGGGCATCCCGTTCACCACCTCCGAGTCGATCTACAAGGCGTACGCGCTGGTGCGCAACCTGGACAAGTTCCAGGGCAAGTCGCGCCTGTGGGTGGTGCCGTTCGGCAAGGCACAGCAGTCGATCAAGAACTCCGGCCAGGACCGGCTCGCGGTGATCGCGCAGCGGCGGCTGATGCTCAAGACGGCCGAGGAGGTCGCCCACCGCATCCACGCCGAGGCGCTGGTCACCGGCGACAGCCTCGGCCAGGTCTCCTCGCAGACCCTCACCAACATCACGGCGCAGGACCACGCCGTGGACCTGCCGATCCTGCGTCCGCTGATCGGCCTGGACAAGACCGAGATCATGGCCGAGGCCCGCAGGATCGGGACGCTGGAGATCTCCGAGCTGCCCGACGAGGACTGCTGCACGCTGCTCGCGCCCCGGCAGGCCGAGACCCGCGCGAAGATCGAGGACCTCAAGCAGATCGAGAAGCGCCTGGACGCCGAGGACCTCGCCGCCCAGCTGGCCGATTCGATCCAGCCGTACAAGCTCGACGTCTGAGCCCGCGTCGTCCTCCGGCGCCGCCGGGGCCCGGGGCCGCGTGACGCGGTTCCCGGGCCCCGGCGGACCGGTCCGGCCGGGACGGGGTCAGGCGGGGATCGGGGACGCCGCCGTCGCGCCGGCGGTCGTGACGGTCGCGGTGCGGCCCACCAGCGGGGGGAAGTCGCGCATGACGGCCGCGAGGTCGTCCAGGTCGCCGTTCACCAGGGCCTGCGGGCCGTCGCACAGGGCCTGCTCGGGGTGGGGGTGCACGTCGACGATCAGGCCGTCCGCCCCGACCGCGACGGCGGCCCGCGACAGCGGCAGCACGAGGTCGCGCCGGCCGCCCGAGTGCGACGGGTCCACGATCACCGGCAGGTGCGACAGCCGCTGGACGACCGGGACCGCCGAGATGTCGAGCGTGTTGCGGGTGGCGGGCTCGTAGGTACGGATGCCGCGCTCGCACAGCACGATGTCGAGGTTGCCGCGCTGGGCGACGTATTCGGCCGCCATCAGCCACTCCTCGATGGTCGCCGTCATGCCCCGCTTCAGCATGACCGGCTTGCCGGCCGCGCCCACGGCCTGCAGCAGCGCGAAGTTCCCCGCGTTGCGGGTGCCGACCTGGAGCATGTCGGCGTACGACGCGACGAGCGCCACGTCGTGGGCGTCCACGACCTCGGTGACGATCGGCAGCCCGGTCTGCTCGCGCACCTCGGCCAGGATGCGCAGGCCCTTCTCGCCCAGCCCCTGGAAGGCGTACGGCGAGGTGCGCGGCTTGTAGGCGCCGCCGCGCAGCAGCGTCGCGCCCGCCGCCTTGGCCATCAGCGCGGCCTCCAGCGTCTGCTCCGGCGTCTCGACCGCGCACGGGCCCGCGATCAGGGTGACGGTGTCCGGGCCGATCGGCACGCCGCGCACGGTCACCGTGGAGCGCTGGGGATGGTTCTCCCTGCTCACGAGCTTGTACGGAGTGGAGACCCGCACGACGTCCGCGACGCCCGGCATGGAGCGCAGGTTCAGTGTGGCGAACTGCTCGACGTCGCCGATGAGGCCGACGATCGTGCGGTTCACGCCGCGGCTCGCGAACGCCTTCCCTCCGGCGGCGGCCACGACGCCGGCGATCGCCTCGACGTCGTCCTGCGTTGCCTCGGGGGTCATGACGATGACCATGGTGACTCCTGTCGCTGTGAACGGTGCGGGTCCGGAAAAACGACGAAGGCCCCGGGTCCGTGTGGACCCGGGGCCTTCGTTCGCCGTGGCTGTCAGCGCAGCGCATGGAGGCGATCGGTCCTCACGGGTCCGTCGCCATACCAAAACGACCAAGCGGTGCGCATGTGACGCAATATAGCGCACGCTTCCATGATCGTGCCGCATTCGCACGCCCGGGGGCCGGTGTGGTCGTCCTCCGGGCGGATGGCAGGATGGCGTGCGTGCCGGAGAACCCTGAGGAGGAGACGCGCCTGCCGCCGGGCCAGTACGTCCCGCGCGGACGGCCCGTCGTCCACTACGGGCGGGTCCCGGCGTTCCGCCCCGAGACATGGCGTTTCCAGGTTTTCGGCGCCACGGCCTCGGGCCGGGTCCACGAGTTCTCGTGGGAGGAGTTCTCCGCGCTGCCCAGGATTACGGTCGTCGCGGACTTCCACTGCGTCACCAAGTTCTCCCTGATGGGCAACGAGTGGGGTGGCGTTCCCACGTCGGCGCTGCTCGACCGCGTCCCCCCGGCGCCGGGCGTGCGCCACGTCATGGTGTGGGCCGAGTACGGCTACAGCGCCAACATGCGCATGTCGGACTTCGACCGCCCAGCCACGCTGTTCGCCACACACCTCGACGAGACCCCGCTGTCCCCCGAACGCGGCTATCCCGTACGGATCGTGGTGCCGCACCTGTACGCCTGGAAGAGCGTGAAGTGGGTGCGCGCGGTCGAATACCTGACCGAGGACCGGCGCGGCTTCTGGGAGGAGCGCGGCTACCACAACGTGGCCGATCCCTGGAAGGAACAGCGCTACTCATACCAGGAGGACCCGGGCGACGGCCCTCCGTGAGGCCGCCGAGCGGCTACGGTGTCCGGCGTGTCTTCAGCCGTCTGGGTCACGCTGTGCGCGCTCTGCGGGGTCTGCGGCGGCGTGCTGGCCCGCACCCTCGCCTGCCGCGGGCCCGCCCCCGGCGAACTGCGGGGGGAGGGGACGTTCCTCGCCCTGCGCGTCGCCGGGCTGGCGGCCGGCTCGCTGCGCGCCGGGCTGACCCGCGGCTCCGCCCGCCGCGCCGCACGGCACCTGCGGACGTTGCTCGGCACGGCAGGCCTCGTGGTCGCCACGAGCGACCGCGTCCTGGCCAGGGACGGCACGGGCGCGCCGGCGGACGAGGCGGTTCTCGCGGAGGTGCGCGCGACCATGGAGGGCGGCAGGCCGCGCCTCGTCTCCGCCCCCGGCGGCGACCGGCACGGAGTGGTCGTCCCCCTGACCGTGGAGGGCAGGGCGGTCGGCGCGCTCGCGGCGTACGACGCCGAGATCGGCACCGGCCTGGTGCGCACGGCCGCCGAGGTGGGCCGCTGGATGTCCGGCCAGCTCGAACTCGCCGAGCTCGACGCCTCCCGCAGGCGCACCCTGGAGGCGGAGGCGCGGGCCCTGCGGGCGCAGATCTCGCCCCACTTCGTGTACAACTCGCTGACCACGATCGCCTCGTTCGTCCGGACCGATCCCGAGCGCGCCCGCGAGCTGCTGCTCGACTTCGCCGACTTCATCCGCTACGCGCTGCGCCGGGCGGCCGACTTCACCTCGCTGGCCGACGAGCTGAGCTGCGTGGACCGCTACCTGCTGCTGGAGCAGGCGAGGTTCGGCGACCGGCTGCGCTTCACCGTCCAGGTCGCTCCCGAGGTGCTGCGGGTCGACGTGCCGTTCCTGTGCCTGCAGCCCCTGGTGGAGAACGCCATCAAGCACGGCATGCCGGGGGAGGTCCGGGTCGTGATCAGGGACGCCGGGCCGGAGGCGCACATCTGGGTCGAGGACGACGGCGTCGGCATGGACCCCGAACATCTGCGGGCCGCGCTCGCCGAGGAGAGCAGCGGGATCGGGCTGAGCAACGTGGACCTGCGCATGCGCCACCTCTACGGCCAGGACTACGGGCTCATGGTCGAGACGGCGCCCGGCAAGGGGACCCGCATCCGGCTGCGCATCCCCAAGGCCCGCTCCCGCCCCGTCCCGGCCCGCTCCTGAACCCCGGCGGGGAACGGGCCGGGGAGCGGGGGCGACGGCGACCGGGGGTTCAGCCGGTCAGGATCGGGAGCCGGAGGACGAACCGCGCGCCGCGCGGGGAGTCCTCGACGCACAGGCTGCCCTCGTGCGCCACCGCGATCGCCCGGCACAGGGCCAGGCCGAGGCCGCTGCCGTCGGGATCGAGGCGCCGCCCCGCCTCCAGCCGGATGAAGGGTTCGAAGATGCGCTCCCGGTCCTTCTCGTCGACACCGTCGCCGTCGTCCAGCACGACCACCAGCGCCTGGTTCCCGGCGCGCTCGGCGCTCACCTCCACCTGACGGATGGCATGGCGCTGCGCGTTCACCAGCAGGTTCGTCACGATGCTGGCCAGCTGCACGCGGCTGCCGAGGACGTGGACGTCCGGCTCGGTCCTGCTGCGCACCGGCACGCCCGTGGTGCGCGCCGCCGCCTCGGCGCGTACGAGCGCTCCGAGGTCGACCGGCTCGGCCGAGCACGGCGTGTTGCGCAGCCGGGCGAAGGCGAGCAGCTCGTCGATGATCTGCTGCATGCGCTCGGCGGCCGGCAGCGCCCTGACGATCGCCTCCCGTGGGTCGATCTCCGGGAAGAGCAGCGCCTCCTCCAGTCCCGTGCGCAGGCCGGTGAGCGGGGACTTGAGCTCGTGGGACACGATGGCGGCGAACTCCCGTTGCCGCGTGACCGCCGACTCCAGCCGGTCGAGCGTCTGGTTCGCGGTGTGGGCCAGCCGGGAGACCTCGTCCCGGCCGGACGGCTGCGGCACCCGCATGGACAGGTCGTTGGCGGTGATCTCCGACATCCGCTGCCGGATCGCGTCGATGGGGCGCAGGATGCGGCCCGTCCCCCGCCAGGTCGTCCACGTCCACAGGGCCACCAGCAGCACTCCGCCGACGCCGACGAGGAGCTCCAGCCTCCGCCCGCGCAGGGCGGGCGGCTGGTCCGTGCCGGCGTAGACGAAGTGGGGCTCGCCCTGCCAGAGCTCCCCGGACTGCAACGACGGGACCCGGGCGGCGGTGAGCATGACGCACCGCTCGCTCCCGGGGCACTCGGTCACGTCGTGGATGCGGTTCTCCTCGGTCGGCCTGACCGTGCTCATCGGCTGGTCTCCGACCATGGGCCCGGCCGTCACCACCTGGCCCCGCGAGTCGACGAGCTGGACGAGCGGGACCCGCGCCGTCGGCGTCGGCGGCGGAACATGTCCGCGTTCCATCAGGCCGATCCACTCGGTCGCGACCCGGCGGGTCTCCCTGAAGATCTCGGCTTCGAGCCGGTGCCGGACGAGCAGGCACAGGCCGACGCCGATCACCACGGCGAGGAGTACGGACACCGTCGCCACGGTCAGCGTCACACGCGCCTGGATGGAGTTGGAGAGAGGAGGGAGCGTGACCGGCCTGATGCTCATCCAAGTTCCTCATTGGCTTGGTATTGCTGTCAACGGTAAGCGGCCCTAGTAGACAAAATGGCTGCTAGACGCCCAAAGCCGGATAGTTCTATCTAGTCTTGGCCTGGACCTTGCCTCGGAATCGCGGGTGACGGTGGCGGAGAGTATCGGGAATGTCACCTACCGCTCAGTCACCTCTTGCGCGGAGGGCTGAACACGCGGCACGGTGGACGCCATGCTGCGTGTCCTCGCGGTGGACGACGAGGTCCCCGCCCTGTCCGAGCTCGCCTTCCTGCTCCGCCAGGACGCCCGGGTGGAGCACGTGAGCACGGCGACCGACGGCGGGGCCGCCCTGCACGACATGGTCCAGATGATCGCCGACGGGGAGCGCCTCGACGGCGTCTTCCTCGACGTGCGCATGCCGGGCCTCGACGGCCTCGACCTGGCCCGGCTCATCGGCGGGTTCCCCGCGCCTCCCCGCCTGGTCTTCGTCAGCGCCCACGACTGCGCGGTCCAGGCGTTCGAGCTGGAGGCCGTGGACTACCTGCTCAAGCCCGTACGCCCGGAACGCCTGGCGGAGGCCGTACGCCGGCTCTCGGCCGCCGTCGCGCCACCCGGCGCCGAGGAGGACCTGGAGACGATCCCGGTCGAGCTCGGGGGCCGCACGAAGTTCGTGGCCCGGCAGGACGTGTGCTACGCCGAGGCTCACGGCGACTACGTCCGCCTGCACACGGCCGAGGCCGTCTACCTCGTGCGGATGTCCCTGGCGGCCCTGGAACGCCGCTGGGCGGGCGCCGGGTTCGTCCGGGCCCATCGCAGCACCCTGGTCAACGCCCGGCACGTCAGCGAGCTCCGCTTCGACGCCGGGCGGGTGGTCCTGCAGGTGGGCGGCGAGACGCTGCCGGTGAGCAGGCGGCACACGCGGCAGGTGCGCGAGCAGCTCGTCCGGCAGTTCCGTCCCTGAGCCTGCGCGCGCCACCCGCACCGTAGGGCGCGTCAGGGGCGAGCCGGGGACACGACCATGCCGCTCTCGAAGGCGCGGGTCACGGCGGCGGCGACGCCGTGCCGGGGGAGCAGCCCCTTCTCGGCCGCCTCCCACCCGGTGTAGGTGAGGGCCCACAGCACCTGCTGGATCCACTCGGCGCTGACGCCGGGGTCGAACACGCCCTCGGCCTGGCCGCGCTCGATGAGGGTGACGGTGGTCGGCACCGACAGATCGGGCTCGAAGCAGGCCGTGAACTCCTCGAGCACCCGGGGGTCGCCGAACAGGAACGCCAGGCGGTCCCCGGCGTCCACCAGGGCGGCGATCAGCCTGCGCATCGCCTCGATCGGCGGGCCCTGGTCGATGGCCGCCCCGGCCGTCGATTTCTCCACCACGCGGAAGGAGTCGACGACGGCCGCGTTCACGAGGTCCTGCCGGTCGGAGAAGTAGCGGTGCAGCGTGCTGCGGCCGATCTGGGCGGCTTCGGCGATGTCCGCGAGCGTCGCGCCGCGGTCGCGGGCGAGAACCGAGGCCGCCGCAGCGAGGATGGCACGGCGCGTACGGCTGCGCGTGCCCGATTCCCTGGTGTCGGTCACCTCCGGAAGGCTAGCAGCGCCTCCATTAGGAGACGATCGCGGTTGATAATGAGACATCGAAGTCTCATTATGAGGTGATGAACTCTTACTCAATCGTCGCCGAGGGGCTGGGCAAGCGCTTCGGCGACACCAGGGCCCTCGACGGGTTCGACCTGAAGGTCGCCGGCGGGAGCGTGTGCGCGCTTCTCGGCCCGAACGGCGCGGGCAAGACCACCGCCGTCCGCGTGCTCACCACGCTGGCGCGGCCGCACTCCGGCCGTGCGCTCGTGGCCGGGTTCGACGTCGCGCGCCGACCGGCCGAGGTGCGCCGCCGCATCGGCCTGGCAGGACAGGAGGCCGCCGTGGACGAGATCCTCACGGGACGGGAGAACCTCGAGATGTGGGGGCGGCTCCACCACCTCGGCGCGGCGGCCGCGCGACGTCGCGCCGGCGAGCTCCTGGAGCGGTTCGGGCTGGCCGAGGCGGCCGACCGGCGGGTCAGGCACTACTCCGGCGGCATGCGGCGGCGTCTCGACCTGGCCGCCGCGTTCATCCAGGCCCCGCGCGTGCTCTTCCTGGACGAGCCGACCACCGGGCTCGACCCCCGCGGCCGCACGGAGGTCTGGCGCACCGTGCGCGCCCTGGCCGACGCCGGCAGCACCGTGCTCATGACGACGCAGTACCTCTTCGAGGCCGACCAGCTCGCCCGGCAGATCGCGGTGATCGACGGGGGGCGCGTGATCGCGGACGACACCCCCGAGCGCCTGAAGTCGCTGATCGGCGGCGACCACCTCGACCTCGTCGTGCGCGATCCCGCCCGCCTCGGCGACGCCGCCGCCGTCCTCGCGGGCGTCGCGCAGGCCGAGCCCGTGGCCGACGCGGACGCGCGCCGCCTGACCGCCCCCGTGCGCGACCGCGTCGCGGCGCTCACCACGGTCGTACGCGAGCTGGAGCGGCGCGGCATCGAGGTCGAGGACGTCTCCCTGCGCCGTCCGACGCTGGACGAGGTGTTCCTGAGCCTGACGGCGGAGGCGGCCGCGTGAGCGCCCTCGCCGCCCCGGACGCGCCGCCTCGGTGGAGCGAGCGGCTGCGCTGGACGCTCTCGGACGCGTCGGTCATCGCCCGCACCAACCTCACGCACTGGGTCCGCAACCCGGCCGCGGTCCTCAATCTGACGCTGTATCCGATCGTCATGGTCGTGCTGTTCGGCTACGTCCTCGGCAGCGCGATGAACGTCGCGGGCGGCGGCGACTACCGCGAGTTCCTCATGCCGGGCATGTTCTCCCAGACGATGGCGATGGGGGTGATGACCACGATGACGGTGGTCAGCCTGCAGACATCCCGCGGGGTGACCGACCGCTACCGCTCGACGCCGATCTCACGGCCCGGGGTGGTGCTCGGCCGCGCCTTCGCCGACATCGTCAACTCGGTGCTCGAACTGCTGATCCTGCTCGCGTGCGGCCTGGTCGCCGGATGGAGCTGGCACCGGGGGATCGGCGACGCTCTGGCCGCCGTGGGCCTGCTCCTCCTGCTGCGCTTCGCGCTCATCTGGGTGGGGATCTACCTCGGGCTGGCGCTCACCCCGGAGGCGGCGAGCGCGGCCTGGCTGCCGCTGCTGCCGCTCACGATGCTGGCCAACACCTTCGTGTCCCCGGCGCTCCTGCCGGGCTGGCTCGGGGCGATCGCGGAGTGGAACCCGCTGTCGGCGACGGTCGCCACCTGCCGGATGCTGTTCGGCAACCCCGGCTGGCAGGGCGACTCCTGGGCCGCCGAGCACGCCCTCACGCTGGCGATCGGCTGGCCGCTGCTGATCACGCTCGTCTTCCTGCCCCTGTCCGCCCGGCGCTACCGCCGCCTGGGCGGCTGAGCTGTGCCCACTTGAACCGTGCACCCTCGTCGGGGGGCACGCGCCCGGCGGGGGGCGCCTTCGCGCGCCCCGATCTACCGCTCGTCGTCTTCGGGGGCCCGCTCGTCGCGCGGGAGCGGGCCGCATGGCGCTAACTAGAGACCGCTCGTCCGAAGGGCCATCCCGCCCCCCGACTACACCTCGTAGTCTTTCGCACGTCGCAAGACACGCGGGGTAATCACAAAGTGAGCAGGTTGTCACCGAATGGTTACCATGCGGGGCCCTACTCGGGGGGGAAGGGCCCCGCCAACGCGTATCGGGGGGTGCGCGGCGATCCGGCCATACGGGGGCGCCGGATCGCCGCGAACGCCCCGGCCCGGCGCACCCCATCCCAGCTCACTGCGGAAGGGCCCCAACCCCGCTCGTCCCGGAAGGGCCGCTGCCCCCGGACGCCCGGTCCCCGCTGTGGCCCGGTTCCCGCTGTGGCCCGAAGGACCGGAACGCGAGCTGGTCAGTCGCCGCGCAGCTTCTTGAGCAGCTCGATGTCCTCGCGGTGCTTTTCCACCTTGCCCGGCGTCTCGATGCAGACGGGCACCCCGGCGGCCGTGGGGTGGCGCATCAGCTCGCCGAACGCCTGGGCGCCGATGTGCCCGGCCCCGATGTTCTCGTGCCGGTCCCGCTTGGAGCCGCAGGGGTCCTTCGAGTCGTTGGCGTGGATCAGCTTGAGCCGGCCGGGGGCGACGTCGTTCAGCGCGTCCATCATCTCCTTCACCCCGCCCGGCGCGGCCAGGTCGTGTCCCGCGGCGAAGGCGTGGCAGGTGTCGAGGCACACGCCGACCTTGGGGTGGTGGTCCAAGGCCTCCAGATAGGGGCCGAGGTCCTGCACGGTCGCGCACAGCATCTGGCCCTGGCCCGCCATCGGTTCGAGCAGCAGGTCGGGGCCGTCGTCCCCAAGCTCGTCCAGCACCGGCAGCAGGTGCTCGTGGATCTGGCGCATGGCGGCCTCGCGCGACTGGCTCACGGCGGAGCCGGTGTGGACGACCACGCCGAGCGCGCCGGTCTCGGCGCCCCTGCGCAGGGTGTGGCGGATCACCGCGATCGACTTCTCCAGGGTCTCCCGCGTCGGCGACCCGCAGTTCACCAGATAGGCGGCGTGCAGGAAGACCGGTACGCCCGACTCGCGGAGCTTGGCGTCCTCCGTGGGGTTTCCCTCGCTGAGCGCCCAGCCCCGCGGGTTGGTGACGAAGACCTGGATCATCTCCGCGCCGATGTCGGCCGCGTACTTCAGCCCGCCCTTGGCGAGACCGCCGGCGACGAAGACGTGTCCGCCGATGAGATTGGAAGGAGTCATGATGCCCCCCAGATTATTGGCACAGAGCGTTGGCACAGAGTGTTGGCACGGGCATTGGCACAGGACGTCGGCGCAGGCCGATGCCGTCCCCTTGTCACAACGTACAAAGCGGCCCCCGGAGCAGGGCGCCCGGTTCGGACTTCGCGCCGCTGGATTCGCCCCGGGCCCGGCGGTTGACTGACGGGCATGCGCGAACTCAGCCGGGAGGACCTGCGGTCCTGCTGCGCCTCCGCCAGGTGGGTGGAGGCGGTCGCCGCACGCGGGCCGTTCCGCGACCCCGACGGGCTCCGGCGCGCGAGCGAGGCCGCTCTTTCGGCGCTGGCCTGGGACGACGTGCTGGAGGCGCTGGCGGCGCACCCGCGGATCGGTGAGCGGCCCGACGGCGCGGGACGCGAGGCCGCGTGGTCGCGGTCCGAGCAGTCCGGGACCGCGGACGCCGGCCGGGAGGTGCTCGTCGCGCTCCGCGAGGGCAACGCCGCCTACGAGAGCCGCTTCGGTCACGTCTACCTGGTCTGCGCGACGGGCCGGGAGACCGGCGAACTGCTGGCGCTGCTGCGCGACCGGCTCGGCAACGACGAGGAGACCGAGCGCAAGGTCGTCAGGGACGAGCTGTCGAAGATCGTCGCGTTGCGGCTGGCCAAGCTCTGGGAGGGCCGGTGAGCCTTTCGACGCACGTGCTCGACACCGCGGCGGGGCGACCGGCCAAGGACCTGTTCGTACGGCTGTCGCGGCGCGCCGCGCACGGGTTCGTGCCGGTGGCGGAGGGCCGCACCGACGGCGACGGCCGCATCCGGGAGTGGACCCCGCTGGGCCGGGAGTGGGACCCGGCCGGGGATCCGCGCCCGGGGACCTACCGGCTCGTGTTCGACACCGGCGCCTACCTGGGGGACGAGGCGTTCTTCCCCGAGGTGAGCGTCGTGTTCTCCATCCGGGAGGCCGGCGAGCACTACCACGTGCCGCTGCTGCTGAGCCCGTTCGCCTACTCGACCTACCGGGGGAGCTGACGTGGCCGTTCTGGGGCCGAACAGGTATGGCAAGGCCGAGACGCGAGTCGTGCGGGTGACCCGGCACGGCGACGCCCACCGGATCAAGGACCTCACGGTCAGCACGTCGCTGTCGGGCGACATGACCGAGGTGCACCTGAGCGGGGACAACTCCGCCGTCCTGCCCACCGACACGCAGAAGAACACGGTCTTCGCGTTCGCCAAGAAGCACGGTGTCGGGGCGATCGAGGACTTCGCGCTGCTGCTGGCGCGTCATTTCGCGGACTCCCGGCCCGCGATCCACCACGCCCGGGTCGCCGTCGAGGAGCACGCCTGGGAGCGCAACGGCGCGTTCGGGCACTCGTTCGTCCGCGCGGGCCGCGAGGTCCGTACCTGCGTGGCCCACTACGACGGGACGACGGCGTGGGTGGTCTCCGGCCTGCGCGATCTCGTCGTGCTCAACACGACCAACTCCGAGTTCTGGGGCTTCGCCAAGGACGAGTACACGACGCTGCCGGAGACCCGCGACCGCGTCCTGGCCACCGCGGTGGACGTGGCGTGGCGGCACGCGGACGCCTCCCAGGACGTGACCCAGGACTGGGACAAGACCTACGAGAACGCGCGGGCCGCCCTCCTCGCGGCCTTCGCCGACACCTACAGCCTGTCGCTGCAGCAGACGCTGTACGCCATGGGCACCCGGGTGCTGGCCGAGTGCCCGGGAGTCTGCGAGGTGCGGCTGTCGCTGCCCAACAAGCACCACTTCCTGGTGGACCTCGCGCCCTTCGGGCTGGACAACGACGGCGAGGTCTTCTTCGCCGCCGACCGGCCGTACGGGCTGATCGAGGGCACGGTGCTGCGCGAGGACGCGCCCGCCGCCGGCCCGGCCTGGGAGTAGCCGATGGACTTCCTGCGACCGCCGACCTGGCCGGACGCCCTGGCGCTGAAGGCCGAGCGGCCCACGGCGACACCGATCCAGGGCGGCACCGACGTCATGGTGGAGATCAACCTCGACAAGGGCCGTCCCGCCGCCCTGCTCGACCTCACCCCGATCCCCGAGCTCCGGGAGTGGTCGCGGGAGGGCGGCGAGATCCGCGTGGGCGCGGGCGTGACCTACTCCCGGCTGATCGCCGAGCTCGGGACCGACCTGCCCGGCCTGGCCCAGGCCTCCCGCACGGTCGGGTCGCCGCAGATCCGCAACCGGGGCACGGTCGCGGGCAACCTCGGCGCGGCCTCGCCCGCGGGCGACAGCCATCCGCCGCTGCTGGCGTGCGGCGCGGTCGTGGAGGCCGAGTCGGTGCGCGGCACCCGGCTGATCCCGATCCGGGAGTTCTACACCGACGTGAAGCGCAACGCCCTCGCTCCCGACGAGCTGATCCGCGCCGTGCGCGTCCCTGTCGCCACCGGCCCGCAGTACTTCTCGAAGATCGGCACCAGGAACGCCATGGTGATCGCGGTCTGCTCGTTCGCGGTCGCCGTCGACCCGGGCGAGCGGCGGGTGGGCACCGGCATCGGCTCGGCCGCGCCGACCCCGCGCCACGCCCCGCAGGCCGAGGACTTCGCGTCGGGGAGACTGGACTGGGAGGGCCACGGCCCGCTCGATCCCGGCGTGGCACGCCGCTTCGGCGAACTCGTGGCCGCGTCCGCCGCGCCGATCGACGACGTGCGGGGCCGCGCCGCCTACCGCACGCACGCGCTGGCCGTGATGGCGCGCCGCGCGCTGGGCTGGGCCTGGGACGACTTCAGGGGGAGCGCGTGATGAGGGTCAACGTGACCGTGAACGGCCGCCCGATGACGGCTGACGACGTGTGGGAGGGCGAGAGCCTGCTGTACGTCCTGCGCGAGCGGCTCGGCCTGCCGGGCGCCAAGAACGCCTGCGAGCAGGGCGAATGCGGCTCCTGCACGGTGTATCTCGACGGCGCCCCGGTCTGCGCGTGCCTGGTCGCCGCCGGGCAGGCGGAGGGACGCGAGGTGGTGACGGTCGAGGGGCTGGCCGTCGGAGGCGGGCCCTCCGGTGAAACCGGTTTGCACGAGGTGCAGCGCGCGTTCGTGGACGCGGGGGCCGTGCAGTGCGGCTTCTGCACCCCCGGTCTCGTCGTCCAGGCCCACGCGCTGCTCGCGGGCGCGGAGGGGGTGCCGCCGGACGCCGACATCCGGGAGGCCCTGGCCGGCAACCTGTGCCGCTGCACCGGGTACGAGAAGATCCTCGACGCGGTCCGCCTCGCCGCCTCCCGCCGCCACCCCCACCCCCCGCCGTGATCTTGTAGTTTGTCGCACTCGCGCGCCGCCCCCTGCGCCGGAACCCTCCGTGATCATGCAGAAAATCGTGCTCGCCGCACCTGACCAGGGAGTCTCCATTGCGTGATCTCGCACCACGAGGAGTGGTCATCGAGAACGCCTACGTCGTCCCGGTCGTGGGAGAGGAGATCCCGTCCGGCCACGTCGTGGTGGAGGACGGCCTGATCACCTCGGTCGGCCCGGGCCCGGCGCCGGTCGTGCCGGAGGGGGCGGAACGCGTCGACGCCTCCGGCTGCCTGGCCACCCCCGGCCTGGTCAACACCCATCACCACCTCTACCAGTGGGCGTCCCAGGGGGTGACCCCGGACGGCACGCTGTTCGAGTGGCTGGTGGCCAGCTACCGGCTGTGGGCCCGGATGGACGCCGAGGTGGTGTCGGGCGCCGCGACGGCCGGGCTGGCCTGGCTGGCCCTGTCGGGCTGCACCACCTCCACCGACCACCACTACGTCTTCCCCAAGGGCAGGGGAGACCTCTTCGAGGCGGAGATCGAGGCTGCGCGGCGGGTCGGGCTGCGCTTCCACCCCTGCCGGGGGTCGATGGACCGGGGGGCCTCGCAGGGAGGCCTGCCGCCCGACGAGGTCGTGGAGGACGTCGACGAGATCCTCCGGGCCACCGACGACGCGATCCGCAAATTTCATGATCCGTCGTTCGGGTCGATGCTGCGCGTCGCGGTCGCCCCCTGCTCGCCGTTCTCGGTCAGCGGGGAGCTCATGACCCGCTCGGCCGAGCTCGCCCGCTCCCACGGCGTACGGCTGCACACGCACGTGGCGGAGACGGCCGACGAGGACGAGCACTGCAGGGAGCAGTTCGGCGTGCTGCCCGTCGAATACCTCGACCGGCTCGGCTGGCTGGGCCCCGACGTGTGGCTGGCCCACTGCGTCCACCTGACCGACAAGGACGTGCGGCGCTTCGGCGAGACCGGCACGGGTACGGCCCACTGCCCGTCGTCCAACGGACGCCTCGGCGCGGGTATCGCCCGCATCTCCGACCTGCTGGCCGCGGGCGCGCCGGTCGGGCTCGGCGTCGACGGCGCGGCGTCCAGCGAGATGACTCCGCTGGCCGGGGAGATCCGCATGGCCGTGCTCATGCAGCGGGCCCGGTACGGCCCGCGCGCGCTGACCGCCCGCCAGGCCCTGGAGATGGCCACGCTCGGCGGCGCCCGCTGTCTAGGCCGGGAGGCCGAGATCGGCTCACTGGAGCCCGGCAAGCTCGCCGACGTGGCGCTGTGGCGGCTCGGCGGCTTCCACGCCGCGATCGACGATCCCGTCGTCGCGTTCGCGTACGGCCCGACCCCGCCGCTCGCCCGGCTGCTCGTGGGCGGCAGGACCGTCGTGGACGGCGGCGAGCTGCGCACCGTGCCCGGAGAGGAGGCCGCGCGGGCCGGGGCCGCCGCCCATCGGAGGCTCACCACCATGGATCATGTCTGAAACGTTCCCGGACACGATCGAAGGGCCACAGGTGAGCCACACCATGACAGGACACGTCGTCATCGCGCCGGACAAGTTCCGGGGGTCGCTGACCTCGCCCGAGGTGGCCGCGCACGTGGCCGCGGGGTTGGGTGACGTCCCCGTCGTCGAGCTGCCGGTGGCCGACGGGGGTGACGGCACCGTGGACGCGGTCGTGGCGAGCGGGTTCACCCGGGTCGAGACGGAGGTGACCGGGCCGGTCGGCGATCCGGTGCGGGCGAGCTACGCCGTGCGGAACGAGCCCGGCGCACGGGCCGCCGTGATCGAACTGGCCGAGGCGTCGGGCCTGCGCCGGCTCCCTGGCGATCCGGCGCCGCTGACCGCCAACAGCCGCGGCACCGGCGAGCTGATCGCCCACGCCGTACGGCACGGCGCGACGCGGATCGTGCTCGGCCTGGGCGGCAGCGCCTGCACCGACGGCGGCGCGGGGATGGCCCAGGCCCTCGGCGTGCGGCTGCTTGACGCGGCAGGAGACGACCTGCCCGCGGGCGGGGCCGCGCTGCGCGACCTGCACAGCATCGACGCCTCCGGCCTGCTGCGCGGGTTCGAGGTGATCGTGGCGAGCGACGTGGACAACCCGCTGCTCGGGCCGTACGGCGCGGCGGCGGTGTACGGCCCCCAGAAGGGCGCGAGCCCGCAGGACGTGGCCGTGCTGGAGGCCGGGCTGGCCCGGCTGGCGGCCGTCGCCGCGCACACCCACGGCCTGGCGGGCGCCGCCGAGCACGACGGCGTGGTGCGGGCGATGGGGGTGGCCGGGCGGCCGGGGGCGGGCGCCGCCGGTGGGGTGGGCTTCGGCGCGCTGACGTTCCTCGGCGCGGAGATCCGGCCCGGCATCGGCTATCTGCTGGACCTCGTGGAGTTCGACCGCCACGTGGAGGGAGCCCGGCTGGTGATCACTGGTGAGGGCTCGATCGACGAGCAGACCCTGCGCGGCAAGGCCCCGGTGGGCGTCGCGGCCGCGGCGGCCAAGCACGGCGTGCCGGTCGTGGCCGTCTGCGGGAGGCGCACCGTCGGCGACGACGAGCTGCGCGCGGCCGGCATCGAGGCGGCGTACGCGCTGACCGACATTGAGCCCGACGTGCGGCGGTGCATGGCCGAGGCCGGGCCGCTTCTCGAACGGCTCGCGGCCCGGATCGCCACCGCGCATCTGGTGCAAGATCACAAACGGACAATGCCCGGGTCGTGAGGGGAGAGGCGGGTTTCGTGCATGATCACGGAGGTGATCGCCGCAGGTCGGCGGCATGGTCTGCGACAAACTACAAGATCACGGGGGGAGGGGGGGAGTACGACCTGGTGGTGAGGTCCCGGCGGACCGTCACCCCGGAGGGGGAGCGTCCACTGGCCGTCGCCGTGCGCGGCGGCGTGATCGCGGCCCTGCGCCCGTACGACGAGCCGCCGGCGGCGGAGGAGTCCGCCGACCTCGGCGACCTGCCGCTGCTGCCCGGACTGGTCGACTCCCACGTGCACGTCAACGAGCCCGGCCGCACCCACTGGGAGGGATTCGCGACCGCCACCAGGGCGGCGGCGGCCGGGGGCGTGACCACCATCGTGGACATGCCGCTCAACTCGCTGCCGCCGACCGTGGACGTGGCGGCTCTGGAGGTCAAGCGGAAGGCCGCCGAGGGCCGGTGTCACGTGGACGTCGGCTTCTGGGGCGGCGCGATCCCCGGCAACCTCGCCGGCCTGCGGCCCCTGCACGAGGCCGGGGTGATGGGCGTCAAGTGCTTCCTGTCCCCGTCCGGAGTGGACGAGTTCCCCGCGCTCGACCGCGACGGGCTGCGGGCCGCGCTGGCGGAGGTGGCGTCGTTCGACGGCCTGCTGATCGCCCACGCCGAGGACCCCGGGCTGCTGGCCGAGCCCGGCGGCCCCGCGTACGACGACTTCCTCAGGTCCCGCCCGCAGGAGGCCGAGCGCAGGGCCGTCGAGCAGGTGATCGCCCTCGCGGCGGAGACCGGCGCGCGGGCGCACATCGTGCACGTGTCGGCCGCCGCCTGCGTCGAACCGCTGCACGCCGCCCAGTCGGCCGGGGTGCGCGTCACCGCCGAGACCTGCCCGCACTACCTGACCCTGGCGGCCGAGCAGGTCACCGGGCCCGCCTACAAGTGCTGCCCGCCGATCAGGGAGGCCGCCAACCGCGACGCGCTGTGGCGGGCGCTCGCCGACGGCGTGCTCATGGGGATCGTCTCCGACCACTCCCCGTCGACGCCCGACCTCAAGGTGCCCGACTTCGCCGCCGCCTGGGGAGGGATCTCCTCGCTTCAGGTCGGCCTGCCCGTCGTGTGGACCGCCGCCCGCGCCCGCGGCCACGGCCTGGCCGACGTGGCGCGCTGGATGGCCGAGGGGCCGGCCCGCCTGGCGGGCCTGCCGCACAAGGGGGCGATCAGGGAGGGCAACGACGCCGACCTCGTCGCCTTCGACCCCGACGCCGGGTTCACCGTGGACGTCGCGGCGCTCCACCACCGCAACCCGGTGTCCCCCTACCACGGCGCGCGGCTGGCGGGCGTGGTGCGCACCACCTGGCTGCGCGGCACGCCCGTCGATCTCGCCACGCCGCGCGGCCGGCTGCTGACGAGGGGAGCGCGATGACCGGCTTCACCCGCCTGCCCGACCTCGCCCTGCGCACGTACGGCGGGTCGGTCGTGGCCGCCAACGACGAGTCGTTCGCCGAGCGGGAGGCCCTGATCCGGCCGGGACCGGCCGAGTTCCGGCCGCACACCTTCGGCGCCAAAGGGCAGGTCTACGACGGCTGGGAGACCCGGCGGCGGCGCGAGCCCGGCCATGACTGGGCGATCGTGCGGCTCGGCCTGCCGGGGATCATCAGGGGCGTGGTCGTGGACACCGCGTGGTTCCGCGGCAACTACCCGCCGTACGCGTCGGTCGAGGCGTGCGCGGCCGAGGGCTACCCCTCGCCGGAAGAGCTGGACGGCTGGGTGGAGATCGTGCCGAAGAGCCCGCTGAAGGGCGACGCGGTCCACGAGTTCGCCGTGACCGACCCCCGCCGCTTCACCCACGTGCGGCTGAACATCTTCCCCGACGGCGGCGTCGCGCGGCTGCGGGTCCACGGGCGGGTCGTGCCCGACCGGGCGTTCCTGGAGGGCCTGACGGCCGACCTCGCCGCGCTGGAGAACGGCGGCCTGGTGACGGCGTGCTCCGACGAGTTCTACTCCTCGCCGAACAACGTCCTCGCGCCCGGCCTGGCCCGCAACCAGGCCGAGGGCTGGGAGACCGCCCGCCGCCGCGACGGCGGCAACGACTGGCTCGTGGTCGCCCTGGCCGGGCCGGGCCGGGTGGCGGTCGCGGAGATCGACACGACCAATCTGGTGTTCAACGCCCCCGGCTGGGCGTCGCTGAAGGGGGCGGACGCGGACCGGGCGCCGCTGGAGGACGAGGACGCCTGGTTCCCGCTGCTGCCCAGGACCCGCCTGCAGCCCGACACCCGCCACCGCTTCCGCCTCGACGACGACCGCCGGATCACCCACGCCCGGCTCGACATCTACCCCGACGGGGGCCTCGCCCGCCTCCGCCTCCTCGGCACCCTCGCCCCCTGGTCCCCGTCCTGACGCCGGGCTTGACGATCCACGCTCAGGAGTGGGCACCGCACCGCCGGTGAGTGGGGCGGCGGCCGACGGCGCGCGGGCGGCGACCCGGGGCGTTCGGGGGCGATCACGACTGCCACGCGGCGTACCGGCGGACGACCGGTTCCAGGTAGTCGGCGTGAGGCCCGCTGAGCCGCGCGAGCTCGGCGGGGGAGCGGACGAGGGTGATCCGGTCCAGCTCCGGGTCGCGGCCCAGAGCCGTCTCCGACGCCACGAGATCCGCGAATCGTTCGTGCAGGAACGGCGCGGGCCGGGGCGGAGCGAGGAACAGGACGCCGACGCTTCCACCCTCGTCCCGGATGATCAGCCACAGGGTCAGTTCATCGGGCGCCGTGTCGGCGCCGATCTCCTCGGCCAGTTCCCGCGTGGCGTGCCGGCGCAGGGCGGCCGCGTCGAGGAGCCCGTCGTCCTCGGGAGGTTCGGCGGAACCACCCGGCAGTTGCCAGCGGCCCGGAGCGGCCGTCCACGAGGACATCCGCACCACCAGGAGGCGCCCGTCGTCCGTCGGCTGCACGACGTTGACGAACAATGACGGCAGCCACACTGCGGCGCCCGGGACACGGCGCAGGGCATGGAGCCGGTAGGTGGTCCGTGCCCACGTGATGACCAGGCCGTCCGGATCACCCCGTCGCAGTCCCGCGCATGACACGGCCGGTCCGTCGAAGAGGGCCGGATTCGCCCGCACCGCCTCGTCCCACGCGCGATTCACGGCCGCCTGCTCGTCGGGCGGGATCCGCGGCGCGGCGGCTTCGACGAGGCGGAGCCGGCGAGTCTCCAGGAGTTCGACGCCGGCGGGTGCCGGCAGAGCCTCGCTCACCGGCCCATGTTCGCACGAGCACCACCCGCCGGAGGTGACTCGCACGCGCACCAGACTCGTACGGGCACGGGACTCGCCAGGGACAGGGACCGTGTCCCGGCACGGCTCCTGTCACCGCTCCCGGCAGGCGTCGCCGGCCGGGCTCCGCACCGTGGAACGGCCTCGGAGGACTCCGCGACCGGTACGGCGGCGGGAACGCCCGTCCCAGGCGTCAGTGCCAGAGCGTGATGGTGGTGCCCGGCGGCTGCTGGCCGAGCGGATTCTCGCCGACCACGCGGTCGGTGCCCACCAGCCTGCGGGTCTTGACGTTGAAGCCGGCCGCCTTCAGCTCGTTCACCGCGTCCTTGATGGCCTTGAAGCGCACGTCGGGCACGTTGACGACGGCGGGCGGGCTCTGGCCGGGGTCGGCGGGGTTGACCTCCCACGGCCAGTGGAAGCCCTGGTCCGGGCCGCGTGAGGCCGTCAGATGGACGGTCGCCCCGGCCACCACTTCGGCGCCGCCGGGCGGGTCCTGGGCGATCACCGTGCCCGGCGGGGCGTCGTCGGTGGTCTCGTCGATCTGGACGTTGAAGCCCTTCTCACGCAGGAACTTCTCCGCCTGGTCGCGCATCATCTGCGTGACGTCCGGCATCAGCAGTCCGGCGCTGACGACGAAGTTGACCGTGCTGCCCTTCTTGACGCGCTTGCCCACCGGCGGGTTGGTGCGGATGACCTGGTCGCGGGGGATGGTGTCGCTCGCGCTCTTGCTCACCCGCCCGGGGGTCAGCCCGGCATCGGCGATCTTCGCCCGGGCGTCCGTAAGGCTGAGCTTCTCGACTATCGGCACGGTGATCAACTGCGGACCGGCCGACGGGATCAGGGTGAGCACCGAGCCCTTGACCACCTCGGCGCCCGCTCCCGGATCGGTGTCGAGGACGATGTCCTTCGGCACCTTGTCGTCGAACCGCGCCTCGCCGACCCGGACCTCGAAACCGGCCTGCTGCGCCACCTGCCTGGCGACGGTGACGGGCTTGTTCACCAGGTCGGGGACCTTCGTGTAGCGGCCCTGGGAGAACCACCAGCCGGTGAAGGCGATGCCCGCCAGCATGACGACGGCCAGCGCGGCGACGAACCAGACGGGCCTGATCCTGCCGCGTCCCCGGCGTCGCCCCGTCTCGGCCCGGCCGGTCACCAGTTCCGAGCGCGGCTGGATCATCGTGTGGCCGAGCGATGAATCGGGCTCGGCGAGCGCGTGCTGCCCTGTGCCCAGCGACCCGGTGCCAAATGACCCGGTGCCAAACGACCCTGTGCCGAGCGACCCCGTGCCGAACGGCGAGGCCCCGCCGGCCGGTGGGATGGTCCGGTGCGCGCCCGTCCGTACGCCGCTGTGGGCACCGGTGTCCGGGGCCCCGTGGCGCGCGGCGTGCGCACCGGTGTTCCCCGTCTTCGGCAGCGTGCGGTGGATCTCGACGGCGGCGACGAGCATGGCGGTCGCGTCCGCCGGGCGCCCGGCGGGGTCCTTGTCGGTGGCCGCGGCGACGAGCGCGTCGATCACCGGCGGCGCGTCGGGCACGATCGAGGACGGCGGGGGGACGGTCTCGTGCACGTGCCGGTACGCGACCGACATCGGCGTCTCGCCCGTGTACGGCTGCCGCCCGGTGAGCAGCTCGAACAGCATGATCCCGGCGGCGTACACGTCGCTGCGCGCGTCGGCCATGCCGGTCGTGACCTGCTCGGGCGACATGTAGCCGATCGTGCCGATCATCATGCCGGTCTTGGTCTGGTTGGTCGCCTCGATCGCGCGGGCCAGGCCGAAGTCCACGACCTTCACCCGGCCGTCGTCGGCGAGCAGCACGTTCTCGGGCTTGACGTCGCGATGGATGAGCCCGGCCTGATGGGCGGCGCCGAGGGCGGCGAGCACCGGGATGACCATCTCCAGGGCCTCGCGGGCCGGGAGACGGCCGCGCCGGCGCAGGACGTCGCGCAGCGTCCGGCCGGGGACGTACTCCATCGACAGGTAGACGTGCGCCCCGTCGGTGCCCTGGTCGAAGACCTGCACGATGTTGGGGTGCGAAAGGCTGGCCACCGACTTGGCCTCGCCGATGAACCGCCGCACGAACTGCGGGTCCTCGGCCAGCGAGCGGTGCATCACCTTGACGGCGACCGTGCGGTCGAGCCGGACGTCCAGAGCCAGGTAGACGGAGGCCATGCCACCCCGGGCGATCCGGGACTCGACGCGGTATCGCCCGTCGAGCAACTGCCCCACGAGCGGGTCGGTTAGCGTCGTGTCCACTCGCCAGAGTTTACGGGTGATTTGCCGCCGGGCGTGTTCCCGAATCCCAAACCGAGACCTATTCGGCCGCCTCCCGCGCCGTCCGAAAAGCCATGCCGATTCCGAAAACCGGGCTTACCAGACGAGGGACCGGCCGCCGTCCACCCCGCCCGCGCAGACGTTCGGGGCAGGCGGGCGAGGGGAGGACGGCTGGTCGCGGGGGTGGCGGATTCAGGACGCGCGAGCGGGGGAGGACGCCTCGGCGTAGCGGCGGCGCGGGATGCGCCCGGCGAGACGGGCGAGCCGCCCGGCCGTGACCGCCTGCCGCATGGCCGCGGCCATCAGGCCGGGCCGGTGCGCCCGCGTCACGGCAGTCGCCAGCAGCACGGCGTCGCAGCCCAGCTCCATCGCCAGCGCGGCGTCGCTGGCCGTGCCGATGCCGGCGTCGAGAATCACCGGCACCGTGGCGGCCTCGACGATCAGCTCGATGCTGTGCGGGTTGCGGATGCCCAGCCCTGAGCCGATCGGGGCGCCGAGCGGCATCACCGCCGCGCACCCGGCGTCCTGGAGCCTGCGGGCCAGCGCCGGGTCGTCGCCGATGTACGGCAGCACCGTGAAACCGTCGGCGACCAGCCGCTCGGCGGCGTCGAAGGTCTCGATCGGGTCGGGCAGCAGGGTCCGCTCGTCCGCGATGACCTCCAGCTTGACCCAGTCGGTCTCCAGCGCCTCGCGGGCCAGGCGGGCGGTCAGCACCGCCTCCCCGGCGGTGAAGCAGCCCGCCGTGTTCGGCAGCACCCTGATGCCGCGAGCGCGCAGCAGGTCGAGCACCGAACCGCGGGACTCCGGGTCGAGCCTGCGCATCGCGACGGTCGTCAGCTCGGTGCCGGAGGCCTCCAGCGCCTGGTCGAGCACCTCCAGCGACGGTGCGCCGCCGGTGCCCATGATGAGCCGCGAGGTGAACTTCTCCCCGCCCAGCACGAGGACGTCGTCGGTCATGCTCACCCTCCCTGCACGGCCGTGAGCACTTCGACGCCGTCGCCGTCGGCGACCTGGGTGGAGTCCCAGGCGCTCCGGCTCACGACTTCGCCGTTCAGCGCCACCGCGACCCCCGACGTGAGGGCCGTGAGGGTCCGTACGGCGTCGCCGATCGTGGCGCCGTCCGGCAGTTCGGCCGCGCTTCCGTTGATCGTGACTTTCATTGGCTGAATCTCCCTGGATCGCAGAACCGGGCGACCGGGGGCACCTCGTCGCCGGTGAGGAACGCGGCGACGGCGTCGGCGGTGACCGGGGACAGCAGCACCCCGTTGCGTCCGTGCCCGGTCGCCGCGAGCACGCCGGGCGGCCCGGCGGGACCGATGAGCGGAAGGTTGTCGGGCGTGCCCGGGCGGAAGCCGGTCGTCGTCTCGGCCAGTTCGAGCTCGGTGATGCCGGGCACCAGTTCGCGGGCGTCGCGCAGCAGCTCGTACACGCCTCCGGCGGTGACCCGCGCGTCGTACCCCATCTCCTGGGTGGTGGCGCCCAGGGTGATCTCTCCGTCGCCGCGGGGGACCAGGTAGGCGGGGGAGCCGTGCACCAGCCCCCTGACGCACCGGGTGAGGAAGCCGCGTGGCCCGCGCAGCCGGAGGATCTCGCCCTTGACCGGGCGCACCGGCAGGCCGGGCAGCAGGGACGCCGACCACGACCCGGCCGCCACGACGACCTGGCCGGCCGTGACGGCGCCGCCGGACTCCAGCCGTACGCGGGGGGCGCCCGGCCCCTGGGCGTCGATTCCGGCGACGCGCTCGTTCACGAGCGTGCCGCCCGCCTTCTCGAACGCCGTGAGCAGGGCGCGCACGACCCTGCGCGGGTTGACCCAGGCGTCGTCGCGGGCCAGCAGCCCACCGCGTACGGAGGGGGAGAGCATCGGCTCGAAGGAGCGGCACTCGCGCCCGGTGAGCCGCTCGACCCGCAGGCCGAGCGTCCGCTCGAAGGCCGCGAGGTCGTCGAGGACGGCCATGTCGTCCGCGCCGCGGGCGACATCCAGCGTGCCCTCGGTCCGGTAGTCGAGGTCGGCGCCGGTCTCGTCCTCAAGCTCCGCCCGGAACGCCGGCCAGGCCGCCAGCGACGCGAGACCGAGCCGCAGCAGGGGCTCCTCCGTGTAGGTCACCTCGCTGACCGGCGCGAGCATCCCCGCCGACGCGTGGGTGGCCCCGCCTCCGGGCGAGGGGTCGATCACCGCCGCCGACAGGCCGCGCCGGGCGGTGCGCCAGGCCGCGGCCAGGCCCGCCACCCCGCCGCCCACGATCACGACGTCGTAGCCGGACTGGACGCCGGATGGCGGTGTGCGGGACACAGCGCTCCCTTCGCCGGCATTACCCGGATCAGGTCGGGGCGGTCGAGAGCCTCACGCTCTCCTCTCAGCCCGGTCCGCCGGGCTCCCGCGCGTCTTACCCCCATAAGGGTAGTACGCCGCCTATAACGGGCGATCGCCGGACCGATGAGTACGGGGGCCGGCCGCCGTCATAGGAGACCGGACGTTCAACGACTCTGCGGAGGCACCTCATGGCCACGATGCTGTATTCGGCCACCATGTCCCTGGACGGCTTCATCGCCGGGCCGGGCGGCGACATGTCCTGGCTGACCGAATATCTCGGGCCCAATCCGGACGCGGACGGGCTCGTCGGCGACATCGGCGCGCTGCTCGTCGGCAACCGCACCTTCCGGGGCGACGACCCGAACCGCGGCACCCCGAAGGAGGGCGCGTTCGGCGGCGCGTGGAGCGGGCCGCAGATCGTGCTCACCCACGATGTCCCGGCCGCGCCGGTGCCCGGCGTGACCTTCGTGACGGACCTCGGCGCCGCCGTCGAGGCGGCCAGGGCGGCCGCCGGGGACAGGTATGTCAACGTGCTCGGCGCCGACGTCGCCGCGCAGTGCCTCGACGCGGGCCTGCTCGACGAGATATTCGTGTGCGTGGCGCCCGTGATGCTCGGCGACGGCGTCCGGCTGTTCTCCCGCCCCGGCGGGGCCCGGGTCCGGCTCGAACGGACCTGCGTCTCGCATGTGCCGCACGCGACGAACATCCGGCTGCGCGTGCTCCGGTGAGAACGCGATGTGACAACGCGATGTGAGAACGCGCGGTGGGAAGACGCGGTGAAAGGCGCGGGGCTCACAATGCGGGCCCCCGTGGAAGTGCGCGTCAATTACCCAACTCGTTATGGGGGCCCCGTTGGCCAGGGCCCCCGTTGACAATCTATGGTCAAGCTGTGGATCACGTCGTGGTGGTGGGTGCCGGCCTGGCCGGCGTGCGAAGCATCGAGGCGTTGAGGTTCCGTGGGTTCACCGGACGCATCACGCTCATCGGCGAGGAACACCATCGCCCCTATGACCGGCCGCCGCTGTCGAAGGCGGTGCTGCTCGGAGAGACCGACTCCACTGTCGTCGACTCCGACCTCGACGCCCTCGACGTACGGCTGTGTCTCGGCACGGCGGCCAAGGGCCTGCGCGACGGCGTGCTGGAGACGACCGAGGGCGAGCTGGAATACGACGGCCTGGTCATCGCCACCGGCGCCACGCCGATCCGCCTGCGCGGGGAGGGCCGTCAGCACGTGCTGCGCACGATCGAGGACGCGCTCGCGCTGCGCGAGCGGCTGGTCCCCGGCGCCCGCGTGGCCGTCGTCGGGGCCGGCTGGATCGGCGCGGAGGTCGCGACCGCGGCGGCCAGGGCCGGTTGCGCGGTGACCGTCGTGGAAGCGGGGGAGAGCCCGCTCGCCGTGGCCCTCGGGCCCGCCGTGGGCAGCCACACCACCGGCTGGTACGCGCAGGCGGGCGTCGAGCTGCGCCTCGGGGCGCTGGTCGGCACCGTGGACCCCGACGGCCTGACGCTCATGTCCGGCGCCCGGGTCCCGGCCGACGTGGTCGTCACCGGCGTCGGGGTGCGCCCCGCCGTCGACTGGCTGAAGGGGTCGGCGGTCCGCGTCGACGACGGGGTGGTGGTCGACGAGCACCTGCGCACGTCGCTGCCCAACGTGGTCGCGGTGGGCGACTGCGCGAGCTGGTGGTCGCGCAGGTTCGGCTCCCGGCTGCGCGTCGAGCACTGGGACACCGCGCTCCAGGCCCCCGACGTGGCCGCCGCCACCCTGCTGGGCGGGGAGGCGGTCTATGACCCCGTGCCGTACTTCTGGTCCGAGCAGTTCGGTCACATGGTGCAGTTCGCCGGTCACCGGGAGGCCGGCGACCGCATGGTGCTGCGCGGCGACCCGCGCAGGGACGCGAAGTGGGCGGTGTGCTGGCTGACGGCGGACGACCGGCTCGCCGCGGTGCTCACCGTCGACCGGCCGCGCGACGTGGTGCAGGGCCGGAAGATCGTCGAGGGCGGTCAGCGGCTCGATCCTCTGCGGGTGGTGGATCCGGCCCGGCCGCTACGCGACTGCATTATGGCCTAATCAAGGTGTTTCCCGGCAGCGCGTATGTGGTAATGGTGGTTCCGTGACGCTTACTGTTGCGCAGATCGACCGGGAGACCGACCAACTGGTAGGGGAGTGGCTCCCCCTCTCGGAGGCCGCCAAGAAGCTGGGACTCAACGTCGGCCGCGCCAAGCAGCTCCTCAAGGACAAGAAGCTCGTCGGCGTCCGGCGGGGTGGCGGCGAGCCGCAGATCCCGGCGGTGTTCATCGTGGACGGCGAGGTGCTCAAGGGCCTGCCCGGCACGCTCACCGTCCTGTCCGACGCCGGGTACGACGAGGTGGAGTCGATCCGGTGGTTGTTCACCCCGGACGACTCGCTGCCCGGGGCCCCGATCGACGCGATCGTGAAGGGCCGGCACACCGAGGTCAAGCGCAGGGCCCAGGCCCTCGGCTTCTGACCCCGCCGCCGCATGGCATTGTGGTCGGGTGGACGACATCCGGCGAAAGCGGCTCGCGCAGGCCAGGCTCTACCTCTGCACTGACGGCAGGAGGGACCGCGGCGACCTGGAGAAATTCCTCGACGCGGTCCTGTCCGGCGGGGTGGACATCGTGCAGCTCAGGGAGAAGGGCCTGGAGGCGCGCGAGGAGCTGGACCTGCTCGAGGTCTTCCGCGCGGCCTGCGACAGGCACGGTGCGCTGCTGGCGGTCAACGACCGGGCGGATGTGGCCTACGCCGCCCGGCCCGACATCCTGCACCTCGGCCAGGACGACCTCCCGGTCCCGGTGGCGCGGGAGATCCTCGGTCCCGATGTCCTCATCGGCAGGTCCACGCACTCGGCGGCCGAGGCGTCGGCCGCCGCCGTGGAGCCGGGCGTGGACTACTTCTGCTGCGGGCCGATCTGGCCCACGCCCACCAAGCCCGGCCGCCCGGCGCCCGGCCCCGCGCTGCTGGAGCATGCCGCGGGCCTGGGCGCCGACCGGCCGTGGTTCGGCATCGGCGGCATCGACCTGGGCAACCTCGACGAGGTGATGGCGCGCGGCGTGCGCCGCGCCGTGGTCGTCCGGGCGATCACCGAGGCCGACGATCCGGGCGCCGCCGCCGCCGCGCTCAAGGCCCGGCTGTCCGCCGTCCCGCTCTGAGCAGGAAGCTCGCGTCGGGTACGGCGGAACACGCGTCGGCTACGGCGGGCCGCGCGCCTCAGGTGCGGCGCGACGTGGCGGCCACGGCCAGGGCGGCCAGTGCCGTGCGGGCCTCCTCCTCGATCGGCGCCTGGCCGAGGGCGTGGAGCGCGTCGTCGAGGTAGCGCTTGATCATGCCTTCGCACGCGGCCAGCGCGCCGGTCTCCTCGATCACCGCGCGCAGCCGCCCGACCCCGTCGGCGTCCAGCTCGGGGTCGCCGAGCAGGTCCCGTACGACCGCCGTCTGGGCGGGGGTGGCCGAGGCGAGCGCACGCGCGATCAGGACGGTCCGCTTGCCCTCGCGAAGGTCGTCCCCGGCGGGCTTGCCGGTCTCCGCCGGGTCGCCGAACACGCCGAGGATGTCGTCGCGGAGCTGGAAGGCGATGCCCACCTGCTGGCCGTACTGCACGCAGAGCCGGTCGATCCAGGCGTGGTTGGCCTGAGCGGCGAGGACGAGCCCGAGCCGGAGCGGCTGCTCGACCGAGTATTTGCCGCTCTTGTACAGCGCCACCCGCAGCGCGCTGTCGAACGTGCTCTCCCCCTGCGCCTGTTCGAGCAGGTCGAGATACTGCCCGCACATCAGCTCGGTGAGCATGTAGTCGTGCATCGGCTGGGCGACGGCGATCGCCTCGGGCGCCAGGCCGCTGTTGCGCCACATCTCCCCGGACCACACCAGCAGCAGGTTGCCCAGCAGCACCGCCGAGCCCTCGCCGAACTGCCGGGCCGAGCCGAGCCAGCCCGCCTCGGCGTGTATCCGTTCGAACCGGCGGTGCGCCGACGGCATGCCCCGGCGCACGTCGCTCGCGTCCATCACGTCGTCGTGGATGAGCGCGCTGGCCTGCAGGAGCTCCAGTGAGGCGGCGGCGAAGCGCAGGCCCGGTTCGTCGCCTCCTCCGGCGGCGCGCCAGCCCCAGTAGCAGAAGGCGGGCCGCAGTCTCTTGCCGCCGGCCAGGAAATCCTCCGCGGCGGACAGCAGGACGGCCAGATGAGGGTCACTGAAGTGTGGTCGCTGCCGGTCGAGGAACTCCCGGAGTGCGAGGTCCACCTCCGTACGGATGGAATCGAGCGAGGCGGCGGAAGCGGTCATGTTCTGAGACTAACCGGGGTTGATCCAGACACCCATCAGCAGATCCCCTCCAAGTGGGCCAACTCGCTCTGATAGGGCAAATGTCCACATAGCAAGACCATGACGGTCGCGAAAACCGCCATCGCTGTACCCTTGCCGGTATGGCTCTCGGTCTGCCCTCGCGGCTTCCTGATCGCGTCCCGACGGTCCGCGAACTGCTGGCCGCGGGCGAGCGCTCGTTCTCGTTCGAGTTCCTCCCGCCGAAGACCGACGAGGGGGAGCGGCAGCTGTGGCGGGCGATCCGTGAGCTGGAGGCGCTGCGCCCGACGTTCGTCTCCGTGACCTATGGCGCCGGCGGCTCGACCCGGGACCGCACGGTGGACATCGTCGAACGGCTGGCGCACGAGACGACGCTGACCCCCGTCGCCCACTTCACCGCGGTCGACCACTCCATCCGCGAGCTGCGCCACCTCGTCGGCAGGTTCGCCGACGCGGGCGTGCGCAACATCCTCGCCGTACGCGGCGATCCGCGCGGCGGCAACCCCCTGGACGAGTGGGTCAAGCACCCGGAGGGCGTCCTGTACGCCGAGGATCTGGTGCGGCTGATCCGCCAGGCGGGCGACTTCTGCGTGGGGGTGGCGGCCTTCCCGTACAAGCACCCCAGGTCGGCGACCATCGAGTCGGACACGAAGTATTTCGTGCAGAAGTGCCGGGCCGGCGCGGACTACGCGATCACACAGATGTTCTTCAGGGCCGAGGACTACCTGCGGTTGCGCGACCGCGTGGCGGCCCACGGGTGCGACACCCCGATCATCCCGGGCATCATGCCCGTCACGCAGATGAGCACGATCGCCCGGTCGGAGCAGCTGTCCGGCGCGCCGTTCCCGCCGGAGGTGGCCGAGCGGTTCGCGGCCGTCGCCGACGACCCGGCCGCGGTCCGCCGCGTCGGCCTCGAGCACGCCATCGAGATGTGCCAGAAGCTCCTCGACGAGGGCGCGCCCGGCATCCACTTCATCACCTTCAACCGGTCGAGCGCGACCCGCGAGGTGTTCCAGGCGCTGCACAGCGTGCCCGCCGCCGCAACCGGCTGAGCCGGCCTGTCCTGTCAGCCTTCCGCGGCCTCGCGAGCCTCGCTGCCGGCCAGCGGCAGCCGCACCCCGGCGATGACGTACTCCTCGTAGCCGCCGGGGAAGACGAACCGGGTCATCAGGTCGGCGAACCCGACGTCCCGGTAGAGGTGCCGGGCCACCGTGGGGGCGTCGTGCGTCGACAGCACGGCCGTACGCTCCGGGCGGCCCTCGCACAGCGTGTGGATCAGCCGCCGGCCGATGCCCCGGCCCTGGTGCTCGGGGCGCACGTGGACCTCGGCGATCTCCAGGGCGTCGCCGAACCAGTCGTTCGCCACCACCGGCCCGGCCCGGTCCTGCAGCGCCCCGCGCACGACGTCGTGCCACCACTGCCCCTGGCCGCCGTGGAAGCCGTACGCGAAGCCGGCGATGGCGGAGGTCTGCGTGTCCTCCGCGAGCACGCAGTCGAAGTCGGGGTAGGTGGCGTGGTTGCGCATGATCGCCATGCGGCCCGCCAGCTGGTCCGACGGCGGGCGCATGGCGACCGTGTAAATGTCCAGCACGGTGTCCAGCACAGCCCTGAACTCGTCAGGCCCCACCCGTAGCAGTCGGATCACTCGTCGCACACTAGCAAAACGACGCCGGACCGGTCCGGCAGGTGTCACTCCACCTCTGCGGGCGTGCCCCCCGTGATGCGCAGCAGCTCGTCGTAGGACGCGGGGAAGACGGTGTGGGGGTGCCCGGCCGCGGCCCAGACGACGTGGTGCTTGCTCAGCCAGGTGTCCACCAGCGTCCGTACGGGCGCGGGGTGCCCGATCGGGGCGACGCCGCCGATGGGCTGCCCGGTGTGCTCGCGGACGAACTCCGGCGTGGCCCGCCGCACCTTCGCCGCGCCCACGAGCCGCGCGATCAGATCGGTGTTCACGCGGTGGGCGCCGCTGGTCAGCACCAGCAGCGGCGCGCCGTCCGCGTCGAAGATCAGGCTGTTGGCGATCGCGCCGACCTCGCAGCCGAGCTGGGCCGCCGCCGTGGCGGCCGTCGGCGCGGCCTCGTCGAGCACGACGACCTCGCCCGTCACCGCGTGAGCCCGCAGGGCCTCCTGAACCCGGACGACGTTCGGATGCAACTTTTCTGCCACCTGGTCACTCTAAACGGATTGCCAGGACATACGCGGCCGATTATGGCCACTTACGATCACGCGGCTCACAATCAGTCCGTAAGGTGAGTCCTTTGATCGAGAAACGGGCTTATGAGGGGGTTGGTCATGATGAGGGGTCGACGGCGACTGCTCGTCGCGGTCGGGGCCGCGACGTTCGCGACGGCCTTCGCGGCCACCGGCGTCGCCGGCACGGCGCAGGCGCGCACCGCCGTGCCGGTGGGGGTCGTGACCACGGGGACCGCGCTCCCGGCGCTCCCGGCGCTCCCGGCGCTCCCGGCGTCCTCGGCGCTCCCGGCGCTCACGGCGCGAGGGGCTGTCCCCGCCCGCGCCACCGGTTATCCGGCGTTCACCGCGCCGGGCAAGACGCTCAAGCTCGGCGTCAAGGGCTCCGCCGTGAAGGCGCTGCAGGCCCGGCTCAAGGAGCTCGGGTACGTGCCCGGCAGCGTCGACGGCCGATACGGCGGGGCCACGCTGACGGCGGTCTGGGCATTCCAGAAGGTGCAGGGGATCACGCCGACCAGCACGGTCGCCGCCCGCACCTGGAGGGCGCTGGAGAACCCCCGGGCGCCCAAGGTCCTGGTGCCCAGGGGCAAGGCGACCCGCGTCGAGGTGAACCTGACCAAGCAGGTGATGGTTCTGTACCGGGGTGGCGCGCCGGTGCTGATCAGCCACATCTCCAGCGGCAGCGGCATCCCCTACACCGAGTACGCCACCTGGAACGGCAAGCGGCAGCGGTTCTCCGGCAGCGCCCGCACGCCGACCGGCGACTACAAGACCACCTGGCGGGTCAAGGGCTGGCACCGGTCCTACCTCGGGCAGCTCTACAACCCCATCTTCTTCAACGGCGGCATCGCGCTCCACGGCGCGCTGTCGGTGCCGCTCTACCCGGCGTCGCACGGCTGCGTGCGGCTGCCCATGAACGTGGCCGAGATGCTGCCGGGCATGCTCGGCAAGGGCGTCCCGGTGCACGTCAGGGGCGCCTTCAGGCGCTAGCTCCCCACCCGGAGGGGCCTCGAGCGAAACGGTCGCTCGGGGCCCCTCCGTCGTCTCCGGCCCCGCGTTTCGAACGCGGTCCTCGAACATGTATTCGTTGACAGCCTTGACAGGGGGCATGATCGAATCTATGTTCGATGGAGTGGGCGTGGGACTCGCGGCTCGCGCCCACCCCGTCGGATTCGTGCCTTCGTCGTCGGCGGAGACGGATGCGGCACGGCCCGCGGCGTGGGCCGGACGGGGAGAGGGGAAGCTCCTCGTCCGGCCGCCCGCGGGAGGCTGAGAAAGCGCCGGGTGATCTCGAGCGGTCGGGATCTCCCGGCCGGCGAAATTGTCGGTGCGGTCTGCGACTGTGAAGTCACCGGCGACCTTCGCCGGAGTGCCACGACTCAAGGAGGCGGGCATGACTGAGCAGAAGGACGATCAGAAGAGCGGGCCTCGGCTCTCGCAGGCGGTTCTGGCACACCTCGCGGACGCCAGGGCATGCCTCGCGGACGCCACCGTCGGGCCCACTCCAGCGGACCGCTACGTGTCGGCCCACCTGGCGGCCCTCCGTGCGGCCGCCGGGATCCTCGCGGCCCGTCCGCGGCCGATGGACGGCCGCAGGCGGCGGCTGCGCAGCGCCTGGGAGCTGCTCCCCGAGGCCGAGCCCAAGCTCGCGGACTGGGCGGCCTATTTCGCGGTGAGCGCGACCAAGCGCGCGGCGGCCGAGGCCGGCATGGTCCGAGCCGTCACGCAGAACGACGCGGAGGAAATCATAGCGGAGGCGGACAGGTTCGTCGGCGAGGTCGAATCGATCCTCGGCCTGCCCGGCCGCCCCACCCTGCCCATGGCCGGCTGAGCCCATGGCCGGCTGACGCCGCATCCTGGGCCGTGCGCCGCACCGGTGATCGAGCCGGACCGGTGGGCCGGCAGGAGCCGACGGCCGTGGCGCTGGTGGAGGCCTACCAGGTCATCGCGGTGATCGATGGGCTGGATGAGATCGGCTCCCTCCTGCAAACCGCGGGGGAGACAGAGCGACTCAGGCTGTGGTCACATCGCGGCCGGCATGATCGTGGCGGAGGTCAGACGGGGTCGCGCTCCAGGGGGCAGCTCATGCACCGCGGCCCGCCGCGTCCGCGGCCGAGCTCGCTGCCCCGGATGGTGATGACCTCGATGCCGTGCCTGCGCAGGTGGTTGTTGGTCGTGGTGTTGCGCTCGTAGGCCACGACCACGCCGGGTTCGAGCGCCAGCACGTTGCAGCCGTCGTCCCACTGCTCGCGCTCGGCCGCGTGCACGTCCTGCGTCGGCGTGAGGACCTTGATGTCGTCGAGGCCGAGGGCCCGGGCGATCGCCTTGTGCATGTCCTCCGGCGGGTGGTCGGTGACCTTCAGCTCCTTGTCGGTGTCGCCCGGCTCCACCGTGTAGGACGGCAGCATGCCGAGCCCGGCGTACTTGGTGAACACGCCCACGTCGACGTTGGTCATCACGGTGTCGAGGTGCATGAACGCACGGGTCTTGGGCAGGTCGAGCGCCACGATGCGGGTCGCCGAGCCCGCCCGGAACAGGTTGGTCGCCAGCATCTCCACGGCCTGCGGCTGGGTGCGCTCGCTCACCCCGACGAGCACGACGCCGTCGCCGAGCACCAGGACGTCGCCGCCCTCGACGGTGGCCGGGGCCATGCGCACGCCCTCGTACCAGACGTTGAACCCGCCGCCGTCCGGGTTGCCGTACCCCGAGGCGAACAGCGGGTGCCACCGGTAGACCGCCTCGTAGTTGACGGTCTCCCGCCTGCGCGCCTTCTTGCGCATCGGATTGATCGAGACCCCGTCGTACACCCAGCAGGAGGTGTCGCGGGCGAACAGGTGGTTGGGCAGCGGCGGGAGAACGAAGTCGTCCACGCCGAGCGTGTGGAAGGCGATGGAGCCCGGGTCGCAGCCCAGCTCAAGGATCTCGCGTTTGGTGATCCCGCCGGTCAGCAGCGGCGCGAGCGCGTCCGCGTCGAGCGCGTCGAGCGTGTTGCGGATCGCGTCGGCGGCCAGCGGGCCGAACCAGTGCTCGTCGACGCTGCCGTCGAGGATGTGCTTGCGCGCGTCGGGGATCTCGATCACCTCGCGCAGGAGGTCGCCGAGGTGGTGCACTTCGACGCCGCGCCCGGCGAGCACCTCGCACCACTCCCGGTGCTCCTCCAGTGCGCGCTGCACCCACAGCACGTCGTCGAACAGCAGGCCGTCCTTGTTGCCCGGGGTGAGCCGCTTGAGCGCGAGTTCGGGTATGTCCACCAGAACCCGGCGAAGCCTGCCCACCTCGGAGCCCACGTAAAACGTCATGTCCTGCCTATCCCCGCAGGGCGGGAATCAGTCGTACCGGCGGCTCCCCGTTGCGGAGGGGCCGCCCGTGACGACGGTGTGTCCGGTGGCCGGCGCCGACGCGCCGCCCGGGCCACACGCGGCAGAACTTGGCCCGTCGGACACGGCCCGTGCCCGAGAAGCCGGACATCGTCACGGGAGCGCGTACGGACCGGGCGGGAGGTCAGAAGGACTCGACGGCGCGGCGGGCCTCCGCGTCGAGCACGCCCCAGTGGATGAACTCCTCGGTCAGCTCGACCGGCGACTTGTCATAGATGACCGCGAGCGAGCGCAGGTCCTCCTGCCGGATGGACAACACCTTGCCGTTGTAGTCGCCCCGCTGGCTCTGGATGGTGGCGGCGTAACGGGCAAGCGGACCGGCCTTGTCCTTGGGCAACTGCGACAGGCGCTCCAGGTCGATGACCAACTTGGGAGCGGGCGCAAGCGGACTGGGGGCGGCTCCGCCCGGAAGAAGCTCCGACACCGGCACTCCGTAGAAATCCGCGAGCTCGGCGAGCTTCTGCACGGTCACCGCGCGGTCGCCCCGCTCATAGGAGCCCACGACGACGGCCTTCCACCGTCCACGGGACTTCTCTTCCACACCGTGCAGGGACAGCCCCTGCTGGGTCCGGATGGCGCGCAGGCGCGCGCCCAGCGACTTGGCGTAGTCAGACGGCATCGTGTGGCCCCCGGCTTTCTATGTCTCTTCTCACTTGATTGTGCGTCCTTGTCCTAAGCGTTCCGAACACCGGGGTTGGTGCCGTGACCGGCACCTTCGGTGACCGCTGCGTCGGGTTTTACCCAGGAAGGTCGCGTGTTGTGGTTACGGACAGTGACGGTAAAGCCGACACTCCCAAAGGTCAAGCTGATTGGAAAAAAGAGCGCGAAACAGTGCTCTCACCGAAATCACCGACACCCGGTGCGATGCGGCTTCCGATCCCCGGCACGTCCCTCGCCCGTTCCCCCGGAACGTCCCCGCCGCGTCCGAGGAACGGCGCCGGAAGGTTCCAGGTCCCCGGCACGTCCTCGTCACGCCGAGGGCGAACGCCCCCCGCGGTGGCATCACCCCTGGCGGGAGGGGGGTTCGCAGACGGCCCTGATACTCTAAGCAGAACCGACACCCTTTTAAGACCCGTCCCGTGAGGCGGGAAAGGTGGTGACTTTTTGATGTCTGATGCCCGAAATCAGGCCCGCGCCGTTCTGGAGGGGCCCGACATCCACCGGGCGCTCACCCGGATCGCGCACGAGATCCTCGAACGCACCAGGGGTGCGGAGAGCGTCGTCCTGATCGGAATCCCCACCCGCGGCGCCACGCTCGCGCACCGCATCGCCGGGCGCATCGCGCAGTTCGAGGGGATCAAAGTCCCCGTCGGCGCCATCGACGTCACGATGTACCGCGACGACCTGCGCCTGCGGCCCGCGCGCCCGCTCGGCCGCACCGAACTGCCCCCGGACGGCGTGGACGGCAGGACCGTCGTCCTCGTGGACGACGTCCTCTACTCCGGCCGCACCGTGCGCGCCGCGCTCGACGCGCTGAACGACGTGGGCAGGCCCCGGGCCGTCCAGCTCGCCACGCTCGTCGACCGCGGCCACCGGGAGCTGCCGATCCGCGCCGACTACGTCGGCAAGAACCTGCCGACCTCCAAGAGCGAGAAGGTCAAGGTCTTCCTGGAGGAGACGGACGGGCGCGACGCGGTCGTGCTCATCAAGGAGGACGACCGATGAAGCATCACCTGATCTCGACCGGCGACCTCACCCGCGACGACGCGCTCCTCATCCTCGACACGGCCGAGGAGCTGGCGCGGGTCTCGCAGCGGTCCATCAAGAAGCTGCCGACGCTGCGCGGCCGCACGGTGGTGAACCTCTTCTTCGAGGACTCCACCCGGACCCGCATCTCCTTCGAGGCCGCGGCCAAGCGCCTGTCGGCCGATGTGATCAACTTCTCGGCCAAGGGGTCGAGCGTGTCCAAGGGCGAGTCGCTGAAGGACACCGCGCTCACCCTGGAGGCCATGGGGGCCGACGCGGTGGTGATCCGGCACAGCGCCTCGGGCGCGCCGCACCGCCTGGCCACCTGGGTGCGCGGCAGCGTGGTCAACGCCGGGGACGGCACCCACGAGCACCCCACCCAGGCGCTGCTCGACGCCTTCAGCATCCGCCGCCGGCTGGGCCGGCTGGAGGGCCTGAAGGTCGCCGTCGTGGGCGACGTGCTGCACAGCCGGGTCGCCCGGTCCAACGTGCTGCTGCTGCACACGCTCGGCGCGGAGGTGACGCTGGTCGCCCCGCCGACCCTGCTGCCGGTGGCGGTCGAGACCTGGCCCTGCCAGGTCTCCTACGACCTCGACGCCGTGCTGCCCAAGTCGGACGTCGTGATGATGCTGCGGGTCCAGCTGGAGCGGATGAACGCGGCCTACTTCCCCTCGGCGCGGGAGTACAGCCGCCGCTACGGCCTCGACCGCGACCGCTTCGCCCGCCTGCACGACGACGCCATCGTCATGCACCCCGGCCCGATGAACCGCGGCATGGAGATCTCCGCGGAGGTCGCCGACTCGCCGCGCTCGACGATCGTCGAGCAGGTCACCAACGGCGTGACGGTCCGGATGGCCGTCCTCTACCTGCTGCTCGGCGGTTCCGAGCCCGCGATCGGAGGCGCCGAATGAGCACGTACGACCTTCACGAGGGGACTGTGACCACCATCCTCATCAGGGGCGCCCGGATCCTGGGCGGCGCCCCGAGCGACATCCTGCTGCGCGACGGCGTCGTGGCGGAGACCGGCGACCTCGCGGGCGCCGCGAAGGCCGGCCAGACGGTCGACGCCGACGGGCTGATCGCCCTGCCCGGCCTGGTCGACCTGCACACCCACCTGCGCGAGCCCGGCCGGGAGGACGCCGAGACCGTCGAGACCGGCACCCAGGCCGCGGCGCGGGGCGGATACACCGCCGTCCACGCGATGGCCAACACCTCCCCGGTGGCCGACACCGCGGGCGTGGTGGAGCAGGTCTGGCGGCTCGGCCAGGAATTCGGGCACTGCGACGTGCAGCCCGTCGGCGCGGTGACCTCCGGCCTGGAGGGCCGCCAGCTGGCCGAGCTCGGCGCGATGGCGGACTCGGCGGCCCGCGTGCGGGTCTTCTCCGACGACGGCAAGTGCGTGTCCGACGCGGTGCTGATGCGCCGGGCGCTGGAGTACGTCAAGGCGTTCGGCGGCGTCGTCGCCCAGCACGCCCAGGAGCCCAGGCTGACCGAGGGCGCCCAGCTCAACGAGGGCGAGGTGTCGGCCAGGCTCGGCCTGACCGGCTGGCCGGCGGTCGCCGAGGAGGCGATCATCGCGCGCGACTGCCTGCTCGCCGCGCACGTCGGCTCCCGGCTGCACGTCTGCCACGTCTCCACCGCGGGCTCCGTCGAGATCATCCGCTGGGCCAAGTCGAAGGGCTGGGACGTGACCGCCGAGGTCACCCCCCACCACCTGCTGCTGACCGACTCCTGCGCGGAGAGGTCGCCGCTCGGGCCGTACAACCCGATCTACAAGGTGAACCCGCCGCTGCGCACCGCCGACGACGTGCGGGCGCTGCGCGAGGCGCTGGCCGACGGCACGATCGACTGCGTGGCCACCGACCACGCGCCTCACCCGGTCGAGGACAAGGAGACCGAGTGGGGGGCGGCGGCCATGGGCATGATCGGCCTGGAGACGGCCCTGTCCGTGGTCCAGGAGGCCATGGTCGAGACCGGGCTGCTCGACTGGGCCGGAGTCGCCGACCGGATGTCCGCACGGCCGGCCAGGATCGGCCGGCTCGCCGGTCACGGCCGCCCGATCGAGGCCGGCGCCCCCGGCAACGTCACGCTGTACGACCCGTCGGTCCGGCAGCCCGTGGACCCGTCCGCGATGGCGTCGAAGAGCCGCAACACCCCCTACGAGGGGCTGACCCTGCCCGGCCGCGTCGTCGCCACGTTCCTGCGCGGCCGCCCCACCGTTCTCGAAGGGAAGCTCGTATGACAGCCCTGCTCGTGCTCGAGGACGGACGCGTCTTCGAGGGAACGCCGTACGGCGCCATGGGCGAGACGTTCGGCGAGATGGTCTTCAACACCGGCATGACCGGCTACCAGGAGACGCTCACCGACCCCTCCTACCACCGCCAGATCGTGGCGATGACCGCCCCGCACATCGGCAACACCGGTGTCAACGACGAGGACCCCGAGTCCCGCAGGGTCTGGGTCGCGGGCTACGTGGTGCGCGAGCCGTCCCGGATCCCGTCGAACTGGCGTTCCCGCAGGACGCTCGACGACTACCTGCGCGACCAGGGCGTGGTCGGCATCGCGATGCCCGGCACCCGGGCTCTCACCCGCCACCTGCGCGAGCGCGGCGCGATGCGCGCGGGCATCTTCAGCGAGGGCGGCGAGCTCGCCGACCTGGTCGAGCGGGTGCGGCGCTCGCCCGGCATGGAGGGCGCCGACCTTGCCCGCGAGGTCAGCACGGCCGAGCCGTACGTCGTCCCGGCGCGTGGCCGCAAGCGCTTCACCGTCGCCGCGGTCGACCTGGGCATCAAGGCGATGACGCCGGAGCGGATGTCCGAGCGGGGCTGCGAGGTGCACGTGCTGCCCGCCACGGCCAAGGCGGCCGACATCCTCGCCCTCAACCCGGACGGCGTCTTCTTCTCCAACGGCCCTGGCGACCCCGCGACGGCCGATTACGCGGTCGAGTCGCTGCGCGAGGTGCTGGGCGAGGGCGTGCCGTTCTTCGGCATCTGCTTCGGCAACCAGATCCTCGGCCGGGCGCTCGGCCTCGGCACCTACAAGCTGCGCTACGGCCACCGCGGGGTGAACCAGCCGGTGCAGGACCGCAGGACCGGCAAGGTCGAGATCTCCGCGCACAACCACGGCTTCGCCGTGCGCGCGCCGCTCGACGGGCCCTTCGAGACCCCGTACGGCGCGGCCGAGGTCAGCCACGTCAACCTCAACGACGACTGCGTGGAGGGGCTGCGCCTGCTGGACCGCCCCGCGTTCAGCGTGCAGTACCACCCCGAGGCGGCCGCCGGCCCGCACGACGCCGCCTACCTGTTCGACGAGTTCTGCCAGCTGATGGACGACAAGAAGGGGGCCAAGGGTGCCTAAGCGTACGGACATCAGGTCCGTCATGGTGATCGGCTCCGGCCCGATCGTCATCGGACAGGCGTGCGAGTTCGACTACTCCGGCACCCAGGCCTGCCGCGTCCTGCGCAGCGAGGGCTTCCGGGTCATCCTCGTCAACAGCAACCCGGCCACGATCATGACGGACCCGGAGTTCGCCGACGCCACCTACGTCGAGCCGATCACGCCGGACATCGTCGAGAAGATCATCGCCAAGGAGCGGCCCGACGCGCTGCTGCCCACGCTGGGCGGCCAGACGGCGCTCAACACCGCCGTGGCGCTGCACGAGGCGGGCGTGCTCGACAAGTACGGCGTCGAGCTGATCGGCGCCGACATCGACGCCATCCAGGCGGGGGAGAACCGCGAGCGGTTCAAGGAGATCGTCGCCAAGGTCGCCGCCGAGCGCGGCCTCAACGCCGAGTCGGCGCGCAGCGCGATCTGCCACACGATGGACGAGTGCCTGCGCGCGGCCGGCGAGCTGGGATACCCCGTCGTCGTCCGCCCGAGCTTCACCATGGGCGGCGCCGGCTCCGGCTTCGCCCACGACGAGCACGAGCTGCGCCGCATCGCGGGCGCCGGCCTCGACGCGTCCCCGACCACCGAGGTGCTCCTGGAGGAGTCCATCCTCGGCTGGAAGGAGTACGAGCTGGAGGTCATGCGGGACCGCAACGACAACGTGGTCATCGTGTGCTCCATCGAGAACATCGACCCGATGGGCGTCCACACCGGCGACAGCGTGACGGTGGCGCCCGCGCTGACGCTGACCGACCGCGAGTACCAGAACATGCGCGACGTCGCGATCGCGGTCATCCGCGAGGTCGGCGTGGACACCGGTGGCTGCAACATCCAGTTCGCGGTCGACCCGGAGACCGGCCGGATGATCGTCATCGAGATGAACCCGCGCGTGTCGCGGTCGTCGGCGCTGGCGTCCAAGGCCACCGGCTTCCCGATCGCGAAGATCGCCGCCAAGCTCGCCATCGGCTACACCCTCGACGAGATCCCCAACGACATCACCAAGGAGACCCCGGCGTCGTTCGAGCCGTCGCTCGACTACATCGTGGTCAAGGTGCCGAGGTTCGCGTTCGAGAAGTTCGCCGGGGCCGACCAGACGCTGACGACCCACATGAAGTCGGTCGGCGAGGCGATGGCGATCGGCCGCTCCTTCCCCGAGGCGCTGCAGAAGGCGCTGCGGTCGATGGAGAAGAAGGGGTCGTCGTTCAGCTGGGCGGGCGAGCCCGGCGACCTGGACGAGCTCCTGGAGGCCTGCCGCAAGCCGCACGACGGACGGCTGCGCACCATGCAGCAGGCCATCAGGGCGGGCGCGACCCCCGAGCAGGTCCACGAGGCCACGTCGGTTGACCCGTGGTTCGTCGACCAGCTCTTCGCGATCGACGAGGTCGCCCGGTCGATCACCGCGCTCGACCGGCCCACCCTGGAGCTGGCCAAGCGGCACGGTTTCAGCGACGCGCAGATCGCCGAGATCCTGGGCGTGCCGGAGCCCGAGGTGCGGGCCACGCGCTACGAGTTCGGCGTCCGGCCCGTCTACAACACCGTGGACACCTGCGCCGCCGAGTTCGCCGCGCGCACGCCGTACCTCTACTCCACGTACGACGAGGAGACCGAGGTGCCGGTGGGGGACCGGCCCAAGGTGATCATCCTGGGCAGCGGGCCCAACCGCATCGGCCAGGGCATCGAGTTCGACTACGCCTGCGTGCACGCGTCGTTCGAGCTGGCCAGGGCCGGCTACGAGACCGTGATGGTCAACTGCAACCCCGAGACCGTCTCGACCGACTACGACACCTCCGACCGGCTCTACTTCGAGCCGCTCACGCTGGAGGACGTGCTGGAGGTCGTGCACGCCGAGCAGGAGACCGGGCCGGTGGTCGGCGTCATCGTGCAGCTCGGCGGGCAGACGCCGCTCGGGCTCGCCCAGGCACTCAAGGACGCGGGGGTGCCCGTGGTCGGCACCTCGCCCGAGTCGATCCACCTCGCCGAGGACCGGGGCGCGTTCGGGCAGGTCCTCGCCGAGGCCGGGCTGCCCGCGCCCAGGCACGGCACCGCGACGACCGTGGAGGAGGCGCAGGCGGTCGCCGAGGAGATCGGCTACCCGGTGCTCGTGCGGCCGTCGTACGTGCTCGGCGGCGCCGGCATGGCCATCGTGTACGACGAGGACACCCTCGGGGCGTACATGGCGAAGGCGGCCTCCGAGCACCCGGTGCTCATCGACCGGTTCCTCGACGACGCCATCGAGATCGACGTGGATGCGCTGTTCGACGGCGAGGAGCTCTACCTCGGCGGCGTCATGGAGCACATCGAGGAGGCCGGCATCCACTCCGGCGACTCGGCGTGCGCCCTGCCGCCGATCACGCTGGGCGGCTTCGACATCAAGCGGATCCGCGCGGCCACCGAGGCCATCGCCCGCGGAGTGGGCGTGCGCGGCCTGCTCAACGTCCAGTACGCCATGGCCTCCAACGTGCTGTACGTCCTGGAGGCCAACCCGAGGGCCAGCCGCACGGTGCCGTTCGTGTCCAAGGCCACGGCGGTGCCGCTGGCCAAGGCGGCGGCGCGGCTGATGCTGGGCGCGACGATCGCCGAGCTGCGCGCCGAGGGCATGCTGCCGGCCGGCTACGACGGCGGCACGCTGCCGCTGGACGCGCCGGTCGCGGTCAAGGAGGCGGTGCTGCCGTTCAACCGGTTCCGCGGCGTGGACATCGTCCTCGGGCCGGAGATGCGCTCGACCGGCGAGGTCATGGGCATCGACGAGTTCTTCGGCACGGCGTTCGCCAAGTCGCAGTCGGCGGCGTACGGCGCGCTGCCGACCAAGGGACGGGCGTTCGTCTCGGTCGCGAACAAGGACAAGCGGGCCATGATCTTCCCCGTGAAGGCGCTCGCGGACCTCGGCTTCGAGATCCTGGCCACGGAGGGCACCGCCGAGGTGCTGCGCCGCAACGGCGTACGTGCCAAGATCGTGCGCAAGCACAGCGACGGGACGGGGCCCGACGGTGAGCCGACGATCGTGCGGCGCATCCTCGACGGAGAGGTGGACCTCATCGTGAACACCCCGTTCGGCAGCCCCGGCCAGGGCGGGCCGCGCCTGGACGGGTACGAGATCCGCACCGCCGCCGTCAACCGCGGCATCGCCTGCATCACGACCGTCCAGGGCCTGGCGGCGGCCGTGCAGGGCATCCAGCACATCGTCAGGGGCGACATCGACGTGCGTTCCCTCCAGGAACACGCCAGGAGGCTGCGAGACTGAACGCGGAGGGCGCGCCGGTGATCTGGACTGAGGAGCGAGGGGAGCGAGGTTCGAGCGACCCGGAGCGACGAGGGAAGATACCGGCTTAGGCGCCCGTAGCCGCGCGAGCGGAGCGAGCGCAAAGGAGCGGAGAGTGGCCGGCAGTCCGGTTCAGGTCACGGGAACGGTGCTGACGACGCGCCGCGTGGACGCCTACCATGCGCTCACGGTCGTCGCGCCGGGAATCGCCGACCGGTTCCGGCCCGGCCACTTCGTCACGGTCGCCGTCGGAGGCCGCGACTCCTCCATGCTCACCCGGCGGGCCTTCACGATCCACGATGTGAAGCCGGACTACGGTGGCACGGTGGAGCTCGTCTTCGGCGTGCGCGGTGCCGGGACGGCCTGGCTCGCCGACCTGCGGGCGCGCGACACGCTCGACCTGGTCGGCCCGCTCGGCCGTCCTTTCCCACTGCCCCGCGACCCCTGCACCTGCGTACTGGTCGGCGACGAGCACGGCGCGGCGGCGCTGTTCGCGCTCGCGGACGCGCTGCAGCAGCGGGGCTGCCGCGTCGACTTCGTGCTCGGGGCGCCGTCGGCCGACCGGGTCTTCGGGGCGCTGCGGGCCCGCAGGATGGGCGAGACGACCACGCTGACGACCGAGGACGGCTCACTGGGCATGCGCGGCAGGGTGACCGACGTGCTGCCCGGCGTGATCGCCGACGCGCGGGCCGACGCGGTCTACGCGTGCGGGCCGATGGAGATGCTGCGCGGCGTCACGACGGTCGCCGTCGAGTTCGACATCCCCGTGCAGGTGGCCGTGGAGGAGTCCATGGCCTGCGGCATCGGCGTCTGCATGACGTGCGTGGTCCCGGTCATCGGCGACGACGGCGTGACCCGCATGGTCCGCGCCTGCACGGAGGGGCCGGTGTTCCGGGGCGAGCGGGTGCGGTTCGACGACGTCGGGACGATCCCGTTCGACGCGCTCGGCGCGCCCGGCGGACGGCATGCCTGAGCCGGGGCGGGGGAGGCGGCCGTGACCGCCGACCTGCGGACCTACCTGGCCCATGTGGAGCTGCCCAACCCCGTGCTGACCGCCTCGGGCTGCGGCGGGACCGGCCGTGAGCTGGCCCAGTTCTCCGACGTCCACCGGCTGGGCGCGTTCGTCACCCGGTCGATCACCATGGCCCCGCGCGCGGGACGGCCCACGCCGCGAATGGCCGAGACCCCCTCCGGGCTGCTGAACGCCGTGGGTCTGCAGGGCCCGGGCGTCGAGGCGTTCCTGGAGCGCGAGCTGCCCTGGCTGGCCGAGCGCGGAGCCCGCACGGTCGTGTCGATCGGAGGCGGCACCGTGACCGAGTACACCGCGCTGGCGCGGAGGCTGGCCGGCGTCGACGGCATCACCGCCGTGGAGATCAACCTGTCGTGCCCGAACGTCGAGGATCGCGGCAGGGTGTTCGCCCGCGACGGGGCCGCCGCGGCGGAGGTCGTGGCCTCGGTGCGCGCGGCCACGCCGTACGAGGTGCCGGTGATCGCCAAGCTGTCCCCGGACGTGGCGGACGTCGTCGCGGTCGCTCGCGCGTGCGTGGACGGCGGCGCCGACGCCCTCGCGATGATCAACACCCCGGTCGGGATGAGCATCGACGTGGACACGATGCGTCCCTCGCTCGCGGCCGGCACCGGCGGCCTGTCCGGCCCCGCCGTACGGCCCCTGGCGGTGCGCTGCGTGTGGCAGGTGCACGCGGCGCTGCCCGGAGTGCCGATCATCGGCATGGGCGGCGTGACGACGGGCAGGGATGCCCTTGAGCTCGTCCTGGCGGGCGCCTGCGCCGTCGCGGTGGGTACGGCCCTGTTCCACGACCCCTACGCCTGCCCGCGCGTGCTGAGGGAGCTTGAGGAGCTTCTGCAGGAGCGCGGGTTCGACCGGCTCGCCGACGCCGTGGGCCTGGCCCACCGCCCGGCGGGCGCGCAACCACGAACACGCACAGATCTCGAGGAGAGTTCGCTTTGACTACGCCCGCTCCCATCGCCGTCGCCCTGGACGCGCCCGACATGGAGACCGCGGCCCGCTGGGCCGGCCTGGTGACCCCGCACGTCTCCACGGTGAAGGTGGGGCTGGAGCTCTACCTGCGGCACGGGCCCGACGTGATCGCCTCGGTGCGCGGCGCGAGCGGTGTGCAGGTCTTCCTGGACCTCAAGCTGCACGACATCCCGAACACCGTCGCCGCGGCCGCCCGGGCGGTCGCCCGGCTCAAGCCGACGTACCTCACCGTGCACGCCGCGGGAGGCCCGGCGATGGTCAGGGCGGCCGTCGAGGCGGCCCCCAACACCCAGATCGCGGCCGTGACGCTCCTGACGTCGCTTTCCGAGGCCGATCTCCGCCAGATCGGCATCCAGGGACCCCCTGCGGACGTCGCGCGCCGTATGGCCGCCGTGGCCGTCGGGGCGGGCGCCCAGGCCCTCGTCTGCTCGCCCAGGGAGGTCGCCGCCGTACGCGCGGAGGTCGGCCCGGACGTGACATTGATCACTCCCGGCGTACGGCCCGCGGGCGCCGACACCCAGGACCAGGCGCGGGTGGCCACGCCGGAGGACGCGATCGCCCAGGGGGCCGATCTCCTCGTGATCGGACGGCCCATCACGGGGGCGCCCGACCCGGGGGCGGCGGCCGCCGGGATCGCCGCCGCGCTGCGCCGCGTGAGCCCCTGAGCGAGCGCTCGCCGGCCTGGGACGCCGTCACCATGCGTCATCCCGCTCCGGGCCTGCTGAGGCGGTTTTGATCTACGAAGAGTGACTTTTCCAATACCAAAAGTAGTAAAATCAATTTTGTGGTCCGAGAAACCGCCCTTGACGTTGCCGTTACGGCCAAGACCAGCTAGTTTCCCCTCCCGTCCGAGTACATCGACAAGAAATTCGAGGTGACCCGGCGTGGCTCTTCCTCCCCTGACCCCCGAGCAGCGCGCCGCAGCTCTTGAGAAGGCTGCCAAGGCACGCAAGGAGCGTGCCGAGGTCAAGAACCGGCTCAAGCACGGCGCGGTTTCTCTGGCTGAGGTGCTGAAGGATGGGCAGACCGACGACGTCATCGGCAAGATGAAGGTCTCGGCTCTGCTGGAGTCGCTCCCTGGCGTCGGCAAGGTCCGCGCCAAGCAGCTCATGGAGCGCCTTGGTATCGCCGAATCCCGCCGCGTGCGGGGTCTCGGCGCCAACCAGCGCGCCTCCCTGGAGCGCGAGTTCGGCGGCGCCGAGAGCTGATCTCGGCGGCGTACGAGCGAGTTACACGGGGGTACGGAGTGACCGACATGTCCCGGTCCGCTGGAGATCGGGCCCACGAGGCAGTCGCGACCAGCGGGTTCAGGACACACGGCGGTGACTCCATGCCCCGCCCGCGCCTGACGGTCCTGTCCGGTCCGTCGGGTGTGGGGAAGTCCACGGTCGTCGCCGAGCTCCGGCGGTCCCACCCCGAGGTGTGGCTGTCGGTCTCGGTGACAACCCGGAAGCCCCGCCCGGGGGAGCAGCACGGCGTGGAGTACTTCTTCGCCGGCAACGACGAGTTCGACGGGCTCGTCGCCTCCGGTGAGCTTCTGGAGTGGGCCGAGTTCGCCGGCAACCGGTACGGCACGCCCAGAGGGCCGGTGCTGGAGAAACTGGCGGCGGGCGTCCCCACCCTGCTGGAGATCGACCTGCAGGGCGCCAGGCAGGTGCGCAGGACGATGCCCGATGCCCTGCTGGTGTTCCTCGCCCCGCCGAGCTGGGAGGAGCTGGAGCGGCGGCTGCGCGGCCGCGGCACCGAGCCTCCCGACGTGATCGCCCGGCGCCTGGAGATGGGCCGGGTCGAGCTGGCGGCGGAGAAGGAGTTCGACCTCACGATCGTCAACACGTCCGTCAAGGACGTGTGCCACCGGCTGATAACCTTGATGGGAAACTCACCTAGCTAGGGGAATCACTGACGTGGCAAGCAGCTCCGCCTACGCGGAAGGCATCACCAACCCGTCGATCGACGCGCTTCTCGACATCGTCGACAGCAAGTACAGCCTCGTGATCATGGGTGCGAAGCGGGCGCGCCAGATCAACGCCTACTACTCGCAGCTCGGCGAGGGCCTGCTGGAGTACGTGGGGCCCCTCGTGGAGACCCACGCCCAGGAGAAGCCGCTGTCCATCGCCCTGCGCGAGGTCTCCGAGGGCCTGCTCACCTCTGAGCCCATCGAGGGCTGAGTATCGCCTCCGTCATGACGTCTGTCGTGCTGGGCGTGAGCGCCGGCATCGCGGTCTACAAGTCCTGCGAGTTGCTGCGCCTGTTCACCGAGTCGGGACACGACGTGCGCGTCGTGCCGACCCGGGACGCGCTGCGGTTCGTCGGCGAGCCGACCTGGGCCGCGCTGTCGGGCAATCCGGTGACCACCGAGGTGTGGGAGTCGGTGCACGAGGTGCCGCACGTGCGCATCGGGCAGTCCGCCGACCTGGTGGTCGTCGCCCCGGCGACGGCGGACGTGCTGGCCCGCGCCGCGCACGGCATGGCCAACGACCTGCTCACCAACACCCTGCTCACGGCGCGGTGCCCGGTGGTGTTCGCGCCCGCGATGCACACCGAGATGTGGGAGCACCCGGCCACGCGGGCGAACGTGGCGACCCTGCGCGAGCGCGGCGCGATCGTGATCGAGCCCGCCGTCGGCAGGCTCACCGGAGCCGACACCGGTCCCGGGCGGCTGCCCGACCCCGCCGAGATCTTCGAGGTGTGCCGCCGTGTGCTGGCGGGGCGGCGCGAGGACCTGGCCGGCCGGCACGTCGTCGTCTCCGCCGGAGGCACCCGCGAGGTGATCGACCCCGTGCGCTTCATCGGTAACCGGTCCTCCGGGCTGCAGGGATACGCCCTGGCCCGTACGGCCGTCGCCCGGGGCGCGGAGGTCACGCTGGTGGCGGCGAACGTGGCGCTGCCCGATCCCGCGGGCGCGAAGGTCGTCCGGGTCGAATCGGCGCGGCAACTGCGCGACGCGGTCCTGACGGCGGCCGAGCACGCCGACGCGGTCGTCATGGCCGCCGCGGTCGCGGACTTCCGGCCCGTACGGCAGAGCGACACGAAGATCAAGAAGTCGTCCGCCGAGCCCGATCCAATCCATCTGGCGAAAAATCCAGACATCCTGGCCGAGCTGGGGGAGATCCGCCGGTCCGGGCGGGAGGCGTGCGCCGCGGCGGCGGGTGACCGGCGCGAGACCGGCGACGGGCCGGGCGCCAGCGAGGCGGCCGGGGCCGGCGGGCCGCGTCCGCGGGTGATCGTGGGATTCGCGGCGGAGACCGACGACGTCCTGGCCAACGGCAGAGCCAAGCTGGAACGCAAAGGCTGCGACCTGCTCGTGGTCAATCAGGTCGGGGAGAACCTGGCGTTCGGCACGCCGGACAACGCGGCCGTCGTCCTCACGGCGGAGGGCGGATCCGTGGAGATTCCGAGGGGTCCCAAAGAGGATCTGGCCGACGTAGTGTGGGATTTGGTGGCGCAGCGTCTCGCCTGACCTTCGTGTGGTGCCGGCGCGGGCGCCCGCCCCGCCCCCACAGGTCGTGCAGCGAGGGAGCGATCGCCATGCCGGTGTCCGCCACGATCAGGGAGCGCTGCCGGGCGATGCTCGGCCCCGGCGAGGACATCCGCTACGTGTTCCGTGCGGTGGCCCTGCCGCCTCCCGCCACGATCAGTTTCCTCGTCGTGGTGACGGACCGGTCGATCACCCTGCTGTCCATCAAGATGTTCAGCAGGGACGAGCCGTCGGGGGTGTGGGCACGTTACCCCCGCCGCACCCGCCTCGGGCCGGTGGAGTTCGGGTCAGGGCCCCGCATCGAGATCGGCGGCATGACCCTGGAGGTCGACGACGAGTACGCCGCGGTGGTTGCGGCGGCGGACGCGGAGGCGTTCTCGCCCGGTGACCTGCCCAGAGATCCCCTGCCCGACCTCTGACACTCCGTGCGCGGGCCGCCGATCCTGCGACCCGACCCCGGATGGCTTCGCGGCTCCGCAGCGCCTGGGGCTAGACTCGCGTGAGCATCGAGTGGCCGCGGTGGGGCTGGGCTCTACCGCCGGCCACTCATGGACGTCAGCAGCCGCTGCATGAGGAGCCCTGAGTTGTCCCGTCGCCTGTTCACCTCCGAGTCGGTCACCGAGGGCCACCCGGACAAGATCGCCGACCAGATCAGTGACGCGATTCTCGACGCAATGCTCAAGGACGACCCCAAGAGCCGGGTCGCCGTCGAGACGCTGATCACCACTGGCCAGGTCCACGTCGCCGGCGAGGTGACGACGGAGACCTATGTCGACATCCCCGCCCTGATCCGCGAGAAGATCCTCGAGATCGGCTACGACGCCTCTCACAAGGGCTTCGACGGCGCCTCCTGCGGCGTGTCGGTGTCCATCGGAGCGCAGTCGCCGGACATCGCGCAGGGTGTCGACGACGCCTACGAGCACCGCGCGGGCGAGGGCGCCGACGACTTCGACCGTCAGGGCGCGGGCGACCAGGGCCTGATGTTCGGCTACGCCTGCCGTGAGACGCCCGAGCTGATGCCGCTGCCGATCCAGCTCGCGCACCGGATGGCCCGCCGCCTGTCCGAAGTGCGGAAGAACGGCACCGTTCCCTACCTGCGCCCCGACGGCAAGACCCAGGTCACGATCGAGTACGACGGCGACCGCCCGGTCCGCCTCGACACCGTTGTCGTCTCCACCCAGCACGCCCCGGAGATCGACCTGAGGGAGATGCTGACGCCCGACATCCGGGAGCACGTGGTCGAGCCCGTGCTGGCCGACCTGGAGATCGAGATCGAGGGTTACCGCCTGCTGGTCAACCCGACCGGCCGCTTCGAGATCGGCGGGCCCATGGGCGACGCCGGGCTCACCGGCCGGAAGATCATCATCGACACCTACGGCGGCATGGCCCGCCACGGCGGCGGCGCCTTCTCCGGCAAGGACCCGTCCAAGGTCGACCGCTCGGCCGCCTACGCCATGCGCTGGGTCGCCAAGAACGTCGTCGCGGCCGGCCTGGCCGACCGCTGCGAGGTCCAGGTCGCCTACGCCATCGGCAAGGCCCAGCCGGTCGGCCTGTTCGTCGAGACGTTCGGCACCGAGAAGGCACCGGTCAACGTGATCCAGGACGCGGTGCTCCGGGTCTTCGACCTGCGCCCTGCCGCGATCATCCGCGACCTCGACCTGCTGCGCCCGATCTACTCCGAGACCGCCGCCTACGGCCACTTCGGCCGCGAGGGCTTCTCCTGGGAGTCCACGGACCGGGCCGACGCCCTGCGCGAGGCCGCGGGTCTGTGACACGCGACTGACGAGCACCGCGAACATCGTCGCCGCGAGCGGCGCCCGCCCCTGACGGCGGGCGCCGCTCAGACGTGCCCGGCGGATGCGCGGAAGTCCACAGGCGGTGGGCGTACGTGCGATTGCGGCTCGCCTGGTCTGGTAGGACGTAGACGTGACCGAGCCGACCCGCGCCCCGCATCCGCAGGAGGCGCTCCTTCCGGCGCCCCCGGCCGCCGCACGGCGGTCCGCCGAGCGGGCGCGGGGCGCGACCGCGCGGGGGCAGGGCGCGAGCGCGCGGGGGCAGGGCGCGAGCGCGCGGGGCCGGGGCGCCGCGGGGCAGGCGCGGGCGGGCGCGTCCAAGGGCGCGCGGGAGGCCGCGCAGAACCTCCCCGTCGCCAGGGTCGTCGTCGACACGCCGCTGCCGCACCTCGACCGCCCCTTCGACTACCTCGTCCCCACCACGCTGGACGCCGAGGCGGTGCCCGGCTGCCGGGTGCGCGTCCGCTTCGCCGGGCAGCTCGCCGACGGCTACCTGCTCGAACGGCTCCCCGCGAGCGAGCACGAGGGCCGGCTGTCCTTCCTGGAACGGGTGATCTCCCCGGAGCCCGTCCTCACCCCCGACATCGCGCGGCTGGCCCGCGCCGTGGCCGACCGGTACGCCGGAACCATGTCGGACGTCCTGCGCCTGGCCGTTCCGCCGCGACACGCCCGGGTCGAGGGCGAGGCCAGAACCCCCGCGCGCCGGGCGGACTCCTCCCGTGACGGCGACGTTCCCCCGGCCGCCCCCGAGCCCGTACGCGCGACCACGGACCCCGGCGGCCCCCGTGCACACCCCGCCGAGGCCGCGGAACCGGGGCAGGAGGCGACCCCCGAAGACGCGCCCTCCCACGACGCGACCCCCGAAGACGGGGCTCTCCAAGACGGGGCCCTCGAAGACGGGGCTCTCGAAGACACGGCGCACGCGGCGACGGTCCGCGAGGAGACGACGCCGCACCAGATCGCGTCACACCAGATCGCGCCACACCAGACCGGGCCACACGAGGCCGTGCCGCACGAGGAGGCGGGGCAGCGGGCGGCGCGGGCGTACGGCGACGCCTGGAGGGCCTACCCGGCGGGCGCATCCTTCCTGGAGGCGCTGGCCGAGGGCAGGGCCCCGCGCGCCGTGTGGACGGCCCTGCCCGGCACGGACGCCGACGGGCCGTCGTGGCCGCGCGCCATCGCGGCCGCCGCGCGGGCGACGCTGGACGGCGGCCGGGGCGTCGTCGTGGTGGTTCCCGACGGCAAGGACGTGGCGCTCGTGACCGCGGCCCTGGGGGAGACGCCGCACGTGGCGATCACGGCGGACCTCGGCCCCGCGGAGCGCTACCGGCGCTGGCTCAAGGCGTTGCGCGGCGAGATCGGGATCGTGGTGGGCAACCGCCCCGCGGCGTACGCGCCGGTGGCCCGGCTGGGGCTGGCGGTCGTCTGGGACGACGGCGACGACCTGCACGCCGAGCGCCACGCGCCCTATCCGCACGCCCGCGAGGTGCTCGGCCTGCGGGCGCACCAGGCCGGGGCGGGCCTGCTCGTCGGCGGCTACGCCCGCACCGCCGAGGCCACGGCGCTCGTCGAGACGGGCTGGGCGGCCCCGCTCGTCCCCGACCGGGCGGCGGTCAGGGCCCGGGCGCCCCGGGTCCGCCCGGCGGGCGACGACGCGGAGCTGGCTCGGGACCAGGCGGCCAGGGCGGCCCGCCTGCCCAGCCTCGCCTGGCGGGCGCTGAGAGAGGGACTGGAACACGGCCCCGTCCTCGTCCAGGTGCCGCGCAGGGGCTACCTGCCCGCGCTGGCGTGCCGCCACTGCCGTGCCCCCGCCCGCTGCTCGGGCCTGCCGCCGGCGCGCCCGGCGCCGGACGCCCTGGGAAACGCGGCGCCCGGCAGCGGACCGGGCGTCCATCAGCCCGGCGTCCCCGGCGTCCTCGGCGTACCCGGTGGGACCGGACAGGCGGGCGGCAGGGCGAGGCTGCTCGCGGAACCGGTGTCCGCGCCGTCCCCGGCCACCGGACCGGTGTGCTCGGGTCCGCTCGCGCTGCGCGGCGGCCACGCCGTGCCCTACTGCCGCTGGTGCGGCAGGATCGCGGGCGACTGGCGCTGCCCGTCCTGCGGCGGGACCGGCGTGCGGGCCGTCATCGTGGGCGCGCGGCGCACGGCAGAGGAGCTGGGCCGGGCCTTTCCCTCGGTGGCCGTGCGCACCAGTGGGCGCGACGGCGTGCTGGCGACGGTGAGCGGCGCCCCCGCGCTGGTCGTGGCGACGCCCGGGGCAGAGCCGGTGCCGGATGGCGGCTACGCGGCCGCCGTGCTGCTCGACGGGTGGGCGCTGCTGGGCCGTCCCGACCTGCGTGCGTCCGAGGAGGCGCTGCGGCGCTGGACGAACGCCGCCGCCCTGCTGCGGCCGGCGGGAGAGCTGGTCGTCCTGGCCGACGCCGCGGTGCCCGCCGTGCAGGCTCTGCTGCGCTGGGACCCCGTCACCTTCGCGGAACGCGAGCTCGACGAGCGGGCCGAGCTGGGCTTTCCCCCGGCCGTGCGGATGGCGACGCTGACGGGCCCGGCCGCGGCCGTGAGGGAGACGCTTGCGGACGCCGGGCTGCCTCCCGGAGCGCAGGTGCTGGGGCCGGTGCCGGTTGAAGGCGAGCTCGAACGGGCCATGGTCCGGGTGCCGCGCCACCTCGGGTCCGCGCTGGCCCGCGCGCTCAAGGGCGCCTCCGGTGTGCGCTCCGCACGCAAGGCGCCGGACGTGGTACGTGTGAACATTGATCCGCTCGACCTCATCTGACCGATTCGCCTCGCACAAAGCGAGCCGTTAGCGTGCCTCTGTGTCGATCGAATGGGTGAACCGGGCCATCGACGGCCTGCGTGCCTGGGGGCGCGACCGGAACGTCGAGGTCGACGTCGACGAGGTACGTCTGCTGTGCGACTACGCCAGCGACTACCTGGAGGTGAACGAGCTGGGCGATTTCCGGGCGGGCACCTTCGAGGAGCTCCTCCTGGAGATCTATCCGCGCAAGGTCATCGCGCCGCCGGAGAGCGCGCCGGAGACGGTCGCCGCGGCGCGGACACTGGTCGAGTTCCTGCTGGACACGGGCGAGATCGGCAGCAAGACGGCCGTACGGATGCGGGAGACCATCGACCGCATCGAGCCCGAGATGCCGCAGGCGCTCGCCGACACGTCCAAGTTCGGCATGGCCAAGAGCCTGTTCAGCGCCATCGGGCCCGACTCCCTGGAGCTCGACGCGGCCCAGTCCGCGCGGGCGGAGGACGCGGCGGACGGCGACGAGTGCGACTGCCCCGGCTGCGCGCCCCTGCCGCCCGTACGGCTCGCGCCGCGCGAGGAGGTGGCGCGGGCCGTGCGCGAGGTGCCGCTGCTGCGCGACGCCCACCGGGTGGTGACCTGGCTGGTGGAGGGCGGCCGTACGGTGACCACGCGCCGGTCCCTGCGGGTCAGGGACGCGCGGGCGTGTAAGGCCGAGCTCGGCGTCGGGTGTCCGGAGCCGGCGTGGCGGCTCGCGCTCGACCTGGGCCTGGCCCGGCTCGACGGCACGGCCGTCGTGGTCGCGGAGGACTTCCGCGAGCTGGACGCGCGTGGTGAGGACGAACTGCTCGACCTGTGGCGGTCGGCGGTGGAGTTCCTCGTCGAGAGGCCCGTGCCGCTCACCGGGGAGGCGGTCGTGGACGAGGGGATGTCCCAGATCCACGATCTGCTCTACCGGCTGCAGTCGCCCGTCCCGGTGGACGCGCTCGCCGACTACCTGCGCGAGGTGGCCGCAGGGCGTCCCGTCGGGAGGCTGGACGAGGCGCTGACGGCCCTGGTGTACGCGGGAACGGTCCAGCGCACCGAGGACGGCCTGGCCCTCACCGCGCACGCCCTGTGGGGCCTGCGGGAGCTGTACGCCGGCATGGGCCTGGACGCGCCGCTCGCGCCCGCCCCGGCCGAGGGCGACGCGAGCGGGCTGATCGCCGGCCTGATCGGCGACGGCACGGCGGACGAGGCGGCCGAGCGGGACATCGCCGAGTGGCTGTCGCGGCGCACCGCCGAGCAGGCGGCGTCGGAGCTGCTCGCCGCCGTGGCCGGCGCCCCGGCGGAGGTGCGCGGGGTCGCCGTGACCATCGTGGACCGGCTGGACGTCGAGGCGGCGCCGGTCGTGCGGGCCTACCTGGACGACGCCGAACTGCGCCCGCACGCCATCCACTGGCTGTCCTCGCGGGGCCTGGACGCGCCCGCGCTCACCCCCGAGGAGGTCCTGTGGGTGAGCGTCGACATGCTCGCGCTCGCGCTGCCCGCCGCCGAGGCCGACCCGGAGGGCTTCGCGGAGAACATCGCGGCCTCGGGGCCGCCCGCCCATCTGATCGAGGACATGTGGCGGGTGGAGCACCCCGACGTGGTCGAGGTTCTCGAACTGCTCGGCAGCACGCTGACGGACCAGGCCGCGGCCAAGGCCGCCCGGAAAGCGGCTTTCAAGGCTCGTTCGCGGGGCATCAGGTGACTGCTGTGCAGTAAGTTGCTGGAATGGCCGACAGCGACGTGCTCACCTTCCCGCCGGTCGACATCGCCCCAGACGAGCAGCTCGTCCACGCGGTGCGGGAGGTCCCGCTCGTGCGGGACGCCCGCCGCGTCGCCGAGTGGGTCCGGGCCCGCTGCACGGCTTCTCCCCGCGGTGTGTGCGAGGTCACCGAGCAGGGGCTGCCGCACCCCGCCGAGGCCGAGGCGGTCGTCGCCGAGCTGGGCCTGGAGGCCGCCAGGCTGCGCCTGCTGTGGGTGGTCGCGGTCAACGGCCGCCTCGTGGAGGTCACGCGGCAGGGCGCCCGCCCCGGGCCCGGCGTGCCCGACCCCATGGAGTTCTGGGACGGCGTGGTCATGGACGTGCTCGACCGGACCGAGGAGGGCCTGACCGGGTCGGCCGTCATCGACGAGCACCTCACCGAGATCCTCGCGACGATCTACTCGGTGCGCGAGGGCATGCCGCTCGCCGCCCTGGCCGGCGGCATCCTCCAGGCCCACGAGGTGGGCTGCGGGGCGCGGCCGGCCGACCTGCGGCGGCTGCGGATGACCCTCCCGGGAGAGCTGGCGGCGGCCATGGCGCTGCTGGAGTACTGCGGGCTGATCGAGCTGACCGGGGAGCTCGTCCGGCTCACCCAGCCGGGCGTGTGGGCCGTGCGCCGCGACCTGCTCAGGGAGGGCCACGACGCGCCGTCGCTCGGCGAGGTGGCCGCGCTCGCCGAACTGGGCGCCGCCGACCTCATCGACGCCATGCTGACCGGCCGGGCCTCCGCCAGCGCCGCCACGCTGTGGCTGGAGCGCCGGGTGCCGGAGGACGCGGCGCGCGAGCTCATCAAGATCGCCGCGTCGGGCAACGCCGCCCAGCGCGGCACCGCCGGGACCGTGCTGGAGGAGCTGGGCCCGGAGGCCGCGCAGGCCGTACGGGAGGCCCTGGACGAGCCGATGATGTGGCGCTACGCCGCGGCATGGCTGGGCGTTCGGGACCTGGAGGCGCCGGCCCTCGGCGAGGGCGACGGGGCCTGGGTGGCGGTGGACACCCTCGCCGCCCTGCTCTACATCGGCGCCCCGGTCGACTCGGTGGCCCATTTCGACCTCCTCGGTGAGGACCTGCTGACGCTGGTGCCCCAGATGGGCCGGGCCGACCACCCCGACGCCCTCGCGGTGCTGGAGATGCTCGGCAGGCACCATCCCGATCCGCTGATCGCGAAGACCGCCAGGAAGACGGCGATGAAGGTGCGTTCACGCCCGTAGACTGGGGTGATCCTCCTCGTGTATGTGACGTGAACGGAGCCGACCCTTGGCCATTCAGCCGATCCGCCTGTTCGGCGACCCGGTGCTGCGCACCCCGGCCGAGCCGGTGGTCGACTTCGACAAGGAACTGCGCAAGCTCGTCAAGGACCTGACCGACACCATGATGGACGCGCCGGGCGCCGGCCTGGCCGCACCGCAGATCGGCGTCGGCCTGCGCGTGTTCACCTACTACGTGGACGAGCAGCTCGGGCACCTCATCAACCCGGATCTCGACCTCGGCGGCGAGGTGGACGAGGAGGGCGAGGAGGGCTGCCTGTCCTTCCCCGGCCTGACCTTCCCGACGCCCCGCGCGATCAGGGCGGTGGCCAAGGGCTTCAACATGCACGGTGAGCCGGTGACGCTCGAGGGCACCGATCTCATGGCGCGCTGCTTCCAGCACGAGACCGACCACCTGGACGGCGTGCTGTTCATCGACCGCCTGGACTCCAAGCAGCGCAAGCTCGCGATGAAGGCGATCCGCGAGGCCGAGTGGAGCGGCCTGTCGGCGCCGGTGGTGAAGATCTCACCGCACGCCACGCAGGGAAGGGCTCTGTAGTGCGCCTGGTCTTCGCCGGCACGCCCGACACCGCGCTCCCGTCGCTGCGCGCCCTGCTGGACTCGCCCCGCCACGAGGTGGCGGCCGTGGTGACCCGGCCGGACGCGCAGTCGGGCCGGGGACGCAAGATGCATCCCAGCCCGGTGGCGCAGCTCGCGGAGGAGTCGGGGATCGAGGTGCTCAAGCCGGCGAAGGCCGCAGACCCGGAGTTCCTCGACCGGCTGAGGGCGATCGGCCCCGACTGCTGCCCCGTGGTCGCGTACGGCGCCCTGCTGCCGCAGGCGGCGCTCGACATTCCCGCGCAGGGGTGGATCAATCTGCACTTCTCCGTGCTGCCCGCCTGGCGCGGCGCGGCGCCCGTGCAGCACGCCGTGCTGCGCGGCGACGACGTCACCGGGGCCTCGACCTTCCGCATCGTGAAGGAGCTGGACGCGGGGCCGGTGTTCGGCGTGCTCACCGAGCAGATCCGGCCGGACGACACGAGCGGCGCGCTGCTGGCCCGGCTCGCGGAGGCCGGCGCGGGCCTGCTGCTGGCCACGCTCGACGGGGTCGAGGACGGCACGCTGGAGGCGCGTCCGCAGCCCGCGGACGGCGTCAGCCTGGCCCCGAAGATCTCCGTCGAGGACGCCAGGATCGACTGGACGGCGCCCGCGATGCGGGTGGACCGGCTGGTGCGGGCCTGCACTCCGGCTCCCGGCGCGTGGGCCGAGTTTCGCGGTCAGCGGGTCAAGATCGGCCCGGTACGGCTCGCGCCCGACGCGGGCAAGCTCGCCCCCGGCGAGATCGCGGCCACGCCGAAGGTCGTCCTCGTCGGGACCGGCAGCCACCCGGTGGAGCTCGGCGAGGTGCAGCCGCAGGGCAAGCGGCAGATGACCGCGGCCGAATGGGGCCGCGGCGTCCGGTTCTCGGACGGTGAGACCCTGGTCTGAAGGGCCCTGCCCGCCGTGACTGCGGCCTCGGCATCCTGCCGGGAGGACCGCATGGCGGGCAATGGCGGGCAGCGGAAGGTGGGCCGCCGAGCCGGAGCCGTGTCGGTGACCGGGCGGAGCCGAGGCGGCGGATCGGCGAGTGACAGGGCCGAGGGCGCGTCAAGCGCGGCAGCGTCGAACGCGGCGGCATCGAGGTGGACAGGGTCGTGGCAGGGTCGTGGCAGGGTCGAGGGTGACAGCGTGAAGCAGGGCAGAGGTCAGGGCGGCGGCGCACGGCGCGGTCAGGGAAGCGGCCAGGGCGGCGGCCAGGGCGGCGACTCCGGGCAGGTCCGCCCTGGACGCGGCGGCAGGCCGGGCCGCGGCGGGCAGGCCGCGCACGCGGCGAAGGCCGGGCAGCCGAAGCAGGGCCGGGGTCGCCCGCCCCGCGACGAGGCGCGCAACGCCGCCTACGACCTGATGCGGGCCGTCGACGAGCGCGACGCGTACGCCAACCTGCTCATGCCGACCCTGCTGCGGCAGCGGCGGATCACCGGACGCGACGCGGCCCTCGCCACCGAGCTGGCGTACGGCACGCTGCGCGGCCTCGGGACCTACGACGAGGTCATCGCCGCGTGCAGCGACCGGCCGCCGGAGGAGGTGGACCCGCCGCTGCTCGACGCCGTGCGTCTCGGCGTCCACCAGCTTCTGCGCACCAGGATCCCGCCCCACGCGGCGGTCAGCGCCACCATCGACCTCGTGCGGCTGCGCGTCGGGCCGGGCCCGTCCCGTTACGCCAACGCCGTGCTGCGCAAGGTCGCGGGCCGCACGCTGGAGCAGTGGCTGGAGATCGTCGCCCCGCCGCGTGACCAGGACCCGATCGGCAACCTGACGGTCGCCTACAGCCACCCGCGCTGGATCGTCACCGCCCTGCGCGACGCGGTCGGCGGGGACGTGGACGAGACGGCCGCGCTGCTGGAGGCCGACAACGAGCGGCCCCGCGTGGCGCTGGTGGCGCGGCCGGGGCGGGCCACCGTGGAGGAACTGGTCGCGGCAGGGGCCGAGCGCGCCGCCTACTCGCCGTACGCCGCCTATCTGCCGGAGGGCGACCCGGGCGCCATCCTCGCCGTGGGGGAGGCGCGGGCCGCGGTGCAGGACGAGGCCAGCCAGCTCGTCGCGCTCGCGCTGACCCGCGTGCCGCTCGACCAGGACAGCACGTGGCTGGACATGTGCGCGGGCCCGGGCGGGAAGGCCGGGCTGCTCGACGCGGTGGCGGCGCAGCGGGGCGCCCGGCTGCTCGGCGCCGACGTGCAATATCACCGCGCCCGGCTGGTGTGGGGCACCACCCGCGAGGCGAAGGTGATCACGGCGGACGGCACGCGGCCCGCCTGGCGGCCGGGCGCGTTCGACCGGGTGATGCTCGACGCCCCCTGCACCGGGCTCGGCGCCCTGCGCAGGCGCCCGGAGGCCCGCTGGCGGCGCGACCCCCGGAGCATCCCCGAGCTCACCGCGCTGCAGCGGCGGCTGCTCGGCTCGGCGCTCGACGCCGTCCGGCCGGGCGGCGTCGTGGCGTACGTCACCTGTTCGCCGCACCTGGCCGAGACCAGGGCGGTGGTGGAGGACGTGCGCGACCGCGTGGAAGTGCTGGACGCCCGCGCGTTCCTGCCGGAGGTGCCCGGTCTCGGCGACGGCCCGTACGCGCAGTTCTGGCCGCACCGGCACGGCACGGACGCGATGTTCCTCGCGCTGCTGCGCCGCTCCTGACGGACGCGATGTTCCTCGCGCTGCTGCCCGACTCCTGACCGCCTCGCCGTCACCGCCGCCCGCGGAGCCGGGCGTCTCCTGGGCGACGGCCAAGAGCGGGCGCGCGACGGGTGACGAAGCCGCGGACCGTCGTCATCGACCGCGGACGCGCCGGATCGTCGTCATCGACCGCGCACGAGGGCGAGCATCTCGTCCACTGAACCGGCCGGATCGTTGATCGGAAACTGCACCGCCCGGATGATCGCGTCGGGGTCGGCCAACAGAGTGAGGCGCTTGAAGCGGTCGACGCCTGCCGTTCGGAAGGTCGGCAGCAGCAGCCCGGCGGCGAGCCTGCTGTCCTGGTCCGACAGGAGGGGGTAGGGCAACCGCGCGTGCGCGACGAAGGCGGCCAACTGGTCGGGTCGCTGCGTGCTCACGCCTCGGACCGCGGCGCCTGCCGCCTCGAAGTCGGCACTCCGTGACGCATAGGTGAGAGCCTCCAGAGTGCACCCCTTCGTCCCCGGGATGTCGGTCCAACCGGGCGGGTAGCCCTGGGCGCCCGGGGCGAAGGCGCCGGGGAAGAAGAAGAGCACGGTCCAGACGCCCGGTGCGCTGGGTGTGACCGGCTCGCCGTCGTGTCGTTCCAGCACGACATCCGGGAGTTTCCGGCTGACCAGATCGTGCACGCGACGGCTCTCGGCGGACCCGTCCTCGCTGGTCGCGGTCAGCACACCGTCGCCCATCACATGTCTGGTGCCCCAATCCTGCAGGGCGATGAGCGCCGGCAGCAGGCCTTCACCCTTCGCTGTCAGCACGTAGTCGTAGCGCGGCGGGTGATCGGAATAGGGCCGCCTCTCGAGCACCCCATGTTCGACAAGCCCGGCCAGGCGTTCGGCCAGAGCTCGACGGCTGACGCCGAGCTCACGCTGGAGGCCGTCGAAGCGGGTGATGCCGCCCGCGACGTCGCGCACGATCAGGAACGTCCACCAGTCGCCGATCACTCCGAGCGCTTGCGCGATGCCGCAGTCGGAGTCGGAAAGATCGGCACGCTTCACGCGCTCCAGTATAGTGCGTTCCAGATTGGAACTCACTCGACGAGGAGAGGCGGGCACCGGGATGGGAATCGACAGTGGAGGTGGGGCGGGCGTCTTCTGGCGGTGGTGGGCGGCCGGCACCACCAGCGCGGTCGGCTCGGCGGTGGGCGCGGTGGCGCTGCCGCTGACGGCCTTGACGGTGCTCGACGCCTCCGCCTTCCAGATGGGCATGATCGCCGCCGCCGGCTACGTCGCCTGGATCGTGATAGGCCTGCCCGCCGGGGTGGTCGTGCAGCGGCTCCCCATGCGGAGGGTGCAGGTCGGCGCCGACCTGGCCCGCGCGGCGGCGGTCGTCTCCATCCCGCTGGCTTGGTGGCTTGACCGGCTGACGGTCGCCCAGCTGGTGATCGTGGCCCTCGTGACGAGCTTCGCGACCGTCGTCTTCGACGTGGCCAACTCGACCTTCCTGCCGTCGATCGTGAGCAGGGAGCAGTTGCAGTCTCGTAACAGCCTGACGTCCGGCACCCACGCCACCACTCAGCTCGGCGGGCCGTCGGTCGGCGGCCTCGTCGTCCAGGTGCTCGGGGCGGTGCCCACCCTCCTCGTCGACGCGGCCGGCTATCTTGTCTCGGCACTGCTGCTACGGACCCTGCCCGAACGCCGCGTACAGGCCCCCGACCGCTGGCCGCCGATGCGCGCGATGATCGGCGAAGGCTGGCGTTTCGTCGTGCACCACCCGCTCATGGGTCCGTGCATGTGGGCCGCCACCGCGGCCAACACGGTCTGCGGGGCACAGCAGGCGCTCTACGCGCTGTACCTCGTACGCGAGCTGCACGCCGCGCCCGGCCTCGTCGGCCTGCTGCTGGCGGCGGACGGCGTCGGCACGCTGATCGGCGCGGCTTTGACAAACCGGGTCACGGCCAGGATCGGCACCGCCCGCGCCCTGATCGTCGCCGGTTTCGTCGCGGTCGCCGGGGCGCTCGTCGTTCCTCTCGGCACCGGTTGGCAGGCCTTCGCCGCCTTCGCCGCGGGCAACGTGGTGTTCGCCGCCGGCGTCGTGGTGCTCAGTGTGGTGACCCGCACGTATCGGCAGATCGCCAGTCCTCCCGACCTGCTGCCTCGGGTGATGGCCACGGTCCGCTTCGTCTCCTGGGGCGCGATCCCGATCGGCGGGTTGATCGCCGGAGTGGTCGCCGGGATGCTCGGCGGCCGGATCACCTTGATGATCTTCGTCGTCGCGGCCGTCTGCGTACCGCTGGTCCTGCTGGCCTCACCGATCCGGCACCTGCGCGACCTTGCCGACTATCGGCAGAGCGGCGAATCCACGGGCCCGCCGGCGTATCGCCCGCGGCTCGCACCCGAAGCCCGAGCGGACACGTCCACCTCGTGACGCCCGAGCGCGTGAACTCTCGCCCGTCGACGGGAGCCGGCGCGGCGCCGGTGAGCATCGGCGTCCCGGCGTCCCGGCCCGTGACCGTCGTGGCCGCCGGGGGAGGGGAAATAGACTGCAGGCACTATGGCCGTTCAGATCTCGCCCAGCATCCTGTCCGCAGACTTCGCCCGCCTCGCCGACGAGGCCGCACGGGTGGAGAACGTCGCCGACTGGCTCCACGTCGACGTCATGGACTACCACTTCGTGCCGAACCTGACGCTCGGCCTGCCGGTCGTCGAGTCGCTGCTGAAGACCACCGCGACGCCGGTCGACTGCCACCTCATGATCCACGACCCGGACCGGTGGGCGCCGGACTACGCGGAGGCGGGTGCGGCCAGCGTCACGATCCACGCCGAGGCGGCCAAGGCCGCCGTGCGCACGCTGCGGGCGATCCGCGCCGCCGGGGCGCGGGCCGGTCTGGCGCTGAACCCGGCGACCGCCGTCGAGGGGTACGAGGACCTGCTGCCCGAGATCGACATGATGCTCGTCATGACCGTCGAGCCGGGCTTCGGCGGGCAGCGCTTCCTCGACATCGTGCTGCCGAAGCTGGCGCGGGCCCGGGCGCTGATCGACAAGCACGGCGGCGAGGTGTGGCTCCAGGTCGACGGCGGCGTCTCCGCGGAGACGATCGAGCGCTGTGCCGAGGCCGGGGCCGACGTCTTCGTGGCGGGCAACGCCGTCTACGGCGCCGACGACCCCGCCCGCGCCGTCCAGGAGCTCAGGACCCTCGCCGAACGAGCCACCCCACCCAGGTGGTGATCTTGTAGTTTGTCGCAGTCGTATGGCTTTCCCCGCCGCTCATGCTTTGTGATCTTGCAGCGTTCCACTGCTTCATGCCCCCGAGCAGGGAAAGCGCCGTCCGTGATCTTGCAGTGTGTCGCTGGGTGCAAGATCACGGACCGTGAAGGCGAAGGTCGGCCGGACGTGCCGGACTCCTCTGCAAGATCACGCGGGGAGAGGGGGTTAGGCGAGGGCGGGGTCGAGGACCACGTCCTCGCCTTGGGTGGTGGGCGCCTCGGGGAAGTGGCAGGCGGTCAGGTGGCCCTCGCGGTTGCCGCTGAGCCTGACCAGGGGCGGCACCTCCGTGGCGCACTTGTCCTGGGCCTTCCAGCAGCGCGTGCGGAACCGGCAGCCGGACGGCGGGTTGATCGGCGAGGGCACGTCGCCGGCCAGGCGGATCCGCTCGCGCGGCTCGCTCGACACGTCCGGCTCGGGCACGGCCGACAGCAGGGCGTGCGTGTACGGATGCCGGGGCCGCTCGTAGATCGACTCACGGTCGCCCACCTCCACGATCTTGCCGAGGTACATGACGGCGACGCGCTGCGAGAAGTGCCGCACGATCGCGAGGTCGTGGGCGATGAACAGGAACGCGATGCCGAGGTCGCGCTGCAGCTCCTGCAGCAGGTTGACCACCTGGGCCTGGATGGAGACGTCCAGCGCCGACACCGGCTCGTCGGCGATGATGAGCTTGGGGTCGAGCGCGAGGGCCCGGGCGATCCCGATGCGCTGCCGCTGGCCGCCGGAGAACTCGTGCGGGAAGCGGTTGTAGTGCTCGGGGTTGAGGCCGACGATCTCCAGCAGCTCCTGGACCCGCTTCTTGCGCCCGCCGGGCGGGTTGATGTCGTTGACCTCCATCGGCCCGCGGATGATCGTGCCCACAGTGTGGCGCGGGTTGAGCGAGCTGTAGGGGTCCTGGAAGATCATCTGGATCTCGGACCGGATCGGCTTGAGCTGCCGGCGCGAGTTGTGGCTGATGTCCTGACCTTCATAGAGGACCTTGCCCGTGGTGGGTTCGAGCAGGCGGGCCGCCAGGCGGCCGGTGGTGGACTTGCCGCAGCCCGACTCGCCCACCAGGCCGACGGTCTCGCCCGCGCCGACCGTGAGGTCGATGCCGTCCACCGCGTGGACGGCTCCGACCTGACGCTTGATCAGCGCGCCACCCCGCACGGGGAAGTGCTTGACCAGCTCCTTGAGCTCCAGCAGCGTCTCGTTCATGCGTGGTCCTCGGTCTTCGCGGTGCGGAGTTCCCTCTTCTGCTCGAGGGTGAGGTAACAGGCGTCGCCGTGCCCGGTCTCCGGGGAGATCGACGGCCGCTGGTTGAAGCACAGCTCCGGCCCGGCGAGCTTCGGATAGTCGCAGCGCGGGTGGAACGGGCAGCCGGACGGCGGGTTCAGCAGGCTCGGGGGAGTGCCGCGCACCGGCATCAGCGGGACGTCGACGGACGAGTTCAGGCGCGGCATCGACGACAGCAGGCCCCAGGTGTAGGGGTGGCGCGGCTCGCGCAGCACCTCGCGGACGGTGCCGCGCTCGGCCGCCCGCCCGGCGTACATGACCATGACGTTGTCGGCGGTGCCGGCCACGACGCCGAGGTCGTGGGTGATCAGGATGATCGCGGTGCCGAACTGCTGCTGGAGTTCCTTGAGCAGGTCGAGGATCTGCGCCTGCACGGTCACGTCGAGCGCGGTCGTCGGCTCGTCGGCGATGAGCAGGTCGGGGTCGCACACCAGCGCCATCGCGATCATCGCGCGCTGCCGCATGCCGCCGGAGAACTCGTGCGGGTAGTGGTCCACCCGTGTCTCCGGCTGGGGGATGCCCACGCGCCGGAGCATCTCGACGGCGCGGTCGCGGGCCTCCTTCTTGCTCGCGCCCTTGTGCTTGCGGTAGACCTCGCCGATCTGCCGGCCGATCGTGTGGAACGGCGACAGCGCGGTCAGCGGGTCCTGGAAGATCATCGCGACGCGGTTGCCGCGGAGCTTCTCCATCGTGGTGCGGTCCGCCGAGATCAGCTCCTGGTCCTCCAGCCAGATCTCTCCGCCGATCTTCGTGTGGGCGGGGTCGTGCAGGCCGAGGATGGCGAGGTTGGTCACCGACTTGCCCGATCCGGACTCGCCGACGATGCCGAGCGTGGTGCCCTTCTCCAGATCGAAGGACAGGTTGTCGACGGCGTGCACGATGCCGTCCTCGGTGCTGAACTCGACGCTCAGGTCGCGGACGGACAGGAACGGCCCGGGGCCGCGCGAGGTCCCCGGCTCGCTGCTCCACGACACGGTGGTCACTTGCTGCTCCAGTTCCCGGTTCGACTTGTTAAGGCGTTGGCAGGGCGGGGGCTCAGCTGAGGCGGACCCGCGGGTCGATGAACGCGTAGAGCACGTCCACCAGGATGTTCAGCAGGACGATCGCCGCCGCGCCCACGATGGTCACGCCGAGCAGCATCGGCAGGTCGGTGTTCTGCACGGCGCGTACGGCCAGCTCGCCGATGCCGTGCAGGCTGAACGTCTGCTCGGTGATGATCGCGCCGCCCAGCAGCGTGGCGAGGTCGACACCGAAGATCGTGACAATCGGGATCATCGCGCCGCGCCAGGCGAAGCGGAAGAAGACCGCTCTGCTCGACATGCCCTTGGCGCGCGCCGTGCGGACGTAGTCCTCGGCGAGCTGCTCGACCATCTGCGAGCGGGTCATGCGGGTGTAGTTGGCGGTGAAGATGATCGACAACACCACCCACGGCAGCAGCAGGTGGGTGAACCAGTCCAGCGGGTTCTCGGTGATCGGCACGTACGACGGGCGGGGGATCAGCTGCAGGGTGTCCACGAGGTAGAACGCCAGCAGCGGCCCGACGAAGTAGATCTGGAGCGAGGCCCCGACGACAGACGAGGCGCTGGCGATCTTGTCGAGCGGCTGCCCGACCTTCCAGGCCGCGATCATGCCGGTCATGATGCCGAACGCCAGGATGACCACCGACGCGCCCAGGGTGAGCGACAGCGTCACCGGGAAGCGGTCGACGATGGCGCCGAAGACGGGCTCCTGGGTGGCGAAGGAGTAGCCGAGGCAGGGCGCCGGGCACTCGCCGAACTGGACGAACTCGCGGCCCGTGAAGATGCCTGCCAGCCAGTGCCAGTACTGCACGAAGAGCGGCTCGTCCATGCCCAGGTTGTGCCGGATCAACGCCAGCGTCTCGGGCTGGCAGATCTTGCCGCAGAACGCCCGGGCGGGGTCACGCGGCACGGCGTAGAAGAGGTAGAACGTGATCGCGCTGATGATCATCAGGATCACGAGGGCGCCGGCGACGCGGCGTACCAGATAGCTGGTCATGGTCTCGGACTTGCTCCTGCGGGCGGGACGGGCAGGGGGTCCGCCGCCCCGGTGAAGGGGCGGCGGACCCGGTTGCTGCTACTTCACGTAGATGTCGAGCGCCGACTGCTCGCCCTCGACCGGGTCGAACTTGACCCCGCCGAGGCCCGAGCCGTACAGGCCGAAGTAGGTCTGGTAGAACTCGGGGACGATCGCGGCCTTGTCCATGATCTGCCGGTCGATCGCGGCCCACGCCTTACCCGCCTCGGCAGGGTCGCTGATGGCGTTGGCCTTGTCGATGGCGTCGTTGATCTCCGGCAGGTTGAGGTGCGTGTAGTTCGGCTGGTTGTCGGAGATCAGCCGGCCGTCGTACTGCGGCTGGATCGAGGTCGATCCGGTCGGCCAGTCGGCCGCCCAGCCGCCCCAGTAGATGTCGAACTTGTTGTCCACCGGGCCGATGGCGTCGTAGTACGTCGTCGGGTTGAGGGGCTTGGCCACGACCTTGAAGCCGGCCTTGGTCAGCGCCTCCTTGATGGCGACGGTGACCTTCTCCTGGACCGGCGTCTGGTTGTAGGCGTAGACGACGGTCGGGTTCGGGTCGCCCGACTTGGCGAGCAGCGCCTTGGCCGCCTCGGGGTCGCCCTCGGGCTTGGCGAGCTTGTTGTACAGGTCGAACGCCTCGTAGCCGAGCACCGTCGGGCTCATGACCGTCGTGGCGATCTTGCCGGCCGAAATCTCACCGCCCTGGAGCTGCTGGATCTGCTTGGACGGCCAGGCGGTGATGATGGCCTTGCGGACGTTGACGTCGGTGACCCGCGTGGTGTTGATGTTGTAGAAGGTCGTGAACGGCGTCAGGCCCTGCAGCGACCGCTTCATCAGCTCGGGGTCGTTCAGCACCTCCTGGATGCGCTCGGGCGCGACCGGGTTGTGGAAGGTGAACGCCTGCTTGTCGTTGCCGGTGTCGGCCATGAAGCGCTCGGTCGTCTGCTGCGACTGAAGGCCGAACTCCATGTGGAACTTGTCCGGGTACGCGTGCCGGATGGGGTCGGTCTTCGGGTCCCAGTTCTCGTTGCGCTCCAGGTCCATCGACTTGTCCGTGATGTGGCTCACGATCTTGTACGGACCCGAGGAGAACGGCTGCTTGTCGTACTTCTGCTTCGTGTCCTGCGCCTTGGGCACGGCGCCGTAGCCGGTCATGGCCACGGTGAAGTTGAAGTCCGGGTGCTCCCCGTTGAGCTTGAAGATCACCGTCTTGTCGTCCGGAGTCTCGATCGTGTCGAGCTCCTTGCCGTCGTACGGGCCCTTGTACTGGTCGCGGAACGGCTTCTTCGGGTCCGGGACCAGCCACGTCTCGGCGTAGTCCGGGCCCTCGGTGATGAAGTCGGCGAACAGGCGCTCGAAGCTGTACTTGATGTCAGCGGAGGTGATCGGCGTGCCGTCCTGCCACTTCAGGCCGTCCTTGAGCGTGAACTGCCACGTCTTGCCGTTGTCCGTGGTGGTGCCGGTGTCGGTGGCCAGGTCGCCGACGAGCTTGATGTTGCCCGCGTCGTCGTGCTTGTAGGCGGTGAGCTGGCGGGTGAACAGGTGGGACACCGAGGAGTTGTAGTTCACGTAGACGCGGCCCGGGTCCAGGTGGCTGAAGTCGTCCCGGTCGATCATGTAGACCGTGCCGCCGGACTTGGCGCCGGACACCTCGGGCGCGGGGCCGGCGGAGTCGGCCGCGGTGCCGACCGAGATGGCGCTGACGGCCTTGTTCTCCAGAGGCTTCTGCGTGGTGCCAGACGCGCCCTGGGGCGCCCCGCCGCCCCCGCCCTTGGCGCAGCCGGCGAGGGCGAGCGCGCCCGCCGCGAGCACGGCCGTCATCGAGGCGATCCGCCTGCTATGCGATCTCATGTGGTCCTTCCTATGGGGGAGAGCGCGCGTGGTCAGCGCTTTGTCTTGGGGTCGAAGGCGTCGCGGATGGAGTCCCCGAGCAGGTTGAACGCGACGACGAAGATCAGCATGGACACGCCGGGGAACAGGAGGTAGGTAACGTCGGAGTGGTAGACGTTCACCCCCACCTGGAACATCCGGCCCCAGTCGGGGGTGGGTTCCGTCATGCCGACGCCCAGGAAGCCGAGACCGGCCTCGGCGCCCACGTACAGCGGGAGCGCGAGCGTGGACTGGATGATGATCGGCGTCCAGAGGTTGGGCAGGAGCTCCTTGAAGATCACTCTGGCCGGCGACGCGCCGGTGACGCGGGCGGCCTCCACGAACTCGCGCGCCCGCAGTGACAGGACCTGCGCGCGGAGCAGGCGGGCGATCGTGGCCCAGCCGAGGACGGTGAGGACGACGCAGATGGACACGTAGCGCAGCCAGACGGGCGTCTCCTCCTCCGGCAGCACGATCGCGGCCTCGACGACCGGCAGGAAGACGATCAGGAAGAGCTGCGAGGGGAACGCGAGCAGCGTGTCGATGACCCGCCCGATCACGTAGTCCGTCTTGCCGCCGAGATAGCCGGAGGTGATGCCCATCGCGACGCCGATGACGGTGGTGATCACCGTCACGACGATCGCGATGCTCAGCGAGGTGCGGATGCCGTACACGAGCTGGGTGAACACGTCGCGGCCCAGGCCCGGCTCCAGGCCGAACCAGAAGTCGCCGCTCATGCCGCCGTTGGGCGCGATCGGGTAGCCGAAGTCGTTGAGCAGGCCGGGCTGGTTCTGGCCGTAGGTCGTGTACGGATCCTTGCCGTACAGCGCGGCGATCACGGGAGCCAGCAGCGCGATCAGGAAGAACGCGAGCACGATGAAGGCCGAGACCACGCCCGTCTTGTCGCGCCGGAAACGGCGCCACATGAGCTGGCCGGGCGATCGGCCGACGACGGCGGAACCGGAACCGGCGGCGCCCGCGGTGCCCGCGGTGTCCGCGGACTCGGCGGCGTCGGTCGCGGTCGAGGAGGGGAACGTCATGGTGCGGTGCTCCCGGGTGGACCATTAACGATCGGAAGAGATCCGACTATAGGGAACCCTGGCAACTAATTTTGCAGGGGTCAATCACTTGGGGCGGGCAGTCCGCCACTTGTTTGCTTCGTTGTGCAAAGTAAATCACCTTGTGTCCTGCGACCGCATTGACCTCGGTATACGTGGCGCGGAACACTACTTATTACACAAATGCTTTTGTGTCACAGCTTTGTGACACAACCCGCACACCGCTGAGACCAACCCAACGGGGTAAGCGTGTGCCGCAGATCACCACAATCCCGGCCTACGGCTACGAGCCGGGCATGGCTACACTGACGGGTAGCAGAGCAGCGTGCTCCGGGGTCGGTGTAATTCCGAACCGGCGGTGACACCCCTGTCCCCAGGGGTGAAGTCCGCGACCCGGCCGAAGCCATCGGCCGGTGGACCTGGTGAGATTCCAGGACCGACGGTGAAAGTCCGGATGGGAGGAAGCGCGCGAACGGGCGGCCGTGGTGCCGCCGGGCGGCCGTGTGGCCGCGCCGGCGGTGGTGCCGTCCGTGCAGGTGATGCGAGGCCGCATCCCGAACGATCCCCGGGGCCCGCCGTAGACAACGGCGAGAGGAAGACCGGGGTGACCTCAGCGGACATCCTTCACATGCGGCGCGCGATCGCGCTCGCCGCCCGGGGCCTGGGCGGTACCAGCCCCAATCCCGTCGTCGGCTGTGTGATCCTCGATCCGTCGGGCGAGGTCGCGGGAGAGGGCTTCCACGCCTACGCCGGAGGGCCGCACGCCGAGGTCGTGGCGCTGCGCGAGGCCGGCGAACGGGCCAGGGGCGGCACGGCCTACGTGACGCTGGAGCCCTGCAACCACACCGGCAGGACCGGCCCCTGCTCCGCCGCCCTCCTGGAGGCGGGCGTGGCCCGGGTCGTCGTCGCCGTCTCCGATCCCAACCCGAAGGCCGCGGGCGGCGCCGCCGTGCTGCGGCGGCACGGCGTGGTGGTGGACGAGGGCGTGCTGACCGCCGAGGCCGAGGAGGTCAACGCCGCCTGGCTGACCTACGTGCGGGCCGGCAGGCCGCACGTGACCTGGAAGTTCGCCGCCACCGTGGACGGCCGCTCGGCGGCCGAGGACGGCACCAGCCAGTGGATCACCTCGCCCGAGGCCAGGGCGGACGTGCACCGCCTGCGGGCGGGCAGCGACGCCGTCGTCGCCGGCATCGGCACCGTGCTCGCCGACGACCCCCGGCTGACCGCCAGGCCCGCCGCGGGCGTCCCCGTCCCCCCGCGCGCGGCGCCCGTGCTGCGCGTGGTCGTGGATTCCGACGCCCGCACCCCGGCCGCCGCCCGTGTCCTGGACGGCGAGGCCCCGACGCTGGTGGCCGTCGCCGAGGACGCGGCCGTCCCCGCCCATCTGTCGCCTCACGCCGTACGGCTCCCGCGCGTCCCCGGCGGGATCGACCTGCACGCCCTCCTGGCCGAGCTGCACGACAGGCAGGTCGTGAGCGTGCTGATCGAAGGCGGGCCCACCCTCGCCGGCGCCTTCCTCCGTGAGGGCCTGGTCGACCGGGTCGTCGGCTACCTCGCCCCGGCGCTGCTGGGGGCGGGAGCGGCCGCGCTCGGCCCTGCGGGCGCCTCGACGATCACCGAGATCCACCGGCTGGAGTTCGCCGAAGTCACCCCCGTCGGACCGGACCTCAGGCTGGTCCTGCGTCCCAAGTCCTCCGGCATCGCGTCCTCTGGCATCGCGTCCTCCAGCCTGCAGTCCCCTAAGGAGAGCTGAATGTTCACCGGAATCGTCGAGGAGCTCGGCGAGGTCGTGGCACTCGAGGCGCGGGGCGACTCCGCGCGTCTCACCGTGCGCGGCGCGGTCGTCACCTCGGACGCCGGGCACGGCGACTCCATCGCCGTCAACGGCGTCTGCCTCACCGTGGCCGGCGCCGAGGGGGACTCCTTCACCGCCGACGTGATGAAGGAGACCCTCGACCGGTCGTCGCTCGGGGCCCTGCGCCCCGGTTCACGGGTCAACCTGGAGCGCGCCGTACGGGCCGACCAGCGGCTCGGCGGGCACATCATGCAGGGCCACGTCGACGGGACCGGGGAGGTGCTGTCGCGCGAGCCCGGGGAGCACTGGGAGATCGTGCGGCTCTCGCTGCCCGTGAACCTCGCCCGATATGTCGTGGAGAAGGGCTCGATCGCGGTGGACGGCGTCAGCCTCACCGTGACCGCCGTGACGGAGGACACCTTCTCCGTCAGCCTGATCCCCACCACCCTCGAACTCACCACGCTCGGCCGCAAGCAGCCGGGCGAGCCGGTCAACCTCGAGGTCGACGTGATCGCCAAGTACGTCGAGAAGCTCACCGCGGCGACCGCCAAGGGAGTCTCGGCATGAGCTGGACGGAGGCCGGGTTCGACGTCTTCGGGCAGCACGTCCTGTGGACCGACCTGGTGGGCAACGTGTGCGCGCTGGGCACGGTGTGGCTCGCGATCAAGAAGACGATCTGGACCTGGCCGGTGCAGCTGCTCGGGTCGGCGCTGCTGTTCGTGGCGTCGTTCAGTGCGCACATCACCGGCAACGCGCTCAAGCAGGCGCTGTTCGGCATCCTGGCGGTCTACGGCTGGGTGAAGTGGTCGCGCGGCACGCGCGGCGGCGCGGAGCTGCCGATCCGCTCGGCACGCGTGCGGGAGCGCGTCACGCTGGTGATCGTCATGATCGCCGGGACGGTCGCGGTCGCGCTGCTGTTCACCCTGCTCAACTCCCGCGGCTGGAACATCTCCTGGGCGCCGTGGCCGGACGCCTACATCTTCGTCGGCAGCGCGGTGGCGACCTGGGCGCAGGGCAAGGCGCTGGTCGACTTCTGGATCATCTGGGTCGCCGTGGACCTCGTGGGGGTGCCGCTGGCGTTTCGCTCCGGGCTGGTGGTCTCCGGCCTCGTGTACGGGTTGTTCTTCGTGATGGTGATGATCGGGTTCCGGGACTGGCTGCGCCAGTCGCGCGAGTTGCGGGCGGTGACCGCATGAGTGAGGGAAAGCGCCACATGAGCGGGATCAGGCTGGATCCGATCGAGCGGGCCGTCAACGACATCAGGGACGGCAGGCCCGTCGTGGTGGTGGACAACGAGAACCGCGAGAACGAGGGCGACCTCATCTTCGCGGCGTCGAAGGCCACGCCCGAGCTGGTCGCCTTCATGATCCGCTACACGAGCGGCGTCATCTGCGTCGGCATGGAGGGCACCACGCTCGACCGGCTCGGCCTGCCGCTGATGGTGCAGGACAACCGCGAGCGCCTGCGCACCGCGTACACGATCAGCGTGGACGCCAGGGACGGGGTGACGACGGGCATCTCCGCCGCCGACCGGGCCAAGACGATCAGGACCCTGTGCGACTCGGCCACCGAGCCGTACGAGCTGGTCCGGCCGGGGCACATCTTCCCGCTGCGCTACCGGGAGGGCGGCGTGCTGGTGCGCCCCGGGCACACCGAGGCGTCGGTGGACCTCGCCAGGCTCGCCGGGCTGACCCCGGCCGGCGCGCTCGCCGAGATCGTCAACGACGACGGCACGATGGCGCGCCTGCCCCGCCTGCGCGAGTTCGCCGACGAGCACGACCTCGCGCTGGTGTCGATCGAGCAGCTCATCGAGCACCGCCGCAGGTCCGAGCGGATGGTGACCAGGGTCGCCGAGACGCGCATTCCCAACCGGTACGGCGTCTGGCGGGCGTACGGCTACGCCAGCGCCGTCGACGGCGGCGAGCACATCGCGCTGGTGTACGGCGACATCGAGGACGGCGAGAACGTGCTCGTCCGGGCGCACTCGGAATGCCTCACCGGCGACGTGCTCGGCTCGCTGCGCTGCGACTGCGGCGTGCAGCTCGACACCGCCATGCGCATGATCGCCGAGAACGGGCGCGGCGTGATCGTGTACCTGCGCGGCCACGAGGGACGGGGCATCGGCCTGCTGGCCAAGCTGCGCGCCTACAGCCTGCAGGACAACGGCAGCGACACCGTCGACGCCAACCTGGAGCTGGGGCTGCCGGTGGACGCCAGGGAGTTCTCCAACGCCGGGCAGATGCTCGCCGACCTCGGCGTGAAGTCGGTGCGGCTGCTGACCAACAACCCGGCCAAGGTGCGGGGCATGGACGGGTACGGCATCAAGGTCCTGGGCCGCGAGCCGATGCCGGTGGCGATGAACCCCTACAACGAGCGGTATCTGACCGCCAAGCGCGACCGGCTCGGCCACGAGATCTCGGGCGACGTCCCCCGCGACATCCACGGCGAACACTTCGGCAAGGAGGCTTCGTGAGCGAGCGAAGCGAGCGAATCAGCGAAAACGGCGCGGTCCGCTCATGCGGCTCCGAGCCGTCAGTCAAGGAGGTTTCATGAGCGGCGAGGGACGGCCGGACGCGGCGGCGGTGGATGCGGGCGGGCTGACCGTCGGCATCGTCGCCGCCCGGTGGCACGAGAAGATCACCGACCAGTTGCTCGCGCGGGCGGAGCGGGCGGCGCGGGACAGCGGGGCGGACGTGGTCACGGCACGGGTGGCCGGGTCGCTGGAGATCCCGGTGGTCGCGCAGGCCCTGGCCCGGCGCTGCGACGCCGTCGTCGCGCTCGGCGTGGTGGTCCGAGGGGAGACGGCCCACTTCGACTACGTCTGCGACTCGGTGACCACGGGCCTGACCAGGGTCTCGCTCGACGAGTCGACCCCGGTGGGCAACGGGGTGCTCACCTGTGACACCCTTGATCAAGCGGTTGAGCGGTCCGGCGTGCCGGGCAGCAAGGAGGACAAGGGGTACGAGGCGACGATCGCCGCCCTGGAGACCGCCCTCCTCCTTCGCGGCCTCACCGGCTGACCTCGCCCGGTCTTCGAAGCCGCAGCCCGCGAAGCCGCAATCCTCGAAGCCGCAGTCCTCGCATCCGCAGCGCCGAGCCGGGAAGACTTGACTGGTGATCACGCAGTATCCGCACGCCGCCCCGGAGGCCGGGGACGCCGTACGCCGCTTCGCCGTGCCGGCTCGCGGGGGTCGTCATGCCTGAGAGCACGCCTCCGCTGCCCGTCACCTGGCGTCCCCGCGCCACGACGATCATCGCGTACGGCATGGCGGCGGTGATGGTGATCGGCTCGATCCTGATGGCCGTCGTGCTGCCGGAGCAGTTCGGGGTCGCCGACCGGCTGGGCATGGTCGCCTTCGGCGTGGCGGTGGCGTGCGTGCTGCACCTGCTCGGCCGCCTGCGGGTGCGGGCGGACGAGAAGGGGATCACGGTGGTGAACCCGCTGCGGGTCCACCGCTTCGAGTGGGCCGAGGTGCTGGACGTCACGATGGTGGAGGGCGACCCCTGGCCCAAGCTGGACCTCGCCAACGGGATCAGCCTGGGCGCCATGGGCATCCAGAGCACCGAGCGGGAACGGTCGCGGCGGGCGGTGGCCCAGCTCACCGCCCTCATCCGCGAGCGCGGCGAGGCCCCCGACCGCCTGTGACGGCGGCGGGGGCCCCGGCGGGTCGTCAGGCGCTCAGCCGTACGGGCTCGCCGGCGCCGAGCAGGCCCCGCCGGCGCAGTTCGGGCAGCACGCCCTCGCCGAACCAGAAGGCCTCCTCCAGGTGCGGGTAGCCCGACAGGACGAACTCCTCCACGCCGAGTGAGGCGTACTCCTCCACGAGGTCGGCGACCTCCGCGTGGCTGCCGACGAGCGCGGTGCCCGCGCCGCCTCGCACCAGGCCGACCCCCGCCCACAGCCCGGGGTGGATCTCCAGGTCCCTGACCCCGCCGCCGCGCGAGCCCCCGTTGGCGCCGCCGCCGGTGCCGCCGCGGAAGCCCTCGTGGAGCGCGAGCATCCGCTGCTGCCCGACCGACTCGCTGCGGGACAGGACGGTCCGCGCCGACGCGATGTCCTCGGGGGAGATCTGGTCGAGCAGCCGCCCGGCCTCCGCCCACGCCTCCTTGGAGGTGTCCCTCGTGATCACGTGCAGCCGGATGCCGAAGCGCAGGGTGCGGCCCTCCGCCGCGGCGAGCTCGCGCATCCAGTCGAGCTTGGCCGCGACCTGGGACGGCGGCTCGCCCCAGGTGAGGTAGACGTCGACGTGCCGGGCCGCCACCGGGCCCGCGGCGGCGGAGGAACCGCCGAAGTACAGCTCGGGCACGGGGTCGGGCCGCTCGGCGACCGTCGCCCCCTCGACCTCGTAGTAGTTCCCCCTGAAGTCGAACGGGCCGTCCCACGCGCCGCGCACGATCGACAGGAACTCGGCGGTCCGCGCGTACCGCTCGTCCTTGCCCAGGTGGTCGCCGAACCGCCGCTGCTCGGCCGCCTCCCCGCCGGTCACCACGTTGAGCAGCAGCCGGCCGCCGGAGAGCCGCTGGTAGGTGGCGGCCATCTGCGCCGCGAGCGTCGGGGACAGCGCCCCCGGCCGGAACGCGACCAGGAACTTCAGCCGGGTCGTCACCTGGGTCAGCGCGGCGGTGACCAGCCAGGCGTCCTCGCAGTAGGTGCCCGTGGGGGTCAGCACGGCCTCGAACCCGGCCTGTTCGGCCGCGCGGGCCACCTGGGCGAGGTAGTCGATCGTGGGCGGCCGGAAGGCGGCGGCCGGGGACTGCCCGTGCACGCGGCGCAGGCCGTGCCCGCCGCCGGTGATTGCCCGGCCGTCGCCCGAGGTGGGCAGGAACCAGTGGAATCTCATCGCTGTGCCTTTCCTACGACGTCGTTGAAGCGGTCGTCGACGAACTGGGAGAAGGTGATGGTGCCCGGCACGAGGCCCTCGGCGGTGAACGCGTCGGCGATCTCCTGTTCGGAGGAGACGACCGAGTCGTCGATCACGACGGGGGTGGCGACGGCGTTGGCGACGGCCGCGTCCGCCACCTCGACCGGCAGGCCCGTCTCCTGCGCCCACACTTTGGCCCACTCGTCCAGGTGGGTGGCGGCCCAGTTCCGCGCCTTGGCGAGCCGGGTGAGGAAGTCGCCGATCGCGGCCCGCCTGCCCGCGTCGTCGAGCGCGGCGGGAGCGGCGACCTGGAAGCCCAGGCCGTTGACGATGCCCGCGCCGTCGACCAGGAGCCGGGCCTTGTGCTGGATCTCGGCCTGGGAGGTGAAGGGGTCCCAGATGGCCCAGGCGTCGACGGTGCCGGACGAGAACGCCGCCAGGGCGTCGGCGGGCTGGAGATACTGCGGCTGGATGTCCTTGAACGACAGCCCCTCCTTCTTGAGGACCGCCAGCAGGTGGTAGTGGGCCGAGCTGCCCTTCGCCACCGCGATCTTCCTGCCCTTGAGCTGCGCGGGCGACGTGATCGCGGACCCGTCGGGGACGACGATCGCCGATCCCTTGGCGCTCTGTCGGTACGCCGCCACGATCTTGATCTTCGAGCCGGAGGCGGCGGCGAAGACGGGCGGGGTGTTGCCCACGCCGCCGATGTCGACCGCGCCCGCGTTGACCGCCTCCAGCAGGGGCGGCCCGGAGGTGAACTGCGACCACGTGATCGCGTAGGAGGTGCCGTCGAGCAGCCCCGCGGCCTTGAGAAGGGCCTGCGACCCGGCCTTCTGGTCGCCGACCCGGAGGGTGACGCGGCCCGCGCCCTGACCGTCCTTCCCCCCGGACGTGCCCTGTCCCGTCGAGGCGCAGGCCGTGGCGGCCGCCAGGACGATCAGCAGCGCGGCGAGCGGTCTCCTGGTCATGCGGGTCCTTCCGGGGTGACGCCCAGCGCGGACAGCAGGGCGGCGCGCAGGGTGAGCAGGTCGGGGTGGTCGCGGTGCCGGGGGCGCGGCGCGGCGACGGTCCACTCGTGCGCGAGGCGCCCGCCGTCGAGCACCAGAACCCGGTCGGCCAGCAGCAGCGCCTCGTCCACGTCGTGGGTCACCAGCAGCACGGCCGGGCCGTGCGCCGCCCACAGGTCGAGCACCAGGCGGTGCACGGTGATGCGGGTCAGCGCGTCGAGCGCGCTGAACGGCTCGTCGAGCAGCAGCAGTCCCGGATCGCGGACGAGCGCGCGGGCCAGGCTCGCCCGCTGCGCCTCGCCGCCGGACAACGTCAGCGGCCATGCCCGCGCGCGGTCGGTCAGGCCCACCTCGGCCAGCGCCGCCTCCGCCCGGCCGGCCGGGTCGGGCCCGTTCAGGCCGAGCGTGAGGTTGTCGCGCACCCGCTTCCACGGCACCAGCCGGGGCTCCTGGAAGGCCACGGCCACCGAGCCGTCCACCTTCAGGCCGCCCTCGACCTCCTCGTCCAGGCCGGCGAGCGCGCGCAGCAGCGTGGACTTGCCCGAGCCGCTGCGGCCGAGGAGCGCGACGAACTCGCCGCGCCGGATCGTCAGGTCGAGGCCGTCGAGCACGGTGCGGTCGCCGAAGCGCCGGGTGAGCCCGTGCACGGTGGCCACCACCGGGGCGGTCACCGTGTCGTTCACCGTCTTGTACACCGGGGCGTGCACGGTTTCGTTCACCGGGACAGGAACTCGCGTCGCCATACCAGCGCCCTCCTCTCCAGGAGCCGGACCAGGGCGTCGGTGAGCAGGCCGAGCGCGCTGTAGACGAGCAGGCCGACCACGATCACGTCGGTGCGCAGGAACTCCCGCGCGTCGTTGATCATGTAGCCGAGGCCGGCGTCGGCGTTCACCTGCTCGGCCACGATCAGCGCCAGCCAGGCCACCCCGAGGCTCTGCCGCAGCCCGACGAGCGTCTGGGGGAGCGCGCCGGGCAGCACGATGTGCCGTACGAGCGCGGTCCGGCCGAGCCGCAGCGTCCGCGCGACCTCGGCGAGCTTGCCGTCCACGCCCCGGATGCCCGCGAACGTGTTGAGGTAGAGCGGGAAGGAGACGGCGAGCGCCACCAGCAGCACCTTGGGCGTCTCCCCGATCCCGAACCAGAGGATGAACAGCGGGATCAGGCCGAAGAACGGCAGCGCCCGGAGCATCTGCATGAGCGGGTCGACGGCGTTCTCACCGCTCCGGCTCAGCCCGGCGACCAGCGCGAGGCCGACGCCCGCGACCGCTCCGGCGGCGAAGCCGAGGAGCACCCGTTCGAGGGACACCGCGATCGCCGTGGGCAGCGTCCCCGAGCCCACCAGGTCGAGCGCGGTCACGGCGATCTGCGACGGGGCGGCGAGCAACCGGGCGGGCAGCAGCCCGAGCACGCTGGCGAGCTGCCACAGCAGCACGACGACGAGGGGGCTTACCCATCTGTGCCACCCCCTCCGCGGGTCGCGGGCCGAGGCGGAGCGGCGACGCGGCCGGGGATCCGCCCGGACCGCGCTCCGTAACTCGCCCTGGAGTTCGACGACGGACATGGACACACCTCGCTGTTGACGACGAAGGATTCGCCACCAGGGTTGCCCACATTTCCTACCAAGTCAATAGGATTATGCTTCACGGCGCCGAGGCGCGAACGGCGCGGGCGCTCAGCGCACGCAGATACGCCCGCAGCTCCGGCGGCTCGTGCACCTCGAACTCGCAGCCGAGCATGAGCAGACGCGACGCGAGCCACTCCAGGGTGTCGGCCCGTCCGCGCAGGCGGCAGCTGTGGTCGTCGACCGGCTCGACGCTTTCCGCGGCGGCGCCGAGCCGGCGTGCCGCCTGTCCGGCCGGCAGGAGCAGGGTCGCCACCACCTCGTAGACCGGTGCGGACGAGTACAGCTTGGCCGCGACGAACTCGGCCGGGTCCTGGTCCGGGGGCACGCGGCCCGGGAACCGTACGCCGGTCGGGTGGGGGTCGCCGATCCGGTCGGCGCGGAAGATCCGCCAGTCGTCGCGGTCGTTGTCGAATGCCATCAGATACCATCGGCGTCCGGTCGCGACCAGGCGATAGGGCTCGGTCAGGCGCCTGGTCTCGGCGCCGTCGCCGGACCGGTAGGCGAAGCGCAGCCGCTCGCGGTTGGCGGCGGCCCCGGCGAGCACCACCAGGGTCCGCGGGTCCACGGGCGGCTCGGCTCCGGCGAGCATCGGCACGGTCGCGGCGGCGATCGCGCCCACCCGGTGCCGCAGCCGGGAGGGCAGCACCTGCTCCAGCTTGGCCAGGGCGCGCACGGACGCCTCGTCGATGCCGTCCACCGGATGCGCGGCGGCCGTGCGCAGGCCGACGGCGATGGCCACCGCCTCCTCGTCGTCGAGCAGCAGCGGCGGCATGGCCGCACCCGCGGCGAGCCGGTAACCGCCCACCGCGCCCATCGTCGCCTGGACCGGATATCCCAGCTCGCGCAGCCGGTCGACGTCGCGGCGGACGGTCCGGGGGCTGACCCCCAGACGCTCGGCCAGCTCGCTGCCCGGCCATTCGCGGGGAGTCTGCAGCAGCGACAGCAGGCCGAGCAACCGTGCGGACATGTCACCCATGGACCAAGCATGCCCGCTCATCTAGGACAGACCGTGACCTACATGGCCTCTAACGTCCATCCCGTCATCGCGACCTACCGGGAGAGACATGAGCCCCGAGATCCGCCCTTTCCGCATCGAGATCGCTGCGGCCGATCTGGACGACCTGAACGACAGGCTGGACCGCGCCCGGTGGCCCCGTGAGCTGCCCGGCGACGGATGGAGCCGTGGCGTCCCCGCCGCCCTCCTCCGTGAGCTCGCCCGCCACTGGCGCCAGGAGTACGACTGGCGCGGGCACGAGGCGCGGCTGAACGAGTTCCCGCAGTTCATGACCGAGATCGACGGTCAGGACATCCACTTCCTGCACGTGCGCTCGGCCGAGCCCGACGCTCTGCCGCTCGTCCTCACGCACGGCTGGCCGAACTCGTTCCTGGAGTTCACCGAGCTCATCGGCCGTCTCACCGACCCCCGTGCGTACGGCGGTGACCCCGCCCCGGCGTTCCACGTCGTGGTGCCCTCCCTGCCGGGCTTCGGCTTCTCCGCGCCGCCGCGCGGCACCGGCTGGACCGCGGCGCGCGTGGCGCGCACCTGGGCGGAGCTGATGCGTCGTCTCGGCTACGAGCGGTACGGCGCGCAGGGCGGGGACTTCGGGGCCTACGTCGCCCCGGAGGTGGCCAAGGCGGCGCCGGACGACGTCGTCGGCGTCTACGTCATCAGCGGTCTCGGCTTCCCCTCGGAGAAGGACCTTCCGGAGATGACCGAGGACGAGCGGGCGGCCTACGCCCGGCTGATGGAACAGGACTGGATGAACGGCGTCGACCACCACGGGCTGCTGCGCGCGGCGCCGCAGACGTTCACGTATGGCTGGCACGACTCACCGGTCGCGGCGCTGGCCTGGATGACCCAGAAGTTCCACGAGTTCAACGCCTCCGGCAGGCCTCTCGATGAGGTGATCGACCGGGATCTGTTCCTGACCAACGTGAGCCTGTACTGGTTCACCGGGACGTTCGGGACGTCGGCCTGGCCGTACTACGAGAGCACCGGCTTCGGCTGGCCCGAGGGCCAGACGGTCGCGCCGACCGGCGTGTACAGCGGACCGCCCGGCATCCGCCGGCTCGCGGAGCGGCACAACACCATCCTCCACTGGCCGGAGGACAACCCGGGCGGCCACCACTTCATCGCCATGGACCAGCCGGATCACCTCGCCGCCGACATCCGCGCGTTCTTCGCCAAGGTGGGCTGACCGGCGCGGACCGGCGGCGTCGTCACCCACAGATCAGCTCGTGCCGGGAATGGTGACGTTCTGCTCCTTGAACCCGTAGCCGGTCTTCGAGGCGTCGCGCTGCAGGCCCGCCATCGAGCTGTTGCCCGCGGCGATGTCGGCCGGCGTGGCGGTGCCGTTCTGCAGCTTGCCGGTCAGCGCGGAGAACTGGTTGCTCACGCCCTGCACGGCCCTGCACAGCGTCGGATTGGCCGCGGCGAAGCCCCTGGCGACCTTAAGCTGGTGCAGGGCGAAGGCGCCGGCGATCGCGGCCTTCGCGATCGTGCGCTTGCGCTTGTCCGCCCCGGCCCTGAAGCCGCCGCTGCGCAGCGGTTTGTAGATGTAGCGGTGGAAGGCGCCGAGCGCGAGACCCGCGTGCAGCGCGAACCGGGTCTTGGCGAACTTCCTGGCGTTGCCGCCGGTCGGGCACGGCGAGTTGTACTCGGTCTCGGCCGCGGTCGGCGTCGCGAGCGCCGTCGCGGCGGCGCCCCCGGACACCGGGACGGTGGTGGTCGTGCCGCCGCCGCAGCCGACGAGCAGTGCCGTCATCAGCACGGCCGCCGCCGCGAGCGCGGTAAGGGACCGAACAGTTCGTGCAGCCATCGTTTTCCCCCTGTGCCCCGGATCCTGTGACCCCCCGGATCCCGTGACCCTGGATCCTGTGACCCGTGCCTGTGGACCCCGTGCCTGCGGACCCTGTGCCTCTGGACTCTGCGGTTGCGCGGCGCACCGCCCTTGATCACCCCGGGCCCGCGCACCGTGTGGCGTCCCCAATCCGGGCCGTCGCGTGTGTGTGATCGGCGCCCTTCGCCGCGGCGCTCACCGAGCCGCGGATGTCGCGGGGCCGTGCCGGCCTCCAACGCGAGGGCGTTCTGGACGACGGTTGCCGCCCAGGCGGCGAGTATGCGGGCTTTTGCCGGGTCGGGGCGCTTTCCATGCCGCGGCGGGACGGACATTTTGGGGCAGCCGCACGGTTGGCATGGCGAAAGCGCGAGAAGCGGGCGAATTCGCTGGGAGAATCGGGCCCGGCCCGGTCCGGCGCATCGGGGGGACGTAGATCCCGCGTCGGCGGAAAGCCGGGGCCGGGCCATTCCGGAGCCGGCCCGGTCCGTCATTCATCGATCCCTGCCAATCGCCGCATCCGGATTCGCATCGGATTTTCCCTGGATCATGCGCGATGGCGGGCGGTGGGCTGGACGCCTCCCGGAAGAGATTCGGACAATGGGGGGGAAACAGCCCGATCCGCCGCGTTGCGGCTTGATCGAGAGGGAGAAGGGCCATGCGAGGTGGGCGAATCAGCATGATCGTCGGCTCGGCGCTGCTCGGCACGATCGCGCTCTGGCCGGCCGCGGCGTCTCCGGCGTCGGCGGGCACGGGTGGCGCGACCGCCGCGCAGGCGGCTCCCGGTGATTCGTACGCGAAGCCGAAGCCGCCTAAGTGCACTTATCGATGCACAAACCACCGTAAGTTCAAATGCTGTCCCAAGTGCACGCGAGTTGCGGGGAAATGCTAGGGAGTGTCGCGACGCGACCTAGAAGGTAATCCCTGCCGGGGCAGCCCCCGGAGGCCGTCGGCGCGCTGTCCGGTCATCTGCCATTCGCTCCGAATCCGCCTCGAATTCGATCTGAATTTCGATCCGAATTCGAGGCGATTCCACGCACCGCCGTGGCGGCGCCGGCTGCCGTATCGCCGGAGGGGCGCCGGGGCGGGCGGCGGGGTCGTGGCCCGCGCTCCGGGCTATGCTCACCCGGGACGACACCGGGGGACGACCCCCGGACCCGCAGGCGCGGTCAGGTGATCCTCTGCTGCGGGTTGCCCGACCGGCCCGGGGGAGGGGCGCATGGCGGTTCTGATCGACCGGCCGAACTGGCCGGGACCGCGGGGCCTGCTGTGGTCCCACCTGGTCAGCGATTCCTCCCTGGAGGAACTGCACGACTTCGCCCGCCTGCTCGGCGTGCCCGAGCGGGCCTTCGACCGGGACCACTACGACGTGCCGGAGACGGTCTACGACCAGGCCGTGCTCCTCGGCGCCGAGCCCGTCGGCAGCCAGGAACTGGTGCGGCGCCTGCGCGAGTCGGGCCTGCGCCGCCCGAAGACCCGCATCTGATCTACATCGTAAAGGCGTCCGACCGGCGCCGGATCTTCGCGGGAGTATGCCGGGCAGCGGCTCCCGAACCGGTCCGGCGGCGACCCGCACGGCTCGCCGTGTGCGCGTCGCCGGTCAGAGACCGGCCAGCTCGGCGGCGACGTTCTCACGTGCCCGCGGCTCCCACAGGTCCCGGCCCACAGGGGTGCCGAACAGGCGGGGCTTGCCGAGCAGCTCCCGCAGCACCCCGGCACGCCCGGTCCTGAACGCCTCGTCAGGCACGTGGCGGTACTCCTGCCGTACGGCCCTCGTGTACGCCTCGTAGGCGCCGGGCGGCGCCGCGAGGATCGCCAGATCGGCGTCGCACAGGACGGCCGCGTTCATGTCGCCGGGCTCGTAGCCGTGCCCCGCCGTGAGCCGTACGAGCCGGGCCACCTCGCGCACCCGCTCCGCCGGCAGGCCGCAGGCGGGCAGCCTGGCCTGGGCGAGCTGGGCGCTGCGCTCCTCGTCCCACCCCGGCCGCCCCTCGTAGACGGCGTCGTGGAACCACGCCGCCAGCCGTACGGCGTCTGCGTCCCAGGCCTGGGCGGCGAGCGGCTCGATCGCGGCCAGGACCGCCCGCAGGTGGGCCGTGGTGTGGTAGCGCCGGTGCGGTTCGGCCCAGCGGGCCTCCAGCTCGGCGGCGAGCGCCCGCCCGGCCGGCGAGCCGGTGAGGCAGCCGGGCCGGGGCAGGCTCCGATCGTCGGTCATGTGCCGAACCCTAAGCGCCGCCCCGCCGACCTGCTCGTCCGGGCTCGCACCGGGGGGAGGGCGACCGCGGGCCGGCCGGCCTATCTGCCGGGACGATCCAGCGCGGTCGCCGGGTCCGCGCCGCCGAGTTCGCTCTGATCGCCGGTGCGTGCCGCCGAGGCGGGAGTCCCCTGCCACGGCGGCGCGCCGGGCACGTGCACGCCGATCAGCGACAGCGCCCGGGCCACGATGTGGTCCACCACGTCGTCCAGCGACTCCGGGGCGGCGTAGAAGGCCGGCATCGGGGGCGCGATGATCGCGCCGATCTCGGTCGCGGTGACCATCGCCCGCAGGTGACCCAGGTGCAGCGGCGTCTCACGTACGCACAGCACCAGCCGCCGGCGTTCCTTTAGGGTGACGTCGGCGGCCCGCACCAGCAGGTTCTCCGACACCCCCGAGGCGATGGCGCCCAGCGTCTTGACGCTGCACGGGATCACGATCATCCCGTCCACCGGGTAGGAGCCGGACGCGATGGACGCGCCGATGTCGCGGAAGTTGTGCACCACCTCGGCGTCGAACGTCGCGTCCGGCATCTCGTACGCGGCCGTGCGCCGGGCGGCGGGGCTGACGATGAGATGCCGCTCCACCCCCGCCGCGCCGAGCAGCTGGAGTGTCCGTACGGCCAGGGCCGTCCCGGTCGCGCCGGAGACGCCGACGACGACCCGGCGCGGTGCGCCGGCGATCGGGGTGTTCATCGCGAGCCTCCCGCGATCGACCGGTTCCAGGGGGCCAGCCGCCGCTCGATCAGGCCGATCAGCCCGGTCAGCGCGACCGCGGCGGCCATCAGCACGACGACGGCGGCGAACATCCGGTCCGGCTGGAAGCTGTGCCCGGCGTCCACGATGACGCCGCCGACCCCGCCGATCGCGGTGAAGAACTCGGCGATCACGATGCCGACCACGGCCTTGCCGATGCCGATGCGCAGCCCGGTCATGATCGACGGGATGACGGACGGGATCACGATCTGGCTGAGGATGCGCGACTGCGAGGCGCAGAAGACGGTGCCGACCTCGATGAGGGTCCTGGGCACGTGCTGCACGCCGTTCCAGGTGTTGATGGCGATGGCGAAGACCGTCATGGTCATGACCATCGCGGCCTTGACCGCGAAGCCCAGGCCGAACCAGAGCATGAAGACCGGAGTGAGGGCGATCATCGGCATCGCGTAGCCCGCGATGACCAGCCAGCCGATCGCCGCCTCGACGACCCGGAACCGGCCGATGAGCAGGCCCAGCGGCACCCCGACAACGATGGCCAGCACGTAGCCGGTGAGGAAGGGCTGGGCGCTCTCCCACACCGCCGTGAGCATCGTGCCGTCCCCGATCATGCTGATCAGCGCCTTGAGGACGGCACTGGGCGGCGCGGCCAGGATCGGGTCGACCTGCCGGGCGGCGAGCTCCCAGATGACCAGCAGGACGACCACGCCCGCGGCGGTGACGAGGCGGTCACGGCCGCTGCGGCTCTGGGACCGGATCTTCCTGGACAGCGCGGTCTCGTCGTCGGCGGGCGCCGCCTGGTCTACCAGAGCGGTCATGCGGACACTCCATCCTGCTGCCGGATCTCGCGGCCGTGCACGAGTTGCAGCAGCTCGTGGCGGCGCTGGGCGAACTCCGCGGAGCCGCGGCGCTCGTCGATGGACGTGGAGCGGCCGAAGGCGGTGTCGAGCACGCCGTGCACCCGGCCGGGATCGGGCACGAGGGTGACCACGCGGTCGGCGAGCAGCACGGACTCGTCGATGTCGTGGCTGACGAAGATGATGGTCTTGCCGGTCCGCTCGTGGATCTCCAGCAGCTCGGCCTGCATCTTCTCCCTGGTCTGCGCGTCGAGCGCGGAGAAGGGCTCGTCCATGAGCAGCACGGCGGGGTCGATGGCGAGCGCGCGGGCGATGCCGACCCGCTGCCGCATGCCGCCGGACAGCTCGTGCGGCCGGCGGTTCGCGGCCTGCGTCAGCCCGACCAGCTCGATCGCCCGTTCCGCGGCCGCCCGCCGTTCCGCCTTGGGCAGGCCGCGGGCCTCCAGGCCGAACTCGACGTTGGCGAGCGCGGTACGCCAGGGCAGCAGCTCCGCGTTCTGGAAGACGATGCCCCGGTTGGGCCCGCAGCCGTGTACCGGCTCGCCGTCCACCTTCACCGTGCCGGAGGTCGGGTGCTCCAGGCCCATGATGATCCGCAGGAGCGTGGTCTTGCCGCACCCGCTGCGCCCGGTCAGGGCCACGATCTCCGAACGGCGCACCTGGAACGTCACGTCCCGCAGCGCGTGCACCTCGCGCCCCTTGTCGTCCGCGAAGACCTTGGACACTCCCTGAACGTCCACCGCCAGGTCGTCGCTCATTGGCTGTCCCCGTAGTAGTTCGACGGGACCTGGCCGAGCTCGCCGACGGCCTTCTGCCGATAGCTGTCGTCCACCAGCGGGTCCACCGGGATCGCCGTCTTGGTGATGCCGAGCTTCACCTGGAGGTCGGCGAGATAATTGATCTGCTTGACCGGGATCTCGCCGTTCATGGCCAGGTAGCCGCCGTCGTGGAACTCCTTGTACGTGTCGGAGATCATCGGGTCGTCCGCCGCCACCTTGAGCGTCTTGGCGGCCAGCGCCTGGGCCTCGTCCGGGTGCCCGTCGGCGTACCGGATGCCCTCGACCAGGCCGGCGATGAGGCCGGTGACCGCGTCGCCCTTCGACTGGAGCACGTCGTCCCTGGTGATCAGCGCGTACCTGGGGAAGTCGGGCACCACGTCCTTGGCCCGGGCGAGCACCTTGACACCGTCCTTGGCGGCCTGCGCGGTGTAGTCCAGCGGCGCGGAGGCGGCCTGCACCTGCCCGGAGACGACCGCCTTGTAACGGTCGGACGACCCGCCCGAGTTGACGAGCTTCACCGAGGACGGATCGACGGACGACTGGAGCATCATGGCCTTGGCGACCACCGCCGGCAGGCCGGTCGGGGTGGAGATGGCGAGCGTGGCGCCGGACAACGCGGACATGGAGGCCAGGTCGCTCTTGCCGTAGATGGCGTAGTTCTGGCCGGGCATGGTGGACCCGACGAACTTCAGCTTCGCGCCCTTCTGCGCCGCGAGCAGCGCCTCGCTGGGGTTGCCCTGGATCACGTCGACCTGCTTGGCCAGCAGCGCGGGGAAGGCCTGTGCGGCGCTCTTCAGCTGGACGACCTCGACCTTGACGCCGTGCTTGGCGAAGAAGTCCTTCTCCTGCCCCATCAGCAGATAGCCGGAGTCGGCGCCGGGCTCGTAGATGCCGTAGGTGATGGTGGCGCCGTCGCCACCATCGCCGGCGGCGGTGTCGTCGCCGCCGCACGCGGTGACGCCGAGGGCCAGGGAGGCGGTCACCGCGACGACCGCGGCCAGGCGAAGCCTGATCATTGTGCTTCCTCCGGTTGCTGTGCATGGGGGGATGGGGAGCCGAGTCCCGCCAGGACGTCGGCGAACTTGCGCGCGACCTGGTCACGCAGTTCCGGGCTCGCCTCGGCGACGGGCGGGAACTCCTTGAGGCGGTCGTACGGGCGGACGGCCATGATGACGGCCCGCGAATTGTGCGTCTGGCCGTGCGGGATGCGCGGGTCGAGCGGCCCGCTCCACGCCCGGCGGATGATCTCGATGTCGTCCACCGGGTCGCACCGCGTGGACATGGCCCACAGCACGTCGAACATGTCGGTCGGGTCGATGTCCTCGTCCACCACGACGACGAAACGGCCGAGATAGGAGCCGGACTGGCAGGAGGCCGCGAGCAGCCCGGCCTGCTTGGCGTGGCCGTCGTAGGCCTGCTTGACGGAGATGACGTTGAACAGCCGGGCCGCACCCGCCTCGTGGCACCACACGCCCTGCACGCCGGACAGTCCGGCCCGCTCGACCTCGTCCCAGATCATCCCCGCCTTCATCACGCACTTGCTGTAGGAGAAGTTGGAAGGGGGCCTGATGGGGGAGGCGACGGTCACGATGGGGTCGTTGCGGTGGTAGATCCGGCGGATGCGCACCACGGGCTGGTCCGAGCGGCCGCCTGCGTAGTAGCCGGTGAACTCGCCGAACGGCCCCTCGGGCGCGACCTCGCCCGGATACATCTCGCCCTCGAGCACCAGCTCGGCCCGGGCGGGCATGGGCAGCCCGTGGAGCTCGGAGGCCACCACCTCGAACGGCCGGCCGCGGTGCCCGCCCGCGTAGTCGTACTCCGACAGGCCGTAACGCAGCTCGTTGCCCGAGGCGAGGAAGAGCAGCGGGTCGTGACCGCAGGAGATCAGGACCGGGCAGGGCTCGCCGCGGGAGAAGTACTTCTCCCTGATCTGCCTGCCCTGCTTGCCGGGGGACATCCACAGGCCCACCCGGTCGGGGCCGTGCACCATGACCCGGTAGGTGCCGATGTTGACCCAGCCGTCGTCGGGGTCGCGCATGATGACCAGGTCGTCGGTGCCGATGTACCGCCCGCCGTCCCGCTCGTGCAGGAGCGGTGCGACCAGCGCCGTCACGTCCACCTCGTCGTCGCGCAGGACGTTCTCCAGCACCGGGCCGTCGTCCACGGTGACCGGCGGGATGGGCTCGTGGGTCTTCATCCGGTCCCGGTACGCGCGCACGACGTCGAGCGGATGACCGGGCGTCGGGAGGCCGAGGGTGAGGGCAAGCCGCTCGGCCGAGTTCGTGGCGCCGGAGAAGGCGCGGTGGCCGGGCTTGGCGCCCACGAGGTCGTCGAACAGGACGGCGGGACCGCCCTCGCCGCCGCGGTGCGCGATGAGCTCGATGAGGGTCCCGAGCTCGAGGTGCGGGTCGACGCCGCCGAGCCGCACCAGCTGACCGGACCGGTCGATCCGCTCGATCAGCTCGCGCAGGTCCGCGTGGGGAGCGTCGTAGTCGTTGTAGCTCACCGGCGCCACCCGCGCGAAAGCACGCTGAAGTGACCGTTTTGATGCAGAATCATGACATGTATCCGTCTCATGGCACAGCGTCCGGGTTCGTGCCAGAAGTTACGGTGCGTTTTCATAAAAGGGAATCACGCGGACATAGATTCTGCATAGCGGAACACATTCGGCCGACGTCGGGCGGCCGCGTGGTCACAGATCCTGGCTGATGCCCTCGGAGGCGGCGCGCAGCAGGGGAAGCATCGTGTGCAGGTTGCCCTGCGTCATGCGCTGGTGGGGCAGGCTGACCGCCAGCGCCGCGAGCGCGCGGCCGAGATGGTCGCGTACGCAGACGGCCACCGCGTCCAGCCCGGCGGCGCTCTCCTCGTGATTCACTCCGTAGCCCAGGTCGCGCACACTGCGCAACTCCGCGCGCAGTGCGTCGGGGTCGGTGATGGTGCGGTCGGTGACCCGGATGAAACCGTCGGGAAAGAGCGCGAGCACCTCCTCGTCGGGCAGCTCGGCGAGCAGGACCTTGCCGCCCGAGGTGCTGTGCGCGGGCAGCAGCGTGCCGGTGCGTGACGACACGCGCAGAGGCCGGTCGCCCTCCACGCCGTCGATGAACCGGGCGCCGTTGCCCTCCAGCACGATCAGGTTGATCGTCTCGTGCAGCTCGGCCGCCAGCCACTCCATGTGCCGCCTGGCCTTGCGCCGCACGTCGAGCCCGCCCACCGCGGTCAGCCCGATCTCCACCACGACCCGGCCGGCGCGGTAGGCCCTGGTGACCCGGTCCTGGGCGACGAATCCGCGGTGCGCCAGCGTGAGCAGCAGCCGGTGGGCCGTGGAGCGGGCGACGTCGAGCTCGTCGCTGACGTCGGTGACCCGCACCTCCCCCCGGTCTCTGATCATGAGCAGGATCTGCAGCGCTTTGTCCACCGAGCCGATGGCGTATGGGGGGAGGGCGTCAGTCATGGTGTTCTGTATAGCAGAAAAATCGCGCCAAACCCGTCTGTATTGGACAACGTGATGGCACCATGTGGTCGGTGCCGGACCAGGCGCCACCCATCGCAGGCCGTCGTCAACCGCCCGCCCCGCGACCCGGACCGCCTGATGAGCGGACGTACCGGGACGGAGCCGCCGGCACCGGCCATCCCCCGCCTGACGGCCCGACAGCACAGGAGCCAGGAGTCCTCATGCCGCCACGGTCCCCCGATCCCGCAAGCCTCTCGGTCGAGGAAGATGTTTTGATCGTCGGCGCCGGCATCGCCGGCCTGGTGCTCGCGCTCGAACTGCACGACGCCGGGATCGGCTGCCGTGTCTACGAGGCCGTGCCCGATCTCGGCGCGCTGGGCGTCGGCATCAATCTGCTGCCTCACTCCACCCGCGTCCTGCACCGGCTCGGCCTCGGCGACGCGCTGGCCGAGGCCGGCGTCGTCACCAGGGAATCGGTGTTCTTCAACCGCTTCGGCCAGCTCATCTACCGGGAGCCCTCCGGCCTGTACGCCGGATACGAGCATCCGCAGTACTCCATCCACCGCGGCGACCTGCAGGCGGTCCTGCTCGCGGCGGTGCGGGAGCGGATCGGCGAGGACGCCGTGGTGCTCGGCCACCGGTGCGCCGGAGCGGAGCAGGACGAGAACGGCGTGACCGTCCGCTTCACCGGTCCCGGCGGCGACCCGCTGCCCTCCGTACGGGCCCGGGTGCTGGTCGGCTGCGACGGCATCCACTCGGTGCTGCGCAAACAACTCCACCCGGACGAGGGCACGCCGCGCTACTCGGGCATCAACATGTGGCGAGGTGTGACCAAGGGCCGTCCGTTCCTGTCCGGGGCCAGCATGGTGCGGGCCGGCTGGATCGACCGGGGCAAGCTCGTCGCCTACCCCATCAGGAACCTGCCCGACGGCGACCAGCTCATCAACTGGGTCGTCGAGATCCAGACCCCCCGGCACCTGCAACGCGACTGGAACCGGCGCGGCCACCTGGAGGACTTCATCGGGCCCTTCGAGGACTGGCACTTCGACTGGCTCGACGTACCGGCGATGATGCGGGCCTCCGAGACCATCCTGGAATACCCGATGGTCGACCAGGATCCCCTGGACCACTGGAGCGTGGGCCGGATCACCCTGCTCGGCGACGCCGCCCACCCCATGGTGCCCCGCGGCTCCAACGGCGCCGGCCAGGCGATCCTCGACGCCCAGGCGCTCCGCAACCACCTGAGCGGCACGCCCGACCCGGTGGCCGCGCTGCGCGCGTACGAGGCGGAGCGGCTGCCCGCGACCGGGCAGGTCGTGCTGGCCAACCGGAGCATGCCGCCGGACGTGATCATCCGCGAGGTGTGGCAGCGGACCGGCGACCGGCCGTTCGAGTCCATCGACGACGTGATCAAGGTGGAGGAGCTGGCCGCGATCTCCCAGCGGTACAAGGAGATCGCGGGCTACTCCGCCGAGGCCCTGCGCGACCGCTGAGCCGGTCCCTGCTCCGGACGCCGGTCGGCGCCGCCCGGGGGGCTGCACAGCCGGAAGGCGGCAGAACCCCCCGGCCACCCGGCCGTCCTCCCGACGTGCCCGATTGTTCGACTACTATCGAACCATGCCTGGAGCCAGGGACCTCCCGCACCCCGACGCCGCGAGCCTTGTGCTGACCGACGTGCTGTTCGCGCTCAGCGACCCCTCGCGGCTGGCGCTCGTACGGCGGCTCGCGCAGGGCCCGCTGGAGGTGGCCGCGTGCCAGCCCACCGGGGGAGAGGTGCCGAAGTCGACGCTGTCGCACCACCTGAAGACCCTCCGCGAGGCCGGTGTCGTCCGCAACGTCCCGGAGGGCCGGCAGCGATACGTGAGTCTGCGCAGGGAGGATCTGGACGACCGCTTCCCCGGGCTGCTGGACGCCGTGCTCGGCACCGCTGCGGAGTAGGACCCGCACGGATCTGTGCGATCGTGGCGACGCGACCCCGTCTGACCCGTCCGGCTTTGGTGGATTCGGCCAGAGCCTCGCGGGACGCCGCCACGTAGCCTGTCCCTGTGCTGCGGCGGACGACCACGATCTCGGACATCGACGCGCCGGCGAGGCTGGCGGAGCTGCTCGATCACCACGACTACCTGGCCGACGAGGGCGTGACGACCGCGGCCTACCTCGCGCTCAAGATGGGCCGGCCGCTGTTCCTGGAAGGCGAGGCGGGCGTCGGCAAGACCGAGCTGGCCAAGACGCTGGCGGCGATCCTGGACGCGCCGCTGATCAGGCTGCAGTGCCACGAGGGGCTCGACGCGGCGCAGGCCATGTACGACTGGGACTTCCCCCGGCAGCTCCTGCATCTCAAGGCGGCCGAGGCGGCCGGCGTGGCCGACGTCGCCGCGCTCGAGGGCGAGATCTACGACCGGCGGTTCCTCATCGCGAGGCCGCTGCTGCGGGCCCTGGAGACGCAGCCCTGCGTGCTGCTGGTGGACGAGATCGACCGGGCCGACGACGAGTTCGAGGCGTTCCTGCTCGAGGTGCTGTCCGACTTCACGATCTCGGTGCCGGAGATCGGGACGATCAGCGCGGCGACCCCGCCGGTGGTCGTCCTGACCTCCAACCGGACCCGCGAGGTGCACGACGCGCTCAAACGGCGCTGTCTGTATCACTGGCTGGAGCATCCCGGGTTCGACCGGGAGGTCGCGATCCTGCGGCGGCGCCTGCCCGGATGCGCGGAGCGGCTCGCGGCCGACGTGGCGCGGACGGCGGGCCGGATGCGCGAGGCCGGCCTGGTCAAGCCGCCCGGCATCGCCGAGACCCTCGACTGGGCCGAGGCCCTGCTCACGCTCGGCGCGGTGGAGCTCGATCCGGCCCTGGCCGCCGCGACGCTGGGCGCGGTGCTCAAGCACCGGGAGGACCAGGAGACGGTCCGGGCCCTGGGGCTGCTCACGCCGGGCGGCGGCCGTGGCTGACGACGCCGCCGTCACCGGCAGGGGCGGGCACGGCAGCGGCCATGGCCCGCTCGCGTCGCCGGGCGGCGGCCCGGAACCGGTCGCGGTGCTGACCGGGTTCGCCCGGACGCTCCGGGCGGCGGGGGTCGCGGCCGACCACCATCGCACGCAGGCCTTCCTGAGGGCGCTCGGCCAGCTCGACGCCGCCGACGGGCGGAACGTCTACTGGGCGGGCCGTCTCACCCTGTGCGCCGGGCCCGACGACCTGCCCCGCTACGACCGCTGCTTCGCGGCCTACTTCTCCGCGGCCTTCCCCGCGCCGCGCCGCGTACGCGCGACGGTCGTGTCCGTGACCCGCCCGGTGGCGGCGGCGTACGGCGGCGGGGAGCCGGAACCGGCGGGCGAGACGGGCGCGCCCCCGGCCACGGCGAGCGAGATCGAAGTGCTGCGGCACCGGGACGTGGCGCGGATGAGCGAGGCCGAGCGGCGGGAGGTGCACCGCCTGCTCGCGCTGCTGCGCGGTGCGCGGCAGCCGCGCAGATCGCGCCGCCACCGCCCGTCGCCCCACGGCGGCGCGACCGACGCCCGGCGAACGGTCAGGGAGATCCTGCGGCACGGCGGGGAACCGGCCCGGCTGCGCCGCCGCGTGCACAGGGACCGGCCGCGACGGGTCGTCATGCTCGTGGACGTCAGCGGCTCGATGGCCGCATACGCCGACACGCTGCTGCGCTTCGCCCACGCGCTGGTGCGCGCGGAGCCGAGGGCGACCGAGGTGTTCAGCATCGGGACCCGGCTCACCAGGATCACCGCCGCGCTGCGCCACCGCGACCCCGGCCTCGCCATGGACGGATGCTCGGCGGCCATCCCGGACTGGAGCGGCGGCACCCGGCTGGGGGAGGAGGTGCGGGCGCTGCTGCGCCTGCCCGACCCCCGGGGCGCGATCGTCGTGATCGCCTCCGACGGATGGGAGCGGGGCCCTGCCGACCTGCTGGAGGCGCAGATGGCCCGGCTCTCCCGGCTGGCCCGCCGCGTCGTGTGGGTCAACCCGCACAAGGGCGACCCGGCGTACCGGCCGCTGACCGCGGGCATCCGGGCGGCGCTGCCCCACGTCACGGACTTCGTCGCGGGGCACAGCCTGGCCGCGTACGAGGACCTGGCCGCGCTGCTGGCCGGCGACCGGCCCGTGCGGGCCATGGGGAGGGGAGGGGCCGATGCGTGACGTGCTGGACCAGGTGCTGCGCTGGTGGGAGCAGGGGCGGCGGTTCGGCCTCGCCACCGTCGTCGGCACCTTCCGCAGCGCGCCGCGCCCGCCCGGCGCCGCCATGGCCGTCCTCGACGGCGAGGCGGCCGGCAGCGTGTCGGGCGGCTGCGTCGAGGGAGCGGTCTACGAGCTCGCCGCGCAGGTCGTCGCCACCGGGACGCCGGTGCTGCAGCGGTACGGCGTGAGCGACGACGACGCCTTCGCGGTCGGCCTGACCTGCGGCGGGATCATCGACGTGTTCGTGGAGCCGGTCTCCAGGGAGGACTATCCGCAGCTGGGGGAGGTCGCCGCGGACGTCGCCGCGCGGCGGCCGGTCGCCGTGGCCACGATCGTCGCGGGCCCCGGCCGCGTCGGGGCCCGCCGCGTGGTCTGGCCGGATCGGGCGGCGGGCTCGCTCGGCTCGGCCCGGCTCGACGACGCGGTGGACGACGACGTGCGCGGCATGCTCGCGCAGGGCCTGACCGGCGTGCGGCGTTACGGCTCCGAGGGCGAGCGGCGGCTCGACGACCTGCGGGTGTTCGTGCAGTCGTTCGCGCCGCCGCCGCGCATGCTGGTCTTCGGCGCGATCGACTTCGCCGCGGCCGTCGCGCGGATCGGGCGCTTCCTCGGCTACCACGTGGTGGTGTGCGACGCGCGGCCGGTCTTCGCCACGGCCAAGCGGTTCCCCGAGGCCGACGAGGTCGTGGTGGCCTGGCCGCACGACTACCTGGCCGCCGCCGAGGTCGACGAGCGCACCGCGATCTGCGTGCTCACCCACGACCCGAAGTTCGACGTGCCGCTGCTGGAGGTGGCCCTGCGCACTCCCGCGGCGTACGTCGGGGCCATGGGGTCGCGGCGCACGCACGCGGACCGGCTGGCACGGCTGCGCGAGGCGGGCCTGACCGAGGACGAGCTGGCCCGGCTGAGGTCGCCGATCGGGCTCGATCTCGGGGCGCGCACGCCGGAGGAGACGGCCGTGTCGATCGCGGCCGAGCTGATCCAGCTGCGCTGGGGCGGCAGCGGCAGGCCGCTCACCGAGACGTCGGGGCGCATCCACGGCGAGTCGCGGTGAGCGGCGCGGCGGTCGCCGGGCTGCTGCTGGCCGCCGGAGGCGGCAGCAGGTTCGGCGGGCCGAAGGCGCTGGCGGAGTTCGAGGGGGAGCGGCTGGCCGACCGCGGGGTGCGGCTGCTCGCCGAGGGCGGGTGCCGCCCGGTGCTGATCGTCCTCGGGGCCGCCGACGTGCCGGTCACCGGTGCGGTCGTCGTGCGCAATCCCGGCTGGGCGGCCGGCCTGGGGTCGTCCCTGCGGGCCGGGCTGCGCGCGCTCCCTCCGGCCGCCCCCGCGGTGGTGATCGCGCTGGCCGACCAGCCGCTCGTGCGGCCCGAGGCGGTGCGCCGGCTGATCGCGGCGTTCGAGGCGGGCGCCCGCGTCGCCGCCGCGGCGTACGGCGGGGCGCCGCGCAACCCGGTGCTCGTCGCGCGCGAGCACCTGGCGGAGGTGGCCGCGCTCGCCGAGGGCGACGTCGGCGCGCGGCCCTTCCTGCGCGCGCATCCCGAACTGCTCACGGCCGTGCCCTGCGACGACGCGGGCGACCCCGCGGACGTCGACACCCCGGCCGACCTGCGCCGACTCCGCAAAGAGTGATTCGCCCGATTCGCCGCCAATGGTGAGCTCCGTCACAATGATCGCAAGCAGTCCGGCCGAGCAGGGAGCGTTGTCATGACGGAGCAGGCGCCCGGCGGGTTCGACGTCACTCAGCCCAACGTCGCCCGCATGTACGACTACTACCTGGGCGGCAAGAACCACTTCCCGGCCGACCGGGCGGCGGCCGAGCGGATCATCGAGCTGTCCGAGGGGCACGTACGGGAGGCCGTTCGGGAGAACCGCGCGTTCCTCGGCCGGGCCGTGCGCTACCTGGCGGCCGAGTGCGGCATCCGCCAGTTCCTCGACCTCGGCGCCGGGCTGCCGACGCAGGGCAACGTCCACGAGATCGCGCTGAAGGAGGCCCCCGACTCGCTCGTGACGTACGTGGACAACGACGCGGTGGTGGCGGCGCACGCGCGGGCCCTGCTGGAGGGCGATCCGCGGGTGCGCTTCCTGGAGGGCGACCTGCGCAGACCCGAGGAGATCGTCGCCGCGGCGTCGGCGGCCGGTCTCACCTTCGACCGGCCCGTCGCGCTGCTGCTGGTGGCCTGCCTCCACTTCGTGCCGGACGAGGAGGACCCGGAGGGGATCGTGGCGGCCTACCGCGAAGTGCTTCCCTCCGGGAGCCACGTCGTCATCTCGCACGCCTGCTCCGACCCCATACCGGAGGCGATGGCCGCGGCGGGCGGCGTGTACGGCAGGGCCAACGCGCCCTTCGAGGCCAGGCCGGCGGCGCGCATCGCCCGGTTCTTCGACGGGTTCGACATGGTCGGGCCGGGCGCGGTGCCGCTGAACGAGTGGCGCCCCGAGCTCGACGCGCTGCCGTTGCGCGGCGGCTTCCTGCCGGTGCTCGGAGGCGTCGGCCGCCGCCCCTGACGGTGGTCACGGCCGCTCCATCTGGCTAGCCTTGGGACCCGAGTACGGAACATCATTCGGTTACTGGCTGGTTCACGCGCGGAAGGACGAAGCGGATGCGGATCGGGATGGCCCTCAACTACTCGGGGGGCTTCAAGGAGACCGTCGCCGAGCTGGCCGACTACGAGAAGGCCGGGCTCGACATCGTGTTCGTGGCCGAGGCGTACAGCTTCGACGCCGTCAGCCAGCTCGGCTACATCGCGGCGAGGACCGAGCGGCTGCAGATCGCCTCGGGCATCCTGCCGATCTACTCCCGTACGCCGGCCCTGCTGGCCATGACGGCCGCCGGCCTCGACTACGTCTCCGACGGGCGGTTCACGCTCGGCCTCGGCGCCTCCGGCCCGCAGGTGATCGAGGGCTTCCACGGCGTGCCGTACACCGCGCCGCTCGGCCGCACCCGCGAGGTGATCGAGATCTGCCGCACGGTCTGGCGGCGCGAGCGGCTGGAGTACTCCGGCAAGCACTACACGCTGCCTCTGGAGGGCGGCACCGGCCTTGGCAAGCCGCTCAAGCTGATCAACCACCCCGTGCGCGAGCGCATCCCGATCGTGATCGCCGCCATCGGGCCGAAGAACGTGGAGCTCGCCGCCGAGCTGGCCGAGGGCTGGGAGCCGATCTTCTACATGCCGGAGAAGGCCGGCGAGGTGTGGGGCCCCTCGCTGGCCGCCGGTCGCGAGCGCAGGGATCCCGCCCTCGGCGAGCTGGACGTGGTCGCGCAGGCCGTGCTCGCGATCGGCGACGACGTCGACGGCGTGCTTGAGCTGGGTCGATCCATGGCCGCCCTCTACATCGGAGGCATGGGCGCCAAGGGCAGGAACTTCTACAACGACCTCGCCCGCCGCTACGGCTACGAGAAGGAGGCCGAGCAGATCCAGGACCTCTACCTGGAGGGCAAAAAGAAGGAGGCCGAGGCGCTGGTGCCGAGGGAGCTGCTGGAGCGCGTCTCGCTGGTCGGCCCGGAGGGCCACGTGCGGGAGCGGCTGGCCGCGCTGCGAGAGGCCGGGGTGACCACGCTCAACGTCGCCCCCGTGGCCCACACCCACGAGGAGCGTGTGCGGCTCATCGAGAAGATCAGGGACATGGCGGCCTGAGCCGTCCGGCCGGCGCGGGCAACCGTCGCCCCGCGCCCTCCCGCGCCGTCGCCCCGCGCCGTCCCGCGCCGTCGCCCCGCGCCGTCCCGCGCCGTCGCCCCGCGCCGTCCCGCGCCGTCGCCCCGCGCCGTCCCGCGCCGTCCCGCGCCGTCGCCCCGCGCCGTCCCGCGCCGCCGCGCCGCCCGAGTGGGCGGCGCGGCGCGGGACGCCCCGGCCGCGGCGTGTGAGTGCGCCGTGCGGGCGTAGAGTCCGGGCGTGACGTACGAAACTCGCCGCGCGCGGCTGGCCGCGGCGCTCCCCGGGCACGACGCGGCCGCCGCTCTGGTCACCTGGCCGGTCAACGTCCGCTATCTGACCGGCCTGAGCAGTTCCAACGCCGCCGTGCTCGTCACCGCGACGGGTGAGGCCGCGCTCGCCACCGACTCGCGCTACCTGGAGACGGCCCAGGCGGTGTGCTCGGGCGTCGAGGTGATCGAGGACCGCGACGTCGCGGGGGTCCTGCTCGGCCGCGTGCTCGGCGCGGCGCGGGTCGCGGTGGAGGCCGACCACATGCCGGTGGGGCTGTTCCAGCGGCTGACCGCCGAGCACGCCGGCCTCCATCCGGTCGGCGGCCTCGTGGAGGCCGTCAGAGCCGTGAAGGACGAGGGGGAGATCGCCGCGCTGCGGCGCGCCTGCGCGATCACCGACGAGGCGTTCTCCGCGGTCCTGGGGCGCATCGCCCCCGGCGTCACCGAGCGGGAGATCGCCCGGTGGCTGGAGGCCGTCATGGTCGAGCTCGGCGCCGACAAGCCGGCCTTCGACTCCATCGTGGCGAGCGGCCCCAACGGCTCGATCCCGCACCACTCGCCCTCCGACCGGCAGGTCGAGCGGGGCGACCTGGTGACCATGGACTTCGGCGCCCGCTACGACGGCTACCACGCGGACATGACCCGCACGGTCGCGGTGGGCCCGCCCGCCCCCTGGCAGCGTGACCTCCACGACCTCGTACGGCAGGCCCAGCGCGCGGGCCGCCACGCCGTACGGGCGGGGGCGACGGCGCACGAGGTGGACGCGGCGGCGCGCGAGGTGATCGCGGAGGCGGGTCACGCCGAGCGGTTCGGCCACGGACTGGGTCACGGAGTCGGACTGGAGATCCACGAGCTGCCGTTCCTGGGCCCTGGCAGGACCGGTAGACTAGAGGATCGAGTTCCGATCACCGTCGAGCCGGGGGTCTATCTCCCGGGCAGGGGCGGTGTGCGCATCGAGGACACGCTGGTGACGCGTGGTGACGGGCCGGAGCTTCTCACACTGACGACCAAGGAGCTGCTCGTCCTGTAGGGCAGCCGCACGCGGGAGACGCTACGTGGCGACGACGAACGACCTGAAGAACGGACTCGTGCTCAAGCTCGACGGTGGGGAGCTGTGGACCGTTGTCGAGTTCCAGCACGTCAAGCCGGGTAAGGGCGGTGCGTTCGTCCGCACCAAGCTCAAGAACATCCTGTCCGGGAAGGTCGTCGACAAGACCTTCAACGCCGGCGTGAAGGTCGACGTGGCGAACGTCGACAAGCGCGACATGCAGTACTCCTACCTCGACGGCGACGACTTCGTGTTCATGGACACCGAGACCTACGACATGGTCAACATCCCGCGTGACGTGGTGGGCAGCGCGGCCAACTACATGCTGGAGAACACGACCGCGACCATCGCCTTCAACGAGGGCAACCCGCTGTACGTCGACCTCCCGGCGGCCGCGGAGCTGACGATCTCGCACACCGACCCGGGCCTGCAGGGCGACCGCTCCACCGGCGGCACCAAGCCCGCCACCCTGGAGACCGGCGCCGAGATCAAGGTCCCGCTCTTCATCACGACCGGCGAGAAGGTCAAGGTCGACACTCGCACCGGCGAGTACCTCGGTCGGGCCTGACGTGTCGGCTCGGGGGAAGGCCCGCCGCCGCGCGCTGGACATTCTCTTCGAGGCCGAGGCCCGGCAGCTCAGCCCGCTCAACGTGCTCGCCGAGCGGGTGGAGCGGGCCGACCCGCCGGTCAACGAGTACACCTCCTTCCTCGTCGAGGGCGTGGTCCGGCACCTGGACCGCATCGACGAGCTGATCTCGACGTACGCCGAGGGCTGGACCCTGGAGCGCATGCCGGCCGTGGACCGCAACGTCCTGCGGGGCGGGACCTACGAGATGCTGTGGTCGGAGGAGGTTCCGGAGGGCGTGGTCATCAGCGAGTGGGTGCACCTGGCCGCGGAGCTGTCGACCGACGAGTCGCCGCAGTTCGTCAACGGGCTGCTGGCCCGCTTCAAGCAGCTCAAGCCCTCGCTTTCGCTCTGACCCCACGGCCCCTCGGTCCGGCGGCCCGGCAGCTCCCGCGGCTGCGGCGGTTCCGGGAGGCCGACAGCTCCGAGAGGCCCGACAGCTCCGTCAGGCCCGATAGGGAGGCCGTAAGTGCGTGACGCCACACGCCGCGCCGTCGTCTGGGAGGCGCTGCGCGCGCTCCTGGCCGAGCGGACGGCCGCCACCGGGCGCGACACGCTCGACATCGTCGACGCCGGCGGCGGCACGGGCGGTTTCGCCGTGCCGCTGGCCACGCTCGGGCACGCCGTGACCGTGGTCGACCCGACCCCCGACTCGCTGGCCGCGCTGGAGCGCCGCGCCGCCGAGACGGGCGTCGGCGTGAAGGGCCTGCAGGGCGACGCCGCCGACCTCGGCGACCTGCTGGAGCCCGGCAGCGCCGACCTGGTGCTGTGCCACAGCGTGCTGGAGTACGTCGAGGACCCGGCGGGGGCGCTGGGCGCGGTCGGCGGCATCCTGCGGCCGGGCGGCGTGGTGAGCGTGCTGGCCGCCAACTCGGTCGCCGCCGCCGTCCACCGCTCGCTGGCCGGTCACTTCGACGAGGCGCGCCGGGTGCTGTCGGACCCGGCGGGCCGCTGGGGCGACCGCGACCCCACGCCGCGCCGCTTCTCCCGCGAGACGCTGGGCGCGCTGCTCGCGGGCGCCGGGTTCACCGTCGGCGAGGTGCACGGCGTGCGGATCTTCGCGGACCTCGTCCCGGGCATGCTGGCCGAGGGCGACCCCGAGGGCCTCGTCGCGCTGGAGCGGGCGGCGGCGACCCATCCCGTGCTCCGCGACGTCGCCACCCAGATCCACGTCATCGCCTACCGCCAGTAGAAAAGACGTTCGGATAGCGCGGTGGTCGGGTAGGGTGACCTCATGTCCCGGAACCAGCTGCTGCCTCGGGATCCGTCGCCACCGCCGGACGGGCCGGTCGACGACAGCGGCTGCCCCATCCTGCACGTGGACATGGACGCCTTCTACGCCAGCGTCGAGCTGCTCGACCGTCCGGAGCTGCGGGGCACCCCGGTCATCGTCGGCGCCACCGGCGCGCGCGGGGTCGTGCTGAGCGCCACCTACGAGGCCCGCAGGTTCGGGGTCCACTCGGCGATGCCGATGACCCGGGCCCGGCGCATCTGCCCGCAGGCCACGGTCATCCCGCCCCGCCACGCCGCGTACGCCGAGGTGTCCCGCGGCGTGATGGAGATCTTCAAGGCGATCACCCCCGAAGTGGAGCCGATCGCCTCCGACGAGGCGTTCCTCGACGTCGGCGGGGCCCGCCGCAGGCTCGGCAGCCCCGCCGACATCGCCGCGATGATCCGCGCCCAGGTGGCCGAGCGCTTCGGCATCACCTGCTCGGTGGGGGTGGCGAGCACGAAGTTCGTGGCCAAGCTCGCCTCGCGCCAGTGCAAGCCGGACGGCCTGCTGGTGGTCCCGGCCGACCGGGTCGTGGAGTTCCTGCACCCGCTGCCCGTCGCCGCCCTGTGGGGCGTGGGAGAGCGCACCGAGCAGGCCCTCGTACGGCTCGGCATCCGCACCGTGGGAGACCTGGCCCAGGTGCCGGCGGCGACGCTCCAGCGCGAGTTCGGCGCCGTCGGCGCGCACCTTGCGGCCCTGGCCTGGGGGCGCGACGAACGCCGGGTGGTGCCGCACGCGCCCGACAAGAGCATCGGCAACGAGGAGACGTTCCCGCACGACGTCGACGACCCCGAGACGATCAGGCGTGAGCTGCTGCGACTGTCGGAGCGGGTGGCCGCACGCCTGCGGGCCGGTGGGCACGTCGGCCGCACGGTCAGCGTCAAACTCCGTCGATCCGACTTCACGACCATCACCCGGTCGCGTACGCTGCGCGAGGCGACCGACGTCGCGAAGGAGATTTTCGACACATCATGCGAGCTCTACGAGGCCGCCGGGCTGGAGCGGGTGCGGTTGCGGCTGGTCGGCATGCGTGTGGAGAACCTGATCCCGGCCGCCGCGGCGACGCGTCAGCTGGGCCTGGGGGAGCGGGAGACCGGCTGGCGGGAGGCCGAACAGGCCATGGACCGGGCGGCTCGCCGTTTCGGCCCGGACGCGGTGAAGCCGGCATCGCTTGTTCGGCGTCCGTTTGGTCCAATAGGTCTATGACGTCACCTCCGGTTTGGACCGCGTTGGACGTTTTCTTTCGCCTACGTCTGAGGCCTCGTATTCTGGGGATAACCGACCGCGAGGTTCGGACACCCCGTGTCGTCCGTTGCCGTCTTCCCCTGAATGGGGCCGTCCTTGGGAGGCGCCGTGCCGCTGTCTGAGCACGAGCAGCGCTTGCTCGACCAGATCGAGCAGGCCCTCTATGCCGAGGACCCGAAGTGGGCGAACACCGTACGGATCAGCGATCCGCGCAGCCACTACAAGCGCCGCCTGGTGAAGGCCTCCATAGGCTTCGCACTCGGCGTGGTCCTGCTGATGGTCGGCGTCGTCGCGGCCCAGATCTGGCTCGGTGCCGCCGGCTTCGTGGTCATGCTGGCCACCTGCCTGTGGGGCCTGTCGAGCTGGAAGCGTATGAACGGGTTCGGTGACTCCCCGCCGACCCGCAGCCGCGGCCGCCGCCCCCAGCGCCAGAGCTTCATGGAGCGCATGGAAGAGCGCTGGCGCCGCCGCCACGACGAGCACTGATCCCCGTCTGAATCCGAGCCACCGCCGGTGGGCCCGCTTCCCGGGCCCACCGAGTCGTCTGCGGCGACCGGCGCCCCCGGCCCCTCTCGTCTGACGAGCGGCCGCCGGGGGCCGGCCGATCAGCGGCGGGAGCCGGTGAGGGTCCGCTCCCGGTCGAGGTCGCCCGCTCCGGCCCGGGCGTCGCCCGGGCGCTCCGGCGTGGCCGTTCGCGTTCCATCGGGCCGCGCCCGCCAGAGCCGGGGCCGCAGTCCCTCCAGCCGGTCGAACACGTCGAGCGCGCCCTCGCCGGCCGCCCGCACCCGCAGCAGGACGGACATCGGGGCGAACACGGCCCCCAGGCGCCGCCACCGTGAGGTCTTCGACGCCAGATCGCGCCTGATCCGGTGCAGGTCCGCCGGTGCGGGCCCCGACGCCGAGGGCGTGGGAGCGTACCTGAGCCGTTCCTCGGACGTGACGACGCGGGTGAGTGACTCGGCGGCCTGCGGCCCGAGCGCGTATCGCTCGCCGATCCTGCGGCCGAGCGCGCGCGGCGTCTCGCTCGGCTCCCCGGCCATCCCCAGGTCCGTGAGCATGTCGCGCAGCTCGGCCCAGGCCGCGTGGCCTCCCGTCGCCGTCCGCGTGATCCGGCGAAGGCGCCTGCGGCGCATCGCGAGCCGCGCGGCGGCGGGCAGCAACAGCAGCGCGAGCGCGGCGGCGGCGCCGATGCCGATCTTGACGGGCACGGGCGTGCCCGGGTCGGCCGCGATGGCCGTGCCGTCGAGGTCGCGGTCGAGCTGGCGCGGGTTCGGCCGGGCCGGCCCCGCGCTCTGGTCGCCGTCGTCCTCCTCGTTCGCCGACGGCCCGTCGGACGGGTTCGCCGTGGGATCGTCCGTCGGCGTGACGGGCAGCGAGTACAGCGGCACCTGGGCCGTGCCCTGCCCGGCGGCCCCGGCGGGGGTGGGCTCGAACCGCAGCCAGCCGATTCCGTCGAAGAACAGCTCCGGCCAGGCGTGGGCGTCGTGGGTGCGGACCGTCCACTCGTCGCCGATCTTGGTGCCGCCCGTGTATCCGATCGACACCCGCGCCGGGATGTTGAGCAGGCGCGCCATCACGGCCATCGCCCCGGCGAACTGCTCGCAGTAACCGGTGCGGTCGCGCAGCAGGAAGCGGGACAGCGCCTGCGCGCCCGATCCGGACGCGCGCACGTCGTAGGTGAACCGGCCGTCGCGGGTGAACCACTCCTGCAGCGCGACCGCGGCCTCGTACGGCGTGGCGGCGTCGGCGGTGACCTGGCGCGCGAGGGCGGCCACCCGGGGGTCGATCCCGTCGGGCAGTTGCAGGTAGCGGTCGCTCTCCGGGAGGGTCACCGCCGTGCGCAGCTCGGTCACGGTGGGATCGGGCTCCTCGGTCACCACCCGATAGTCCAGCCCGGCCGCCTCGTCATCGGTGGAGAAGACCATGAGCGAGGACCGGTCCGCGCGCCAGTCGCCGTCCGCGTCGACCTGCCTGGCCGGGTACGGCAGCGGCAGGAAGTTGAGCTTGTCGATCTCATCGCTCATCGTGACCCGCATCTCGGCGCGCTTCACCGACACCCCGGGCCGGAGCCCGGGAGCGGGCGGCAGCGGCCCCTCCGACACGCGGTCCTCCGGGCGTCCGCGCAGCGGGGCCAGCGTCCACTTCGTCCCGTCGAAGATGTCGAGAGAGTAGATCCGCAGGTAGCGCGGCACGTTGTCGCTGCTGGTGTAGGTGAGCACGGTCGCGTTGCGCTGCTGCCTGAGCTGGCCGCCGAGCTTGGCGATGGCGTCGGGGATGCCGATGTTGCCGCCGCCCCCGCCGAGGCCGTTGCCCACGCCGAAGCCGAACAGCGGATCGGGGGAGAGGGCGGGCAGCACCGCGGGCACCAGGACCGCCAGCGCGATCGCCGTCACGCCGATGCGCTTGCCCGACAGGGCGAGCCGCTCGGTGTCGGGAGCGGCGCCGCGCGCGGAGCCGGCGGAACGGCGCACCACGACGGCCCGGCCCCAGCGGCTCAGGCGCTCCCGCCCGTCGGCGACGAGCAGGCCGACGTAACCGAACGCCGCGACGACGAACGCGATCCACCCGATCGGCTCCGTGATCACCGCCGCGGGCACGGTGAACAGGGCGAGCAGCGGCAGCCCGGCCAGCGCCGCCCGGCGCAGCCGCACCGCGAGGACGTCCACGAGCAGGGCGATCAGCGCCACGCCCGCCGTGGTGAGCAGCATGATGCCGGCGTTGTCCGGCACCGGGGCGGCGTACCGTTGGATGTCGTCGAACCCGGAGCCGATCAGCTCGGCCAGCCCGGCGAGCGAGTCCTTGGTCGGGATGATGCGCAGCCACGCCTCGTCCGGCGTGAAGACGAGCGTCAGGTAGAGCAGGACCGCCACGGGTGTCACGGCGGGCGCCACCCACGGGCGGGCGCCCAGGTGAGAGGCCACCGCCCCGGCCACGGTGGTGACGAGGATCGCCCCCAGGCAGGACCAGAACCAGGTGCCGCCCTCGAAGAGCGGGTAGAGCGTGATCGTGACGGCCGCCGTGGCCAGCCCTGCCGCAACCGGCAGTTTCATTGCTTCCTACCTTCCGTCCCGCCGGAGCGGCCGGCTCAGGCCGCGCTCCTCTTGTTTCCGGCCTCCGGCCATACGCCGGCGAGCGAGGCGCCCGCGGGCAGGTCGAGCACCCGCCACCCCGCACCGGTCAGGATCGACCGCGCGGCTCGCGCGTTCTCCTCGGCGACGGCGTCCCAGGAGGCCCCGTGCCCGGAAGCGCGGTCCCAGGAGGCGAGATCGAGCAGGATCGCGACGGCGGTCACGCCCGAGTGCCTGAGCTGGGCGAGAGTCCGGGCCTCCTCGGGGTCGAGCGCCCCGAGGACCGCGATGATCAGCCCTTCACCGCCGCCCTGGCGCAGCGCGCCGACGCCGTGTTCCAGTGAGCGCGCCGTGCTCGGCCGGACGACGGCGAGGGTGTCGAGCAGCGACCACGACTGGCCGGTGTCCACCACGTGCCGCGCGCCCTGATCGGTGACCAGGCGCAGGGCGAGCCCCTCCGCGGACAGGTGCACGCCGATGGACGCGGCGGCGGAGACCGCGACCTCGAACGACGAGCGCGGCCCCTCGCCCCGGTGGGCGTGCCTGCGGGTGTCGAGCAGCAGCGCGCCCCTGCTCTGCCACTCCTGCTCCTCGCGCCTGACCATCAGCTCGCCGTGCCGCGCGGTCGAGCGCCAGTGGACCCGGCGCAGGTCGTCGCCCTGCCGGTACTCGCGGGGCGCCACGTCGTCGTCGCCCGCCGCCGCGACCGACCGCGTACGGCTGTCGCCGCCGCCGCTGTACTCGCCGGAAAGGCGCACCGGCGGCAGCGGCACCACCTCGGGCGTGACCACGAGCGTGTCGGTGATGGTGAACGAGCGGGCCAGCTCGACCAGCCCGAACGGGTCGGCGATCCGCACCGAGAGCGGCCCGATCGGGAAGCGCCCGCGCAGGTCCGAGCTCACCTTGTAGTCGATCTCCCGGACGCCGCGCGACTCCATCCGGTCGAGGACGAACCTCGGCCGCGTGCCCAGCGCGTACTGCAGGGTGTCCTCCACCAGCAGCAGTCCGGTGGGCAGCCGGGTGACGTTCTCCAGCCGCAGGGTGACCGTGGTCTCCTCGCCGGCCTGCACCCGCGCCGGGGTGAGCCGTCTGGCGCAGGCCAGCCGGTAACGCGTGCGGGCCACGACCAGCGACGCGATCAACGGCATCGCGATGATCAGCACGGACACGCGCAGCAGGTCCTGCTCGCCGAGGACGAGGGCGCACAGCAGGGCCGCCACGCCCGAGGCGAGGAACGAGCGTCCTCGCGGGGTCAGAGCCTTCAGCCCGATCATGGGCCCTCCGTCACTTGCTCACTGTCACATCGCCGGGCGCGCACCGGCCCCACTCGCACCCTGCTCACTCGCGTCCGCTACTTGGCGTCGGGGACCGGGACGCGCCGCACCAGCTCGCCGACGAGCTGTTCGGGGTGGCGGCGCTGCCCCTGCGCCTCCAGGCTGGGCAGCAGGCGGTGCGCCAGCACGGGGACGGCCAGGTCCTGCAGGTCGTCCGGGATCACGTAGTCGCGGCCGGACAGCGCGGCGTGGGCCCGCGCGCTGCGCACCAGATGAAGGGTGGCACGCGGGGAGGCGCCGAGCCGCAGGTCGGGGGAGTGCCTGGTGGCCGAGACCAGGTCGACGGCGTAGCGCTTGACCGGCTGGGAGACGTAGACCGCGCGCACGGCCTGGATCAGCGCGGCCACCTCGGTCGTGGTCGCCACCGCCTCCATCTTGTCCAGCGGCTGTGAGGCGCCGTGCACGTCGAGCATCTCCAGCTCGGCGGCCGTTTCCGGGTATCCCATGGCGATCTTGGCGGTGAAGCGGTCGCGCTGCGCCTCGGGGAGGGGATAGGTGCCCTCCATCTCGATCGGGTTCTGGGTCGCGATGACCATGAACGGCGACTCCAGCGCGTAGGTCACGCCGTCGACCGTGACCTGGTGCTCCTCCATGCACTCAAGGAGGGCGGACTGCGTCTTGGGCGAGGCGCGGTTGATCTCGTCGCCGACGACGATGTTGGCGAAGACCGGTCCGGGCTTGAACTCGAACTCCCGCGTCTGCTGGTTGTACGCGCTGACACCGGTGATGTCGCTCGGCAGCAGGTCGGGGGTGAACTGGACGCGCTTGACCGGGCAGTCGATAGAGCGCGCCAAGGCCTTGGCGAGCATCGTCTTGCCCACGCCGGGCACGTCCTCGATCAGCAGGTGGCCCTCCGCCAGGAGCACGGTGATAGTAAGGCGGACGACGTCGCTCTTGCCCTCGATCACTGATTCGATCGAGTTGCGGATCCGGTGGGCGGTGTCGATCAGATCCTCGAGCCGGGCTGAAGCATCGGTGACGTCGGGAGTTACTGCCACCAGGCCTCCATGAGGGTGCGTCCCCGAGAATGGGGCGTTATACGTTCCTTTTCCATTCTGTGTACCGACCCTATGTCCCCTCTGGTTCTGGGGCGACTTTGTCCGGAAATCCGGGTGAACTGCCCACAGTGTTGTGGCATCCCTTCACGGTCACGTGGCGCGTTCGTCCGAATCCCGTGACATCCCGTGACACGTGAAGCCGCGGCGCCCCGGCACGCTCCACTTCCCCCCACCGAGTTCCTCCACCGGGCTCCCGCCGCCGCCGGGAACCCCGTACGTGCCGGGGTTTCCGTGATGCCCGACACGCCCGCGCAAGGGGTGGGGGCGCCGCCGCGCCCCACTCCGACCCACCCCATTTCACCTGCGAAAACGCCGCCGATTTTGAATGCCGACACGTTCAGAATCAGTTGACGGTGGGGAGAAGTGGAGTATGGTGGTGCGCAGTGGAGGGCAGGGGCTATAGCGCTGAGCGCTCCGCAAGGCACAGGAGGTGGGTCCGGTGTTCCTCGGCACCCACCACCCGCGCCTCGACGACAAAGGACGGCTGTTCCTGCCGGCGAAGTATCGCGAGGAGCTGGCGGAGGGTCTGGTGATCACCAAAGGCCAGGAGCGCTGCCTCTACGTCTTCCCCGTAGAGGAGTTCCAGCGCATCACCGAGGCCCTGCGTACCGCTCCGGTGACGGCGAAGGCGGTCCGCGACTACAGCCGTGTCTTCTTCGCCAGCGCGTCCGACGAGGTACCGGACAAGCAGGGACGCATCACGATTCCCCAGACGCTGCGGCGGTACGCCGGGCTGGAACGTGACTGCGTCGTGATCGGCGCCAACACGCGACTGGAGATCTGGGACGCCCAGGCATGGGACACCTACCTGGAGACCCAGGAGCAGGCATTCTCCGATCTGTCGGAGGAGGTGCTGCCCGGGATTCTGTAGATCGGTCCATTCTTTTGATCAATTGACCCGTCGGTGACGTTCGGCGAGGTCTCCACCCGCTCCCATGTGGCAGCTGATGCACCTTCCCCGGTGTCAGACGCCACGGCCGGCGACGCGGATGGGGACCTGGCCGGACGGGTCGGTTCCCCGGGAACCGGCATGGGTGGGGGTCCGTTGGGTAGTCACCGGCGGCACAGCCGCGAATCCGCGAGTACTGCGGCGTAAATGGGGGTTGGAAGCGTTGTCGCAAGAGCCCGGTCAGCCGGGTGGTCACGTTCCGGTCATGCTCGATCGCGTGCTGGAGTTGCTCGCTCCGGCGTTGTCCGGACCGGACCCGGTGGCCGTGGACGCCAACCTCGGTCTCGGCGGCCACGCCGAGGCGCTTCTGGCCGCCCACCCCTCCCTCCACCTCGTCGGCATCGACCGCGACCCCACCGCCATCGAGCGCTCCACCGCCAGGCTCGCGCCGTACGCGGACCGGATCACCCTCGTGCGCGCCGTCTCCGACGAACTTGCCGACGTGCTCCGTGACGCCGGACGGCCCCGCGTGAACGCCGCGCTGTTCGACCTCGGCGTGTCCTCCCCTCAGCTCGACGAGGCCGAGCGCGGTTTCGCCTATTCCTACGACGCCCCCCTCGACATGCGGATGGACCGCGAGCAGGAGCTCACCGCCGAGGTTGTGGTGAACACCTACTCCGCCGCGGACCTCACCCGCATCCTGCGCGACTACGGCGAGGAGCGCTTCGCGGCACGCGTCGCGAACCTCATCGTGAAGGAGCGCGCCAAGGACCCCATCATCAGCACGAAACGGCTTGCCGATCTGGTCCGCGCGGCGATACCCGCCGCCACGAGGCGGACCGGAGGCAACCCGGCCAAGAGAACGTTCCAGGCGCTGCGCATCGAGGTGAACGGAGAGCTGTCGGCGCTCGAGCACGCGCTCCCCGCCGCGCTCGGCGCGCTGACGCTGGGCGGGCGCGTGGTCGTGCTCGCCTACCACTCCCTTGAGGACCGGCTCACCAAGCAGGTTCTCGTGGCGCGAACCAGGGACACCAGCCCCCCCGGGCTGCCGGTCCCCCTGGAGGCTCACCAGCCCCGGTTCCGCCTTCTGACGAGGGGAGCGGAGCTCCCGGACGACGAGGAGGTGGCCCGCAATCCGCGGGCGGCCTCGGCCCGCTTGCGGGCGGCAGAGAGGATCCGCGAGGGATGAGGACAGAGCAGGAGAGCAGGAGGACGGCCGGGCGCACGGCCGCGCCGCCCCGCGTGCCCGGCCGCACGCCGGGCCGGACCGCCGCGACGGCGGACGAGGCCGTCGCCGCTCCGGACAAGCGCCGCGTCCGTCCCGGCGCGCCCACGACAGGCGACGCCCGAGCGCGTGAGGCGGTCCCGGCCCCCCGCGGCGGCGCGGCGGCGTCCGCGGGATCCGTCGCGGCCCCGAATCGCGACGGCTCCCGGGCGCGTACGGCCGCCCCCGCCACTTCCGGCACGGCCGCATCGCGTACGGCCGCGTCCCGCACGCCCACATCGCGCACGGCCACCCGTCCCGCGCCGTCCCGTGAGGCCCGCGGCCTCACCGAGGTCGCGCCCGCTCCGCGGCGCGTCCGGCGCGGTGGTTCGGAAACCCGGCCGGCGGCGACCGCGCGTGCCACAATGGCGCGGCGGGCGTTCCGGCGGCCGCCGCGTGCGCCCTTCGTGCTGCTCGTCGTGGGCCTCATGTGCGGTGGCCTGGTGACCCTCCTGCTGCTGAACGTGGTCCTCTCGCAGGACTCGTTCAGGCTGAGCGACCTGCAGTCGAGCATCGACGAGCTGCACGAGCAGGCCGCGGAGCAGGAGAACCAGCTCCGCCAGTGGACGCAGCCGAACGCGGTGAAGGAGCAGGCCGCGGCGCAGGGACTCGAACCCGACGCGTCCCCGCCGAAGTTCATCGACGCGGGAGGCGGCGCGGCGACGCAGGAGCAGGCCCAGAAGGAGGGCACGGACCGGTGAGAGACAGCGGCCGGAACCCGGGTCCCGGCCGCGGGGGTCCCAACGGGCGAGGCGGTGGCCAGGGCCCGGGCGGTGACAGGAGGAGCCCGGGCTCCCCGGGGCGGCCGTCCCGCCAGGACGGGCCGCCGAGGCCGGGCCGTCCCGGTCGTCCTGCCGACCCCGGACGCGACGACGCGACGGGCGGCCCGTCCCGGCGCGGCCGGACCGGAGGAGCTCCGGAAGGCGGAGGCGGCCAGGGCGGCGGCCGGGGCGGCGGCCGGGCGGACGGTGCTCGCGACGCCACGGGCGGGCGCGACGACATCAGGAACGGCCGTGGCGGCGAGTCGCCCGGCCGGCGCACCGGCGGGCCGCGCAGCGGCGTGCCGGGTCATGGCGGGCGAGGAGGCGCGTCCGGCGCCCCCGGCCGCCCACGCGCCGCGGCCGCCGGCGATCCGCGTCCCGGCGCTTCCGGAAAGTCCGGCTCCTCGGGAAGGCCCGGCGTCTCCGGAAAGCCCGGTGTCTCAGGAAAGTCCGGCGCCCCAGGAAGGCCCGGCTCCTCGGGAAGGCCCGGCGTCTCCGGAAAGCCAGATGTCTCCGGAAAACCCGGCGCTTCGGGAAAGTCCCCCGGAAAGTCAGGCGCTCCCGGAAAGCCCGGCGTTTCCGGCAGACCCGGCGTCCCGGGGACATCGGGAACGACCGGAGACGGTGTTCCCCCGACGGGAGGCGCTCCGGGCAGGTCCGGCGCGCCACGGCCCTCCACGCCGAGGCCGTCCACGCAGGGAGCACCCGGCGGGACAGGCGGCACCGGCGGGGGCCGTTCCCGCGCCGGCGGCGCCCCGCCGCGCCCTGCCGGCTCGCAGCGCCCCTCCGGTCCTCAGCGTTCCTCGGGCCCGCAGCGCCCCTCCGGCCCGCAGTGGTTGCCGGGCTCGCAGCGTTTCTCGGGCCCGCCGGGCCCGCCGGGCCCGCCGCGTCCGCCCGCCGTGCTCCGGCTGGGCAACCCCGCCCGGCGGCTGCGGGCGGCGCTGGTGGTGATGGCGATCGTGCTGTCGCTGTTCGCCGGCCGGTTGGTCCAGCTCCAGGGGTTCGACTCCAAGGTGCTGCAGGCGAGGGCCGCCGAGCAGCGCGTGCGACCCGAGACCCTGCCGGCGAAGCGCGGCTCGATCACCGACGCCGGAGGCCACGACCTCGCCGTGACGGTCGAGGCCAGGGAGATCTACGTCGACCCCAAGGACGTCGACCCGGCCAAACGCGACCTGGTCGCCACCACGCTGGCGCGGGAGCTGAACAAGCCCAAGGAGGAGATCGCGGCCGCGCTGGCCAAGACCACCCAGCGGTACATCCCGCTCGCCCGCGACGTCGAGCCGCCGCGGGCCAAGCGCATCATGGGCTTCGAGCTCAAGGGCGTGGGCGCGAAGGAGACCTACCGCCGCCTCTATCCCGGAGGCTCGCTCGCGGGCGGCCTGCTCGGCTTCGTCGGCGTCGACGGCAGGGGCCTGGAGGGCCTGGAGAGCGCGTACGACGACATCCTGGCGGGCAAGGACGGCAAGCAGAGCGTCGAGCTCGGCGCGAACCGGCAGCGCATCCCCATGACGCGCAGCCAGCGCGAGGCGCCGGTGCCGGGCCGGGACGTCCGCCTGACCATCGACAGGGACCTCCAGTGGGCCGCGGAGCAGGCGCTCGACCGGCAGGTCCGCGAGAGCCGGGCCCGCAGCGGCAGCGTGATCGTCATGGACGTGCGGACCGGGCAGATCCTCGCCATGGCGAACGCGCCCCAGGCCGACCTCAACGACTGGCAGTCGGCCCCGGCGGATGAGCGCACCAACCGGGCCGTGTCGGAGGTGTTCGAGCCAGGCAGCACCAACAAGGTGATCACGGCCGCGGCGGCGATGGAGGCGGGCGCGGTCACCCCCGAGACCGTCTTCCGCGTGCCCGACCATATCCAGTGCGCCGACCAGCAGCTCAAGGACGCCCACCCGCACAAGCCGGAGCCGCTGACGTTCACCGGGATCCTCGCCGAGTCGAGCAACGTGGGCACGATCATGGTATCGGAGAAGATCCCCAGCCAGCGGCTGTACGACATGTTCCGGTCCTTCGGATTCGGCGCGCGCAGCGGATCCGGGGTCCCCGGCGAGCAGGCCGGCCTGCTGCCCCAGTGGCAGACGTGGTCGGGCAGTCAGCGCTGTACGATCGCCTACGGCCAGGGCATCTCGGTCACCGCGCTGCAGATGGCCAGCGTCTACCAGACGATCGCCAACGGCGGAGTGCGGATGACCCCCTCGATCGTGGCGGGCACCACCGACGCGCACGGCGCGTTCGTCCCCAGCCCCCCGGCCAAGGGCACCCGGGTGATCAGCCAGACCACCGCAAACAAGATCGCGCTCATGCTGGAGGCCGTGGTGGGCCACGAGGGCACTGGAGAGGAGGCCTCCATCGAGGGCTACCGTGTCGCGGGCAAGACCGGCACCGCCATGCGGTACGACGAGAAGTGCGCGGGATACTGCGGGTACACCGCCACGTTCGTCGGTTTCACCCCCGCGGACCAGCCCCGGCTGATGGCCCTGGCGGTCATCCAGGACCCGAAGAAGGACCACTACGGCGGCTCCGTCGCCGCCCCGGTGTTCAAGGACGTCATGACTTTCGCGTTGAAGAACAGGAAGATCCCGCCGACCGGCACGAAGGCGCCCGCGATGGTCCTTCGCCCGTCGGAGTGACGGCGGCGTGACCGGAGCCGGAGTGGCCGGGACGGGCGACGGAGAGGGGTACGCTCTCGCCGTGCGTTCCCCGTCGTCCATGCGTCCAGAGGCCGCCCAGGCCCGTCCGCTGTCCGCCCTGGCGTCCCTGCTCGGCACGTCGTCGGCCGTCCCGTCCCCAGGAGCGCGGGCGGTGCGCGGCACGGTCACCGGCATCACCCTCGACTCGCGCCGGGTGCGGCGCGGCGACCTGTACGTGGCCGCGCCCGGGAAGGCCCGGCACGGCGCGGAGTTCGCCGCCGACGCTCTGGCGTCGGGCGCGACGGCGATCCTGACCGACGCCGACGGCCGCGACCGGGCTGTCGCCACCGGGTTGCCGGTGCTCGTCGTGCCCGATCCGAGGGCGGTGCTCGGGCAGGTCGCCGCCTGGGTGTACGGCAAGCCCGCGGCCGGCATCACGCTCATCGGCGTCACCGGCACCAGCGGCAAGTCCACCTCGACGTTCCTGCTGGAGGCGGGCCTGCGGGCGGCGGGCCACCGCACCGGCCTGGTCGGCGGCGTGGAGATCCGCGCGGGCGACGTGCGGTTCGTCCCCGAGCTCACCACCCCCGAGGCGACCGACCTGCAGGGGCTGTTCGCGCTGATGCGCGAGCGGGGCGTGAGCGCGGCGGCCATGGAGGTCTCCAGCCACGCCCTGGCCCTCGGCCGCGTGGACGGCCTGTTCTACGACGTGTCGATCTTCACCAACCTCTCGCAGGACCACCTGGACTTCCACCGCGACCTGGACGACTACTTCGCGGCCAAGGCGCGGCTGTTCACCCCCGAGTTCAGCCGGGCGGGCGTGGTGAACGTCGACGACGCCCACGGACGGGAGCTGGCCGCGACGGCCAAGATCCCGATCACCACGTTCTCCGCCACCGGGGCGCCGGAGGCCGACTGGCGCGCCGAGGACGTGCGCCTCGGCTCCGCGGGCAGCACGTTCCGCCTGGTCGGCCCCGGCGGGGTCGAGGCCGATGTGTCGGTGGCCCTGCCCGGCCCGTTCAACGTGGCCAACACGCTCGGCGCGCTGGTGGCGCTGGTGGAGGCCGGGGTCCCGCTGCAGGCCGCGGTGACCGGCGTCGGCGAGTTCGGCGGCGTACCGGGTCGGATGGAGCGGGTGCCGGGCGCGGACGACGTCCAGGTGATCGTGGACTACGCGCACAAGCCGGGCGCGGTGGAGTCGGTCCTGCGCTCGCTGCGCGCCGTGCTGGACGACGGGCCGGGAGGCCGCCTGGTGATCGTGCTGGGCTGCGGCGGCGACCGCGACCGCGGCAAGCGCCCGATGATGGGCGAGGCCGCCGTCCGCCTCGCCGACCTCGCCGTGTTCACCAGCGACAATCCTCGGACGGAGGACCCGCTCGCGATCCTCGCCGCGATGCTGGAGGGCGCGCTGCGGGTACCTATCGAGGAGCGGGCCCACGTGGTCGTGGAGCCGGACAGGGCGGCCGCCATCCGTCTGGCGATCGGCGGTGCGGTGCCCGGAGATGTGGTAGTTGTGGCCGGCAAGGGGCACGAGCAGGGGCAGTATGTCGGGGGCGAGGTCATTCCCTTCGACGACCGTGAGGTGGCCGCCGCGGCCGTCGCCGAGCGGAGCGGGGCACGGCGGGCGGCGCGAGAGGCCGCCGATGCGTGAGCCGAGGCCGGGCCGTGCCCTGGCGGCCGAGTTAGCGACGCGAAAGAGAGCAGGAAAGACACCATGATCCCGTTGCCGCTGGCCCGGGTCGCCGAGATCACGTCCGGAGCGCTCAACGAGGCGGCCGACCCCGCGGCCGTGGTCCGGGGGCCCGTCGTGATCGATTCACGGGCGGCCGGACCGGGCTCGCTGTTCGTGGCGATCAAGGGGGAGCGGGCCGACGGGCACGACTTCGCCCGGCAGGCCCGCGACGCCGGCGCCGTCGCCGTCCTCGCCACCCGGCCCGTCGACGCGCCGGCCGTGATCGTGGGCGACCCGCTCGCGGCCCTGGCCTCGCTCGCCACCGCCGTGCTGTCGGAGCTGCCCGGCGCGACCGTGGCCGGGGTGACCGGCTCCGCGGGCAAGACCACGACCAAGGACCTGCTGGCCGGTCTCACCGCCCGGCTCGGCCCCACGGTCGCCCCCGTCGGCTCGTTCAACAACGAGATCGGCCACCCGCTGACCGTCCTCAAGGCCGACGAGACCACGCGCTTCCTGGTCCTGGAGCTGAGCGCGCGCAACATCGGCCACATCGCCTACCTCGCGGGGATCGCCCCGCCCCGCATCGGTGTGGTGCTCAACGTCGGCACCGCCCACCTCGGGGTGTTCGGCGGCAAGGAGGCGATCGCACAGGCCAAGGGCGAGCTCGTCGAGGCGCTGCCCGCCGACGGGGTCGCCGTGCTCAACGCCGACGACCCGCTGGTGTGCGCGATGGCCGGCCGTACGCGCGCGCGGGTGACCTACTTCGGACGCTCGCCTGAGGCGCACGTGCGGGCGGAGGACGAGACGCTCGACGCGGCCGGCCGGGCCTCGTTCACGCTGCGCACGCCGTCCGGCGCCGCCCCGGTCCGGCTGCGCCTGTACGGCGCGCACGCGGTGGAGAACGCCCTGGCCGCGGCGGCGGCCGCGCACGAGCTGGGACTGCCGGTGGCCGGCATCGCCGAGGAGCTGTCGGCGGCCGAGCCGCGCAGCCGCTGGCGCATGGAGGTCGGCGAACGGCCCGACGGCGTGACCGTGATCAACGACGCCTACAACGCCAACCCCGACTCCATGCGGGCCGCCTTCGGCAGCCTCGCGGTGATCGGTGAGGGACGGCGGCGGTTCGCGGTGATCGCCGCGCTGCGCGAACTCGGCGAGGACGGCCCGGCGCTCAACGAGGACCTCGGGCGGCTGGCCGCGGGCGCGGGCCTGGAGGCCGTCGTCGTCGTGGGGGAGGACGCCGAGCCGGTTCTCCGGGGCGCGCCCGGCGCGATCCACGTCCCGGACGCCGCGGCGGCGGTGCGGGAGTTGTCGGACCGGCTCGCGCCGGGCGACGTGGTGCTGGTGAAGGGGCCGCGTGCGGCCGCGCTCGAGCGGGTCGCCGAGGCGATCCTCGGAGGTGACGCCCGGTGAGGAACATCCTCATCGCGGGGGCGATCTCGCTGATGCTGTCCATGGTCGGCACGCCGCTGGCCATCCGGCTGTTCGCCCGCAGGGGTTATGGCCAGAACATCCGGGAGGAGGGCCCGTCGGGACATTACGACAAGAAGGGCACTCCCACGATGGGCGGCACGGTGATCGTCATCGCGTCGCTGATCGGCTACTTCGTGGCGCACGGGGTGACCGTCTTCTCCGCGGTCACCGACCCCCCGACGGCGTCGGGACTGCTGGTGCTGTTCCTGATGACGGGCCTCGGCGCGGTCGGCTTCCTCGACGACTTCATCAAGATCTACAAGCAGCGCAGCCTGGGCCTGCGCAGCGGCGCCAAGGCGGGCGGGCAGCTCCTCATCGGCGCGATCTTCGCGGTGCTGGTCCTGCGGTTCCCCAACGCCTACGCCGTCACCCCGGCCGACACGCACGTGTCGTTCCTGCGGGACATCGGGCCGTCCATCGGGCTCATCGGGTTCATGATCTGGGTCGTGTTCTTCATCGTGGGCTTCTCGAACGCGGTGAACCTGACCGACGGCCTCGACGGCCTGGCCTCCGGCGCCACCTGCCTGGTCCTCGCGGCGTACGTGCTGATCGGCAACTGGCAGTTGCGCAACAGCTGCACGACGGTCGGCTTCGGCCCCAACTGCTACTGGGTGCGGGATCCGCTCGACCTGGCGGTTGTCGCGGCCGCGGTGCTGGGCGCCTGCCTGGGCTTCCTGTGGTGGAACGCCCCGCCCGCCAAGATCTTCATGGGTGACACCGGCTCGCTGGCCCTCGGCGGCGTGATCGCCGGCCTGGCCTTCACCACCAGGACCCAGCTCCTGCTCGTCATCCTGGGCGGCCTTTTCGCGATCATCACGATGTCCGTGATCATCCAGGTCGGGTCCTTCAAGCTGACCCGCAGACGCGTCTTCAGGATGGCGCCGCTCCAGCACCACTTCGAGCTGTCGGGCTGGGCCGAGACGACGATCGTGGTGCGCTTCTGGCTGATCGCCGCCCTGTGCGTCGCCGCCGGTCTCGGGCTGTTCTACCTCGAATGGATGCCGAAACAGTGAACGTCGTCGTCGTCGCCGGCCTCGGCGTGTCCGGCGCCGCCGCGGCGCGGGCCCTGGCGGCGCGCGGCGAGCGCGTGACCGTGCTGGAGTCCGCGGACGGCGAGCGGCAGCGCGCGACGGCCGCCGAGCTGGCCGAGCTGGGCGTGGAGGTGCGCTTCGGCGAGCATGCCCTGCCCGCCGGGACCTCGCTCCTGGTCACCTCGCCGGGCTGGCGGCCCACCCACCCCCTGCTCGTCGCCGCCGCGGACGCGGGCGTCGAGGTCATCGGGGAGGTGGAGCTGGCCTGGCGGCTGCGGCAGGAGCCCGCCGCCCCCTGGCTGGCGCTGACCGGCACCAACGGCAAGACCACCGCCGTCCGCATGCTCACGTCCATGCTGTCCGCGGCCGGGCACAAGGCCGTGGCCGTGGGCAACGTCGGCGTCCCCATCGTCGAGGCCGTCGACGGGCCGTACGACGTGCTGGCCGTGGAGTTGTCGAGCTTCCAGCTCCACTGGTCCTCGACCCTGGCCCCGCTCGCGGGGGCCGTGCTCAACGTGGCGCCCGACCACATCGACTGGCACGGCTCCATGGAGGAGTACGCCGCGGCCAAGGCGCGTATCTTCGCGGGCGCGGGGACGGTGGTCTACAACGCCGACGACGCGTCGTCGTCCCGCCTGGCCGAGCCGTACGCCTCACGGGTGGGCTTCACGCTCGCCGTGCCCCGGCCGGGGCAGCTGGGGGTCGTGGAGGACCTGCTGGTCGACCGGGCCTTCGTGGCCGACCCGGCCACCTCGGCGGAGGAGCTGTGCTGCCTCGCCGACGTGCGGCCGTTCGCGCCGCACAACGTCGCCAACGCGCTCGCCGCCGCCGCCCTGGCCCGCGCGTACGGCGTGCCGCCCGAGGCCGTGCGGCGCGGCCTGCGGGAGTTCACGCCCGACCCGCACCGGATCGCCCACGTGGCCCGGGTCGGCGAGGTCGACTACGTGGACGACTCCAAGGCCACCAACCCGCACGCGGCCGCCGCGTCGCTGGCCGCCTACGAGTCGGTCGTGTGGATCGCGGGCGGCCAGCTCAAGGGCGCCGACATCGACGACCTCGTGCGGCAGGCCGCGCCCCGGCTGCGCGGCGCGGTGCTGCTGGGGACCGACCGGGATGTGATCCGCCGCGCATTGGCGCGACACGCCGCGAATGTCCCCGTGGTGGACGTGCCGGGGCAAGACACTGGGGTCATGGACCGTGTCGTCACCGAAGCCGCCCGGCTCGCCACCCCGGGTGACACCGTGCTGCTCGCCCCCGCCGGGGCGTCACTGGACATGTTCGCGAGTTACGGAGCGCGTGGGGAGGCCTTCGCCCGAGCCGTGCGGCGGCTGGCGGCCCGGTGACGGGCCCCGCGACCGGCCCCGCCGGCGCCGCCACCGCCCGGAAGGCGGAACGCCAGGGGCCCGAGCCCGTCGGCTGGGCCGCCGCCCAGCTCGCCGCCCTGCGCGAGCTGCTCGCCCGCCCGCTGACGTCCTACCACCTGGTGCTCGGGTGCAGCGCGCTGCTGCTGGCGCTCGGGCTGATGATGGTGCTGTCCGCGTCGAGCATCGAGGCGCTGCAGCGGACCGGCGACCCGTTCTACTGGTTCCTCAAGCAGGTCACGTCGGTGGCGATCGGGCTTCCCCTGATGTGGGTCTGCGCCCGGTTGCCACAGCGGTTCTTCCGTCTGGCGGGCTATCCGCTGATGGGCCTGTCGATCCTCGGCCTGTTGATGGTCATCTTCCTCGGCCAGGAGCTGCTGGGCGCCCAGCGGTGGATCGTCATCGGCCCGTTCTCGGTCCAGCCGTCGGAGCCGGCGAAGCTGGCCCTGGTGCTGTGGGGAGCCGACCTGCTCGCGACGCGGGCGCGCTCCGGCCGCATCGAGTGGCGTCAGCTGCTGATCCCGCTGATGCCGGGTGTGGCCCTGCTGGCCGTCCTGGTCATGCTGGGGCGCGACCTCGGCACGACGCTCGTGCTCATGATGATCTTCCTGGCGCTGCTGTGGGTGGTCGGCGCGCCGGTGCGGCTGTTCGGGGGGATCCTCGCGCTGCTCGTGCTGGCGACCGCCACTATGATCGTCGTCGAGCCGTACCGGCTTGGCCGCCTCACCGGCTTCATGCACGTGTGGGAGACCGCGCAGAACGAGGGGTTCCAGTCCGCCCAGGGACTGATGGCCATCGGCTCGGGCGGATGGTTCGGCCTCGGGCTCGGCGCGGGCCGGCAGAAGTGGAACTACGTTCCGCACGCGGAGAGCGACTTCATCTTCTCCATCCTGGGCGAGGAGCTCGGGCTGATGGGGACGCTCGTGGTGGTCGCGCTGTTCGGCCTGCTCGGGTACGCCGGGCTGCGCATCGCCATCAGGACGAAGGACCCCTTCGTCCGGCTGTCGGCCGCCGCCGTCACCGCCTGGATCGCCGGGCAGGCCGTCGTCAACATCGGCGCGGTCATCGGGGTCTTCCCGGTCACCGGCATCCCACTGCCGCTGGTGTCGTACGGCGGATCGGCGCTGCTGCCGACGCTCGCCGCGCTCGGCATGCTGGTGTCGTACGCCAAGCAGGAGCCCGGAGCGGCCGAGGCGCTGGCCGCCCGTGGCCCGGGACCGGCCGCGCGGGCTCTAAGCTGGCTTGGCCTGAACGGCCGCGCCGGGCGGCGGCCCGCGGCCTCGCGGGCACCGGCCCGTCAGCAGGCGGCACGGCCGCCGACGGCACGAAGAGGAACGACAGGGAACGCACGCGGGAGCATTCGCGAGAAAATCCGGGAAGACGTCCGCGAGAACATTCGCGGCGACGTCCGTGAGAACATTCGCGAAGACAGGGAGTGACATGAGGGTGGTCCTCGCCGGCGGCGGGACGGCCGGCCATATCGAGCCGGCGCTCGCGCTGGCCGACGCGCTTCGCCGGCTCGACCCGAGGATCGGCATCACCTGCCTCGGCACCGAGCGCGGCCTGGAGACCCGCCTGGTGCCCGCCCGGGGCTACGAGCTCGAACTCGTCCCCGCCGTGCCGTTGCCCCGCTCGCTCAGCCCCAAGCTCCTCACCGTGCCCGGCCGCCTCGCGGGGGCCATCGGCAGCGCCGCGGGCATCCTCGACAAGGTCGGCGCGGACGTCCTGGTCGGCTTCGGCGGGTACGTCGCCACGCCCGGCTACCTCGGCGCCCGGCGGCGCGGCGTGCCGATCGTGGTCCACGAGGCCAACCCCCGGCCGGGTCTCGCCAACCGGCTCGGCGCCCGCCTCACCGAGCACGTCTTCACCGGCCACCCGGACGCCGTGCTCCCGAACGCCGAGTACATCGGCATCCCGCTGCGCCGTGAGATCAGCATGATGGACCGCCTGTCGATGGGCGACAAGGCGCGGTCGTACTTCGGGCTGGAGTCCGACCGGGTGACGCTGCTCGTGTTCGGCGGCTCCCAGGGCGCCCGCTCGGTCAACCAGGCGGCGCTGGAGGCCGCGCCCTACCTGCGGGCGGCGGGCGTCCAGGTGCTGCACGTGATCGGGCCCAAGAACACCGTCGAGGTGGAGCCTCCGCCGGGCGACCCGCAGTACGTCATCCTGCCGTACGTCGACCGGATGGACCTCGCCTACGCCGCCGCCGACCTCGTGCTGTCCCGCGCGGGCGCCATGACCTGCGCCGAACTCACCGCCGTGGGGCTGCCCGCGGCGTTCGTGCCGCTGCCGCACGGCAACGGCGAGCAGCGCCTCAACGCCGAGCCCATCGTGCGGGCCGGGGGCGGGCTGATGGTCGACGACGCGAACCTGTCGGCCGCCTGGATCGTCCAGACGCTGCTGCCGATCCTGAACGACCCCGAGCGCGTGGTCGCGATGTCCGAGGCCGCATCTCGGATGGGCCGCAAGGACGCCGACATGGCGCTCGCCCGCAAGGTGCTGGAGATCGCTCACCGATGAGTCTCGTCAAGCTCGTGGATCCCGTCCCGGCGGCCGACCTGGGGCGGGTGCACTTCATCGGCATCGGCGGCGCAGGCATGTCCGGCATCGCCCGGATCCTGCTCAAGCGGGGCGTGCCGGTGTCGGGCAGCGACGCGCGGCCCTCCGAGCTGCTGGGCGAGCTGCGCGAGCTGGGCGCCGTCATCCACGTCGGCCACGCCGCCTCCCACATCAAGGACGTGGACACGGTCGTGGTGTCCACCGCCATCCGCGACTCCAACCCCGAGCTGGGGGAGGCGCTGCGGCAGAACCTGCGGGTGATCCCGCGTGCCGCCGCCCTGGCCTCGGTCATGACCGGCCGCACCGGCATCGCCGTCGCCGGCACGCACGGCAAGACCACGACCACCTCGATGCTGACCGTGGCCTTGCAGAAGTGCGGCGAGGACCCGTCGTACTGCGTCGGCGGGCAGCTCGTGACGACCGGGCTCGGCGCCGACGACGGCGCGGGCGAGGTGTTCGTCGCCGAGGCCGACGAGAGCGACGGCTCGTTCCTCATGCTCGCGCCGCGCGTCGCCGTGGTCACCAACGTCGAGGCCGACCACCTCGACAACTACGGCGACCCCCAGGCCGTCCACGACAGCTTCGCCCGCTTCGTCGAGCGGATCGGGTCGCTGCTCGTGGTCTGCGCCGACGATCCCGGCGCCGCCGCCCTCGTGCCCCTCGCCCGCGAGCGCGGCCTCACCGTCGTCACGTACGGCGAGAGCGCCGGCGCCGACCTGCGCACGACCGACGTGGCGCCGCGCGGCCTCGGCGTGGAGTTCGGCGTGGAGCTCGGCCCCGACGTGCCCGGAGGTCCGGGACGCGGTGAGGTGCGCCTCGCCGTGCCGGGCCGGCACAACGCGGTCAACGCCACCGCGGTGATCGCCGTGGCGCTCCACCTCGGCCTGCGCTTCGACGACGTCAAGGAGGGCCTGGCCGCCTTCACCGGGGCCAAGCGGCGGTTCGAGTCCAAGGGCGAGGCCGCGGGTGTGACGGTCTTCGACAGCTACGCCCACCACCCGACCGAGCTGACCGCCGATCTGCGCGCCGCCCGCGACGTCGTGACCGGCGACGGCCGGGTCATCGCGGTCTTCCAGCCGCACCTGTACTCGCGCACCCGGTTCTTCGCCGACGAGTTCGGCGCGGCGCTCGGCCTCGCCGACGAGGTGATCGTGCTGGACGTGTACGGCGCGCGCGAGGATCCCGAGCCCGGGGTCTCCGGCGCGCTGGTCGCGGGGAAGATCCCGCTTCCCGCCGAGCAGGTCGTCTACGCGCCCGACCGGCGGGCGGTGCCGGAGCTCGTCGCCGGCCGGGCCCGCCCCGGGGACATCGTGCTGACCATGGGTGCGGGAGACGTGACGGAGCTCGGCCCGAAGATCGTCGCGGAGCTGTCCGCCCGGTGATGGGCGCCGTGATGCGCGCCGTGACCCGCGCCCCGATCGGGAGCGTGGGGGACCGGTGAGGCGGGCCGTCCGGCGTTCGGCGCTCGCCACCCTGCTGACCGGCGGGGTGGTGGGCGTCGCCACGTGGGTCGTGTTCTTCTCGCCCGTCCTCGGCGTGCGGGACGTCGAGATCACCGGCAACAACCGGATCCCCGCCGAGCAGCTGCGGCAGGCCGTCGCGGTGCGCACCGGCACTCCGCTCGCCACCGTCGACCTCGCCGGGGTCGAACAGCGGCTGCGGGCGATGCGCGCGGTCGAGTCGGCCACGGTCGACCGCGGCTGGCCGGGAACGCTGCGCGTCAGCGTGGTCGAGCGCGTCCCCGCCGCCGCCGTGCCCATGGGCGGGACGACCGCGGTCGTCGACCGGTACGGCGTCGTCCTGCAGCAGGTGACCGTGGCCCCACCCCGGCTGCCGGTGCTGCGCGTCCAGCGGGCCGCCGTGGACGACCCCGCCACCAGGGCCGGGCTCACCGTGCTCCGGGCACTGCCGGACAGCGTCCTGCAGCGCCTGCGGGAGCTGCGCGTCCCCACGCCCCGGTCGATCACGCTCAAACTCGCGGACGGCCGCACGGTCCTGTGGGGAGACGCGGGACGCTCGGCGCAGAAGGGACGTGTCCTGCTCGCCGCCCTCGCCAAGCCGGGAACCAGCTACGATGTCAGCTCGCCGCAGGTGGTGACGGTCAAGTGAGAAATCTCACGGGCCGTTTACCCACGGTCCGGGACCGGCTTTCAGCGGGGCATCGTGCGAAAAGGACAGCGCGCGACACGCCGGACGGCCTTGCGGCGCGGTTAGTTGACCCTGGGGGATCCACAACCCTACTGTCCGTATCAATCCTCAGGTTGACATAACTCTAAATCTCAACTTGAGGGTGAGAGTTCAGAAGACGGCGGGCCCTGCCCGCATGAAACGCAAACGAGCGGAAAGGCCCCTCGTCGTGGCAGCACCGCAGAACTACCTCGCGGTCATCAAGGTCGTCGGCATCGGCGGCGGCGGAGTGAACGCCGTCAACCGGATGATCGAGGAGGGACTCAAGGGCGTCGAGTTCATCGCCATAAACACTGACGCCCAGGCGCTGCTGATGAGTGACGCCGACGTGAAGCTCGACGTGGGGCGCGAGCTCACGCGGGGTCTCGGCGCGGGCGCCAACCCGGAGGTGGGCCGCAAGGCCGCCGAGGACCACCGGGAGGAGATCGAAGAGGTCATCAAGGGCGCCGACATGGTCTTCGTGACCGCGGGCGAGGGCGGCGGCACCGGAACCGGCGGCGCGCCGGTCGTGGCCAGCATCGCCCGCTCGCTCGGCGCGCTGACGATCGGCGTGGTCACCCGGCCCTTCAGCTTCGAGGGCAAGCGCCGGGCCATGCAGGCCGAGGCCGGCATCGAGACCCTCCGCGAGGAGGTCGACACGCTGATCGTCATTCCGAACGACCGGCTGCTGTCGATCTCCGACCGCCAGGTGAGCGTGCTCGACGCGTTCAAGGCCGCCGACCAGGTGCTGCTGTCCGGTGTGCAGGGCATCACCGACCTCATCACCACGCCCGGTCTGATCAACCTGGACTTCGCCGACGTGAAGTCGGTCATGTCTGGCGCGGGCTCGGCCCTCATGGGCATCGGCCACGCCAGGGGCGACGACCGGTCGGTCGCCGCCGCGGAGATGGCGGTCTCCAGCCCGCTGCTGGAGGCGAGCATCGACGGCGCCCACGGCGTGCTGCTGTCCATCGCGGGCGGCTCCGACCTGGGCCTGTTCGAGATCAACGAGGCGGCCCAGCTGGTCAGCAACGCCGCCGCGCCCGACGCCAACATCATCTTCGGCACGGTCATCGACGACGCGCTCGGCGACGAGGTGCGGGTGACGGTCATCGCGGCCGGGTTCGACGAGCCGGAACCGGCCAAGCCGGCGGCCGCGCCGCTGTCGCGGCCCCAGCAGGCTCGTCCTGCGACGCCCGCACCCGCGGCCCGTCCCGCGCCCGCCCCGGCCAAGCCGGAGCAGCGCGCGGAGCCCGCGCAGCCGCCGGTGCGTCCGGTGAGCGGCGTGGCGCAGCCCGCGCCCGCGCAGGTGCAGCCCGTGAATCCGCCGGTGACCCAGTTCTCGGTGAACGCGCTTCCGGCGAACCCGGTGCCGCCGCCGTCCCAGCCCGTGAGCCAGCCGGTCCAGCAGGCGACCTCGCAGGCGGCGTCCCCGCCGGAGGCCCACCAGGCCGAGCCGGTCACGCCGTTCCCGCGCGACGCGGCGGCGGACGGCGGGCGCGACCAGGGCGCCACCGGGCCGCTGTCGATCCCGCGCCCGGCTCCCGAGCCGCCGACTCCGATCACCTCCAGGACCACTCAGCCCGGCCCCCGGCGTCCGGTGGTGTTCGAGGAGCAGGAAGAGGAGCTCGACGTGCCGGACTTCCTCAAGTGACGTTGCACGTCCGTACGGCCGGGGGCGCGGTCCGTGGGTGACCGGCGCGAGGAGCTGGCCGCGGCCCTGGCCGAGGTGGAGCGGCGCATCGGCGACGCCTGCCGGGCCGCGGGCCGGTCGCGGTCGGAGATCACCCTGATCGCGGTGACGAAGACCTACCCGGCCTCCGACGTGCGACTGCTCGCGGAGCTGGGCGTGTCGCACGTCGGCGAGAACCGCGACCAGGAGGCGGCGGCCAAGGCGGCCGAGTGCGCCGGTCTCGGCCTCACGTGGCATTTCATCGGCCAGTTACAGACGAACAAGGTCCGCTCGGTCGCCTCCTACGCCCACATGGTCCACTCGGTGGACCGCCCCCGTCTGGTGGACGCGCTCGGCCGCGAGGCCGTACGCGCGGGGCGCGAGGTGGACTGCCTCATCCAGGTCGCCCTGGACGCCGAACCGGGCGAGGGCGGGGCCGGGCGGGGCGGCGCCGCGCCGCAGGAGGTGCCGGCGCTCGCGGGACTCGTCGCGAAGACGGAGGGGCTTCGTCTGCGGGGGGTCATGGCGGTCGCCCCGCTGGGGGAGGACCCGTCCGCCGCGTTCGCCCGGCTGCGGGCCGTCGCGGAACGGGTCCGCGAGGAACACCCCGCCGCCGATGTCATATCGGCCGGAATGAGTGGAGACATCCCCCAGGCTGTGGCGAACGGCGCGACACACCTGCGTGTCGGTACGGCGTTGCTCGGCCGCAGAAAGCCCTTCGTCAGGTAATGTCCCCCAAGTGGACCATGGTGTCCGCGCTCAGGTAGAGGTCGATCAGCGGTGAGCTCCAAGGGGGGTACGGCTACCGCCCTGGCCTTCCGAAGGGACCTTGAAGGCACCAGTAACGCGGAGGACGACGAGCGATGGCCGGCGCGATGCGCAAGATGGCGGTCTACCTCGGTCTCGTGGAGGACGACCGCTACGAAGACAGGTACGCGGCAGAGTACGGCACCGACGAGGAGTACGGCGACGAGGAGTACGAGTCGCCGCGGCGCGGCTTCGCCGCTCCCTCGGGCGCGCACTCGGGGCCCTTGGAGCGCGAGGACGACACCGAGACGGCCGTCCCCGCCCCGCGTCCTCCCACAACCGTGCTCGAGCGCCGTACGACCGATCTGGCGCGCATCACCACCCTGCATCCCCGCACGTACAACGAGGCGCGGACGATCGGCGAGCACTTCCGCGAGGGCACGCCGGTCATCATGAATCTGACAGAGATGGTCGACAGCGACGCCAAACGCCTTGTCGATTTCGCGGCAGGTCTCGTCTTTGGCCTACACGGCAGCATCGAACGTGTTACCAACAAGGTGTTCCTGTTGTCCCCCGCCAACGTTGAGGTGACCGCCGAGGACAAGGCCAGAATCGCGGAACGCGGCTTCTTCAACCAGAGCTAGAGTTCCATACATGAACAGTGACCGGCTTAGCGGTGCCCGTGTGGCCCGGGGACGGCTGGACCGAGGGGAGGCGGGGCTCGACCGTGGGGATCATTAGCGAGATCTTGGTCATCGCCCTGACCCTCTTCCTGGTTCTGCTGATCGGCAGAATGATCATAGATACGGTGCAGGCGTTCGCCCGCGCCTGGCGGCCCACCGGGGTCGTCCTGGTGCTGGCGGAGGTCGTTTACACAGTGACCGACCCGCCTCTCAAGTTCCTCCGCCGTTTCATTCCGCCCCTCAGGTTGGGTACGGTGGCCTTTGACCTGAGCTTCACAGTGCTGTTCATTGTGGTTTTGGTCTTGATCCAAGTCGTGAACGCGCTTCGTTGATCGGGTACCGTCCGACCGGACAGACTCCAAGCGCGCCAAGGAGACCCAAATGCCGTTGACGCCCGCTGATGTGCGGAACAAGCAGTTCAGTACCACCCGGCTGAGGCCGGGGTACGACGAGGAGGAGGTCGACGCGTTCCTCGACGAGGTCGAGGCCGAGCTGGACCGCCTCATCCAGGAGAACGAGGAACTCCGCGCGAAGCTGGCCGAGTGCCTCAGAGGCAAGGTGCCCGGGGGCATGGGCATGCCCGGCTCCATGCAGATGGCGCCCGCTCCCGTGGCCGAGCCGAAGCCCGAGATGATGGCCCCCCAGCCGGAGCCGATCAAGCCTCCGGAGCCGGCCCGTCCCGAACCGGTTCCCGTCGGCATGGGTCTGCCGCCCGCCGAGGACAACATGGACACCGCGGCCCGTGTGCTCGCCCTCGCCCAGCAGACGGCCGACCAGGCGATCGCCGACGCCCGTCGCGAGGCGGACGAGACCGTGACCCGCGCCCGGCGTGAGGCCGACGACATCCTCGGCAAGGCCCGCCGCCAGGCCGAGCAGATCATCGGCGACGCCCGCGCCCGTGCCGAGACGCTGGAGCGCGACGCCCAGGAGCGGCACCGCCAGGCCATGGGCACCCTCGTGCAGACCCGCGACGAGCTGGAGCGCAAGGTCGAGGAGCTGCGCAGCTTCGAGCGCGAGTACCGCAGCCGCCTCAAGCTGTACCTGGAGAACCAGCTCGCGGAGCTCAACGTCGCCGGTGAGGGCAGCGGAGGCTTCCCGATCGTGGGTGCCGCCCCGGCCATGGCCCACGCCGTCGCCCCCGCGCCCCCGCAGATGGGCGCCGCCCCCAACCCGTTCGGCCAGGAGCCCTCGCAGCACTCCGGCGCCTTCCCCGGACCCGACGGCCCCCACAACGACCGCCGGTAAGAAGTGGCGGGTCCTCACAGGGACCCGATAGCTCGGAGAACCCCCCGTGATCCTCATCAGTGCCGCACTGGTCCTCGCCGCAATCGTCCTGCTCATCGCGGGCGTCGTGCTGGGGACGCCTCCTCTCGTGATGTGGTCGATCGTCGTCAGCGTGCTGTCGGCGGTCTGCCTGCTGATCGGGGCACTGCTGAGACGCCACGAGCTGTTCCCTGCCGGTGGGCGTGCCGCCGAGGGAACCGCTCCCACCCCCCAGGGTTCGTCCGTGCCCCAGCTCGCGCACGTCGGTGCCGTGAGCGGGGCGTACGGCGGAGCCCTCGCCGGGGCACCGGCGCATCCGGTGGCCACGCCCATGCTGGCGGCCCCACCGGTCACACATCACGGGGCATTGCCCCCGCAGACCTTCCCGTCCCCGCCGCCCCAGCGGACGGGACCGATCACGCGGCCGCCGGCCGGTTCCGGCCGCGGCCTCGCCCCCGACGCGATCGTCCTCGTGATCCCCGGGCGCAAGCGCTTCCATCTGGCCACCTGCCGCCAGCTCGCCGGGCGTGAGACCGAGGAGCTGACGCACGAGGAGGCCCGCGAGGAAGGCTTCACCCCCTGCACCACCTGTCTCCCCGAGATCTCCAGCCGCACGGCGGAGCCGGAGGAGGCCCCATCCCGTGGCGATACCGCCCGCGACGACGCGGCCCCCGACGAGGGCCTCCGCGCGGAAGCCGCCCCCACGACCACCACGCCTTCGGCCGGGACCTCCGGCACGACCGGCAGGGAACCGTCCCGTTCCACGCCCGCTGATCGTGAGCCGCCTGTCGCGCGGTTCCCTCAGCCCGGCGTCCCGGGGCCGCGCCTGCCCGAGCCGTCCGACGACGAAGCGCGTGAAGAGCCCCGCGAGACGGTGGAAGAGGCGTCCGGGAAGACAGCCGGCGACGGCGAGGCCGATGAGCACGACGGTCCGGCGCGCGACACGGTCTCGCAGGCCGATGGCGGGACCGAGGGCGAGGGGCACGCTCCGGTGGACTGGTTCGGCCGGGGCGCGCCGGCGGAGTCCGGCGCCGAGACGACGACCCCGCGGTCTGCCGCCTCCACCCCGCCGTCCACGCCCGCGGGCTCCACTCCGCCGTCCTCGCCTTCCGCCTCGTCCTCCGCGGCATCTTCGGGATCGTCGTCCGATTCCTCCGCGCCGTCCCGGCCTTCTGCCACGTCATGGTCCGCACCGGCCTGGTCTCCGCCGGCTGCGGGATCGGCGTCGGGTCCGGCGGACGACGAGACGGACGACTCGCTGACCGACACCGCGGAGCACGACTGGTTCAGGCCCGGGGCACCCCTGCCGTGGGACCCCGCACTGTCGAAGGCCGCCGCCGGCGAGGCGGCGAAGGAAACTCCGTCGTCGGAGGACGGCGAGTCCGACGGACCCGCTGCTGGGGGCAAGGCCCAGGCCGCGGCCGCGCCGCAGCGGGCCGCCTCCTCCCGCTCGGACGACGAGCGGGACCGTGACGACCAGAGCGGATCCGGGGCCGGGGACGCGCACTCGGCGTCCCGCTCTGAGGACGCCCCCACGCCCCCGCCCACGGGGGCCCGAAAGCCGGTGGAGCCGGCAGAGACCCCCGGATCCGGGCGCGCCGGATCCGCGGCCTCGGCCGGCTCCACCACCGGCCCGGCGCCCGCCGCCGGGAGCACCGCCGACGAGAGCGCCGGAAAGGGCGCTGCGAAGAGCACCGGGAAGACCGGCACCGCCAGTACGCAGGACGGCGAGGACGAGGACGACGGCGCCGACGCGGCGGAGCCGTCCGCGGACGGGGACGCGCGGGTGCGGGTCATGGTCGGCACACGGCGCTACCACGAGGCCGGGTGCCCCCTGATCAGCGGGATGGGCGAGTCGGGCATCGAGACCATGACACGGGCCGAGGCCGACGAGGCCGGCCTCACCCCCTGCTCGGTCTGCCAGAACGACCGTTGACACCCCGGGCGTGACGCCGGGCGAGACAGGCCTCCGCGCCCGCGGCTTCCGCTTCATGCGCCCGCGCAGTAGGGCCTACCGCAAGCCCTCTGCGTCCGGCGTCACGGACCGGCCCCGGCCGTTCCCGGTGGTGAGGGGGAGCAGCCCGCGGGCGTCCAGGACCTGCCGGGCGAGTGTCATCGCCCCGAAGACGCGCGGGAAGCCCGCGTACGGAAGCGCTTGCATGATCGCCTCCACGAGTTCCCGGGGCCGCAGGCCCGCGTTGAGTGCCGTCTCCATGTGCGCCCGGAGCTGCGGCTCGACCCCGCCGAGGGTGATCAGCGCGCCGATGACGACCAGCTCCCGCCGGGCGGCGTCGAGCCCGGGACGGGCGTGGACGTCCCCGTAGGCGAACTCGACCGCAAGCCGCGACAGGTCCGGGGCGATGTCGGCGAGGGCGTCGTACGCCTCGATGCGGGTGGCGCCGAGCTCGGCCTGGCGGGCGAGGCCGCGTTCGTAGCGCCCCATCACGCGGGGGCCTCCCCGCCGTGGCGGGCGGTGAAGCCGAGGATGCGGTGCCAGGCGTCGGCGCAGGCCTCCTGCCACCGGTCGTAGGAGTCGTCGAAGAACGAGTGCGGAGCGCCGTCGTACACGTGCTCCTCGTATTCCTTCCCGGTCCGGTCGAAGGCGGCGGTCAGCGTGGCGTACTCCTCCGGAGTGGTCACCACGTCGGCCCCGGCGAGCAGCATGAGCAGCGGCGCGGACGGCTCGGCCGCGCGGTCGCCGAGGAAGCGGGGCGGACCGTAGAAGCCGATGGCGCCGGCGAGGCCGAGCCCGGCGGCGCCGAGCCGCCAGGAGTAGCCGCCGCCGAGGCAGAAGCCGACGCTGAACAGCGGGCCGGGATGCCAGGCGCGGATCGCCGCGGCGGCGGCCGCGGCGTCGGTTTCGACATGAAGCGGTTGCAGCAAGGCGAGGTGGGCGTACCCGTCGAACGAGTCGTCCCGGTCGCCGGTGCCGGCGCTGCGCCCGTAGTAGTCCATCACCAGGGTGTGGAAGCCCGCCTCGGCGAACCGCCGCGCCAGGCTCGCGTAGAACGGGTGCAGCCCGCGAACGTCGGGAAGCAGCAGCACGTTGCGGCCGTTCGGCACGGCCGGGGCGGTCCGGTAGGCGCGGAACCTGTTGCCGTCGACGGTGCCGATCTCCAGGGGCCCGTGTTCCGCCACCCCTCCGGTGACGACGGGGGCGGCGGGCGGTCTGCTGTCGATGTCGTGGCACATCGTGGTCTCCTCTTCGTCGGTGGTCCGTTGACGGGAGCCTCCCGCGCGCAGGGCGGGCGGCCCAGGCCCGGCGTGTACGGGTACCGGCAGGGCCACCCTGAGCCCACCCGGGGCCGCGAAGAAGCCGACATACTGGACGTCGTGGGAGATCGACACGAGCTGGCGGGCTTCCTCCGGTCTCGCCGGGGGCGGATCACGCCCCAGACCGCGGGGATCGCCGCCGGGCCGCGCCGCCGGGTGCGGGGGCTGCGCCGGGAGGAGGTCGCGCAGCTCGCCGGGATCAGCGTCGAGTACTACCAGCGGCTGGAGCAGGGGCGGGTCGCGCGGCCGTCGCCCGAGGTGCTCGACGCCCTCGCCGCGGCGCTCCGCCTCGACGACGTGGAGCGCGAGCACCTGCGCACGCTCGCGGTACGGGAACGTCCCCGGCGTGCGGCCCGGCCCCAGGACGTCCGGCCGGAGCTGACTCGGATGCTGGACCTGATCCACACGCCCGCCATGGTCGTCGACGACCGGTTCGACGTCCTCGCCGCCAACGCGGTCGCGGTCCGCCTCTTCGCCGTCGACACCGCCTCGCCCGTACGGGCGAACCTGGCCAGGCGGCTGTTCCTCGACTCGGGGAGCAGGGACTTCTACGTCGAGTGGGCCGAGGTGGCCGCCGCGACCGCCGGGCAGCTGCGGGTGGCCGCGGGGCTGTACCCCGAGGACGCCGAGCTGGCCGAGCTGGTCCGTGAGCTCCGCGACGGCAGCGAGACCTTCCGCACGCTCTGGAACGCCCGCGAGGTGGACGTCCGCACCTCCGGGACCAAGAGCTTCCGGCACCCCGCCCTGGGCACGATCACGTTCTGCTACGAGAACTTCGTGACGGCGGGCGACCCCCGGCAGCGGCTGGTCGTGTTCGTCCCCGCTGCCGACGGTGCCGCCGACGCGGCGGTGCGCCTGCTGACGACGTGGACGCGCACCGGGCCGCTGTCCCCGGCGAAACGCTGATGGGGCCGGTCGGCGACCGGCCCCATCAGTGAGGAGATCAGGCCTTGCGGAGGCGGAAGGACAGGCCGAGGTCGGCGTCCTCGTGCATCGGCAGGTCCTCGTCCGGGGCGCCTTCGGTGAGGCTCGCCGCCAGCACCTCGTCGGCGACGGCGTCGCCGCCCTCGCGCAGCGCCTCGGCAAGCTCACCCTCGGCCGACCACCACAGATCGATGCGGTCGGTGATGGACAGGCCGGTGGACTTGCGGGCCTCCTGGACGAGCCGGATCACGTCGCGGACCAGGCCGGCCCGGCGCAGTTCGTCGGTGATCGCCAGGTCCAGCGCCACGGTCTCGCCGGTGCCGGTGTCCACCGCGCCGGTCTCCACGGCCCAGCCCGACTTGGGCTGCTCGGTCACGATCACGTCGTCCGCGCCCAGCTTCACCGTGCCCAGCTCCCCGGCCTCGACCGTCGCGGACCCGCCCGAGCGCAGGGCGCGGGCCAGCTCCGCCGGGTCGGCGCCCGCCACGGCCGCGGCGACGAGCTTGGTCTGCGAGCCGAACCGCTTGCCGAGGCTGCGGAAGTTGGGCTTGACCGTGAAGGTCACCAGGTCGGCGGAGAACCCGGACAGGTCCTCCAGCCGCTGGACGTTGAGCTCGTCGGCGATGAGGTCGCGCAGCTCGCCGGGGAGACCGGCCCAGCCGGGGGCGCCGACCAAGGCCCGGCCGAGCGGCTGGCGGGTCTTGAGCGACGACGAGGCGCGCGCCGACCGGCCCAGCTCCACGAGCCGGCGCACCAGCGCCATCCGCTCCGACAGCTCGGGGTCGAGCAGCGCGGCGTTCACCTCCGGCCAGGTGGCCAGGTGCACGGAGGCCGGGGCGTCCTGGTCGCGCAGCACGTCCCACAGGTAGTCGGTGAGGAACGGCACGAGCGGGGCCATGAGCCGGGTGACGGTCTCCAGGCACTCGTAGAGCGTCGCGAACGCCGACGCCTCGCCGGACCAGAAGCGGCGGCGCGAGCGGCGGACGTACCAGTTGGACAGGTCGTCCAGGAACTCGGTGAGCCGTCGCCCGGCCTTGGCGGTGTCGAACTCCTCCATCGACGCGGTGACGTCGGCCACCGTGCGGTGCAGCTCCGCCAGCGCCCACCGGTCGATCAGCGGCCGCTCGGCGTACGCCGGGGCCTCGGCCACCCGCGAGGGGGACCACGCCTCGGCGTTGGCGTAGAGCGTGAAGAACGACGCGGTGTTCCAGTAGGTCAGCAGGACCTTCCGGACGATCTCCTCCAGTGCCGCGTGGCCGATCCTGCGGGGAGCCCAGGGGGACCCGGAGGTGGCCATGTACCAGCGCAGGGGGTCGGCGCCGTGCTGGTCCATGAGCGGCATCGGCTGCAGCACGTTGCCCAGGTGCTTGCTCATCTTGCGGCCGTCCTCGGCGAGGATCAGGCCGAGGCAGAGCACGTTCTCGTACGACGACCGGCCGAACACCAGCGTGCCGACGGTCATCATCGAGTAGAACCAGCCGCGGGTCTGGTCGATCGCCTCGCAGATGAACTGGCCGGGGAAGGAGTTGTCGAAGACGTCCTTGTTGACCAGCGGCGCGCCCCACTGCGCGAACGGCATCGCGCCCGAGTCGTACCAGACGTCGATCACGTCGGGCACGCGCCGGGCCTCCGCCTGACACGTCGGGCAGGGGAAGGTCACGTCGTCGACGTACGGACGGTGCGGGTCGAGGCCGGTCAGGTCGCGGCCCGCCAGCTCGCCCAGCTCCTTCAGCGAGCCGACACAGGTGACGTGGTCCTCGTTCTCCGAGCAGACCCACAGCGGCAGCGGCGTGCCCCAGTAGCGGGACCGCGACAGCGCCCAGTCGACGTTGTTGCGCAGCCACTCGCCGTACCGGCCGTGCTTGATCGTCTCGGGGAACCAGTTGGTGCGCTCGTTCTCGGCGAGAAGCCGGTCCTTGATCGCGGTGGTCCTGATGTACCAGGACGGGAGCGCGTAGTAGAGCAGCGGGGTGTGGCAGCGCCAGCAGTGCGGGTAGCTGTGCTCGAAGTGCTCGCCGCGGAACAGCAGGCCGCGCTCGCGGAGGTTGTCGGTCAGCGGCTCGTCGGCGTCCTTGAAGAACAGGCCGCCCACGAACGGCACGTCCGGCAGGAAGCGCCCGTCCGGGCCGATCGGGTTCACCACCGGCAGGCCGTAGCGCTTGCAGACGGTCATGTCGTCGGCGCCGAAGGCGGGGGCCTGGTGGACCAGGCCGGTGCCGTCCTCGACCGTGACGTACGTGCCGAGCACGACGTAGTGGGCGCCCTCGATGTCCACCAGGTCGAAGGGGCGCCGGTAGACGGTGTGCTCCAGCTCGGAGCCCTGGTAGGTGGCCAGCACCTCGGCGTCCTCGCCGAGGACCCGCCGCAGCAGCGGCTCGGCCACCACCAGCACCTCGTCGCCGCGCCGGGCCGCGACGTACGTCACGTCGGGGTGCACGGCGACCGCGGTGTTGGACACCAGGGTCCAGGGGGTGGTGGTCCAGATCAGCAGCGAGGCGCCCATCTCGGCCAGGGGACCGGAGACGACGGGCATCCGCACGTACACCGACGGGCTGGAGACGGTCTCGTAGCCGCCGGGCTGGCCGAGCTCGTGGTCGGACAGGCCGGTGCCGCAGCGGGGACAGTACGGCGTGATCCGGTGGTCGCGGAAGAGCAGGTCCTTGTCCCAGACGACCTTGAGCGACCACCAGACGGCCTCGACGTACTGGGGGTCCATCGTGCGGTAGGCCTGGGACATGTCGACCCAGTAGCCCATCCGCTCGGTCATCTCCTCGAACGCGTCCACGTGCCGCAGCACCGACTCGCGGCAGCGCGCGTTGAACTCGGCGATGCCGTACGACTCGATCTCGGGCTTGCCGGACAGGCCGAGTTCCTTCTCGACGGCGACCTCGACGGGCAGGCCGTGGCAGTCCCAGCCGGCCTTGCGGGGCACGTGGTAGCCGCGCATCGACTTGTAGCGGGGGAAGACGTCCTTGAAGACACGGGCCTCGACGTGGTGGACGCCGGGCATGCCGTTGGCGGTCGGCGGACCCTCGTAGAACACCCAGGACGGGCCGTCGGCGTTCTGCTCCAGCGAGCGCTCGAAAACCTTCCCGTCCCGCCAGCGTTCGAGGACCTCGTGCTCGAGGGCCGGCAGGTCGACCTGCGCGGGAAGTGAGCGGAAATAGTGGGAAGACATCGTCGGGCGGGACCTCCACGCGGTGGCTGTGACAGCGCTGCTGACATGGCGTGAAGGGACGAAGCCGGGGACGGCTCCGCGGTACCACCCTTCTTGACGACCGGCATGGCCGGGCGCCCTCTCGTTTTCTCTCCGCTGCCGGTTCTACTCGGCCGGGACGGCCTTTCCTCCGGCGGCTCCGGGGTGATCTTCCCTGCGCGGCCCGCCCCGGGCTCACACCGTCCCCGGGTCGCTGAGCGGGCGGATGCGGAGGTACTCGTCCCCATCAACGCCTTGCAGACTACGACGATAACGCAACGCGGGCGGAAGGGCTTCCCGATATACGGCCGACGTTCCGGGTGAGACCCGGCTCGTCCCGGGAATACGTGGGAGGAACACAGGCGGGCCCCGCGATTGTTGTGGGGGTGTGCGGGTGGGGCCCGGTGGCCGTCCAGGACGATCGAGGGCGGTCCCGTGGGCCGTCGCCTCGGGATTCGGGGCATGGGTCCCGGTGGCACCGTCCGCAACAAAAAGATCGAAATAGAGCGCGACGAGGAGGAGCTGGCCAAATACGCCACCCGGTTACGGATGGGGTAAAAGCCTCGGCGATTCCGTTGCCGACCTGTTATCGGCGACTTATTCTGCCCGGACCGGCTCGAATCGCACCCGCCGGAAGGGTGCCCCGGGCCCGAAGGGTTCTGGGCGAAGGGGGAGGCCCGCAATGACGCGCACGGCGAGAACCGCCACCAGTGACGACGTCTGGTCCGACGAGGAGCTCGCCGAGGTCCGCGAGCGGCTGCGGCACGAGATCGAGGAGCTGCGCTCCGACATCGCCCGGGCGGAGGAGCAACTCGCGTCCGGGGACGTGAGCCAGGGCGCGGGGGACGATCCGGCGGACGCCGGGGCCAAGACGTATGAGCGCGAGCGTGAGATCGCCCTTACCCTGAATGCGCGCGACCTGCTCGCGCAGAACGAGCGGGCGATCGCCCGCGTCGAGGCAGGGACTTACGGAGAGTGCGAATCGTGCCACAAGCCGATCGGCAAGGAGCGTCTTCGGGCATTCCCGAGGGCGACGCTGTGCGTAGCGTGCAAGCAGCGGGAGGAGCGCCGCTGAGCGGTGCGCCGGCGCGGCCCGACCGCGCGCGGAAGATCGCTCTCCTCGTTGTCGTGGCCGCGGTCGTGTACGCCCTCGACCAGGTGAGCAAGTTCCTTGTCGTGGAGTTCCTGGAGCACGAGGAGCCCCTCACCGTCGTGCCCGGCGCGCTGGTGCTGACCGTGATCCGCAACGCCGGCGCCGCCTTCAGCATCGGCACCGGCATGACGATCGTGTTCACGGTGATCGCCCTGGCCGTCGTCGTCGCGATCGTGCGTACGGCGCGGAAGCTGCACAGCCTGCCGTGGGCGATCACGCTCGGCCTTCTGCTGGGTGGCGCGCTCGGCAACCTGACCGACCGCATCTTCCGCTCGCCGGCCCCGTTCCAGGGGCATGTGGTCGACTTCATCCAGGTGTTCCCGGTCACCCGGTTCCCGGTGTTCAACCTCGCCGACTCGGGCATCGTGTGCGGCGGCGTGCTCGCCGTGTTCCTCGCCTGGCGCGGCCACCAGATCGACGGAACCCGCCAGACGGACGAGCCGGTCGAGGGCCGCGAACACACCCACGCGGAGGGCGAGGCGGACACGCAGGCCGGCGAGCCGGCGGGGGAGCGGGCCGATGGGTGACCAGCGCAGCCTGCCCGTGCCGGACGGCCTGGAGGGCGAGCGCCTCGACGCCGCGCTGGCCCGCCTCTTCGGCTTCTCCCGCACCCGCGCGGCCGAACTGATCGCCTCCGGGGACGTGCTGGTCGACGGCGCCGTCCCGGCCAAGTCCGACCGCGTCCACGCCGGGGCCTGGCTGGACGTGACGATCCCGCCGCCGCCCGCCGCGCCGATGCCCGTGGCCGAGCCGGTGCCGGGCATGACGATCCTGTACGAGGACGACGACGTGGTCGTGGTGAGCAAGCCGATCGGCGTGGCGGCGCACCCGACCGTCGGCTGGACCGGCCCCACCGTGATCGGCGGCCTGCTCGGCGGCGGCCACCGGGTCTCCACGAGCGGCGCGGCGGAGCGGCAGGGCATCGTGCACCGGCTCGACGCCAACACCACCGGCGTCATGGTCGTCGCCAAGAGCGAGCGGGCCTACTCCCACCTCAAGCGGGCGTTCAAGGAACGCACGGTCGACAAGCGCTACCACGCGCTCGTCCAGGGGCACATGGACCCGCTGCGAGGCACCGTGGACGCCCCGATCGACCGCCACCCGTCGGGAGACGGGCGCTTCGCGGTGGTGGCGGGGGGCAAGGACTCGGTCACGCACTACGACACGATCGAGGCGTTCCGGGCGGCGTCGCTGCTCGACATCAAGCTGGAGACCGGCAGGACCCACCAGATCCGGGTCCACATGGCCGCGCTCAGGCACCCGTGCGTGGGCGACCTGCTGTACGGCGCCGACCCCACCCTCGCCGCCCGCCTCGGGGTGGGCCGGCAGTGGCTGCACGCGGTCTCGCTGTCGTTCGAGCACCCGGCGACGGGGGAATGGATGACCTTCACCAGCGACTACCCCGCGGACCTGGCCCACGCGCTGGAGATCCTCGCGGACGAGGGCTGAGCCGGGCGCTCCAGGTCCCCGGCCCCTGAGCGGCGCGTCTCGCCCCGGCTCCGGGGGAGGCGCCTGTGCGCCAAGGCCCGGCCGGGCGGAGGTCAGGCATCCCAGTCGGTCTCCGGCTGGGTGTAGCCGTCGGGGATGTCACCGACGTCACCGAGGTCGTCCGTGGTGGCCTCCTGGCCCTCGCCTTTTCCCTGGCCCCCACCCGTGCCCTGGGACGGCTTGGCGCTTCCGCCGCCGTTCCCGGGCTTGGCCGCGGAGGGCTTCCCCTTGCCGTTCTGCTTCGCCGGGGGAGACCCCTTGGGCTTGCCCGCGCCCTTGGACGCGGCGCCGGTGGGCTTGTCCTTGGGCTTTCCCCTTCCGGGCTTCTCGGGTGGCCTCCCGGCGGGCCCGCCGCGATCCTCCGCACGGTGCCCGCCGGCGGCGCCGCCCGCTGGGTTCGCCACCGGCTGGGTGGTCGTCTTCTCCGCGTCGCGGCTCTCGGTCCGCTTGCCGGTCTTGGCGGCCTCGGCGGTCTTGGGCTCGGCGGTCCTGGTCGCGAAGACCGTCACCGTGGGCGTGCTCACCACGGCGGTCCCCCTTGGGTCGGCCGGAAACCTGGCGGTGGCGAACGCGATGGCACCGGCCGCCAGCCCGACGAGCGCGACGAGCGCTCCGGAGCTCGCCGCCAGCGCCCAGGGCCTGCGGCGTCCGCTCAGCGGCACGGGGGCCGGGACCGGCGTCGGGGTGTCCTCGCCGAGGGGGACGTGCGCGGGCGTGGAGACGGAAGCCGCGGGCGAGGTGTCGAAGACGGGCATCAGCCGGGCGAGCCGGGGCGGCTGCCGCGGACGCGGCACGACAGGGTCGGTCACCTGGCCGGTCGCCACGGCGTGCAGGTGCTGCGCGGCGTAGTCCGCGGTCATCCTGCGGGCCGGGTCCTTGATCAGCAGGCCCTCGATCACCGGTGCCAGCGGCCCGGCGTTGCGCAGCGGGCCCGCCTCCTCGTACATGACCGCGGCGAGCGTCGCCAGCGCGTGACCCCGGTGGAACGGCGAGCGCCCCTCGACGGCCATGAACAGCGTCACCCCGAGCGACCACAGGTCCGACGCCCGCTGCGCCTGCCGTCCCGCCGCCCGCTCCGGTGCGATGAACGCCGGGGTGCCGATCAGCATCCCGGTGCGGGTGACCGGCGAGTCGTCCTCCATCGCTGCGATGCCGAAGTCCGTCAGCACGACCCGGCCGTCGTCGGCGAGCAGCACGTTGTCGGGTTTGACGTCCCGGTGCAGCACCCCGTTCGCGTGGGCGACGCGCAGTGCGGCGAGCACACGGGACCCGATCTCCGCCACCCGCCGCGGCGGCAGCGGGCCCTCCTCGCGGATGACCGATCCCAGCGTCCGGGACGGGATCAGTTCGAGGACGATCCAGGGGTAGCCGTTCTCCTCGAAGGCGTCGTGCACTGCCGCCACACTCGGATGGCTCAGCCGTCCGGCCGCCCGGGCCTCGCGGAAGGTCCTGATGGTGAAGACCTCCCGCTCCGGCCCGGTGAGCTCGGACGACGCGAGCAGCTCCTTGACGGCGACCTCCCGTTCGAGCACCTGGTCGACGGCTCGCCACACGGTGCCCATGCCGCCCCGCCCCAGCGGCTCGATCAGGCGATAGCGTCCTGCCACGACACGTTCGGAGGTCTGCGCTTCAGCCATGATTGTCGCGCTACCCGTCTTGGGCGAACGCATGCGACAACATTGCTGTTCTGGGGCGAAATCCCCCTTGAACTGCGGATCTTTACCGAATCGTTATCACGGTTGGAAGGTGCGGGTGGCCGCGCCGGAAGTGGCACGGGCTGCCGACGTCGCAGGCCTTCGACGGCGCGGCGCAAAGGTGGCCGCGCCTGGCGCATAGGTGCGTTCAGGTGCGGCCCGCATGCGGTGCCCGGGCTCGCTTCCGCTCGATCCGCCCGCTGGAGCCACCCCCGCTGGATGACTCACCGACCGGCCCAAGCATAACGACAAGGGTTGATATCCTCAGTTGGAGATGTCTCGCTGCGACGAACTCGAGAAAACGCTCTGAATGCTCTAGAAGGTATAGGCGTCTGTTACGAAGTCGTTCACATTGGTGCACCAGAGAGTGGCTTGCCCGGCGCCCTTCCTCTGTGAGGTGGACTTAGTGTATTCTTGGCCACCGCTGGCCGACTCGCACCAGATGCGGAAGTACCAATAGGTGCTGGCGCTGACAGCGCAATTGACGTGCGCACCATAACGGTATACGCCGACTCCGCCGTCCTCGACATAGCTGATGGAGCAGCCGGAGACCGCGTGGGCGGTCCCTGTGGTCGCGAAAGTCGTTCCGATGGCGACAGCGGTGGCGATAAGGCCCGATGCCAGACGCTTGTACTTCACGAGACCTCCACATTCATCTGAACGGTGCTAGTGAACAGTTACCTGCGTTCTGCCAACGACTAGAAAATATGTTCTCCGCCGGTGCGGGATCAAGAGATTTCTGGTAAGCGTTCTTGCCGAGTGAAGGTTCCGGCGCGGTGCGCCCGCTCGCTTTGTCATCCGGCGCGGTGCGCCCGCTCGCTTTGTCACCCGGCCTCTGGCCGGAAAGTGGAGGTGAACATTCGGAACCGGGACAGGGCGGAAGTCCATCGGGTGTCCGCGACCTGCCAATAGAGCATGATGGACCGGCCGTCGTCGAGCCTGAAGGCGCGGTCGAGCACCCGCACCTTGCCGGAGTCGGTCATGTGGGTGAACTCCCAGTCCGCGGAGGGAACACCGAGGTAGTTCCCGGACGTGATGCTGATGCGCTCGTAGCCGCGCAGGTAGCCCTTCTTGGTCGAGGCCGCCTCGACCGTGCGCAGCGCGTCCGCCGGGTCCGTGGTCTCCCAGGGGGTGAAGTCGACCTGCAGGTAGTCGCGCCCGCTCGGGGCGTGGAAGCGCACGCGGGTGGCCTCCCTCTGGAACGGGACCCAGCCGGCGGGCAGGGCGATAGAGAAGCCCAGCGGGTCGCGGTGGGTCTCCCACCCCTTGGGGGGCTTGACCGTCGCCGTCGTCGGATACTCCGCGGAGGGCTCGTCCGACGGCTCCTCAGACGGCTCCTTCGAGGGATCGTCCGCCGGCTCCGTCGTCGGCTCCTCCGACTGCGACGCGGGCGACTCGACGGAGGCGCTCGGTTCGGTGTCCCCCGGCGTGTTGTCGGTGCCCGTGGTGGGACCGATCTCCGTAGGCGTGAGCCCCTCGGCGACGCTCCCGCCGCCGGCCAGCGAGCGGTAGCCGTACCAGCCGCCCGCGACGACGGCCACGAGCAGCAGCGGTAACAGGACGAGCAGGGTCACCTTGGCCGCGGAGCCGCGTCCCGGAGGGCGCGCACCCGGCGCGGCGTACGGGCCGGGGTGGCTCCCGGGCGGGACGGCGGGCCCGCCGGGACCCGCGTACCCTCCGTGGCCGTTCGGTGCCGTCGGGTGGCCCGCCATACCCGCGCCGCCGGGGCCGGGCGGCCCGGCAGGACCGGTGCCCCCGGGCCAGGGGGCGGAGCCGCCGGACTGGTGCGGGACGCCGTAGGGCTGGGCGCCGTACTGGGGGCCGTACGGGGGCTGCGACGGCCCGGACGGCGAGCCGCTCCACGCGCCGGGCTCGGGCCGGTTCCCCGGCAGATCGGGGGCGGCGTGTCCCGGGCCGGCCGTCAGGGCGGCGTTGAGCAGGGCCGCGGCCTCGGCCGCGCCCATGCGCCGGGCCGGGTCCTTGCGCAGCAGTCCTTCGAGCACCGGCGTCAGGGCGCCCGCCCGCTGGGGCGGGGCCGGGTCGTCGTGCAGGATGGCCGCCATCGTGGCCACCGGGGAGTTGCGGTCGAACGGGGTCCTGCCCTCGACCGCGGCGTACAGCGTCGCGCCGAGCGACCACAGGTCGGACTCGGGGGTCGCCGGCTCGCCGTCGAGCCGCTCGGGCGGCATGAACGCGGGGGTGCCGGTGATCCCGCCGGTCATGGTCAGCGCGGCCTCCTCCGGCATCGTCGCGATGCCGAAGTCGGTGAGCACCACCCGGGTCTCCCCGTTGAGCAGCACGTTCTCCGGCTTGACGTCCCGGTGCAGCACCCCCGCGGCGTGCGCGGTGCACAGCGCGTCGAGCACCTGCAGGCCGATCGCGGCGACCCGGCCGGGCGGGAGCGCGCCCTGCTCGCGCAGCACCTGGCCCAGGGACACCGACCGCACCAGCTGCATCACGATCCAGGGACGGCCGTCCTCCTCGATGACGTCGTGGACGACGACGACGTTCGGATGGTCGATGCGGCCCGCCGCCCGCGCCTCACGGATGGTGCGCCGGTTGAACGTCTCCCTGTCCTCTTCCGAAGTGGGGTGGTAGAGCACCTCTTTCACTGCCACCGTGCGGTCGAGCAGGTCGTCGTGGGCGCGCCACACGACGCCCATGCCTCCGCGGCCGATCGGTTCGAGCAGGTGATATCTGCCCGCGACCCGACGCTCCTCGTCCACCCTGTCCTCCTCCAAACCCCCCTGAATGGTCCCACAGCCCGGCGCGCGGCCGTCCGTCTTCGATCTCACGGAACCGGCGCCGGTGGAGGAACTCGCAGGTCGGGCCGGTCGGCCGTGGCCGCCGCCGAGACGGGCGAAGCCGATGCTCAGTTGTTATCGGACGTTACAAAAGGACGATTCGGTCGGTCACTCCCACATTGACTTGCGGAAACGCCATTGCTCACAGTTTCGGCTCGAGTGTGGTTATGTTTCGCGATGGCTTGTCCGGTTTATTCCCTTCTAATACTGTCCGCAGTGACTTTGTCGTTTCCCGGACGGGTGCTCCTCCGAGACCTCCCCGTCCCCCCGCCTGGAGGCTAGATGCGGTTACGCACGCTGTTGTGCGGAAGATCCCCTTACGGCATGGCGCTCGGCACCGCGGTCCTGGTGTCGGCCGCGCTCACGCTGACGCCCGCGGCCCCCGCGCAGGCCGACCCGGCCGGCGCGGGCAAAGCGCCGGGACGGTGCAGCACCGACCCGAACGCCCGCCTGGGCACGGTGCCGGCGCCCGAGCAGTTCTTCGGCTTCCCGCTGGGCAAGGGACAGTCCCGGGTGCTCACGACCGAAGAGATCAAGAAGTACGTGGAGGCCGTGGGAGGCGCCTCGGACCGCGTCGTCACGGGCACCGTGGCGCACAGCGTGACCGGCCAGGAACTGCCGTACGCCATCGTGTCCGACTCCCACCACATGGTCCCGGGGCAGCTCAAGAAGATCGCGGACCAGATCCGCTCGCTGCGCGACCCGAGGAAGCTGAAGGCGGACAAGGCGGCGCGCATCGCCGACGACTCGCCCGCCGTCGTCTGGATCGCCGGCAACGTGCACGGCGGCGAGAAGAGCGGCGCCGACGCCGCGCTCAAGACCCTGTACGAGCTGGCGAGCGGCCTGTCCTGCGACGTCGCGAAGCGCAACGACAACCTGGTCACGGTCATCGTGCCGACCCAGAACCCCGACGGCCGCGACGCGAGCCGCAGGACGAACGAGTACGGCTTCGACCTCAACCGGGACTGGTTCGCCCGCACCCAGCCGGAGACCGACGGCAAGATCGAGATGCTGCGGAGCTATCCGCCGCAGGTCTTCGTCGACGCGCACGAGATGGGCGGGCGGCAGTACTTCTTCCCGCCCAACGCCGACCCGATCCACCACGAGATCGCCGACCAGCCGGTGAACTGGATCAACCGCATCGGCGCGGCGAACGCCGCCGGCTTCGGCTACAACGGCGCCTGCGGCGGCGCGGTCACCACCGAGTGCTACTTCAACTACGCGACGTACGACCTGTTCTACATGGGCTACGGCGACAGCGTCCCTGCCGCGGGCTTCGGCGCCGCCGGGATGACGTTCGAGAAGGGCAGCACGTCGGCGGTCGAGGACCGGGTGCAGCAGCAGTTCAACACCCAGTGGGCGACGACCGGCTGGGCCGCCGACAACAAGCGCGAGGTCCTGAACGGCTACTACTCGATCTGGCAGACCGCGCTCGCCGAGGGGGCCGCGGGCGCCCTGGAGCCCAACGAGGTCGTCCAGCCGTCCAACACCGTCCGGTTCCCGGTGCCCGACATCTCGATCCGGTCGTACTTCCTGCTGCCCGACCGGCAGCTCGGTGACGTGCGCCGGCTGGTCGAGCGGCTGCGCCGCATGGACGTGGAGGTCTACCGGGTGAGCAAGCCCGTGAAGGTGCCCTCCGCGCGGGTCTTCGGCGGCCGGACGGCCAGTGACGTGACGGTCCCCGAGGGGGCCTACTGGATCCCCATGGACCAGCCGCAGAAGCATTGGATCCAGGCGGTCATGGGGGAGGACCCGTACGTCCCGTTCCCCTACTTCTACGACGTCTCCTCGTGGAGCAACCCGCTGCTCGCGGGCGTGGACGTCATCTCCACCGGCGACGCGCTGTCGCCGAAGGCCGCCCTCGTGAAGGACGTCGACGGCGGCGTGGCCTCCGCCGCGCCCAAGGGCGGGTCGTACTCCTACCCGATGGACTCGGCCGCCGCCTCCGAGCTGACCTTCCGGCTGCTCGGCGCGGGTGTGCCGCTCACGCGCGACGACCGGACCGGGGTGGTCGGCCTGGCCGCCACCGCGATGAACCGCGGCGAGCTGGACAAGCTCGCCCGCTCGCTGGGCGTGACGGTCGAGGGCGGCAGCGCCCCCGCCTCCGGCGCGGCGCTGCGCACGCCCGACGCCGGCCTGTTCGCCGGCACCGGCGTGTCCACCACCTCCGGGTCGTACGGCGAGGCCCGCTACGTGCTCGGCGACCGCTGGGGTCTCGACCTCAAGCCGGTGACCACGGCCGACGTCAACGGCAACACCCCGGCCTTCACCGAGCGGACCGTCCTGCTCGTCCCGGACGGCAGCAGCTCCAACGGCGGCCTGACCGAGCAGGGCCTGGCCAACCTCAGGCAGTGGGTGGCCGCGGGCGGCACGTACGTCGGGCTGCGCAACGAGGGCACCCGGGTCGCCAGGGCCGCCGGCCTCACCTCCACGACCGAGAAGGCCAAGCCGACCGGCTACCAGGTCATCGGCTCGCACTTCCGGGTGGACGTGGAACAGGGCAGCCCGGTGGCGCTCGGCCGGCCGGCGGAGGACTTCCAGTTCAACAACGGCGACCCGATCCTCAACCCCAGCCAGACCGGGGTGAACGTGCTCACCTACCCCACGGATGACACGTTCTGGTCCAACGGCTACACGGTGGGGGCGGAGGCGCTCAAGGGCACGGCTTCTCTCGTCGACGAGCCGACCGGCGCGGGACACGCCGTGCTGTTCGCGTACAACCCGCTGTTCAGGGCGTACAACGAGAACGGCATCCACCTGCTCGCCAACGCGCTGCTCTACCCGGCGGGCGCGTCGCAGGCGTCGCCCCAGGCGAAGCAGCGGATCGCCGCGGCGCCCGACCCGCTGCGCATCGCCGCGGCGACGACGGAGGAGCCGCCGAACCTCGGCGGGGAGTGGCGGCCGATCGTCATCCAGGTGGCCGACGCCGACCTCGCGCGGACGCAGGCGGTGGTCGAGCGCTACACGGACACGGCTCAGACCGCGTCCGCGGACGGCTCGTCCTACATCACCATCCCGAACCCCGACGGACTGTCCGCCGACGAGCACCCGTTCGTCCGCGACCTCGTCCGCGACCTCGGCGCGGCGGGCATCCCGCTCCGCTCCGTCGTCGCCTGATCCCACGTAAGACACCGGGCCGGGCGGCCGGTCTTCCGGCCGCCCGGTTCTTCGAAAGGAACCTCATGACCTCGTTCCGCTCGCGCCGGGCGGCGCGGCTCGGCGGCGCGGCCCTCGCGGCCGCGCTGCTCGCCGCCACCCAGGCGACCACGGCTCTGGCGGCTCCCGGCAACCCCGGCGCGCCGCGCTACTCCGCGGGCGCCCCCTCGCTCGGCGACCCGTACTTCCCCGACCAGGGCAACGGCGGCTACGACGTGCGGCACTACGACGTCACGTTCTCCTACGACCCCGCCACCAAGGTCATGGACGCCACGACGGTGATCACGGCGGTCGCCACCCAGGACCTCGACCAGTTCGACCTGGACTTCCGCGGGCCGGAGATCACTTCGCTGAAGGTGGGCAAGCATCCGGCCGACTACCGGCGGGACGGGCAGGAGCTCGTCGTCACGCCGCGGCCGAAGCTCAAGACCGGGGAGACCTTCACGGTCACGGTGACGTACGCCGGGACGCCGCCGGTCGTCACCGACCCCGACGGCTCGATCGAGGGCTGGGTGCCGACCGACGACGGCGCCTTCGTGCCGGGCGAGCCGCAGGGCGCGCCGGCCTGGCTGCCCTCCAACGACAGCCCCGCGGACAAGGCGACGTTCACCTTCCGCGCGACGGTCCCCGAGGGCGTCACGGTGGTCGGCAACGGCCGCCTGGTGTCCAAGACGACCGCGAACGGCAAGACGACGTTCGTGTGGGACTCGGCGGAGCCGATGGCGACCTACCTCGCCACCGTGACCCTGGGGAACTTCGTCGTGAACGAGACGACCACGCCGAGCGGCATCCCGGTCTACACGGCCGTGGACCCGCGGCTGGCGACCCAGTCGGCCGCGGCCGTCGCGCAGATCCCCGGCATCCTGGAGTACTTCTCCTCGATCTTCGGGCCGTACCCCTTCAACCAGGCGGGCGCCATCATCGACCGCGCGCCGGACGTCGGCTACGCCCTGGAGAGCCAGACCAAGCCGATCTTCTCCAGCGCGCCCAGCGTCGGCACGATGGCGCACGAGCTCGCGCACCAGTGGTACGGCGACAGCGTGAGCGTCGGCAAGTGGTCCGACATCTGGCTCAACGAGGGCTTCGCGACGTACGCGAGCTGGCTGTGGACCGAGCACACCGGGGGCGCCACCGCACAGCAGACGTTCGACAGCTCCAGCAACTACGGCCGGGCGGCGACCTCGTCGTTCTGGCAGATCGTCACGGCCGACCCCGGCCCCGAGGACATGTTCGGCAACGTGCCGTACAACCGCGGCGCGATGACGCTGCACGCGCTGCGCGGCAAGATCGGCGACGCCGCCTTCTTCACGCTGATCAAGGACTGGACGACCCAGCACCGGCACGGCAACGCGAGCACCGCCGACTTCATCCGGGCGGCGGAGAAGGTCTCGGGCATGGACCTGAAGGCGTTCTTCGACGTGTGGCTGTTCCAGAAGGGCAAGCCCGCCTCCTGGTGACCCTCCTCCGGCGGCTCCCGTTCGCGGGAGCCGCCGGTTTCTTCGGCGTACGCGGCCGGGGGAGCGGCTCAGGGACGCAGGTGCAGGGCGAGCTGGATGCGGTCGCGCAGGCCCAGCTTGCGCAGCACGCTGGACACGTGGTTCTTGACCGTGCCCTCGGTGATGAACAGGCGCGCCGCGATCTCCCTGTTGGCGGCCCCGGCGGCGACCATCCGCGCCACCTCCACCTCGCGGGCCGACAGCAGCTCCTGCCCGTGGAAGGCGACCGGGTTCACCGGCAGGTGCCGCAGCTCGGCGACGAGCCGGGCCGCCACCGGGCTGCCCAGCACGGTCTCCCCGCGGCTCACCCGGTGCACGGCCGAGACCAGCTCCTCCGGCGAGCAGTCCTTCAGCAGATAGCCGGTCGCGCCGCCGCGCAGCGCGCCGAAGATGTACTCGTCCTCGTCGAACGTGCTGAGCACGACGACCGCCACCTCCGGATGCTCGGCGGCCAGACGGACGATCAGCTCCACGCCGTTCATGCCCGGCATCCGCATGTCCACGAGCGCCACGTGCGGGCGGCGGTCGCCGATCACCCGCAGCGCCTCGTAGCCGTCGGCCGCCTCGCCGACGACCTCGACGCCGTCCTCGACCTCCAGCAGCTTGCGCAGCCCCTGGCGCAGCAGCGCCTGGTCGTCCACCAGCACCACCCTGACCGGCGTCATGCCCGCACCCCCGACAACGGCAGCTCGGCGCGCAACTCGAACCCGCCGCCCGGCCTGTTGCCGCCGGCCAGCGTGCCGCCGAGCGCCCTGGCCCGATCCGCCAGCGACGACAGCCCGAAGCCGCCGCGCGACCGGTCGTCCCTGCCCGTTCCGTCGTCGCTGACCACGAGCGCCACCCGGCCGTCGCCGAACGTGAGCGTGCCGTGCACGTGCTCCGCCTTCGCGTGCCGCAGCGCGTTGGTGAGCCCTTCCTGCAGCACCCGATAGAGGACGAGCTCGGTGTCGGCCTCCAGCCGCCGCTCCTCGCCCCGCACCTCGAAGCTCACGCTGATGCCGGTGCCGTCGAACGACGCCGCGAGCCGTTCGAGCGCGGCGCCGCCGACGCGGCCGTCCAGCGCGAGCGGCCGCAGCGCGCGCACCCAGCGCCGCGCGTCGGCCAGCGCCTCCACGGTGAGCTCCTTGGCCTGGCGGACCTCCCCCCAGGCGGCGTCGGGGCGGCGCTCGCGGAACCGCTCGGCGTTCTCCAGGCCCATCTTGATAACGGTGAGGTGATGGCCGACCGAGTCGTGCATCTCCGCCGCCATCCGCGCCCGCTCCTCGGCGACGGCCAGCTCCCTGATCCGCTCCAGCAGGCCCTGGGCCTCCTCGCGCCTGCGCCGCGCCTCCAGTGTGGACGCCGCCATGCCCAGGACGAACGCGGAGAACACCGCCATCGCGGTGGCCTGGACGATGCCGTTGGCGATCGTCGACCCGAGAAGCGGGGGCACGAACACGGAACCGACCACGACACAGGACAGGATGGCCGTCGCGACGCGCATGCCGTACAGGAACGCGAGGTTGGCCACCGCGAGGAGGATCAGCGGCAGGTGGGTCTCCCGGGAACCGGTCATCCCCAGCAGGATCGTCGCCGCGAGGAACAGCGGGGCCACCCAGAGGCGGCCCCGCGCCCGGCTCCAGGGCAGCGCCGGCCAGAGCACCGCGAGCAGCACCAGGTCCGCGCCGAAGAGCACATGTAGCGGGGTGGCGGCGCCGGTCACGACCCACTGCGCGAGGCCGGAGGTCAAAATGGCCGTCATCGCCCAGAACACGAGGTTGAACAGGAACGGCCGGTCGGCGTCGCGAAGCCAGTCGAAACGCGCCATGGTCTCGACCCTAGAGCGATTCGGGTCGGACGCAATCGCCCATCGGAACCATGACCATGGTCATGCCCGCGTCTATCCGCCGCTCGATGTGCCGGAAAGCAGGGCGAATCTAGCGTCTCGCCCATGAGAGCCACTACGCCCGTGTGGGCTGTGTCCATCGCCGTCGTCGTGATGTTCATCCAGGCGTTCATCGGCCCGCTGATCGTGTCGCTGCTGACCGACGATCACGGCATCCTCGTCCAGACACTGAGCGCCCTGTCCGTGACGCTCGTCTCGCTCGCCCTGGTCTACGGGGTCCGCCGGTTCCTCGGCGGTCAGCGCTGGTCGGGCGTACGGCTGACCTGGTCGTGGAGCGCCTTGTGGCAGGCGCTCGCGGGGTTGTTCGCCGGAGCGGCGGCCGTCGCGTCCGCCCAGGCGCTCGCGGTGGCGCTGGGCCTGACCACCTGGCTGCCGTGGACGGAGCAGGGCGCGGTGCTGCTGCGGTATCTGCCGTTCGTGCCGGCGATCCTCATGCTCGGGCAGGCGTTCCCCGAGGAGCTGTTGTGGCGGGGGCACGTGTACGACACGCTGTCGGCCCGGCTGTCCCCCGGCGCGGTGGTGATCACGGTGTCGGCCGTCTTCGGCGCGCTGCACATCATTTCCCAGAGCGCGGCCGACACCCTCGCCGAGAGGCTGCTCTACGTCGTGATGGCCACCGCGCTCGGCTTCGCGTGCGCGGTGGCCCGGCTGCGCAGCGGCGCGGTGTGGATGGCGGTGGGCGTGCACACCGGCCTCCACGTCGGCTTGCGTCTGGCGGCCACGCAGGTCACGAACTACGGAGTGCAACTGGTGCTGATGTCAGGCGCCCTCATACTGGCCGCGTGGGTGATCGACGTCGTGTATCGCGCGCGTGCGGATCGCGAGCCGGTGCCCGCCCCTCAGCCGGTCCGCGAGTAGCGGCGGGGCCGCGCCCGCCCGCCCGCTCGTGCGTACGGGCGGGCGCGGGCGGATGTCAGCCGGTGGTGCAGGAGATCGGCGCCGGGACGTCACCCGCGCCGTTGCCGGTGAAGCCGAACGACGTGGACGCTCCGGCGGCCAGGCCGTCGTTGTAGCTCGCGTTCCTCGCAGTGACGGCGGCGCCCGACTGGGTCAGCGTGGCGTTCCACGAGGAGCTGATCGTCTGGCCGTTCCGGAAGGACCAGCCGACGGTCCAGCCGGAGATCGCGGTGGCGCGGGTGTTCGTCACCGTCACGTCGGCCTGGAAGCCGCCCGGCCAGGAGTTGGTCACCTTGTACGTCGCCGAGCACCCCGAGCCGCCGGCCGTGGGGGAGGCCGAGGGTGACGGGGACGGGGACGGGGACGGCGTGCGCGAGGGCGAGGCGGACGGCGAGGCGGACGGCGAGGGGGACGGCGTGGGGGACGGCGTGGGGGACGCGGTGCCGCCGCCGGACGACTTCACCACCGTGATGGAGTACGGCGGGAGCGTGATCGAGGTGGCGGACGACGCGGTGCTCGTGCCGATCGAGGTGGCGCCCTTGCGCCACTGCACGACCGAGGCCGTGCCGCCCGGGGAGAAGCCCGAGTAGGACAGCGAGACCGTCGTGGAGTTGTTCAGGTCCTTGTTGACGAGCACGACGTTGACGCCGCCGGAGGTCCTCACCGCGTGCGCGGCGAGCAGCGAGCTGGACGAGGAGGCCTTGACCAGGGTGTCACCCGGCGATCCGGCCCTGCCGACCATGGCCAGCCCGTAGTAGGGCGGGAGAGGCGTGTTCACCGGGGGCTCCCCGGAGCTGCCGGAGGACAGGATGCCGAAGTCGTTGTAATCGGTGGTTCCGTCGTCATTGGTCTTCGGGCTGCTGCTTGTGCCGTTGTGGAGGCTCCACCAGTCGACGTTCATCACCCCGTTCTCGAACCAGGTGAGGTAGCTGTCGGCGGCGCCCAGGGCCGTCGTCGCGCTGTTGAGCTGGTAGTTGAGGTTGGCCTCCGTGACCGCGATGCCGATGCTCGACGCCCTGCTCCCGGCGTACCTGCCGAGAAGGGAGCGGATCGTGCTCACCATCGGGGCGATCTGCGAGACCTTCGTCAGGCTGTCGGCCGCCGACGTGGCGCCCGGGTACCAGTGGACGATCACGAAGTCGGCCTTGTCCTGCACGATGGACATGACCGTGTTGTTCCAGTCGGCGCTGTCGCCCGAGCCCACGACGCCGTCCGGCCAGCCGCCCGGGGTGGTGAGCACGACGCCCACCTTGATCGAGGAGTCCACGACCTTCATCGCCGAGATGTACTGCAGGACGTTGTTCGCGTACGCCCTCGGGCTCTTGTCGGAGTGGTTGTCCTGCTCCCAGCCCGAGCCGTAGTGGCCGTTGCCGTAGACCTCGTTGCCGATCTCCCAGTACTTGACGCCGTAGCCCTTGGTGACGTTGGCGTAGCGCACCCAGTCGGCGGCCTCCTGGGCCGTGCCCGTGCCGTAGTTGGCGATGACGACGGGCTGCGCGCCGGCCGAGCGCACCGTGCTCACATAGGTGTCGAAGTCGGTGCCCGGGGCCACGTAGCCGCCCTCGGTGGTGTGGGTCTTCCAGTGGTAGATGTCGCCGTACGATCCGCCGGGGTAGCGGACGGCGGTGAAGCCGGCGTCCCGCAGCAGACCCGAGACGGGGGAGCTGTTCATGTTCCCGTCGTAGACGGCGACGTTGACGCCGTGCCCGGCGGCCGGGATCGTGCCGAGGCTCGTGCCGGTGTTCACCGTCACGGTGGCGGAGGTCGCGGCCGAGGCGGGCGCGCTGACGGCCGTCGCCGCCACGACGGCCGACGCGGCGGCGAGCGCCGCCGACGTCAGCAGGGCCAGGCCGGCGCGCCGCCGGCGGGTGAGCGAGCCGTGCATGGGAGCTCCTTCGAGCGGTCGCGCTGTCGCCTTTTCCGGGCGAAGGTCGAGCCGCATCCTTTGCCTCGCCATGCCGTACGGTCAACAGCTCAGGCAGCCTGCAAGCCCCTGAGCTGGGGGTGATTTCGTTTGGACGTGCAACTTTCATCGGAGGTCGCTCAGGAGGGGTGCATGAGGCAGGCCAGGGCGTGTTCGAGCGCCGCGGGCGTCGCGACGGGCGCCGGCCAGGGGACCCTCACCAGGTGGCCGGGCCCCGGCCGCAAGGTGGCGCCGTAGCGGTCCAGCTCCCACAACCACACCTCCTCCTGGGCCGGTCCCCCTGTCAGCCGCTCCGCCGCCTCGCGCAGCTGCCGCGAGTGGGACTCGTTGACGTGGCGCACCATGCGTTCGGCCAGGGGGAGCAACGGGTCGGGCGCCGAGGCGAGGTAGCTCTCGGCGTCGAGGACGCCCGACTCCTGGCCGGTCATATAGATCACGTGGCAGACGTCGACGCGCAGCAGCGCGGGACCGCCTCCTTCGACGGCCGCGAACAGGTCCTCGTCGGGGCACGCCTCCGCGATGGCGACGGCGGCCGCGCGCGTCTCCGCCGCCGGCACGGGCTGCGTCCACCCCCGCACCTTCAGCAGCGCGCGGGGCCGCTCGACCCCGCCGACCTCCCTGCTCGCCGTGAGGTCGACCGTCACCAGGGTCTCCGCGGGCGCGCCGTGCAGGGTCTCGCCGGGCTTCACCAGCAGGACCGGCCGGCCTCTGCCGTCCACGCCGCCGCGGGCGGCGGCCGTGGGCACGCCGGACCCGGCGACGGAGACGTGGGTGGGCGCCGCCAGGGCCGCGAGCGTCCGTACGCGCTCGGGAATGGGGGCTGCGGTGACCGGGTGGCGCATAGGGAGCTCCTCGCTTCAGTAGGTTAGGCTTACCTTAGTAAGGCTTACCTAACTTGGAAAGAGGCGTCATGCGTTACACGGGACCGAAGGTGCGGCTGTCGCGGCGGGCGGGCGTCCCGCTCACCCGTAAGGCGGTGAAGTACTTCGAGGCGCGGCCCTACCCGCCGGGGGAGCACGGGCGCAAGACCAGCCGGCGTAACACCGGCGACTACGGGATGCGGTTGCTGGAGAAGCAGAAGCTCCGCTGGTATTACGACGTGTCGGAGCGTCAGCTCCGCCGCTACTGGGACCTCGCCGTCCGCCGCCCCGGCCGGTCGGGGGAGGAACTGGTCGCGCTGCTGGAGACCCGGCTCGCCTCGCTCGTCCTGCGGGCCGGCCTGGCGCCGTCCATCTACGCCGCCCGGCAGTACGTGAACCACGGGCACATCACGGTCGACGGCCGCAAGGTGGACATCCCGAGCTACCAGGTCACGCCGGGCCAGCGGGTGGGCGTACGGGGCCGGTCGGCCAGGATGCAGCCGTTCGCGGCCGCCGCCGAGGGCACGTACGCGGACGAGCGGATCGCCCCCTACCTGGACGTGGACCACCGGACGCTGCGCTTCACGCTGCTGCGACGCCCCGTACGCGAGGAGATCGCGGTCCCGGTGGACGAGCAGCTCGTGGTCGAGCACTACTCCCGCTGAGGCCTCGACAGCGGAGGCGGCCGTGACGGACCCTCACGGTGTGCGGAACCCCCGGAACGTCACGCGCCTGCGGACCGCGAAGCCCAGCCGCTCGTAGAGCGCCATCGCATTGACGTTGGCCTCGGCCACGTGGAGGAACGGGCGCTCGCCGCGAGCCGTGATGCGGGTGACCAGGGCGCGCACCAGGCGGGAGGCGTGACCGCGCCCGCGGGCTTCCGGGGCGGCGCAGACGGCGCTGATCTCGGTCCACCCGGGCGGGCGGAGCCGTTCGCCCGCCATGGCGACCAAGGCGCCGTTCTCGCGGACACCCAGATAGGTGCCGAGCTCGTGGGTCCGGGGCCAGAACGGCCCCGGCCGGGTCCGCGCGGTGAGATCGAGCATCTCGGGCACGTCGCCGGCGCCCAGCTCGACGATCCGCGCGCCCGACTCGGCCTCCGCGCGACCCGGATGGGCGCCCACGGGCCAGATCATCTGGAAGCCGTCGAGAGTGAAGAGCGGCTCCCAGCCCGCGGGCGGGGTCGCCGGACAGCTGAACATGTCGGCGAATCCGCCCCGGCCGAGCAGTCGCGCGAGGTCGGCCCATTCCGCCGGGCCGGGGTCGGCGGACACCGTGGAGAAGGTCGCGACCTCCGGCAGGTAACCGGCCGCCCGGCCGAGCCGGCGGGCCAGGTGCGCGTGGTGGCCGCGAAGCGACTCCCCGACGGGGTCGTCGAGTGCGACGGCGTCGCGGTCGGCCATCGTGCCGTGCCTTCCCATCCGCGCGTGAGCGCCGCTGACCAGCCGTCGACGGGTCACGGCCGGAGGTTCCGCAGCGCAGTGTAGTCAGGCGGGATCCCGTGCTCGCCGGGGGAGGGGCGCCGCCGGGCGGGTGCCGATGATCGCGCACTCGCGGGGGTTGAACCCTACGCGGCGGGAGGTCGTAGCGTTTCGAGCGTGATCGGGGCAGACGACGCCGGACGGCGATGGTCGATCGGCGAACTGGCGCGGGCGACCGGGATGACGGTGCGCGCGCTTTACCACTACGACGAGATCGGGCTGCTGAGCGCGAGCGAGCGTACGCCCGCCGGGCACCGCCGCTACACCGAGCGGGACCTGCGGCGGCTGTACCGCGTGCGCGCCCTGCGGGCGCTCGGCCTGTCGCTGGAGGAGATCGCGGGCGTTCTCGACGGCGCGGCGGACGACCCCGAGTCGATGCGCGACCTGCTGGCAGAGCAGTTGCGCAGGCTCGACGAGCACGCCGAGCTGATCGGGGTGCTGCGTCAGCGGATCCGCGGCCTGCTTGGGCAGGCCGGCGACTCGTCCGGCCTTGATCCGGATCGGTTGATGACCACATTGGAGTTGATGTCGGTGTTCGAGACCTATTTCACCGAAGAGCAGCGTGAGCGGCTGGCCGAGCGCAGGGACGCGCTGGGCGGCGAGGGCGTCGACGCGGCCAAGGGCGCGTGGGCGGGGCTGGTCGAGGAGGGCCTGCGGCTCGTGGAGACCGGCGTGCCCGCGGAGGACGAGCGCGCCCGCGACCTCGTACGCCGCTGGGACGCCCTCGCGGGCGGGTTCCACCCCGAAGGACCGGAGGGCGAGCGGACCAGGGCGGCGGCCCGCAGGATGTGGCAGGACAACAGCGCGGAGATCGGCCGGAGCCTGCCCTGGCCGGCCGAGCGGATGGCCGCCCTGGTGACCTACCTGGAGCAGGCCCGCCAGGCCGGCTGAGCCCGTCCGCCACGGCGGGTGGGGGCCGGGGCGCGGAGGCGGCGCTGCCGGGGTGAACCTTTCACCCGTTCCGCCGCGTCTTCCGAGCGCCGGTCGAGCGGGGGAGGGCGAACGTTGACCGGCGGGAAGGACCGGCCTACCGTCCGGGTCGCCCGCCCCCGCCCCTGTCGTCAGCCGGAGGTTCCGTGTTCCGCACCGCCGCAGCGCGCCTTGTCCCCCTGGCCGTCGCCGTCCTCGCGGCGGCCACCGCGCTCCCCGCCTCGGCCGAGGTCGTCGACCCCGCTCCCATCGGCCCCCACCAGTACTTCTACGGTTTCGTCAATGGCCAGACCGGCCACACGATCATCAAGATGGCGTGCTACGGGCCGGTATTCCCGGGACAGACCGGTCATCCGTTCCCCGGGCAGACGGTGGAGGTGCGGCCCGTCGCGATCTCGTCGTCGTCGGCGAGCATCGGCTACACCGGCAGCGGCGGCACGTCGATCGCGGTGGACCTGGGCGACCCGTCGACCGTCGCGAGGGCCCTCGTGCTGCGCTACTACGGGGTCAAGGCCGAGATCCCGGCCACCGCGACACTGCCGTGCTACGGCTCCGGGAAGGTGACGTTCACGCCCGTGGCCGACAGCTGGACCGCGCGCCAGGCGACCGTCCTGGTCGACTACGTCGGCCAGCCCTGACCCGCATCGCGTCGCCGCCGTGCGGTGACCGCGGGCACCCGCGCAGGGGTGCCCGCGGTCACCGGCGTGACACGCCCGCCGGTCACTACTTCGCCGGCTTGAAGGTGGAGGCGATGGTCTCGAAGAGCTCCTTCTTCTTCTTCCAGTCCTTGTCCTGGGTCTTGTAGAGCAGCGCGTAGCCGTTGTGCTTGTCGGTGACGAAGCCGCGGTCGATCACACGTGACCGGTAACGGCTGTCGCCGAAGGTGAACTCCCAGTCGGCCGCGGTCTTCCAGTACCCCTTGACCTCTCGGATCTCGACGAGCTTGTAGCCGGGGAAGTTCCGGCTCATGCCCGGGACGTCGCGCCGCCACACCTTCAGCGCGTCCGACTCGGGACTCGTGGTGTGGTGGACCTCCAGATAGGTGTGCGAGTCCCCGCGGAAGCGGACCTCGCCGTTGCCCCTGCCGTCGACGTGCCATCCCTTCGGCAGCGCGAGGGAGAACCCGCTCGAGTGCTTGTACGTGTGCCAGTCCTCGGGGACGTCGGCGGGCTCGGAGGTCTTGGGGCTCGGGGAGGGCTCGGGAGACTCCGTCGCCTCGTCCGAGGCGGACGCGGACGGCTCGGCGGAGGACGGCGCGTCCGAGGGGGGCGCCGAGGCGGAGGGCTCGTCGCCGCCCTTGCCCGTCGCGGCCGTGGCCGCGTCCGACCCGGCGGCGGGGTCGCTCCCCGAGTCGCCCTCACCCGCCCGCAGGCCGAGGTAGCCCGCCACGCCCGCGATGATCAGCAGCGCGGGGATGAGGATCAACGCGACCTTCAGCAGGCTGTTCGACGACCGCGGCGAGACCGGGCTGGTCAGCGATCCGTGCCACTCCGCCCCGCTCTGCGGAGGCATCGTCGCGGACGCCTGCCGCAGCCCGGCGATCGGGCTCCCGGGGCCGGCGAGCCCGGCCGCGCCCGAGGCGTCCTGCGTCCGGTCCGCCGTGGCCGCGCGCCGCTCGTCGCCCGCGCCCGGCGTGGGCCCGCCGCTCGCGAGGGGCCGGGACGCGCCGGCGCGGTCGCCCGTCCGGTCCGTACGGCTGTCGCCCCCGGAGCCGCCGGAACCCACGGAGTCCCCGGAGCCGGTGGAGCCGAGGGAACCGGAGGAGGCGGACGACGCCGAACCCGCCGCGCCCTTCGAAGCGATGCTCTGCGAAGCGGTGCCCTTCGACGCGGCGCTCCCGCCCCCGCCCTTCTGCGTCCCACCCGCCCCGGAGGGGGTGGAGGACTGCGCTGCCGAGGATTGCGCTGTCGAGGACTGCGCCGTCGAAGACTGGGCCGCCGGAGACTGCGGGGGACTGGCGGGGTGCTCGCCTGAGGAGGCGCCGGAGTTCTTCGTCTTCCCGGCGGCGGGTGAGCCCTCCGGCGCCTTACGGTCCTCCCTGCCCGAGGCCGCGGAGGGCCCGGAGGCGATGGCGGCGGGGGCGATCCTGGTGGTGCCGTCGCCCGCGTCCGCGGCCGGGCCGTCCTCCTTCCCGGGCCCATCCTCGGCGGGAGCGCCGGTCGAGGGCTTCGTACGGGCGGGCGGGGCGGCCTGCGCGCCGGTCTCCGGCATGGTCGCCGGCGCCCTCCCCGCCTGCTCCCCAGCCGGGCCGTCCCCCTGCTCGGGGGCCACTTCGTCGCGTATGACCGGAAGGGGGGAGGTGATCTCGCCCGGGCCCGCGGCCTCGCTCGCGGCCCCGGCCCCGGCGCGCCCGGCCGCCGCTCTCTCGCCTGCGGCGGGTGCGCGGCCCGCCCCCGCCGCCTCGTCGCGCTCGGCGGGACGCTCGTCCGGCCGAGCGGATGACGCGGGCGGGTACGGCGCCGCGCCCCGGGACGCCTTGCCCTGCCGGGAGGCGGGCGTTTCCGGCTTCGCGGCCTGCGAGGAGGCGTCCTCTGCGGGCGGGGCGGCGGGCCGGGGCGGCGGCGGGGCCAGGTCCCGCGACGCCCGCTTGAGCAGCCGGGTGAGCTCGTCGTAGCCGGGACGGTCCGCCGGCTCCTTGGCGAGCATCCTGTGGAGAACGGAGCCCAGCGCGCCCGCGTGCCGCGGCGGGGCCGGATCGTCGTTCAGCACGGCGTGCATGGTGGCCATCGCCATGCCCCGGTCGTGCGGGGGCTTGCCCTCCACCGCCGTGTACAGCGTGGCGCCGAGCGACCACAGGTCCGATTCACGCTGCGCGGCCTCGCCGCGGAGCCGTTCGGGAGCGATGAAGGCGGGGGTGCCGACGAGGCCGGTGCGGGTCATGGTGGAGTCGGCTTCGAGCCTGGCGATGCCGAAGTCGGTCAGGACCACCCGGCCGTCATCGGTGAGCAGCACGTTCTCGGGCTTGACGTCGCGGTGCAGCACGCCCTGGCGGTGGGCGGCGCGCAGCGCGTCCAGGATCTGCAGGCCGATCTCGACGGTGCGCTCGGGCGACAGCGGGCCGTCCTCCCTGATCACCTGCCCCAGCGAGCGGGACGCCACCAACTGCATGATGATCCAGGGGCGGTCGTCCTCTTCGATCACGTCATGGACGACCACCACGTTCGGGTGGGTGAGGCGGCCCGCGGCCCGGGCCTCGCGCATGGTCCGGCGATTGAGGTCGCTGAGCTCGTCGCCCATCGCACTGTCGTAGCGGACCTCCTTGACCGCGACCGCGCGGTCCAGCAACTGGTCGTGGGCGCGCCAGACGACGCCCATGCCACCCCGGCCGATCGGCTCCATCAACTGGTACCGGCCTCCGACGAGCCGGCCTTCCGCACGCGACACTCGAACCCCTTCCTGGACCAATGAATCGTCCCACGGATGGCAAAGGGATCAACCGCGTCCATGACTGGCGATCCCGAAATTCGAGACAGATCGGTTCGAGTCGTGGGCCCGCCGCTGCTAAGGTCCTTGTTATGGGTAGGTACAGCTTGTTTACGAGGCCGGCTCCGGAGGGCCGGTCGCGTGACGTGAGCTAGCGACCATCCGGAGCCGGCTTGAGGCAGGGACGCCAGCGTCTCTGCCTTTTTCGTTTTCGGACGTTCGTCTCTCAGCCAGTCCCGATCTCAGCGAGCCCCCATGGCGGACGGCCGGTTCCGCGGGGGCGGCACACGGAGGAGCCCACATGTCGAAGGCGGCCCAACTCGACCGCGATGCCGTACGGATCGGCGATCTCGTGATCGGCGACGGGCTCCCCGTTGTGGTCATCGGGGGCCGGGACGCCCGCTGGCTGCGCCTGCGCGGCGACGGCGGCACGCCCGGGGACGGAGCGGAGACCCTGCGGGACATGCCGGGGGACTCCACGGAGGATGGTTCTTCCGGGGACGGCTCTCCGTGGAATGGTGCGGCCGCCGGGGCCGGGGCGCGCCCGGCGGGCCCGCTGCTGGTGGAGCCCGCCACGGCCGCCGACCTGCCCGCCGTGGCCCGGCACGCCGACGGAGTGATGATCGGGGCGGCCTGGGCGGCCGACCCCGATCTCGTCCGGGCCGCGGCCCGGCTCGGGCTCCCCGTCGTCATCCAGCGGGGAATCGACCGGCACGGGCGCGTGGCGACGCTGGAGGAGTGGCTGGCCGCGGTGGACGACTGCGCCGCCGAGGGCAACGAGGCGGTCGTGCTCTGCGAGAGCGGCGGCCGCGGCGAACCGGAGGACGCCGCGCCCGATCTCGGGCTCCTGCGCGCCGCGCGGGAGCGCGCCGACCGCCCCGTCCTCGCCGGGCTGGGCGGCGACGGCGGGCTGGCGGACGCGGCGGTGGCGGCGGGGGCGGACGGCCTGCTGGTCGGCCCGGGCGCGCCCGCGAGGACCCTCGCGGCGGCGCACGAGGCGGCGACCGTCATGGCGGCGCTCGTGCGGCCCGACGACCCCGAGACCCTCGACGCGGCCCGGGCCGCCATCGACCGGGTGGACGCGGCCCTCGCCACGCTGATCGAACGCCGGGCCGCGCTGGCCGGGCGCATCCAGCGGCTCAAGCCCGTCGGCGGCTTCCGAGGGCGGGACATGGAGCGCGAGCGCCGCCTCGTCGAGGCCATGGCCCGCCGCGCCCCCGGCCTCGGCGCGAGGCTGCTCGCCCCCATCATGAACGCCGTGATCGAGGCCGGGTTGCGCCTGTCGGAGGAGGCGCGGGACGGCGAGGACCGGAGATAAACTCTGTTTCACCTGAGTCCCACTGGCTCGCGATCACGGCGTAGGCTCTGGTCCGCGGTCCGGTGACGATGGGGGTCTCATGGGTGATTCGTTTGTTCATCTGCACGTCCACACCGAGTATTCGATGCTCGACGGAGCGGCGCGGCTGAAGCAGATGTTCAAACTCGTGGGCGAGCTGGAGATGCCCGCGATCGCGATCACCGACCACGGCAACATGCACGGCGCCTACGACTTCTACAAGCAGGCGACCGGCGCCGGGGTGAAGCCCATCCTCGGCATCGAGGCGTATGTCGCGCCCGAGTCGCGCATGCACAAGAAGCCGGTGCTGTGGGGCGAGCCGCACCAGAAGAGCGACGACGTCTCGGCGGGTGGCTACTACACCCACATGACCATCTGGGCGCGGAACAAGACCGGCCTGCAGAACCTGATGAAGCTCAGCTCGCGCGCCTACACCGAGGGCTTCGTCCGCAAGTGGGCCCGGATGGACGCCGACATCCTCGCCGAGCACGCCGAGGGCCTGATGGCCACCACCGGCTGCCCGTCCGGGGAGGTGCAGACCCGGCTGCGGCTCGGCCAGTACGACGGGGCGCTCAAGGCGGCCGCGAAGTTCCAGGACATCTTCGGGAAGGACAACTACTTCCTGGAGATCATGGACCACGGGCTCGACATCGAGCGCCGGGTCCGCGACGGCCTGATCCGGATCAGCCGCGAGCTGGACATTCCCCCGGTGGTCACCAACGACTCCCACTACACGTACGAGTCGGACGCCGCCGGTCACGACGCGCTCCTGTGCATCCAGACGGGCAAGCAGCTCAGCGACCCCGACCGGTTCCGGTTCGACGGCAGCGGCTACTACGTCAAGTCCGCCGACGAGATGCGGGCGGTCGACTCCTCCGACATCTGGCAGGAGGGCTGCCGCAACACGCTGCTGGTGGCCGAGAAGGTCGAGCCCGAGGGCTTCTTCCCCTACCACAACCTGATGCCGACCTACCCGATCCCCGAGGGGCTGACGGAGGAGGAGTACTTCCGGCAGCAGGTCTGGGAGGGCATGAAGCGGCGTTTCCCCGGCGGGGTGGACGAGGAGCACCGCGTCTGGGTCGAGAACGAGATCGGCGTCATCCTCCAGATGGGCTTCCCGAGCTACTTCCTCGTGGTCGCCGACTTCATCATGTGGGCGAAGAACAACGGCATCCGGGTCGGTCCCGGCCGTGGTTCGGCCGCCGGCTCGCTGGTCGCGTACTCGCTGGGCATCACCGACCTCGACCCGATCCCGCACGGCCTGATCTTCGAGCGGTTCCTCAACCCCGAGCGCGTCTCGATGCCCGACATCGACATCGACTTCGACGAGCGCCGGCGCGCCGACGTGATCCGCTACGTGACCGAGAAGTGGGGCGCCGACAAGGTCGCCATGATCGCCACGTTCGGCACCATCAAGGCGAAGGCGGCCGTGAAGGACGCCGGCCGCGTCCTCGGCTACCCGTACGCGCTGGGCGACCGCATCTCCAAGGCGTTCCCCCCGGCGGTGATGGGCAAGGACATCCCGCTCTCAGGCATCTTCGACTCCGACCACCCGCGCTACAACGAGGCGGGCGAGCTGCGCAAGCTGTACGACGAGGACGTCGACGTCAAGGCGACGATCGACCTCGGGCGCGGCCTGGAGGGCCTGATCCGGCAGACCGGCGTGCACGCCGCGGGCGTCATCATGTCGGCCGAGCCGCTGACCGACCACATCCCGATCATGCGCCGCGACTCGGACGGCGCGATCATCACGCAGTTCGACTACCCGACCTGCGAGACGCTCGGCCTGCTGAAGATGGACTTCCTGGGCCTGCGCAACCTCACGATCATCGACGACTGCCTGAAGATGATCGAAGGCAACACCGGGAACAAGATCGAGCTGCTGGAGCTCCCGCTCGACGACAGCAGGACGTACGAGCTGCTGGCCAAGGGCGACACGCTCGGCATCTTCCAGCTGGACGGCGGCGGCATGCGCACGCTGCTGCGGCTGATGAAGCCCGACAACTTCGAGGACATCTCCGCGGCCCTCGCGCTCTACCGGCCCGGCCCGATGGGGGCCAACTCGCACACCAACTACGCCCTGCGCAAGAACGGCCAGCAGGAGATCATCCCGATCCACCCCGAGCTGGAGGAGCCGCTCAAGGACATCCTCAACACGACCTACGGCCTGATCGTCTATCAGGAGCAGGTCATGGCCATCGCCCAGAAGGTGGCCAACTACACGCTCGGCGGCGCCGACCTGCTCCGCCGCGCGATGGGCAAGAAGAAGAAGTCCGAGCTGGACAAGCAGTTCGAGTTCTTCGAGAAGGGCATGAAGGAGAACGGGTTCTCCGCCGCGGCCATCAAGGCCCTGTGGGACATCCTTCTCCCGTTCTCCGACTACGCCTTCAACAAGGCCCACACCGCCGGATACGGCCTGGTGTCGTACTGGACCGCCTATCTCAAGGCCAACTACCCGGCCGAGTACATGGCGGCGCTGCTCACCAGCGTCAAGGACGACAAGGACAAGTCGGCGCTCTACCTCAACGAGTGCCGCCGCATGGGCATCAAGGTGCTCCCGCCGGACGTCAACGACTCCGACTTCGACTTCACCCCGCGTGGCACCGACATCCGGTTCGGCCTGTCGGCCATCCGCAACGTCGGCGCGAACGTCGTGGACGGCATCATCGCGGCGCGCAAGGAGAAGGGCAGGTTCACCGACTTCAAGGACTTCCTGCGCAAGGTCCCCGCGATCGTCTGCAACAAGCGCGTCATCGAGTCGCTGATCAAGTCGGGCGCGTTCGACTCGTACGGGCATGTGCGCAAGGGCCTGCTGATGGTGCACGAGCAGGCCGTCGACGCGATCATCGACATCAAGAAGAACGAGGCGATCGGCCAGGACTCGCTGTTCGGCGCGATCGACGGCGCCGAGGACCAGACCTTCGACGTGCAGATCCCGCCGGGGGAGTGGGACAAGACGACGCTGCTGCAGTTCGAGCGGGAGATGCTCGGCCTGTACGTCTCCGACCACCCGCTGTTCGGCGTCGAGCACATCCTGTCGTCGGGCGCCGACTGCTCGATCGCCGCGCTGCAGGACGACAGCCGCCCCGACGGGCAGGTCGTCACGGTCGGCGGCATCCTGTCGGGCCTGCAGCGGAAGGTGACCAAGAAGGGCGACACCTGGGTCCTCACCATGCTGGAGGACCTGGAGGGCTCGATCGAGGTCATGATCTTCCCGTCCGCCTACCAGCTCTGCGCGACCGTGCTCGCCGAGGACGCGATCGTCTTCGTCAAGGGCAGGATCGACAAGCGGGAGGACGTCGCGAAGATCATCGCGATGGAGGTGACCGCGCCGGACCTGACGGCCGAGTCGGGCGGGCCGCTGGTGGTGAGCATGCCGATCAACCGCTGCACGCCGCCTGTCGTCGGCCGGCTCAAGGAGGTGCTGACCACCCACCCCGGGACGACGGAGGTCCACCTCCAGGTGCACAACGGGCCGCGTACGACGGTCATGCGGCTGGACGACCGGCTCCGCGTGAGCCCGTCGCCCGCCCTGATGGGCGACCTCAAGCAGCTGCTCGGGCCGGCCTGTCTGGCCGGTTGACCGGGCGCCCGGTCAACCGGACGGCGACGTGACGAGGCGGGCCGCCGCGCGATCCGCCTCGTCGTACGGCGACCGGGCCGGCCTCGGCGACAATCCCGGAGGCTGATCCCCGCCGGCTCGCGGCACAGCCGACGTCGCGCCCGGGGGTGAGCACGTCATGGCTGGTGGCGACCTCCTGGTGCCCCTCCGACAGCCGGGACAGCTTCAACCACAACGAGACTGCACCGGGCTCGAAGTCGCGTTGTCCGTGGCGTCGTTCGCGGCGTTTTCCGCGGCGTCGTTCATTTCGCCCCGCGAGCAGGTCCGCGCGTGTTCCCGAATTCGCCCCCACCACATCCCCGCGCAGGTGCGATCGTGACACGCGCGGCCCTCACCGGTGGGGCCGGTCGGGCCGCCCGCCGTGCGAGGCGCGCCGGCTCTTTCCGGCCGCGGCGCCGGGCCGGTGGCCGGACCCGGAGGGCCGGGTGGATCGAGCAGCCGAGGTGGAGCGCCCCTGCCGGTGTCCGCTCCCCGCCGCACCGGCATGGGACCTGCGGGGCGGAACCGCCGCGCCGTGTCGTGTCGCGCCGTGTCGTGCCGTGCTGTGTTGTGCCGCGCTGTGCTGTGTCGTCTCCCGGCGTACCGCGGCACGTCGGGCCTTGGCTCCCGCCGTGGCATGTCCGGCCGTGGCACGTCCGGCTGTGACGCGTCCGGGTGCGGCGCGCTGGGTCTTGGCGGCCCGGATGGCGGGCCGTGCCGCTGGAGGCGCGGCGCGAGGTGGGGCCAGGCTCGCCCAGCCCGTCCTGCTCGCCGGCGCGCTGCCGGCGCCCCTGCGGAGCGGCGCACGGGGTGAGGAGCCACGGGCCGCCGTGTGGGCTCCGGTGGAGACCGGCGTGCCACGGGTGGATCGGGCCGTGGTGGAGCGCGCGGTGGTGGAGCGGGCCGTGGTGGAGCGCACGGTGGTGGAGCGGTTCAGAGGGGCGGCGGCGGGGGCGGCCCGGGGGGCGGGGGGAGTGGTCCTGCCGCCTCCGGCCAAGGGACTGGTCCTGGCGCTGCCGGAAGCCGCCTCACCGCCGTTCGCCGCGCCGTCCGTCGCGTCCTGCGCGGAGGCCGAGGCGCTGTCGCCGTCGTCGTGCTTGTCGCGCTCGGCCTCTCGCTTCTTCTTCTCCTTCTTGCGCTGCTTCTCCAGCGCCTCCTTGAGCCCGGGCGTGAAGCCTCCGCCGAACCGGGCCATGTCGGGCGGGACGAAGCCGTACGCCGGGGTGTCCCGCAGGGCCGCGCGCATCGAGTCCACCCAGATCGGGCCGGGCAGCGAGGCGCCCTGCACCGCCCCGTAGTAACGGCCGCCGATGGTGACGCCGGTGAGCGGATAGCGGTAGGAGCCGCGGATGTCGCCCACGCTGACGGCGGCGGCGAGGGCGGGCGTGTATCCGGCGAACCAGGCCGAGGTGTAGCCGTTGTTCGTGCCGGTCTTGCCCGCGACGGGCCGGTCGATGGACTGGCCGCGCATCGTGCCCTTGGTGAAGACTCCCGTGAGCACATGGCTCACCGCGTCGGCGACCGCGGGTTCGAGCGCGGTCACGCAGGCGGGCGGTGTCTCGGTGCGGGTGCCGTCGCGCTCCACGACGGCGGTGACGGCCATCGGCCGGCAGTAGCGTCCCCGGGCGGCGAACGCCGCGTACGCCGCAGCCACGGTCGTCGGGTCCATCTCGTTGGCGCCCAGCGTGAACGTCGGCACCTCGTGGAGCGGCGTGCCGTCCGCGCGCTTGATGCCGAGCGACTTGGCCGTCTGCACGACGTCGCACAGGCCCACCTCGCGCTCCAGCCGCATGTAGAAGATGTTCACCGACTGCCAGGTGCCCATCTCCAGGCTCAACGGCCCGCCGCCGCCCTCGCCGCCCGCGTTGTGGATGACCGTGTTCGGGTCGTTGACGGCCTTGCCCGAGCAGTCGCGATAGCCGTACGACGGGACGTACGCGCCGGGGATTGAGAAGCCGTCGCCGAACCGCATCCCCTGCTTGAGCGCGGTGGCCAGCGTGAACACCTTGAAGGTGGACCCCGCCTGCAGGCCGAGCCCGCCGCCGTGCGCGGTGTCGGCCGCCAGGTTGTAGGTGGTGCTGGGCCCGAGGTCGCGGTCGTGCGGGTTGCGCCCGTAGTGCTTGCTCACGGCCATCGCGCGGATGTGCCCGGTGCCCGGCTCGATCATCGTCTCCGACGCCACCTGGTTGTCGCGGGGCCTGACCCGCGCGGCGATGGCACGCTCCGCGGCCCGCTGGGCGACCGGGTCGATGGTCGTCCAGATGGTCAGCCCGCCGCGCTGCAGGCGCCGCTCCCGGTCGGCCCTGCTGTAGCCGAAGGCGGGGTTGGTGAGCACCTCGCGCTCCACGTACACGCAGAAGAAGGGGTGCGCGCTGCCCGCGCAGCCGCCGGGCTCGGGACTCAGGTGCAACTCAAGCGGCTCGGCCGTGGCGGTGCGCGCCGCGTCCTTGCCGATCATCCCGAGCTCCGCCATCCGGCCCAGGACCAGGTCGCGCCGGGTGCGCAGCCGGTCACGGTGCTCGTCGCCCAGCGAGGGATCGGTGTCGTACGGCGTTCGCACGGCACCGGCGAGCGTCGCGGCCTGCGTGAGCGTGAGGCTGGCGGCGTCGACGCCGAAGAACCGCTTGGCCGCCGCCTGGACGCCGAACGCCCCGGCGCCGAAGTAGGCGATGTTGAGGTAGCGCTCGAGGATCTGGTCCTTGGTGTATTTACGCTCCAGCGCCAGCGCGTACCGCAGCTCGTCCAGTTTGCGGCGGAACGAGCGGACGAGCGCCTGCGCGCGCTCCTGCTCCGACTCGGCCTGGGTCAGCATGATGTTCTTGACGAGTTGCTGGCTGATGGACGAGCCGCCCTGCCGGATCCCGCCGGCCCGGGTGTTGGTGACGAAGGCACGCAGCGTGCCCTTGAGGTCCAGGCCGCCGTGCTCGTAGAACCGGGCGTCCTCGATGGCCACGATGGCCTGGCGCATGACGGGGGCGACCGCGCTCAGCGGCACCGACTGCCGGTTCTGGTAGTAGAACTGGGCGATCTGGTGCCCGTTGCGGTCGAGCAGCCGTGTCACCTCGGGCAGCGGCTCCTCACGCAGGGGCGTGGGCAGGTAGGTGAGGGTGGACGCGGCGCTCCTGGCCGCCAGGCCGGCTCCGCCCACGAAGGGCATCACCAGCCCGGCGACCAGGGTGCCCCCGGCCGCGCCGCACATGCCCAGGGCGAGGACGGCGCGCCCGAGATTGACGTGGCCGAGAAGACGAGAGGTCACGGGATATCAGTGCGACCTCTGGCGTTTCTCCAAACCCAGCAGCCGCAAAGCTTTACGTAAGCCTGTTGATCTTCAATCCGAGGGAGGTGAACTGTTCGAACGGCCTGTGGTAACCGCGTTCGATGTGGTTGACGCCGCGCAGGGTCGAGGTGCCCTCGGCCACGGCGGCGGCCAGCACGGCGGAGAACCCGGCGCGGATGTCGGGGAGCGTGACGTCGGCCCCGCGCAGGTTGGAGATTCCGCGCACGACCGCCGAGTGCTTGGCGTTGGTGTCGTGGTAGCGGCACGCCGGTCCGCCCAGGCACTGGGCGAACACCTCGATCTCGCACCCCATCTTCTGCAGCGCGGGAACGTACACGAGCCGGTTCTCGAACACCGTCTCGTGCAGCACCGACATGCCCTCGGCGCGGGTGAACAGCACCATCAGCGGCGTCTGCCAGTCCGTCATGAAACCGGGGTGGGTGTCGGTCTGCACCGCCGCGGCGCGCAGGCCGTCCGGGGCGGAGGCGCACAACCACTCGTCGGTTATCTCGAACCGCGCGCCCATCCTCGCCAGCGTGGTGATGGCGGTGACGAGCCGGTCCTGGTGGCAGCCGTGCACGCGCACCTCGCCGCCCGTGACCAGGCCCGCCACGAGGTAGGAGAACGCCTCGATGCGGTCGCCGGCCAGCCAGGTGGAGGCGCCGTGCAGCCGTTCGACGCCCTCGATGACGATGCGCCGGTCGGGGCTCAGCTCGATCATCGCGCCCATGCGCTGGAGGAACAGCGCCAGCTCCACCACCTCGGGCTCCATCGCCGCGCCCTTGATGACGGTCTTGCCCTCCGCCAGCACCGCCGTCATGAGGATCGTCTCGGTGGCGCCCACGCTGGGGTAGGGGAGCGTGATGCGGCTGCCGCGCAGCCGGGCCGCCTTGGCGGTGATGCCGTTGTCGCCGACCTCGATCTCCGCGCCCATCGACCGCAGCGCCTCGACGTGGAAGTTGACCGGCCTCCTGCCGATCGGGTCGCCGCCGACGAGGGGGACGAACGCCTCGCCCGCCAGGTGCAGCAGCGGGCCGAGCATCAGGATCGGGATGCGGTTGAGCCCGGTGTACTCCTCCGGCACCCGCGGCCGTATCTCGGTGCCCCGCTCGATGGTGATCTCACCCGGGGTGATCTCCACGTGGATGCCGAGGGCTTCGAGCATGGCGGCGGTGAGCCCCACCTCGCCGACCTCGGGGGCGTTGTGCAGCGTGCTCGGACCCGTGCCGAGCATCGCGGCCACCATGTGTTTGGAGACCGCGTTCTTCGATCCCCGGACCTCCACGTCCCCCCGCAGGGGGCCGGACGGGTCGATCTGCCATACCTCTTCGCTCACTCGGCCTCCTTGGCCCACACCGATGCCGTGTGTCCCCTGCACCCGGCTCAAGCAAGAGTAACGGGACCGGACCCGATCACCACGTGGGTACTATCGGGACGGTGCGGCATCTGAGGGGCAATCTGGCGGCGATCGGCCTTACCGTCCTCGTGCTCGCCGTCCTCGGGGTGGTCGCCGGATACGTGTGGTCGGCGCTCGCCCCCACTGCGCAGTACGTGCTGATCGACGGGACGCCGCATCTGGCCGATCCCGAGTCGCAGTCGCTCATCGAGGCCGACGGCTGGTTCGCCGTGGTCACCGGCGCGTTCGGCCTGGCCTGCGGAGTCGCGGGCTACGTGCTGTCGCGCAGGCGGCCGGTCGAGGTCCTCATCGGGCTCGCCGCCGGCGGGCTGCTCGCCGGATACGTCGCGATGCTGGTCGGCGGCACGGCCAAGGGCGGGATCCAGGCGGCGGGACCGGACGGCTACACGACCACGACCTCGCTGGACCTGACCGCGCACGGCGTGCTGTTCGCCTGGCCGCTCCTGGCCACCGCGGTCTTCTGGGTCATCGAGTTCGCCGTGACCTACAACCAGAGGGGCGGCCCGGCCTAAGCCCCGCCGCCGGGTCCGCCGAGGTCCGGCTCGGTCCGCCAGAAGCCGGTCGCCCGTTCGAAGGCGTGCCCGAGGCGCAGGACGTCCATGTCGGCCCACGGCCTGCCCACGATCTGCAGGCCGACGGGGAGGCCGTCGGGCGTGAAACCGCACGGCACCGACATCGCGGGCGTGTGCAGCACGCTGATCCAGTAGCACGACCGCATCCAGGCCAGGTAGTCGGGCATCTCCACCCCGGCCACCTGCGTGACGTACGGCTGCTCGACCGGGAACGGCGGCACCTGGCTGACGGGCGCCACCAGGAAGTCGTAGCGGCCGAAGAACTCGCGCATGCGGTGGAACAGGCCGGTGCGCAGCCGCTCGGCCCTGGCGAGGTCGGCCCCGGTGACCTTCCGCCCCTGCTCCACGTTCCAGGCCACATTGGGGCCCACCTCGGGGAGGTCGCCGAAGTTGAGCGCGTAGTACCACGACCGGTAGACGCGGAACGCCTCCTCCGCGGCGGACAGGTCGAGGTCCACCCGCTCGACCTTGGCCCCCAGCGCGGCCAGCGTCTCGGCCCCCCGCGCCGTCGCGGCGGCCGTGCGCGGGTCGACCGGGAGGCCGCCGAGGTCCGGGCTGAAGGCGACGCGGACCCCGGCGAGGTCCATGTCGAGAGACCCCGCGAACGCCGAGCCGTCCTCGCGGATCGAGAACGGCGAGACCGGGTCGAACCCGGAGACGGCCGACATGAACAGCGCCAGGTCGCCCGCGGTGCGGGCCATCGGCCCCGGCACGCTGAGCGTGAACCAGGCCGCCGTCGCCGACTTCGCCGGCACCCGCCCCGGGGTGGGCCGCAGGCCCGCCACGTTGCAGAACGACGCGGGGTTGCGCAGCGAGCCGCCCATGTCGGAACCGTCGGCGAGCGGCACCATCCGGCAGGCCAGCGCCGCCGCCGCGCCGCCGCTGCTGCCGCCCGCGCTCTTCGACGGGTCGTAGGGGTTGCGGGTCGCCCCGAACACCTCGTTGACCGTGTGCGAGCCGGTGCCGAACTCCGGGGTGTTGGTCTTGCCCAGCGCGATCCCGCCCGCCTCGCGGATGCGCCGCACGAGGGGGTCGTCCTCGGTGGGGACGTGGTCGGCGAACGCCCGCGAGCCGTAGGTGGTGCGCACGCCGGCGGTGTCGGCGAGGTCCTTGTGCGCGACCGGGATGCCGTGCAGCGGGCCGCGCACCAGGCCCTGCCGCAGGTCCTCGTCGGCGCGTGCGGCCTGGTCCAGCGCACGCTCGGCGGTCAGCGTCACGACGGCGTTGACCCGCGGGTTCGTCTCCTCGACGCGCCGCAGGCACGCCTCGGTCAGCTCGACCGCGCTCACCTCGCGTGCCCGCAGCAGCGCGGCCATCTCCGTCGCGGTCAGATCGGCCAGCTCGTTCACGTCTCCCCCGTTCGGTGTGCTTCCCGGCCAGTCTCATGGCCGGTGAGCCGCACGGGCGATGGCAACAGTAGACAGGCTCCAACAGTAGACAGGCTCAGAGCTTCGCGATGGGGGCGGTCACGGCCTGGGCGAGCCGGACGAGGTTGCCCGGCGCGGTCTCGATCTGCAGGCCGCGCCGCCCGGCGGAGAAGTAGATCGTCTCGAAGCCGAGCGCGGACTCGTCCACCACGGTCGGCAGCCGCTTGCGCTGGCCGAGCGGGCTGATGCCGCCGACCACGTAGCCGGTGACCCGCTCCACCTTGGCCGCCTCGGCCATCGCCGCCCGCTTGCCCTTCAGCGCCGCCGCGAACGCCTTGAGGTCGAGCTTGCCCGCCACCGGTACGACCGCGACCGCGAGGCCCGCCTCGGTCTCCGCCACCAGCGTCTTGAAGATCCGCTCGTACGGCAGCCCGAGCGCGTCGGCCGCCTCCTCGCCGTACGCCTGGGCGTTCGGATCGTGGTCGTAGGGGTGAAGGGTGAACTCCGCCTTCGCCTGCGTGAGGGCGACCGTCGCCGGAGTGCTCTGGCCGCCCTTGCTCTTGGTCTTGCTCACGACGGCAAGCCTAGTGCGGAGGCTCCTCCCCGATCCGCCCCCGCCGGACGACCCCGTAAGGGCAGGACGGAGCGTACGGCCTCGGGGGAGCGGGCCACCACGGCGGTGCCGTCGTCGGCGGTGATGATCGGCCGCTGGATCAGGATCGGGTGGGCGGCCATGGCCTCGATCCACCGCCCGCGGGCCGCCTCGTCGCGCGGCCACGACTGCAGGCCCAGCTCCTCGGCGACGGGCTCGCCGAGGCGGACGACGTCCCAGGGCTCCAGCCTGAGGCGGCGCAGCACCTCGGCGAGCTCCTCCGCGCTCGGCGGGTCCTCCAGGTAGTGCCGGACGGTGTATCCGGCGCCCTCGGCGTCGAGCAGCGACAAGGCCGACCTGCACTTCGAGCAGGCCGGGTTGATCCAGATCTCCATGGAGCCATTGTCCCGCCCGGCTGCGCGTAAACAGGTCTTCATGCCCACCCGGCGAATGGCAAAACGATCTAAAGGGGACAATCTATCTACGTGGCCTTTGTCGATAGGAGCGGCCGAGCGGAAGGGCAGTCGATGGGAACGGTCGGGGGTTTCGCGGGCGGTGCCGGGGGCGGTGTCGCGGGTGACGTCGCGAAGGGGCAGGCATGCCTGTTCGGGGGGCTGGGGGTGTGCGTCACCGTGCGGCCGGAGGGCCTGGCGGTCAACCACGGCATGAGTTACTACGGGGTCCACTGGCAGACCCTGCTGCCGTACGCCGTGGGTCTCGCCGGAGCCGCGCTGTTCACCCACCGGGCGCTGCGCACCGCGGCGGCCCGCACGCCGTACCCGGCCCACCTGCGGGGGATGGCCGGCTGGTTCGTCGCGCTGCTGGCCGGGATCGTGCTGACGCCGTACACCCTGGGCGGGGCCGTCGACTGGGCGCACCGGGGGTTGGGCGCGGCCCTGTTCGCGCTCCAGCTCCTGCTGGCCGGGCGGCTCGTCGCGTGGGCCCACGGTGACGCGGTCGGCGTCGCGTTCTTTCTTCTCCAGCTCGGCGGGGGCGTCCTCGCCGCGGTGTACGTGCTCCAGACCGAGGGGCTGCTCATCCACGGCGAGGCGACGTTCCAGCTCGGTTTCGCCCTGGTGCTGGCCAGGACGCTCCCGCTGATCGCGCCCGCGATCGCCGCACCCCCGATCGCCGCGCCGTCTCCGGCCGCGGGCGGCGCGCCCGCCGCCGCGCCCGCCGCCGCCCCGGGATCGGCGGCGGCGGTCTCATGCCAGTGAGATGACGATCGGCCCGCCGCGCGGGTCCGCGCCGGACAGCAGGGACGACGGCACCCGGAACACCCGGCCGGGGGAGACCGGCCACGGCAGGACGCGGCGGGCGATCTCGCGGCCGTCCTGCGTCACCACCACCCTGGCGACGGCGCGGTGCTCGTCCGCCCACAGCAGGATCCGGTGCCGGGGCGGCGCGCCCGCACCCGGCCTGACCAGGCCGGGGGACACCCACCGGAACGGCGCCTCGGCCCGCAGCGGGATCGCACCCGCGAACATGCCGCCGGTCTCGCCGCCTCCGGCGCCGTGCTCGCCGCCGTCGCCGCCGCCCGTACGCGTGCGGGGACTCGTCGCGCCGCCCGAGGGACGCGCCGCGCGCGGGAGATCACTCCCGGCGGGCCGGTCCACGGTGCGGGAGGCGGCGGGGGAAGCCGCGGCGAGGTAGGCCAGGACGTGCCGGACCACGTGGCGGCCGTCGAGGGCCGCCACGTCGGCGGTGTCCACGGGGTGGACCAGGTTGCCGACGGCGAACACGCCGGGGCGGCTGGTGGCCAGGGTGTTGTCCACGACCGGGCTCCTGCTGCCCGGGTCGATCGCCAGCCCGGCGGCCCGGGCCAGTTCGTTGTCGGGAACCCAGCCGCCCGTGAACACCACCGTGTCGCAGGGCACCGTGCGGCGCTCGCCCGTGCGCAGGTCCTCGACCTCGACCGACTCCACGGCGTCGCGCCCGTTGATCCGCACGACCCGGGTGGTGGTGGCGACGGGCATCCGCAGCACGGCCCGCCCCGGCACGCTGAACGCCGCGTACGACTCGGCGCGGGCGTGCTCGGTGGTCATCAGCACCGTGCGGCAGCCCGCCGCGCGCAGGGTGAGCGCGGCCGACCAGCTCACCGGCTCGGCCCCGACGACGACGGCCCGCGTGCCGACGCTGCCGTGGTGCAGGTGGACCACGTTCTGAAGCTGGCCGGTCGTCAGCACGCCCGGCGGGCGGTCGCCCGGCACCATCCGGGCCGCGCGGGGACGTTCCCTCGCGCCGGTCGCCAGGACGACGGCGCGGGCGTCCACCCGCAGACGTCCCTCCGGGGTGGTGACGTCGAGGGCGTGCGCCCCATCCCCGCCGGCCCCATCCCCGCCGGCCCCATCCCCGCCGGCCCCATCGCCGCCGGTGGCCGAGGCCCATCCGGTGACCATGGCGGAGGTCCGCACGCGCGCCCCGGCCTCCAGCGCCCGGTTGGCCAGCAGGCGGGCGTACGCCGGGCCGGTCATCACCGTGCGCAGGTCGCGCAGGCCGTAGCCGGTGTGGGGGCTGTGCCGGGGGATGCCGCCCGCCTCGCGCTCCCGGTCGAGCACCAGCACCCGCAGGCCGGCCGCCGCGAGACCGGCGGCGGCGGTCAGCCCGGAGGGGCCGCCGCCCACGACGGCGACGTCGGTGGTGAGGCGCATCACGATCCCTCCACGCGGGCGAGGCGCCCGGCGATCTCGGCTCCGCAGAAGAAGCCCTGGCAGCGGCCCATCATGGCCCGGGTGCGGCGGCGCAGGCCGTCGAGGTCGGCCGGGGGAAGCGGGGAGGCCAGGGCGTCCCTGATCTCCCCGGCGGTGACCCGCTCGCAGAAGCAGACCACGGTCCCGTACGCCGGATCCCCGGCGATGAGGTCGTCGCACATGTACGGCCGGGGGAACGCCTCGCCGATGTTGGGCATCCGGGGCGGTTCCGGCAGGTCGCCGCGTACGGAGGTGAGCAGGCCCGCCTCGGCCAGCAGCCCTGCGGCGTGCTCGGCCAGCGCCATGGACGCGGTCAGCCCGGTGGACCGGATGCCGCCGAGCACGAGATAACGCCGCGCGGCGTCGAGGTGGACCTGGTAGTCGCCGTGCTCGGTGGCCGCCCGCAGCCCGGCGTAGGAGGCGGTGACCTCCTCCCGCATCAGTGCGGGCATGAGCGCGAGGCCCTTGTCCACCAGGAACGCGAACCCCTCCTCGGAGGTGGAGGTGTCGGCGCGGTCGCGCAGGTCCTCGGCGGTCGGGCCGAGCATCACGTTGCCGTAGATCGTCGGGCTGATCAGCACGCCCTTGCCGCGCGAGCCGGGCACGGGCAGCACGATGCGGTTCGCCAGCGGCCTGGCCATCTTGTCGAAGACCAGCAGCTCGCCCCGGCGCGGGGTGACCGTGTAACGCTCGTGCCCGAACAGGCGGTCGACGGCGTCGGAGCCCAGCCCCGCGGCGTTGACGACCCAGCGGGCCCGCAGCGGGCCCCGGTTCGTCAGCAGCACGGTAACCCCGTCGCCGTCGCCGTCCCCGCCCCCGTCTCGCCGCACGCCGTCGACCCGCGTGTTCAGCAGCACGGCGGCGCCCCGCGCGAGCGCCTCGGTGGCGAACGCGAGCGTGGTGGTCCACGGGCAGATGATCGACTCCCCGGGCACGGTCAGCCCGCCGAGCACCCCCGGGCCGAGGGCGGGGACCAGCCGGTAGACCTCGTCCGCGCCGACGACCTCGCACTCCCTGCAGCCGTTCCGCACCGCCTTGTCCGCCAGCCCGTCGAGCGCGGCCAGCTCCTCGCCGGTCCACGCGACCAGCAGCGCGCCGGTCCGCTCGACCGGGATGCCGGCGCGCTCGGCGTACCCGCCCAGCAGCTCGTATCCCCGCCGCACCAGGCGCGACTCCAGGGTGCCCGGCGTCGCGTCGAAGCCGGTGTGCAGGATCGCGGTGTTGGCCTTGCTGGTGCCGTCGCCGACGTCCGGGCGCGCCTCGACCAGCGCCACCGACAGGGGCCGCCCGTCCGTTTCACGCCCGGCCGGCTCACGTCCCGCCAGCTCGCGGGCCACGGCGGCGCCCACCACGCCGCCGCCGACCACCGCCACGTCGACCGTCCCGCCCGGCAGCGGCCCGGACCTGCTGACTCCTCCGCTCACGCGTCCCTCCCCGTCTCGATCGCCGCGCGGACGCCCCGCCGCCAGCGCGTCATGAACTCCTCCGCCCGCTCCGCCGGCCGGCGCGGCTCGTACGTCGTCGCCGGAGCGCACGCGGGCACGGCGCCGGCCACCGTGAGCGAGGGGGTCACCGCGAGGCGGGCCAGCGCGGCGGCGCCGAGCGCGGTCGCGTGCGGCGACGGATAGACGTCCACCGGCGCCTGCAGCAGGTCCGCCTGGGCCTGCATGAGCGCGGCCGACCGGGTGAGGCCGCCGTCCACCCGCAGGCGCGCCGGCGGCCGCCCGAGGTCGGCCGCGACGACCGCCGCGAGGTCGGCCACCTGGGCGGCGATGCCCTCCAGGACGGCGCGGATCAGGTGCCCGGGCCGGGTGGACAGCGTCATGCCGAGGAACGCCGCGGTCGCGTCCGGCCGCCACCAGGGCGCGGCCAGCCCGGCGAGCCCGGGGACGAACAGCACGCCCTCGGCGTCCGGCGCGGCCAGCGCGTCCAGGTCGGAGGCGTCGCCGACGAGGCCGAGGCCGTTCAGCCACCGCACCGCGGAGGCCGCCGTGTAGACCTGCCCGTCCACGCAGTAGGACGTGGCCCCCCTGGCCCGCCAGGCCACCGACGTGGTCAGGCCGGAGGACGAGCGCACGGCCCGCTCGCCGGTGTTGGCGAGCAGGAACGCCCCCGTGCCGTACGTGCACTTGGCCTCGCCTGCCGACAGGCAGCCCTCGGCGAGCAGCGCGGCCTGCTGGTCGACGACCAGCCCGCCGACCGGGATCTCCCCGCCGAAGGCCCGGGTCGTCCCGGCCACCTCGTCGCAGGCGACGATCGCGGGCAGCCGCTCGCCGTCCAGGCCGAACAGGCCGAGCAGCTCCCCGCTCCACTCGACCGCGTCGAGGTCCAGCAGCGCCGACCTGCTCGCGGTCGCCGCGTCGGTGACGAACTCCCCGGTCAGGTGGTGGACGAGCCAGGTGTCGCTGGTCGTCACCACCCCCTCGCGGGTCAGGTTGCGGCGGATCCACGCCATCTTCGGAGCCGAGAAATACGGGTCGAGCACGAGCCCGGTCAGCTCGGCGATCCTCTCGGCGTGCCCGGTCAGCCCGGCGCACACCTCCTCGGCCCGCCGGTCCTGCCACACCAGCGCGGTGGTCAGCGGCTCGCCGGTCGCCGGGTCCCAGGCCAGCACGGTCTCGCCCTGGTTGGCCAGCGCGACCGCGCCGACCGGCACGCCCGCCGCCGCGACCGCCTCCCGCCCCGCGGCCAGCACCGAGCCGAGCAGTTCCCGCGGATCCTGCTCCACCCGCCCGCCCGGCAGGTACGCGGGACGGACTGGCGCCTCGGCCAGCGCGAGGACGGCGCCGTCGCCGCCCACCACGATCGCCTTGGTGCCCGAGGTGCCCTGGTCGATCGCGAGCACGGCCGGGGCGGAGGGGTGGGACATGGATCGTCTCCTGGCTGGAGCTGGGGGAGTCGCGACGGCCAGCCTATGGGTTGATCACCTGGGCGCCCGCGCTGACCAGGGCGGACGCGAGCGCGGGAGGGGGTGCCGCGTCGGTGAGGAGACCGGACAGGCCGTCCAGGGCGCACACCCGGTAGGCGGCGACCCTGCCGTGCTTCGAGCTGTCGGCGAGCACGTACGTCCGTGCGGCGCCGGCGAGGATCACGCGCTTGGTCGCGACCTCGTCGAGGAAGTAGTCGGTGAGCCCGGCTTCGGCGTCCACCCCGCCCGAGCCGAGGAACGCCACGTCGGCGCGCAGGTCCTGGAAGAACCCCAGCGTGTGGGCGTTGGAGACGGCGAGGTCGCCCTGCCGGACACGCCCGCCCGCCACCAGCACCTCCACGCCGGGACGGCCCGCGAGCTCGGCCGCCACCAGCAGCGAGCAGGTGGCGACCACCCCCCGGAAGGACGGCGGGACGGCCCTGGCGAGGTGGACGGCGGTGGTGCCGACGTCGATGATCACGGTCTGGCCCGGGCGCAGGAGCCGCGCCGCGAGCTCGCCGATCACGGCCTTCGCCTCCGACTGGCTGGTCGAGCGCTCCAGGTAGGACAGCTCCTCGCCGGTGCCGGACGGCGCCGAGGTCGCCCCGCCGTGCACGCGGACGAGCAGCGCCCGGCGCTCCAGGATCGCCAGGTCGCGCCGGACGGTCTCGTGGGAGACGCCGAGCAGCGCGGCCAGGTCCTCGGTGCGCACGGTTCCCTTCCGCCCGAGGGTCTCGATGATCCGCTGGTGACGCTGCGCCGGAAGCAAGAGATCCATCCTTGACCGAATGTGACTGTTGTCGCCCGAGAGTGTGGATCGGTGCCCGGAAACCTGTCAAGGGCAGGGCCCGGAAATCGGGCGGAGGCGCGAATTCCCAGCTCCCGGGGGGTGGGCGCGCCGGTGAAACGCCCGTCCCGAATGCTGGACACACGCTGATCCGTGCCCGGTCGTCCGTAGACTGGGACGGTGATTTCCCGTATCGACCTGCGCGGGTCCCTTCCTGCCGACCTGCGCGACGTGCTGCCCCGCGCCGAACTCGACGTCGAGGCCGCCCTGGAGAAGGTGCGGCCGATCTGTGAGGACGTACGCCATCGTGGCGCGGCAGCCGTACGGGAGCTGACCGCGAGATTCGACGGCGTCGAGCTGGAGTCCGCCCGGGTGCCCGCCGAGGCGCTCACGCGCGCCGTGGAGGAGCTGGACCCGGCCGTGCGCGCGGCGCTTGAGGAGTCGATCCGCCGCGCCCGCATGGTCCACCGCGACCAGCGGCGCACCGACACCACGACGCGGGTCGTGCCGGGCGGCACGGTCACCGAGCGCTGGGTGCCGGTCGACCGCGTGGGGCTCTACGTGCCCGGCGGCCGGGCCGTCTACCCCTCCAGCGTGGTCATGAACGTGGTCCCCGCCCAGGAGGCGGGCGTGCCCTCGCTGGCCGTCTCCTCGCCCCCGCAGAAGGAGTTCGGCGGGCTCCCGCACCCGACCATCCTCGCCGCGTGCGCGTTGCTCGGCGTCGAGGAGGTGTACGCCGTGGGCGGCGCCCAGGCCGTCGCGATGTTCGCCTACGGCACCGAGGAGTGCCGCCCGGCCACGATGGTGACCGGTCCCGGCAACATCTGGGTGGCCGCGGCCAAGCGCCTGCTCAAGGGCCGGATCGGCATCGACTCCGAGGCCGGGCCCACGGAGATCGCGGTCCTCGCGGACGAGACCGCCGACCCCGTGCACGTCGCGGCCGACCTGATCAGCCAGGCGGAGCACGACGTCATCGCCGCCTCCGTGCTGGTCACCACCAGCGTGGAGCTGGCCGACGCCGTGGAGAAGGAACTGCCCGGCCAGGTGTCGGCGACCCGGCACCGCGAGCGCATCACCGAGGCCCTCGCCGGCCGCCAGTCGGGCATCGTGCTCGTCTCGGACATCGAGGCCGGGCTGAAGGTCGTGGACGCCTACGCCGCCGAGCACCTGGAGATCCAGACGGCCGATGCCCGCGCGGTCGCCGCCCGGGTGCGCAACGCCGGTGCGATCTTCGTCGGGCCGTACGCGCCGGTGTCGCTCGGCGACTACATGGCGGGCTCCAACCACGTGCTGCCGACCGGCGGCTGCGCCTGCCACTCCTCGGGGCTGTCGGTGCAGACGTTCCTGCGCGGCATCCACGTGGTGGACTACAGCCGCGAGGCGCTGGCCGGGGCCGCGCCGTACGTGTGCGCCCTCGCCGACGCGGAGGACCTGCCCGCCCACGGCGCCGCCGTACGCGCCCGCTTCGACTGGGAAGTGCCCGCATGACGACCCTCGACGACCTGCCGATCCGCGACGACCTGCGGGGCAAGCAGCCCTATGGCGCGCCGCAGCTCGACGTGCCGGTCCAGCTCAACACCAACGAGAACCCCTACCCGCCCTCGGCCGCGCTGATCGACGACCTCGCCCGCGCCGTACGGCGGGGCGCGGCGACGCTGAACCGCTACCCGGACAGGGACGCCGTCGAGCTGCGCAAGGATCTCGCCGACTACCTCGGCCACGGGCTGACGGCCCGCCAGATGTGGGCGGCCAACGGCTCCAACGAGATCATCCAGCAGATCCTCCAGGCGTTCGGCGGCCCCGGCCGCTCCGCCGCCGGGTTCGAGCCGTCCTACTCGATGCACCCGATCATCGCGGGCGGCACGAACACGCGGTGGATCGAGGGCCTGCGCGAGGAGGACTTCGCGATCGACCCGGACGCCGCCGTGCGGCTGATCGAGGAGCACCGGCCCGACGTGGTGTTCCTGACCTCGCCGAACAACCCGACCGGCACGGCCCTGCCGCTGGAGGTGATCGAGCGGATCCTCGCCGCCGCGCCCGGCATGGTCGTGGTCGACGAGGCGTACGCCGAGTTCGCCCGCACCGGCACGCCGTCGGCGCTGACCCTGCTGCCGGGAAACCCCCGGCTGATCGTGACGCGGACCATGTCGAAGGCGTTCGCGATGGCCGGCACCCGGCTCGGCTACCTCGCCGCCGACCCGGCGGTGGTCGACGCCCTGCTGCTGGTCCGCCTGCCGTACCACCTGTCCACGCTGACCCAGGCGGCGGCCCGGGTGGCGCTGGCGCACCGCGAGGAGCTCCTCGGCACGGTGGACGCGCTGCGCGCCGAGCGGGACGCCGTCGTGGACTGGCTGCGCGGGCGCGGTCTGAAGGTCGCCGATTCCGACGCCAATTTCGTGCTGTTCGGTACCTTTGCGGATCGGCGGTCCGTATGGGAGGGACTGCTCGAACGCGGGGTGCTGATCCGGGAGACCGGCCCCGCGGGCTGGCTGCGCGTGTCGATCGGCACGCCGGAAGAGATGGCGGCGTTCCGCGCCGCGCTGGAGGGGGTCCTCGCATGACCGAGCTCAACGAGCGCCGCGGCCGCGTCGAGCGCACGACGAAGGAGACGTCGGTGCTGGTCGAGGTGGGCCTCGACGGCACCGGGATCGTCGACGTGTCCACCGGCGTCGGGTTCTACGACCACATGCTCGCCCAGCTCGGCAAGCACGGCCTGTTCGACCTGACCGTGAAGACCGAGGGCGACCTGCACATCGACGCCCACCACACGATCGAGGACACCTCGATCGCGCTCGGCGCGGCTTTCCGCGAGGCCCTCGGCGACAAGTCGGGCATCCGGCGGTTCGGCAGCGCCTCCTGCCCGCTGGACGAGGCGCTCGCGCAGGTGACGGTGGACCTGTCCGGCCGGCCCTACCTCGTCCACACCGAGCCCGAGGGCATGGCCCCGATGATCGGGCCCGACTACGACACCACCATGACCCGGCACATCCTGGAGTCGTTCGTCGCGCAGGCGGCGGTCTGCCTCCACGTGCACGTGCCGTACGGGCGCAACGCCCACCACATCGTGGAGGCGCAGTTCAAGGCCCTCGCGCGGGCGCTGCGCGAGGCGTCGGAGCGGGACCCCCGGGCGACCGGCGTGCCCAGCACCAAGGGCGTGCTCTGATGACCTTCGCGTCCGGCGGGATGCTCTTCATCGGCCTCTTCCTGATCGGCGGGGTCATCTCGGGCATTCGGCAGGGCCTCAAGCTGCTGGCGGCGCTCGCCGGCGTCGGGGCCGTCATGGCGATCACCGCGGGGGTGATGTGGTGGCAGTGAGCAGACGGGTCGTCGTTCTCGACTACGGCTCGGGCAACCTCCGCTCGGCCGAGCGGGCGCTGGCCCGCGTGGGGGCCGACGTCACCGTCACCGCCGACTTCGACGCGGCCCTCGACGCGGACGGGCTCGTCGTCCCCGGCGTCGGCGCGTTCGCGGCGTGCATGGAGGGGCTGAAGGGCGTGCGCGGCGACCAGATCGTCGGCCGCCGCCTGGCCGGCGGTCGCCCGGTGCTCGGGATCTGCGTCGGCATGCAGATCCTGTTCGAGAAGGGCGTCGAGCACGGCGTCCACACCGAGGGCTGCGGCGAGTGGCCCGGCACGGTCGAGCGGCTCGAGGCGCCCGTGCTGCCCCACATGGGGTGGAACACCGTGACCGCGCCCGAGGGCAGCGTGCTGTTCCGCGGCCTGGAGGAGGGGACCCGTTTCTACTTCGTCCACTCCTACGGGGTGCGCGAATGGCGGCTGGAGGCCGGCGACGGCTTCGAAGAGCCGCTGGTCACCTGGGCCGAGCACGGCGTGCCGTTCGTGGCCGCCGCCGAGAACGGCCCTCTCATGGCCACCCAGTTCCACCCGGAGAAGTCAGGGGACGCGGGGGCCGTGCTGCTGTCCAACTGGCTGAGCACGTTGTGAGCGTGTCCAGCAGGCGAAATCTCGCGGCAGCGGTGCGACACTGGAAACCGGCGGGGCCGCGGCGCGTACGGCCGGCCGGGCCGAGGCCGTGACCGGACCTGAGCGGGAGGCCCGATGAGCAAGGAACGGGCCCGCAGGAGGGCGGAGCGCGAAGCCGAGCGCGAACGCCTCGCGGCGGCCCGGGCCGAGCGCGAGGCGAGGGCCGCCAGACGGCGAGAGATGCGCGAGCGGTTCGTCGGGCCCGTCACCGGAGCCGTGGCCGGGGTCGTGGGCGCGGTGCTGCCGCGGCCGGCCAGGCCCGTGCGGGTGGCCCGGCAGCGCGGGTTTCTCGCCCGTCGCCGCCGCACGGAGAACGCCGTCGTCGCCGTGCTGTGGTTCCTCGTCCAGGTGCTCGCCTGGATCCTGCTCGACTCGTGGATGGCCCGGCTGGGCGTGTTCCTCGGCTCGATCCTGCTGCTCCCGGTGCTCGTCACCATCGTTTTCGACCGGAGGTCATGACCAAATGTCGCTCGTATTGCTCCCAGCCGTCGACGTCGCCGACGGCCAAGCCGTCCGCCTCGTGCAGGGCGAGGCGGGGACGGAGACCTCGTACGGGGATCCGCTCGCCGCCGCCCTCGCCTGGCAGAAGGCCGGCGCGGAGTGGATCCACCTGGTCGACCTCGACGCGGCGTTCGGCCGGGGGAACAACCGCGAGCTGCTCGCCTCCGTCGTCGGCGCGCTGGACGTGAACGTGGAGCTGTCCGGCGGGATCCGTGACGACGCCTCGCTTGAGGCCGCGCTGAGCACCGGCTGCCGCCGGGTGAACATCGGCACCGCCGCGCTGGAGAACCCGGAGTGGTGCGCCAAGGCGATCGCCGAGCACGGCGACCGCATCGCGGTGGGGCTCGACGTGCGCGGCACCACGCTGGCCGCCCGCGGCTGGACCCAGGAGGGCGGTGACCTGTGGGATGTGCTCGACCGGCTGGAGTCGGAGGGGTGCCCGCGCTACGTCGTCACCGACGTCACCAAGGACGGCACGCTGCGCGGTCCCAACCTCGACCTGCTGCGCGAGGTGTGCGCGCGGACCGACCGCCCGGTCATCGCCAGCGGCGGGGTGTCCTCGCTCGACGATCTGCGGGCGATCGCGACGCTCGTGCCGGACGGCGTCGAGGGCGCCATCGTGGGCAAGGCGCTGTACGCCCAGGCGTTCACCCTGGAAGAGGCGCTCGCGGCGGTGAAGTCCGCATGAGCGAGCGCGACGCCTGGCGCGTGCCGTTCCGCGCCGAATGCGAGGAGGCGGCATGAGCACTCAGATGCCCGAAGGGCGGATCTCCTCCGGCGGCCCGTGGGAGGACCGGTACGGCTACGCCCGTGCGGTCGTGGCCGGGCCGCACGTGCTCGTGTCCGGCTGCACCGCCACCGTGGGCGGCGAGGTCCAGCACGTGGGCGACGCCTACCAGCAGACGCTCACCGCCTTCTCCATCGCGCTGGACGCCGTCGAGAAGGCCGGCATCACCCGGGCCGACGTGGTGCGAACCCGTCTGTACGTGGTGAACGCCGGTGACTTCGACGCCGTCGGCAAGGCCCACGGCGAGATCTTCGGCGACGTGCGGCCCGTCTGCACGAGCGTGCAGGTCGCCGGGCTGGTGGACGAGCGCATGCTGGTCGAGGTCGAGGTCGAGGGCTACCGGCCGGTGGAACGCGGCACCCATGAGGACTGAGCGATGACCGTAGCGGTGCGGGTGATCCCCTGCCTGGACGTCGACGGCGGCCGGGTGGTCAAGGGGGTCAACTTCGAGAACCTCAGGGACGCCGGCGATCCGGTCGAGCTGGCCGCGCGCTACGACGCCGAGGGGGCCGACGAGCTGACCTTCCTCGACATCACCGCCTCCTCGGGCGAGCGCGAGACCATGCTCGACGTGGTGCGCCGTACGGCCGAGCAGGTGTTCATCCCGCTGACGGTCGGCGGCGGCGTGCGGTCGGCCGACGACGTGGACCGGCTGCTGCGCGCGGGGGCCGACAAGGTCGGCATCAACACCGCCGCCATCGCGCGTCCCGAACTGCTGACCGAGACCTCGCGCCGGTTCGGGTCGCAGTGCATCGTGCTGTCGGTGGACGCGCGCCGGGTGGTCGACGGGCCGCCCACACCCTCCGGGTTCGAGGTGACGACCCACGGCGGGCGCCGGGGGACCGGCATCGACGCGGTGGAGTGGGCGCGCCGCGGGGAGGAGCTCGGCGTCGGCGAGATCCTGCTCAACTCCATGGACGGCGACGGCACCAAGTCGGGCTACGACCTGGAGATGCTGCGGGCCGTGCGGGCGGCGGTGAGCGTCCCGCTGATCGCCTCCGGCGGCGCCGGGCGGCTGGAGGACTTCCCGCCCGCGGTGGACGCCGGGGCGGACGCCGTGCTGGCCGCCTCGGTCTTCCACTTCGGCCAGCTCAAGATCCACGAGGTCAAGGACACGCTGCGCGCGGCCGGTCACCCGGTCCGCTGAGCGCCCGCCGGGGGCCGGGATCCGGCCCCCGGCCGGTGGGTCCTCAGTCGATGTCGACGATCGCCGTGGGGTAGGCGTCAGGGCCGGTCCCGAGCGACGAGGACGCCATCGACTGGTACTGCCACTGTCCCTGGAAGCTGCCGCCCCGGCCGCACCCGTCGTCGCCCCAGCACGTCGTGGCGGCGGACGCCTTGTGGGCCGGCTCGGCCGCCGCGAGCCCGACGGCGACGAGGAACGCCAGGCCCAGCAGGCTCGGGAAACGCTTTGCACGCATAGCTGTCTCCTGTCCGTGAACCGATCATGTGGCGCTCCGGAGTCCGCCTCCTCAATGGTCAGCCGGGTATCACGCAACCGTCCATCCCAATCACCGCAAATAGGACGATAGTGGGCTAAAACCGGCATGCGGGATTGTGTGTTCTTTATCGAGATTCGTCGTGGCCGGTCAGCGGGGACCGATCGCTCGCGCGTGGGCCCGAGGCGGGGGCTCGAACGCCGGGCGCGGATGTGCGGGCTCTCCTGTGCGAGCCCTAGAGTTGCCAATGATCATCGTCTCGCCGCGCCCAGGAGGAGCATGTGTCCGACCTCGCCTCGCTCGACGACGTCCGCCGCCGGATCGACGAGCTCGACGCCCGTCTGACGACACTGCTGGCCGAGCGGCAGCGTCTCGTGCGCGCCGCAGCGGCTTTCAAGACGGACGAGCAGGCCGTACGGGCTCCCGGCCGGGTGGAGCGGGTCGTGACGGCGGCGCGTGAGCGCGCGGAGCGCGAGGGGCTGTCCCCGGAGGTCGCCGAGGCCGTCTGGCGGGCGATGATCGGGGCGTTCGTGGAGTACGAGCTCACGGAGCACCGGCAGCGCGGGTAGCAGGGCGCCGCGGGCCCGCCGGCATGGAGGGACGCGGAAGGAATGGAGGGACGCGGAAGGAAAGGCCGGCGGAGCAAGGGCGGATGCCCTGCCGGCCTGTGCGCGGAGAGCCTAGGGGCTCTGACTGTCAGTGCGGTTCGTCGGTCGTTCGTCGCTGCCTGTGGTCGTGATCGGGGTTACCTGAGGGAGAGCGGGGACGGGCGAGCCGCGGCCTCAACTCAGCACCGAGGTGAAGAAGGTCGCCAATCTGCTGGCTCCGGTGTTGACCGTGTCGAACACGCCTCGCACGGCGCCTGCCGCCGCTTGCGGCTGGCTGTAGAGGTAGAAGACCACGAACGCGATGGCCGCGTACGTAAGAACCTTCTTCGCCTTCATCGGGGGGCCTCCTGCAGTCGGTATCCCGGTCGTTTGTACCCGGCGGCAGTAATGATCATAACTAGCCGAGAGGCCATGAGGCCGTTCCGCCCTCATAGTGAGACGGCGTGATTCAGCGGCTCGTCACGGCGTGATCCGGGCTGCTCGCGGGCCTGCCCGCACCCCCGCCGACCTGCGGGGAAAGAGCGGAGCCCGGCCGGAAAGAGCGAGACAGAGAGCGAGGCTCGGCCCGGAACGCGCGGGGCTCGGCCTGGCAAGAGCGGGGTTCGGCCCGGAACGCCCGGGGATCACCGCGGAAAGCGCGGGGGTTCAGCCCGAGAAGAGCGAGGTGAAGAACGCGGACAGGCGTTCGGCTCCCGTGGTGACGCCCCCGAACAGGTTCCTGACCGCGCCGGCGGCGTTGGCCGGCTGCGTGAACAAATAGAAGATCACGAACGCGATGACCAGATAGGTCAGGACCTTTTTGAGGTTCATCCGGGGCTCCCAAACGCTCCCACACGTCGTGCGCTGGTCTCACATGCTGCCCCATTGGACGACGTTTACGTGAGAATTCCGGACAACTCCCGTGATTTCCTGCTCATGGCCCCAATCGGGCTTCCTGCAGCCGGGCGATCGCCGCGGCGTCCCCGTCGTACGTCACCCGGGCGTGCGCCTGCCTGCCGAACGCGAACAGCAGCAGCTCCGACGGCTCGCCGGTGACCACCACGGCGGGCTCCGCCATCCGCCCGGCGGTCTTCGCCCCGTCGGGACGGCGGAGCACGACCCCCACCGGAGCCTTGCGCAGGAAGAGCCGGGCGCCGCCGCGCAGCCGGCCCCAGAACGCCTCCTGCAGGTCCCGCGGGATGACGCGAGGCTCCCAGCCGGCCTGCGCCCGGCGCACGTCCTCGTGGTGGACGAAGAGCTCCACCGTGTTGACGATCTCGTCCAGGCGGGGGACCAGCCCGTACGGCGTCCAACGCGGCGGGCCGTGACGGACGAGCCCGACCAGCTCGGGATAGGGGTGGCGCCGCTTGATGCGGTCCTGCACGGCGGCGGTGTAGCCCGCCAGGAACGGCAGCGCGATGCCGGGCGCGGCGTCGAGCCGGCGCTCGCGCAGCACGAGGTGGGCCGTGAGGTCCCCGGTCGCCCATCCCTCGCACAGCGTGGGCGCCTCAGGACCGAGGCGGTCGAGCAGGTCGCAGAGCGCCGCGCGCTCCGTCTGGGCGTGTGTCACGCGATCAGCCTATGCGTCCGTCGTCCCGTCCGGACCGGCGGCCGCGCCTGTCCGAGGAATAAACAGGTTGATCAGGATGATAGGGAGTAACTAGGACTGTCTGGCAGATGCCGCCCCTCACGGCGATCCGCGAGACATGACTAGGACCAAGGGCTTGGGCGGCGTCGGTCCGGTGACCGATCCGGTGGCGTCCCCGAGTGAGTAACGTCCCCTCCGGGACGCTCGCAGGGAGCGGCCCCGGCTGGTCCCCCGATCGGAAGGAACGCACCGCGTGCCGACGAAGGAGTCCCCCGCGCGGCCCGGCAGCTCAGTCATGCTCCAGGGTCTCAAGGTCATCGGTGTGGCGATCAGAACCGAGCCGAGGATCTTCACCGGCGCGGTCGTCGCCAGCGCCGTCTACGGCGCGATGACCGTCGCCTCGTCCTGGGCGCTCGGCTGGGCGACCGACAACGCGGTGCTGCCCGCGTTCCGCGACGGCGCGGCGGGCACCGGCACGCTGGTCGTGGCGGCCCTGCTGATCGTGGGCGTGGCGGTGCTCAAGGCCGCGGGGATCATGGGCCGGCGCATCATGGCCGGGATCCACCAGTACCGCATGCAGGCCCACTCGCGCCGCGCCGTGACGCGGCAGTACCTGCGGCTGCCCCTCGCCTGGCACCACCGCCACCCCACCGGGCAGCTGCTGTCCAACGCCAACTCCGACGTCGAGGCGGCCTGGGCGCCGCTCGCCCCGCTGCCGATGGCGGTGGGCGTGGTCGTGATGCTGGTGACGGCCGCAGTGGCGATCGTGCTGGTCGACCCGGTGCTCGCCGTCGTCGGCTTCCTGATCTTCCCGGCCGTGGCCGTGCTCAACCTGGTCTACCAGCGCAGGCTTTCCCCGCTCGCGATGCGGGCCCAGCAACTGCGGGCCGAGGTGAGCGAGGTCGCACACGAGAGCTTCGACGGCGCGCTCGTCGTCAAGACCCTCGGCAGGGAGGACGCGGAGACCGCGCGCTTCCAGGCGAAGGCCGACGCGCTGCGGGACGCGAACGTCGCCGTCGGCCGGGTCCGCGGGCTGTTCGACCCCATGCTCGAGGCGCTGCCCACGCTGGGTGTGCTCGCCGTGCTGCTCGTCGGGTCGCTGCGGCTGGAGTCGGGCGGCGTCGCGGCCGGCGACCTCATCCAGGTCGCCTACCTGTTCACCCTCCTCGCCTTCCCGATCCGGGCGCTCGGCTGGGTGCTGGCCGAGCTGCCGCGCAGCGTCGTCGGCTGGACGCGGGTCACCGACGTCCTCGACGCCACCGGCTCCATGGAGTACGGCACCGCCCGCCTGGACGCCTCCGGCCCGGCCCGGGTGGAGGCCGAGGGCGTCTCCTATGCGTACGTGCCGGGAAGCCCGGTGCTGAAGGACGTGCGCTTCGCCGTTGCGCCGGGCCGTACGATCGCGCTCGTCGGGCCGACCGGGGCGGGCAAGTCGACGCTCACCCAGCTGCTCGCGCGCCTGATCGACCCCGGCGAGGGCGTCGTCCGCGTCGACGGCGTCGACCTGCGCGAGGTGGCCAGGGGCGAGGTGAGCGCCTCGGTGGCGCTCGTCCCGCAGCAGACGTTCCTGTTCGACGACACCGTGCGCGGCAACATCGCGCTCAGCGGGCAGGAGCCGGACGAGCGGGTCTGGGCCGCGCTGCGGCTCGCGCAGGCCGACGGGTTCGTGAGCGCGCTGCCGTCCGGCCTGGACACCCGGATCGGAGAGCGCGGCGCGACGCTGTCGGGCGGTCAGCGCCAGCGTCTCGCGCTGGCCCGCGCGCTCGTGCGCGAGCCCCGGCTGCTCATCCTCGACGACGCCACCTCCAGCGTCGACCCGCAGGTCGAAAAGCGCATCCTGTACGGCCTGCGCGACGGCGCCGCCGAGGCCACGGTGATCGTGGTCGCCTACCGGATGGCGACGATCGCGCTCGCCGACGAGGTCGTCTACCTGGAACAGGGCGTGGTCACCGACCACGGCACCCACGAGCAGTTGCTGGCCCGCTGCGCGGGCTACCGCGACCTCGTCACCGCCTACGAGCGCGAGGAGGCCGAACGGGCCGCGCTCGACATCAGCGAAGACACCGATGAGGAGGTCGTGGCATGACGCACGGCCCGAAGCCCTGGACGAGGAGCGTGACGCGGTGACCGCCGTGACCGACCCTGAGACCGGCACGGCCGCAGGAGAGAGCTCGTCCCTGCGGTCGGCCGACCGGGGCGCCCTGGAGACGTTCAAGCAGGGCCTGCGGCTGTCGCCGGAGTTCCGCCACGGGCTCGCCGGGACGCTTGTGCTCGCCGTGCTGGCGACGTTGGGCAAGGTCGTCGTGCCGATCGCCGTGCAGCAGGTGATCGACCGCGGCCTGGGCTCGGGCGAGCCCGACCTGCCGTTCATCCGGAACGCCGTGGCCCTGTGCGCGCTCGCCGTCGTGCTGACCGCGCTGTGCGGCTACCTGATGAACGTCCGGCTCTACCGCTCCACCGAGTCGGGCCTGGCGGCCCTGCGCGGCAAGGGCTTCCGCCACGTGCACGACCTGTCGGTGCTGACGCAGAACACCGAGCGGCGCGGCGGCCTGGTGTCCCGCGTGACCGGCGACGTCGACCAGATCAGCACGTTCATGCAGTGGGGCGGGCTGATGGTCATCGTGTCCGCCGGGCAGCTGGTGGTGGCGACCGTGCTCATGGCCGTCTACTCCTGGCAGCTCACGCTGATCGTGTGGGCCTGCTTCCTGCCGCTGGTGCTGGCGCTGCCCCGGTTCCAGCGCCTGGTGGCCAAGGCGTACACCAAGGTGCGCGAGCGCGCCGGCGACGTCCTCGCCGCCGTCAGCGAGTCGGTCGTCGGCAGCGCGGTGATCCGGGCGTACGGCTCGGAGGACCGCACGGCCGAGCGGATCGACACGGCGGTGGACGGCATGCGCGCGGCGCAGACCCGGGCCCAGAAGATCGTCGGGTTCACGTTCCCGGCCACCGAGCTGGTCGCCTCGATCACGGTCGCGCTGGTGGTCGTGGCCGGGGTCTGGCTGGGCGTCGCCGACTCGATCACGGCGGGCCGGCTCATCGCGTTCCTGTTCCTGATCACGCTGTTCATCAGCCCGTTGCAGACCGCGACCGAGGTGCTGAACGAGGCGCAGAACGCGATCGCCGGGTGGCGGCGCATCCTGGGCGTGCTCGACACCCCGGCCGACGTGGCCGACCCCGAGAACGGCGCGACGCTGCCGCGCGGCCCGATCTCGGTCCGCTTCGACGGCGTGGGCTTCGCCTACCCCGGCGGGCCGCCGGTGCTCCACGACGTGTCGGTCGAGATCCCGCCGCGCACGCGGATCGCCGTGGTGGGGGAGACCGGCTCGGGCAAGACGACCTTCGCCAAGCTGCTCACCCGGCTCATGGACCCGACCTCCGGCCGGATCCTCGTGGACGGGACCGACCTGCGCACGGTGAGCTTCTCCTCGCTCAGGGAGCGGATCGTCATGGTCCCGCAGGACGGGTTCCTGTTCGACTCGACGCTTGAGGACAACATCCGCTTCGGGCGGCCCTCGGCGACCCGGGAGGAGATCACCCGGGCCCTGACCGAGCTCGGTCTCGCCGACTGGCTCGACGGCCTGCCCGCGGGCCTGGACAGCCCGGTCGGCCAGCGAGGCGAGTCCCTGTCGGCGGGCGAACGCCAGCTCGTCGCGCTCGCCCGCGCCTACCTCGCCGACCCCGACCTGCTGCTGCTCGACGAGGCCACCTCCGCCGTGGACCCCGCCACCGAGGTGCGCCTCGCCCGCGCCCTCGACGGCGTCACCCGCGGTCGTACGGCCGTCTCGATCGCGCACCGCCTGTCCACCGCACAGGCGGCCGACGAGGTCCTGGTGTTCGAGCACGGCCGGATCGTCCAGCGTGGCCCGCACGCTGTCCTGGTCGAGCAGCCCGGCGTGTACGCCGACCTCTACGCCTCCTGGACCACCGCGACCACCGTCCACTGACGTCGGCGGCCGGCGTCGTCCGGCCCTGATCAGGCCCGCAGCGCGTCGGTGAGGCCCATCGGGTTCCAGTAGTCGCGCAGCAGGAGGATCCGCCCGTCCCGGATGCGGAACACCTGCACGGACCGGCCCTGATAGGGAGCGCCCGTCGGCCGTCCGGGCCTCTCGCGGGCGAGCCGGAACAGGTCGTCGAGGAGATGCTCGACCGGCTCGCCGCCTCGATGACCGACGAGCCGGTCGAGTCGCTGGCCGTGCTGCGCTCGATGCTGACCCATCCGGGAGCCTCCGACGCCGCATCGGAGGGGGCGGTCCGCTACCGGGCGCAGCTCGCCGAGGCCATCCCCGCCGCCGACTCGGGCGTACGCGCGGCGCTGATCAGTGCGGTGATGATCAGCGTGGTCCTCGGGCGGCACCTGCTGAAGCTCGAAGACTTGCGCGACGCGCCTCCCGAGCAGATCGCCGAGCTGCTGCGCCCCTGCCTGCGCTCCCTGACGGGCACGGACGGCTGATCTGCGCCGAGACTGTCATGAAGGAGATCGCCGCCAGGGCGGCGGTATGAGCGGAAGCGAGCGGGACATGGAGGACGTCGTGGGGAAGCCGGTGCTGGTCGAGCGGGGTAGCACGGACAGGATCGCCCCGCCCCTCGGTGCGTACAGCCATGCGGCGCGTGTCTCACCGGAGGGCGTCGTCCTGCACATCGCGGGGCAGGTCGGCAACGCCCCCGACGGAACGGTCGCCCCGGACGCGTACGGGCAGACCGTCCAGGCGTTGCGCAACATCGCCGCGGTCGTCGAGGACGCCGGAGGTACCCCGGCGGAGGGGCTGGTCTCGCTGTTCACGATGGTCGCGAGCCGGGAGGCGCTTCCCGGCGTGCGCCGCGGCATGGGCGAGGTCTTCGCCGAGTGGTTCCCTGAGGGGGACTATCCGATCAACTCGTTGTGCGTGGTGGCCGGGCTGGCCCGCGAGGACCTGCTGGTAGAGATCGCCTCGGTGGCGGTGGTTCCGGGATGACGCCGGAGGACATCCCCGCGCTCTTCCCCGCTCTGCGGCAGATGACAGCGGTGGGCGCATAGATCTGCCGTCTCCCGCGCGTTCAGTGGGTCTGCGGGTCTCCGCCGGACAGGCGCTGGGCCAGGTAGATCGGGATCACCGACAGCAGGATCAACGCGGCGGCGACCACGTTGACCACCGGCGCCTGGTTGGGCCGGAACAGGTTCTCGAAGATCCAGATCGGCAGCGTGCGCACGCCGGCCCCGGCGGTGAACGTCGTGACGATGATCTCGTCGAACGACAGCGCGAAGGCGAGCAGCCCGCCCGCGAGCAGCGCCGAGCGCATCATCGGAAACGTCACCAGGCGGAACGTGGTGAACGTGTCCGCCCCGAGGTCGGCCGACGCCTCCTCCAGGTTCAGACCCATGCGGCGCAGCCGGGCCAGCACGTTGTTGTAGACGGTGACCACGCAGAACGTCGCGTGGCCGACGATCACGGTCAGCAGCCCGAGGGGGAGGCCCAGCACCGTGTGAAAGGTGTTGCTCAGCGCGATGCCGGTCACGATGCCGGGCAGCGCGATGGGCAGCACGATCACGAGCGAGACCGTCTCCCGGCCGAAGAACCGGTAGCGCTGCACCGCGAAGGCGGCCATCGTGCCGAGCACGAGCGCGATCGCGGTCGCGCCGAGACCCGCCTGGACCGAGGTCCACAGCGCGTCGCGCAGGCCGGCCGAATCCCAGGCGGCGCCCCACCAGCGCAGTGTGAACCCGGCGGGCGGCCAGGAGAAGGTCCGGTCGGAGTTGAACGAGTTGAGCAGCACCACGGCCAGTGGCACGTAGACGACGGCCAGGCCGATCACCAGCGCCGCCCGCAGCAGCGTCCGGGACGTACGAGAGAGATTCACCCGGCCTCCTTCGCCGGCCGGTGGACCAGATCGCTGTGCTTGCCGGTTCGTTCGCTTCGCTGTCTCACAGGTTCTCCAGCGCTCCGGTGCGGCGTACGGCCGCGAGGTAGACCAGCATGATCACGACGGGGACGGTGGCGACGGCGGCGGCGAAGGGGAGGTTGTTGGCCGCGCCGATGTTGTCGTAGACCACGTTGCCGATGAGCTGGGTCTTGCCGCCGACGATCTTCACGGTGATGTAGTCGCCCAGCGAGAGCGAGAACGTGAAGATCGACCCCGCCACGGCGGCGGGGAAGGTCAGGGGCCAGACCACCGTGCGGAAGGTCCGCCACCCGCGCGCGCCGAGGTCGCCGGCGGCGTCGAGCAGCGAGTCCGGCAGCCGTTCGAGCCCCGCGTAGATCGGCAGGATCATGTACGGCAGCCACAGGTACGACAAGGTCACCACGGTGGCGGTCAGGCCGTAACCCCAGCCGAGCACGCCGTCCGAGGACAGCATCACCCGCCACGCGTACGCCTTGACCAGGTAGGACGCCCACAGCGGGGTGAGCACGGCGATCACCAGCCAGCGCTGGGCCCGCGGCGAGGCCAGCTTGGCCATCGCGAACGCCATGGGGAAGGCCACCACCAGGTCGATCAGCGTGACCGCCGCGGCCACGCCGATCGAGCGCAGGGCGACCGTGCGGTAGACCTCGCCGGTGACCAGGTCGGTGAAGTTGGCCCAGGTGAACACCTTGACCACGTCGCCGGTGAACACGTCGGTCGACCAGAACGCGGTCACGAGAAGGGCCGCGAGTGCGCCCAGGTAGGCCAGCCCCAGCCAGGCCAGGGGCGCCGACAGCAGCAGCGACAGCCGCACCCCGGCGTGCCGGTGCAGGAACGAGGCGGCCCGCCTCCGCATCCCGGGGGAGGCGGCCGTCGTGGTGATGGTCGTCATCGTCTTCTCTCCGTGCGGCTTGTCTCCGTGCGGCCGAGGGGGACGGCCGGGCGGCCGTCCCCCATGGGGAGCGCTCAGCCCTTGATCTCGGTCCAGGCCCGGGTCCACTCGGAGTAGTCGGTGCACTTGACGTCGGTGCGCCCGTCGAGGCACTGCGTGATCGGCGTGGTCCAGTAGTGGACCTTGGAGAAGTACTCCTCGTCGGTCGCGTGGTAGGTGTCGCAGAACGACTTGTCGGAGGTCTGCTCGCACGCCTTGGCGTTGGACGGTGCCTCGCCGAACCACTCGGCCACCTGCGCGTTGGCCTTGGGGGAGATGATCCAGTCGAGCCACTTGTAGGCGCAGTTGGGGTGCTTGGCCTTCGCGGCGACCATCCAGGTGTCCGACCAGCCGGTGGAGCCCTCCTTCGGCAGCGTCGTCTCGACCGGCGCCTTGTCGGCCTCCACCAGGTTGGCGATCACCTGCCAGGTCGTGCCCACGACCGTGTCGCCGGACTTGAACGACTGCACCGCCTTGGTGTAGTCGGACCAGTACTCGCCGATGTTCTGCTTCTGCTGCTTGAGCAGGTCGACCGCGGCCTGGAGCTGCTTGTCGTCCAGCGCGTACGGGTCCTTGATTCCCAGCTCCGGCTTGGCCGACATCAGGTAGAGCGCGGCGTCGGCGATGTAGATGGGCGAGTCGTACGCCGTCACCTTGCCCTTGTACGGCGAGGCGGGGTCGAACACGACGCCCCAGGAGTCGGGGGCCGGCTTCACGGTGTCCGTGCGCCACATGAGCAGGTTCGCGCCGCGGCCGTGCGGGATGCCGTACGCGACCCCGTTGACCGAGTTCCACGGCTTGAGCTTCAGCCCGTCGAACACGTCCGCGTAGTTCGGCACGAGGTCGGTGTTGACCGGCGCGACCGTCCCCGAGGCGATCAGGCGCAGCGAGGCGTCGCCCGAGGCCGACACGGCGTCGTACTCGCCGGTCTTCATCAGGTTGACCATCTCGTCGGAGGTGCCGGCCGTCTTGGTGTTGACCGTGCAGCCCGTGGCCTTCTCGAACGGGTGGACCCAGTCGACCTTGGGGTCGTTGGAGCCGTCCTCCGCGTACCCGGCCCAGGCGACGAGGTTGACCTGTCCCTCGCCGGGGCCGAGGGACTTCAGGGCCTCGATCTTCGGCGGGGTGAAGGCGCCGCCGCCGGGGGCCGCGGCCGGGCCGCCGCCGGTAGTGGACGACCCGCCGCCGCAGCCCGCGACGGCGGCAAGCGCCAGCGCGGCGGTGACGACGAGAGAAGGCCTGGCGAAACGCGGACGGGGGGACCGCATCGTGGTTCTCCTTGCTGTGAGTGGTGCGAGTCAGCCGGCGGCGACCGGCTCGGCGGGGGCGTCGATGGGGAACTCGTGCCGGCGGTTCCACACGAGGCGGACGCGGGCGCCGCGCAGGCCCGTCACGTCCATGGACGACGCCTGCAGGTTCTGCTGGAGGGCGATCAGGCGCCCGCCCGCGTCGAGGTCCACGACGAACCGGGTCGCCGGACCGGCGTACACGACCTCGCGGATCACGCCGGCGGCCTCGTGCTCGTCCGGGCCCGAAGGCTCCTCGCCGAGCACGACGCGCAGCTTCTCGGGCCGGACGCTGAAGGTCCCCTCCCTGCCCAGCACGGCCCGCGCGGCCTCGCCGGAGATGAGGTTGGAGGTGCCGACGAAGGAGGCGACGAAGGCGGTGGCCGGGCGCTCGTACACCTCGGCGGGGGTGCCGACCTGCTCGATCCCGCCCTGGTTGAACACCGCGATCCGGTCGCTCATCGTCAGCGCCTCCTCCTGGTCGTGGGTCACGAACAGGAACGTGATGCCGACCTCCCGCTGGATCGCCTTCAGCTCGACCTGCATCTCCTCACGGAGCTTGAGGTCGAGGGCGCCGAGCGGCTCGTCGAGCAGGAGCACGCGCGGCCGGTTGACCAGCGCGCGGGCCAGCGCGACCCGCTGGCGCTGGCCGCCGGACAGCTGGGCCGGGCGCCGCTTCTCGAAGCCCTCCAGCCGCACCGAGCGCAGCGTGGCGAGCGCCCGCTCGCGCCGCTCCGCCCTGGGCACCTTCTTCACCCGCAGGCCGTACTCGACGTTGTCCAGCACGCTCATGTGGGGGAACAGCGCGTAGTCCTGGAAGACCGTGTTCACGTCCCGCTCGAACGGCGCGAGCCGCGTGACGTCACGCCCGCCCAGCTCGACCGTCCCTGCGGTGGGCGACTCGAACCCCGCGATCATGCGCAGCACGGTGGTCTTCCCCGAGCCGGACGGCCCGAGCATCGCGAAGAACTCCCCGTCGGCGACGTCGAGGTCGATCCCGGCGACCGCCTCGACCGGCCCGAAGTTCTTGCGCAGGCCACGGAGACTGACTGCTTGGTCTGGCATGACCTAGAACATATGGAGTTAAATGTTTCACGTAAAGACCCGATCCGGTATCACTGTTGTCAACTTTCGCGGGAGTCCCCTTTCGCGGACGGCGTGGGCGAACAGGAGTGCGACCGTGAACATGGCTCGCCTGGCCGTCTTCTCACCCGTGGACAGCACCGCGCGGGTGGACGTCGTGGTCCGGCGGCTCGCCGACGCGATCGCGGTCGGCCTGCTCGCCGACGGCGAGCAGCTGCCCAGCGAGGCGGAGCTCGCCGGCAGGCTCGGCGTCTCCACCGTGACCCTGCGGGAGGCGCTCATGGCGCTGCGCCAGCAGGGGATGGTCGAGACGCGGCGCGGCCGCGGCGGCGGCAGCTTCGTACGCCTGCCCGCCGGGCTCGACCCCCTGGCGCGGCTGCGCGCGTTCGCGGCCGACGAGCTGCGCGACTTCGGCGACCACTACGCGGCCATCGCCGGCACGGCGGCCAGGCTCGCGGCCGAGCGCTCGCTGCCCTCGGACGTCGCGCCCCTGTGGCGCACCCTGGACGAGATGGACGCCGTCGTCGCCGCGCCGGAGGCGGCCGGGTCCGCGGAGGCGTGCGCCCGGCTGCGCAGGCTCGACGGCCGGTTCCACATCGAGGTGGCGGCGGCCTCGCAGTCGGCCCGCCTCACTCAGGAGGAGATCCGGTTACAGGCTGACATCGGACCGTTGCTCTGGCTTCCGCACGAGGGCCTGAGCGGGCACGATGAGACGGCGGCACAGCATCGCGCCATCGCCGGGGCCGTCGAGCGCGGCGACGGCGAGCAGGCCAGGGCCGTCGCCGAGCGGCACGTGCTCGACGCGACACGACACCTCATCGAGCTTCGGTTGCGGCTGCGGGAGTAAGAAGCATGAGCACACCGGCGTCACTTGTGCAGGCCGGGCAGGACCACGCCGCCGCGGCGGTGGCGCGGGTGCGCGAGGCGGCCGAGGGCGTCTTCGAGGCGCTGCGCGAGGTCCGCGACGCCGCCGTCGCCTGCGTCCTGCCCGCGGGCGGCACCCGCCGCCCGGTCGTGGCCGACCTCGCGGCGCTGCGCCCGCTGCTGTGGGCCCGGCTGCGCGGCGCGCTGCCCGCCCATCTGCCGGTCCATCTTCCGGCGCTGATCGCGGGGATCGGCTTCATCGCCGCGCCCGGCCTGCTGGCCGACGCGCCCTGGTACCTCGAATGGTGGCAGGAGAACCCCTCCGGCGACCCCGTGCAGCTGCTGCGGGACATGGACCCGGCGAGCAGCGCCTTCTACGACTACACCCACTGGGACTGGTACGCCGGCCCGTCCTCCGGCGCGGAGCGCACGATCTGCGGCCCGTACGTCGACTACCTGTGCACCGACGAGTACAGCCTCACGCTGTCGGTGCCCGTGCTGGCCGGGGGGATCTTCGCCGGGGTGGCCGCGGCCGACGTGTTCGTGCGGCGGTTCGAGGCCGCGGTGCTTCCGGCGCTGCGGGAGATCCCCGGCCCGGCGTTCCTGGTCAACGCCGAGGGGCGGGTCGTCGCGTCCAACACCGCGAGCCGGGTCGCGGGGTCGGTCTACCGGGGCGGCTCGCGCGACGGTGACCACGTCGTGCGCCGGGTGGGCGACCTGCCGCTGTCCCTGGTGACCGCGACGGCCTGCGAGGCCGTGTAACGGCGGCGGGGTAGCGGCGGCGGGGGCGGGCGGGACCTGCGGCAGAATTGGCGTCATGGCCCTCGACCCCAAGATCGCCGACCGGCTGAAGCGCACGCCGGACGGCCTGGTGCCCGCGATCGTCCAGCAGCACGACACCGGAGAGGTGCTCATGCTCGCCTGGATGGACGACGAGGCGCTGCACCGCACGCTCACCACCGGCCGGGCGACCTACTGGTCCCGCAGCCGGGGGGAGTACTGGGTGAAGGGCGACACCTCGGGCCACGTGCAGTGGGTCAAGCACGTGGCGCTCGACTGCGACGGCGACACGATCCTGCTCAAGGTCGACCAGGTGGGGGCGGCCTGCCACACGGGCGACCGCACCTGCTTCGACGCCGACGTCCTCGACGTGAGCGGCGCGCCGTGACCGCCCCCGCGCCCGCCCGCGACCAGGCGCGCACGGCGCGGCGCTCGCTGCTGGTGTGGCTGGCCGCCTGCGCCGTGGGCGGCGGGCTCGCGCTGCTGGCCGCGGGCCGCGTGTGGGTCACGCTCGGCACGGCGGGAGGACCCGCGGGAGCGGGCGCCGGCTCCCTCACGGGCAACGACCTGGTCGCCTGGCTCACCCCCGCCGCGCTGGCCGCGCTCGCCGCCGTGCTGGCCGTACTGGCGACCCGGGGGGTCGCGCGGCGGGCGACGAGCGTGGTGGTCGCCCTCCTCGGCGCGGCGGTCGCGGCCGGGGCGTGGGACGGCACGCGTGGCGCGACGATCGCGTCCGCGGCCGCGCAGCACATGACGACCGCGGTGACGTCCTCGGGTCACATCTCCCTGGAGTCGCGCGCCTGGGTCTGGCCGGTGCTGACCGCCGCGGGCGGGCTCGTCCTGGCCGGGGCGGGCGTGGTGGCGGCGATCCTGAGCGTGCGCTGGCCCGGCATGTCGAGCAGGTACGAGCGGGGAGCCGGGCGCGAGGGCACGGCCGGCGCCACCAGGGTGAAGGACGCCGACAGGGCGATGTGGGACGCCATCGACGAGGGCGAGGATCCGACCGCGTAGCCGGTCCGCCGGGCGGGGGAGGAAACCCCACGCGAGTTGGACCGTTCCCGGCTCAGATTACAAATTGTCCACAAAGCGGATTCTCGCCGGACCGGCCACCCTGCTGCCGATAGGCTTCGCGCCGACCTCTGATCGTCGCACAGGAGACCGAATGAGCCACGGGAGTCGGCCGGGCGGCACGGGCGGCCACGGCCGCCGGCCCGGCCGGGGTGACCGGCTGCCGGCCTCCGGCGGCCATCGCCATCCGCTCCGTTCGGATCGCACCGGCGCCGGCCACCCTCCGGCGCCGACGGGAACGGCATGGTCGTCGCGTCGATCCTCCCCGGCATCCCCGGCCCGTCTCCATGCGGTGCTCCGCGGATTCTCGGGGCCGTCTCCGGTCTCGTCGCGCTGAGGAAGATCCGAGACCTCTTTTCCCCCACTCACGCAGGAGCATTCCATGACGTACGGCAACGACCCGGGCCAGAGCCCGGGTGGTTACCCGCAGAACCAGCCCGGCCCGCAGGGCGGGTATCCCCCGCCGCAGGGCGGATACCCCCCGCCGCAGGGTGGTTACCCGCCGCCCCAGGGTGGATACCCCCCGCCGCAGGGCGGTTACCCGCCGCCTTCCCAGGGCGGCTACCAGCAGGGCGGCGGCTACCCGCCCCCGCAGGGCTCGTACCCGGCCGCGCCCGGCGGTGACCAGTACGGCGGTCAGTACGGTGACCAGTACGGCGGCCAGTACGGCGGCGCGTACGGCCCGCCCGGCGGCTACCCGGCTCCCGAGCTCGCCCACTGGGGTCTGCGCGTCGGCGCCACGCTGATCGACGGCCTCATCGTCGGCGTGCCCACCTGGATCCTGAGCATCATCGGCAGCGCCCTGAGCGCCGGCTCGGTGGACCAGGAGACCGGCCAGGTCGGCTCCGGCTTCGGGATCGGCCTGGTGCTCTCCCTCCTGGCCATCGCCGTCGGCCTCGGCCTGGGCCTGTGGCTGAAGCACAAGGAGGGCACGACCGGCCAGACGGTGGGCAAGAAGGTCGTCGGCATCCAGACGGTCAAGGAGCAGACCGGCGAGTACATCGGATTCGGCATGGCCGTCGTCCGGTACATCTGCCACATCGTGGACGGCCTGCCCTGCTACATCGGCTACCTGTGGCCGCTCTGGGACGCCAAGCGGCAGACCTTCGCCGACAAGATCGTCGGCACCGTGGTCGTGCGCGCCCCGCGTTAGGCTGACCTTCATGGAGGTGACCGGACGGCGCGCGCGGGACCGGGTGCGGTCGCTGTACGCGCCGTTCGGCGCCGCGGCCGTTCTGGCCGCGGCGGTGACATGCCTGGCGGTGGTCGACCCGCACGAGCCGGGTCACTACCCCGTCTGTCCCCTCTATTACCTGACCGGCCTGTACTGTCCCGGGTGCGGCGCGCTGCGCGCCGTCCACGACCTCGCCCACGCCGACCTCGCCGGGGCGGCACGGATGAACCTGCTCTTTGTCTTCTGCGTCCCTGTCGTAATCACGTTGTGGGCCCGTTGGGCGTTACGATCATGGCAGGGACGGCCCACGCGCCCGGACATCGCGCGCCCCGCATACCTGTGGGGACTCCTCGCCGTCGCGGCCGTCTTCGGAGTGGTGCGTAATACGCCTTTCGGGCAATTCCTCGCACCGTGAATCGACCCGGTGGCGGCCCGACGGGAGACGGGCCGATACCATCGCAGGGCAGGACACGCAGAGCAGCCGACCGGAGGGACCCTTACGCGTGAGCGAGCGGACAGGCAAATCGCGCGAGCTCCGAGCCGAAGGCGAGGAGGACGCGTGAGTGTTCTTGAGGAGATCATCTCGGGCGTGCGGGAGGACCTCGAGGAGCGGCAGCGCGACGTGCCGATCGAGGAGCTCAAGCGGCTCGCCGCCCGCGCCCCCGAGCCCCGGGACGCCTATGCCGCGCTCGGCGGCGACCGGGTGTCGGTCATCGCGGAGGTGAAGCGGTCGAGCCCCTCGAAGGGCGCGCTCGCCGCCATCGCCGACCCCGCGGCACTCGCGGCGGACTACGAGGAGGGCGGCGCCCACGTCATCAGCGTGCTGACGGAGCGGCGCAGGTTCGGCGGGACGCTCGCCGACCTTGCGGCCGTGCGCGCGGCCGTGGACATCCCGATCCTGCGCAAGGACTTCATCGTCACCTCCTACCAGCTGTGGGAGGCCAGGGCGCACGGCGCCGACCTCGCCCTGCTCATCGTGGCGGCCCTCGACCAGCAGGCGCTCGTCTCGCTGATCGAGCGGGCCGAGTCGATCGGGCTCGCCCCGCTCGTCGAGGTGCACACCGAGGAGGAGCTGGGCCGCGCGGTCGACGCCGGCGCCAAGATCATCGGTGTGAACGCCCGCAACCTCAAGACGCTCGAGGTGGACCGCGAGGTCTTCGCCGCGCTCGCGCCCAAGGTGCCGGACGGCGTCATCAAGATCGCTGAGTCCGGGGTGCGCGGCCCGCACGACCTGCTCGCGTACGCGCGGGCGGGGGCCGACGCCGTGCTGGTGGGCGAGAGCCTGGTCACCGGCAGGGACCCGAAGGCGGCGGTCAACGACCTCGTCACCGCGGGCGCCCACCCGGCCTCCCGGCAGGACACCGGCTCCGAGAGGCACTCGTGAACGACAGCGCAGCGGAAGGAGGCCACGTGACCGCGACGGAGGGGCCCATCCTCACCCCCGCGGACCTGGCCGGCAACGGGATCCACGGCAACGACCCGGACATCCACGGCAAGTTCGGCAAGTTCGGCGGCAGGTACGTGCCGGAGGCGCTCATCCCGGCCCTCGACGAGGTCGCCGCGGAGTATGAGAAGGCCAAGACCGACCTGGGCTTCCTGCGCGAGTTCGACCACCTGCTGCGCACGTACGCCGGGCGGCCCACGACGCTGACCGAGGTGCCGCGCTTCGCCGGGCACGCGGGCGGCGCGCGGATCCTGCTCAAGCGCGAGGACCTGACCCACACGGGCGCACACAAGATCAACAATGTGCTCGGGCAGGCGCTGCTGACCAAGCGGCTCGGCAAGCGGCGCGTCATCGCGGAGACCGGAGCGGGCCAGCACGGCGTCGCCACCGCCACCGCCGCGGCGCTCATGGGCCTGGAGTGCGTCATCTACATGGGCGCGGTCGACTGCGAGCGCCAGGCGCTCAACGTCGCCAGGATGAAGCTCCTCGGCGCGACGGTCGTGCCGGTCACCAACGGCAGCCAGACCCTCAAGGACGCCATCAACGAGGCGTTCCGCGACTGGGTCACCAACGTCGACCACACCCACTACCTGTTCGGCACCGTCGCCGGTCCGCACCCGTTCCCGGAGATCGTGCGGGACTTCGCCAGGATCATCGGCGTGGAGGCCCGGCGTCAGGTCCTGGAGCTCACCGGCGGGCTGCCGGACGCGGTCTGCGCCGCCGTCGGCGGCGGGTCGAACGCCATCGGCGTCTTCCACGCCTTCATCGAGGACGAGGACGTCCGGCTGTACGGCTACGAGGCCGGCGGCCGGGGCGTGGAGACCGGCGAGCACGCGCTGACCCTGACCGAGGGCAGCGTCGGCGTGCTGCACGGCGCCCGCACCTACGTCCTGCAGGACGAGGAGGGTCAGACGATCGAGTCGCACTCGATCTCGGCCGGCCTCGACTATCCCGGCGTGGGCCCGGAGCACGCGTGGCTCAAGGACACCGGCCGGGCCACCTACGAGGGCGTGACCGACGAGGAGGCCATGGAGGCCTTCGCCCTGCTCGCCCGCACCGAGGGCATCATCCCGGCCATCGAGTCCTCGCACGCGCTCGCGGGCGCGCTGCGGCTGGGCCGCGAGCTCGGCCCGGACGCCGTCATCCTGGTGAACCTGTCGGGCCGCGGTGACAAGGACATGGGCACCGCCATGAAGTACTTCAACCTCTGATCAGCATCGATAGGGCATCCCGATGACGACACTCCACGCGGTGTTCGACAAGGCCCGCGCCGAGGACAGGGCCGCGCTCGTCGGCTACCTGCCGGCGGGCTTCCCGACCAAGGACGGCGGGGTCGCCGCGGCGACCGCGATGGTCGAGGCCGGCTGCGACGTGATCGAGATCGGCCTGCCGTACTCCGATCCGCTCATGGACGGCCCGACCATCCAGGACGCGGTCCACCGGTCGCTGACCAACGGCACCCGCATCGCCGACGTGCTGCGCACCGTCGAGGGCGTGGCGAAGTCGGGGGCCGCGACGCTGGTCATGACGTACTGGAACCCGATCGACCGCTACGGCGCCGAGCGCTTCGCGCGCGACCTCGCCTCGGCGGGCGGCGTCGGGACCATCACGCCGGACCTGACGCCCGAGGAGTCCGAGCCCTGGCTCGCCGCGAGCAAGGAAGCCGCCATCGACACGGTCTTCCTCGTCGCGCCCAGCTCGCCGGACGAGCGCATCTCCCGGGTCGCCGCCTGCTGCACGGGCTTCGTGTACGCGGCCTCGCTGATGGGCGTGACCGGCGCCAGGGAGACCGTCGGCTCGGCGGCGGAGGGCCTGGTCAAGCGGACCAAGGCGAACACGTCGCTGCCGGTCTGCGTCGGGCTCGGCGTCGGGAACGGCGCCCAGGCGGCCGAGGTCGCGGCGTACGCCGACGGCGTCATCGTCGGGTCCGCCTTCATCCGGCGCCTGCTCGACGCGCCAGACGAGAAGTCCGGTCTTGCGGCGGTACGCGAGCTCGCGTCCGAACTCGCCCGGGGCGTCCGGCGCTGAGCCGCCCTGGGGTTTCCTTCCCGTACAGGCGCCGCGAGCAGCCAAGATAAGGCGGCTTACCATGCTCTTATCCAGCACATGGTGAGGTTGGGTCCCGGTACTGTTCAGTCGGTGTTGCCTACCGGGCGAGGAGACTCATGGTTCAGTTGGCATCCGGCGCCTCGGTGTCCGAGCGGTTACAGCCTGCGAAACCCGTACTCTCCTGGGTCACGACCGCCGCGCGGGTCGTGCTCGCCGGCGTACTGATCGTCGCCGGGGCGCTCAAGATCGGAGCGCCCGCGTTGTCGGTCCAGGCGGTGCGGGCCTATCAGCTCCTGCCCGACTCCGTCGCGCAGGTCGTGGGATACGGCCTGCCGGTGCTGGAGATCATCACGGGCGTGTTGCTGCTCGTCGGCCTGTTCACACGTGCGGTGGCGGCCGTCGGCGGGGTGCTCATGGTGGCGTTCGTCATCGGCATCGCGTCGGCCTGGGCCCGGGGGCTGCGCATCGACTGCGGCTGCTTCGGCGGGGACGGCACCCTCGCCGCGGGACAGGACCCCAACTACTTCTGGGAGCTGATGCGCGACCTCGGGCTGCTGGTCTGCGCGGCGTGGATCGTGGTCAGGCCATCGGGCCGCCTGTCGCTGGACTCCGCGCTGGGCTTCACGGGGGAGCGGGAAACGGCGGACGAGGACGACTCGGACGGCGGCGAGGACGACGCCGCGTGACCGCGGGACACAGCGGCGCGCGGCCGTGTATATAGCCAGGGGGGAAGCTTCGTGAGCAAGCGGACGAGTGAGGCGGCCAGGGCCCGGATCGCGGCCCAACGGGATGCCTTGCGCAAGCAGGAGCAGCGCAAGCGCATCACGATGATCGTCACCATCGCGGTGATCGTCGTGATCGCCGCCGCCTTCACGGTGTGGTCGGTGCGGCAGGGAGCCGCGGAGGAGGCCTCCGGAGGCGTCGCTCCCGTCACCGTGGAGAAGGACGGGACGGTCGTGATGGCCCAGGCCGGCGTGACCAAGCCCGTGGTCGACGTGTTCGAGGACTTCCAGTGCCCGGCGTGCAAGCAGTTCGAGGAGACCAGCGGCTCGACGCTGAAGAACCTGGCCGCCGAGGGCAAGGCCAAGGTCGTGTATCACCCGATCACGATCTTCACGCAGGAGCCGACCAAGAGCAACTCGCTGCGCGCGGCCTCCGCGGCTCGCTGCATCACCGACGGGCGGCAGTGGCTGGCGTTCCACGACCTGCTCTACAAGAACCAGCCGAGCGAGACCGTGAGCGGCTTCTCCGCCGACGAGCTGATCAAGTGGGGCAAGCAGGCCGGCGTCACCGCCGAGGACTTCGACAACTGCGTACGGCAGCAGCGCAACGTCGCCGCGCACCAGCAGTTCTCGTCGCAGACCATGACCGCGCAGAAGCTGCAGGGAACGCCGACCATCAAGGTCGACGGCAAGGAACTCGACAGCAACGTCGCCTTCGTGCCGAGCTCGCTGCGTGACGCGGTGGAGAGCGCCGGCAAGTGACCTCCCGCCGGGACGGCCCCCACGCGGGCCGTCCCGGTCCTCGCCAAGAATCGGGCAAGGGCCGCGTGCCTCTCCCGTGACGGGGGTATCGAGCGCGATGTCACAAGCTCCGCCGCAGGGCGGGGGAGAGGCCGGTCCGGCCGGAGTGCCGCCCGAGCCTGCCACGAGCGGTTCCGCCGCGATGAGCTGAGCGAGGAGGCGCCGCGCCCGCCACGAGCGGTTCCGCGTGATGAGCTGAGCGAGGAGGCGCCGTGCCCGCCCACACCGGTGAGAAGGCCCGCAAGACCGGCGTCTTCCACTGCGCCGTCTGCGGGGAGAAGGTGTCGGTCCACGAGGGCGACACGATCCCGAAGTGCCCGAACGGCCACACCGAGTTCGACAGCCGCACCCAAGAGCCGGACAACCGGTCGTGACGGAGCGCCGGCCGACGCCGGTGCCGGCAGGGCGATGAGCGGGCGCGACCTTCCCGGGGAGCAGCCCGCAGGACAGCCCGGCGTCGCCCGTGTCGTGCTGCGGCCCATGGGCAGTCCGCTGCCGCTGGGGTTCCTCGGTCTCGCCCTGGCCACGACCGCCTTCGCCGCCGTGGAGCTCGGCTGGGTGCCCGCCGCGCAGGCGCACGTCGCCGCCCTGGCCGCGTTGCTGTTCACCGCGCCGCTGCAGTTCCTCGTCTCGGTGCTCGGCTTCCGCGCCCGCGATGCGGTCGCCGGGGCCGCGATGGGCGTCCTTTCCGGCACCTGGGCGGTGATCGGCGGCGTCACGCTCGTCTCCGCGCCCGGCACCGCCAGCGCGGCGCTCGGCGTCGTCCTGCTCACGGCCGCCGCGGCGATGCTCGTCCCGGCCCTCGCGGGCCTGCCCAAGCTGGTGGCCGCGGCCGTGATGGCGATGTCGGCCACCAGGTTCGCGATCACCGGCGTCTACGAGCTCACCGCGTCGGCGGAATGGAGGACCGCGGCGGGCGTCGCCGGTCTGGTGCTCGCGGTCGTCGCCTACTACGCCGCCCTGGCGTTCGAGCTGGAGGACGCGCACGGGCGTGCGCTCCTCCCCGTGGCCCGCCTCGGCCGGGCCCGTTCGGCGGTCCGGGGCGACCTGGGCGACCAGACGAAGGGGCTGGCCCGCGAGGCGGGCGTGCGCGAGCAGCTCTGACGCCCACCAGGCATCCGGTCGTGCGGGAGCGCCCGGGTCACCGGCCCGGCGACCTGAGCGGGCACAGGCGGGAGTGCCCGGATCGCCGCCCCGGCGGCTGAAACGGTTGCAGACGGTGGGTGCCCGGGCCGCCGCCCCGGCACGGCCGCGCGCCGGGTTTCGCCTCCGCGGCCGCGGTTAGCATGCCCGCATGCCGTACGACGATCGGTCTCCCCGCACCGAACCCGCGGGCACCGCGAGGAGGATCCACGCTGCGATGATCGCCTTCGCGGCGGGCGACGCGCTCGGCGTGCCCTGGGAGGGCCGCCCGCCGGCGAGCATCGATCCGGCCGAGGTCGTGCGCTTGCCCGCGCCGGACCGGGGGTGGCCGCGCGGTTCGACCTCCGACGACACCGCGCAGATGGTGCTGGTCGCCCGGTGCCTGGCCGACACGGACGGGCGGCCCGTCTCCATGGACTTCCTGACCCGTCTGGCCGCCGCGGCGCCCGGGGTGCGCGGCCTCGGGCCGACGACGCGGCGGGCCCTCGCGCACTTCCACGCCACGGGGGAGCTCCCGGCGCCCTCGGCCGGCGACCTGCCCACCAACGGCGCGGCCATGCGCATCGCCCCCGTCGGCTGGGCCGTGCCACCCCACCTCCCGGAACGCCGCCGGAGGCTGTGCGGGGCGCTGTCGGCCGCGACGCACCGCGCGCCGGCGGCCGTGGCGGCGGCCTGCGTGATCGCGGCCATGGCGTCGGCCGCGGCCGAGGGCGCGGGAGTGGACGCGGCCGATCTGCCGGACGTGGCGGCGGCGGAGGCCCGCTGGGCGGCCGAGCACCACGGGCCGATGGACGCCGTGGCGGACGCCGCCCGCGGCCGCTGGTCGCCGCCGTCCGAGGGCGTCTCCCTGGACGCCGTGGAGACGGCCGCCGCGGTGGTCCACGTGATTTGCGAGGCCCCCGACCTGGCCGCGGCGCTCCCGTACGCCGTGTCCCTCGGCGGGGACGCCGACACGGTCGCGGCACTGGTGGGCGGCGTCCTCGGCGCCCGCGACCCGGAAGGGATCACCCGGCTCGGCTGGCTGGGGCTGGTGGATCTCGGCGAATATCCGGGCCTGGGAGACCTCGCCGCACGCCTGGCCGCCCTCCGCGGGGCGACCGCCGCCGGGCCCTGATCGCGGTGCGGCGAGTGGTCGGCGCAGGTCGCGGGACGGTTGCCCGCGCCTCGCTCCGGACCCGCCCTCTCTTGCGGTAACGTCACGTTACATGCCCCTCCTCGCCTCGATTCCCAGCCCGTCTCAGGGGGTCTGGAATCTCGGACCGATCCCGATCCGCGCGTACGCGCTGTGCATCGTGCTCGGCGTCATCGTCGCCGTCTGGATCGGCGAACGCCGCTGGCGCGCCCGTGGCGGCGCCCCGGGGACGGTCACCGACCTCGCGGTCTGGGCCGTGCCGTTCGGCCTCGTCGGCGGACGCCTTTATCACGTCATCACCGACTGGCAGATCTACTTCGGCTCGGAAGCGCCCAAGCGGCCGATCGACGCCCTGTTCATCTGGGAGGGCGGCCTCGGCATCTGGGGCGCGATCGCCCTCGGCGCGCTCGGCGTCTGGATCGCCTGCCGCCGGCGCGGCATCTCCTTCACCGCCGTCGCCGACACCCTCGCCCCCGGCGTTGCCGTGGCGCAGGCCATCGGCCGGTGGGGCAACTACTTCAACCAGGAACTGTTCGGCGGTCCGACCGACCTGCCGTGGGGCCTGGAGATCGAGCCGGGCCGCCCGGGCACCATCCCCGGCGCGACCACCTACCACCCGACGTTCCTGTACGAGTCGCTGTGGGACCTCGCGCTCGCCGGTGTGCTGATCCTGGCCGCCCGCAGGTTCGGCCTGCGGCACGGCCGGGTGTTCGCGATGTACGTGGCGGGCTACACGCTCGGCCGGTTCTGGGTCGAGGCGCTGCGGGTGGACCCCGCCCACCACATCCTCGGCCTGCGGCTCAACCAGTGGACCTCGGTCGTCATCTTCCTGTGCGCGCTGGCGTACCTGTGGCTGGCCCGCAACCGTACGGACGAGGAACCGCTGGGCGCGCCGACCGGCGAGACCGGCGACGACCACGCCGACCCCGCCCATGGACGGGACCTGGCCGACGAGCCGGAACTCCTGCGCGACGAGGAGCGGAAGAACGGGGAGGCGCGAGGCGACGCCGGCGACCCGCCTCCGGACGGCGACACGGGCCCCGGCAAGCAGACGGCGGCCGCGGGAGCGGGCGCCGCGAGCGACGGCGCGGCGGTGGAACCGGAGGCCGGCCAGCGATGACGAAGGCCACGACGGGGGCGCGGGCCGAGATCCACCATGAGCATCGGGACGTCAACGGCGGCTGGTTACGCCCCGCCGTCTTCGGCGCGATGGACGGGCTGGTCTCCAACTTCGCGTTGATCGCGGGTGTCGCCGGCGGCACCGCGGAGAGCAGGATCGTCGCGCTCGCCGGCATCGCGGGCCTGGCCGCCGGAGCGTTCTCCATGGCGGGCGGAGAGTACGTTTCGGTCGCCAGCCAGCGCGAGCTCGCCCAGGCGGAGATCGACGTCGAGCGGCGGGAGCTGGAGCGGCACCCCGAGGCCGAGGAGTCCGAGCTCGCCCGGATGTACGAGCAGCGGGGCGTGGACCCGGAGACCGCCAGGGAGGTCGCCCGGCAGATCTCCCGGAACCCGGAGGAGGCCCTGGCGGTCCACACGCGGGCCGAGCTGGGCGTGGACCCCGACGACCTGCCCTCGCCCGTGCTGGCCGCCGTGTCGTCGTTCCTGTCGTTCAGCCTCGGCGCGCTGGTGCCGCTCCTGCCCTACCTGCTGGGCGTGCGCGGGTTGTGGGTCTCCGCGGCGGTGTCGATGGCGGCGTTGTTCGCCGCGGGCGCCGTGGTCTCCCGGGTGACGGCCCGCAGCTGGTGGTTCAGCGGCCTGCGCCAGCTCGTGGTGGGGGCCGTGGCGGCGGCGCTGACCTGGGGCCTCGGTTCGCTGATTGGAACCGGCGGTCTATGACCAAGCGCAAGCGCCGGTCGTCCGCGCCGGTCGAGAGGCGGACCGGGGCCGCCCTCGCCGAGCTGGGGCTGGACGACCGGCAGCAGCGTGTGGTCGTGTGGTCGGTCACCGCTGGGGGAGTGCTGGCGATCGCCCTGGTGCTGACGCTGGTGGTCAACGCGATCGGCGGCGGGCAGTCGCGGCCCGCCCAGGCGTCGGGCGACGTGTCGGGGGAGGGCCTGCCCGCGACCTTCCAGTCCTGGCCGACCCTGAAGGAACTGGCCCCGATCGCCGACAGGAAGGCCGACACCGCTCCGCTGACCGCGAAGGAGGTGTTCGGCGCGCGGGCGCTCACGTCCGGGAAGGTCACGCTGCGCAGGCTGGACAGCCGCCTGGACCAGTCCTGCGCGGGCGCCGTGTGGGGAGTGGACCTCACCGACGACCTGGCCGGGGCCGGATGCAGCCAGGCCGTCCGCGGCCTGTACGGCAGCGCCGACGGGGTGTACGTCGCGCAGTACACCCTGTTCAACCTGGCGGACGTCGCGGCGGCGGAGTCGCTGGCGAAGTCGCTGGCGTCGCTCTACCGGGGCGCCTGGGTGCAGCCGCTGGAGTCGGCGCGGGCGAAGTTCGGCGCCTACAGCGAGGGAAACGCCTACGTCCTGGGGCACTACCTCGGGGTGACCTGGATCGGCAGGGCCGACGGCGCGGAACCGGGGGAGAAGGACGACTTCATCATGCTCGGGCTGGCCGTGCGCGAGGCCGAGAAGGCGGTCTTCCGGCGCGTGGTCAAGGTGGCCGGGGTGCCGTCGGACCCTGCGCAACCGCCGGGCCCGGCCGACACCGCGCAGCCCTCCGAGGAGCCTCCCACCGATCCCGGCGCCTCTCCCGCGGTGTCCGCGAGCGCGCCCGCGCAGCCGCCCGCCACGACCTCCTCGGCGGAGCCGCCCCTCGACCGGTAGGCCGGGCTTCGGCGCCGCGGGCGTCACGGGTCTCGGGCCCTCAGCGTGGGGCGGGACGGCGTCGTGGGGGCCGGCCGCCGCGGCACCCCGATCGCAGGGGTCGGATCGGGGCGGTCAGGTCGCAGGGGCCAGGTCTCGAGGATCAGGTCGCGGCGCTCTGCGCCGTCATCCGGGCGAGCCGGTGGAGGGGGAGTTCGAGCGGGGTGGCGTCGACGGCCCACGGCGCCGTCTCCTCGACGGCGGCCCTGGCCTGCCGCTTGGTGAGCCCGGCTGTCTCGGTCAACGCCTCGCGCCAGGCGTTTCCGGCCTTCCCGTGCGCGCTGTCCATGATCCTGCGCACCACCCGGTCCGGGCCGCCGTCCGGGGGCGACAGCCGTACGGCGTCGAGGACGTGGCCCGCTTCCGGAGGCGCGGCGGCCAGGCGATAGACGGGAGCCAGCAGCGCGGCCAGCGCGGGCAGGTCCACCACAGGGCCCGCGGTCAGCACGCGCACGTGCCGGGCACGCGTCGCCAGCAGCAGGCGGGGCAGCGCCGCCTCCAGACCCGCCGGCACGGCGATCGCCACCCGCTCGGGGTCGCCGGCGTACGGCTTGGCCAGCAGGGTGGCGAGCCGGGTGCGCGGCACCTGCGGCAGCAGGCCGCGCGGCCAGTCGCCGGCGAGCAGGTCCGGCCCGAACGCGGCGACGGCCGCCTCGCCCGGCGGCGCCGCCGGGGCGGACTCGACGGACTGCGGGCCCTGCGTGTAGATGGCCGTGGCGAGGCGGTCGAGCCGGGAGGCGATCGCCGGCCACGTCTTCGTGGTGGGCCGCAGCACGTACAGGTCCGCCGCGCTGCCGATCGCCTCCGCCCCGAGATACCGATTGAAGTGCGGATAGATCGCCTCGTGCAGCAGGTTGAGGTCGAACAGGGCTTTCTGCACCTTCAGTGCGAGCATCGGAGTGCGCTCGGACGCGCCGTACGCCACGAGGATCCGCCCCTGGTCGCGGTCGCGCAGGCCCTCGGCCGCCCGGGCGGCGAACAGCCCGATCCCCTCGGGCGTGTACGGCGGGTCGGTGATCGCGAGGTCGGCCCAGCCGCGCAGCGACGGCGGCAGGCCGAGGCGCAGGTCGGCCCAGCGGGTGCGCACCCCGAGGTCCTGGGCGTCGATGTACTCCAGGATGCGGTCGTCGATGTCGGCCACGGCGACCTCGACCTCGGGATGGACCATCCGCACGGCCAGCGAGGTCAGGTCGTGGTCGCCGACGCACAGCAGGCGGGCGCCGGGAAGCCAGAACCGCCGCCCCAGCAGGAGGGCGCGGCGCAGCACGGTCTCGGCGGTCGCGGAGACGTGGTCGAGCGCGTGCCGCCCCCGGGGGGCCCCGGCGATCAGGGTCTCCAGGCGTTCGAGCGTCTCGGCGTGTGCCGGAACCATTCCGGCGACCGGATTCCCAAGACCGGAAATATCCGTATCAAGCCAGACGTTATAGCGGTTGACCTGATCACTGGGAATACGGACACGGTCGCCGCTGTGCTCAAGGGGGAGCACTCGCAGCAGCGACTCGATCGTCCGCCGCGACGTCGCGGTCTCCCTGACCAGGTCGGCGAGGGTCCACCAGCGGCCGCCGGACAGGAGCGCCAGCGCTCCGCGCAGGCGCAGGCCGTCAACGCCGGCCTCCGCCAGCAGTTCGTCGATCGCCTCATGACCATCCATGCGCAAACCATATCCACGGCGCTGACCTGTGAAGGTACGCGAAGCGGACCTGGGGGGCACTATTCCGGCAGCGTGTTGTAATCTCTAAGCACCACAACCGCAGCAGGGCCAGCGTCGTCCCTCTGTTCCACGCAGACGTTGACGACGGGAGTGACTACATGCCTGCTGCCCGCCTTGGCCTTCCCGGAGGTCTCCCCGAGCCCCAGGGACTCTACGACCCCGGATTCGAGCATGACGCCTGTGGCGTAGCCATGGTGGCCGATGTCGCGGGCCGCCGCAGCTACGACATCGTCGCCAAGGCACTGACCGCGCTCCGCAACCTCGACCACCGGGGTGCCAGCGGCAGCGAGCCGGACACCGGCGACGGTGCGGGCATCCTCACCCAGATCCCCGACGCGTTCTTCCGCGCCGTCGTGGAGTTCGAGCTTCCCGCGGAGGGCGCGTACGCCGCGGGCACCGCGTTCCTGCCGCTGGACGAGCAGGCCAGGCAGACCGCGATCGGCCTCATCGAGCAGATCGCCGCCGAGGAGGGCATCACCGTCCTCGGCTGGCGCGACCTGCCGGCGGACCGCGACCTGCCCGGCGCCACCGCCCGCGCGGTCATGCCGCACTTCGCGCAGCTGTTCGTGACCTCGCCCGGCGGCGAGACCGGTGTCGAGCTCGACCGGATCGTGTTCGCCTTCCGCAAGCGGGCCGAGCACGAGGCGGACGTCTACTTCTCCTCGCTGTCCTCGCGGACCATCGTCTACAAGGGCATGCTGACCTCGCTTCAGGTCGAGCCGTTCTTCGCCGACCTGTCCGACGAGCGCTACGTCAGCGCCATCGCGCTGGTCCACTCGCGCTTCTCGACCAACACCTTCCCCTCCTGGCCGCTGGCCCACCCGTACCGGTACATCGCGCACAACGGCGAGATCAACACCGTGCGCGGCAACCGCAACTGGATGCGAGCCCGCGAGGCCATGCTCGCCACCGGCCTGATCCCGGGCGACCTGCGGCGGCTGTTCCCGATCTGCGACCCCGACGGCTCCGACACCGCCTCGTTCGACGAGACGCTGGAGCTGCTGCACCTCGGCGGCCGGTCGCTGCCGCACGCCGTGCTGATGATGATCCCGGAGGCGTGGGAGAACCACACCGAGATGGACCCGGCCCGCCGGGCCTTCTACGAGTTCCACTCCACCCTCATGGAGGCGTGGGACGGCCCCGCGTCGATCACCTTCTCCGACGGCACGCTGGTCGGCGCGGTCCTCGACCGCAACGGCCTGCGCCCCGGCCGGTTCTGGGTCACCGACGACGGCCTGGTCGTGCTCGCCTCCGAGGCGGGCGTGCTGTCCGACATCCCGCAGGAGAAGGTCGTCCGCAAGGGCCGCCTGCAGCCGGGCCGCATGTTCCTGGTGGACACCGCGCGCGGCCGGATCATCGAGGACGACGAGATCAAGGCCGAGCTCGCGGCCTCCGAGCCGTACGGCGAGTGGCTGCACGCGGGCCTGGTCCGCTTCGAGGAGCTGCCCGAGCGCGAGCACGAGCACCCCACCCACGAGGCGCTGGTCAAGCGGCAGCAGACCTTCGGCTACACCCAGGAGGAGCTGCGGGTCATCCTCACGCCGATGGCCAGGAACGGCGCCGAGCCGATCGGCTCGATGGGCACCGACAGCCCGGTGGCGGTGCTGAGCGAGAAGCCGAGGCTGCTGTTCGACTACTTCAGCCAGCTGTTCGCGCAGGTCACCAACCCGCCGCTGGACGCCATCCGCGAGGAGCTCGTCACCTCGCTGCAGTCGACGATCGGCCCCGAGGGCAACCTGCTCGACCCCGGCCCGGCCTCGTGCCGCCGGCTCGTGCTGCCCTACCCGGTGATCGACAACGACGAGCTCGCCAAGATCATCCACATCAACGACGAGGGCGCGCTGCCCGGCTTCCAGCCGCACGTCGTGTCCGGCCTGTTCGACGCGGCCGGCGGCGGCGAGGCGCTGGTGCGGCGGCTGGAGGAGATCCGCCAGGAGGTCTCCCGGGCCATCGAGGACGGCGCGCGGATCATCGTGCTCTCCGACCGCGGGTCCTCCCGCGAGAAGGCGCCGATCCCGTCGCTGCTGCTCACCGGCGCGGTGCACCACCACCTCATCCGGGAGAAGTCCCGCACCCGGGTCGGGCTCGTGATCGAGACCGGCGAGGCCCGCGAGTGCCACCACATGGCGCTGCTCATCGGCTACGGCGCGAGCGCGATCAACCCCTACCTCGCGCTGGAGACGGTCGAGGACATGATCGCGACCGGCCAGCTCGACCTCGACCCGCGCAAGGCCGTGCGCAACCTGATCAAGGCGTACGGCAAGGGCGTACTGAAGGTCATGTCCAAGATGGGCGTGTCCACGGTCGCCTCCTACACCGGCGCGCAGATCTTCGAGGCGCTCGGCCTCGGCGCCGAGGTCATCGAGCAGTGCTTCACCGGCACCACCTCCCGCCTCGGCGGCGTCGGCTTCGACGTGCTCGCCACTGAGGCGCTGGAGCGGCACGCGCGGGCCTACCCCCGGGCGGAGAACCCGCACCGGCGGCTGGAGGTCGGCGGCGAGTACCAGTGGCGCCGCGAGGGCGAGCCGCACCTGTTCAACCCGACCACGGTCTTCAAGCTGCAGCACTCCACCCGCACCCGGCGGTACGAGATCTTCAAGGAGTACACGTCCCTGGTGGACGGGCAGTCCGAGAAGCTCATGACGCTGCGCGGCCTGTTCAAGCTGCGTCCCGCCGGCGCGCCCGTGCCGATCGACGAGGTCGAGCCGGTCGAGTCGATCGTCAAGCGGTTCTCCACCGGCGCCATGTCGTACGGCTCCATCTCCATGGAGGCGCACGAGACGCTGGCCATCGCGATGAACCGGCTCGGCGCCAAGTCGAACACCGGTGAGGGCGGCGAGGACCCCGAGCGGCTGCACGACCCCGAGCGGCGCAGCGCGATCAAGCAGGTGGCCTCCGGCCGCTTCGGCGTGACCAGCGAATACCTCGTCAACGCCGACGACCTGCAGATCAAGATGGCGCAGGGCGCCAAGCCCGGCGAGGGCGGCCAGCTGCCCGGCCACAAGGTGTACCCGTGGATCGCCAGGACCCGGCACTCCACGCCCGGCGTCGGCCTCATCTCGCCGCCGCCGCACCACGACATCTACTCGATCGAGGACCTGGCCCAGCTCATCCACGACCTGAAGAACTCCAACCCGCGCGCCCGCGTCCACGTGAAGCTGGTGGCCGAGGTCGGGGTCGGGACCGTGGCGGCGGGCGTCAGCAAGGCCCACGCCGACGTCGTGCTGATCTCCGGCCACGACGGCGGCACCGGCGCCTCCCCGCTGACCTCGGTCAAGCACGCCGGCGCCCCCTGGGAGCTCGGCCTGGCCGAGACCCAGCAGACGCTGCTGCTCAACGGGCTGCGCGACCGCATCGTCGTCCAGGCCGACGGCCAGCTCAAGACCGGCCGCGACGTGGTCATCGCGGCGCTGCTCGGCGCCGAGGAGTACGGCTTCGCCACCGCTCCGCTGGTCGTCTCCGGCTGCGTGATGATGCGGGTCTGCCACCTCGACACCTGCCCGGTGGGCGTGGCCACCCAGAACCCCGAGCTGCGCAAGCGGTTCACCGGCAAGCCCGAGTTCGTGGTGAACTTCTTCGAGTTCATCGCCCAGGAGGTGCGCGAGTACCTCGCCGAGCTCGGCTACCGCTCGCTCGACGAGGTCATCGGGCGCGCCGACCTGCTCGACACCACCCAGGCGATCGAGCACTGGAAGGCCTCCGGCCTCGACCTGTCGCCGATCCTGCACCAGCCGGAGCTGCCCGAGGGCACCCCGCGCCGCAAGGTCGTCGAGCAGGACCACGGGCTCGACAAGGCGCTGGACAACACGCTGATCCAGCTCGCCGAGGGCGCGCTGAACCTCGGCGAGCGGGTGACGCTCGAGCTGCCCATCCGCAACGTCAACCGCACGGTCGGCACGATGCTCGGCCACGAGGTGACCAAGCGGTACGGCGGGGCCGGCCTGCCGGACAACACGATCGACGTGTCGTTCACCGGCTCCGCGGGCAACTCGTTCGGCGCGTTCGTGCCGCGCGGCGTCACGCTGCGGCTGACCGGCGACGCCAACGACTACCTCGGCAAGGGCCTGTCGGGCGGCCGCATCGTCGTCCGCCCGCACCCCGACGCGCCGTTCGAGGCCGAGACGCAGGTCATCTCCGGCAACGTCGGCCTCTACGGCGCGACGTCCGGCGAGGTCTTCGTCCGCGGCATCGTGGGCGAGCGGTTCTGCGTGCGCAACTCCGGCGCGACCGCGGTCGTGGAGGGCGTGGGAGACCACGGCTGCGAGTACATGACCGGCGGCCGGGCCGTCGTCCTCGGCCCGATCGGCCGCAACTTCGCCGCCGGCATGTCGGGCGGCGTCGCGTACGTGCTCGACCTGCGGGCCGAGCGGGTCAACCGCGAGATGGTCGAGCTGGAGGCGCTGGACGACGACGACGCCGAATTCCTGCGGGAGATCGTCGAGAAGCACTTCGCGGAGACCGGATCCACGGTGGCCAAGGCGCTGCTCGCCGAGTGGGACGCGGCGCTCGGCCGCTTCTCGAAGGTCATGCCGTCGGACTACAAGCGGGTCCTGCTGGCGCGGGCCGCCGCCGAGGCCGAGGGCCGCGACATCGACGAGGCGGTCATGGCCGCCGCCCACGGGTGACGCCGATGCGAGTCACCACGTCCGTTTCCGTGACCGTTTCCACGCAGGGATAGAGGGGGGTAACACCGTTGGCTGACCCGAAGGGGTTTCTGACACACGGGCGCGAGCTGCCGGCGCGCCGCCCGGTCGACGTTCGCATCCGCGACTGGCGCGAGGTCTACGAGGACTTCCCCCGGCCCGCGCTCACCAAGCAGGCGGCCCGCTGCATGGACTGCGGCATCCCGTTCTGCCACAACGGCTGCCCGCTGGGGAACCTCATCCCCGAGTGGAACGACCTCGTCTACCGCGACGACTGGCGTGAGGCGATCGAGCGGCTGCACGCGACCAACAACTTCCCGGAGTTCACCGGCCGCCTGTGCCCCGCGCCGTGCGAGTCGGCGTGCGTGCTCGGCATCAACTCGGACCCGGTCGCGATCAAGCGGGTCGAGGTCGAGATCGTCGACCGCGCCTTCGCCGAGGGCTGGGTCACGCCGCAGCCGCCCGCCGCCAGGACGGGCAGGAAGGTCGCGGTCGTCGGCTCGGGCCCGGCGGGCCTCGCCGCCGCGCAGCAGCTCACCCGGGCCGGGCACGACGTGGTCGTGTTCGAGCGGGCCGACCGGATCGGCGGGCTGCTCCGCTACGGCATCCCCGAGTTCAAGATGGAGAAGCGGCACGTCGACCGCCGCATCGCCCAGATGGAGGCCGAGGGCACCGAGTTCCGCACCGGCGTCGACGTCGGCGTGGACGTCACGGTGGCGCGGCTCCGCGAGGAGTTCGGCGCCGTCGTGCTGGCGGGCGGCGCCACGGCGTGGCGCGACCTGCCGGTTCCCGGCCGCGAGCTCAAGGGCGTCTACCAGGCGATGGAGTACCTCCCGCCCGCGAACAAGACCCAGGAGGGCGACTACGCCGAGTCGCCGATCTCGGCCGAGGGCAAGCACGTCGTCGTGATCGGCGGCGGCGACACCGGCGCCGACTGCATCGGCACGGCGATCCGCCAGGGGGCCCTGTCGGTCACCCAGCTGGAGATCATGCCGAGGCCGCCGGAGACCCGTCCGGGCAGCCAGCCGTGGCCGACCTATCCGATGCTGTTCAAGATGGAGAGCGCGCACGAGGAGCTGGAGGCCGGGTCGGGCGACCGCGTGTACGCGGTGTCCACCACCGGGTTCGCCGGCGACGACGAAGGCAACGTGCGGGCGCTGCGCCTGGTCGAGGTCGAGGGCCCGGCGGCGGGGTTCGCGCCGATCCCCGGCACCGAGCGGGAGATCCCGGCCGAGCTGGTGACGCTCGCCATGGGCTTCCTCGGCCCGGAGAAGGGCCCTCTGCTGAACGACCTCGCGGCGCTGTCCGGCGACCCGGAGTCGTTCTTCGACGCCCGGGGTAACGTGGCGAGGAACGCGTCGTACGAGACGTCCGTCGAGGGCGTGTTCGCGGCCGGGGACATGGGCCGCGGGCAGTCGCTGATCGTCTGGGCGATCGCCGAGGGCCGCTCGGCCGCGGCGGCGGTGGACGGCTACCTGAGCGGGCGGTCCGTCCTGCCCGCTCCCATCCCCCCGACGGCGCGACCCCTCGTCTGAGGCGTCATCCGGCGGCCGTGGTCCCAGGGGACCGGACCACGGCCGCCGGAGTGTAAGGGATAAAACGGGCATATCTCAGTTCGGTGGCCGAGTTGCGTGCGCGTACGGCTGCCGGGAGGATGCTGAGCCCGGATCGAGGGGCCCCGGCACCGGGGGCCCACCATCGAGGAGGACCGTTGTACGCACGGGGGCGGCTCGCCGGGGCCATCATGTCCATCACATTGCTCGGCGGGCTGGGGGCCGCCGGCCTGCCGGGGGCGGCGAGCGCGTCCGAACCCGCGCAGAACTACCTGGTCTTCTACAAGGACGGCGGCAAGGACGCGGCGCAGCGGGCGGCCGAGGCCGCCGGAGGAACGGTCCAAGGGCGGGACGACAAGCTCGGCTACCTCATCGTGCGCGCGTCCGACCCCGAGCGGATCGGCGCCGATCCCTCCGTGGTCGGCGTCACGCTCGACCGTCCCATCGGCAAGACCGCCGACGCGCCCGCCGCCTCGGCCCCCCGGCGCGCGAAGCACGCCCGGTCGGCCGCGAAGCATGTCAGGTCAGCACAGGCCGGAGACCCGCTCTCGGACCGCCAGTGGGACATGAAGATGATCGGCGCCACCCCCGCCGGGTCGTACGCCAAGGCCCGGGGCAGCCACAAGGTGCTGGTGGGCGTCATCGACACCGGCATCGACGGGCACCACCCCGACATCGCGCCCAACTTCAACCGGGCGCTCAGCCGCAACTTCGTCGCCGACCAGCCCACCGACGAGAACGGCAAGCAGCTCGACGGCCCCTGCGAGCACAAGGGCTGCAAGGACCCGGCCGACGTCGACGACGACGGCCACGGCACCCACGTCGCGAGCACGATCGGCTCGCCGATCAACGGCCTCGGCGTCAGCGGGGTCGCCCCCGACGTGTCGCTGGTCAACCTCCGCGCCGGCACCGACTCCGGCTTCTTCTTCCTCAAGCCCACGATGGACGCCCTGGAGTACGCCGCCGACGTCGGCGTCGACGTGGTCAACATGAGCTTCTACGTCGACCCCTGGACGTTCAACTGCGCGAACAACCCGAGCGACACGAACAGGGAGCGCCTGGAGCAGCGGGCGATCCTGGAGGGCATGCGCCGCGCGGTCAAGTACGCCCACACGCGCGGCGTCACACTCGTCAGCGCGATCGGGAACGAGAGCCTCGACCTCGGCAAGGTGAAGGCCGACACCTCCAGCCCCGACTTCCCCAAGGGCGCGGAGAAGACGCGGTCCGTCGACAACACCTGCCTCAACGTCCCGGCCGAGCTCGACGGCGTCATCTCGGTGTCCTCCGTCGGCCCCGGCGGGCACAAGGCGCCGTACTCCGACTATGGCGTCGAGCAGACCGACATCGCCGCGCCGGGCGGCGACATGTTCGACGCCGGCACCGATATCAAGGGCGTGAGCCGGGAGATCCTGGCCGCCGCTCCCGAGAGCGTCCTGCGCGCCAAGGGTCTCCTGTTCGCCGACGGTAAGCCGAAGACGTCCTCGGTGATCCGCGACTGCCAGGGCGGCAAGTGCGCCTACTACCAGTATCTGGAGGGCACCTCCATGGCTGCGCCGCACGTCACCGGGGTGGCGGCGCTGATCATCGGCCGGTTCGGCAAGCCGGGCAGGGGCGGGCTCCAGATGGACCCCGCGCAGGTGGAGCGCCTGCTGTACGCGACGGCGACCCCGAAGGGCTGTCCCGTGCCCGGCGCCTACCGCTACGGCACGGGCGAGAGCCAGGTCTGCGAGGGGCCCACGGCGAAGAACGGCTTCTTCGGCCACGGCGTGGTCGACGCCGCCCGGGCCGCCGCCGTCGCGTTCTGAGCCGCTTCCCGGGGTCTTTCCGCGCCCTTCACCGGCTCCATCCGGGGCCCGTTCCGGCGTCCGCTCTGAGGCCCGTTCTGAGGCCCGTTGCGGGGCCCGGAACGGGCCTCGTCCCCACCTGAGTACGCGCCTGAGTAGCCCGCCGGATGTCCGGCGGGCCATGGCGGGCCTACCCTCCTCGCGAAGGAGGGCAGATCATGATCTACCGGCTCGTCTGGCAGGCCACGACGGTGGCGCATTTCCTCGTCATCGCCTACATCGCCCTGGGCGGCTTCCTCGCCTGGTGGCGGCCCCGGCTCGTCTGGCCGCACCTCGCGCTGTGCGCCTGGGGGCTGGTGCAGCTCTCCGGGCTCGTGGAGTGCCCGCTGACCGCGTTGGAGAACTGGGCGCGGGCCAGGGCGGGGGAGCGCGGGCTGCTGCCCGGCGGCTTCATCGACACCTACATCGAGGGCGTCGTCTATCCGGAGGCGTACGTGTGGCACGTGCGGCTGGCGGTGATCGCCGTCGTGCTCGCCTCCTGGGCGGGTCTCGCGATCAGGATCCGCCGACGCCGCAGACGTCCTGCGCGTACGACAGGAACGTCTGCTGCACCGGAGCCGGAGGCGTCGCGATGAGATAACGTTTTTCGCCGCCGCCCACGGTGCCGTAGATCGGGAACAGGTAGGCCTTCTTGGCCTCGGCGAAGGCGTGCCAGTCGCAGCGCATGGGGGTGACCTCCACCGGGATCTCCAGCCGTGTGGCGTCCGCCGCGAGCACCGCCACCGGCCGGCGACCGCCGGAACGGGGCAGCATCGTGTAGTGCGTGGTGGCGCCGAGGTCGTCGATGGTGACCGGCTCCGACCCGCCCTTCCTGGTGACGACGAGGTTCCCGCGGAGGGTCCGGCCCACGCGGGTCCAGGTGTCCCCGAACGTCACGTCCACCGACTGGCGCAGGATGTAGGCCCCGCACTCGGCCTTCACCAGCCCGTCCAGGGTGGGATCGGGGTGGTGGACCGGGAACTCCACCTTGCGTAAGGCCCCGTCCCCGACCTGGACGTGCGCCACGACCGTGGCCGGGCGCACCGGCGGGATCTTCTCCGGGTCGCAGCGCGCCTCGCCGTACGGGATCCGCAGGTCCGTGCGCGGCGTCCTGCCGAGGGCGGTGTCCACGCGGGTCGGCGGGAGCGTCGCGAACGAGGCCGTGACAAGTTGGACGTCCTGGAAGCGCACGCGCGTGCCGGTGTCGTTGCGCACGGACACCTCAAGGTCGTGGGATGTCTCGTCGCTGCGCCACTGGTTGAGCGATACCGAAACACCCGTCGGCGGCGCCGCCGATTCGGTAGCCTGGCCTCCGCACGCGGCCAGGGTGAACAGCGCCGTTATTACCCCCCAGGTCCGGGTACGTCCCATGACTGCCAAGGCTAGGGCACGCGGGTGATCGCGTGAAGTGTCTGAACATTAGGCGACAGCTGTGTGCGCCGTCACTGCAAGTGGTCTGTACCAATTAGGGTAGTGCTGTGAGTCGTCGAGCAAAGATCGTCTGTACCCTCGGGCCCGCCACCTCCTCACCGGAGCGCCTACGCGAGCTCATCAAGGCGGGCATGAACGTCGCCCGCTTCAACCTCTCGCATGGCAGCCACGAGTTGCACAAGGAGGTGTTCGACCGGGTCAGAGCCGCCGCCGACGAGCTGGGCTGCGCCGTGGGCGTCCTCGCCGACCTCCAGGGTCCTAAGATCCGCGTCGGGCGTTTCGCCTCCGGTCCCGTTCGGCTCGGCTTCGGCGACGTCTTCACGATCACGACCGAGGACGTCCCCGGCGACCGTGACATCGTCTCCACGACGTACGAGGGCCTGCCGGGCGACGTCAAGCCCGGCGACACGATCCTCGTGGACGACGGCCGGCTGAACCTCGAGGTGACCGCGGTCGAGGGGCCGCGCGTCGTCACCCGTGTCGTCATCGGCGGCATGATCTCCGACAACAAGGGTCTCAACCTCCCCGGCGTCGCCGTAAGCGCTCCGGCGCTCACGGAGAAGGACGAGGAGGACCTGCGCTGGGCTCTGCGCACCGGCTTCGACATGATCGCCCTGTCGTTCGTCCGCTCGCCGGACGACGCCGCGCTCGTCCACGCGATCATGGAGGAGGAGGGCGTCAGGCTCCCGCTCCTCGCCAAGGTCGAGAAGCCGCAGGCCGTCGACTGCCTCGAGGAGATCGTGGACGCCTTCGACGGCGTGATGGTCGCCCGCGGCGACCTCGGCGTCGAGCTGCCGCTGGAGCAGGTGCCGATCGTCCAGCGCCGCATCGTCGAGCTGTGCCGCGAGAAGGCCCACCCGGTCATCGTGGCCACCCAGATGCTCGACTCGATGATGAGCGCCCCCCGGCCCACCCGCGCCGAGGCCTCCGACGTCGCGTACGCCGTGATGGACGGCGCGGACGCGGTCATGCTGTCCGGCGAGACCTCGGTGGGCAACTACCCGATCGAGTCGGTCTCCACGATGGCCCGTATCGCGGTCGCCGCCGAGGGCACCACGCTGCAGGCCACCCACACGCTGGACCGCCTGCCCGAGACGACCGGCGGAGCCATCGCCCGCGCGGCGGCCGAGGTCGGCGCGATCGTCGGGGCCAAGGCCCTGGTGGCGTTCACGATGTCGGGCGAGACCGCCCGGCGGCTGGCCCGTTACCGCTCGCCGATCCCGCTGCTGGCGTTCACCTCCAACCCGCAGGTGCGCGGCCAGCTCGCGCTGACCTGGGGTGTGGAGACGTTCGAGGTGCCGTTCGTGCACCACACCGACGACATGGTCCGCCAGGTGGAGGCATCGCTGCTGTCGCTCGGCGTCTGCGAGAAGGGCGACAAGGTCGTCGTCGTGGCCGGCTCGCCGCCCGGCAACCACGGCTCCACCAACGCCCTGCGCGTCCACACCATCGGCTCGGCGGTCGCCCACCCGTCGACCTGACCCCGGCGGGCGGCCGGGTCCCCGGGCTACGCGGCCTGGGGCACCCGGCGGTGGGAGAAAACCCCTTGAAGGCGCGGCGCCCTTCGACGGAGCATGGCAGGAGCGAGTCGACATTTCCTGTCAGATGCCGGAGGAGCGCTGCGCCCGTTGATGGACTCCCCTCAGGAACCCGGGCCCGACGCGAGCGACGGCGCTGGTCACCGGTCGCCATGGCGCTCGCTGTGGCGATTGCGGTCCTATCTGCGTCCGTACGTGCCCAGCCTGGTGGTGTCCTGGATCGCCGCGCTGCTCGGGATCGCCGCGGGCACGGTGATCCCGCTGGTGAGCAAGGAGATCATCGACGGCCCGGTGGCCCACGGGGACCTCGGCGGGCTGGTCCCGCTCGGGCTGCTGGCCCTCGGCCTCGGCGTCGCCGAGGCCGTTCTCACGTTCGTCCGCCGCTGGTCCCAGGCCGGGCCGGTCCTCGGCCTCGAGACCGCGATCCGGGACGACCTCTACCGGCACCTCCAGCGGCTGCCGATGAGCTTCCACGACGGATGGCAGTCGGGCCAGCTGCTCTCCAGGGCGACGACGGACCTGTCGGCGATCCGCAGGTTCCTCGGCTTCGGCATGCTCTTCCTGATCATGAACATCCTGCAGCTCACCGCGGTCACCGTGGTGCTCCTGCGGATGTACTGGCCGCTCGGCCTGCTCGTCGCCGTCTCCGCCGTCCCGGTCGTGATCCTGTCGCTGCGGTTCGAACGGCGCTACATCGTCATCTCCCGTCAGGTGCAGGACCAGCAGGGCGACCTCGCCACGCTGGTCGAGGAGTCGGCCGTGGGAATCCGCACGGTCAAGGCGTTCGGGCGGCGTGAGCACGTCTTCGCGAACTTCGCCGCCGCCGCCCGCGACATTCGCCGCACCTCGCTGGCGAAGGTGCGGCTGGCCTCCCGGTTCTTCACCTTCCTCGAAGTCGTGCCGAACGTCACGCTCGCCCTGATCCTGCTGCTCGGCGCGATCGCGGTCGGCGCCGGCGCGCTGACGCTCGGCACCCTGGTCGCCTTCACCACGCTGGTCCTCCAGCTCGTCTGGCCCGTCGCCTCGCTCGGCTACATCCTCGCCATGGGCCAGGAGGCCATGACCTCGGCCGACCGGGTGGTCGAGGTGCTCGACACGGTGCCCGCGATCAGCGGCGGCCCGGGCGTGATCGAGCGCCCGCGCGGCCACGTGCGCTTCGAGGGCGTCGGGTTCCGCTTCCCCGGCGCCGACCGGCCGGTGCTGCGCGACGTGTGGCTGGAGGTGCGGCCGGGGGAGACCGTCGCTCTCGTGGGGGCCACCGGGTCGGGCAAGACGACGCTCACCGCGCTCGTGCCCCGCCTGCTCGACGTCACCTCCGGCCGCGTCACCGTGGACGGGCACGACGTGCGGGACCTGTCGCTGACCTCGCTGCGCTCGGTGGTGGCCACGGCGTTCGAGGAGCCGACGCTGTTCTCGATGAGCGTCCGCGAGAACGTGACGCTCGGCCACGGGCACGCCGCCGAGGAGGAGATCAGGCAGGCCCTGGAGATCGCGCAGGCGACGTTCGTCTACGACCTGCCGTGGGGGCTCGACACGCGTATCGGAGAGCAGGGGATGTCGCTGTCGGGCGGTCAGCGGCAGCGGCTCGCGCTGGCCAGGGCGGTCCTCGGCAGGCCGCGGGTGCTCGTCCTCGACGACACCCTGTCGGCGCTCGACGTGGAGACCGAGGCGCTGGTCGAGGAGGCGCTGCGGCGGGTGCTCGCCGAGGCGACCGGCATCGTCGTTGCGCACCGCGCCTCGACCGTGCTGCTCGCCGACCGGGTGGCGCTGCTGCGCGACGGCACCGTCACCCACATCGGCCGCCACGGCGACCTGCTGTCGGCCGTGCCGGAGTATCGCGAACTGCTCGCCCAGGACGCCGATCTCGACCCCGAGGGATCGATGCGATGACCCAAGGGACCGCTGACGGCGGAGGCGAAGCGGGGAACACCGAGCGAGTCGGAGAGGCGCGCCGCCGGTCTGGACTGAGGAGCGCGCGGGAGCGGAGCGACCAAGCGCGACGAGGGAAGCGCTCACCGCGCGTCTCCGGCACGACCCCCGCGGATAAGAGCGCCTCGACGAGCGAAGCGGGGGACACCGTGTGGCGCGGGGTCGCCGCCGAGAGCCGGGACGAGATCTCCGAGCGGGTCTCCCTGCTGCTGCGCACCCGGTCGCGCCGCCTGCTCGGCGACCTGCTGCGCCCGCACCGCCGGGCGATCGCCGTGCTCACGGCGGTCATCGTGGTGTCCAACGCCGCCGGGCTGGCCCTGCCGTACCTCGTGAAGGCGGGCATCGACGACGGGATCCCGCCGATGCTGCGGGGGCAGGGCGCGGGCACGCTGCTCGCGATCGTCGGCGCGGTGCTGGCCGCCACGCTCACCCAGGCGCTCACCCGGCAGGCGTTCCTGCAGATGTCGGGCCGGATCGGGCAGGACATCCTGCTGGAGCTGCGCCGCCGGGTCTTCGACCACTTCCAGCGCCTGTCGCTGTCGTTCCACGAGAAGTACACCTCGGGGCGGGTCATCTCCCGGCTCACCTCCGACGTGGACGCGATCGCCGAACTGCTCGACTCCGGTTTCGACGGCCTGGTCACGGCCGTGCTCACGCTGTGCGGCACCGCGGTCATGCTGCTCGTGCTCGACGTCCGCCTCGGCCTGGTGGCGTTGCTGCCGCTGCCGGTCCTGCTGCTGTTCACCCGGTGGTTCCGCCGCCAGTCGAGCGTCACCTACCGCCGTACGCGGGAGGCGGTGGCGCTGGTCATCGTGCACTTCGTGGAGTCGATGACCGGGATCCGGGCGGTGCAGGCGTTCCGGCGGGAGCCGCGCAACCAGGAGATCTTCGAGCGGCTCAACGCGGACTACCGCGTCGCCAACACGCGGGGCATGCGCCTGGTCGCCGTGTTCATGCCCGGCATCAAGCTGATCGGCAACCTCACCGTCGCCGCCGTCCTGCTGTACGGCGGCCTGCTGGCGCTGCGCGGCACGGTCACGGTCGGCGTGCTCGCGGCGTTCCTGCTCTATCTGCGCCAGTTCTACGAGCCGATGCAGGAGATCTCGCAGTTCTACAACGCGCTGCAGTCGGCCGGGGCGGCGCTGGAGAAGCTGTCGGGCGTGCTGGAGGAGCGGCCCTCGGTGGCCCCGCCCCGCCGCCCGGTGCCGCTGCCGCGCGCCGCGGGGGCGCTGCGTTTCGAGGCCGTCCGGTTCGCCTATCCCAGCGGCCCGCCGGTGCTGCCGCTGCTCGACCTGGAGATCCCGGCAGGGCAGACCGTGGCCGTCGTCGGCACCACGGGCGCGGGCAAGACCACCCTGGCCAAGCTCATCGCCCGGTTCCACGACCCGGTCGCCGGACGGGTGCTGCTCGACGGCGTGGACCTGCGCGACCTGGACGAGAACGCGCTGCGCCGCCATGTGGTGATGGTCACCCAGGAGAACTACCTGTTCAGCGGGACGGTCGCCGACAACGTGCGGTTCGGGCGGCCCGGCGCGCCGGATTCGGAGATCGAGCGGGCCGCGGAGGCCATCGGAGCCCACACGTTCGTCTCCGCGCTGCCGGACGGATTCGAGACGCAGGTCGGCAAGCGCGGCGGACGCATGTCGGCGGGGCAGCGCCAGCTCGTCGCGTTCGCCCGGGCGTTCCTCGCCGATCCGGCCGTGCTGATCCTGGACGAGGCCACCTCCAGCCTCGACGTGCCCAGCGAGCGCCTCGTCCAGCGGGCACTGCGGACGATCCTCGCCGACCGGACCGCGCTGATCATCGCCCACCGTCTGTCCACCGTGGAGATCGCCGACCGGGTGCTCGTCATGGAGCACGGCCGGATCGTGGAGGACGGCCCGCCGGACCGCCTGATCGCCGGCGCCGGCCGGTTCGCCCGTCTCCACCGTGCCTGGCTCGACAGTCTCGCCTGACCTCTGCCGTCGCCGGCTACTCCCGGGGTCTTAGCCCGGCCGGCCGGGCTGATCCCGGTGGGGTAGCGGCAGATGACTCCGTGGGTGGGACGCCGCCGGGCTCCGGCCGGACGACGATTGGCAGTCATGGAAACCCCACAGAGGTATATCCACGGGGCGGCGTTGCTGGCCACCGGCCTGCTCGCGGGCGCGTTCGGGTACGGCGCGGCCAACGTGATCCCCACGTTCGGGGCCGTTCCGCTGGATGTGCGCCTGACCTTCCACACCACGATGATGAAGGTCAACGAGCCGATCATGCAGAGCGCGATGGCGCTGGCCATCCTCACCACCTTCGGTCTGGCGATCGCCGGTCGCGGCCGGGTGCGCGTGCTGGCGCTCGGTGCCGGTGCGCTGGCGCTGACCTCGCTGCTCGTCACCGTGTTCGGCAACGTCCCGCTGCACGCGCGGTTCCGGGAATGGGCCGCGGGTCCGGTGCCGGACGGCTACGCCGAGGTCTTCCGGCGGTGGGAGCTGTTCCACGACCTGCGCACCCTGACCGCGCTGGCCGCCTTCGCCTTGATCATCACCATCGCCGTCGTCCATCGGCCCTCCGGCCGCTGAGGAGAACGCCCATGTTCCGTTCCACCATGACCGTCCTGACCAGCAAGGATCCGACCCCGCGGACCGAGGCTCACCTGCGTGCCCGGGTCGCGTCCGACGCACGGGTGCGGCGCGTCGGCTCGATCATCCGGACGGTGACGCCGTGAACATCACCCTCATCGGCTCCACCGGCCGCACCGGGCGCTACGTCCTGGCCGAGGCGTTGCGCCGCGGTCACCGTGTCACCGCCTTCACCCGCAACGCCGCGGCCCTGGAGGCGCGGCCGCACGCCGTCGTCGAGGGCGACGGCCGAGACCTGGAGAAGATGCGCACGGCGGTGGCGGACGCGGACGCGGTGATCTCCATCATCAACGGCGGCGACAGCCGCGACCCGCATCGCGCGGCCGAGGCCACCCGCACCGTCATGCGGGCCATGACCGAGACCGGGGTGGAGCGGCTGATCGTCACCACTCCCTACCCGATCGTCGCCCGCAGGCCGTTCCTGCTGATCTGGCTGCTGCACCGCCTGCTGGCCACCCAGTACGCCGACGCCCGCGACCTGGAGCAGGCCGTGACCACCGGCGACCTGGACTGGACCATCGTCAGGCTGACCCGGCTCACCGACCGGCCCGCCACCGGGACGGCCGTGATCCGCCGCGAGCTGCTGGGCACGCCGCGTTCCCTGACCAGGGCGGACGTGGCGACCACTCTTCTGGACATCGCCCAGGAGGGTCACCTGAGCCGCGTGGCGGTCAACGTCCAAGGCCGCTGAGCCGGCCACACGGTCACGCCGGGGGCGAGGGGAGGAGCAGGCGTTCCATGGCGGGGCGCAGGGGCGGGCCGATCTCGACGGGGCGGCGGGTGTGCCGGTCCACGAAGACGTGCGTGAAGTCGCCCTCGGCGACCAGCGTGTCCCCGGCGAACAGGGCGAGTTCGTAGCGGACGCTGGATCGGCCGAGGTGCCCGATCCGCAGCCCCACGCTGATCACCTGCGGGAAGGACACCGAGGCGCGGTAGGAGCAGCGCGACTCCACGCACAGCCCGATCGCCGGGCCCTCGTGGATGTCCAGCCCGGCCTCCTCGATCAGCCAGGTGTTGATCACGGTGTCCATCAGCGAGTAGTGCACGACGTTGTTGACGTGCCCGTAGACGTCGTTGTCCTTCCAGCGGGTGGGCACGTCATGCCAGTGGCGATACGCCGCCCGGTCGTTCACAGGCCCGTTCACAGCCCCGTTCACAGTCCGAGGTCCCGCCCGATGATCTCGCGCATGATCTCGTTGGACCCCGCCCAGATCCGGGTCACCCTGGCGTCCGCCCAGGCCCGCGCCACCCGATACTCCTTCATGTAGCCGTAGCCGCCGTAGAGCTGCACGCAGGCGTCGATCACCTGGTTCTGCACCTCGGCGGTCCACATCTTGGCCTTGGCCGCGTCGATCGCCGTCAGCTCCCCGGCGGTGTGGGCGGCCACGCACTGGTCGACGTACGCCCGGGTCACCTCCACCTTCGTCACCAGGTCGGCGAGGGTGAACTTGTTGTACTGGAAGCTGCCGATCGCCTGGCCGAACGCCCTGCGCTCCTTCACGTACGACATGGTCTCAGCGAGCACGGCGGCGGCGTGGGCGAGGTTGGTGACGGCGCTGCCGAGCCGTTCCTGGGGGAGGCGCTCCATCATGGCGACGAACCCCCGGTCCACCTCGCCGATCACGTTGGCGGCCGGCACCCGCACGCCCTCGAAGAACAGCTCGGCCGTGTCGGCCTCCGGCTGGCCGATCTTGTCGAGCTTGCGCCCCCGGTGGAAGCCGGGCATGCCCTCCTCGACCGCGAACAGCGTGATGCCCTTGGCCCGCTTCTCCGGGCTGGTCCGCGCCGCCACCACGACGAGGCCGGCCTGGTAGCCGTTCGTGATGAACGTCTTGGAGCCGTCGATGATCCAGTCGGAGCCGTCCCTGACGGCGGTGGTGCGCAGCGCCGCCAGGTCCGACCCGCCGCCCGGCTCGGTCATGCCGATCGCGGTGATCAGCTCTCCCGAGCAGAACGGCGGCAGCCAGCGCTTCTTCTGCTCGTCCGTCGTCAGGTCCACCAGGTAGGGCGCGACCACGTCGAAGTGGATGCCGAAACTGGACGCCAGAGCCATGCCGACCCCGGCCAGCTCCTCGATGAGCACGGCGTTGAAGCGGTAGTCGCCCGCCGCCGCGCCGTCGTACTCCTCGGGGACCTCAAGGCCGAGGAGTCCCTGCCGTCCGGCCTCCCGCCACACCTCGCGGTCGATCAGCCGGCGCTCGATGAACTCCTCGGCCCTCGGGGCGACCGAGCGGATCACGAACTGCCGCACGGAGTCGCGGAAGGCCTCGTGGTCCTCGCCGTAAATGGTGCGTCGCATCGATTCTCCAGACGATTATTCGGTAGAGGGACTCTAGCGAGTCACCTCCGGCGCGGACGCGGCGGCCGTCGCCCCTCAGCCCACCGGAACCGGGTAGTCCTTCGCCAGCCCGGAGACCTCCGCCTCCCTGAAGACCACCGCGCCGCCGAGCGCCGCCTTGTCGGGCTTGAGCACGTAGGACGACCGGGAGGCCGGCTTGTCGAAGAACGTGAAGTCCATCGGCGTGCCGAAGTCGCCGCCGAAGCCCGACTGCGAGCGGTGCGCGTTCAGTACGCCGTCCCGGGTGAGGTCCTTGGCCTCGCACGCCTTCTTCATCGCCTCGTCCACGATCATCGCGGCGCTCCAGCCGGTGGGCACGCCGCTGTCGAGCGTCTCGCCGGGATACTTCGCCTGGTAGTCGGCCACCAGCCGCTGCATCGCCGCGTTCCCGGCGCTGACCGGCGTCCCCGCCGACACGTAGTAGAAGTCCTTCAGCAGGGCCGGCCCGGCCGGGGTCGCGAGGAGCTGCGGAGAGTAGGCCGAGTTGCTGCCGACGAACGGCACGTCCATCCCCTTGGCCAGGGACACGCCGACCAGCGAGGCCGTCTGCCGGGGCCCCACCGAGACGAGGACGGCCTTCACCCCGGCCGCCTTGAACGCCGCCACCTGGGCGCTCATGTCCTGGTCGGTCGCCTTGATCTTCTGCTCGACGATCTGCAGGCCGAGCTTGCCCGCGGCGTACTTCGAGCCGTTGAGCGAGCTCTCGCCGTAGTCGCCCTCGAAGTACAGGTGCCCGATCTTGTCGCCGGACGTGATCCCCTTCTCCTTCGTGAGGAACTCGACGGCATTGATCATGTCCACGTCGTACGTCGTGCCGGTCACCTGGATGGCCCGGCTGCCGAGCAGCGTGGTCGCCCACGCCATCGGGATCGTGAGCAGCTTGTCGCCGTCGATGCGCTGCTTCAGCGCCGTGATCATCGGGGAGCCGATGAACTGCGCGATCGCCGCCGACTTGGGCGCGACCTCGGTGTAGGCGGCCACGGCCTTCTGCGTGTCGTAGCCGTGGTCGCGGACGACCAGCTCGTACTTGCGGCCGCAGACCCCGCCGGCGGCGTTGACCTGGTCGAAGTACAGCTGCTGCGCCTGCGTCTGGCTCTTGCCGAACGACGCGTACGGACCGGTCAGGTCGGTGAGCGCGCTCACGGTGATCGTGGTGGCCGTGACGCCGGGGCCGGTCTTGACTCCGTCACCGCCGGCCGCTCCGGCGCCTTCGCCTCCGCCACCGCCCGTGGCCTTGCCGCTCGCGCATCCCGCCGCCGAGGCCGCGACGGCCAGGGACAGCAGGGCTAACGCCGCGACGCCGGCGCGGGTGCCGATTTTGCCCATCTGAGCTCCTTGAGTCGAACGCGGCCGAGCCGCGTGGCGAGCCCGGCCAGACCGCCGGGCAGGAACAGCACCACCGCGACGACGGCGGCGCCGTAGAGGATCCGCGCGGCCTCGGCGGGGGAGACCCCGCCGGAACCCGGCTCGGCCACCAGCGGCAGGGCGTCGCTGTAGCGCGTGAGCAGCTGGGGGAGCAGGGAGACGAACGCGGCCCCGGCGACCGCCCCGGCGACCGACCCCAGGCCGCCGATCACGATCATCGCGAGGTAGTCGAGCGACAGCAGCATGCCGAAGTAGTCCGGCACGACCTGCTGGAAGACCAGGGCGACGAGCACCCCGGCGAGCCCGCCGTACATGGACGACAGGACGAACACGCCCGCGCGGTATCGGGCGACGGGCACGCCCATCACCCCCGCGGCGATCTCGTGGTCCCTGATCGTGTTCATCGCCAGCCCGGGACGGCCGCGCAGCACGCCCCTGGCGAACACGGCCGCGCCCGCGAGCAGCGCGATCCCGAGGAACCACAGCCGTTCGAGCGAACCGAACGGCACGTTCAGCACCACGAGCTCCGGAGTGTCGGCGAAGACGAGGCCGAACAGCTCCATCGGCGGCACCGGCCGTCCGTTGAAGCCGCCGGTCACCGGTTCCGCGTTGAACAGGATGTGCTGGCCGACGAAGATCAGGGCGAGGGTGGCGATGCCCAGGTAGGCGCCCCTGAGGCGGCCGGCGATCGGGCTGAACAGGCCGCCGGACACCCCCGCGACGATCACCGCGGCCACGGCCGCGAGCGGCGTCGGCAGCCCCAGGTCGGTCGACAGGAAGACGTAGGAGTACGCCCCGACCGCGAGGAAGAAGGCGTGCCCCAGGGACAGCTGCCCGGTCGCCCCGGTGAGCAGGTTGATCCCGATCGCGCCGATCGCCGCGGACATCGCGAACAGCCCCGCCTGCAGCCAGAACCCCTCCAGGTAGAAGGGCACCGCGACGGACACCATGACGGACACCGCGAGCACCGCGAGCCGCAGCACGGCCCGGAGGGGTTGTGCCGTGCCACGCGCGGGCCAGGGCGTGCTGAGGGCGGGCGTGCTGAGGGCGGGCGTGCTGAGGGCGGGCGTGCTGGGGGCGGGCGCGCCGGGCTCGGGAGTCCCTGCTGCGGGCGAGTCGCGTCCGGGCGTCGCCGCCGTGGGCGTGGGTTCAGACACGGGCCGGCTCCTTCGTGCCGAACAGCCCGGAGGGCCGCAGCAGCAGGATCACGATCATCACGAGGAACGGCGCCGCGTCGCCGATGCCGCGGCCCAGGAAGGCGAGCTCGCTCTGGTAGCCGCTCATCAGCGTCTCGGTGACGCCCACGATCAGCCCGCCGGCCAGCGCGCCGGTGGTCGAGTCGAGCCCGCCGAGGATGGCGGCGGGGAACGCCTTCATCGCCGCCGCGGCCGTACCCCGGTCCAGGCCCGGCGTGGGGAAGACGCACAGGAACATCGCCGCGACCGCGGCCAGCGCCCCGGCGACGGCCCACGCGCTGAGCGAGACCCGGCCGAGCCGCACGCCCATCAGCGCGGCGGTCTCCGCGTCCTCGGCCGTCGCGCGCATCGCCACGCCCCAGCCGGTGAACTTGAAGGCGAGCAGGAACGCCACGATCAGCGCGGCGGCGACCGCGAGGGCGACGACGCGGGTCTCGGCGACCGTGACCGGGCCGAGGCGCAGCACCCGGTCGCCCCAGGGGTCGCCGAGGGCGAGCACCTCGGTGCCGATCCGGCGGGTGAGCTCGGTCGTCAGCAGGATGTCCACGCCGATCGTGACGATGGCCAGCACGCCGCGCGAGCCGACGTGCGCCCGGCGCAGGATCAGGAACTCCACCAGCGCGCCGACCAGGGCCGCCGCGGCGATCCCGGCCGCCAGCGCCGCCCAGAACCCGATCAGCGGGTGCAGCCGGGCGATCACGTAGCCGCCGGCCAGCAGCAGCGACGCATGCGTGAAGTTGACGACCTCGGTCGCCTTGAAGATCACCACGAAGCCGAGCGCGATCAGCGCGTACACGGCTCCGACCGAGATGCCGTTGACGAGCAACTCCAGGAAGACCGCCATCACGCCTGCCCCCGCTCACCGGAGGGGCGGCCGAAGTCGCCGAGATAGGCGCGGATCACCTCGGGGTCGCGCTGGACCTCCTCGGGCGGCCCGTCCGCGATCCGCCTGCCGAAGTCGAGCACGGTCACCGCGTCGGCGATCCGCATGACCACGCCCATGTCGTGCTCGACCAGCAGGATCGAGATGCCGAGGCTCTCGCGCACCGACTCGATGAGGCCGGCCATCTCCCGCCGCTCGCCGCCGTTCATCCCCGCCACCGGCTCGTCCAGCAGGAGCAGCCGCGGCTCCATGCACAGCGCCCGGGCCAGCTCCACCCGCTTCTGCACGCCGTATGGCAACAGCCCCACCGGGATGGACAGCGCGTCGCCGACGCCCGCGAACTCCGCGATCTCCGTCACGCGCGCGCCGTGCCGTACGGCCTCGCGCCTCGCCGTGGGCAGCCGCAGGCCGGCCGAGACGAAGCCGGCACGGGTCAGGCGGTGCCGGCCGAGCATGAGGTTGTCGCGGACCGTCAGGTGCGGCGACAGGGCGATGTTCTGGAACGTCCGCGCCACGCCCAGCGCGGCCACCTGGTGCGGGCGCAGCGAGGTCAGCTCGGCGCCGCCGAAGCGCACGCCGCCCGAGGTGGCGCGGTAGACGCCCGACAGCACGTTGAAGCAGGTGGACTTGCCCGCGCCGTTCGGGCCGATCAGCGCGTGCACGCTGCCGGGGGCCACGGTGAAGCTCACCGCGTCGAGGGCGGTGAGCCCGGCGAAGCGCACCGTCACCTCGCTGACCACGAGTTCCGCCGGGCCGTCGCCGACGGCCGTACCGACCGGTTGGTTTCTGAGGGGTATGCGTCGCCGCCTCGTCGGGTGTGCGCGCGGCTCGCCGCGGCGGTGGGTCATGCCGTCCATCTCGCCAGCCTGGTCCTCTCGTGCCTCGCGGGCCTCTCATGCTCTTCCGGGGCGGAGCCGGGCTCGGTACCGACCGGTCGGTCTGTATCGGTCGCGCCGACACCGAGATAGCGGCGGCGCACCTCGTCGCTGGCCGCCAGGTCCGCCGCCGGTCCCGACAGCGCCACCTCGCCGACCTCCAGCACGTACGCCCGCTCGGCCAGCGCGAGCGCCATGGCCGCGTTCTGCTCCACCAGCAGCACCGACATCCCCTGGGCGTTGATCTGCCGCACGGTGTCGGCGATCCGGGCCGCCATCAGCGGCGCGAGCCCGAGCGTGGGCTCGTCGAGCAGCAGCAGCGACGGCCCGGCCATGAGCGCCCGGCCGATCGCCAGCATCTGCTGCTCGCCGCCCGACAGCAGGCCCGCCCGCTGGTGCGCCCGCTCGGCCAGCACCGGGAAGAGGTCGAGCACCCGCTCACGGGCCGTCGCCGCGCGCCTGCCCGGCACGCCCAGCGCTCCGGCGCGGAGGTTCTCGGCCACCGTCATCCGGGCGAACACCCGTCGCCCCTCCGGCACCTGGACCACGCCGCGCCGCACGACGGCCGCGGCCGGCACTCCGTCGAGCCGGGACCCGCCGAAGGCGACCGTCCCCGACGTGATCGCGCCTCGGTGGAATCGCAGCGTCCCCGAGACGGCCCGCAGCAGCGTCGTCTTACCCGCGCCGTTCGCGCCGAGCACCGCGGCCACCGCACCCCAGGGCACGGACAGGTGGACGCCCCGCAGGGCGCGTACGGGGCCGTACCGCACCTCCAGGCCCCTGATCTCGAGGCCGCCGGTCTTCTCGGGGGCCGTGATCCGCGGGCCCTCGCTCCTTGGGCCGCCGGTCTCCGGGCCCGCCTCACCAGACATCCGCGCCTCCTGTGACTTCGATGAAGGCACACCCAACCCACCGTGGTCGAGGGCCGTCCAGCGCCGGAGGTCAAGTCGGGACCCCAGCCCATGCCCGCCGGTCGTGCCCTGTGCTCCAGCACAATCCCGCATCACGAAACGAAAACCGAACCTTGTTCCGGACGCTGACGGCTGGCACATTCGGGGCATGAGGTCCAGGACGGACGCCGAGGTCCGGGAACTGCTGCGGACCTCCGCCGCAGGCCTGCTGGAACGGCTCCCCGAGCTCGCCGACGAGCTGGTGAAGCGCGGCAGGGACAGCGACGAGGCCTACCGCATGACGGTCCCCTTCGAGGACCACTGGAAGAGCACCCACGAGGGGCTGCGCGTGGGCATCACCGCGATCCTGCAGCCCCGGCACGAGCGGCGCGACGTCGCGTACGCCCAGACGGTCGGGCGCAGGCGGGCCGAGTTCGGGCTCCCGCTGGACTCCCTCATGCGCAGCTACCGCCTGGCCGCGCAGGTCACCTGGAACGGCGTCATCGACATCATCGGCGACCAGGGCCAGGAGCGGCTGCCCGCCCTGCTGCGCAGCGCCACCCACGTGTGGCACGCCATCGACCGCCAGGCCGTGGCGGCGGCCGACGCCTACCGCCGCCGGGAGAACGAGCTGCTCGGGCGGACCAACCAGCGCGTCAACGCCATGCTCGACGCGCTCCTGGAGGGCCGCGCCGACCCGGCGGTGGCGGGCGTGGCGGCCGGGGCACTCGGCCTGCCGGAGCACGGCCGCTATGCGGTCGTCACAACGCGGCTGCCCGCGCAGCCCGACCGGGTGCACCGCCCCGACGAGATCGGCGGGCTGCGCTTCCTGTGGCGCATGCGCCCGGACCTGGAGATGGCCGTGGTGTACCTCGGCGACCGGGAGCTGGACGACCTGGTGGCCGCGATCACCCCGGTCGTCTGCGCGAGCGCCGGCGTCAGCCCGGTGGTGGAGAGCCTCGCCGACCTCGGCACGGCCCGCCGGCTGGCGGAGGTGGCCATGCGCACCTGCTCGGGGACCGCGCCGGAGATCGCGCGGCTCGACCGGCGGCTGCCCGCCGCCCTGGTGGTCTGCCAGCCGGAGCTGGCCGGGCACCTCGCGGGCGGCGTCCTCGGCCCGATCATCGCCTCGCCCGACGGCGGCGTGCTGCTCGCGACACTGGAGGCGTGGCTGCGCTGCGAGGGATCGGCCGTCCGGGCGGCGGTCGAGCTCTACTGCCACCGCAACACCGTCTTCAACCGCGTGCGCCGCATCGAGCAGCTCACCGGCCGGTCGCTGGCCCGTCCCCTGGACGTCGTCGAGCTCTCCCTCGCCCTCGACGCCGTCCGTCTCCTCCCCGGCACCTGATCTCTTGCATTCAGGGTGACGTGCCGGTTACAGCGCGTATCATCTGGCCCACTGTGGCTCTCTTGGCGTTACTCGTGGGCAGCGTCGTGTGGTGGCTCGGCGGCGACGGTGAGAGCTTCGACATCATCCGGCAGATGATCGAGTTCCTGTGACCGTTCCTCGTGGTGTCCGGTCTGGAAACCGCGAAGCCGGAAACCGCGAAGGCCGGGCGCCCGATTCCATCGGGAGGTCCCGGCCTCACTTCCGCGACCCCAGCGGGGTCCGGCGGTCACAGTATGTCACCGCATACAGCTGGAGCGCGACCACGCCCCCTCGTCGTCCTGGTGGCTTCTCAGGGGGCCACTTTTGGCGCAAGTGCCCCGAGTGGGATTCGAACCCACACTGAATGGATTTTGAGGCCATCGACTCTGCCGATTGGTCTATCGGGGCTATTTCCGGATTTGTCCGGTTTTGGCAATGGGTACCACACAGCAGTCGATCTTGCTTCGAGATCGCTTAGGGCATCCCCTGCCGTGGTCCTAATGTAGCGGACGTCGGTAACCTCTTGTGCGTGAGTACGCAGCGGCGAGTGGTGATCGCGGAAGACGAGGCGCTGATCCGCCTCGACCTGAAGGAGATGCTCGAAGAGGACGGTTACGCCGTGGTCGGCGAGGCCGGCGACGGCGAGACGGCGGTCAAACTCGCCGTGGAGCTCCGCCCAGATCTGGTGATCCTGGACGTCAAGATGCCCGTGCTCGACGGGATCTCCGCGGCCGAGCGCATCGTCTCGGAACGCATAGCGCCGTGCCTCATCCTCACCGCGTTCTCGCAGCGCGACCTGGTCGAACGGGCCAGGGACGCGGGCGCGATGGCCTACCTGGTCAAGCCGTTCACCAAGGGCGACCTGGTGCCGGCCATCGAGATGGCGGTCAGCCGGCACGAGGAGCTCGCCGCGCTGGAGAAGGAGGTCTCCACGCTGTCGGAGCGGCTGGAGACCAGGAAGCTCGTGGAACGGGCGAAGGGCCTGCTCATGGCCCAGCACGGGTGGACCGAGCCGCAGGCCTTCCGGTGGATCCAGAAGGCGTCGATGGACCGGCGCATGAGCATGCGCCAGGTGGCCCAGGTCGTGGTCAACGAGAACGGCGGCGAGGTCCAGCCACCCGCCTGATCGTCGCCCTGCTGATCGCGGAGAAGAAGACTCCTGGTCAGGGGCCGTCCCGCTAAGTTGAGGAGTTATTACGACTCCGCATCCAAGTGCGGACAGTTCTGATGCATCCCTGGTCGGGGCATGCCCCGCCTATGTACCTTTCAGCCATTCGATCGGGACCAGTCGGGAGCGCTGACGATTCCCGGGCCTGGATGAAGGAGATGCTTCATGATCCGCATTGCCCCCCTCGGGCGGGCGCTGGCCGTCGCCGCAGCCGCCAGCCTCGCGCTGACGGCCTGTGGCGGTGGTGAGGACAGCGCCGCGCCGGCTTCCTCGGCGCCGGCGGCCGAGTCCTCGGCACCCGCTGCCGCCACCGCCCAGGGCGATGGCGTTCTCACCGTCGGCACGCTGCTGCCGCAGACCGGCTCGCTCGCCTTCCTCGGCCCGCCGGAGTTCGCGGGTGTCGGGCTGGCGGTCAAGGAGATCAACGACGCCGGTGGTGTCCTCGGCAAGCCGGTGACTCAGATCGACACCGACTCGGGTGACACGTCGACCAACATTGCGTCCCAGTCTGTCGACAAGTTGCTGCAGCAGAAGGCCGACGTGGTCATCGGTGCCGCCTCGTCCTCGGTGTCGCTGTCGGTCATCGACAAGATCACCGGTGCGGGCGTTGTCCAGATCTCGCCGGCGAACACCTCGGACCAGTTCACCACGTACAACGACAAGGGCCTGTACTTCCGTACGGCTCCGCCGGACGTGCTGCAGGGCCGTGTCCTCGGCGACCTCATCCTCGCCGACGGCAACGACACGGTCGGCATCCTGGCCCTCCAGGACGCGTACGGCACCGGCCTCGCGGACAACGTGCAGAAGGCGGTCGAGGGCGGCGGCGGCCAGGTCGTGGAGAAGGTCATCTACGACCCGAAGGCGGCCGACTACTCGGCGGACGTCGCCAAGATCAAGGAAGCCAACCCGAAGGCCGTCGCGCTGATCGGCTTCGACGAGACCAAGAAGATCATTCCTGAGCTCGTCAAGCAGGGCCTGACCGCCAAGAAGGTGAAGTACTACTTCGTCGACGGCAACCTGTCCAACTACGGCACGGGCAAGGACGGCTTCCCCAAGGGCACGCTCGACGGCGCCAAGGGCACCCAGCCGGGCGCCCAGGTCTCGGACGACTTCAAGGCCAAGCTGAAGACGATCGACCCGAACCTGAAGGACTACAACTACGGTCCCGAGTCGTACGACGCGACGATCCTGACCGCGCTCGCGGCGATCGCCGCCAAGAGCGACGCGCCCGCGGACATCGCGGCCCACCTGGCCGAGGTCTCCACCGGCGGGGAGAAGTGCAAGGACTTCAAGTCCTGCAACGACCTGCTGACGGCGGGCAAGGACATCGACTTCGACGGCGCGTCCGGCCCGATCGAGTTCAACGAGGCCGGTGACCCGGCCGAGGCGACGATCGGCATCTACGAGTACGGCGCCGACAACACCAACAAGAACATCGCCTTCAACACCGGCAAGATCGCCGGCTGATAGCGAGCACGAGGGGCCCGCTCCCATGGAGCGGGCCCTTTCCGCGTCCCAGGAGCTTGCTGGGACGTGGAGAAGCAGGCGTCTCGCCGCGGGTCAGGAATGGCCGTGGCGGGTCAGGAACGGCCCTGGCGGGTCAGGAACGGCCGCAGGCGGTGAGGACGGCGGCGGACGCCTTGCGATACCGGCGGAGCAGGTCCGTACGCAGGGAACCGGCCGTGCCGGCCCGGGACAGGGTCTCGGCGAGCCCGTCGATGGTCGTGACGGCGGCCGAGGCGGAGGCCGGCAGGTGCGGGCCGTACATCGACAGGGTGCCGCGCAGATAGCCGAAACGGCCGCGTACGTCCCCGTCCCAGTGCTGGGCGTCCTCCTGCCCCGCCGGCAGCAGCGACAGCCCCAGATAGCCGATGGCGGACACCACGCGGGCGCAGGGGTCGTCTCCGGCCTTCGCGCCGGTGACGTAGACCGCGCCGCTGGTCTTCCCGTACACGGTGCTCATGGACGAGACAACGGCGCCCGGCGACGCGTCGGGCTCCGGGGACGGCGACTGGCAGGCGGACAGGCCCACCGCGAGCGCCGAGGCGACCAGTGCCGTGCGGAGGGGGGTTCGGGTCATACGGCCCATTGTCGCCCCCGCGGTCGCCGATCAGATGGAGATCAGGTCACAGACATACGACGAGGGCCCCGGCGGATCCCTCCGCCGGGGCCCTCGTGCGAGCGGCTCAGGCCCGGGCGAGCGTGCCCAGGTAGAGCTGGATGACCTTCGGGTCGTTGATCAGGTCGCGACCGCTGGCCATGTAGGCGTTGCGGCCCTGGTCGAGCACGTAGCCGCGGTGGCAGATCTGCAGGCAGCGGCGCGCGTTCTGCTCCACCATGATCACGGTCACGCCGGCCTTGTTGATCTGCTGGGCCTGGATGAAGACCAGGTCCTGCAGCTTGGGCGACAGACCCGCGGACGGCTCGTCCAGGAGCAGGACCGACGGCTCGGTCATGAGCGCCCGGCCCATGGCGACCATCTGCCGCTCACCGCCGGACAGCGAGCCGGCGCGCTGCTTGCGGCGCTCCCGGAGGGCGGGGAAGATCTCGCAGACGAACTCGAACCGCTCCTTGAACTTGCCGGGCACCTGATAGGCGCCCATCTCCAGGTTCTCCTCGATGGTGAGGCTGGGGAAGACGTTGTTCGTCTGCGGGACGTAGCCGACCCCGCGGGCCACGAGCGAGTGCGCCTTGAGGCTGGTGATGTCCTCGCCGTTCAGGGTGACCGAGCCGCTGCGCACCGGCACGAGCCCGAACAGGGTCTTCAGCAGGGTCGACTTGCCGGCGCCGTTCGGGCCGATGATGCCGATCAGCTCGCCCTTCTTCACGTACAGGTCGGTGCCGTTGAGGATGTTGACGCCGGGGATGTAGCCGGCGTACAGCTCGTCGGCCCGCAGCAGCGCGTTCTCGGCTCCGGCGAGGTGGTCGGAGCGGTCGACGACGGCCGCCCCCGAGACGGGCTCGGCGCCGTCCTCGTCCGCCGCCGCGACGGGCGCGGGCACGCCGCCGTCCGCCGTGGCGACATCCGGCGTGCCGGTGCGGTCCTGCCGGTCGGCCTCGTCCGGCGTGGGCGTGCGGTCCGGCTCTGCGGGGTTCTCCGGCGTGGGGGCGCTCATGCCTTCTCCTCGATCTCGGACTCCAGCTCGGCCTCGGCCTCCTGCAGCTGCTCCTCGAACTCCTCGCTGGACATCGGCGCGTCGTGGTGGGCGCCCAGGTAGGCGTCGATCACGCGCGGGTCCGACATGATGGTGTCCGGCGGCCCTTCCGCGATCACGGCGCCCTGGGCCATCACGATCACCCAGTCGCTGATGTCGCGGACCATGTCCATGTCGTGCTCCACGAAGAGCACGGTCATGCCCTCCTCGCGCAGGTCCTTCACGTGCCCGAGGAGCGACTGGGTCAGGGCCGGGTTCACACCCGCCATGGGCTCGTCCAGCATGACCAGCTCGGGGCCGACCATGAGGGCGCGCGCCATCTCCAGCAGCTTGCGCTGGCCGCCGGACAGCGAGCCGGCGAAGTCGTCGCGCTTGGCGTCGAGCTTGAAGCGCTCAAGGAGCTCCTCGGCGCGCTCGGTGATCTCGTCCTCCTGACGGCGCCAGCTGCCCGGGACCAGCGCGCGGAAGAAGTTCTCGCCGCGCTGGTTCTGCGCGCCGAGACGCATGTTCTCCATCACGGTGAGCTTCGACAGAGCCTTGGTGAGCTGGAACGTGCGGACCATGCCCGCACGGGCCACCCGGTGGGCGGGCACGCCCTTGAGCTGCTTGCCGTTGAACGCCCAGGACCCCTCGTCGGCGCTGTCGAAGCCGGTGAGCTGGTTGAAGAACGTGGTCTTGCCGGCGCCGTTCGGGCCGATCAGCGCAGTGATCGACCCGCGCTGGACCTCCACGTGGTCGACGTCGACGGCGGTGAGGCCGCCGAACCGGCGTACGACCTTGTCGACGACGAGGATGGGATCGGGCTTGGGCACGCCGGGCTCCTGGTCGAGGCCCGCGAAGGCGGCCAGCGCCGCCGCTTTCCTGCCCGGGGTGGTGTCAGCGTGCATCGAGCGCGATCTCCCTCTTGTCACCGAAGATGCCCTGCGGCCGGAAGATGAGCAGGAGCATCAGGCCGAGACCGACCAGCATGAAGCGGACCGCGCCGATGTTGTTCACGGTGAACAACGAGGGGAGCAGCCCGGCGCTCACGGCCTCGCTGAGCGTGTTGCCGACGAAGACCAGCAGCACCCAGAAGATCGCGGCGCCGACGACGGGGCTGAAGACGCGGGCCGCGCCGCCGAGGATCACGATCGTGTACGCGTAGAAGGTGAACTCCGTGCTGAACAGGTCGGGCTGCACCGACGCCTGGCCGAGCGCGAACAGGAAGCCGCCGAGGCAGCCGACCACGCCGCCGAGCACGAGCGCCTGCATCTTGTAGGAGAAGACGTTCTTGCCGAGGCTGCGCACGGCGTCCTCGTCCTCGCGGATGGCCTTGAGCACGCGGCCCCAGGGGCTCTTCATGAGCAGGTAGACCAGCCCGCAGGCGATCGCGATGAGCACCCAGCCGACGGTCAGCACCCACGTCACCCGCTCGTTGAAGCTGATCGGGCCGATGCCGTACGTGCCGGGGGAGTAGGGGTTCATCGCGAAGAAGTCGCCGGAGAAGTTCTGCCGGCCGTCCGAGCCGCCGAAGACGCTGCTGAACTTGACCGACCTGAAGATGAGCCGGACGATCTCGGCCGCCGCGATGGTGACGATGGCGAGATAGTCGGCGCGCAGGCGCAGGGTGGGGATGCCCAGCAGGAACGCCAGCACGATCGTGGCCGCCAGCCCGATCAGGATGCCGAGCCAGAACGGCAGGTGGAAGGTGGCCACGGTGACGGCCATGCCGTAGGCGGCGACGCCGAGGAAGGCCGCCTGACCGAAGTTCAGCAGCCCGGCGTAGCCGAACTGGATGTTGACGCCGATCGCGGCGAGCGCGTAGACGACGGTCTCCAGGCCGATCGAGGCCTTGACCGTGGTGACGAAAATGGTGTTCCAGTCCACGTGTGGTCTCCGATCAGCCGATGCGCTCGCGCCGGCCGAGGATGCCCTGTGGCCGGAAGAGCATGACGAGGATGAGCACCAGCAGCGCGCCGACGGTCTTCAGCTCGGTCGGCACCACGACGGTGGACAGCTGGATGAACAGGCCGACGACGATGGAGCCGACGAGGGCGCCGAAGGCGGTGCCGAGGCCGCCGAGGGTGACTCCCGCGAAGACGAGCAGCAGGATCTGGAAGCCCATCTGGTAGCTGACGTTCTGCGACAGGCCGAGCATGACGCCCGCGAGCGACGCGACGGCGCCGCCGACGGTCCAGATGATCCGGATGACGCCGTCGACGTTGATGCCGGAGGAGGCCGCCAGCGCGGGGTTGTCGGCGACGGCCCTGGCCGCCTTGCCGACGCGCGTCTTGAGGAGCGCGAGCCCGACGATCACGAGCACGGCGAGCTCGATGCCCATCGCGATGAAGTTCTTCGGCGCGGCGGAGATCGGGCCCACCTGGATGCCGGGCTGGGCGTTGTAGTCCGCGAACGGAGCGCCCTCGCCGCCGAAGAAGAACAGGAAGACGTAGCGGAGGAAGAGGGCGAGGCCGATCGAGATGATCATCATCGCGACCAGGCTGCTGCCCCGTTTGCGCAGCACTCCCCAGAAGAACCGGTCCTGGGTGTATCCGAAGACCCCGCCGATCACCACCGAGATCACCGCGGCGAGGATGAGCGGGATTCCCAGGACCACGTTGAAGAAGTAGGCGCACATCGCGCCGAACGTGAGCAACTCGCCGTGGGCGAAGTTGGTGAGCCCGGTGGTGCCGAACACCAGGGACAGGCCCATGGCCGCGAGGGCGATGATGAGCCCGAGGTTGAAGCCCTCGAAGGTGAGCTGGGCGACCCGGTCCCAGAAGGAGGAGGAGTCCGACGAGGACTGCGCGGCGCCCCCGCCCTGCTGGCCGGCGGGGGCGAGGGCGAACAGGACGTTGCGCTCGCTTCCCTCGTAGACCTGGACGTTCAGGGTGGCCCGGTCCTTGAACTTCAGCCCGACCCCTTGCGGGAGCGTCGACTGGTCAAGTGTGACCTTGTATGTGCCCGCCTCGGGGACCGGCACCTCCCACTTGCCGTCCGAACCCGTGGTGGCGTCTCCGACGGGTTTGCCGTCTTCGCCTGCCACGCTGATCTTCACGCCGTTCACCGGCTGGCCTTGGTTTTGGAGTGTGCCCTTCAACGCCTCCCCGTCCGCCCAGGCGGGGGAGGAGAGGAGAAATACGAGTCCACCCAGGAAGGCCGTGAACGCGATCACGGCTCTGCGCAATGGTGCTCCCTCTGTTCAGGTCTTGGCGGGGTCGTGCCCCCACTGCGGACGCGCAACATCGTCCAGGTTGCTGCGATGTTGTGGCCGGAGCATAAGCCTGAGACGCCCGTTTCGGGGTCGTTCGTCACCAATTGGTGACCATGGTGTGTCACTGACGTGAGAAAGGCTTCGCAGGTCAGGGCATGTAAGGAGTCAACTGAAGGATCACTGCTGTAGGGGCTGGAGGATCGCCGCCGAGGAAAAGCGTGAGCCCGTGGGAGGACCTTTGGGACCGTACACAGCTTCCCCGGCTCCGCACGTTGTCTACTCGGTCTTCCCACGGGCTCTGGAGCCACAACGGTAGCGACCGGAGCGACTCCCGTGCAAAGAGAGTCGCAAGCCGTTCCGTTATGAGGCCCAACGCGTCGTATGTGGTTTTCGTGGTGCTTGCCCGGCCGGCCCGCGGGGGAGCGCGGCCCGCGAGCCGCGCGGTCTCAGCCGGCGTCCCTGAGCATGCAGGTCAGGCGGGCCGTGCAGACCGCCCGGCCCTCGTCGTCGGTGATCTCGATGACGTACGTCGCGAGCGTGCGCCCGCCGTGCACGCGGGTGGCGACGGCGGTGACGTGCCCCGAGGTGGCGGAACGGTGGTGGGTGGCGTTGATCTCGATGCCGACGGCGATCCTGCCCGGGCCGGCGTGCAGGGCGGCGCCGGTCGAGCCGAGGGTCTCTGCCAGCACGCAGGACGCGCCGCCGTGCAGAAGCCCGTGCGGCTGGGTGTTGCCCTTGACGGGCATGCGGCCGACCACCCGCTCGGCGCTGGCCTCCAGGATTTCGAGGCCCATCCGCTGGTGCAGGTGGTCCCCAGGGGCGTTCATCGACGCCACGAACTCCTCGGGATTCGTCAAGGTCAAGGGGACGCCTCCTGTGGGAAGAGCACGGGTTTCTGTCGTACAGGGAGACTAGGCTGCGGATGTGCCGAAGAGTGAAGCGACCCCCACCCGTCCGTGTCTGCTGCTCCTGGACGGGCATTCTCTTGCTTATCGCGCGTTCTACGCGTTGAAGGACGCGAACCTCATGACCACCGACGGTCAGCACACCGAGGCGGTGTACGGCTTCACCTCGATGCTGGCCAACATCCTGCGCGACGAGCAGCCGAGTCACGTCGCGGTGTGCTTCGACCGGAGCGAGCCGACCTTCAGGCACGAGGCGTACGACGGTTACAAGGCCAACAGGGCGGAGACCCCCGAGGACTTCCGCGGGCAGATGCAGCTCATCTTCGAGCTGCTCGACGCGCTGCGCATCCCGCGCCTGTCGGTGCCCGGCTTCGAGGCGGACGACCTGATCGCGACGCTGGCGACCCGGGCGTCCGCCGAGGACATGAACGTGCTCATCGTGACCGGCGACCGCGACGCGCTCCAGCTCGTCGACGACAAGGTCACGGTGCTGATGACCAGGCGGGGCATCAGCGACATGACCCGCTTCACCCCCGGCGCCGTCATGGAGAAGTACGGCCTCACCCCGGCGCAGTACCCCGACTTCGCGGCACTGCGCGGTGACCCGAGCGACAACCTGCCGAGCATCCCGAGCGTGGGCGAGAAGACCGCCACCAAGTGGATCGTGGAGTACGGCTCGCTCGACGAGCTGGTCCGGCGGGCCGACGAGGTGAAGGGCAAGGTCGGCGACAAGCTGCGTGAGCACCTCGGCCAGGTGATCCACAATCGGATGCTGACCGAGCTGAAGCGCGACGCCCCGGTCGACGCCGAGGTGGCCGCGCTGACCATGGGCCTGTGGGACCGCGAGGAGGTCAACAAGCTCCTCGACGCGCTGCAGATCCGCGGAGAGCTGCGCGAGCGCCTGTTCAAGACCCTCGGCACCACCGAGCCGGAGGCGGGCGAGGGCTTCGAGCTCGAGGTGACCGTGCTGGAGCCGGGCCAGGTGGCCGGCTGGCTGGCCGCCCTTCCCGAGGCCCGCGCCGGGCTGGCCTTCAAGGGCGTCTACGGCAGCGGCACCGGGGGGCTGGAGGGCGTCGCGATCGCCGGACCGGACGGCGCCGCCTATCTCGACCCCACGCGCCTCACTGAGGAGGACGAGGCGGCGCTGGCCGCCTGGCTGGCCGACGAGAACCGGCCGAAGGCCGTGCACGACGCCAAGGGGCCGTTGCTCGCGCTGTGGGCGCACGGCCTCGACCTGCGCGGCCTCACCTGCGACACGGCGCTCGCCGCGTATCTGGCGATGCCGGGGCAGCGGTCGTTCCCGCTGGAGGACCTGGTGCTGCGCTACCTCCACCGCGAGCTGCGGGCGGAGTCCGCGCCCGGCGGGCAGACCTCCCTGTTCGAGGACGCCGACGAGGGCGCGGCCCGGGACCTGGCGCTGCGCGCCCAGGCCGTGTGCGACCTGGCCGACGCGCTGGAGGCCCACCTGTCCAAGCGCGGCGGCACCCGGCTGGTGACCGAGGTCGAGCTCCCGCTGGTGCGGGTGCTGGCCCAGGTGGAGAGGGCCGGCATCGCCGCCGACCGGCAGTATTTCGCGGCCCTGGAGGCCGAGTTCGGCGCGGCCGTCAAGCAGGCGGTCGAGGCCGCCCACCAGGCGGTCGGCGAGCAGTTCAACCTCGGCTCGCCCAAGCAGTTGCAGGAGATCCTTTTCGGCAAGCTCGGCCTGCCCAAGACCAAGAAGATCAAGACGGGTTACACGACCGACGCCGACGCGCTCGCCTGGCTGGCCCAGCAGACCGACAACGAGCTGCCGGTGATCCTGCTGCGCCACCGCGACCAGACCAAGCTGCGCACCACGGTCGAGGGCCTGATCAAGGAGATCGCCGACGACGGGCGGATCCACACCACGTTCAACCAGATCGTGGCGGCCACGGGGCGGCTGTCGAGCGAGAAGCCCAACCTGCAGAACATCCCGATCCGCACGGTCGAGGGCCGGCGCATCCGCAAGGGCTTCGTGGTGGGGGAGGGCTACGACACGCTGCTGACGGCCGACTACAGCCAGATCGAGCTGCGGATCATGGCCCACCTGTCCCGGGACGAGTCGCTGATCTCGGCCTTCGAGTCGGGGCACGACTTCCACCAGGCCACCGCGTCCCGCGTCTTCGACCTGCCCCCGGAGCAGGTCGACGCCGACCTGCGCGCCCGGATCAAGGCCATGAACTACGGCCTGGCCTACGGCCTGTCCGACTTCGGCCTGTCGGGGCAGCTCAACATCCCCGTCGCGGAGGCCAGGGCGCTCAAGGAGGAGTACTTCGAGGAGTTCGGCGGCGTCCGCGACTACCTGGAGTCGATCGTCGCCCAGGCCCGCAAGGACGGCTACACCGAGACCATCCTCGGCCGCCGCCGCTACCTGCCCGACCTGACCAGCGACAACCGGCAGCGCCGGGAGATGGCCGAGCGGATGGCGCTCAACGCGCCCATCCAGGGCTCGGCCGCCGACATCATCAAGGTCGCCATGCTGAACGTGCAGAAGGCGATCGAGGGCATGCGCTCCCGCATGCTGCTCCAGGTGCACGACGAGCTGGTGTTCGAGGTCGCGCCGGGCGAGCTGGAGGAGCTGACCGAGGTCGTCCGCACGCAGATGTGCGGGGCCTACGACCTGAGCGTGCCGCTGGAGGTCAGCGTGGGCGTCGGGACCACCTGGGAGGACGCCGGCCACTGACCCCGGCCCGTTCCGGGGCTCGCCGGGCTCAGCACGCCGGGCTCCGCACACGAGGCTCACCACACGAGGCTCGTCGCACGGGGCTCGTCGCACAGGGCCGGCTCACGGGGCCGGCTCACGGGGCGGCGGGTCAGGGGTGGCCGGTCGGGCGGGTGGGCCCGTGGTCCCGCCCGGCCAGGGCCAGGCCCGCCTGCTCGACCTCCAGCAGGCTCGCCTGGTGCCGCTCGGACTCGTACGCCGCCCGCCCGCCGCGCAGCCCCAACAGGCGCTTGCTCAACGCGATGTACAGCACGGCCGCGATGTTGATCAAGAGGAGCACGATCCGGAACGGGCTCACCTTCTCGGCGATCTCGTAGATCTCCACCGGGATGAACGCCGAGGTGACGATCACCGAGAAGTACTCGCCCCATCGCTTCAGCAGCCACAGGCCGGCCCCCTCGGTCAGCAGCAGGGCCGCGAGGGCGAGCAGGGCGAGGAAGATCCAGGTGAGGGTCGTCGTCCGCGCGCCCAGCGCGGTCCGCAGCGTGTGCACGACTCCCGACTGGTCGAGGTTCCACCCGAACTGGTGGGCCAGCGGCCGGACCAGCGGGAGGTCCTGGTCGAACGCCCGCCGCACGGCGTCGTGGTGGGCGCGGAACCGCCACACGCCGTACGCTCCCGCGATCACGAGCACGGCCTTGGCCCAGCGGAAGACGGCGATCAGCCGCAGCACGGTCGCGTCCCGCAGCGCCCTGCCCCGCAGCACGACGGGCGCGTCGCCGGCCGGCCCGGCCCCGCGTGGCGGGCCCAGGGTGAAGTCGCCGCAGCGCAGGCAGCGCCACGCCTCGCCCAGCGAGGTATCGGCGCGCAGGCGGCGACGCAGCGCCTCCTCGTCCGGGGCGTAGGTGACGTGCCCGTGCCGCCCGCAGGCACGCAGGCTCCAGTCCACAGGAAAATTGCAACACACGCGAATGCGGACACGTCGGGCAGTAAGGTCAAATAACTGTGCGCAACGTTGCCCGAATGACTGCAATCGCCAATGTCGTCGTTGTCGTGATCGGTCTTGTCGCGCTCGTGCTGCTGCCCCGGTCCGCGGGCGAGGAACGGTCACAGGTGCGGGTGGCGCCGCCGCGGTCGCCGTCGCCGTCGCCCAGCGCGGCCCCGCCGAAGGCGACCGCCGAGTCCGCCAGGAAGGTCAAGGCGAACGAGGCCGGCCTGGTGCCCGTGATCATGTACCACCGCATCCTGCCCAAGCGGCTGGCGTCCATCGACCGGACCCCCGCCCAGCTGCGCAAGGAACTGGAGCGCCTGGCCAAGGACGGCTACGTGCCGATCACCGCGGCCGAACTGGTGGCAAGGAAGATCGACATCCCGGCCGGGACCCATCCCGTCGTCCTGACCTTCGACGACGGCCACCCCAGCCACTTCGCCGTGGACCAGAACGGCATGCCGAAGAACGACACGGCCGTGGGCATCATCTTCGAGGTCGCGGCGAAGTATCCGAACTTCCGGCCCACCGCCACCTTCTGGGTCGGCCGCGACCCCTTCGGGCTGCGTGACCGGGAGCGGCAGAAGCAGGCGGTGAAGTGGCTGCTCGACCACGGCTTCGAGGTGGCCAACCACACCTACTCCCATCCCGATCTCCGCCGGCTCTCGGACAAGAAGGTCGGCGAGCAGATCGTCCGGCAGGAGCGGCTGCTGAAGAAGATCGGCGTGCCGGCCTCCACGACCTTCGCGCTGCCGTACGGGTCGCTGCCGAGGAAGCTGAGCAGGGCGCACGACGGCACCTGGGACGGAACCCGCTACCACTTCGACGCCGTCTTCCTGGCCGGGGCGCAGCCGACCGTTTCGCCGTACGCGAAAAGCTTCCCGCGATACGCGATCCCGAGGATCCAGTCCAACGGAAAACACGGCGAATGCCGGCGCTGGTGCACGACCTACTGGCTCGACTGGCTCGACAAACACCCAGGAGAGCGTTATACGTCGGATGGGGATCCGGCCCGCGTGTCGGTGCCGCGTAAACTCCGGGCAACGCTCTCGCCTGCCCGGGCGAAGTCGGTGATCACTTACTAGGCGTCCGTCTGGTTGCCTCGGATTGACCCAGCTCGCTCCGTCTCATATGCTGATCGCTGCGCTGTGGGCTCGCGCGCGTCACGGACGGAGCGGGCTCGCGCTCGGTCATCTGGTGGCTCCTGGAAATCAGCATCCGGTGAACGAAAAACGGCCCGCCGCGCTTCTGTCACAACGACATCTGTCCGGTTCGGAGCAATTCCACACATGACGAGCAGCACTGAGGCCACCTCGAGCACCCCGCAGGTAGCGGTCAACGACATCGGTTCCGAGGAGGCCTTCCTCGCCGCGATCGACGAGACCATCAAGTACTTCAACGACGGAGACATCGTTGAAGGCACCGTTGTCAAGGTCGATCGAGACGAGGTCTTGCTCGACATTGGCTACAAGACCGAGGGCGTTATCCCGTCGCGCGAGCTCTCGATCAAGCACGATGTCGACCCGGCCGAGGTCGTCGAGGTCGGAGAGCACGTCGAGGCCCTGGTTCTCCAGAAGGAGGACAAGGAAGGCCGCCTCATCCTGTCCAAGAAGCGCGCCCAGTACGAGCGCGCGTGGGGCACGATCGAGAAGATCAAGGACGAGGACGGCATCGTCACCGGCACGGTCATCGAGGTCGTCAAGGGTGGCCTGATCCTCGACATCGGTCTGCGCGGCTTCCTCCCCGCCTCCCTGGTGGAGATGCGCCGCGTCCGCGACCTGCAGCCGTACGTCGGGCGCGAGCTCGAGGCCAAGATCATCGAGCTGGACAAGAACCGCAACAACGTGGTCCTGTCCCGCCGTGCCTGGCTGGAGCAGACGCAGTCCGAGGTTCGCCAGACGTTCCTCAACACCCTCCAGAAGGGCCAGGTCCGCAAGGGCGTCGTTTCCTCGATCGTCAACTTCGGTGCGTTCGTGGACCTCGGCGGCGTCGACGGCCTGGTGCACGTGTCCGAGCTGTCTTGGAAGCACATCGACCACCCGTCCGAGGTCGTCGAGGTGGGCCAGGAGGTCACGGTCGAGGTTCTCGACGTCGACATGGAGCGCGAGCGGGTCTCGCTGTCGCTCAAGGCGACGCAGGAGGACCCGTGGCAGCAGTTCGCCCGGACCCACCAGATCGGTCAGGTCGTTCCCGGCCGCGTCACCAAGCTGGTGCCGTTCGGTGCGTTCGTCCGGGTCGAGGAGGGCATCGAGGGCCTGGTCCACATCTCCGAGCTGGCCGAGCGCCACGTGGAGATCCCGGAGCAGGTCGTGCAGGTCGGCGACGAGATCTTCGTGAAGATCATCGACATCGACCTGGACCGCCGCCGCATCTCGCTGTCCCTCAAGCAGGCCAACGAGGGTGTCGGTGCCGAGGTCGAGTTCGACCCCACGCTGTACGGCATGGCGGCGACCTACGACGACCAGGGCAACTACATCTACCCCGAGGGCTTCGACTCCGAGACCGGCGAGTGGCTCGAGGGCTTCGACAAGCAGCGTGAGGAGTGGGAGCGGCAGTACGCCGAGGCCCAGGCCCGCTTCGAGGCGCACCGCTCGCAGATCGAGAAGGCCCGCCAGGAGGAGGCGGCGGCCAGCGAGGCCGCTCCGTCGACCTACACCGGCGAGACCAGCACGCAGTCGGCCGGCGGCGGTGGCGCCCTCGCCTCCGACGAGGCGCTCGCCGCGCTGCGCGAGAAGCTGGCGGGCGGCCAGAGCTGACACCCGGTCTCCTGACCGGAGGTCACGGCCACGTCCTCCACAGCACCACGGAAGGCCCCGCTTCGGCGGGGCCTTCCGCCGTTTCGGCCGGTCCTTCCCGTGCGGGGGACATCCCGCCCCGGTGGCGGCATGATGGGTCCGTGATCGAACGCGCCGCATCACCGCAGGAGCCGCCGGGAGACGAGGCGGAGTTCCGGCAAGTCGTGGAGCGGCATCGCAGGGAGATCTACGCCCACTGCTACCGGATGCTCGGCTCGGTCCAGGACGCCGAGGACGCGCTCCAGGAGTCGCTTCTCGCGGCGTGGCGTGGACTGGACGGCTTCGAGGTCCGCAGCTCGCTGCGGACCTGGCTCTTCCGCGTCGCCACCAACGTCTGCCTGCGGCTGTCGTCGCGGCGGCCCCGCCGGATGCTGTCGTCCGACCACGGCCCCGCCCGCTCCGGCACCCGCGACCTCGGGGAGCCGGTGACCGGGCCCGTGTGGCTCGAGCCGTGGCCCGACGACCTGACCGCGGACGACGAGCCCGACCCGGCGGCGGCGTACCTGCGGCGGGAGAGCGTCGAGCTCGCCTTCGTCGCCGCGCTGCACCACCTGCCGGGCACACAGCGGGCCGTGCTGATCCTGCGCGAGGTGCTGGGGTTCACGGCGGCGGAGACCGCCGAGATCCTCGGCACCACGTCCGCGTCGGTGAACAGCGCGTTGCAGCGCGCCCGCGTGGTCGTACGGGAGCGGCTGCCCGGGCGCTCCCAGCAGGCCGAGCTGGCCACCGTGGGCGCGGACGGACGCCGCGCGCTGGTGAACGCGTTCATGACGGCATGGGAGCGGGCCGACGTCCCCGCGCTGCTCGACCTGCTGTCCGAGGACGCCCGCTTCACCATGCCGCCGCTGCCTGCCTGGTTCGACGGCCGCGAGGACGTCGGCCGGTTCCTGACCGAGCGGGTGTTCGCCACGCCGTGGCGGCTGCTGCCCGTCGCGGCGAACGGGCAGCCCGCGTTCGCCTGTTACCAGTACGACGGGGAACGGTTCCGCCTGGGCGCGGTCAACGTGCTGAGCCTGCGGGACGGCCGGGTCTCGTGGATCGCCGGCTTCGTCGACCCCGAAGTGACCCGCCGTTTCCCCGTCCCCGCGGAAATTTCTCCGCAGGACCGATGAATCGGGCGCGGCCGGTGTCTCTGATCGGGTGACGGTTCTCACCATCCGACCCGAAGGACGCACACCATGCGCAAGCTGATCGTTTCCTCCGTCATGTCGCTCGACGGGTACGTCGAGGGGCCGGGCCGCGACGTCATGGCCCTGCCGATGGACGACTTCTTCGACGCGCACAACCTCGAACGGCAGCGGGCGGCCGACACGCTGCTGCTCGGCGCCACGACGTACACGGGCTTGAAGGCGTACTGGCCGGCGGTGGCCGCCGATCCCGCCCTGTCCCCGGCGGTGGCGAACAACGCCGGCCTGGCCGACCTGCACCGGGAGATCGGCCGGCGGAACAACGAGATGCGAAAGGTCGTGGTGTCCGACTCGCTGACGGAGGAGGACACGGCGCCGTGGACCGGCACCACGACCATCGTGCGGCGGGCCGACGCGCACAAGGCCGTCGCGGAGCTCAAGAGCCGGCCAGGCGGGGACATCCTGATCTTCGGCAGCCGGACGCTCTGGAACGACCTGCTGGCCGCCGGGCTCGTCGACGAACTGCACCTCATGGTCGGCGCCGCCGTCCTGGGCGGAGGCACCGCGGCCTTCGGCGGCGGGCCGGTGCCGCCGCTGCGGCTCCTGGAGACCCGGCGCAGGGACGACTCGGACAACGTGATCCTGCGATACGCGGTGGCCGGCCGCGGCGAGTGACGCCCGGAGGCCCGCCCGGCGGAGGCGGGTGTGCCGATAGGGTGGCCCTCGTGGTGGAGATCGCGAGGGCCCTGCCCGCGGACGCGGGGGAGATCCTCACCCTGCAGCGGGCCGCGTACGTGACCGAGGCACAGCTCTACGGCGACCCGTTCATCGCGCCGCTCGTCGAGTCGCTCGACCAGGTGCGTACGGTGATCGAGACGGCGGTCGTGCTGAAGGCGACGGACGGCGGGCGGGTGGTCGGGGCGGTCCGGGGCAAGACGTCCGGCTCGACCTGCCTGGTGGGCCGGCTTGTGGTCGCGCCCGACCGGCAGGGGCAGGGCATCGGCAGCGCGCTGCTGGCCGCGATGCACGAGGCCGTGCCGGGGGCGGCGGCGTTCGACCTGTTCACCGGGCACCTGTCGGAGGGGAACCTGCGGCTCTACCGCCGCCTCGGCTACCGGGAGACCCAGCGGGAGCGGGTGCAGGATCACCTGACCCTGGTCCACCTGCGCCGGGAGCCCCAGCCCGCCCGATAGGCTGCGGCACGTGCTGAGAGTTGGGCTCACGGGCGGCATAGGTTCGGGCAAGAGCGAGGTGTCGCGCCGGCTCGCGGCCCGCGGCGCCGTCGTCGTCGACGCGGACAAGATCGCCAGAGAGGTCGTGGAGCCGGGCACCCCCGGGCTCGCGGAGATCGTCGAGGCGTTCGGCGAGGACATACTCCGCCCCGACGGCACGCTCGACCGGGAACGGCTCGGCGCGATCGTCTTCGCCGACGCCGAGAAGCTGAAGGTCCTCAACGGGATCGTCCACCCGAAGGTGGGCGAGCGCAGCGAGCGACTCCAGCGGGAGGCCCCGGACGACGCGGTCGTGGTCTACGACGTGCCGCTGCTGGCCGAGAACAACCTGGCCCCGCTGTACGACGTGGTGATCGTGGTGGACACCCCGGACGAGGTGCGGCTGGAGCGTCTGCTGCGGTTTCGCGGCATGCCGGAGGCGGACGCCCGCGCCCGGATCGCCGCGCAGGCCTCCCGCGAGGACCGGCTGCGGATCGCCGACATCGTGATCCGCAACGAGGGTTCGCTGGACGACCTGGAGGCCCAGGTCGACAAGATCTGGCAGGACCTGAGCGAGCGGCTCGCCCCGAGCGCCTGACCGGGCCGCCATACCGGGAAGCCGCACGGACGTCCGACGCCGCGAATCTACAACGTAAAGCCGCGCGCCTGGTCAGGAAGCGGCGAGGCCGCGCTCGGGTGCGACGCCTTCCACCCACGACCGGTAGGCGTCGAGGACGAGGCCGTGGAAGTGATGCACGCCGTGCTCGGACAGCCCGGAGCCGGACGGGTCGTAGACGATGCGGCCCTGGTCGAAGGCCGGGGTGTTCATGCCCCGCTGGACGCTCTCCACGATGGAGATGTCCTGCTGCTGCAGCACCTCGTCGATGTACCGCACCGCCTCCACCTCGGCGTCCGTCAGGTCGGCCGTCTCGAAGTAGAAGTCCCAGGTCTCCAGGGTGCGGTCGGGACCGGCCGGAATGACCTGCAAGACCATGAAGTTGCCGCGGCCGGGGTAGCGCAGCAGGCAGGTGTTGGGCCACAGCCACCACACCGCGTGCTGCGTGACCGACGCGCCCGCGACGTCGTACGCGGCGTTCTCCTGCGTGCCGGCCTCGGCGAAGTGGCTCGACCAGATGCCGTGGGTCTTCACCTCGTAGGTGTCCATGTCGACGAGGTCGACGAACTCCTTGTGGGCGATGTGGCAGTGGTAGCACTCCAGGAAGTTGTCGATGACGTTCTTCCAGTTGGACGCGATGTCGTAGGTCAGCCGCTTCGCGTGGGTCAGCCCGGCCACGTCGGGGGCCCACGTGGCGATGTCGGCCGCCAGATCTCCGGCCTGCTCGGCCAGGGGCGCGGCGCCCGGGTCCAGGTTCACGTAGACGAAGCCGCCGAACTCCTCCACCCGCACCTGGTCGAGGCAGATCTCGTTCTTGTCGAAGGTCTCCATCTTGTCGGCGCGGCGGGCCGCCTTCAGCTGCCCGTCCAGGCCGTAGGTCCACGCGTGGTAGGGGCAGACGATGTTGCGCGTGGTGCCGGACCCCGTGAGCAGCTCATGGGCGCGGTGCTTGCAGACGTTGTAGAACGCGCGCAGCGATCCGTCGCGATCGCGCACGATCGCGATCGGCATGCCGGCCACGGTGGCCGACACGTAGCTGCCGGGGGACGCGAGCTTCTCCACATGGCAGATCCACTGCCAGGTGCGGGCGAAGATCGCCCGGATGTCGACGCCGAGCCACCGCGGGTCGGTGTACGTCTCGGCCCGCAGCGACATCGATCGTGCGGGGTCCTCGTGGAATCCGGTGCCGACGCGGCGTACGTCGTTCATCGTGACTGAAGCCATGGCGGGAGCATACGAGCGTCTGAACGATCGTTCAATATATTCCTGGACGTTCGTTCAAAGCGGCCGGTCGGCCGGCGAGTGCGATCTCCTCGCAGCGGGCGACGTTCCTGCTGATCGAGGCGTGGTCGAGCCCCAGCAGGGCCGTGAGCCACAGGCCGTTCTGGATGACGTCGATGTCGGCGGCCCGCCTGCCGCACTCGTCGTCCGGCAACTCGGGGCGGGCCGCATGGATGAGGGCGGCGAGCCCGGCGCGGTAGCGTTTCTGGGCCTCCGTGTTGATGCGCTCGTAGTCCTCGTGAGCCTGGGCGAGCGCCCAGAGCTGAAGCCGCAGGGACAGGTACTCCGTCGTCAGGAACTCGGGGTCGGCCACCCGCTTCAGCGCGGCGCGCAGCCGCTCCTCCGGTTCCAGCGCGAGGTCCGGCTCGACCAGTGCGATGTCCTGCTCCTCGATGCGGCGCAGGGCCGCTCGGATCAGGCTCGTCTTGTCCTCGTAGTGGTAGTTCACCAGTCCCAGCGAGACCCCGGCCTCGCGTGCGACGGCGCGCATGCTGACCCCGGAGATGCCCTGCAGGGACAGCAGCCGGAGCGCCGCCTCGAGGATCCGCGCCTGCCGGTCGACTTTCTCGTCGGCGTCCATCGCGCGCACGGGCCTCGGGCTCACCTCCACAACCTTAGCGGCGGCAGGAAGGCCGCGTGAGTGGCCGTTCCTCGCGGTTGAGACGCCGGGGCCCGCCCCGGCCTTGACGGATTCGGCTAATAGCATTAGCCTTTGAGCTATGAACATAAGCCTGGAGGATGGCGTGACCGAGTTTCTGACGATCGGCGACGGCGAGATCGCGTACGACGTGACGGGGGAGGGGCCGCTGGTCGTGATGGTCCCCGGCATGGGCGACAGCCGCCGCGCCTACCGTTTCCTCGTCCCGGCGCTGACGGCCGCCGGATATCGCGTGGCGACCATGGACCTGCGCGGGCACGGAGAGTCGAGCCTCGGCTGGGACTCCTACACCCGCACCGACACCGCGAACGACATCGTCGCCCTGATCGAGCACCTGGGCGGCCCGGCCGTCGTCGTCGGGCACTCGTTCGCCGGGGGAGCGGCCACCATCGCGGCGGCGCGGCGGCCCGAGCTGGTCGGCGCCCTCGTGGAGGTCGGCCCCTTCACGCGGGCGCAGAAGCCCGACCTGGGCGCGCTGCTGAGCAACGGCCGCTACCGCAAGGGCATGACGCGGCTCATGGGCGTGGCGCTGCTGCGCAGCATCGGGCTGTGGAAGAGCTATCTCGACCACGCCTACCCCGGCGTCAAGCCCGCCGACTGGGCGGACTACCTGGCCGCTCTGGAGAGCGACCTGCGCAGGCCGGGCCGGATGGCCGTGGTGAGCGCGATGGGCGCGTCCGCGCCCACGGACGCCGGCGCCCACCTCGGCGGCATCCGCTGCTCCGCCCTGGTCGTCATGGGCACCCATGACCCCGACTGGGCCCACCCCCGGGCCGAGGCGGACGGCATCGTCGCCGGCATGCCGCAGGGGCTCGGCGACGTGGTGATGATCGACGGCGCCGGGCACTACCCGCACGCGCAGCACCCCGACGAGGTCGCCGCCGCGGTGCTCGCGTTCCTCAAGGAGCGCGTCCGTGGCTAGGGCCGCGCTGTCCCCGGACGCCGTCGTCGACCTCGGGTTGCGAATCGTGGACGAGGAGGGCCCCGAGGCGCTCACCCTGTCCGCGGTCGCCGGGCGGGCGGGCGTCGCCACGCCCTCCCTCTACAAGCACGTACGCAACCTCGCCGAGCTGCGCGTCCTGGTGTCAGGGCGGGTGATGGGCGAGCTGGCGGAGGTCGCGAGCGAGGCGGTGCTCGGCCGGTCCGGCGACGAGGCGCTGCGGGCGCTGATGGACGGCTGGCGCTCCTACGCCGCCCGGCATCCACACCGCTACTCCGCGATGATCCAGTCGCCGCGGCCCGAGACGGCCGAGACGGGAGACCGGCTGGTCGGCATCATTCTCGCCGCGCTGCGGGCGTACGGGCTGGAGGGCCAGGCCGCGATCCACGCCGTCCGCTGCCTGCGCGCCGCGATGCACGGCTTCGCCCTTCTGGAGGCGGCGGGCGCGTTCCAGCTCGCCGAGGACCTCGACGAGAGCTACTCCCTGCTGGCCCGCATGGTCGTGTCCGGGCTGCGCGCCGCGGGCGAGCGCTGAACCTCCCATGGTCGTGTCCGGGCTGCGCGCCGCGGGCGAGCACTGAATCCTCCATGGTCGTGTCCGGGCTGCGCGCCGCCCGCGAGCGCCGGGCCCTCCGCCGTCAGAACGGCTCGTCGAGGGCCAGCCGCCTGACCTCGGGCAGGTATTCGTCCAGCTCACCGGGCTCGAACCGGCACATGCCGATCACGTACCAGAACTGGCCCGTCACGTCGCCCTCCAGCTTGTACAGCCCGCCGGGCGAGAACGCGGCCCATCCCTCGGGCAGACTGAGCAGGGTGGCGCGGCGTTCGCGCCGGGGAACGTCCCACAGGATCACCACGCCGTCGTCGCCGGCGCTGGCGAGCAGGTCCCCGGAGGGGTGGAACGCGACCGACCAGATCCGGCGGCCGTGACCGGCGAGGGTGCCGACGCGCGCGCCGGAGGCCGGGTCCCACAGGTGGACGGCGAGGTCGTCCCCGGCGGTGGCCAGCAGGTCGCCCGACGGGCTGAAGGCGGCCGTCCACAACCGCCCGCCTCCGGCGAGCACGTGCAGGCACTCGCCGGAGGCGACCTCCCACAGGCGGGCCGTGCCGTCGTTGCTCGCGCTCGCGAGCAGCTCTCCAGACGGGGAGAAGGCCACCGCGTACACCCGGTCGTCGTGGCCGCTCAGCGTCGCCGCCCACTGGCCGGTCGACGCGTCCCACAGCCGCACGTTGCGGTCGTCGCAGCCCGTGGCCACGACCCTGCCGTCGGGGCTGAAGCCGATCGACCTGACCCGGCCCCGGTGCCCGGCGAGGTTGGCGACCTGCCGCCCTGAGGGGCGATACCACAGCCGCACGCTGTCGTCGTCGTTCGCGGTGGCCAGCAGCTGCCCGTCGGGGCTGAACGCCTCGGCCCACACATGGTCGGTCTCGACGTTGAGCTCCCGCTCGTACGTGCCCGCCACCGGGTTCCACAGGTAGACGCCGCCGTCGTTGCTCGCGGTCGCCAGCAGCGGACCGGCCGGGCTGAAGACGGCGGAGACCAGCCGGTCGGCCGCCCCGGTGAGCGAACGCAGGCGGCGGCCCGTGGCCGGATCCCACAGCCGTACGTAACCGTCGTTGCCGCAGGCCGCGAGCATGCCGCCGTCGGCGGAGAAGCGGACCGAGGTGATGCGGCGGCCGTGGCCGCGCAGCGTCTGGACGCACTGCCCCGTGTGCGGGTCCCACAGGCGGGCGGTGCCGTCGTTGCTGCAGGTCGCGAGCTGCCGGCCGTCGGGGCGGAACGCGAACGGCCACACCGAGCCCCGGTGCCCGGTCAGCTCGGCCCGCGCCTGCCCGGTGCGGTGGTCCCAGATCCGGATGACCCCGTCGCTGTCGCCGGTCGCCAGCAGCTCGCCGGTGGGGTCGAACAGGACCTGGTAGACCGCGCCGCGGTGCCCGGGCAGGCTGCCCGCGGCCTCGCCCGTGACCGGGTCCCACAGCCGCACGGCTCCCTCCGTGTCGCCGGAGGCGAGCAGCCGGCCCTCCGGATGGAAGGCGAGGGAGTAGAGCCGGCCGGGATGGCCGGTCATCTCGTGCAACGCGGCGCCGGTGCGGGGGTCCCAGAGGCGCAGCACGCCTTGGCCGTCCCCGGCTGCCAGGCGGGTGCCGTCGGGGCTGAGGACCAGGCGGTAGACCGCTCCGCTGTGGCCGTGCAGGTGGTGGCGCACCCGCCCGGTGGCGAGGTCCCACACGCGGATCGCCCCGGCGCTGTCGCCGGTCACCAGCAGCCCCGGCAGGAACACGGCCGTGTAGATCGGGGCGGTGTGGCCCGGTAGCTCCCACACGAGCTCACCGGACGCCCAGACCCGCATGATCCCGTCCGCGCCGCCGGCCGCGATCAGGTCGCCGGAGGTCACCACGGGCCACACGCCCTCGGGATGGCCGCGCAGGACCTGCGACGGCTCTCCGGTGGCCGGGTCCCACACCCGGACGGTCCCGTCGCTCGCGCCGGTCACGAGCCCGGTCTCGCCGTAGGCGACGTTGTAGACGCGGCCCCGGTGGCCCTGCAGGGTGCGCAGGGCGGACCCGGTGACGCTGTCGCAGACCAGGACGCCGCCGTCCTCCCCGCCGAGGGCGAGCACGCCCCCACCGGGCTCGTAGGCGACCGGTTCGGGCAGGCGGCTGCTGTCGAAGCGATAGCCGTACGGCACGCCGACGACGGCGGGGGCCAGCTCGGCGCCGACCCGGCCGTCGTCCGTCCCGGGGACGCCGGGCGCCACGGCCGCGCCGCGCAGCTCCGGAGCTCCCCGGGGGACGCCGGTGACGTCGATGAGCGCGGCCCGGTCCCAGCGGCTGCCCTCGACGGCGACGTCCCGCAGGTCGGCGCGGGCGAACCGGGCCCGGGTGAGGTCGGCGCCGCGCAGGTCGGCGCCCACCAGCACGGCCTCGTCCAGGCGCGCCCCCGCGAGCCGGGCGTCCCTGAGCACGGCGTGGGACAGGTCGGCCCCGACGAGCCGCGTGTCGGTCAGGTCGGCGCCGGTGAGGTCCACCCCCTGCAACTCGCGGTAGGACAGGTCCTCGCCGCTGAGCCGGGCTCCGCGCAGGTCGGTCCTGGCCGAGGTGCGCAGCCGGGTGGTCACCTTGATGGCGTTGGCCCGCGCGACGTCGCCCGCGACGGGGGAGGCGAGCGTGCGGGCCGCCCAGGCCTGCAGCCGCGAGGCGTCGGCCAGGTCGCACAGGAAGTCGACGGCGAGCGCCGACAACGGCCGCAGGCCGAGCCCCGGCGCGTGGCCGGCGTCGAGCGATCCCGCGAGGTGCCGGGCCACCAGCCACTCCACGACCGAGGCGTGGATGAAGCCGAACAACCCCTCGTCCGTGCGGACCAGCAGGCTGCCGGCTCCGACGGCGTGCGCGGCCTGCTCGGGCGTCAGCCGCGAGGCGCCCTGCCCTGCCGCGGCGCCCTGCCCTCCCGCGACTCCGGCGCCGTCCGCGTCGGCCGCGCCCGCGGGCTCCGCCTGTCCGGAAGCGACACGCGGCCCCTCCGGCACGCGGCTCTGCGCGTCGGCGGCCAGACCGGTGAGCGTGTCGGCGACCTCGGCCAGCTCCGCCGGCCGCAGGTAGGTCTCGCCGGTCTCCCACAGCCGCAGCGCGAGCGTGGTCGCGGCCCGCCGCAGCTCCTCGCGGGTCAGCCCGCCGGGGGCCCCGGCCACGCCGCGCACGCGCTCCTCCTCGAAGGCCAGCCACGTGTCGAGGATCTCCTGGTAGAGACCGGCGGCGCTGATCGCCTCCCCGGCCTGGGCGACGGCGCGCAGCCGTTCGGCGGGCAGGTCGGCGATGAAGCTGAGCATGCGGGGGTTGTGCGCCAGGCCGAGCAGGTCGCCGATGCCCGTGAGCAGGGCCATGCGCTCGTCGGCCGCCTGCCGCGAGCCGTACCGGTTGACCAGGTAGGCGCGGATCTGCTCCTCGGTGAACTCCTCGATGCTGAGCACCCGCCGGTTCGGCAGCAGGCCGACCTTCTCCCCGAGGGCGGTCATCACCTGGCTGCGCGACTTGAAGTGCTGGGTGCGCCCGGCCACGAGGATCTTCGCCTTGTCCTCCGCCGCGCGCAGCAGGGTGTCGAGGTGGTCGGCCGCCCGCTCGTACGTCACGCGGGTGACCAGTTCGTCGAAGCCGTCGAACAGCAGCACGATGCGGCCCTGGCGCAGCATGTAGTTGAACGCCTTGAGGTCGATCAGCTCCTCGCCGTGGTTGGCGAGGTGCGCCGCGACCAGCCCGGCGACCGAGTGCGCCTTGTCGAGGGCGCGCAGCTCGATCAGGATCGGCGTGAGGTGCGGCAGCTCGGCGGGGATGCGCCTCGCCACCTCGCGCAGCGAGAACGTCTTGCCGCGGCCGAAGTCGCCGAGCACGAGCACGAACCGCCCGTGGTCGGCCGCGAGCAGCCGCATCAGCTCGTCGGTCAGGTCGTCGCGCACCTCGCCGCCGGTCCGGTCGAGCTCCCTGAACCGCTGCGGCACGTACAGCTCGGGCGGGTAGCGGCGGTCGCCGCGCAGCCTGACCGTCTGCCCGGCCACGTAGGACGACAGGTCGAGCAGGCCCTGGAACTCGGTGAAGCTGCGCAGCCGCAGGCCGCGCCGCAGCGCGTCGTCGCGTAACGCCCGCGACGGCTGCGGCCCCTGGTAGACCAGCTCGGCGGCGTGCTCCAGCCCCGCCGCGTGAACGTGACCGAGGAACGTCTCGACCCGGTCCTGGTCCAGCTCCCCGGCGTGCGCGCCGATCAGGACCTGGCGGACGAACCCGTCCTCGGGGTGGGTGACGAGCAGGCGCGGCGGGTCGCCCGCGACGCGGCGGATCTTGGCCCGCTCGAAGCGGGTCTCGCAGACCTCGGCGATCCGGTCCAGCAGCAGGTCGGCCGGGCCCGCGGGCTCCTCCGGCTCCTGCGCCGACGGCGCGGGAGCCGCCGGGGCGGGGGTCTGCGGCCGCCAGCCGCGCCAGCCGTACGGCAGGACCTCGGGGTCGCCCAGCTCCGGCCGGTCCCTGGTCCACCGGCGCAGCCCCTGCGGGGTGAGCTGGAGGATCTGGTGACGGCCCGGGGCGAGCGCGGGCACGCACGGCAGCCCCTCCAGCTCCCAGACCTCCTCAGGGCCGCCGCGCCGGGCGTCCCGCCCGTGGACGAGCAGGTCGAGCCGGGAGCCGAGCAGCCGTTCCAGGGTGGCGGCGTCGCGCAGGCCGGGGCGCGGGGGATGGGCGACGACGCCGATCCGCAGCCATCCCTCGAACGGCCGCAGCCGCTCGGCGAACCACGCCGCCTGGGCCTCGCCGACGAAGCCGTAGTCGTCCTCCTCACGGTGGCTCATCGCGATCGTGGAGTTGATCCCGGCGACGACCGTGCGCAGCTCGGGCAGTTCGAACAGCGTCCACGGCTGGGCGCTGTCGAAGGCCGGGCCGTCGAGGCCCTGGTAGAGCTCGCCGAAGAGCGTGGAGAAGTGCCGCCACTTGGGCCAGTAGGGCGGCTGCGGGCGCACGTCGTCGGCCTCGCAGGTCGCGAAGTAGGCCCGGCAGGCCGCCTTGGTGACGTCGCGCGGCCCGGGGACGACCACCAGCCGTCCGGGTTCCAGCCCCAGCAGCACGCGCAGCCCGGTGAGGAACGCGAGGGCCTGCTCGCATTCGCGGATGCTGCCCGACTCGGTGAGGTCGCCGGTCACCATCAGGAGGTCGGGCCTGGGCACCCCGGCGTCGGCGAGACGGGTCAGGTCGGCCCACACGCTCGCCTGCAGCTCGCCCGCGTCGAGCGGCTCGTCCGCCTCGGCCAGGCCGCGCCCGAACCGGGGCCCGGCGACGTGCAGCACGGTCACCGCGGAGGCGCCGCCCGCGCGCTCGGCCGTGGGGAACGCCGGCTCGGCCGCCGGGGCGCGCCGGGCCCGGGGCACCCGTACGGCGGGCGGCGCGGGGTCGGCCGGCGGATGGAGGGCACGCGCGCCGGGCCCCGCGGGGAACCGGGGCGGCTCGTCCGGCTTGGCCCGGCCGGCCAGCGCCTGCCTGATCCGCGTCAGCAGCAGCCGCCGCGCCTCGTCGGGGTCGGCCACGCCGAGGAGGTCCACCCAGGTGATCGTGGACAGCAGGCCGTCGAGCGGGCAGTCCTCCAGCCGGACCGTCACGAGCTTGTTGGACGGGTTGTCGGGATCGGCGCGCAGCGCCGCCTGCCATTCGAGCCTGCCGTACCGCGAACCCAGGTAGTTGCGGGTGAGCACGGCGACGACCAGGTCGGCCTCGCTGACCCCGCGGTCCATGAAGTCGATGAAGTTGGTGCCCGGCACGAAGTCCCACGCCTGCAGCATCGTGCGATAGCCGGCCGCTTCGAGCTGCCAGGCGATCCACGTCGCCCACCGCTCGTCGGCGGGGGAGTAGCTGACGAAGATCTCGGTCCGCGCGTCCCCCCGCCCCGTGTGCGTCATGGAGCCCAGTATTCACGCTGCCGCCGACGCTTTGGAGGGGTTCGATCATCCTCGGGCCGCCGATATAGGGTGTGCGCGTGGCGACCGGGCTGCGGCGACTGAGCGTTCTCGACTGGATCAGATTCGGGCTGCTCGCGGTGGGCCTGGTCTTCGTGGCCACCGGCCTGCTGCCGGCCGAGGAGGCCAGGGACAGCATCGAACGCATCGCCCCGCTGCTGCTGTTCCTCGGCGCGGTGATCGTGCTGGCGGAGCTGACCAAGGAGGCGCAGGTCTTCGACGTCATCGCGACCCGCATCGCGATCGTCGGCAGGGGGAGCTACGCCGTTCTCTTCCTGTTCTGCACGGCCTTCGCCTCGCTGGTCACGATCGTCTTGAACCTGGACACCACGGCCGTCCTGCTGACGCCGGTCATGCTGGCCCTGGCGCCGCGCGCGAAGATCGCGCCGCTGCCGCTCGTCATGACCACGGTCTGGCTGGCCAACACCGCGAGCCTGCTGCTGCCGGTCTCCAACCTCACCAACCTGCTCGCCATGAACCGGGTCGCGCTGACCACGCAGGAGTTCGCCGCGCGGATGTGGGCGCCCCAGGCCGCGTCGATCGCGGTGACGATGGCGTTCCTGTGGGCGTTCTACTGGCGGCGCGGCGAGCGGGGCGAGGACCGCTACGTGCCGCCGCCTCCGGTGCCGGTGGCCGACCGGGTGCTGTTCGGCGTCGCGGGGGTGGCGTGCCTGCTGTTCATCGCCGCGATCCTGGCGGGCGTGGAGATCGGCGTCGCGGCTCTCGTCGCGGCGGTCGCGGTGGTCGCCGCCTTCGCCTGGCGCGACCGGGCGAAGCTCGTGTGGAGCCTGATCCCCTGGCGGCTGCTGGTCTTCGTCACCGGGCTGTTCCTCGTGGTCCCGACGCTCAGCCGCCTCGGTCTGGCCGACGTGATGCGCGCGCTCGTCGGCGTCGGCGGCGACGGAGACGGCGCCTATCGTGCGGCGGCCGCCGGAGCCGCGCTGTCCAACGTGCTCAACAACCTCCCGGCGTACGTCGCGGGCGAGCAGGTGATCCCCGCGGCCAACCACACGCAGCTGCTGTCGCTGCTCGTGGGCACCAACCTGGGCCCGGTGATCACGCCCTGGGGCTCGCTCGCGACGCTGCTGTGGTTCGAGTGGTGCCGGCGGGGGGACGTGCGGGTGCCGCTGGCCAAGTTCGTCGCCACCGGCGCGGGCCTCGCCGTGACCGGCCTCGCCGCGACGGTGACCGTCCTGATCCTCACCGCCTGATTCTCACCGCCTGGTCCGCACGCCCGAGCCGCCGCCCCGAGGGCCGCCCCGGCGCTCGCGGACGGTTCAGCCGCGGGGCGCCCCCGCGTCGTCGTAGCGTCGCCGCGCCCGTTCGACGTGGTCGAGGTTGGTGGCGGCCCACTCGGCGATCTGGGCGAAGACCGGGGAGAGGGTGCGGCCGAGCTCGCTGATCTCGTATTCGACGCGCGGCGGCACCTCCGGATGGTAGGTGCGGACCACCAGGCCGTCGCGCTCCAGCTGGCGCAGGCGCTGGGTGAGCACCTTGGGGGTGATGTTCTCGATGCGCCGCTCCAGCTCGACGAACCGCTGGCGGCCGAAGGCGTGGAGCGACCAGAGGATGGGCGAGGTCCACCGGCTGAACACGATGTCGACGACCGGGGAGATCGGGCAGGCCAGTTCGGGGTCGGCCGTGCGGTCGGCCGCCGGCGGGGTCGTCTCGGTCGCCACGGGTTGCACCCCTCTGAGGTAGTCACTTTCCTCTAGGTACCTACTATACGGAGGCTGTTAGCGTCGCCGTCATCGCGAGAGACCACTGGGAAAGACGCGGGAGTCGATCATGTTTGTGGTGACGGGTGCGACCGGGAACGTCGGTCGGTCGCTGGTGCGGGCCATGGCGGAGGCCGGGGAGCGGGTGACGGCGGTGTCGAGGGGCACAGCCCCGGTCAACCTGCCGAGGGGGACCGGACACGTACGGGCCGACCTGGCCGCGCCGGAGACCCTGCGGCCCGCTTTCGACGGCGCCGAGGCCCTGTTCCTGCACGACGGCGGCACGGGCGGCGTCGGGCTCGACCCGAGAGCCATCCTGGACGTGGCCAGGGCCGCCGGGATCCGGCGGGTGGTGCTGCTCTCCTCGCAGGGCGTGGTGACCAGGCCGGAGTCGGAGTCCCACGGAGGCGTCATGCGGGCGGTCGAGGAGGCGGTGCGCGAGTCGGGCCTGGCCTGGACGATCCTGCGGCCCGGCGTCTTCGCGTCCAACGCCTACGCCTGGGCGGAGTCGGTACGCGCCGAGCGGACGGTCGCCGCGCCGTTCGGCGACGTCGGGATCCCGGTGATCGATCCTGCGGACATCGCGGAGGTCGCGGCCGTGGCTCTGCGCAAGGACGAACACGCGGGCCGTGCCTACGTGTTGAACGGACCGGCGGCTGTCACGCCCCGGCAGCAGGCCGAGGCGATCGGGGCGGCCCTCGGTGAGCCGGTGCGGTTCGTGGAGCTGACCCGGGCCGAGGCGCGGGCGCGGATGGCGCCGTTCATGCCGGAGGCGTCCGTGGAGACCTCGCTGGCCGTCCTCGGTGAGCCAAGCGCCGCGGAACTGCGGCTCAGCCCGGACGTCGAGCACGTGCTGGGCCGCGCGCCCCGCCACTTCGCCGAGTGGGCCCGCCGCAACGCCGAAGCCTTCCGGTAACTGCGACGTCGCCTCCGGCGTTCTGGTCACCGGGCGGCCGGCGGCTATGGGCGCCGGTGAGAACGACACGGCGGAATGTTGTGGGAATCCTCATTCGCCGTACGGAGGGTCTTGGTATGGGATCGATCCGTGACAGATGAACAGAGTCCGCATCGGCGGCGCTTCCCCGCGGCGGACATCGCCAGAGTGAGCGTCTTCGCCGCGCTGATCGCCGTGCTCGGCATGCCGGGCGCGCTGAACATCTTCGGCGACGCGGTGCCGATCACGTTGCAGACGCTCGGCGTCATGCTCGCCGGGGCGATCCTCGGCACGTGGCGGTCCGCCCTCGCCGTCGTGGTCCTGCTCGTGCTGGTCGCCGCCGGGCTCCCCCTGCTCGCCGGTGGACGCGGCGGGCTCGGCGTCTTCACCGGGCCCTCGGCCGGCTTCCTGATCGGCTGGCTTCCCGGTGCGGCCGTGACCGGATGGATCGTCGAACGCGGCGGGCGCACGCCGTCCACGGTGCGGCTGGTGATCGCCTGCCTGACCGGCGGCGTCGGCGTGGTCTACCTGTGCGGCATCCCCGTGCAGGCCTTGGTCACCGGGCTGTCCCTGGGCAAGACGGCGCTGCTCAGCGCCGCCTTCCTGCCCGGCGACCTGGCCAAGGCGGTGCTGGCGTCGATCGTGGCGCGGGGCACCCAGCGGGCCTACCCCGACGCGGTCCCCGCGGTGCACAGCGAGCGGCTGCGCGCAGGCGGGCGGTGACGCGCCCGTGCCGGTAGCCGCCCAGGTCATGCGGCACGCCTCTGTCCGCCCCGGCCGGATCGCGGTGTCCGGTCCGGAAGGCGACCTCACCTACGCCGAACTCGCGGACCGGGCCGGCCGCGCCGCCCGCGCCCTCGCCGACGAGGGCATCGGGCGCGGCGCGCTCGTCGCGGTCGCCCAGGCCGACCCGGTGGCCCTGCTCGTCGCCGTGCTCGCCGCCGACCTCGTGGGAGCCACGCCGCTGCTGTGCGACCACGCCTGGAGCGAGGAACGGCGGGCGCAGGTCATGGCCGCGGTGCCGGTCGCCGCCCGTTTCGACGACCCGCTGCCGGAGGCGGACGGCCCGGCCGTGGAGCACCGTCCCGCGCCGGACGACCTCACCTGGGCCTGCTTCAGCTCCGGCAGCACCGGCAGGCCCCGCGCCGTGGTGCGCGGCCGGGCCTCGTGGACCGCGTCGTTCGCCCACCTGGACGCGCTGACCGGGATCGGCCCTGACGACGTCGTGCTGATCCCCGGCCCGCTGGTCTCCTCCCTGTACGGCTTCGCCGCCGTGCACACGCTGGCGGCGGGCGCGACGGCCGTGGTCCCCGGCCGATGGTCGCCCGGCGGGCTGGCCGAGCCGCTGCGGCGGGCCACCGCGGTCCACGTGGTGCCCCACCGCCTGCCGGCCGTGCTTGACGCCCTGGGCACGGCCGGAGGCCCGCTGCGTACGGCAGTGGTCGGCGGGGCCGCCCTCGACGTCGCCGCCAGGACCCGGGCGGCGGCGGCCGGAGTGCGTGTGGTGTCCTATTACGGCGCCACCGAGCTGTCGTTCGTCGCCGTGGACGCCGACGGCGCCGGGCTGCGGCCGTTCCCCGGGGTGGAGATCGACGTCAGGGTGCCGCCCGGACAGGTTCTGGGCGAGGTGTGGGTGCGCTCCCCGTGGCTCTGCGACGGTTACCTGGCCGGTGCGACCGGCCCCCTGCGGCAGGACAACGGCTGGATGACCGTCGGCGACCTGGCGGAGCCGCACCGGCCCGGTGAGGTCCTGCGGCTGCGCGGCCGGGGCGACGGCGCGATCCAGACCGGCGGCGCCACGGTGGTGCCGGAGGACGTCGAGGAGGTGCTGAGGAAGGTGCCGGGAGTGGACGACGTGGTCGTGGTCGGCACGCCGCACCCCTACCTGGGCGCCGTGGTCACCGCGGTCGTCGAGGGGGCCGTCGAGGGGGCCGTCGAGGGGGGCGCCGCGGGCGGCGGCGCGTCGAGGGCCGCGCTGGAGGCGGCGGCGCGGGCCGAACTCGACCCGGCGCAGCGGCCCCGGCGCTGGTACGCCGCCGCGTCCCTGCCCCGGACCCCTGCGGGCAAGCCGGCCCGCGGGCTCCTCGCCACCAGGCTGGCCGCGGGTGACGACCCCGGCCTGAGGCGGCTCACCTGACATGGACGAGTGACATGGACGAGCACACCGTCGTCGTGGCGGCCCGCCGCACGCCCATCGGCACCGCCGGGCACGCGTTCCGGAGCCTGACGGCCGAGCGGCTCGCCGCGCCCGTCATCGAGGCGGTCGCCCGCGACGTGGCGCATCTCGGCGTTCCGGTCGACGACGTGGTGATGGGCAACTGCACGGGACCCGGGGGCAACCTCGCCCGGGTCTGCGCGCTGGCCGCGGGGATGGGTCACGAGGTGCCCGGCGTCACCGTCGACCGGCAGTGCGGCAGCGGGCTCGCCGCGATCCTGCTGGCCGCCCAGGCGGTGCGCTGTGGCGATGCGGATCTGGTCGTCGCCGGGGGCGTCGAGAGCGCCTCCACCGCGCCGCTGCGGGTTCGCCGGCGGGAGGGCGAGCCGGACGTGCCGTACGAGCGGGCGCCGTTCGCCCCCGAGGGGCACCCCGACCCGGACATGGGCCCGGCCGCCGAGGCGCTCGCCGCCGCGCGCGGCGTCACCAGGGAACGCCAGGACGCCTACGCCTGCCGGAGCCACGCCCTGGCGCTGGCCGCCCGGGAGGCCGGGCGCTTCGCCCGTGAGATCGTCCCCGTCGGCGGCCGTACGGACGACCAGCGCCCGCGCGTGCTGCGGCCGCGGTCGCTGGCCCGGCTGCCCGCCGCGTTCGTGCCGGGGGGTACCGTGACGGCCGGCAACTCCTCTCCGGTGAGCGACGGCGCCGCGGCCGTCGCGGTCGTGCCCGAGCGGCTGCGTGCCGCGGCCGGCCTGCCCGGCCTGCGGCTGCTGGCGGGCGCCGTCGCCGGCTGCGACCCCGCGCTGCCCGGGTGGGGGCCGGTGCCCGCCGTACGGCGGGTGCTGCGGCGGACCGGCACGGACCTGGAGAGGGTGGCGGCGGTGGAGATCGTGGAGGCGTTCGCGGCGCAGGTGCTCGCGGTCACCGACGCGCTCGGCCTCGATCCCCTCGATGCGGACTCCGAGCGCGTGTGCGCCGACGGCGGCGCGCTCGCCCTCGGCCACCCCTGGGGCGCGAGCGGCGCCGTGGTGGTGACCCGGCTGTTCAGCCGGCTCCTAGGGGCGCCGCAGGGGACGCTGGGCCTGGCGGCGGTGGCGGTCGGCGGCGGTCTCGGGATCGCCGCCCTGTTCGAGGTGGTGTGAGTGATCCGGCTGGAGGACGTCCATGTGCGACTCGGGCAGCGCGAGGTGCTGCGCGGCGTCACGGCCTCGCTGACCGAGCGCCGCGTGGGTGTGGTCGGGGCCAACGGCTCGGGCAAGAGCACGCTCGCCCGTCTCGTCAACGGCCTGGTCCTGCCGTCGTCGGGCACCGTGACGGTGTCCGGGCTCGACACCCGCCGCCACGCGGCCCGCATCAGGCGCGGCGTGGGGTTCGTGTTCACCGACCCGGACGCGCAGATCGTGATGCCCACGGTGGCCGAGGACGTGGCCTTCTCGCTGCGCCGCAAAAGGCTGACCCGCGAGGAGGTCGAGCGCCGGGTGCGGGAGATCCTGGAGAGGTACGGTCTGGGCGAGCACGCCGACCACCCCGCGCATCACCTGTCAGGCGGACAGAAGCAGCTGCTCGCCCTCTGCTCGGTCCTGGTGCTCGAACCGGAGATCCTGGTCATGGACGAGCCGACCACGCTGCTCGACCTGCGCCACTCCCGGCAGGTCGCCGCGCTACTGCGGACGCTTCCGCAACAGGTGGTCGTGGTGACCCACGACCTCCCGCTGCTGGAGGACTTCGACCGCGTGCTCGTGATCGACGAGGGGCGGATCGTCGCCGACGCCGAGCCCGCCGCCGCGATCGGCCACTACAGGAAGACGATGGCGTGAGCGGGCTCACCGGCGCCTACGTGCCCGGCGACTCGCTCCTGCACCGGCTGCCCGCCGGGGCCAAGCTCGCCGGGCTCGCCGTGTCCTGCACGGCGCTCCTGCTGCTGCGCGCGCCCGCGGCGCTGGCGGGCGCGGCGGCCGCCGTCGTGCTGCTGTACGCCGTCTCCGGGGTCGGGCCCGCCGCGGCCTGGGCGCAGGTGCGGCCCGTCCGCTGGTTCGCCGTGGCCCTGTTCGGCGTGCAGCTGGTGTTCGCGGACCTGTCCACGGCGGCGTCCTCGACGCTCCGGGTCGTGCTCGCCGTCGCCCTGGCCGGTCTGGTCACCCTCACGACGCGCACCGGCGCCCTCATGGCCACTCTGGAGCGCTGGCTCGCCCCCGCCAGGTTCGCCGGGCTCGATCCGTTCCGTCTGTCGCTGCTGCTGTCCCTCACGCTGCGGAGCGTGCCGGTGATCGCGGATCTGGTCACCCGGGTGCGGGAGGCCCAGCGCGCCAGAGGGGTCGAACGGAGCCCGCGCGCCTTCGCCGTCCCGCTGGTGGTGGGCGCCCTGCGGCACGCCGACGCGCTGGGCGAGGCGCTCGCCGCGCGCGGTCTCGACGACTGACCCGGGTCTGCGGAGAGTCAGAGCGGCGGCAGGGCGGGCGCCAGGCGGCGGGCCTCGGCGACCAGGTCGAGCAGGTCCCCGACCAGGGCGGGCGGCCCGGCCACGAAGCTGCGATCCTCGGGCGGGCCCTCGGCGGACGCCTCGAAAGGCCCGCCGTCGAGCCCCAGGATCTCCACGCCGGCCTCCTGCGCGATCAGGGCCCCGGCGGGCAGGTCGAGTCCCTCGGCGCGGTAGCCGATCATGCCGTCGATGTCGCCCCGCGCGAGCATGGCCCAGCACAGCAGCGGCGCCCAGAGTTGGAGCACCCGCCGGGCGCGGGCGTCCATCGTCATCTTCAGCGCCCGCGCCGCCGGGTCCAGGCGGGAGACCCCGTGGCCCTGTGTCCAGGCCAGCACCGGCCCGTGCCGGAGGTCGCGCCGCGGCGGCCCGGTCAGCGGCCCCGCCGGCCCGCGGGCCCCGGCGCCGCTGACCGCCGACCAGGTGCGGCCGGAGAGCGGCTCGTGGACCACCCCGAGCACCGGGCGGCCGTCCGCGCACAGCGCCAGGCCCACGACGTAGGCGGGGAGGCCGATGGCCACGTTGTTCGTGCCGTCGAGCGGATCGACCAGCCAGGTCCATCCGCCGTCCGGGCGGTCACCGCGGTGGACGCCCGACTCCTCGGCCACGATCCGGTGGGAGGGGAACTCGGCCCTGATGCGGTCGAGGATCAGCTTCTCGCAGGCCAGGTCGAGGTCGGTCACGACGTCGCCCGACCCGCCCTTGTCGTGGACGGCGACCGCTCCCGGCGCGCTCTCGCGCAGCACGGACCCGGCGGCCAGGGCGGCCTCGACGGCTACCCGCCTGGCGTGTTCGAGGTCCACAGGCTCCTCCTGGCCAGCTCGGCGGCACGTGCGGTCTCGGCGTCGTCGAGGCGTTCCCGCCTGACGTGATGGAGGGGGGTGGCGATCGGCCCGAGCGACAGGTCGTTCAGCCCCGGACGGCCACGGCCGAGCGCCACGGTGGCGGCCTCGCCGTCCTCGGGAATGACGCTGCTGTGGAAGGCCCCCGCGGCGAGCGTGTAGGTGTCCCCGGCGGCGAACAGCTCGGCGCGTCCCGGGGCGTACGCCACGGTCCTCGGGGTGGGGCGGATCACGTCGCCCGACGGGGTGCTGACGACCTCGAAGACGCGGTGGGTGGGTGACCCGGTGGTGTCGGTCACCACGGCGTGGACGTTGCGCACCTGGCCGTACAGGACGTGGCTGACCAGGTCCCAGCTGTGGCAGTGGACCTGGGAGGTGGTGCTGCGGGCGCGCCGGGCGGCGGCGGTCCACAGGTGCACGCACGCCCCGAGGTCTCCCTCGCGGACCAGCGGCAGGCAGAGGAATCCCAGCGGATGCCGCACCCCCCGCACGCCTGAGCCGCCCGCCGAGATCTCGCCGAGCACGCGCAGGGCCCACTCGCGGGCGCCTCCGCCGTCGAGCACGTCGAGAACGTCCCCGTATCTCATGGCGCGTACGGATCCTTGGCGCGCAGCGCCTTGCGGGTGACCTCGACCACGTCGCGGTCGGTGAACGACTTGGGCAGGGGGAGGTCGACGCGGTCGAACAGCCTGCGGACCTCCTCGACGGTCGGCTCGTCGCTCAGCGGCACCGACCGGTAGCGGTCGATCGCCACGCGGCGGGCCTGCTCGAAGCTCGTGCGCAGCTCGGTGCCGCAGCTCTCATAGAAGAACGAGCCGCTGAAGGCGATGATGGCCCGGTTGGGGTCCTCGGACGTCATGATCAGGGCGCGGCCCGACATGTCCCAGCGGAAGGTCGTCATGACCGGCGAGAGCCCCACCGCGATGTCGAGCAGGCCGTACCGCTGGCGATACCAGAACGCGGCCAGGACGCTCGCGTACGACTCCTTCCTGGCCCGGTCGGTCGTCCACAGCTCACCGGTGCCGTCCGGGCGGTCCGACAGCGACCTGCGGTAGTGCGCGTAGCTCTCGCACACCGCCGCGTCCGTCGGGTCGATGATCTCCAGGCGGACCGTGAGGTGCCGCTTCTCGCGCCGGGCGGCGGCCACGCACTCGGGCAGCGTGACGGCGCGCATGTAGGTGCCGGTGCCGCCCTTGAACGTCCAGCGGTCGGTGCCCCTGCGGGCGTCCGCGTGCGCCTGCGCGATCTCGTGCTGGCTGCCCAGGATGCGGATGACCGTCATGTCCTCCAGGGCCCGGCGGGTGCCCGCGACCAGGTCCTCCAGCTCGTCGAGGCGGTCCAGGCGTTCGGGCAGCCGCGCGAGGACGCCGGAGGTCGCGTGCATGGCCTCCTCGACGGGCTCCTGCCGGACCCGGTCGCGCAGCAGCGCGGTCGCGACGAGGGCCAGGACGACCAGAGTGGTGCCGCTGACGAGCTGCGTCTTCACCTCGTCGGGGATCACTCGATCGGGCAGCACGCCGAGGACACCCACCGCCACGGCCAGCACGAGGGCGATGGCCCCGTCGACGTTCTTGGCCGCCCACGCGAGCGACTGGCCGACGGCACTCCGCAACCCCGCCATAGGTCAGCCCCGCCATCCCGTCAGTGTCGGCCCCGACTCGAATCGTAACGACAGGGTCATGGTCCGGCAAAGGGTTCGCCCGACGGGGTGCGGCGGTCCGCGGGCGGGGGCCGGGGCGGGCATCGGGGCCGGAATTGTCGGTCGCCGCGCGTAGGTTATGGAGGTGAACCGGAGCGGGCGTGAGTGCCTCTGTGCGGCCGCCCGCGCCGGTGGACGGGGCGATTGAGGAGCTGAGCGGCGATGACATCCATGATGGACCTGAACCGGAAGGTCGCGCCCTTCCAGGTCGTCACCGACATGACGCCGTCCGGCGACCAGCCGGCGGCGATCGAGGCGCTGGAGCGCCGGGTCAGGGCGGGTGAGAAGGACACGGTCCTGCTCGGCGCGACCGGCACCGGCAAGACCGCGACGGTGGCGTGGCTCATCGAGCGGGTGCAACGCCCGACGCTGGTCATGCAGCCGAACAAGACGCTCGCCGCCCAGTTCGCCAACGAGCTGCGCGAGATGCTGCCGAACAACGCCGTCGAATACTTCGTGTCGTACTACGACTACTACCAGCCCGAGGCGTACGTCCCGCAGAGCGACACCTACATCGAGAAGGACTCCTCGATCAACGAGGAGGTCGAGCGGCTGCGCCACTCGGCGACCTGGTCGCTGGTGTCGCGCCGCGACGTGGTGGTGGTCGCCTCCGTCTCCTGCATCTACGGCCTGGGCACGCCGCAGGAGTACGTCGACCGGATGGTCGGGCTCAAGGTCGGCCAGCAGATCGAGCGCGACCAGCTGCTGCGGCGGCTCGTCGACATGCAGTACACGCGCAACGACCTGGCCTTCACCCGGGGCACCTTCCGGGTGCGCGGCGACACGGTCGAGGTCATCCCGGTCTACCAGGAGCTGGCCGTCCGCATCGAGATGTTCGGCGACGAGATCGAGAAGCTGGCGACGCTGCACCCGCTGACCGGCGAGGTCGTCGGCGAGGACGACGAGCTGCACATCTTCCCCGCCTCCCACTACGTGGCCGGTCCCGAGCGGATGGAGCGGGCCATCGCCGGCATCGAGGCGGAGCTCGTCGAGCGGCTCGCCGACCTGGAGCGGCAGGGCAAGCTGCTGGAGGCCCAGCGGCTGCGCATGCGCACCACCTACGACATCGAGATGATGCGCCAGGTCGGCACCTGCGCCGGGATCGAGAACTACTCGCGGCACATCGACGGCCGTGAGGCGGGCACCGCGCCGCACACGCTGCTCGACTTCTTCCCCGACGACTTCCTGCTCGTGCTGGACGAGTCGCACCAGACCGTCCCCCAGATCGGCGCGATGTACGAGGGCGACGCCTCGCGCAAGCGGACGCTGGTCGACCACGGGTTCCGCCTGCCGTCGGCGATGGACAACCGCCCGCTCAAGTGGGAGGAGTTCCTGGGGCGCATCGGCCAGACCGTCTACCTGTCCGCCACGCCGGGGTCGTACGAACTGGGCCGGAGCAAGGGCGAGGTCGTGGAGCAGGTCATCCGCCCCACCGGCCTGATCGATCCCGAGGTGATCATCAAGCCCACCAAGGGCCAGATCGACGACCTCATGGAGGAGATCCGGGCAAGGGCGGAGCGGGACGAGCGGGTCCTGGTCACCACGCTGACCAAGAAGATGGCCGAGGACCTCACCGACTACCTGCTCGACAACGGCATCCGGGTCCGCTACCTGCACAGCGAGGTCGACACGCTGCGCCGCATCGAGCTGCTGCGCGAGCTGCGCATGGGCGAGTTCGACGTGCTGGTCGGCATCAACCTGCTGCGTGAGGGCCTCGACCTGCCCGAGGTGTCGCTGGTGTCGATCCTCGACGCCGACAAGGAGGGCTTCCTGCGCTCGGAGACCTCGCTCATCCAGACGATCGGCCGCGCGGCCCGCAACGTGTCCGGCCAGGTCCACATGTACGCCGACAAGATCACGCCGAGCATGGAGCGGGCGATCGAGGAGACCAACCGGCGCCGGGGCAAGCAGATCGCCTACAACGAGGCGCACGGCATCGACCCGCAGCCGCTGCGCAAGAAGATCGCCGACATCCTGGACAGCCTCGTGCGCGAGGACGCCGACACCGCACAGCTTCTCGGCGGCGCCGGGCGCCAGCAGTCTCGCGGCAAGGCGCCGGTGCCGGGCCTCGCGTCCCGTGGCGCGGGCCAGCACGCGAAGGCGATCGCGGGGGAGATGCCGCGCGCCCAGCTGGAGTCGCTGATCGAGTCGCTGACCGAGCAGATGCACAACGCCGCCGCCGACCTGCAGTTCGAGGTCGCGGCCCGGCTGCGCGACGAGATCAAGGAGCTCAAGCGGGAGGTCCGCGACATGCGCGAGGCCGGTGTGAAGTAACGGCGCGGCGACCCCGCGATCACCGGCCCGGTGACCCCATCTCAGTCGGGCCGCACGACCACGCCGTAGTCGCCCGGGCCCCTCGGCTCGGGCGGCATCGCCTCATGCCCGCCCTTGCGGCCGAATTTCTGCTTCGGCGAATTCTGGTGAATTATGCTCTAGAGCCACTGGTAGGCGAAGTGTGAAAACCCGGCCGAATTCTCGGTGTTCTCACCGCGTCGAAAACGGAGCCGGTCGCGTGGAAATGAGCGGGTGCGGCTCCGAACGCGATTGACCTGGTGTGTTGCAGGGAAGGCATTCGTCGGCGTGTGGATGAACGTCCGCACATCATGGGGGCCGCTTGTTCGAGCGGATCCCACCGGGCGAATCCGTCTGTGGCAATCGGGGAAATGATGCGTTCGACGACAATCGCGTCCAGCTATTACGTCCGCCTCGTGCTCAGTGCCGGGTCGGTGACCGCGCTCCTCGCCGGTTGCGGCGAGATTCCGGCGCGGTCGTTCGCCGCGGTGCCGATGAGCCGGCCGGTCGCGTTCGCTCCGCTCTCGCCGAGCCCGTCCGCGACGCCCGTACCGTCGCCCTCGCTCAGCCCGTCGGCGACGCCGGGCGACTTCGCCGGGTGCCGGGACGGCGATTGCGAGGTGCGGGTGCGCGAGGGGGACCGCATCTCGATCGACCCGAGTCTGGGCGTCGACCAGATCACTGTCGTGGGCCTGCGGGGAGACGCCGTCAGGCTCTCCTTCACCGGTACCTCGACGGTCGTCGACGGCGAGAACATCACCATCAGCCGGACCTGCGACAACGACCGCTGCCGGGTCAGGGGAGCGGTGACGATCAGCACGAGCAGGCCGGGCCGCATCGGCGACGTCGCCCTGCGGCTCGCGCAGGTCGCGGGTGACACCGCCGTGCTGGTGCTCGAGCCTGCCACTCGGTAAGGCGACCGGCCCCCCGCTCCGGCCCGCTCTCCGGCCCGCTCTCCGGCAACGAGGGCCGGCCGGAGCCGACGTGCTGCTCGACGCCCGGGGTGCCGAGATGGATCTCCGCGTGGCGGTGGGGCCGGCCCGGTCGCTCGTGATCACAGTTTCGCCCGGCGGCCCAGAAGCCCTTGCCCGGTCCACTCCACCCGGCCCGATCGGTCCCGTGCGCGGCGGACGCACCACTTCTGACCAGGCACAACGGCTCCCGATCATAATCCTGGATGTGTAGTATCCAGATTATGCGGATGAGTGAAGGCGTCGAGTGGGCGATGCACTGTTGCCTGACGCTGGCATGGCTCGGCAACGAGGTGCCGGTTTCGACGGCGAAGCTCGCCGCCGGGTTCGAGTTGCCGCCCGCGTACCTCAACAAGCAACTCCAGGCACTGGCCAAGGCGGGGATCATGACGTCCACTCCGGGGGCGAGGGGCGGGTTCCGGCTGGCGCGGCCCCTCGAGGAGATCACGGTCATGGAGGTCGTGACGGCGATCGACGGACCTGCCGAGGCGTTCCAGTGCACGGAGATCCGACGGCGCGGGGCCGGGGCGGCGAGGCCGGAGTGGCAGTTCCGCGCCCCGTGCGCAGTTACGACCGCGATGCGCAAGGCCGAGATGGCGTGGCGGCGAGTGCTGGCCGCGCAGACTCTGGCCGATGTGCAGGCCGCGGCGAACCGTCGCGCGCCCCAGGCGGGCGAGGTGATCCGGCGTTGGTACGAGCAGAACTGATCGTCCCGTGACGGAAACCATCGCCGGAACCAGGGAGGGAAAACCGGATGTGAACCCGCACTCCATAAAAGCCCGCTCCACGATCGCCGCGGCAGCGCTCCTGCTGCTGGCTCTGGTCGTGGGGGGCGTCGGCCTCGATCTGGCGATCCGCTACAGGATCCAGAACGACGTCTTCTTCTCCGCCGAGCAGATCGCCGCACGATGGAGCGCGGCGGCGCGCAACGGCGCCGTGCCGAATCCGATCCCCGCCCCCACCGACATCACCCTCGTCCAGCTCGTGGACGCCCGCGGCAGGGTCGTCGACTCCAGCCCTCAGGCCGCGGGCATGCCGCCGCTCAGCACGCTGCGGCCTCCAGCAGACGATCGCCTGCAAAAGCGCATGGAGTGCTCCGCGGGGGACCGGTGCGTCATGCTCATGGCCAATCGGGTCACCCCCGCGCCCGACTCGCCGGTCGTCTACGCGGGCACGGCCGAGCCGCCCCTCCTGGCCACGCACAATCTGGAGTACGCCATCGCGGCGGGCGGCGTCCTGATCCTGATTTCGGTGGCCTGGATGACGTGGGCGGCGATGAGCCGGACCCTGCGCTCGGTCGAGCGGGAGCGCCAGTTCGCCTCCACCACCTCACATGAGCTCAGGACGCCGATCGCGGGCCTGCGGGCGCGATTGGAGGAGGCTCTCCTCTATCCCGACGACGTCGACCCACGTGACACCATCCAGGGAGCCTTGCGGGCCACCGGCCGCCTCGAGGCGATCGTCGACGACCTGTTGGTGCTGACCCGGCTGCGCGGCGCCGACACGGCGGCACCGGAGCTGATAGAGCTCGGCGCGCTGGTGACGGAGGAGGTGTCGGCCCTGGCCCCCGGGGTGCCGGTGCGCGTCGAGGCGGCCGGCGACGTGCAAGTCCGCGGCTCGCGGATCCGGCTGGCCCGAGTGGTCGGCAACCTCCTGAGCAACGCGCAGCGGCACGCGGTCAGCGCCGTCACGGTGACGGTCGACTCCGTCGGCGGCCAGGCTGTCGTGACGGTCACCGACGACGGGGCGGGCATTCCTCCGGCGGACCGCGAGCGGGTCTTCGAACTTTTCGTTCGCCTGGACGAGGGGCGTCGCCTGGATTCCGGCGGCAGCGGCCTCGGCCTCGCCATCTCTCGCGACATCGCCCGCGCCCACAACGGCTCCCTGCGAATCGAGGACTCGCCGGTAGGCGCCCGTTTCGTGCTGATGCTGCCGCTGGCGGGGACGGCGGGAGCTCTGGCGGAGTGGCCCACCACGCCCGGGAAGACCGCCGCCAAGCCCAGGAAAAACGTCTGGTTCGCGCGCCGGCCCTCCGCCAGAATCGGCCCATGAGCAAGGCGACCGCGTCGGGTGACGGCCGGGAGCGGAGGTCTGCCCTTCTCCGCGGGTGACGTCGCCATGCGGGTCAGCGCTCACAAGGTCCCCGGCGACGACCGGCCGGTGTGCCGGACGCGCGGGGGCGTCCCCCCCGGGAGGTGATCATGCGATCCACGGTGGGCGGGCCGCCGCGGCGGTGCCCGTCCTGTGGCGGCTGGGAGTACGGCGGCGCCCCCGTTTGCCGGCGATGCGCGGAGCTGGTCGACGCCATCGTGGAAGAGGGCTGGCGGGACTTCCTTCTGCGCGAGTTCGGCGACCGTGTCACGCCCACCGACGAGCGGACGATCGCCGAGATGGTGGCCGACGAGCCGGACCGGCATGACTGGCGCGTGGTCGATGCCGCGCTCGACCGCCTGACCTGCGACCAGTGCGGCGGCCCGCTGGGACGCAGGGCGGGGTGCCCGCGCTGCGACGTGGCACACGGAATGCGTTGCGTCGCCAGGGAGACCGACCGTCCCGGAGTGCCACCGGGCAACGAGCACGCGATCCGGGTGAACGTCTCGGTGGTGCGGCGTCCCGAGGGCATCTCCGCCTCCGAGATGCTCGCCAGGCGCCTGCTCCTGCCCGCCATGCTGGCCGGTTTCCTCCCTACGACAGAGCAGGCGCAGCGCCTGGGCGCGCTGGTGAAGCGCGGCGCCCGCGCGGAGGACGTCGCCGCGGCGATCGACGAACTCGCCGCCGCGCCGGGCTGACGCGCCTCGGGACCGCGCCGCCTCGCCCGCAGCGCGAGCAGCGTGGCAGGACCGGCGGCCACTCTCATGCTCGCGGGTGTCGCGAGCCCGATTCGCGGTAGTAGCCGGGGACACGACGCCGGGGCCGTCCGTTGATGGAAAGGCGGGATCGTCCCGCGGAGGAGGTGCTGATGTTCGCGGCGCTCACCGGGCTCGGACTGTCGACCGCGGCCGGGCTCAACGCGTACATCCCGTTGCTGCTCGTCGGCGTGCTCGCGCGGCTCACCGACACCGTGCGCCTGCCGGCCGAGTACGCCTGGCTGTCCGACACCTGGGTTCTCGCGATCGTCGCCGTGCTGCTGGTCGCCGAGTTCGTCCTCGACAAGGTGCCGGTGGTCGACCACGTCAACGACATGATCCAGACGGCGGTGCGGCCCGCGTCGGGCGGGGTGGTCTTCAGCGCCACGGCGGCCGCGGCGCAGGTCGACAATTCGGCCTGGATGGCCGAGCATCCGGCCGTCGGCTGGCTGCTGGGGATCGCGGTCGCCCTCGCCGTGCACGTGATCAAGGCCTCGGCGCGGCCGGTGGTGAACGCCACCACGGCGGGCGTGGGCGCGCCGGTCGTCAGCACGGTCGAGGACGTGGGTTCGCTCGGCATGAGCCTGATCGCGATCTTCCTGCCCGTCCTGGTGGTGGCGGCGCTGGCCGTGCTGGCGTTCGTGGCCTGGCGGCTCATCCGCAGGGTGCGGCGTTACCGGGCGGCCCGTCGCGCCCGCGCGGCCGCCCCGCCAGGCTGACCCGCCGGTCGCCGCCCTCTCCCGCGGCCGGCGCTCTTCAGCCCGGATCAGTCGAGGAAGCGGCTCAGGTCCAGGTCGATGTCCACCTCGAAGCCGACGTAGGTCGTGAGGCGCTTGCGGTGGATGCCCGTCGGCACGTACGCCTTGACGCTCGGCTCCAGCTCGAACGTGTACGCGACCGCCTGCTCGTCCTCAGGCTCGATCCGCCAGAGGTATTTGATGCCGGCATTGGAATACTTGATCGGCTTCGTCACCCTGTCCCTGTCCGCCGATTCGGGCGACACCACCTCGACGACGAGATGGACGTTCTCCGGCTTGAAGGACGTCGTCTTGAGGTCGGGCAGCGCGCTGCGATCGACGATCATGAGGTCGGGTTCCGGCCGCTGCCGCAGACCCAGGGTGACACTCATCTCGCGCACGACGCAGAGGCCCGGGGGAGGCGAGAGCTCTCTCTCCAAGAGCCTCAGCACGAACATGTGGAACGCGGTCTGGGGGGACATCATGATGAGGGACCCATCGATCAGCTCGACGTGTGCGGGGGCGTCGGGGGGAAGATGGTCGAGCATGTCGGCGGTCCATCCGCCCGGCGGACCGGGATAGAACCACTCGGGGAAAGCCGCGGTCATCCGCTCCCTCCTCTCCCTAGGGTGATTACTCGACATGACAATCCTGCCACGAACGGTAGTCGTGGACGACTCGTTCGAAGCTCGGGCGGGCGCCGGCGTCCGGCTAGGCCGTACGTGACTCGTGCTCGGGCCGGGCGCGGGGGTCGGTGGGCAGGGGAGAGGTGAGGCGGGCGGCCGAGGGGCTGTGCCAGCCGAGGTCGGGGGAGTGCCGCCGGACGACCTTGGCGGGGACCCCGGCGATGACCGAGTGGTCGGGGAACTCTCCGCGTACGACGGCGCCGCCGGCGACCACCGACTGGCGGCCGACGCGCGTCCCCGGCAGGATGATCGCCCCGGTGCCGATCCACGAGCCCGAGCCGATGGAGACGGGCTTGTTGCGCGGCCACTGCCGCCCGATGGGCGTCTCGGGATCGTCGTACACGTGGTTCTGATCGGTGATGTAGACGTAGGGGCCGGTGAAGACGTCGTCGCCGATGTCGATGGACTGGTGGCCGACGATGTGGCTGCCCCTGCCGATCGAGCAGCCCCGGCCGATCCGTACGACCGTGCCGGGCCCGAGGTCCACGCCGGGGCCCATGCCCGCCGAGATCGACACCCGCTCCCCGACGAGCGTGTGCGGGCCGATCTCGATCCACTGTTCGCCGAAGATGGCGCCCTGGGGGAAGGACAGGCACACTCCCTCGCCCATGCTGCGGAACCGGTAGCCGCCCGGGGCGGCCGGGCTGATCGCCGCGGCCTCCCGCACGTAGGTCCACCCCCGGTGGACCAGACGGCCGACGGCGCGCTTCACGAACGACATAACGCGACAAGTTACCGTTAGGTCGGCTTGTCCGCTATGGCGGGTTAGTGCACGTGGCAAGCCCAATGTTGCCGGACGTTTGATATTCTGAGAGCCCGTGGGCATCGCGGCGTCCAATCCGGACGGCCGGATCGACATCGACCACGGGAGCTCTTCTTGCGCAGCGCCGCACAAACCAAGCATCTGTTCGTCACCGGCGGCGTCGCCTCCAGTCTCGGCAAGGGACTCACGGCCTCCAGCCTCGGCCGCCTCCTCAAGCTTCGCGGCCTCCGCGTCACCATGCAGAAGCTCGACCCCTACCTGAACGTCGACCCCGGCACGATGAACCCCTTCCAGCACGGCGAGGTGTTCGTCACCGACGACGGGGCCGAGACGGACCTCGACATCGGCCACTACGAGCGCTTCCTCGACACGGAGCTGCACGGCTCCGCCAACGTCACCACCGGCCAGGTCTACTCGAACGTGATCGCCAAGGAGCGGCGCGGCGAGTACCTGGGCGACACCGTCCAGGTCATCCCGCACATCACCAACGAGATCAAGGACCGCATCCGCGGTATGGCGGGCCCGGACGTCGACGTGGTCATCACCGAGGTCGGCGGCACGGTCGGCGACATCGAGTCGCTGCCGTTCCTGGAGGCCGTCCGGCAGGTACGCCACGAGGTCGGCCGCGACAACGTCTTCTTCCTGCACGTCTCCCTGCTGCCGTACATCGGCCCGAGCGGGGAGCTGAAGACCAAGCCCACGCAGCACTCGGTCGCCGCGCTGCGCAGCATCGGCATCCAGCCCGACGCGATCGTCTGCCGCTCGGACCGGCCGATCACGACCTCGCTCAAGCGCAAGATCAGCCTGATGTGCGACGTGGACGAGGACGCCGTGGTCTCCGCCGTCGACGCCGCCTCGATCTACGACATCCCGAAGGTCCTGCACGCCGAGGGACTCGACGCGTACGTGGTGCGCCGGCTCGGCCTGCCGTTCCGCGACGTGGAGTGGACCGAGTGGGACCAGCTCCTGCGGCGGGTCCACCGGCCCGCCAAGGAGGTCACGATCGCGCTGGTCGGCAAGTACATCGACCTGCCGGACGCGTACCTGTCGGTCACCGAGGCGCTGCGCGCGGGTGGCTTCGCCAACGACGCGCGCGTCAACATCCGCTGGGTCAAGAGCGACGACTGCGAGACCCCCGAGGGCGCGGCCCGCGAGCTGGACGGCGTCGACGGCGTGCTGATCCCCGGCGGCTTCGGCGTGCGCGGCATCGAGGGCAAGGTCGGCGCCGTACGGCACGCGCGTGAGCAGCGCGTCCCGCTGCTCGGCATCTGCCTCGGCATGCAGTGCATCGTCATCGACGCGGCCCGCAACCTGGCCGGGATCGAGGACGCCGACAGCACCGAGTTCGACTCCGAGACCGTCAACCCGGTCATCTCCACGATGGCCGACCAGAAGGACGTCGTCGCCGGTGAGCGTGACATGGGCGGCACCATGCGGCTCGGCCTCTACCCGGCCAAGCTCGTGGACGGCTCGCTGGCCCGCCGCCTGTACGGCAAGGCCAAGGTGGAGGAGCGCCACCGGCACCGCTACGAGGTGAACAACTCCTACCGGGAGCGGCTGGAGAAGGTCGGCATGGTGTTCTCCGGCCTGTCGCCCGACGGCCGCCTCGTCGAGTACGCCGAGCTCGCCACCGACCAGCACCCGTTCTTCATCGGCACCCAGGCCCACCCGGAGTTCCGTTCCCGCCCGACCCGGTCGCACCCCCTGTTCAAGGGGCTGGTCGGGGCCGCCCTGGAGTACGCGGGCCGGCGCGAGAACGTGGCGAAGGCGGGGCGGGCCAAGTGACGGCGGAGAACACGGCGGAGAGCGCCGCGGAGAACACGGCGGAGAGCACCGTGAACGTCGAGGACATCGAAGAGCACTGGAACGTCGTCGCCTCCGCCGAGCGCTTCGCGGGGCGGATCATCAGCGTGCGCACCGACACGGTGGAGATGCCGGGCGGGGTGACCGCCGACCGCGACTACGTCGTCCACCCCGGCTCGGTCGCGGTGCTCGCCCTCGACGACGAGGACCGGGTGCTGCTGATCCGCCAGTATCGGCATCCGGCGCGGCGCCTGCTGTGGGAGCTGCCGGCCGGCATCCGCGACGTGCCGGGCGAGCCGCTGGTCGAGTGCGCGGCGCGCGAGCTCGCCGAGGAGGCCGCCTACCGGGCGCGTACGTGGCACACGCTGGTCGACCTGCGTACCTCCCCGGGCATGTCGGACGAGCGAATCCGGGTCTTCCTGGCCCGCGATGTGGAGCCGATCCCCGACGAGGAGAACACGTACGTGCGCCACCACGAGGAGACCGACATGCCGGCGGTCTGGATTCCGCTGGGCGCGGCGGTCGACAAGGCCCTGAGCGGAATGATCCACAATTCTCCTGCGGTCGCCGGTATCCTCGCCGCATACGCTGCTTCCGCCGACGGGTTCAAGGGCCTTCGTCCCGCCGACGCGCCGGAGGCATGATCCCGTAGGGAGACGTCCTGAGCGAGCCCGAGGCGGTGCTGTCCAGCTACCTCGCCCACCTGGCGGTGGAGCGGGGGCTGTCTGCCAACACGCTCGCCTCCTACCGGCGTGACCTGCGCCGATACGTCGAGCATCTCCGGGCGCGTGGGCTCGAGACGTTCGCGCAGGTCGCCGAGTCGGATGTCGTCGCCTTCCTCGCCGCGCTGCGGGAGGGCGACGAGGACCACCCGGCGCTGGTGGCCAGCTCGGCCGCCCGCGCCGTGTCGGCCGTACGCGGGCTGCACCGCTTCGCCCTGCGTGAGGGCGTGGCCGGCCACGACCCCGCGCACGAGGTGCGCCCGCCGCGCCAGCTCCGGCGGCTCCCGAAGGCGATCACCGTCGCGGAGGTCGAGCGGCTGATCGCGGCCTGCGGCCCGGAGGACTCGCCCCTGGCCCTGCGCAACCGCGCGCTGCTGGAGGTCCTGTACGGCACGGGCGCCCGGATCTCGGAGGCCGTCGGACTGGCGGTGGACGACGTGCCCACGGGATCGGCTCACGAGGACTATGACCACGACGGGGACCAGGACCAGGTGCGGCTGCGCGGCAAGGGCGGGCGGGCCAGGATCGTGCCGCTCGGCCGCTTCGCCCGCCAGGCGCTCGACGCGTACCTGGTCAGGGCCAGGCCCCGGCTGGCGGCGCACGGCCGGGGGACGCCCGCGCTGTTCCTCAACGCGCGGGGCGGGCGGCTCACGCGGCAGGGCGCCTGGGAGGTGCTGCAGGCGGCGGCGGAACGAGCCGGACTTTCCGGTGTATCACCGCACATGTTGCGCCATTCGTTCGCAACCCACCTCCTGGACGGGGGCGCCGACGTTAGGGTTGTGCAGGAGTTGCTCGGCCACGCCTCGGTGACCACCACGCAGGTGTACACCCTTGTGACGGTCGACAAGCTCCGGGAGGTCTACGCGGCGGCGCATCCCCGTGCGTTGCATTAGAAGGCCCATCTCGGCGGCCTTTGGCGCGCCGCCTTGCCGACCACGTGCCTACCCTTTAGATTCGATCAGGTTCTAAGGCCGTCAGGGAGGACCAACAGGTGACTGCGACCACAGAGGGGACGTGGGTGGGGGCTCCCGGTGCGATCGGGCCTACCGGCCGTCCCCGTCCGGTGTTCCCCGAGCCGACCCCGCCGGAGTCGCACGGACCCGCGCGCATCGTCGCGATGGTCAACCAGAAGGGCGGCGTCGGCAAGACGACGACCACGATCAACCTGGGCGCCGCGCTCGCCGAGGTCGGCCAGCGGGTGCTGCTCGTCGACTTCGATCCGCAGGGCGCGCTGTCGGTCGGTCTCGGCATCGACCCCCGGCCGCTCGAGGCGACGGTCTACGACCTCATCATGGAGGAGCCCGACGTCACGGTCGAGGACGTGCTGATCGACACCACCGTCGAGGGCATGCAGCTCCTGCCGAGCAACATCTTCCTGTCGGGCGCGGAGATCCGGCTCGTCAACGAGGTCGCGCGGGAATACGCCCTGCAGCGGGCGCTGGAGCCCCTGCTGCCGCACTACGACATCTGCCTGATCGACTGCCAGCCGTCCCTCGGCCTGCTGACGGTCAACGCGCTGACCTGTGCGCACAGCGTGATGATCCCGCTGGAGTGCGAGTTCTTCGCGCTGCGCGGCGTGGCGCTGCTGATGGAGTCGATCGGCAAGGTCCAGGAGCGGCTCAACAAGAACCTGGAGATCGACGGCCTGCTCGCCACCATGTACGACCCCCGTACGCTGCACGCCCGCGAGGTGCTGCAGACGATCATGCAGGGCTTCGGCGACAAGGTGTTCCACACCGTCATCAACCGGACGGTGCGTTTCCCAGACGCCACCCTGGCGGGGGAGCCGATCACGCAGTTCGACCCCGGCTCGATGGGCGCCACCGCCTACCGCGAGCTGGCCCGCGAGCTGCTGGCCAGGTGGCCCGCCCGCATCTGAGCCCGCCGGGCCGCGACGGTAGGGGACAATGGCAGGTGTGACGACCGGCCAGGAGACCGACCAGGGAAGCGAGGAGAGCGCCCCGAGCGGCTTCCAGGTGCACCTGGACGTCTTCGAGGGGCCGTTCGACCTGCTGCTCGGTTTGATCTCCAAGCACAAGCTGGACATCACCGAGGTGTCCCTGCACAAGGTCACCGACGAGTTCATCGCGTACATCCGGTCGCGGGGCCCGGAGTGGGACCTCGATCAGACGAGCCACTTCCTGCTCGTCGCGGCGACCCTCCTCGACCTCAAGGCGGCCCGGCTGCTGCCCACCGGAGAGGTGGAGGACGAGGAGGACCTCGCGCTGCTGGAGGCCCGCGACCTGCTGTTCGCGCGGCTGCTGCAGTATCGGGCGTACAAGGAGGTCGCGAAGATCTTCGCCGGCCGGATGGCGGAGGAGGCGCTGCGCTTCCCGCGCGCCGTCCCGATGGAGAAGCGCTTCGCCGACCTGCTGCCGGAACTCGTGCTCGGCATCGGGCCCGAGCAGCTCGCGAAGATCGCAGCGCGGGCCTTCACTCCCAAGGCCCCGCCGTCGGTGTCGGTCTCGCACATCTACCAACCGCTGGCCAGCGTCAGGGAGCAAGCCGCTATTCTTGTCGAGCGGCTGAGGCGGCTGCGCACGGCGACCTTCCGGGCGCTGACCGCCGACTGCGCGGGGACGTTCGAGATCGTCGCCCGCTTCCTGGCCGTCCTTGAGCTGTTCAGGGAGGCCGCGGTCTCCTTCGAACAGGTCGAACCGCTCGGTGACCTGTACGTCACCTGGACGGGAACCGCCGACGGCGACGTCACGGTCGGTGACGACTACGACGAGGGCCGGCGCGAGGAACGGCCCGCCGAGGCGGCGGCCGCAGGGGACGAGTGAGGCCGGCCATCCGGCCACGTCGACCGAGGACGCCAAACCGGGGACGCCGAACCGAGCACGCCGGACGGCTTGGCGGATGTATGACCCGCACGACGAGCGAGGAGCGATGGAAGCGAGCGACACCCCCCGTGCCGGCGACGACCTCTCCGGCTCCGCCGGCGTTGTGACGGGGCAGGACGGCGGCGTGCTCGCGTCATCCGGCCTCGGTTCGCCGGAGCCGGCCTCCGCTGCCCGGGAGCCCGAGGCGGAGCCACCCGTGCTGGGGCTCACGCTCACCACCGCCCTCGAAGCGATCCTGATGGTGGTGGACGAACCGGTCGCCGAGGTGACCCTCGCGCAGGTGCTCGAACGTCCGACGGTGGAGATCGCCGCCGCCCTCCGCGCGCTGTCGGAGGAATACACGGCCGCCGGACGGGGTTTCGACCTTCGAGAGGTGGCCGGAGGCTGGCGCTTCTACACCAGGGCGGAATGCGCCGCGCTGGTGGAGAGGTTCGTCAGGGACGGCCAGCAGGCGCGGCTGACGCAGGCCGCGCTGGAGACCCTCGCCGTGGTCGCCTACCGGCAGCCGGTCAGCCGGGCCCGGGTGGCGGCGGTGCGCGGCGTGAGCAGCGACGGCGTCATGCGGACGCTGGTCGCACGTGGCCTCGTGGAAGAGGCCGGAACCGACCCGGAGAGCCAGGCAGTGCTCTACCGGACGACGAGTTACTTCCTGGAGAGACTGGGGCTGCGGAGCCTCGACGAGCTTCCCGAACTCGCCCCGTTCCTCCCGGACGACGTGGAAATTCTTGAGGAGCAGAAGTAGTGGACAACAGGCGTGGCACCCCGTCCGGTGAGGGACGCGGTCGGAGCCGGAGCACCGGTCAGCAGGGCGCGAGCCCGCGTGGATCCCGTGGCGGATCCGGCGGCGGCTTCCGCCCCCAGGGCGACCGGCGCGGCGGTTCCCGCGTCCCTGGTTCCGGGTCCGGGTACGGTTTCGACTCCAGGTCCGGATCGAGGTCGGACTCCCGGTCCGACAGGCCGGACTCCAGGCGGTATCGCGACGAGGACGCCCCGCGCGGCGACCGGTACGGCGACCGCCGCACAGGCGACGCCCGTGACGACCGGTTCCGCGGCCGTTCCGGTGACACCGGCCGTTACGGTGACACAGGTCGCCGCGACGCGCGCTCCGGCGGCGAGCGGTATCGCGACGACGCGCGGGCTCCGTTCCGCGCCGAGCGGGGCGGCTCTCGCGGCGGGTACGGCAAGCCCGAGGGCGGCCGTGACGGTGGCCGCGGGTTCGACCGTGAGGGCGGCCGCGGGTTCAACCGTGACGGCGGTCGCGGCTTCGATCGCGACGGCGGCCGTGGCGGCGCACGTGACTTCGACCGTGATCGCGGCGCGGGCCGGGAGCGCGGTGGCAGGGACACCTTCTCCGCCGACCGTCCCCCGTTCCGCACGGAGGGGGCCGGTTCGCGCGGCCGGTACGGCAGGCCGGAGGGCGGCCGGGACCGGTCGCGTGACCGCGACGGCGGTTACGAGTCGACTCGTGAGCCGAGGCGTACGTCCTTCCGTGACGAGGACCGTGGCGACCGCCGGACGTGGAGCGGACGCGGCGACCGTGAGGCATGGAGCGGACGCGGCGGCACGGATGCGCGGAGCGAGCGCGGCGACAGGGATGCGCGCGGCGGACATGGCGACCGTGACGCGCGGAGCGGACGTGGTGAGCGTCAGCCCTGGAGCGGACGCGGCGGCACGGATGCGCGGAGCGGACGCGGCGGCACGGATGCGCGGAGCGGACGCGGCGGCACGGATGCGCGGAGCGGACGCGGCGACAGCGATGGGCGCGGCGGACGTGGCGAGCGGGATGCTCGGAGCGGGCGGCCCGAACGCGGCGGTGACTTCCGCGCGGCGCGCGGCGGCGGCAGGGGCCGTACGGGCCGTGACGAGGTGCAGACGATCGGCCGCCTGGGCGGCGGGCGCGGCCGGCCCGGCGGCGGAGCCGGCGCGGGCTCGCGCGGCGCGGGGCGGCCCTCGGGAGGCTTCAAGAGCCCCGGTGCGAGCGGCCCGGTGAGCAACCCGTTCAAGACGTCCCGCCAGCCGCTGCGCGACCCGGACTTCTACGACGAGGACTACACCGACGAGCGCGACACCACGGAGGTGCCGGACGGGGAGCGGCTGCAGAAGGTCCTCGCCCAGGCGGGGGTGGCCAGCCGGCGCGCCTGCGAGGAGATGATCGGCGACGGCCGGGTGACGGTGGACGGGCAGACGGTGCGCCGTTTCGGCGCCCGCGTCGATCCCGCCAAGCAGGTCATCCACGTCGACGGCAAGCGCATCCCGACGTCCTCGGAGACCGTCTACTACGCGCTCAACAAGCCGATCGGCGTGGTGAGCACGATGGACGACCCCGATGGCAGGCCGTGCCTGAACGATTACGTGCAGGACCTCGCGCCCCGGCTGTTCCACGTGGGGCGTCTCGACACCGAGACCGAGGGACTGCTGCTGCTGACGAACGACGGCGAGCTCGCCCACCGGCTGACCCACCCGAGCTACGGGGTGCAGAAGAAGTACTGGGCCAAGGTGCCCGGCCCGATCCCGCGCGACCTGCACAAGGTGCTGCGCAAGGGCGTGGAGCTGGAGGACGGCCTGGCCAAGGTGGACGAGTTCCGGGTGGTGCAGGAGCACGGCCAGCAGGCGCTGGTCGAGGTCGTCCTGCACGAGGGCCGCAAGCACATCGTCCGGCGCATGCTGGAGGTGGTCGGGCACCGGGTGATCGACCTGGCCCGCATCGAGTTCGGCCCGGTCAAGCTCGGCCGGCTCAAGCCGGGGACCATCCGGACGCTCACCGTGCAGGAGATCGGTGAGCTGTACGCGGCGGTCGGCCTGTAGCCTTTCCGCGCGGCGGGCGAAAGCCGCAAGCCGGGCAGAATTGGCTTAAGCACGTAAATGGGCCGGGCTCGTCTCCGCAGGAGACCGGTCCGGCCCAGCGAGAGGGGAACGACATGGTGCGGGCGATTCGCGGAGCCATCCAGGTCGACGGCAACGATCGTGACGCGATCCTCGCCGGGACGACCGAGCTGGTGACCGAGGTGATGGGGCGCAACCACCTCACGACCGACGACGTCATCAGCGTGATCTTCACGTGCACGCCCGACCTCACCGCCGAGTTCCCCGCGCTGGCCGCGCGCAAGCTCGGGTTCCACGACGTGCCCCTCATCTGCGCGACGGAGATCAACGTGCCGGGCGCGCTTCCGCACGTGGTGCGGCTGATGGCCCACGTGCAGACCGATCGCCCCCGGCAGGAGATCCAGCACGTGTACCTGCGCGGCGCCGTGGCGCTGCGCGTGGACATCGCCCAGTGAGCATTGCCCATAGGCGTCGCCCGTCGGGCATCTCCCGGTAGACGTCACCCGGCAGGACCACGCCGGCATGGCGGGAGCCGGCGGACCAACCCACAATCCACCCACGAGACATCCGTCGCGGGACAGCGCACCTGAGCCGGCGATGGCAGGAAGAACACGATGACTCCCATCGAGGACGCCGAGATCGGCAGTGTGGTCGTTGTCGGGACGGGCCTCATCGGCACGTCGATCGCACTGGCGCTGCGGCAGCGGGACGTGCGGGTCTTCCTGGCCGACCGGGACGCGGGAGCCGTACGGCTCGCGCGGGAGCTGGGTGCGGGGGAGGACTGGACCGGCGAGCAGCGGGTGGATCTCGCGGTCGTCGCCGTGCCGCCCCAGTTCGTCGCGCAGCAACTGCTCGACCTGCAAAAGCGCGACAGCGCCCGCTTCTACACCGACGTGGCGAGCGTGAAGGCGCTCCCGCTGGCTCAGGCCGCCCAGCTTGGCTGCGATCTGACGACCTACGTCGCGGGGCATCCGCTGGCGGGCCGCGAGCGGTCCGGCCCGGCGGCGGCCCGCGCCGACCTGTTCCTCGGCCGTCCCTGGGCGTACTGCCCGACGGACGAGGCGTCCCCGCGGGCGGTTGACGCGGTGGAGCGGCTGATCTCGCTGTGCGGCGGCAACGCCGTGCGGCTGGACGCGACCGAGCACGATCGCGCCGTCGCGGTCGTCTCGCACGCCCCGCACGTGACGGCCGCCGCGGTGGCGGCCCGGCTGGCGGAGGCGTCGGAGACGGCCCTCGGGCTGTCGGGGCAGGGCGTGCGCGACGTGACCCGCATCGCCGCCAGCGACCCCGCGCTGTGGACCGGCATCCTCGAGGGCAACGCGCTGCCCGTCGCCGAGGTGCTGGAGGCGCTCGTGGCCGACCTGAGCGCCGCCGCCGGCTCGCTGCGCGCGCTGGCGGGCGACGGCGCGGCCATGGGGCAGGTCACCGACCTCCTGTCGCGCGGTGTGCGGGGGACCGGCAGGATCCCCGGCAAGCACGGCGGCCCGGCGCGCACGTACGCGGTGGTCCAGGTGCTCATCGGCGACCGTCCGGGCGAGCTGGCCCGCCTGGTCCAGGCCGCGGGCGAGACGGGCGTCAACATCGAGGACATCCGCCTGGAGCACGCCACCGGGTTGGAGCTCGGCGCGGCCGAGCTGTACGTCCGGCCGGAGGCGGCGGAGACGCTCACCGAAGGCCTGCGCGAGCGCGGCTGGCAGGTGCCGAGCTGACCCGGTCTCCCGAGGGGGCCGGTGACGTCCGGGCGACCACCGGCTCCGACTCCGGCTCCGGTCCTGGTTCTGGTTCTGGTTCTGGTTCTGGAGCGGGAGCGGGGGCCGGGGCGGGAGCGATGTAGCGGCGCAGGTCGGGGATCGCCCAGGTGATCGCCCCCACGGTGACCACGGTGAGCAGCCCGCCCGCGCAGATGACGAGGCGTGGGCCGTACAGCACGCCGCCGGCGGCGGCGTCGTGCAGGTGCGCGCTGGTGAGGTCGTGTAAGTGCGCGCCGGTGAGGTCGTGTAAGTGCGCGCTGGCGGAAGCGTGCAGCAGGTTCGCGATCTGCGGCCCTCCGACGAGCACGACGGTGAGCGCGCCCTGTACGCGCCCGCGTACGGCGTCGTCGGTGCGCGCCTGCGTGATCGTGGTGCGGAAGGCGCTCAGCACGCAGTTGACCGCGCCGCCGAGCGCGAGCGCCGCCAGCGCGATCCACAGCTCGGAGGCCAGGCCGACGAGCACGACGGCGATTCCCCAGGCGACGGCGGCGCCCGCCACCAGGGCGCCATGGCGTCGAGCACGGGTGAACGTGCCCGACAGCAGCCCGGCCACGACGACCCCGGCGGGGTAGGCCGCGTAGAGCAGTCCCGTCTCCGGGCCGCCCCCGGCCGTGCCGCCGAAGACGTCACGGGCCAGCTCGGGGAACAGCGCCGACGGCATGCCGAAGACCATGGCCGCGAGGTCCACGGCCAGCACCGCCACGAGCAGCCTGTCGGCCGCCAGGTAGCGGAACCCGGCAAGCATCCGGCCGGCCGCCGAGGAGCCCCAACCGGCCGCCGAGGAGCCCCGACCGCCGCCCCTCGCGCCCGCTGTTCCCCCCGCGCCCGCTGTTCCCCCCGCGCCCGCCGTTCCCCCCGCGCCCGCGGTGCCCGCCGCGTTCGCCGCGTCCTGCGTGCCCGCCGCAGGAGGCGGCGGCAGCGGCGGCAGCGGCGGCAACATGGCGACGGCCCACACCACGGCGAGCAGAGTGACGGCGTCGAACAGGTACAGCGTGCCGAGCCCCACGACCGGGACCAGCACACCGGCGAGCATCGGCCCCAGGACCGACCCGCCGTAGCGGACCAGCGAGCTGAGGCTGTTGGCCGCGGGCAGCAGCTCGGCCGGGACGAGCCGGGGCACGGTGGTCCCCGTCGTCGTCAGCACCGTCCCGTACGTCAGCCCCTGGAAGGCCACCGCCACCAGCAGGACGGGAACGGAGCGGCCGCCCAGGACCGCCTGGAGCCACAGGGCCGCGTACGTCAGCGCCAGGCCGAGATCGGCGGCCAGCAGCATCGTCCGGCGGTCCATCACGTCGGCGCGGGCGCCGCTCCACACCGCCGCCGCGATCAGCGCGGCGAACGACACCCCCGCGGCGGCTCCCACGGCCCCCGACGAGCCGGTGACCGTGAACAACTGCGTCGGCACCGCGACCACGCTGAAGGACCCGCCCACGGCACAGATCACCGAGGCGGCCCACATCCGGCGGAACGCCGGGATGGCCAGCGGCCGCCAGTCGACGGTGAAGGCCCGGACGGAGGCCGGTCTGAGGGAACGGGGGGCAGAGCGGGGCTGCCGCACCGTCGTGGCGCTCATCGCGCGGCCCCGGTCTCGCCGGCGGCCATGGGATCCTCGGAATCCGCCGCCGCGTCCGCCGCCACCGAATCCGCCGGAGTGCCGGCTATCACGTCCGCGACCACACAGGCCACGTTGTCGGGGGCTCCGGCGGCGTACGCCAGGTCGATCAGCTCGTCGACGACCTGCTGCGGACCGCCGGGGCCGGCGAGCGTCTCACGCAGGACGCGGGCCGGCACGACAGCCGGCAGCCCGTCCGTGCAGAGCAGGTAACGGTCGCCGGCGACGGCCTCGCGCATCGACAGGTCGGGCAGGCAGGACCCCGCGCCGGTCAGCGCGCGGACGAGAAGCGAGCGCCTCGGGTGGGAGACGGCCTCCTCCGGGGTGAGCCGGCCCTCGTCGATCAACGACTGGACGTACGAGTGGTCGTGGGTGATCTGGAACAGCCCTCCGCCGCGGAACAGGTACGCCCGGCTGTCGCCGATGTGCACCAGTGCCGGTCGCGACCCGGTCCACACGAGCGCGGTCAGCGTGGTGACCGCCTCTCCCGAGGGCGTCGAGGCGGCGATGTCCCGGATCGCCCGCTCGGCGTCGCCGACGGCGTCGGCGATCACGCCGAGCAGGTCCTCGGCGGGCGCCGGCAGGGTCTGCAGGCGCTTGAGCGCGCCGACGGCCGCCGCGCTCGCGCGGTCGCCGCCCGGGCCGCGCATCCCGTCGGCCACCGCCAGCAACCGCTCGCCGGCGTACGCGATGTCCTCGTTGCTCGTCCGCACCGGCCCCGGCTCCGACCGGGCGGCGTAACGGATCCCCAGCATCGTCGTGGCGTCCTCCACGGTGCTGCCCCTTCCCGACAGGTGGTCGACGAGGAAGGAGGCGAGCCGGCCCCGGGACCGGGTCTCGGCGGTGACCTGCCGCCAATAGGCGGCCACCTCCTCGGCCGCGTCCTGCGCGGGCAGGTCGCACACCCGCCGGATGCGCGCCAGCGGCATGCCGAGCCGCCGCAGCCGGGCGATCAGGCGGGCCCGCTCCAGCTGGGCCGGGTCGTAGTAGCGGTAACCCGACTCGCCGTCCACCGCGGCAGGCCGTAGCAGCCCGGCCTCGTCGTAGAGCCGCAACGCCTTGGGCGACAGCCTGGCGGCCCGTGCGAACGTCCCGATGGTCAGCAGCTCCCGCACCGCTCCTCCTCGTCCCGGCCTCCGTGGCCGGTGCCGATGATGCTGGGGCTTCACCCAGGGGCAAGGTCAACACGCCGGGGAAGCCGCACGGGATGCGCAGGGGCCCGGGACGAGGGCGGCGCCGGTGGGCGGTTGGCCCGTTCTCAGAGGCGGGTGACCGCCTCCCTCGGGGACGGCGCCGCGGGAGGGTGCTCCGGCAGGCCGTGCCGCCGCCACCATCGGGCGAGGGGCCGGGGCGCCCACCACGCCCGTTCGCCGAGCAGCCGCATCGTGGCCGGCACCAGCAGGCCGCGCACGATCGTCGCGTCCACCGCGACCGCGATCACCAGTCCGACGCCGATCATCTTCATGAGCGTCACGCTGCTGAAGGCGAAGCCCGCGACGGACACGGCGACGAGGAGGGCGGCGCTGGTGACGACCCCGGCCGTCCGGGCCAGCCCGCGCGCCATCGCCTCCGCGGGATCGGCCCCGCGCTCGCGCTCCTCGCGTACGCGCGACAGGAGGAACATCTCGTAGTCCATCGCCAGCCCGAAGGCGATCGCGACGATCAGCACGGGGAAGTTCACGTCGACGGCCCCGACGGGCTCGAAGCCGAGCAGCCCGGCCAGCCGGCCGTCCTGGAAGATCAGCTTGACGGCGCCGAAGGACGCCGACAACGACAACAGGTTCAGCAGCACCGACTTGATCGGCAGGATCACCGAGCCGAACGCCAGGAACATCAGAGCGACCGACACAACGGCCACGAACAGCGCCATCCACGGCAGGCGGGAGACGACCATGTCCACGATGTCCACCCGTGAGGCGGGCATCCCCGTGAACGACGCGACGGCCCCGGCCGGAGACGGCACGGCCCGCAGGTCCTCGACCATCCGCACGGCCTCGCGAGACATCGGGTCCATCGCGTAGCCGAGGGTGATCCTGGCGAGAGGTCCGGTGGTCCCTGTGACGGACGCGCCCTCCACGCCGGACACGGCGTCCAGGCGGGCGGCGTAGCCGTCGAGCGCCGCCCGGCTCAGGGCGTGTGGCGCCTCGACGACGGCCGTCACCACCTTGGCGGGGTCGGCGGTGAAGCGCTCGGCCAGCTCCCGGGTCACGGCGCGCGCGTCGGCGCCGGAGGGCAGCACCCAGTCGCCGGGCCTGGCCCAGTTCACGCCGAGGAACGGCAGGCCCAGTGCCATGAGCACCGCGACGACGGCGAGCGCGCTCGCGCGGGGCCGTCGCATGACGGCGTGGGCCAGGCGGTACCACCGCTCGCCGGAGGCGGCGGGCCGGGCGCGGCCGTCCGGGTGTCCGGATCCGTTCCGGCCGGCCCGCCGGCCGAGCGCCTTCTCACCGGCCCGGCGTCCCATGGCCGCCAGCAGCGCGGGCAGCACGGTGAGGGAGGTCAGCACGGCCAGGACGACCGTGGCGGCGCCCGCGTACGCCATCGACTGCAGGAACCGCGAGGGGAACACCGCGAGGCCCGCGAACGACAGCGCCACGACCGCGCCGGAGAACGCGATCGTGCGGCCCGCCGTGGCCGTTGTGCGCTCCACCGCCGTCTCGACGGACCCGCCCCTGCCGAGCTCCTCCCTGAACCGGGTGACCGCGAGCAGCGCGTAGTCGATCGCCAGACCGAGGCCGAGCACCGTGACGACCTGGATGGCGAACGTCGAGACGTCGGCGACCAGCGTGACCAGGCGCAGCACCGCCATCGTGCCGAGCGCGGCGACCACGCCGACGACCAGGGGAAGCGCCGCCGCCAGGAGGCTGCGGAAGACCACCGCCAGCAGGACCAGCAGGATCGGAACCGAGATCGCCTCGGCCAGACCGATGTCACGCGCGATCGTGCTGTTGACCTGGTCGGTCATCGCCGTGACGCCGCCGAACCGTACGGTCAGGCCCCGGACCTCGAACCTGTCCCGGATGCCGCGCAGAGCCCGTACGCGCTCCTGGTCGTCGGAGGAGCGGAACTGCACGGTGACGTACGTCGCGTGCCGGTCGTGCGACACGAAGCCGGGTGCGCCGGTCGACCAGTGCGACTCCAGCCGTGCGACGTCCTCGCGGGGGACCGCGTCGAGGGCCCGGCGTACGGGCCCGGCGAAGGCGGGGTCGTCCACGGTGAGGTGGTCGCTTTCGTACAGCACGACGACGTCGGCCGTGTGCCGGCCCAGCGGTCCGGCGAGCAGGCGGTCGGCGTGCGCGGACGGGCTGCCCGGGTCGTCGAAGCCCGCGCCGCCGCCGAGGCGGCCGAAGACGCCGGCGCCCCACACGCCCGCGACCACGGTGAACAGCAGTGCGCCCAGCAGGATCAGGCGACGGTGACGGACCGCGGAGCGGCCCAGAGCGCCGAACATGGCTCCCCTTCCGATAGTGGAGAGTGTCACTATCTATAAATAATCGATAGTGACGCTATCCATATCTGCGGGCGCGGGCAAGCCCCGGGCCTATCCTGGGAGAGTGCGGCAAGGGAGAGGGACATGCGGATCGCGGAGCTGAGCAGGCGGACCGGGGTCCCGATCCCCACGATCAAGTACTACATGCGGGAGGGCTTGGTCCCGCAGGGAGAGCGGACCGGCCCCAACCAGGCGCGCTACGGCGAGGAGCACGTGAGGCGGCTGCGGCTCGCCCGGGCGCTGGTCGAGGTCGGCGGGCTGCCGGTGGCCTCGGCCCGCGAGGCGCTCGCTCTGATCTTCTCCTCCGGCATCTCGGAGTTCGACGTGCTCGGCAAGGCGCAGTACGCGCTGACCCCGCCCAGGGAACGCGCGGGCGACGACGCCGGGGACGACGCCGGGGACGAGGCCGTCGCGCAGGTCGACGAGCTGATCGCGCGACGGGGCTGGCAGGTCAAGCCGGGTAATCCGGCCAGGCGGACGCTGGCGGACGCGCTGGCGACCCTGCGCCGCCTCGGCGAGGACGACTACCTGGACCTGCTGGAGACCTACGCCGAGACCGCCGAGCACCTGGCGGACATGGAGGTGCGGGCGATCAGCCGGCGGGGCGACCTGCACGCCATGGCCGAGGCGATCGTGATCTGGACCACTCTCGGCGATCCCGTGCTCGCCTCCCTGCGCCGCCTGGCCCAGGAGGCGCAGGCGACCCGGCTCCTCGGCGGGACCGCCGGGAAGACCGCCGAGGAGGCCGCGGAGGAGACCGCCTGACGGCCGTCTCGCGGGCGGCTGCCGGCGAACGTGATCCGATCGCGGGGGAGGTCCCGTCCCGTCGCCGATGCATGCTTTCCGGCGGTATCCCGGTAGCCTCGGGGACGACGATTCGAAGGGGAGAAGGAGAGCCGGTGTCGGGTCTGGTCGTCGCCATGGACGGTCCCTCGGGATCGGGCAAGTCGAGTGCCTCACGAGGCGTCGCGCGGGCGCTGGGCCTGCGATACCTCGACACGGGCGCCATGTACCGCGCGGTCACCTGGTGGATGCTCCAGCGGGGCGTGAATCTGGAGGACGCCGCCGCGATCGCCGCGAGGTCCGCCGAGCCCGTGCTGGTGATGAGCACCGACCCCGACGCGCCGGGCGTCACCGTGGACGGCGTCGACGTCAACGGGCCGATCCGCGGCCCCGAGGTGACCGGCGCTGTGTCGGCCGTCAGCGCGGTCCCCGAGGTGCGCCACCGGCTGGTGACCCTGCAGCGGGAGATCATCGCCGAGTCCCTGCCCGGTGGCGGGATCGTGGTCGAGGGCCGCGACATCGGCACCGTGGTCGCGCCGGACGCGCCCGTCAAGATCTACCTCACCGCGGACGCCGAGGCCCGCGCCCTGCGCCGTACGGCGGAGCTGGACGGCACGACGGTGGAGGCGCAGAAATCCGCGATGGCCCGGCGCGACGCGCTCGACTCGACGCGAAAGGCCGATCCGCTGGCGAAGGCCGCGGACGCGGTGGAACTGGACACGACGCCGCTGGACCTGGACGAGGTGATCGCCGAGGTGCTCCGGCTCGTCAAGGAGCGGGCCTGACGCCCGCCCGCCCCGCCTGACCCCCTCCCGCGCCGCGTCCGCCGCGCCGGGGGTGGGCCACGCGGTGCGTCGTACGAACGGAGCCCGGCCCCGGAAGCGGTCCGCCGGGAGGCCTCACGGGAGGCCGGGGAGAACGGGAAGAGCAGCCGATGAGGCAGGGTATGGACGTGACGGGGGAGTACGACGAGGACGAGGGCGGCTGGATCGAGGCCGAGCTCGCCGAGCTTTCCGGTGAGGAGACGGAGCGGGAGCCCGACGCGGGCCCGCTGCCGGTCGTCGCCGTGGTGGGGCGCCCCAACGTCGGCAAGTCGACACTGGTCAACCGCGTCATCGGCCGTCGTGAGGCGGTCGTGGAGGACGTGCCAGGCGTGACCCGCGACCGGGTCACCTACGAGGCGACCTGGCGGGGCCGGCGGTTCACGCTGGTCGACACCGGCGGGTGGGACCCGGACGCGACCGGCATGGCGCTGCGCATCGCCGAGCAGGCGCAGATCGCGGCCGAGCTGGCCGACGTGATCCTGTTCGTGGTGGACGCGAGCGTCGGGGTCACCGACTCCGACGAGGCCGTCGGCGCGGTCCTGCGCCGTTCGGGCAAGCCGGTCGTGCTGGCCGCCAACAAGGTCGACAACCAGCAGATGGAGCTGGAGGCGAGCGGGCTGTGGTCGCTCGGCCTGGGCGAGCCGCATCCCGTCTCGGCCCTGCACGGCCGCGCCAGCGGCGACCTGCTCGACGTGGTGCTCGACGCGCTGCCCGAGACGCCGCCGCAGACGTTCGGCGAGCGGCGCGGCCCGCGCCGAATCGCCCTGCTGGGCAAGCCCAACGTGGGCAAGTCGTCGCTGCTCAACAAGCTCGCCGGGGAGGAGCGGGTGCTCGTCGATCCGATGGCCGGCACCACCCGCGACCCGGTCGACGAACTGGTCGAGCTGGCCGGCACGACGTACCGGTTCATCGACACGGCCGGCATCCGGCGGCGCGACCGCGAGCTGAAGGGCGCCGACTTCTACGCGGCGATGCGCACGCGGGCCGCGCTGGAGCGGGCGGAGGTCGCGGTCGTGCTGATCGACGCCTCCGAGGTGCTGACCGAGCAGGACCTGCGGATCATCGGCCTGGTCATCGAGTCGGGCCGGGCGATGGTGGTCGCGTTCAACAAGTGGGACATGGTCGACGAGGACCGGCGCTACTACCTGGAGAAGGAGATCGACCGGCAGCTCGTCCGCACGCCCTGGGCGCTGCGGGTGAACATCTCCGCGAAGACGGGCCGCCACGTCGAGAAGCTGGCTCCTGCCATCGAGCGGGCCCTGGACTCGTGGGGCACGCGGGTGCCGACGGCCCGGCTCAACCAGTTCTTGACCGAGCTGCTGCAGGCCACCCCGCCGCCGGTGCGAGGCGGCCGGCAGCCGAAGATCCTGTTCGCCACCCAGGCGTCCACGGAACCGCCGAAGTTCGTGCTGTTCACCTCGGCGTTCCTGGAGGAGACCTACCGCCGATTCCTCGAGCGCCGCATCCGTGAGGAGTTCGGCTTCGCGGGCTCTCCGATCGAGGTGACGATGAAGATCCGCGAGAAGCGCAAGAAGAAGTAACCCCCGGGCCGGTCCGGGGCCCCAGCCGTCGCCGCCTCGGTCGCCCGCCGCCTCAGTCGTCGCTGCCTCGGCCGCCGCTCCCGGCGGCGGCCGACAGCAGGGCGAGCGCCGCCTGGCGGGCCTGCTCGCCCGTGCCGGCCGCGCCGTGGTGCGCGGCGACGACGGTGGCGCCCTCCACCAGCATGAGCAACTGACGCGCCAGGAGGGGCGGGTCGGCGGCTCCGGCGCGCTCGGCGACGCCGGTCAGCAGATCCAGATAGCGGCCGAGGTGGCGCGCGGTGACGGCGCGCACGGCCTCGATGTGGTGCTGGGCCGCCGCGTTCACCATCGCGCAGCCGCGGAAGACCGGGTCCTCATACCACTCGCCCAGCGTGTCGAACACCGCGGCGAGCTGGTCGCGAGGGTCGTCCCCGGCCGCTGCGACGGCCTCGGCCAGCCAGCGGCTCACCCGTTCGCTGCGGGCCTGGAGCATGGCCTCCACGAGCCCGTCCTTCGTGCCGAAGTGCCGATAGAGCGTCTCCTTCGACACCCCGATGAGGGCGCACAGCTCGGCGACGCCGATGCCGTCGAGCCCGCGTTCGTACAGCACGGGGGTGGCCGCCTTCAGTATGGCGGCGCGCGTGCGCTCCGGGTCGATCGTCGAGCCCTTGGGAACCGGCATACCCAGATGGTACCGACCGGTTCGATCCACTGCTACGCTCCGAGATCGTACCGATCGGTTCGATCTTTGGGAGTCCCCCATGTCCGACCTCATCGCCGTCGGCCCGCCGGCCCGCAGGCAGACGCGGCAGGCGGCGCGGCTGGCTCTCGGCACGGCGTCGGCCCTCGGGCTGGCGCGCTTCGCGTACGGGCTGCTCCTGCCGGCGATGCGGGACGAGCTGCACTGGTCCCTGGCCCAAGCCGGGGCGGTGAGCACCGCCAACGGGCTGGGCTACCTGCTCGGCGCGCTGGTGACCGCGGCCGCCGTACGCCGCCTGGGCACGGCGGCCACCTTCCGGTGGGGCATGGTCCTCACCGCACTGGCGCTGGCGGTCACGGCGGCGAGCGACGCCTATCCGGTGCTGCTCGCGGCGCGAGCCGCGGCCGGAGCGGCGGGTGCGGCGGTGTTCGTCACCGGCGGCGTCATCGCGTCGCGCCTCGCCGCCCGCGCGGCCTCCGGAGCGCCCATCACCGTGTATTTCGCGGGCACCGGGCTGGGCATCCTGGTCGGCGGCGTCGGCATCCCGCCGCTGGGCGGCCATCTCCATCTGGCCTGGGCAGGTCTAGGGGTGGCCGCCGGACTGGCGGCGTTGCTGAGCTGGACCGCCGCCCGGGCGGGGGAGGAGCTGCAGGCGGACCAGAAGGCGCAGCCGGGGAAGGGGCCGCGGTCCGGGGAGGAGGTCCAGGCGGGGGAGGAGGCGCGGTTCAGGGAGGCGCGAGCCGCCACCGCCGGGCGCGTCCACGTGCGGCCGCTGTGGGGGATCGCGCTGGCCTACCTGCTGTTCGCCGCCGGTTACATCACCTACATCACCTTCCTGTCCGCCTACCTGGCCGACCGGCACGCGCCGCTCGGGCAGGTGATGCTCACCTGGACGGCGCTCGGCCTGGCCGTGGTGGCGGCGCCCGCGCTGTGGAGCCGTCCGACTGCCGCATGGCCCGGCACCCGGGCCCTGGCCGTGCTGCTCGGCCTCCTGAGCGGTGGCGCGGCGCTGGCGATGGCGGCGCCCGCGCCGCCGGTCGTCCTCGCCTCCGCGATCGTCTACGGGGCGACCTTCATGGGCGTGCCCGCCGCCGTCACCGCGCTCATCAAGGCGTACACCCCGCCCGCCGACTGGACGGCCACCCTGGCGGCGTTCACCACGATCTTCGCGGCCGGGCAGACCGCTGGGCCGTGGCTCGCCGGGCTCGTCGCCGACCACACCTCGACCGCCGCCGCCCTGGCCTGGACCGCGATCCTGTGCGCCGCCGCGGCCCTGATCGCGGCGTGCGCGACTCCCTCCCGCCGGGCCGGAGCGGGTCCGGCCGAGAAGACACCCGACGCGGAAGCGTCCACGCGACAGTGAGGCCCACCATGACCACGTTCGTCCTGATCCCCGGCATGTGCCACGGAGGCTGGTGTTTCCACGAGCTGTGCGAGGGGCTGCGCCGCCTCGGGCACCGGGCCGTGCCGCTGACGTTGACCGGCCTCGCCGAACGCGCCCACCTGCTGGACGGCGCGGTGAACCTCGACACGCACATCCGGGACGTGACCGGGGTGCTGGAGGCCGAGGACGTCCGGGGCGCTGTGCTGGTCGGTCACAGCTACGGGGGGATGGTGATCACCGGGGTCGCCGACCGCCTGCCCGGCCGGGTCGCCGGTCTGGTCTACCTGGACGCCGTCGTGCCGGCGGACGGCGACTCCTGCTGGAGCCTGGTCTCCGACCGGGAGCGGCAGTGGTACGCGGACGTGGTGGAGACCGGTTACGCGACACGGCCGCTGCCGTTCTTCGACTCCCGGGCCACCCCCCACCCGATCGCCTCATTGCTCCAGCCGCTCCGGATCACCGGCGACCCGGCGCGCATCGGGCGCCGCATCTACGTGTACGCGGCGGGCTGGGAAGGAGCGTCCCCCTTCACCCCGACGTACGAGCGGCTGCGCGAGGACCCCGCGTGGACGACGTACGCGCTGGACGGCGGGCACAACCTCATGCGCGACGTCCCGGAGGACCTGCTGAAGATCCTGGCCGAGGCGGCCGAGTCGCGAGGGTAGGGAAAGCCCTACCCCCGGGACTGCCGTCCGCCGGATCGATCCGCGGCGGGCGAGTCAATAGCGTTGGGGACATGCGCCGACTCCTCTCCCGCCTCGGCGGCGACACGATCTATATCCTCGTCGGGTTCCCCCTCGCGATCATCACGTTCTGCCTCACCGTGGCCGGCCTGTCGGCCGGCACCGGCCTGCTGGTGGTCTGGCTGGGTGTGCCCGTCCTCGCTCTCACCCTCCTCATCGCCCGGGGCATGGGTGACGTCGAACGGCTCCGCATGCGCGCGGTGCTGGGCAGGGACGTGCCCCGGCCGCGCTATCCCACGTCGCCGCCCGGGGCGGGCGTGTTCCGGAAGACCGTCACCCCGCTCGCCGGAGGCCAGCCCTGGCTCGACGTGCTGCACGCGCTGCTGGCCTTCCCCGTCGCGATCGTGGCGTTCTGCGTGACCGTCACCTGGTGGGCCGTGACGCTCACCGGGCTGACCTACCCGCTGTACGGCTGGATCCTGTCGAACATCCCGGACAACCACGGGCTTCCCGAACTGCTCGGGCTCGGCCGGGGCTACGTCGTCGACAGCGTCTTCTATCTGCTCCTGGGCGTGGTGTTCGCGCTCACGCTCTATCCCGTCGTCCGTTCCTGCGCGCTGATCAAGGCGTCCCTGGGCCGGGCGCTGCTGACCGGCGTCGCCGAGCTGCAGGAGCGCATCGACGACCTCACCGAGGGCCGCCACGCCGCCGCCCACGCGGAGGCGGACGCCCTGCGCCGTCTGGAGCGCGACATCCACGACGGACCCCAGCAGCGCCTGGTCCACCTGGCCATGGAGCTGTCGCGGGCCCAGCGGGAGCTGCAGAAGGACGCCACGGCCGCGCACGAGACGATCGGCAAGGCCATCAGTGCCACCCGGGAGACCCTGGACGAGCTGCGCGCGCTGTCGCGCGGCATCGCCCCGCCGATCCTGGCCGACCGCGGACTCGCCCCGGCGCTCGCGGCCCTGGCGGGCCGCTGCACGGTGCCCGTGGAGCTGGACGTCCAGACGGCCGAGCGGTTTCCCGCGCTCATCGAGAACACGGTCTACTTCGTGACCGCCGAGTCGCTCACGAACGTGGCCAAGCACAGCAGGGCGACGTCCTGCTCGGTCGGGCTGACCAGGATCGGTGACACGCTCATCCTCACGATCGGGGATGATGGGGTCGGCGGCGCACACGTCGCCAAGGGACACGGCCTGTCCGGCCTGGCCGACCGGCTGCGGGCGGTCGACGGCGAGCTGTCGGTGCGGTCGCCGGCGGGCGGGCCGACACTGATCACGGCGGAGGTTCCGTGCGCGTAGTGGTGGCCGACGACGCCGTCCTCATCCGGGAGGGGCTCGTCCGCCTGCTGGAGGAGTTCGGCTGCGAGGTCGTCGCGACCGCGGGCACGGGGGAGGACCTGGTCGAGGCCGTCGCCGCCCACCGGCCCGACGTGTCGGTGGTCGACGTGCGGATGCCGCCGACGTTTACCGACGAGGGCCTGCGCGCCGCCGTCGAGGCGCGGGAGAAGGTGCCCGGCGCTCCCGTGCTGATCCTGTCGCAGTACGTCGAGGTGTCGTACGCCGACGACCTGCTGGCCGACGCCCGCGGGGCGGTCGGCTACCTGTTGAAGGACCGCGTGGTCGACGTCGAGGAGTTCATGGACGGCCTGCGCCGGGTCGCCGCCGGGGGGACGGTCTTCGACCCCCAGGTCGTCGCCCAGTTAATGGTGCGGCGGCGGCGCGACGACCCGCTGGCCTCGCTGACACCGCGCGAGCGCGAGGTCCTGTCACTGATGGCCGAGGGCAGGTCGAACCCCGCGATCGCCCGCCGCCTCGTCGTCACCGAGGGCGCGGTGGAAAAGCACATCCGCGGCATCTTCACCAAGCTCGGCCTGCACGCCGAGGACGGCGACCAGCACCGCCGCGTCCTCGCCGTGCTGGCCTACCTCCGCTCCTGACCGCACGCGTCAGGCCGGGGTGGTCGCCGTCGCCCGCGTCGCGCGTACCGAGCGCAGGACGACGAACACGCAGGCCGTCCCGACCACGCCGGCTCCGCCGATCACCGCGTACGGGGGAACCAGCGCGGCGACGGCGCCGCCCGCGGCCACGCCGAGCCCCTGGAGGGTCATGAGCCCGGCGCCCAGCAGGGACATGGCGCCGCCCCGCATCGTCGCGGGCACCGCTTGCACGAACCACTGGTCCATGCCGAGCGTGTAGGCGGCGCACAGCCCTGTGACCAGCAGGAGCGCGATCGCGAGCGACAACGGCGGGTGGACGGCGAACGCGGCCATCGGCAGCATCGACCCCGCTGCCAGCGGGAGTGCGATCCGCTCGCGGGCGGCCGCCCCGAGCAGGGTGCCGGCCAGCACCTCGCCCACCGCGGTTCCCGCGGGCATCGCGGCCATGAAGAGCCCGAACCCCACCGAGCCCGCGCCCGCGGCGTCCGCGAAAGGCGCGGCGGTTCCTTCGGCCATGATGAAGAACATCGGCGGGATCCACCACATGAGCAGCAGCGCGCGGACCCGGGGGGCGCCGAGCAACCGCCGGGTGGTGGCGAGCGAAGCCCGCATCATCGCCTCGCCCCCCGACGTCCGGGCCGGGCGGGCGCGGGTGCCCAGACGCAGGAGCAGCGCGGAACCGAGAAAGGTGCCGACGGTCACGTAAAGCGCGGTGCGAGGTGACAGCCACACCAGGGCCAACCCGCCGAGTCCGTAGCCGACGATCTGCGATCCCTGCGAGGCCATGCGCACGAGCGAGCGGCCCAGGACGTACAGGTCGTCCGGCAGGATGTCGGCCAGGCTCGCCGCCCGGGTGCCGGTGAACAACGGCGACATCATCGAGACGGCGAAGCGGAGGACGAACAGCATCGCGAGCGGAGTCACCGGAACGGTCATCGACGCCACGCAGCAGGCCGAGAGCAGGTCGCAGGCCGCCAGCACCCGGCGGGCGGGGTATCGGTCGGCGACGCCGGAGAGCAGGATCCCGCTGAGGGCGTAGGGCAGGAAGCCGAGGGCGAAGACGAGCGCCGTCAGCGGTGCCGAACCGGTCCGCCGGAATACCAGCACGGCCAGCGAGGCGTCGGCGAAGACGCCGCCCAGCATGGAAAGAACATGGGCCGCGAAAATCGCCCGGAACTCTTTGACCGCGAACACGCTGCCGTATCCGGCTGTGACGCGTGCTGGGCTTCGCAGGGCCGCTGAGCCGTTCTGTGAGCCGTCCTGCGATTCGGCCTGTGATTCGGCCTGGGTTTCGGCGGTGGAGGAGGGTTCTGCCATGCGGAGATTCGCTTTTCCCTGTCATAACGGGCACAGCAGGCGCCTGCGGGCGCTGAAACCGGGTCCGGGGGCGGCACGACTGTAGAGGCGTTCCGCCCCCGGACCCGGCATGACGATCTCATGCCCGGATCGGACTGAGATCAACTTCTTGGGTCACGCGTCCAGCTCGGGAAACCAGCCCTTGACGATCGAGGTCATGGAAATTCACCTCCCTGCAGGTAGGAAGCCTTGTGCGGCGAGGGTGGCCGCGGGGGGCGTCCACGGACGATCCCGGGCGCGACGCCACCCTCGATTAACCTGAACAATTGTGTTCGAGTTTTACTCTAGCACTAACTCGTACATCGATGTTCGATTTAGTGGAGTGTGACGAGGGTCATAGCGGGCTGCGGTGGCCATCGGCCGGTCGAGTCGCGCGGCGTGTTCGCGGCGTCGGCTTGTGCGGCCCGGGGGCGGGCCGGTGACGGCGGTGGTTACGGGGCGGGTGTGGGTACGGCCGTGCCGGGCGTGGTGAGGGCGGCGAGCAGCGTCGCGGAGATGACCCGTGGGGCGTCGCCGGCGTCCAGTCTGCCGGCGGCGGTGTCCTCCGCCGCGGCGTGCATCA
>NZ_JBITJO010000005.1:0-619423 GCF_044460045.1 Microbispora rosea | reverse complement strand
ACGAGCCGGCGTAGGCGAACTGACCCGGGCTGGTCAACGCGGCACGCAGCGCCTGCGTCCCGCCATCGCCCACACCCGCGATCGCCTGATGCGCCCGGTCGCGCAGGACGTCGTACCTGTCCCCGACCGCCCTGCGCAGGTCCTTCAGATCCTTGTCCCCGGCCGGCCCGTCACCGTCGCTGATCACGACCACCATCGGCTCCACCGAGCCCTGGAGCGACAGGTTGTCGAGGATCTGCTTGGCCCGGCCGAGGTCAAGCCAGTCGCCGGCGCTCCTGTCCGCGCCGGACTGCAGGAACAGCACCGGGTAACCCTTGGGCCCCGCGGGACCGGGAGGGGCCTTGGGTCCGGGATCCTTGGCCTGGTAGCCCGGCGGCGTCCAGACCAGCGCCGACCGCTCCTTCTTCCTCACCTCATAGGTCAGGGTCTCGACCTTGCCGCCCTGTCCCTGAGGCGCGTCCGCCAGCAGGCGCGCCGAATCACCCTGAACCAAGAAGGTGCTCCAGAGAGGCTTGGAGCCCACGCCGGCGGCGTTCGTCGGATCCTTGAAGCTCTTGGTGTCGTCACCGGTGACCTGGTAGTAGTACAGGCCCGGCTTGAGCGGGCCGAGGGCCCCCGACCAGACGTCGCCCCGGCGGGTCAGACCGTACTCCGCCCAGGCGAAGGAGGGACCGAAGTTGCCCTCGATGACCACCTGTGACACCTGACCCGCGTTGGCCTGGACGTAGGCGTCAGGGACATTGAACGACGCGTAGCCGTCCTCGGACACGTTCAGCCACGGGGTGTCCGCCGTCGCCGGCAGCGGCGGCGCGAGCGATACCGCCGCCATCGCCATGACTCCGGCGGTGATCGCCGCCGAAAGCCGGCGCACGCCCGTGGGGCGCACGCTGCCGTCATTCCATAACGTCATACCGAAACTCCTTCATCGTCGGCAGTGGACAGGCCCCGAACTGGCCGACCTGGATCGTCGGTGGATGAGCGGTTGGTTCTGTGCCTGCACCTCCGTCCGTCGCACGTTCGCCCTGTTCGCCTGAACCGCTGGGTGCAGCCGTCGGCGTGTCAGGGTTCTCGTCGTGGTCTCGACGGTGCGAGGAAGCCGCGGATCACCGAGCAGGCCGGAAGCGGCAGTCGGCGTAGCCCTTTCACTGATCGGTCGCGTCGGCGACGTCGGTATGCGCGGGACCTCGCACCCGAGTCACTGGTCCGATGCCGCCGCTCCCAGCCCTCGGGGTACGCCCCTTTGAAATCGCTGACGGCGCGGACGATCAGGACGGAGCCGGACTGCGTCAACGTCCTCCATCACACCCCTGAGCACCTCAGCCGAATCAGGACTGGAAGCTGTGGGTCACCCGACCCGGAACGTCGGTACACGTGCGCCGCGGGCTCGCCGCCGTCGGCCTTGACGGCCACGCCACTCGTGGAATCGCACTCGATATCGGCTCCGTTGCCGATCTTCAACGTAAGCGACATCGATTGTTAACGCAAGCAACTTGCGATACCTCTCGACACGCCTGCCGTACGTCCCGAAGGCTCGGGCGGGAAAAGGGCGGCGCAATCGTCAAACGATTGCGCGCGGGTGTCTCACGCCCTTTCTCAGGCCCTCCGTCGAGCGTGGGCAATGCCGACGACGAGCGAGGCCGTTCCATCGCCCGCGTGACCGAGGGCCCCGGCTAGACCCGGTCCGCCGGCACGTATCGTCGTGTCCGAGCACCAGGAAGGCCAGGAAATGAAGATCGCTGTCATCGGGGGAACCGGCCTCATCGGATCCCGGGTGGTCGAGATTCTGAACGCGCGTGGACACGAGGCGGTGCCGCACTCGAGGTCCACCGGTGTGGACCTGCTCACCGGCCGGGGCGTGCCCGAGGCGCTGACCGCCGCCGACGTCGTCGTCAACCTGACGAAGCCACAGAGCTTCGACGACGCCTCGCCCGCCTTCTTCCGCAAGACGATGGACATCCTGCTGACCGGTGCCGAGGCGGCCGGCGTCGGCCACGCGGTCATCCTGTCGATCGTGGGCGCCGACCTGGTGCCCGGCTCGGTCTACTACCGGGCGAAGGTGCTGCAGGAGGACCTGCTCAAGGCAGGCCCGGTGCCGTACTCGATCGTGCGTTCCACGCAGTTCTTCGAGTTCATCGACACGGTGCTGTCCTGGACCTCCGACGAGCACACCGTCCGCCTGCCGGTCACTCTCATGCAGCCCATGGCCGCCGACGACGTCGCCCGGGCCGTGGCCGACGTCAGCGTGGGAGTCCCGCTGCGAGGCACGCTGGACATCGCGGGCCCCGAGGTCTTCGCGCTCGACGAGCTGGGCAGGATCACCCTCGCCGCCCGTGGCGACCGCCGCACCGTCGTCACCGACGACAGCGCCGGCTTGTACGCCGCCGCCCCGGGCTCCGCCCTCGTCGCCGGGGACGGCGCCGTCATCGCCACGACCACCTATCGGGAGTGGCTCGCGCGCTGACCCGCCGACGCCCTGCCGCGTGCTCTTCTACCGCGCACGGTCTCGGCGCCGCGTTGTCACAGATCGGATACTCTGCCCTGTCTTCGAGGCGACCGTACGTTGCGCAGCGACAGGAGCAGGACCTTGCCACCAGCAGGCACCACGATCCGGATCCGGGTACGGATGAGCGCCCGCGCCATCGATGAGCCGCACCGCGTCTCGAGTCAGCTTGAGCTGCTGTTCGATCTCACCTTCGTCGTCGCGGTCGCGGCCGTCACCGCCCAGTTCGCGCACGACATCGCCGACGGTCACAGCCTGGCGGGGCTGGTGCCGTTCCTTCAGGTGTTCTTCGCGATCTGGTGGGCGTGGATGAACTTCACCTGGTTCGCCTCGTCCTACGACACCGACGACGTCGCCTACCGGCTGCTGACCATGGTGCAGATGGCCGGCGTGCTGGTCCTCGCCGCCGGCGTGCCCGCCGCGGCGAGCCGCTCCGAGTACGGAGTCATCACGCTGGGCTACCTCGTGATGAGAATCGGGCTCGTCGCCCAGTGGCTGCGGGCCGGTCTCGAAGACCCGGCGAGGCGCCGCACCGCGTTCCGCTACGCCGGTGGCATCGCCCTCCTGCAGATGGGCTGGCTGTCGCGGCTCGTCCTCGTGGAGACGGGAGTCCTGCCCTCGTCCTTCGGCCTGCCGTTCTTCGTCTGCCTGGCCGCCCTGGAGCTCGCGGTGCCGTGGTGGGCGGAGCGGGCCATGGCCACCCACTGGCATCCGCACCACATCGCCGAGCGCTACGGCCTGTTCACGATCATCCTGCTCGGTGAGAGCGTGCTGGCCGCGAGCAGAGGGGTCGGAAGAGCACTCGAGGCGGACGCGGTCGGCGGCTCCTTCGTCGTGATCGCGATCGCCGGTCTCATCCTGCTGTTCGCTCTGTGGTGGCTGTACTTCCTCGGGCCCGCCGGGGACGGTCTCAGCGACCGCCGTAATCGGTCCTACCTGTGGGGATACGGCCACTATGGGATTTTCGCGGCTCTGGCGGCCCTCGGCGCCGGGCTCGAGGTGGCGGTGGAGCGGAACGGGCACGACGTCGTGGCGTCGTCGCCGGCGCTCGGCTACGCGGTCGCCGTACCGGTGGGGGTCTGTCTCGCCCTGCTGTGGGCGGTGCACGTGCTTGTCGTCGCAAAGCGCGTCATGGTCCCCGCCGCGGTTCTGGCGTGCGTCGTCATCGTCCTGTCGCTGCCGCTCGCGACGCCCTGGGTCGGCGTCGCCGGCACGGTCGCGGCGATCGCGGCGGTCTGCGTTCTGCTGGTCGCGGCCACGATCTGGTCGGCGGCCGCCGGGTCCCGCACGGCGAGCACGTCGTCATGACCCCTCTCACGTGACCGGTGACGAGTTGACGTGAACTTTGCGGCTGCTGTCACAACCTCGGGGGCTGTCCGGTCTTAGCTGGCGACCGGGTGGCAACGAGGCGGCCCGGCGGACAGAAAGAGAGCGCGATGAAGATCGTCGTTATCGGCGGCACCGGCCTGATCGGGTCGAAGCTGGTGAAGAAGCTGGGCGAGCAGGGCCACGAGGCGGTGGCGGCCTCGCCGAACACCGGCGTCAATACCCTGACCGGCGAGGGGCTCGCCGAGGTGCTGGTGGGTGCGCAGGTGGTGGTCGACGTGTCGAACTCGCCGTCGTTCGAGCGGACCGCGGTGCTGAAGTTCTTCGAGACCTCCACGGGCAACCTGCTCGCGGCCGAGGCGGACGCGGGCGTGGGTCACCATGTCGCGGTGTCGATCGTGGGAACGGAGCGGATGCCGGACAACGGCTACTTCGCGGCGAAGATCGCCCAGGAGCAGCTCATCGAGAAGTCGGGGATCCCGTTCTCGCTCGTGCACTCGACCCAGTTCTTCGAGTTCGACCGCGGCATCGCGGACGACGCCACGGTGGACGGCAAGGTGCACATGGCGCATGTGCTCTTCCAGCCCATCGCGGGCGACGACGTCGCCGAGGCGGTTCGCCGGACCGCCCTGGGATCACCGCTGAACGGCAGGGTCGAGATCGCCGGGCCCGAGCAGTTCTGGATGGACGAGTTCTTCCGGCAGGCGCTGACCGCCTGGGGCGACCCGCGCGAGGTGGTCACCGACCCGCACGCGCGTTACTTCGGCAGCGAGCTCACCGAGCACTCGCTGGTCCCGATCGGCGACGCCACCCTCGGCATCATCGGCTACCGCGACTGGCTCGACCGCTCCGCCACCGGCAAGTAGGCCGACGAGGCCGTTCATGCCCGAGGGCGCGCACGCGATGACCGCCGTCACCGGCCGCGCCGCTGTCCCACCGGTGCCGCTGTCCCACCGGCGCCGCTTGCCCCAGCCGAGCCGCGCGGGTCCCCGCGGTCATCGCGTCCCGCCCCGGCGAGCCGTCCGCCCACGACACGGAGACACGACACGGAGAGAGGAACGATGGCCGCACCGAGCGACGAGAACGAATTCCTGCACGAGCTCGAAATCGAGGTCGAGGCGGAGGTGATTCAGGTCGAGTCCAGCCGTCCTGAGGACGCCGCCGGCCTGCCGGTCACCGACTGGCTGTTCGACCCGGCAGACGCCGAACGCGAGGAGATCGGCCTGCGCGGTCTGCTCGCCGCGGTCGAGGTGCTCGAAGACGACCTCCGGCCCGGCGACCCCGCCGCGTAGTACGGCCCCGAACCAGGTCGTGCCTGACCGGTCAAGCCTGCTGCGCGTGGCCCAGGCGGGCCCCGCCCCGGCTCGGTCAGGCGTCCGCCGCAGAGGTGACGTGCAGGGCGACCGGCCGGAGGACCAGGCCGTCGGTCCACGTCACCGACTCGGGCGAGCCGGTGAGGCGGAGAGCGGGCCGGCGGGTGACCAGGGCTCTGACGGCCTCGGTGAGCTCGACCCTGGCGAGGCTGGCGGCCAGACAGCGGTGCGCGCCGTAACCGAATGCCACATGCGGGTTGGGAGGGTGGTGGGTGAAACGGTGGATGTCGAACCGGCCGGGCTCGGGAAACGCCTGCGGGTCGTGGTTGGCCGCGTTCAGGTTGGGCATGACGACCGTCCCCGCGCTCAGCGGGCCGCTGGGCAGGTCGATGTCCTCGGTGATGCGGCGCATGAAGGCGCTGGCGGGCGGCCCGTCGAAACGCAGGACCTCCTCGACGGCGGTGGCCGTCAGGCTCGGGTCCGCGACCAGCTCGTCCCACTGGCCTGGGTGGAGGAGCAACCGGAACACGCCACGGGCGATCATCGAGGCGGTCGTCTCGTACCCGGCCGTGATCAGTGAGAAGACCGTGTTGACGAGCTCGCCCTCCGACAGCCGGTCGTCGGCGTCCCTGGCCTGGATGAGCAGGTCGATGAGGTCCTCGCCCGGCGAGAGGCGATGCTGGGCGACCAGTTCGGCCGCGTAGGCCATGAAGTCGCCGTAGCCCTCGTAACGCGCCTGCTCGGTGGCCGTGGAGGTGGTGAGGAACATGTCCGTCCACTGGACGAACCGCTCGTAGTGGTCCATCGGCACGCCGAGCATCTCGCAGATGACGTGGGCCGGCAGCCGCAGCGCGTACTCCTGGACCAGCTCGAAGCGGTCGCCCAGGCCGTCGAGGAGCTCTCGGGCGGTCGCCGCGATTCGAGGACGCCAGGGTTCGATCTGGCGCGGGGTGAAGGTGCCCTGCATGATCCGGCGGTAGCGCGTGTGCTCCGGCGGATCCTGGTTGATCAGCGCGTCCGGGTCGTCGTCGATGCCGACGCCGCTCACGAACCGCGGCAGTCCGGGGATACGCAGGTTGCGGCTGGACGCCGGCGAGGCCAGCAGGGCCCGGACGTCCTCGTACCGGACGGCCATCGGGACGCGGTCGCCACTGGGCATGGTCGCCGGCTCCAGCGGCCCGCACTCGCGTCTGCGGGCGAACTCCGGTGGTGGCGTGCCCAGTGGCCCCGGCACGATATCCGGCCCGATGCCCGGCCTCATGCCGGGCTCAAGAGTGGGCCCGATGGTGGGCTCGGTCCCGTTCGGATCCAGCTCGGCGGTCACTGCAACCCCTTCCGTCCGGGTCGCCCGGGGTGCGGCCTACGCGGAACGTACGAAATGCCACACCATCCGTCAACGGACGAATTCGAAGGAGGAGCTCGTGAACCGCGAAGACGTTCACGGCGGCTGTCACAAGTCCGGCGGCTGTCCGGTCTTAGCCTGCGACCGGTCGGCACCACGCGGTGCGGCGAGCGCCGCAGACCCGGGCCGCCGGGCGGTCATGGACACGAACACCACTGTCGCCGGAGAGGTAGGACTTTGACGAAGGATCTGGAACCGCAGGGAACGGTCGCCGCGGCCGGGCCGGCGCCGATCGACACCCTCGACAGCCTGCGTGAGCACCTTCAATGGGCGGTCGAACTCGAACATGCGACGTTGCCGCCATACCTGTGCGCGCTGTACTCCCTCGATCCGGAGCACAACCCGGAGGCCGTAGAGGTGGTGGGCAGCGTCTTCGCCGAGGAGATGCTGCACCTGGCGCTGGCCGCGAACCTGCTCAACGCCGTCGGCGGCCGGCCGCGCCTCGACACGCCGGAGATGTTGCCGCCGTACCCCCGGCGGCTGCCCCACAGCGACCTGGAGCTGTCGTTGCTCCCGTTCGGCCCGGAGGCCCTGGAGATGTTCCTGCGCCTGGAACGGCCGGCCCCGCCCGGCGCCCCGGCGGAAGGCGACGGCTACGAGACGATCGGGCAGTTCTACGACGCGATCGAACAGGGCCTGCGCCACCTGTGCGAGCGGCTCGGCGAGCGGGAGGTCTTCTGCGGCGACCCCGCGCGCCAGGTGAGCGGCAGCCATTTCCGGCACACCGCGGGGTGGGTGTTCGCGGTGGAGGACCTGGAGTCGGCGCTGGGGGCGCTGAAGGAGATCGTCGAGCAGGGCGAGGGTACGGCCCGGGGCGAGGTCTGGGACGGTGACCAGGACGTCTTCCACCCCGACCGAGACGAGGTCGCCCACTACTACCGCTTCAGGGAACTCCAACTCGGACGGCGCTACCGGCGCGGCGACACCCCGCAGTCCGGGCCCACCGGTGAGCCGGTCTCGGTGGACCCGTCCGCCGTGCGCCCGATGCGGCCCAATTCGCGGCTGTCCGATCACGCGCCGGGCAGCGCGATCCGCACCGCGCAGGACGAGTTCAACCGCACCTACTGCACGCTGTTGAACCAGCTGGAGCAGGCCTTCGACGGCGAGCCGAAGATGCTGGGGGCCGCCGTCGGCACGATGTACGCGGTCAAGGCCCAGGCCGAAGCCCTGTTGCTGATGCCCGACGTGGACGGCACCACGGCCGGCCCCACCTTCGAGTACGTGCCACCCGAGTCGCGCTGACGAACGCCTGCCGCGGTGGGGAGCCGAGCTCGGCGAGCGCGCTCTTCGGCTCGTCACGCCCCTGATGCCGAACCGGCGGTGCGTGCGCTCACGAGCACCCACGCGTGCCGGCCGCGCGTCGATGCCCCGGCCGCACGTCGATGTCCCGGGCGCACGTCGGTGGCGCATGCGCGGGAACGGCGAGCCGGGCGTGCGGAGGCCGAAGGCGGGAACCGGTGCCGGTTCCCGCCTTCTCGCTCTCACCGCGCCTCGTTCTCACCGCGCCTCGTTCTCAGCGCGCGGTGGTGAACAGGAACGCGCAATCCTGTACGGCCTCCACGCGGTGGCGGCGTTCGGGCATGGCCAGCAGATCGCCGGGCCGCCCGTCCCACGAGTCGCGCCCGGCGACGAGCCGCACACGACCGTACAGCACGTGCACCGTGACCTCGCCGGGATGCTCGTGTTCGTGGATGTGCTCGCCCTGTCGCAAGGCCATCACGGTCTGCCGCAGCGAACGGTCGTACCCGCCGTGCACGGTGGTGGCACTGCGACCGGTGTCCGCCTTCCGGGCGAGTGCGAGCAGGTCACGGGCGAGTGCGGTCAGCGAAACCCGGGTCATGACCGCGGCGCCCGACGGTCTCGCCGGGCTTCCAGCTCCTCCGGGCCGACCACGGTCAACATCGGCTGGCCGGGTGCGCAGAACATCGTCACCACGAACACCGACTCCTCGTCGGCGAGGTGGTTGCCGTCCTGGTAGTGGATCACGTCCCCGCCGGGCTCCCAAAACGTCTCACCGGCCCGGACCACCCGCGCGGGCTCGCCTTCGAGCTCGAAGTCGACGGCTCCCTTGACCACGAACCCGTAGGCGGGCCCGGAGTGCCGGTGAGGCGGCGTGCCAGGGCTGTCCGGCGGCAGCGTGACCAGGATCGTCATCGCCTCGGCCCCCTCGGGCGCGGGCGGGGCCACCTGCACGCTGCCGACCATGTCGAACTCCGGCGGCGGACCGCTCTTGCCGGGGTTCTCACGGTCGTGAGCGCGCGTGCGATCGGTTCTCATCGGGCTTCCTCCCCGAGACGGGGGCCGGCTCGATCCGGCCGTACACCAGCTCAGACAAGACAGCGTCCCGATGCGTGACGGAGGGCCCCCGGCCCTTTCATCGTCTTTTCCGATGCCGCGCGCGGAGAGTTCAGCGGCCTCGCGCCGACCGGTTCCGCGGCCTGTCGTCGGCCACGACTCCGTAGCCGGAGGCGCGGAAGAGGAAGGAGGCCCAGGAGCGGTAGGGCCGCCACGCGTCGGCCACCTTCCGGTAAGCGGCAGGCGGAGCGTCCTCCGGCAGGCCGTACGCCTCGCGCAGGATCGCGAACAGGCGTGGCTCGTCGCCCGGGAACGCGTCCGGCGCGCCCGCGCCGCGGATCAGGATCAGGCCGGCGGAGAACGGCCCCACGCCGGGCAGGGCACGGAGCTCCGCCAGCGCCTCCTGGGGGTCGAGCGCGCGCAGGTGCTCGGTGGTGAGCACGCCGTCGAGCGCCGCCTGGGCCAGCCCGCGCAGCCACTCCTCCTTCTGCGCGGGCAGGCCGAGACCGCCGGCCTGCAGCAGCGTCATGGGCGGAGGAAAGGCGGTGTAGGTCTCCCCGTCCACGACGACCTTCGCGCCGTACCGCTCCGCGATGCGCTGTTTGAGCCGGGCGGCGACGAGCATCGACGTACGCTGCACGATCACCGCCCAGCACGCCGCCTCCCAGGGGCTCCAGAAGCAGAGCGGGCGCAGGCCGGGACTCTTGCCCTGCAGGTCGCCGAGCACCGGATCGGCCTCGCCCACCGCGGCGAAACCGGAGCCGTCCACGTCGAGGGACAGGATGCGGGCCACCTCGGCCCGGATCCGCGGCCCGGCGGCCCGCGTCGTGGCGACGGCGACCCCCTCGGGCGCGGCGGTCACGGTCACGCCGATCGGCAGCCAGTCGGACTCCGCGCAGTAGGCGAAGCGCAGCGCCCGCCCGTCGGAGGGCAGCCCGCTGGTGGCCGGCCAGTCCTCGACGAAGCTCAATGTGGCGCCGAAGTCGAACGGGCCTTCCGCCGTGAATGTGAAACCGTGCCTGGTCATAGGCCACATCGTACGAGGCCCGGCCGACAAACGATCTCTTTCTGCGGCCTTGCCCGGCCCCCCTGGGCCAGACCGGATCCTCGAGAACGAGGAACACCGGAGCGGACGGGAGGTACGGTCGGGATCATGGAGATGCTGGCGTGCGCGCTGATTCTTCTGGCCCTGCTCGAACGCCTGTGGCGATGGGCGGCCAAGGTCCGCAAGTCCGGCCGGTCCATCTCAGCCACCGGATTCGACGAGTTCGCGGCGGCCTTCCTCTCCAGCAAGCGGGCGCAACTGGAGCAGCGGCAGAGCGAGACGATGCTCCGCGACGACGAGACCGACGGCGCGCCACCCGCCAACCGCATCGACACCGCCCGCAACAAGATCACGATCGTCGTGCCGGGCAAGAGGTAGCCGCCGCTTCGGAGCGCGCTGCGCCAGAGCTTGTCGAAAGCTTTCGGCAGAAGACTTCCGACTTTCACTGTCGCCCTTCCACCCTCGTTGCCTATTCTTCCGTTGCACGGCGGCCTTCCGGTGTGACCAAAACCGGACCAACTGGCATTCCCGTGCCGATCATGGAGCGAGCATCGTGTCGAAACTTTTCGGTGACAGTGGGGAGACCGGCCTCGCCGACGAGCCGGCCTTCCAAGGGATGACGGGCTCATGGTGACGGTGGCGTTCAGCGGCACGCGGGAGGGCCAGGCGCCGCTGACCTGGGGACAGCGACTGATGTGGCGGGCGGTCCACCTGATGGGCGACAGCCAGACCTTCCTGAGCTGCCCCTGGGTGCTCCCGGTGTACGGCAGACGTGATCTCGGCAGCGTCCTGGAGGCGCTGCGCGTGCTGCTCGAACGCCACGAGAGCCTGCGGACGACCTTCGCCCTCACTCCTGAAGGGCCCGTGCAGCGGGTCGGCCGCGGCGGCGAGCTGACCGTGGACCTGGTGGACGCGGGACAGGACCCGGCGCTGCGGGTCGCCGAGCGGGTCGCGGGCGAGCTGGGCCGGACGCCCTTCGCGCACGACCGCGACCTGCCGCTGCGCGGCGCCGTCGTCGTCAAGAACGACCGCCCGATGGCGCTGGCGCTCGCCTTCTCCCATCTGGCGGTGGACTTCCAGGCGCTCAACACGCTGTCGGAGGAGTGGAAGGCACTGCTGCGCGGCGAGAAGCTGCCGCCAGCCGAGTGGCAGCCGATGGACCAGGCCGCCGCGGAGCGCGAGGAGCCGTACCCCGCCCGCTCGGCCAAGTCCGTCCGCTACTGGCACTCCGTGCTGGCGGACGGACCGCTGGACGTGTTCGACCATCCGCCGCATGACGCGGACGACCCGAGGTTCATCGAGGTCGGCATGGAGTCGGTGGCGCTCGCCGTCGCGGCGCAGCGGCTGGCGGAGCGCTGGACGATGAGCACGACCAGCGTGCTGCTCGCCGCCTGCGCCACCGTGCTGGCCGTCGTGAGCGGCCGCCCGCGCGCGGTCATGCAGCTCGTGCACAGCAACCGCCGCGACGCGCGTACCCGCGCGATGGTCGGCACCGTGGAACAGGACGGCCTGTTCGTGCTCGACCTGCCCGCCACGGACTTCGCCGCCGCCTGCCGGGCCGCGCAGCGCGGGGCGCTCAGGGCGTACCGCAACGCGCACTACGACCCGTTCGAGATGCAGGCCATGCGCGAGGAGATCGGCCGCCGCCGCGGCCGGGAGCCCGACCTCGACGCGTTCTTCAACGACAGGCGGACCGTCGGCACCTGGCCGGGCCTGCCTCCCGTCGACCGCGACGAGGACGTGGCCCGCCTCACCGAGAGGACCGGCACGTACGTGACGAACGCCTGGCCGGGTGTCCGGTTCAAGGCGTTCTTCACGGTCGTCTCGGCCCCCGACACCGGGAAGCTCAGCCTCATCGTGGACACCGCCTACCTGCCCCAGGACACCGCCGAGGCGATGCTGCGCGGCGTCGAGGCCCTGCTGGTCCGCGCCCTCACCGAGGACATCCCGATCGCCTCCGTTCCCGAAGTGTGCGGCGTCGGCCCCTACGACGGGCAGATCAGGACTGCTGGATCGCCAGGCGCAGACCGAACCCGATGACGATGAGGCCGGTGAGCCGGTCCAGGGCACGCTTGACCGGCGGCCTGCGCAGCCAGCCGCGCAGGATCCCGGTGAACCCGATGAGCACGGCGCTCCACACCAGCCCCTCGCAGACGTGGACGCCCGCCAGCAGCACGCCCATCACCGCGTGCGACACCCCCTGCGGCATGAACTGGGGCAGCACCGCGATGTAGAAGGCACCCACCTTGGGGTTGAGCAGGTTGGTCAGCAGGCCCCGCCGGAACGCCCGTCCCCACCCGGCGTCCGCCGGATCGGGCGGCGCCGCGTCGTCCGCCCCGCTCGTACGGCTGTGCCAGAGCATCCTGCCGCCCATCCAGATCAGGTACGCCACACCGGCCCACCGCACCACCTCGTACGCCACCTGGGAGGCGGTGAGGAGAGCCGACAGGCCAGCTGCCGTGAGCAGGCCCCACAGCAGAGTGCCGAGCTGAATGCCGAGCACGACGGCCCAGGCCGGCCTCCGGCCGGCGAGCAACGACGTACGCAGGATCAGCGCCGTGTCCAGACCGGGCGTCAGCGTGAGCAGCGCCACGATCGCGGCGAACGAAGCGATCGCACCATAGACATCCACAACGGCCACCGTAACGGCCGTTTCATCCGGTCGAGCTCCCGGAACAACGACACCCAATCGCATCGCCAGAGAAACCTACAATGCGCGACATAGCATGAAAGGCATGGACGAACCGCAGCCGGTCGCGCTCCCCAACGGCCGCAATCTGAAATGCGACACGTGCGAGAACGAGTTGTTCGAGGTGCGCCGGTGGAAACTCCAGACGACGGGCATGACGTTCATGAATCTCGACTGGGCCAATCGCGACGCCACCTGCTTCGTGTGCAGCAGTTGCCGTCGTATTCACTGGTTCCACTGGTGATCGGGAATCACAGGTAGCGCCAGGCGGCCGCGATCTCTCGCAGGGCCTCCGGCACGAGGCGGCGCATACGGCGCAGATGGGGATTATGCGCTCGCCGGTTGAGGCGCTATGGCCCTGGCCGCTCAGCTCAGGTCGGACATGTCGAGTACGAAACGGTAGCGGACGTCGTTGCGGCGGAGGCGGTCGAGGGCCTCGTTGACCTGCGACGAGGGGAGCAGCTCGATCTCGGCGGTGATGCCTTTGCCGGCGCAGAAATTCAGCATGGCGGCGGTTGCGGGACGGCCGCCGCTGCCCGCGGAGGTGAGTTTCTTGCGCCCCACGAGCAGGTCCATGGTCTCCACCGTGAGGGGTCCGAGATGCCCAATGTGGCTGAGCGTGCCGTCCAAGGCGACCAGTCGCAAGTACGGGCTGAGGTCGTGCGAGGTGGAGATGGTGTCGATGACAACATCGAACCCGTCTCGGGCCGAGGCCAGCTGTTCCGGATCTGTGGACACGATGAAGCCGTGGGCGCCGAGCCGGCGTGCGTCGTCTGCTTTGTCGGGTGAGCGGCTGATGACCGATGCGGTAGCGCCGAGCGCCACCGCCATCTTGACCGCGAGATGCCCCAGCCCGCCCAGCCCCGCCACGGCGACGCGGCTGCCGGGACCCACGCCCAGCGCGTGCAGGGGTTCCCAGACTGTGACGCCGGCGCAGAGCAGGGGAGCGGCGGCCGCCGGGTCCAGACCGGGGGGAAGCGGGTAGGCGAACCGGTCGCGGACGACGTACTCGCGGGAGAATCCCCCCAGGGTGGTCGATCCGTCCTGCCGGTCGGTGCCGCCGTAGGTCAGGGTCGGGAAGGCGTAACAGAAGTTCTCCTGACCGGCCCGACACATGGGGCACTCGCCACATGAATCGACGATGTTGCCGACCGCGACCCGGTCGCCGACGCGAAAGCGGGTGACCGCGGGCCCGGTCTCGGTCACCACGCCGGTGAACTCGTGACCCGGCACCAACGGATGCTCGGCCGCGCCGTCGTGGTCGCGCAGCGCGTGCAGGTCGCTGTGGCAGACGCCGCAGTAGTCGATCCGCACGGCGAGATCGTCGGGGCGCAGGTCGCGCCGCTCCAGCGGGGCCCGACGCAGCGTCGCCGCCGGGCCGTCCGCCCACCATCCGATCGTGGTCCGCACAACAACTCTCCTTAAACAGACTGTTCGGTTTATTGGGAGAGTACGCGCCATCCGCCCCCTCAGCAAACCAACCGTTCTGTCTGGTAGCGTCGCGGCATGGTGGACCAACCCGTGACCTCGCGCGGAGCCGCGACCTACCAGCGCATTCTCGACGTGGCTACCCGGGAGTTCGCCGAGCATGGCATCGCCGGGGCACGCATCGAGCGGATCGTGTCCGCCGCGCGCACCAACAAGGCCCAGCTCTACGCCTACTTCGGCAACAAGGACAAGCTCTTCGACACGATCTTCTTCGGCTCGCTGGAGCGGATCGTGAACGTCGTCCCGATCGACGCCGCCGACCTCGCGGACTGGGCCGTACGCCTCTACGACGAGTATCTCCGCCGCCCCGACCTCATCCGGCTGGCCACTTGGGCGCGACTGGAGCGCCGGCCAACCGGCCACCTCGTGGAGGACCACGATCGCCTCGACGATCACAAGCTGCGTGCCATCGCCGAAGCCCAAGCCGCTGGGCGAGTGCGCCAGGGAGACCCGTTCGACGTGATGGCCCTGGTCATCGCCATGTCCATGGCCTGGTCACCGGTCAGCAACGTCTATGCGGCGACTGCCCAGGAGCCCTCAGACGTACACGAACGGCGCCGCACCCTGCTCCACGAATGTGTTCGGCGCGCGGTTGCGCCCAAGTGACGCCAATCGCATTCACTGTTTCCGCTGGTGATCGGGAATCACAGGTAGCGCCAGGCGGCCGCGATCTCGCGCAGGGCCTCCGGCACCTCCTCCGGGGCGGGCAGCGGACGGCCCGGCTGGACCCGCCCGCTCCGGATCTTGTCGCGCCAGTCGCCGATGCCCTTCACGAAGTCGCCGTGGTCCTTGTCGCCGTACCGGACCATCCCGGGCTCGTACTCCACGCCGAGCCAGGCGCACAGTCGCCGCAGCTCGCCTTCGGTGTCGTCGACGAGCCGCTCGTAGCGGACGTCGATGCCGTCGTGACGCCGCCTGGCCTCCTCCAGGTGGCGCATGTACTGCAGCGTGTGCTGTACGGCCTCGTCCATCGGCCGCGCCCGCGGATCCGCCTCGTGCCACGACCTGGCGATCGACGCGGGGTGGCGCAGGAGGAAGACGAACCGGGCATCCGGCCAGCACGTCGTGATGCGGCGGTAGGCGAAGACGTTGCTTGGTGTCTTGTCCACCAGGACCTGCTTGCCGCTCCGGACCAGCTCCCGGTGCAGCAGGCGGTCCCACAGGATGTGCTCGATGTCGCTCGTACGGTGGCCGGCCGCCTCCATGGCCTGCCGTACGGGATCGGTGGTGAGGGTCACGGCGACCCGCCGGACGTGCAGTTCGTGCGGCGCGTGGATCCTGCTGTGGCTGTTCAGCAGCACGCGCAGGAGCGTCGAGCCGGACCTGACCGGTGAGAGCACGAAGACGGGTGCGCGCAGCAGGCGGTCGGCGGCCGGATCCGCGGGCGGGCGTGGCTCGTCTCTCGGCTCCGCGGCGGGTATGGCCCGTGGCCGGGCTCGCGTGATGACGTAACCGGTCATCCCTTCGACGGCGGCGTTGACCCTGCTCTTCCATGCCATGGCCGCGACCGTAGGGAGGCGTGGTGGCCTCGCGGTTAACGGAGGCTGGGGATTTCCGAAGTCGGGACAGCCGAGCCGGGCGCGCCGGTCACGGTCACGCCGGCGACAGGACCAGCACCGCGTGGTCGGGCGCCACGCTCGCGAGCCGCAGGAGGATGTCGCCGATTCTGCCGGGCCGTCCCATCGCCAGCGTCAGCCCGCCCTCCGTCCGGCAGCGGCCGTTGACGCAGCTCTGGCTGACGCCGGTGTTCATGCCCTCGACGTGGAAGGCGCCCGCGCCCGCCTCGAAGCGCAGCCGCAAAACGCCCTGGTCGAGTGAGGCGATCGTGATCGCGTCGAGGCCGGTCTTCCGGTCGAGCCGCAACCGGTCTCCCTGGCGGACCGCCACCTCGCAGTCGGCGTTCCGGCACGCGTCCGGGTGGTCCGAGGCCGCGACGACCGAGGGGCTGGGCGAGGGCGCTGCGGAAACCGTGGCCGTGGAATCCGTGTCCGCGGGGATCGTGGTGGACACCGGGCCGCCCGCGGCCGCAGGTCCCGGCCGCGTCTGCGGCTCCTGCGTCCCGCACGCCGTGAGCAGCACGGTCACCGACACGGCGAGGAGACCGGCCCGGCCGATCAGGCGGGACGCGTACGGTTCTCGACGCATGACTCTCCCCGAGACCACGACGGCTACGCCGGTCCGCGGCGCCGGCGGCCGGAGCGGCCCAGGTCCCGCCGCTCGGCTCGATCGAGCCTTCCCCGAGCCCTGCGGCCCCAATCCCGCAAGCGGGGATCACAGGAGGAGGGCGCCGGTGATCTGGTGGGCGGTTCTGCGCACGGCCGCGCCCAGGCGCGGCAGCGCCGCCGCCCCCACCGGCGCGGCGACCGCGACGGCCATGCACACCCCGCCGTCCGGGCCGAAGACGGGCGCGGCGACGCAGCACACCCCCTCGGCGAACTCCTCCCGCGCGTACCCCACGCCCTCGCCGCGGACGGCCGCGAGCTCGCGTTCCAGCGCGACCGGCGCGGTCACCGTACGGCCGGTCATCCGGCGCGGGGCCGGAGCGGCGAGGAACGCGGCGCGCAGACCGGCGTCGTAGGCGAGCAGCACCTTGCCCGTGGCCGTGCAGTGCAGCGGCGCCCGGTCGACGCCGTCCGACGGCGACTTCACCCGGTTGTGCCCGTACAACCGCTCGACGTACGCGACCTCGGACCCGTCCGGCACGGCCAGGTTGACCGTCTGCCGGGTCACCTCGTAGAGCTGGAGCAGATGCGGCAGGACCGCCCTGCGTGAGCCGGGCAGGCGACGGCCCTGGACCGCCCAGCCGCGCGGCGCCACGAGGTCGACGAGGCGTCCGCCGACCGTGTAGTCGCCGCCCGTACGCGTGACCAGGCCCCGCCGCTGCAGGGTCCCGAGCAGGCGATGAGTGGTGGTCTTGGAGAACCCGGTGGACCTGTGCACCTGGGTCAGGTTCATCGGCCGCATGCCGGCGGCCAGGCACAGGAGGATCTCCATCCCGCGTTCCAGGCTGCCCAGGGCGGAGGCCGCCTCCGCTCGGCGGGCGCGATCCAACGGTACGAACAACCCCACCCCGCGACGCTCGAAGCACATCTTGATCGGCCAGCGGTCACCTTAGCCGCGCCGCGCCGCGCATGAGGGGAGAACGCGGTTGCTACGCCGAGGCCGCCAGCTCGACCTGGCGGCCGACCCCGTCGCATTCGGCCGCGGCCAGCACGGGGGCGAGCAGGCCGGGGAAGCGGGTCTCCAGGTCGTCGCGGCGGAGCACGACGAAGCAGCGGGTGCCCTCCTGACGGGTGCGCGTGATCCCGGCGTCGCGCAGGACCCGCAGGTGATGGCTGAGCGTCGACTTGGCGACGGGGGCCCGCAGCTCCCCCCATCCACGCTCCCGGCCGTCGGCCAGCAGCCGGACCAGGCCGACCCGGATCGGATCGCTCAGCGCCGCCATGACCGCGGTGAGCGAGATCTCGTCCAGTTCGGGGTGGTGCGCCTGCTTCATGGGCCAATGGTAGCTTGTTCGTTGTTCATCGAACATCGAACACGGGAGTCGCGTTGACTGGACACGCTGACGGCCGCTTCGCCGGCCGGGTCGTCGTCGTCACCGGTGCGGGCTCGGGCATCGGACGCGCCGCCGCCCTCGCCTTCGCCCGGGCGGGAGCGCGGGTCCTCGGGGTGGGCCGCCGCGCACACGCCCTCGAGGAGACCGCCCGGCAGCATCCGGGCATCGACGTGCTCGCCGCGGACCTGCGTGCCGCGGATGCGCCCGAGACGATCGCGCGTGCGGCCGCCGGCCGCTGGGGCCGGGTGGACGTGCTGGTCAACAACGCCGGCGCGACCGCGGTCATGCCGCTGGCCGAAACGACGGCGGCGCGCGTCACCGACCTGTTCGACCTCAACGTCACCGCGCCCAGCCTGCTCGCCCGGGCGGTGCTGCCCCACCTGCGCGAAACACGCGGGTCGATCGTCAACATCTCGAGCACGTACGGCCACCGCCCGCTGCCCGGCGCGGCGCATTACGCCGCGTCGAAAGCCGCGATCGAGCAGCTCACCCGCAGTTGGGCGCTGGAGCTCGCCGGGGACGGCATCCGGGTCAACGCCCTGGCCCCCGGACCGACCGAGAGTGAGGCACTCACCGCCGCCGGTCTTCCCGCGGCCGTCGTCGAGCAGACCAAGCAGGACGAGGCCCGCCGCATCCCCCTTGGCAGGCGTGGTGAGCCCGGAGAGGTTGCCGAGTGGATCCTGCACCTCGCCGATCCGGCCGCGACCTGGCTCACCGGCCAGGTCCTCACCCTGGACGGCGGTCTTGAGCTGGCCTGAGCCGAGGGGCCGCCTGCGGCCGGGGCTCTCGGGGAGCGCCCCGGCCGCAAGCGTTTCTCAGTTCACCTCGACGCTCTCCAGTACGCCGAGAGCGTCGGGGACCAGGACGGCCGCCGAGTAGTAGGTGGTGACCAGGTAGGAGATGATCGCCTTGTCGTCGACGCCCATGAAGCGCACCGACAGGCCGGGCTCGTACTCGTCCGTCAGCCCGGTGCGGCGCAGGCCGACGACCCCCTGTTTGTCGGCCCCGGTGCGCATCACCATGATCGAGCTGAGCCCGCCCTCGCTGATCGGGATCTTGTCGCAGGGCAGGATCGGCACCCCGCGCCACGCCATGACCGTCGCCCCGTTCACCTCGGTGACGTCCGGATACAGCCCGCGCCGGGTGCACTGCCGTCCGAAGGCGGCTATGGCCCGGGGATGGGCGAGGAAGTAGTGCGAACTGCGCCGGCGGGCGAGCAGCTCGTCGAGGTCGTCGGGGGTGGGCGGGCCGGAACGGGTGTGGATGCGGTGCTTGAGGTCGGCGTTGTGCAGCAGGCCGAAGTCGCGGTTGTTGACCAGCTCGTGCTCCTGACGCTCCCGCAACGCCTCGATCGTCAGCCGCAACTGCTGCTCGGTCTGGTTCATCGGCTCGTTGTACAGATCCGCCACCCGCGAGTGCACCCGCAAAATCGTCTGCGCCACACTCAGCTCGTACTCACGCGGCCCCAGCTCGTAGTCCACGAACGTCCCCGGCAGCGTCGCCTCACCCACATGCCCCGCCGCCAGAGCGATCTCCGCCTCCCCATACCGGTTCACCGGCCGTGCGGCGGGAGGACGGGCGAGATGTTCGCGCAGGCCGCCCGAGAGCGCGGTCAGGTTGTCCAGCGCCGACCGGTCGAGGACGAGGAGAATGCAGGAGGTGAGGGCCCTGGCGGGCGCGGCCGCCGCGCCGATCAGGTCTCCCAGGTGGTCGCCGTCGGCCAGGACCTGGAGCAGGGCCTCGCCGCCGTACGGTCCGGGGCCGACGCGTGCGATCTTGCCGTGGGCGACGAGCACGACCTGTCCCGGCGGCACCGGCTCGCCCGGGCCAAGGTCGTGCTGGACGAACCGGTCCGCCAGCGCCCCGAGGATGTCGAGGTCGCCGTAGCCGTGCAGGGACGGCAGTTCGCCCAGCTCGGCCGGGATGACCCGCACCCGCGCCCCGGTGGAGACGAAGCTCACCCGCCCGTCCCCCACCGTGCAGGTGAGCCGGCGGTTGACCCGGTAGACGCCGCCCTGGACCTCGGTCCACGGGAGCACCCGCAGCAGGTGCCGAGGGGTGATCTCCAGCATCTGCGGCGGCGTCTTGGTGGTGGTCGCCAGGTTGCGCGCGGCGGCCGTGCTCAGGGTCAGGCGCGACGCGGTCATAGCGCCCCCGCCGGAAGCGGATGAGCAGGCGCCGCGAGGTCAGACCGCGTGAGAGCGGGCGCCGTCACGGACGACGCCGTGACCGACGGCGCCCCGTGAGCCGACGGCGCCGCGAGCGCCGGCGCCCTGTGTGCCTGCGGCGCCAGGGAGAGGATGCGTGCGGTGGCCGTGCCGAGGCCCGTCGGGCCCTGGGACCACCGGGCCGCCGGCCCCCTGCGCAGCTCCTCCTCGAAGTAGCGCCGGGACCGCCGGTGCCAGCGCAGGATCGCCGCCATCCAGTTGCGCAGGTCGGACACGTATCCCCCGACCGACTCCCGCACGGTCTCCCCCGCCTCGATGCGGTCGAGCAGGGCGGGCAGGTCGACGGTGGTGATGTGCTCGAACTGTCTCATCCGGCTGGTCATCAGCGCGTCCACCACGGTCACCGCCTCGTCGGGCGCGTGGTCGAGGAAGGTGCCGAGCACCACGACGGCGTTGTGCAGCTCCCCCTCGAACTGGACCTCCTTCCGGTAGGAGAACAGGTCGTTCAGCAGGCACGCGTAGTCCTGCGCGGCGTCGGTCATGCCGAGGAACTCGCGGGTCCGGTGGATCTCAGTGGGGATGACCCGGCCCGGCGCCAGCCTGGCCAGGCTCATCGTCATCTGCGAGCCGAACGTCCTGCGCCGCATCTCGATGTAGTCGACCGGATCGGGCACGCGGTGCTGGGCCTGGTTGGCCAGCTCCCACACCCAGCTGTCGATCATCTCCTCGACGGCGACGCGGAAGGCCCTGCGGGAGCCCTCGGGCAGCGGCCCTGCCGTGCGCGGCCACAGGTCGGCCAGCCCGCGTTCCAGCCCCGTCATCGGAGCCAGGCGCGGGACGAGGTCCAGCGGCATGAACTCCTTGAGCCGCCGGTTGCCGAGCTTCGCGCCCACCAGGTCGCGCGCCGCCCCGTAGACCCGGGGATAGTAGTCGTCGCCGTACGTCCCCCAGGCCAGCCAGTTGGTGGCCAGGACCAGTTCGTCGGCCGTGGCGTCCGGGTTGATGCCGGACGCGCACAGGGCGAGGTCGAAGCCGACGAGTTGCGGCTCGCTCCACACGGCGGTCGCCGGGATGCCGGGGACCCCGTCGAAGAAGCCCATGGCGGCGCACCATTCGACGTCCGCCGCGCGCGCCGCGTCCAGGTGCGGGTTGTCGCGCACCTCGAACGGCATGTACGGCTCCGGCAGCCGCACCGCCGCCTCCGAGAAGGGCCGGTGGGTGTGGTTGCGCAGGCCGCCCGCGCCCGTGACGTGGGCGCGGGCCACGTTCATCCCGAGGAACCCGCTTCCTCCTGCCGTCTTGGTGTATCGGCTGGAGGCGGTGTGCCAGGCGTGTCCTCCCGCCTGCCAGTCCTGCAGTCCCTTGACGTAGCTCAGGACCAGCGCCTGCTCGGGCGGCAGGACCCCTTCGTCGGCGAACAGCGCCGGCAGCTCGGTCAGCGCGGCGTGCTCGAACTGGTGCAGCCGGGAGGTGAGCAGGTCGTTGGTGATCTCCACGGCCCGAGCGGTCTCGCAGCCGAAGAAACGCTCGCAGACCAGGACGCAGTTGGACAGCTCACCCTCCTTCAGCACCTCGCGCTCATAGGAGAACAGGTCGTTGCGCAGGTGCACGGCGTCGGCGAACGACTCCGTCAGCACCCGGATCGGCCGGGACTCCGCCAGCCGGGCCGGCAACTCCGCGCCGGCCGCGTGCTCCACCAGCGCGGCCGACCACGGGGCGCCGCCGACCTTCCTGCGTTCCTCGATGTACTCGATCGGGTTGGAGACGGCCTCGCGCTCGATGTGGAACAGCTCCCACATCGACTCCTGCAGCAGGTCGCGGGTGACCCGGACGAACCGGCGCCGCCACGCCTGCGACATGGCGGGCACGGTCCGGGGCCACAGGTCGGCCAGGCCCCGCTCCACGGGGTTGGCCGGCTCGGGCGGGTCGTCCGTCATGAACGCGTCGAGCCGGTCCAGGTAGTCCTGGGCGCCGTCCAGGTCCCTGCTGCGTTTGAACGTCTCCAGGAAGTGGTCGTCGAAGTAGAAGACCCACACGTACCAGTCCGTGACCAGGTCCAGTTCGGGGGCGGAGCAGTCGGGATGGGTGTAGGCGCACATCAGGCCGTAGTCCATCGCTTCGAGCGACTCCTCGGTCCAGATGTCCGGGTCGTCGAGCATGCCCATGTCCGCCGCCCACCCCCGCGTGTGCGCCCGGGCGGTCTCCACATGCGGGTTCAGCCGGGGCGGATACGGGAGGTAGAAGTCCGGCAGCCGGTAGGAGGACATCAGAGGACCTCGACGCTCTCCAGGATGGCGAGGGCGTCGGGCACCAGGACGGCCGCCGAGTAGTAGGTGGTGACCAGGTAGGAGATGATCGCCTTGTCGTCGATGCCCATGAAGCGCACCGACAGGCCGGGCTCGTACTCGTCCACCAGCCCGGTGCGGCGCAGGCCGACCACGCCCTGGTCCTTCTCCCCCAGGCGCATGACCATGATCGAGCTGATGCCCTTGTCGTTGACCGGGATCTTGCTGCACGGCAGCATCGGCACCCCGCGCCAGGCCGGCGCCTTCTGGCCGTTGAACTCCACCGTCTGCGGGTAGATGCCCCGGGCGTTGCACTGGCGGGCGAAGGCCGCGATCGCCTTGGGGTGGGCGAACATGACGTTCGGGTTCTTCCAGACCGTGGCGAGCAGCTCGTCGAGGTCGTCGGGGGTGGGCGGGCCGGAACGGGTGTGGATGCGGTGCTTGAGGTCGGCGTTGTGCAGCAGGCCGAAGTCGCGGTTGTTGACCAGCTCGTGCTCCTGACGCTCCCGCAACGCCTCGATCGTCAGCCGCAACTGCTGCTCGGTCTGGTTCATCGGCTCGTTGTACAGATCCGCCACCCGCGAGTGCACCCGCAAAATCGTCTGCGCCACACTCAGCTCGTACTCACGCGGCCCCAGCTCGTAGTCCACGAACGTCCCCGGCAGCGTCGCCTCACCCACATGCCCCGCCGCCAGAGCGATCTCCGCCTCCCCATACCGGTTCACCGGCCGGTCCGGGTCCTCCCGGTAGGCCTGCACGTGCTCACGCAGGCCGTCCGACAGGGTGAGCAGCCGTTCGAACTCCTCCCGGCCGAGCGCGAGCACGGTGCACGGCGTCACGGTCTTGACCGTCCACTCCCACCGCGCGTCCGCGTTCACCAGCATCTGCTCGCCGACGTACTCGCCGTCGGCCAGCACCCCGAGGCGCGTCTCGTTGCCGTACGCCCCCTCGCCGAGCCTGTCGACCTTGCCGTGGGCGAGGAGCACGACCTCGTCCATCGGGGTGCCGGCCCGCGCGATGACCTGGCCGGCCTCGTACTCCCGCTGGATGAACAGGTCGGCCATGGCGGCGAGCACGTCGGCGTCGCCGAAGCCGTGCAGGGCGGGAAGCTCGCACAGCTCGGCGGAGATGACCCGCACGTCCGCCCCGGTCGAGACGAACGTCACCCGCCCGTCGGCCATCTGGTAGGTCAGCCGCCGGTTGACCCGGTAGGCGCCGCCCACCGCCTCGACCCAGGGCAGCACGCGCAGCAGATGCCGGGAGGTGATCTCCTGCATCTGCGGCGGCGTCTTGGTCGTGGTGGCCAGGTTGCGCGCGGCCCTGGTGCTGAGGCTCAACCGGTTGTCGGTCGGCATGGTGTTTTCGGTCACAGCACATCACCCCATCTGTGATCGGCACGGCGGCCGGTTGTTCGGTGACTGGACACGCTCGTCGCCGAGCGGCGGAGGGGGGAGCAGAGATCAGGGTCCTGCCGGCCTGGGCAGGGCCACACCGCATCGCCGGCCGCCCGTACGGCCGCGCGGAGGCGGCCGGAGCGGTTCCGGCGGCGGGAGTCAAGAAAGAGGCGGTCTGCCGGTCGCGCGCCTCACCGGACGCGACGGGTCAGCCGCTCGGTGAGCACCGTGAGCGCCTGCGCCGCCTCCGGCGCGATCGCGCAGTGGCGCAGCGCGTCGAGCGCCTGCCCGGCCCGCAGGGCGATGAGGTCCTCGACCTCGCCGAGGGCGCCGGTGTCCACGATGATCCGCCGGAGCTCGGCCGCCCGGCGTTCGTCCAGGTCGGGGCTGCCGTGCCAGGTCCGCAGCAGGTCCCGTTCCGGCCCTCGCGCCCGCGCGTACGCGTACGCCATGAGCACGGTCCGCTTCCCCTCGCGCAGGTCGTCGAGGACCGGCTTGCCGGTGACGGCGGGGTCGCCGAAGACGCCGAGGACGTCGTCGCGCAGCTGGAACGCCTCTCCGAGCGGCAGGCCGAACCGGGAGTACGCCTCCAGCAGGGCGGGCGGGGCTCCGGCGAGGGCCGCACCGATCTGCAGCGGGCGCTCCACGGTGTAGCGGGCCGTCTTGTAGCGAATGACCGTCAGGGCCTGTTCGACGTCCGCGTCGGCGCGGGCGTGCGCCAGGATGTCGAGGTACTGCCCGGTGACGACCTCCGTGCGCATCCGGTTGAACAGCTCGCGCGCCGCCCGCCCCCGCACATCGCCGGCGGCGGCGTCCGCGAGCAGTTCGTCCGCCCACGCCTGCGCGAGCACGCCGAGCAGGATGGCCGCGGACTGGCCGAAGGCCTCCGCCCCCTCCCACCGCGGAGTCCCGGCGAGCCCCCTGTGGATGGTCGGGCGCCCGCGGCGCAGCTCGCTGCCGTCCATGACGTCGTCGTGGATGAGCAGACCGGCGTGATAGAGCTCCAGCGCCGCGCCGGTGATGACGGCCCGGTCCTCGTGCGGCTCATCGCCGCCCGCGCCCCGCCAGCCCCAGTAGCACAGCAGCGGCCTGATGCGCTTGCCGCCCTCGACCACGAACTCGCGCAGCAGCCGGTAGCCCTCGGCGACGTCCGGATCGCCGACCGGGGGACGCCGGGCGTCGAGGAAACCGGCCAGCAGCTCGTCGACCCGTCCCCGGACGGCGCTCGTGACGGCGGCGACGCCGCCGGTGTCACCGACGCCGGTGATCCCTTTGACAGACGTGTCCACGGTGTCCGCGGTCATGCACGGCCTCCTCGCTCGGCGAGCCGGTATCCCTTGCGGAAAGTTACTTAATGAACACGCAAAGTAGAACCGGTCGTTCCGATAGTCGGAACTTCCCGCCGAGCCGTGCCGTGCTGCTTGCCGGCCCTGCCGGCCGTGCCGCTCAGCCGGCCCGGCCGGCCGTTGCGCTCAGTCGGCCCGACCGAATTGGGCGATCGCGGTCGCGAGCAGGGCGAGCCCGAGGACGGCGAGGACGGCCACCTCGACGGCGATGGGCACGTGCCACCCGCCCCACGTCAGCCCCGGCGCGAGCCGGGCCCGTACGGCGGGCGTCAGGTCCAGGTGCGCGAAGACGAGCCGCCTGATGGGGTCCACGGCGTACGAGAGGGGGTCGATCCGGTTGAGCGCGGTCAGCCACACGGGCAGGTTCGAGGCGGGGAACATCGCGCCCGACATGAAGTACAACGGCATGATCAGCAACTGGTTGAGCGCCATGAACGACTGCATCTGCTTGACCCGCACCGACATCGCGACCCCGAAGGCCGTGATGGTGAAGGCCAGCAGCACCTGGATGCCGAACACGCCGAGCATCAGCCCCGGCGCGTACGGCACGCCCACGGGACCCGCGATGCAGATGACGACGAGGCCCTGGAAGGCCGCGACGGTGGCCCCGCCCAGGCATTTGCCGAGGACGATGGACCCCCGGGACACCGGCGCGACCAGCATCTCGCGCAGGAAGCCGAACTCCCGGTCCCAGACGATCGAGGCGGCCGAGGACATCGCGGTGAACAGGACGGCCATGGCGAGGATGCCCGGATAGAGGAAGGTCCGCAGGCCGAGCCCGCCGGTGCCGCCCGAGGTGAGCTGGGACAGGCCGGTGCCGAGGACGAACAGGAACAGGAACGGCTGCACGAGAGAGGTGAGGATGCGCAGCGGGCCGTTGAAGAAGCGGATGATCTCGCGCTGCCAGACCACCTTGACGGCGCGCAGCTCGCTCATCGCGCTGCGCCCCGGCACCCGGACCGCCGTGATGGGCAGCGTCATCGCCGGCCTCCTCGCGCCGCGGCGAGCGCGGCCGGGCCGCGCGCGCCGCCGGACGACTCCGCGTCGCGGATCGACCGGCCGGTGTAGGACATGAAGACGTCGTCCAGGCTGGGCCTGGCCACGCTGACGGACCGGATCGACAGCCCCGAGCGGGAGAACAGCTCCGGCACGAACCGCTCCCCCTCCTCCACCTGGAACACGACGACGTCGCGGGACGCGACGGCCTTGATGCCGAACCGCTCGTCCAGGACGGCGACGGCCGCCGCGCCGTCGTCGGTCTGGATCTGGACGCGGTCCTTGCCGACGCCGGCCTTCAGCGCGGTGGGGGTGTCGAGCGCGATGATCCGGCCGCCGTCCATGATGGCGATGCGGTCGCAGTGCTCGGCCTCGTCCATGTAGTGCGTGGTCAGGAAGACCGTGATGTCCTCGGCCTCCTTCAACTCCCGGATGTAGGACCAGATGGAGCTCCTGGTCTGCGGGTCCAGGCCGACGGTGGGCTCGTCGAGGAACAGCACCCGCGGCGAGTGCAGCAGGCCGCGGGCGATCTCCAGTCGCCGCCTCATGCCGCCCGAGAACGTCGCGACCTTGGCCGCGCGCCTGTCCCACAGCCCCACCATCTCGAGCACTCCGCGCAGCCGCGGACCGACGTCCGCGCGAGGCACGCCGTACAGCTCGGCGTGGAAACGCAGGTTGCGCTCCGCCGTCAGATAGCCGTCGAGCGTCGGGTCCTGGAACACCAGCCCGATGGAACGCCGCACGCTGTCGCGTTCGTGCACCACGTCGTAGCCCGCCACGCGCGCCGCGCCGGCCGTGGGCGTGGTCAGGGTGCAGAGCATGCTGATCGTCGTGGACTTCCCGGCGCCGTTCGGGCCGAGGAAGCCGAAGATCTCCCCTCTGTGCACGGTCAGGTCGATGCCGCGTACGGCCTCGACGTCGCCGTAATGCTTGGCCAGGCCGGTGGTTTCCACCGCCGGATGCGTCATCCCGCCTCCCCATCAATTACACTTGGTGTAACAGTACACCAGGTGTAACCAAGGAAGGCCGATACGCTGTGCCCATGAGAGCGGGCGGACTGCGGGAGCTGAAGAAGAACCAGACCCGGCAGCTCATCGCCGACACCGCGAACGCGCTCTTCCGGGCCCGGGGGTTCGACGAGGTCACCGTGGACGAGATCGCGGCGGCCGCGCAGGTGTCGAAGAAGACGGTGTTCAACCACTTCCCGACCAAGGAGGACCTGGTCTTCTACCGGGCCGAGGACCGGGAGGCCATGTCGCTGGCGGCGGTCACCGACCGCCCGGCCGGGTTCTCCATCCTCGACTCCTTCCGCGCGATGTGCCTGGCGCAGACCAGGTTCATCCCGGGCATGCGGCGCGACCTCGTCCATCCGCGCAGCTTCTTCGACCTCGTCAGCGGCAACCCCTCCTTGGAGCGGAAGATGCACGAGGTCAACGAGCGGATCACCCGGGTGCTCGCCGACGCGCTGGCGGCCGAGGCGGGCGCGGAGCCCGGCGACCCGCTGCCCCGCATCGTCGCCTCGACGCTGGTCGGCGCGCAGCGGGCGCTCTACCGGCGGCTGCGGCAGCGGGTCCGCGAGGGCGGGCCCGACGAGGAGATCGGGCGCGCCCACCGCGCGGACGTCGAACGGGTCTTCGGCCTGCTCGGCAAGGGCCTCGGCGGCTACCCGCAGGCCTGACCGCTATTCGGCCACCGCGACCCTGGCCTCCTGGCCGTCCACGGTCGCGGCGCGCTCGCGCCGCCAGGGGCCGTGGAACAGGAGGACGGCGGGCGCGAACAGCGCCAGGCACACCAGCGAGACCACCAGCCAGGTCTGCCAGCTCGTGGCCTCGACCACGTGCGGGATGACCAGCAGGCCGACCACGGCGATCGCCTTGGTGAGGAAGCCGAACAGGCCCCATGCCGTACCCTGCAGCCGGGGGTCGACGTCCTCGGCGTCCTCGGAGTAGTTGGCCATCCAGGGGGCGTACGCCACGCCGAGCGAGCCGCCGAGCAGCGCGCCGACGATCATGAGCATGCCGCTGGACACGCCTTCGCCGCCGAGGATGTACGCCAGGTAGGCGGTGACCAGCACGGCCGCGACGGTGCCGACGAGCGTGATCGGCTTGCGCAGCTGGGTGCGGTCGGAGACGCGGCCGGCGACGATCAGCGTGATCAGGTTGAGGCTCCAGAAGCACGCCATGATCGTGGACGCCTCGGCGGCCGTGATGCCCAGGGCGCCGACCAGCATGGTCTGCCCGAAGAGCGTGAGCGTGATGTAGAGCACCAGCCACAGCGAGATGCCGACCACGTGGGCCCAGATGTTGGGCCGCACGAACAGCGAGGAGACCCTGGCCGGCCTGGTCAGGTCGACGACGTCGGCGGCCTTGCGCTCGGTGTGCTGGATCTGCGCGCGCAGCTCGGGCGACAGGTCGGCGATGTTGAAGGCGATGACGATCGAGATGACCAGCGAGAAGCAGCCCATGATGACGAACTGCGACCGCCAGGAGTCGTCGAAGATCGGCAGTGTCCAACCCGCGACGGCGGCGGCGAGGAAGTTGGCCCCCACCGGGCCCCAGGTCCAGAAGCCGAACGCCTGGGCCCTGCCGAGGCGCGGCGAGAAGTCGCGGACCAGCGGCGCGGTGCTCGCCATCGCCACTCCGTCGACGAAGGCCAGCACGATCCTGGCGATCAGCAGGTCCCTTGAGCTGTGGACGAGCGTCATGGCGAAGCAGCACACGGCGGTCAGCAGCATCAGCGGGACCAGCAGGCGCACCCTGCCGATCCGGTCGGTGAGCCTGCCGCCGAGCGCCGACGCGACGGCCCCCGCGACCGCCGCCGCCCCGGACACCGCACCGTACGTCGCGAGGGAGATGTCGAGGTCCTTCAGGAGCAGCGGGACCACGGGGGCGATCTGCGCCTCATAGGAGCCGATGAGGACGGCCAGCACGGCCATCGTGAGGATCTTCATGCGACGCGCACCCGTGGGGTACTCGTCGAGCTCGCGTACGTAGGACAGGCCCATAGACACGCCTTTCTCGTCGTCCCCCGTCCCAGCGATGAGTTCTAGAAGCAAGCTCTAGAATTCATTTCCACGAATGCTGCGCCTCCTCACGCCCAGAGTCAAGGGGCTGTGAGCATGTGTTTCTTCGGCACGGAATGACTAGAATGAGATTCTAGGATTTCGATCGAAGGAGGACGAGGTGGACATCGCCGAGGAGCTGGCCGGGCTGGACGCGGCCTTCGACCACACGGCCGTCGCCGCGCCGCGCATCCGGGACCTGCTGCCGATCTACCGCGACCTACTGGGAGGCGTCTACCTCGGCGGTGGCGACAACGTGGTGAACGGCTACCGGACGCTCCAGCTCAGCTACGCCAACGGGAGCAAGATCGAGCTGATGGAGCCGCTGGCCGGGTCCTCGTTCTTCGACAGCTTCTTCGACCTCACGCGCGGCAGAGGCGGGGTCCACCACCTCAACTTCCATGTCACCGACATCGAGGCCGCCGTGGCGGCGCTGCGCGAGCGCGGATATCGGCTGTTCGGCCTCAACCTCGCCGAACCCCGCTGGCGCGAGGTCTTCCTCCACCCGAAGGAGGCGCACGGGGTCCTGGTCCAGCTCGCCCAGCCGGGGCCGCGCGCTCCCGAGCCGGTGCCGTCCCTCGACGATCTGCTGGCCGGTCGAGGCCGGCGCGGCAACGGCGTCCCGAGCCCGTGACAACGGACCCTCGCCATCTCTAGATTGGAGTTCTAGAATTCGACTCTAAGACTTACTCCGCCTCGGAGGAGAACGATGACCGCATCGCACAAACCCGTCCCGAAGCCGACGCCGGAGACCCAGCCGTTCTGGGACGGCACGGCGGAGGGACTCCTGCGGATCCAGCGCTGCAGCGCCTGTTCGCGGCACTACTTCTATCCACGGCCCGCCTGCCCGCACTGCGGCTCGGACGACGTCATATGGGTGACCTCCGGCGGCAGGGCGACCCTCTACTCGTACGTGATCAGCCATCGCCCGGCTCCCGGCTTCGAGCAGGAGGGGCCGTACGCGATCGCGGTCGTGGAGCTGGAGGAGGGCGTGCGCATGATGACGAACATCGTGGGCGTCGAGATCACGCCGGAGAACCTACCCCTGGACATGGAGCTGCGCGTGGTGTTCGAGCAGCGCGGCGACGTGCACGTTCCCCTCTTCGAGCCCGCTGGGGGTCCCAACCGATGAACATCGTCATCGCGGGCGCGGCCGAGACCGACGAGCTCGGCAAGCTGCCCCACATGTCCACCGCGCAGCTCCACCTCCAGGCCGCGCGCAACGCGCTCGCCGACGCGGGGATGACCAAGGACGACATCGACGGCGTCGCCACCGTCGGCGTGCCCGGCCCGATCCAGATCGCCCACGCGCTCGGGATCGCTCCGGCCTGGCTCGACGGCACCGGGGTGGGCGGCTCGTCCTTCCTCTTCCACGTGCGGCACGCCGCGGCGGCCATCCGGGCCGGGATGTGCACCACCGTGCTCATCACGCACGGCGAGTCCGGGCGGTCGCGGGTCGGCGCGCCCCGGCCGGCCCTCGGCCCCGACTCGCTGATCGGCCAGTTCGAGCTGCCGTACGGCGTGCTCGGCCCGCCCACCATGTTCACGCTGACGGCACTGCGCTACATGAAGGAGACCGGGCTCACGCACGAGCAGCTCGCGGAGGTCGCCGTCGCGCAGCGCCGATGGGCGCACCGCAACCCCCGGGCCATGTACCAGGACCTGATCACCGTCGAGGACGTGCTCGCGTCCCGGATGGTCGCCTACCCCTTCCACCTGCTGGAGTGCTGCCTCGTCACCGACGGAGGCGGCGCGCTGATCGTGACGACCGAGGAGCGCGCCCGCAGGTCGCCGGTCCACCTGCTCGGCTCCGGCGAGTCGGCCGAGTCGCCGATCATCTCCCAGATGGAGGACTTCACCACCTCGGCCGCCTTCCGGCGCTCCGGCGAGGCCGCCTTCGCCGAGGCGGGCATCTCGCACGACGACGTGGACCACCTGATGATCTACGACGCCTTCGCGCACGTGCCCATCTACGGGCTGGAGGACCTCGGCTTCGTCAAGCGCGGCGAGGCAGGGCCGTTCATCGCGGAGGGCCACACCTCCCCCGGCGGCCGCCTGCCGCTCAACACCAACGGCGGCGGGCTCTCCTACACCCACACCGGCATGTACGGGATGTTCGCCATCCAGGAGTCCGTACGGCAACTGCGCGGCGAGGCCGCCGCCCAGGTGCCCGACGTCGAAGTCAGCGTCGTCCTCGGCAACGGCGGCATGTTCGCCTCCGCCGCCACGCTCGTCCTGGCCGGCCACCGCCCCTGACCCCGCCCGGCCCTGTCGGCCCTCCTCCGCTGCCGGAGGGCCGACGGCGGCGTACGCCGCTGTAATGGCCGACGCTCGCCCGGCGACTACATGTCGGGGCGTTGACGTCCAGCCGGCCGAACCTTCCGGGGAGCCCGGAAGGCACAGGAGCAGCAGATGAGCATTCAGCGGCGGCTCGAAGATTTCCTCGATGCGATCGATGACATTCTCGGAGAAGAAGAGATTCCTCCGGACAGAGCGCTCCGGCCGAGACTCCGGCGGCTCCTGGAGAGGGAGCTGATCCAGGAGGAAATCCGAAACTCGATGGCAGACGTGGGCACCGAGGAAGATCAGCTGTTCGAGATCGCCTCCGGCATGCTCGAGCAGATTCCATGTGAAGCCCCGGACGAGTACGACCGGTTTTGCAGAGCACTCGGTGACTATCAAGCGGCTCTCAGCACCGCCAGGCGGGACGCCGCGGACGACATGTGGAACCGCGTTCTGCCCCGGGTGGCCGCGTATGGAGGCATCGCGGGTAGCGCGATTCTGCTGATCGGCCTGCTGGCAGGCGGCCTGTTCGACGTCCTCGGCGAACTCCGGTTCGTCGGCGGCCTGATGCTGCTGGCCGCCGCACTCGCCGCGGTTCATCTGCGCGTACGCAAGACGATGGCCGGGCAGCGATTCCTGTTCGTCGTCACCGGCAAGTGGCATCGCAAGGTCTACATCTCGGAACGGGAAGCGCTTCTGTCCACCATCGTCGAGCGCGACCTGGTCGTTCCCACTCTCCGTCTGGCGTTGAACCAGGCGCGCGAAGACAGGCTGAGCCGGCGTTTCGCCGTCAAGGCCAGTCCCGGCCTCGGGGATCTGCACAGCACGCTGTATTACGTCCCGACGCCCGTCGAACGGGAAGTGGGCGAGCTCATCCGCCAGCTCACCGGCGGAAGCATCGGCCTAGCCGGTCCGCGCGGGTCGGGGAAGTCGTCGTTGCTGCGGCTCTACTGCGCCCCTCGAAGGAACGCCTCCTCCGCGGACGTCTGCTGCCTGGTGTCGGCGCCCGTTGACTACCTGGCTCGCGATTTCGTGCTTCACGTGTTCGCGGCACTATGCCGGTCCGTCGTCGTCAAGGTCAAGCGGAGACGGCGAGGCGCAGGCTCGCTTTCACTGGGGTATCTGATCGGGCTGTTCGTGGTGAGCATCCCTGTGAACGCGATATTCGGCGGCATGGTCTGGTTCGGGCTGCACAATTATTCCGGATCGCCTCCGCTACAGGGGCTGTCGGCCATGGCGATAGTCGCCGGGGGCTCCGCTCTGCTGTTCTTCTACGTCACCTGCGGGCTCGATTTCTTGGCCCGGTGGTGGAGGCTCCGCGCGGACCGCCGGTTGCGGAGGGCCGCGCTACGCAATCTCGCCCGGATCAGATATCTCCAGACGCACACCGAATCCTGGTCCGGGACCCTGAAGGCGAGCCTCGGGACGAAGCTGGGCCTGGGTCTCGACGGGCAGAGATCGCGCGGCGTCTCCCGGGCGGAGCAACCCCCGGGATATCCCGAGATCGTTCGCCTGTTCCGCGTGTTCGCGAGCATGACGTCCGCACACGCACGGGAGCAGGGAGGCCGTGTCTTGATCGGCATAGACGAACTCGACAAGATCGCCTCCGCCGGTCAGGGGGAGAAGTTCCTCAACGAGATCAAAAGCATCTTCGGGGTTCCCGGGGTTTACTTCCTCATAACCGTGTCCGATGACGCGTTGACGGCGTTCGAACGCAGGGGCATACGTCTTCGCGACGCTTTCGACAGCTCTTTCGACGAGATTCTGCGAGTGGAGCTGCTCAGCTATCGGGAGTCACGGCGCATGCTCTACAGGCGGGTGATCGGTCTGTCGGAGCCGTACGTGGCGCTGTGCCATGCACTCTCCGGCGGGTTGGCCCGCGACCTTATTCGTTCGGCTCGGCACGTCATCCGATCGGCCACGGAACGCGGGAAGCCCGACGAGTTCGATTCGATCGTGAGGCACATGGTCAGAGACGACGTCCGGCGGAAAACGGGAGTATTGAGCCAGATCGAGGCGATCAGGAACGACACTGCGCTGCTTCACGTGCTCCACAGGGTCAAGGTCGGATATTACGCCGAGAAGGAGCTGTCCGACCTGCTCCATGACGTCCGGGCCGCACCGCCCAAAAATCAGCGGAAGCCCGATTCGGAAGCGGATCTCCTGCGCCGAGAATTGATCGCCTTCTTGTATCTGTCGATGACGTTGGAAGACGTGTTCAACGAGCACCTTGACGAGGACCGGGTGAGATCCGCCGCTGACGACTCACACGGGCAGTGCCTGTTCGACAGGCTGGCGTCCGCTCGCTCGGCCCTCGGCACGAACACGGAGTTGGCGTGGAGACTGACGAGTGAAGCGCGCTCGGCCTGGGGTCTGGACAGCTGGGACAACGAGGCCGGAGGGAATGCCCACCGACCCCGTGGCGGCCCCTTCGGAGTGCAGCCGTCTCCGACTCCCTGACAGCTCCGTCGGCGGCGCTTCGGCACGTCAGACCGTAGGCTTGGCTCCGTCGAGTGGACAGTGACGAGGAGACGCTGGATGACAGCTCTGCCGGATGACAGTTGGCTTCTCAGCATTCGCCCTCAACCCGACCGCGTCACCGCGGAGGAGTACGACGCGCTCCCCGAGGAGATCGCCAAGGCCATCGAGATCGTCGACGGCTACGTGGTCTACTGCGCGGCTCCCACGCCTGATCACCAGACCGCCGGCAGGCGACTGGCGAACCTGCTGGAGCGACATGCCCGCGCCGCCATGGGCAAGGGGCATGAGTGCCTCACCGTCAACAACGACGTGGATCTGCGGCTGAGGGACGTGCCGTTGCTCAACCGCAGGCCCGACGTCGCGCTCTACCGGTGCCTCGACCGAGAGCGGGGCGAGCGTCTGCGCGCCGAGCACGCGCTGCTTGTCGTGGAGATCGTGTCTCCGGGATCGGAGACCCAGGACACGACCGACAAGCTCGGCGAGTATGCCAAGGCCGGCATCCCGCACTACTGGATCGTCCGTATCGACGGCACCGGCGTATCCGCGATCGAACGCTATCGGCTGGACCGGGCGGCGATGCTCTACAAGCACATCGGCACCCTCATGAAGGACGAGCCCGGGGAGGCTCCCGTCGTGAGCAACCCGATCCCCCTCACCGTCGACTGGGCCGAACTACAGTTCTGAACCCGTTCGGCGGCATGCTCATACGGGGAGGGCGTCTCCGGGGAAGCCGTGGCACGGGTGAACCTCGCAGCGCATCATCCCGGCTCGAACGCAGGGGTCCCCGGCCATGATCTCCGCGGCTTCCTCGGCCGGCACGGTCATGATTGCGACGCCGGCCACGACGTCGGAGGCGACCGGGCACAGGATCGCGATCACCCCCTCGGCGCGCAGCGACACCATACGCCGCTGATGTTCGAGCTCGATCGCGTCAGCGCCGTCCATGGTCCGCTCCGGCCCCCCACGAAAGGAGCGCCAGGCTGTAGGGCTTCGCGGTCGCGGCCAGAACCCGGATCTGTTCGTCGGTCACGCTCGTGCTCATGACGTCTCCCTACTTCTCGATGCGCTCGGCCAGCGAGACGATGATTCCTTCGGGCCCGCGGACGTAGGCCATCCGCCACACGCCTTCGTATTCGCCGACGCCTCCCACCAGGCCGTAGCCGCCGGCGGCGGCGTGCTCGACCGCGGCGTGAAGGTCGTGCACCTCGAAGGCGACGTTGCGCAGGCCCAGCTCGTTGGCCGGCGCGGCAGCCGAACCCGGGAGGTGGTCCGGCCGCGTGAAGCTCGACAGCTCCAGCGTCGTGCCTCCGCCGGGCGCTCGCAGCATGACGATCTCGGTGCGGGCGCCGGTCATGCCGATCACCGTGTCCAGGAACTCGCCTTCGACGGCCATCTTCGGATCGGCCTCCAGACCGAGGCCGACGAAGAACGCCTCCCGTCCTCTACCGTCACCATGCCTGCGGCCAGATCGCCCACGTCGACCCACGCTGCAGCCACTGCGGAGAGCCGATGCACGCCGACCTCCTCCCCGGCCCGGGTTCGGCCTGACGGCCAAAGGCCGCTTCGATGGGGAACGGCGCCGCCTCAGTAAGGCCCGTAGGTCACCGCGCAGGGGACGCCGTTGAGCGTGAAGCCGGTGGGGTGTTCGTCGGCCCCGTTTGCGTTGAAGCCGATCCAGAAGCTCGTGCCGGGATCAATGCTCTGCTGCCAGATCGGACTGGCGGCCTGGACGCTCGGCGGGGTCTCGGAGAAGGTGGCGTTCCACCCTTGCATCAGGGTCTGGCTTCCGGGGAAGACGAACTGCAGGATCCAGGGGCTGAACACCCGGGTCCCGGTGTTGGTGATCGTCACTCTGGTAGTGAAACCGGTGGTCCACCCCAGGCTGGCGTAGGTCACCGCGCAGTCGTAACCGGCCGGCACATCCGCGGGCGCCGCCCGGGCGGGCGCCGTGAACGACGCGGCCAGGAGAAGCCCGGCAATACCGATCCCCGACGAAGCCCGCAGAAAACGCATCGATCCCCCTCAGGACGGCGTCCCATGAAACCGATTTCGATGTGATCGTGAGCCACTCGAAATGCGCTGTCAAACAATTACCGGGACATATTTCGCGGCGCGTCGGCCCTGTCACACGTACGTTCGCCGCTTCGGCTGACCGAGCTGGGAGTTTCACCGCCGGCCACATACCGGTCACTTGACGGAGGCTGCCGGAACGGCCCTACTCGGCGTCGCTAATCGCGCTTTTCAGGCGCGCAGGAATGGTGGTGTGGCGACCGGTTCGGTAGCGGCCCGGGGTCGTTCCGATGATGTCGGTGAACGCCGCGATGAAGCCGCTCGGGTTGGCCCATCCACAGGCGTAGGCGGTCTGGGTGGTGTCGTGGCCGTCGGCGAGGAGCACGAGCGCGTGGTGGATGCGCAGCTGCGTGCGCCACTCGTAGAAGGTCATGCCGAGTTCCTTGCGGAACAGGCGGCTGAGAGTGCGGGTGCTGGCTCCGATCGTCTTCCCGAGCTCGGCCAGCGAGGCGTTGTCCGCCGGATTCTCATGCAGCATCCGGGCGATGGCCTGCAGCCGGTCGTCCCGTGGCTCCGGCAGGTGCAGCGGCTGTTCGGGTGCCTCGCGCAGGTCGTCGACGAGGACGCGAAGAAGGCGAAGGCGCGCGGAGCGGCTGTAGGCGGGCGCGTCGTCGTCGTAGTTGCGGGGGCCGGTCAGGGCGAGCAGGACCTCTCGGGCGAGATCGGAGGCCAGGAACACGACGGGACGCTCTGGTATGAACCGGGCGAGGGACGGCGCGAGAAAGACGATCCGCATGTCGGTGTCGCCGTGGGCGCGGTGGTAGTGCGTGAACCCGGCCGGGGTCCAGGCGACCCGGTTCGCGGGAACGATCGAGGTGCCGCGCTCGGTGTGGACTGCCAAGACGCCGCTGGCCGCGTACACCAGGTGTCCCCGCGTGTGCGACTGCACTGCGCTGACTTCACCGGACGGCCAGAGGTGTCGCCCGCCGGACGGCCACAGATGTGACGTCACACCGGCCGTCGGGCGAGGTTGGCGGCGAACGGGCATCGATTGGCATCCTATCGGTGGCCGGCCACACCGCGATCTCGTGACACTTCCTCCATGCGGACGTGGTTCCCGGTCGTGCGGAGCAGCCTGGCCGAACCACCTGGCATCGGGGCAGCGTGCCTCGATGCCGCCGCTTGCGAGAGAAGGAGAAACGCATGGCGACGTTCGTTCTTGTGCCCGGCGGTTGGAAGGGCTCCTGGGCGTATGAGGCGGTGGTTCCGCTGCTGGAGGGCGCCGGTCATACGGTTCACGCCCTGACCCTGACCGGTCTGCGGCCGGACGACGACAACGCGACGGTCGCGACTGCCAACCTCGACACGCACGCCGACGACGTGTTGCGGCTCCTCGATCGTGCCCACATCACCAGCGCGACGCTTGTCGGCCACAGCTACGCCGGGATGGTGATCGCCGCCGCCGCCGATCGCGCCGACGGGCGGATCTCACGGCTGGTGCATCTCGACGCCTTCGTCCCGCGCGATGGCGAGTCGTGGTGGTCGTCGGCGAACGAGTACTTCCGGGATGTGATCGCGGCCGGCGCCGCGGGCACGGGCTACGCCGTGCGTCCGCCGGACGGCGGCGATCCCCGCCGCCGTCCTCATCCCCTCGCCTCGTTCCTGCAGGCGATCCGGCTCACCGGCGCGCACGCCCAGGTGCCCCGCCGGGAGTTCGTCTACTGCTCGGGATGGGAAGACCGGACGCCGTTCGCCGAACTCCGCACCCGGCTCCACGCCGATCCCGGATGGCAGGTCCACGACCTCCCGACCGGCCACGACGCGATGCACGAGGCCCCGGAGGCGGTCGCCGCACTGCTGCTCGGCGACCGCACCGCGGATGCATCACCCAACAGTTAGGGCTTCACCACGGCTCGCCGTGATCGGCGCGCTGGGCGCCGCCGCGATCGGATGCTCGGGCGGCGGCGTGGACGCACGCGACTCCCCCGCCTCCACGGCGGGCACACCGGCGGCGGTCACCCGGCCCGAGGTGGTTCCGTCTCTGTCCGGCGGGACCTGGACGGAGACCAGAACGGCCGGAGCCGGCGCGGTGATGGAGAGCGTCGCCGCGACCGGGCACGACGAGGCCTGGGCCGTGGGCAGCCCCGGCGAGAACAGACGGAGCGGCCCGATCCTGCGCTGGGACGGCCGCGCCTGGCAGTCCGTGGCACTGCCGCCGGGCCTGCGCCATCCCCGAGTGGTGTCCGGGACGTCCCCCGGCAACGTATGGATCTTCGACATGGACGCGAACGCGTGGCAGTGGGACGGCCGGCGGTGGTCGGCCCGGGGACGACCGCCCTGGAAGCTGCCGGTCCTCCTGGCGGACGCCGTGGTCACCGGGCCCGAGGAGGTGTGGGTCGCCGGAGGTCAGGACGAGGGCGCCGCCGGAGATCCGCGCCGGCGGCCGCGGCTCGCCCGCTGGTCCCCCTCCGACTGGTCCGACGCATCGTCCTCTCGATCCGCCTGGCCGGGCATCCGTCACTTGGGGGCCGGCGTCTCCGGGGGCCTCTGGGCGCTGACCGGTGACGGGGACAGCGGACCCACCGTGGAGCGCTGGGACGGACGCCGCTGGACGATCGTGTCCGCACCCCCTGGCCCGCGTGAAGCCTCGGCGAGATCACCGGCCGAGCCCGCAGCGCAATCCCCCGCGTCAGCCGGGCGCGGGCCGGCGACCTCGCGGACTCGCGGCCAACGCCTCTTCCACGCCCGGCGTCACCACCGCGCGGAACGCCGCGTCCATCTCGGCGGGGGTGGCGGTCAGTTCGCCGTCGGCCCACTTGCGCAGCAGCGCCATGAACGCCCCGACGACGCAGGTGATCATCAGATCGAGCGAAGCCGGCGGTGTGCTTCCCGAGGGGAGGCCCGCCAGCAGTTCGTCACGGACGACCGCGGCCATGATCTGCTCTCCGCGCGCCATCACGACGCCGCCCCCGCGCCGTCCGAGCAGTGCTCGCACCAGTCGGCGCTGCTCCTGAAGGTGCTCGAACATCGGCAGGCTGAAGGCGAACAACACGCCCGGCCGGGACGCGGGAGCAAGATGGAGGAGGTCGGATAGTTCGTCCAGGTTGCTGAACAGCACATCCTGTTTGTCGGTGAAGTGTGCGTAGAAGGTCGAGCGGCCGACGTTGGCGCGGTTTATCAGGTCCGTGACCGTCACCGTCTCGTAGCCCTTCTCCAGGATCAGCTCTGTCAACGCCTGCTGAACGGCCCGACGGGTGCGCCGCACGCGTCGGTCGGAGCTCTCCCGCCGCGGGCTTCCGGACACCTTTTCCTTCCCTGTCCCGTACGGCACAGCCTGCCGGATCTGCTTGTTGACCGTCTCACGGCCCCGAATCGATCATTTATAACCGAACACATTGTTCCGAAACAAGAAGGAGGATCCCTTGAGCGCAGGAAAGCTCCTCCACGGTCACTCAAGACACAGCCACGGGGGCGGCACGATCGATTACCCGCGGGGTTACGACGTTCTGGCCGAAATCGGCTTCCTCGGACGCCGCCGCGGCGTTTTCACGCGTCTGGCCGCGCTGTCGGGCGCCGAGCAGGGCCATCAGATCGTGGACGTCGGATGCGGCACCGGCTACCTGACCCGGATGCTGGCTCCGATCGTGGGTCGCGAAGGGCGGGTGACCGGCCTCGACCCGTCGCCGGCGATGATCGGCCACGCCCGTCGGCGTTCACCTGACAACTGCTCCTATCAGGTGGGCGAGGGGCAGGCGATGCCTTTCCCCGACGCCTCGTTCGACATCGCGGTTTCCAGCTTCGCCGTTCATCACATGCCCGTCTCCGCCCGCGGCACCGCCGTAAGGGAGATGTTCCGCGTCCTGCGGCCGGGTGGCCGGCTGCTGATCGCCGAGTTCCGCCCGCCGGCCAACCCCCTCGCCGCCCGCCTCGCGGCCGTGCTTGCCGGTCCCGCCATGCGGCCCACCATGCCGGAACTGCTCGCCGACCTGGTTCCCGGCGCCGGTTTTCGCGTCGAGAGCACGGGCACGGTGGGACCGGTGCTCTACTACGTCACCGCCGTTCGTCCGCTCGATGCCCCTTCCTGAGAACCACCTCGCGCCGGGCGAACCGCCTGTGCGCGGCGGCGGTACGCGCCGCGCACAGGCGTACGAGCTCAGCGGCCGGGCCGGTCTCGCCAGGTGATGAGCGCGTCGAGCGCCTCCACGTGGGAGCCCCGCACGAGCAGAGGGTTGATCTCCAGCGACTCCAGGTCGTCGCCGAGACTCCCGGCGAAGGCGGCGACCCGGGCCACGACCGCCGCGACGGCGTCGAGATCGGCGGGCTCGGTGCCACGAGCGCCCCGCAGCAGCGCGGCGCCGCGCAGTTCGTCCAGCGCCCGCCGCACCTCGGCCGCGTCCACCGGCAGGACGCGCAGCGCCGTGTCACGCAGCGCCTCCACCCAGATCCCGCCCAGGCCGACGGCCAGGGTGAGCCCCCACGCCGGGTCCCGTACGACGCCCACCAGCAGTTCCACGCCGCCGCCGCGCTGCGGCTGGACGAGCGCGCCCACCCGGCCGGCGCCGGGGACCGCCGCGGCGGCGGCCACGACCTCGCGGTAGGCCCGCTCGACGTCCCGCGCGCCGGACAGGCCCAGCCGGACCCCGCCGATGTCGCTCTTGTGCCCCAGCCCTTCCGCGGCGACCTTGAGGACGACCGGGTAGCCGAACCCGACCGCCGCCGCCACCGCCGACTCCTCGTCGTGCACCAGCTCGCCGGGCACGACCGGGATCCCGGCCGACGACAGCAGAGCGGCGGCGCGGTGCTCGGCCCACACGCCGGTCCCCGGCTCGACCAGCGGGGCGTTTCCCGCAGCCTCGGCCGGGACGGCCGCGTCCGCCGCCTCGACCGCGGCGCGGTAGGCCCGCCCCCATCGGACGGCGGCGCCGATGGCGTGCATGCCGTGCTCGATGCCGCCCGCGACGTACGGGAACCCGGCCTGCCGCTGGACGTCGCGGCCGAACTCGGTGACGTCGGTCAGCACGTTGCTCACGACGACGACCGGCATCGGCGCCTCGGCCATGCGCCTGGCGCTCGCCGAGAACGTGGCGTACACGGGGGCGGGGTCGGGCGGGGCGACGCGCGGGAGGTCCGACAGCAGCATGACCGCCTCCACCCCGGGATCGGCGGTGACGGCCTCCAGCGCGCGGCCGAGCAGCGTGCGGTCGATGAGCACGTAGCCGGTGACGTCGAGGGGGTTCTGCACGGTCCCGAAGGCGGGCACGATCTCCCGCAGCCGGGCGACGGTCTCCGGGGCGAACGCCGGCAGCTCCAGCCCCTCGTCCTCGGCCCGGTCGGCGATGATCTCCGACGCGCCGCCCGAGGGCGTGACGACCCCGATCCGCGCGCCTGGCAACGGGCCCACCTCGGCGAGCAGGCCCGCGGTGATGATGAGGTCCTCAAGCGACCGCACCCGCACCACCCCGAGCTGCCGGAACGCCGCGTCGATCACGTTGTCGTCGCCCACGAGCGCGCCGGTGTGGGCCTGGGCGGTGCGGGAGGCGAGCCGGCTGCGGCCGATCTTCAGCGCGACGATCGGCTTGCCCGCGAGCAGCGCCCGGCGCGCCGCCCGGGAGAACGCGGCCGGGTCGCGGACCGACTCGAGGAACAGCGCGATGGCCTTGGTCGCCGGGTCGTCCACCAGGTAGTCGATCACGTCGGTGACGGTGACGAGCGACTCGTTGCCCATCGAGGTGAGCAGGCTGACCCCGACGTTGCGGGCCTGGGCGAAGCCGAGCACCGAGCTGGCCAGAGCGCCGCTCTGCAGCACCACCCCGACCGACCCGCGCAGCAGCGGGGACGGGATCGGCAGGCCGTACGGCGTGACGTCGGCGGCGGCGTTGATGAAGCCGTTGCCGTTCGGGCCGAGCATGGTGAGGTCGCTCTCCCGGGCGAAGTCGACGATCTCCGCCTCCAGGGCGGCGCCCTCCGGCCCGGTCTCGCCGAAGCCCGCCGTGAGGATCACGTAGTGACGGATGCCGAGCTTGGCCCCCTCGCGCAGCACGGGCAGCACGGCCGTGGTCGGCACCATCACGTACGCGAGGTCGACCTGGCCGGGGATGTCGGACAGGCTTCGGTGGGCCTGCTCGCCGTGCACGACGCCGCCGCGCGGGTTGACCAGGTGCACGGGCCCGCGGAAGCCGTGCGTACGGAGGTTGGTCAGCGTGCTGATCGACCAGCCGGACTTGTCCGTCGCCCCGACCAGGGCGATCGACCGGGGGTTGAACAGCTCTCCTACCGGCATCCTCACTCCCCGATCGTGCCGAGGCGGGCGTGGCCCCTGAGCAGGTTGCGAGCGATCGTCCGGCGCTGGATCTCGTCGGTGCCCTCGAAGATCCGCAACAGGCGCAGCTCGCGATACCACCGTTCGATCGGCAGTTCCTTGGTGTAGCCCATGCCCCCGTGGATCTGCAGCACGCGGTCGACGACCTGGTTGGCCATGACGGCGCCGTTCAGCTTGGCGATCGAGGAGGCGTGCCGGGCGTCCATGCCCTGCTGGACGCGCCAGGCGGCGTGCAGCGTGAGCCACTTGGCCGCCTCGATCTCCACCTGCGAGTCGGCGATCATCCACTGGATCGCCTGGTATTCGGCGATCGGCTTGCCCATCGACATGCGGATCTTGGCGTAGTCGATCGCCATCTGCAGCATGCGCTCGGCCGAGCCGACCGCCCGCGCGGGGATCATGTAGCGGCCCTGGCCGATCCACTGCATGGCCAGTTCGAAGCCCCTGCCGAGCTCGCCGAGGATGTTCTCCTCCGGCACCCTGACGTCCTCGAACACCAGCGAGGCCGGGCCCCACTGCCCCATCGTCGGGATCGGCTCGGACTTCCAGCCCATGTCGCGGTCGGCGAGGAAGCAGGTGACGCCGCCGTTCGCGCCCCTGTCCGGGTCGGTGACGGCGAACACCATCACGAAGTCGGCCTCGTTGCCGCCGGTGATGAAGGTCTTCTCGCCGTTGATGACCCAGTCGCCGCCGTCCTTGACGGCACGCGTACGGATGTTGCGGGCGTCCGACCCCGCGCCCGGCTCGGTGATGGCGAAGCAGGAACGGCGTTCGCCCTCGATGGTCGGGATGAGGTAGCGCTGCTTCTGCTCCTCGGTGCCGGCGTAGAGGATGTTGTCGGCCGACCCGCCGAAGCTGAACGGCACGAACGTCCGTCCCATCTCCATGGCGATGATCGCGGACATGACCGCGCCCAGGGCGGCTCCGCCGTACTCCTCGGGGGTGTTGATGCCCCAGAAGCCCATCTTCTTCGCCTTGAGCCGCAGGTCGCGGAGGACCCCGGGATCGAGCCCGGGGCCGCCGGCGCGCTCGCTGCGCAGCACCTCGGGTTCGAGCGGCATGATCTCCCGCTCCACGAACGCGCGGATGGTGTCACGGATCTGCAGTTCCTCTGGGCTCAGGGAGAAGTCCATCGACGCGACTCTTTTCTAGAATTGCTCTCTAGGAATCGGTTCCAGCCTGGTTCCCCGCCGAAGAGGTGTCAAGAGGTCTGGAATCAGTTTCTAGAATTCGACCGGCTACGATGGTGCCGTCCCTGGAAAACGCGCCGGCCGTGGACCCGCCGTCCCCGGAAACAAGGAGCCCAGATGGCACGCAAGCCCGGCGGCAAGAGCGGCTCGTGGGAGTGGAGCCGCACCGCCCAGACGCGTAAGAGCATGCTTCAGGCCGCCCGCGAGGTCTTCTCGGAGCACGGCTTCGCCGACGCCAACGTCGCGGACGTCGTCGAGCGCGCCGGCTCCAGCGTCGGCAGCCTCTACCACCACTTCGGGGGCAAGACCGAGCTGTTCCTCGCGCTGTACGAGGAGCACCAGGCCGCCCACGAGGAGGCCGCCGCCGCCGGCGTCGCCGCGGCCAAGCAGGCGGGCGTGAAGGACCCCGTCGAGCTGTTCATCGAGGGAGCCAGGGCGTTCCTGGAAGGGTCCTGGCAGCGGCGCGACCTGGCCCGGCTGTTCATGGACGGCGATGGGCCGCCCGGGTTCGAGCTGATGCGGCGCACCCGCGGCCGGGAGTGGGTCCGGCAGAACGCCGTCCTGCTCGGCGCGGCGAACACGCCGACCGACCGCCTCACGGTCTCGGTCCTCACCAGCGTGATCGGCGAGGCCGGCCGCGAGGTCGCGACCAGCGAGACCGAGGAGGAGGCCCATGAGGTCGTCGAGGCGGCGATCGCGCTGATCCGCCGCTTCGGCGACCCCCTGGCCACCCACGAAGGCACGACCGACGCCGCAGGTGCGATGGAAGCGGGAGTCGCCGGGAGCTGACCCCGGCGCCCTGACCCCGGCGCCCTGACCCTGGCGCCCTGGCCCCGGTGACGGCCCGCGCCTCCACGTCAGGCGGGGCGGAAGGCCGCCCTGCCCCGGTCGATGACGACGGTGCCGTCGTCCTTTGCTGTGCGGAACAGGGCCGTCGCACCGTCGCCGGACGTCCAGATCGAGACGGTCAGCGTCTCGCCGGGGAAGACCGGCTTGCTGAACCGTCCCGACATGGCCGCGAAGCGAGCCGGATCCGATCCCGCCACCGCGTGCAGCAGCGCCCGACCGGTGATCCCGTACGTGCACAGCCCGTGCAGGATCGGCCGGGGGAAGCCGGCGCGGGCGGCGAAGACGGGGTCGGAGTGCAGCGGGTTGCGGTCCCCGGACAGCCGGTAGAGCAGCGCCTGGTCCTGGCGGGTCTCGTACGTCACCGTGTGGTCCGGCGGCCTGCCGGGCTCGGCCCACTCGTCGCGGGGGCCGCGCTCGCCCCCGAAGCCGCCCTCGCCGCGGATGAACACCGAGCTGCGGCTCGTGATCAGCGATTCGCCGCTTTCGGCGTCCGCCGCCCTGGCCTCGGTCGTCACCAGCGCCCCCGAGCCCTTGTCGTAGATGCCGGTCACCGTCGAGGTGGTCCGCACGCGACCGGCGGACGGCAGCTCGCGGTGCAGTTCGAACGCCTGCTCGGCGTGCACGAGCATGGCCGGGTCGAAGTCGCCGAGCCGCCGTCCGGTGGGGGCCTGGGCGGCCAGGACCGCGAAGGTCGGCAGCACCCGCTGCCGGATCCCCGCCGAGTTCTCCGTGGTGAAGGTGAGCTCCTCGGTGCCCGCCCCGACGCCCAGCGCGTACAGCAGGGTGTCGGCGGACGTCCACGACCGCTCGTACGGCGCGCTCTCCACCCCGATCAGACTGTGGTCGAGCGGCATGTCAGCTCTCCCCCTCCGGGATGCGCCCGCTGGTGAGGGCGTTCGGCACGGCCTTGTCCACCAGGGCGGGGATCACCTCGCCCAACTCGGCCGGATCCCACCGGGCGTCCTTGTCCACCCCCGGCCCGGCGTGCCAGCCCTCGGCGACGCTGATGTGCCCGCCCCGCACGTTGAAGACGCGGCCCGTGATCCCCCGCGACTGCGCGCTCGCCAGCCAGACCACCAGCGGCGCGATGTTGTCCGGCGCCGAGGGATCGAAGCCGCCCTCGGCGGGCCGCCGCCCGCCCGGGATGAGGTTCTCGGTCATCCGGGTGAGCGCGGCGGGCGCGACCGCGTTGACCGTCACGCCGTAACGCGCCAGTTCCTTGGCCGCGATGATCGTCAGCGACGCGATTCCCGCCTTGGCCGCGCCGTAGTTGCCCTGGCCCGGGTTGCCGTAGATGCCGGACGACGACGTGGTGTTGATCACCCGGGCGTCCACCGGCTCTCCGGCCTTGGCCTTGGATCTCCAGTAGGCGGCGGCGTGCCGCAGCGGGGCGAAGGTGCCGCGCAGGTGCACCCGGATGACCCCGTCCCACTCGTCGGCGGTCATGTTGACGAGCATCCGGTCGCGCAGGATGCCCGCGTTGTTGACCAGGACGTGCAGGTCGCCGAAGGTCTCCACGGCCCTTTCGATCATGCGGCGCGCGCCGTCGAAGTCGGAGACGTCCTCGCCGTCGACCACGGCCTCGCCGCCCATGGCCCTGATCTCCTCGACCACCTCGCCCGCGGCGCCGGTGGACGACCCGGTGCCGTCGACCTCCGCGCCGAGGTCGTTCACGACGACCCTGGCGCCCTGGCGCGCGAACTCCAGCGCGTGTCCCCGCCCGATGCCCCGCGCGGCACCGGTGACGATCACGACACGGCCTTCCATGATTCCGCCCATGCGCTGCTCCCTTGACTCGACCTTGACCGGACCGCGTGTGAACGTGATTCTAGTAATGGAATCTAGAATTCGGTAGGGAGGAGCCGGTCATGATCCAGCTCGCCGTTCGATGACGGCCGTGCCGCAGACCATCGCGGCGGACCCCGGCGAGCGGGAGCGGCTGCGCCGCGCCTGGCGGACGCTGTCGGTCGTGAGCATGGCCAGCGTCCTGACCGCGCTCGGCGGCAGCGCGCTCAACGTGGCGCTCCCCGAGGTCGTACGGCAGACGCACGCGAGTGCGGACGCCGCGAGCTGGATCCTGCTCGCCTTCCAGCTCACGACGACCGTGCTCATGGTCGTGTTCGGCCGGCTCGCCGACCTGTTCGGGCGGCGGGCGATGTACCTCGGCGGCCTGGCCACCTACACCGTCGCCAGCCTGCTGGCCGGGCTCGCGCCGAGCGCGTGGGTCATCGTGGCGCTGCGCGTGCTGCAGGCGGCGGGCGGGGCCATGCTGCTGACCAACAGCGCCGCCCTGGTGACCGACGCCTTCCCCAAGTCGCGACTCGGCGAGGGGATGGGCGTCTACACCGCGTCCTTCTCCATCGCCCAGCTCGCCGGCCCGGCGCTCGGGGGCCTGTTCACCGAGCACCTCGGCTGGCGCTGGGTGTTCTGGTACAACGTGCCCCTCGGCATCGCGTGCCTGGTCTGGGGCGCGGTCGCCCTGCGGCCCGGACCGCCGCAGGGCCGCGACCAGGGGCTCGACCTGTCGGGCAACGCGCTCGTGCTCGCCTGTCTCGGCGGCCTGCTGCTCGCGCTGTCGGAGGTGACCAGGCTCGGCTGGGGACATCCGATGGTGGTGTCCGGGCTCGTCGTGTTCGCCGTGACGCTGCCGCTGTTCGTCGTGCGCGAGCTGCGGGCCCGTCATCCCGTGGTGGACATCCGGATGTTCCGCGACGTCACGTTCGCCCTCGGGACGCTGGCGTCGTTCCTCAACTCGACCGCCCGGGTCGGAGTGGTGCTCCTCGTGTCGCTGTTCTTCCAGGCCGTCCGCGGGGAGGACCCGGTGCGCGCGGCGGTGAAGGTGCTGCCGCTCTCGATCGCGGCGATGGCGGCGTCGGTCGCGTCGGGCTTCCTGCTGCGCCGTCTCGGCCCGCGCACGGTGGCCGTCGCCGCGACCTCGCTGACGACGGCGGGCCTGGCCGTCCTGCTGTGCCTGATCTCCCCCGGCGTCTCGTCGACGGCGCTCATGGCCGCCCTCGTGCTGATCGGCGTCGGCTCGGGCATGTTCCTGCCCTCCAACACGACCGCGATCCTCGACGGGGTGCCGTCGCACCGGCTGGGGATCGTGAACGCCATGCGTCTGATGCTGCAGAACACCGGGGTGGTGGTCGGCACCGCGCTGGTGCTGTCGATCATCACGGTGCCGCTGCCGGCCGGGCTGCACGACGCCGTCTTCGCGGGAACGCTGTCCCACGTCTCGTCCACGGCGGTCGAGCAGCTCGTGACCGGCTACCGCTGGGCGCTGGCCTGCATGACCGCCGTCTCCGCGCTGGCCGTGCTGACCTGCTTCACCAGAAGGCGGGCGGGCTCGTCCGTCAGCTGAGGACGCGGCCGTGCCGGTCGCGGGCCTTCAGCCGCACGGTGGGCATCTCGGGGGCGGGCAGCGGCTCCTGCCCGCCCGGGACGACGCCGAAGCGGCCGCCCCTCATCCAGTCGTCACGCGCCCGCGCGATCTCCTCGTGCGAACGGCCGACGAAGTTCCACCACATCACCAGGGGCTCCTCGAACGGCGTGCCGCCCAGCACGAACAGCCGGGCCGGACCGGCCGCCTCCATCGGCACCGCCGTACGGCCCTGGCCGAGATAGAGCAGCGAGCCCGGGCTCAGCGCGACCCCGGCCACCTCGGCCGTGCCCGACATGGCCAGCACCGCCGTCTCGAAGGCCGGGTCCACCGGCAGCCTGTGCCGCCGGTGCTGTCCGGGCGGCCCCTCGAACAGCACCTCGGCCCCGAGCAGCGGGGTGTGCACGAGGGCGGGCGAGCGCAGCGGCCCGGCCTCGCCCACCACGACGGTCACCGTGACGTCCCCGTCGCGCAGCACGGGCAGGGCGGCGTGGTGCTCGAACCGCGCCTGTCCGTGCCGGGCCTCCTCCGGCAGCGCGACCCACAGCTGCAGGCCGTGCATGCCCGGCGGGTGCTCCGGCGGCGTCTGCTCCGAATGGGCGATGCCGTGGGCGGCGGTCATCAGGTTGAGCTGCCCGGGCACGATCGACTGGACGTTACCGAGGCTGTCGCGGTGCAGGATCTCCCCCTCCGCGAGCCACGTGACCGTCTGCAGGCCGGTGTGCGGGTGCGGCGGCACCTGCATGCCCGGCCGGCCGGTCACGTCGTCGGGCCCGAAGTGGTCGACGAAGCACCAGGCGCCGACCATCCGGCGCGGGCGCTGCGGGAGCAGCCGCCGCACGGTCGTGTAGCGGCCGAGCGGCACGTCGTGGCCGGGCAGGAGCACGCTCTCCGGCTCCGCCTCGGCCGCCACGGTGCATCCGTACAGCGCCGGCTCCCCGGGGGTCACTTCGAGCCCTCCCCGCCGTCGAAGAACCTGGCCCGCTGATCGGCGGGCACCAGGTCGAGGTAGTCCGGGTGCCGCTCGATGTACCGCTTCACGAACGGGCAGAACGGCAGGACCGACAGCCCGGCGTCCCGGGCGGCGTCGAGCGCCGCCCGGACCAGCGTCGAGCCGAGGCCGCGGCCCCCGAAGGCCGGGTCGATCTCCGTGTGGGTGAAGGAGATTCTCTGCCCGTGGAGCCGGTATTCGGCGAACCCGGCGAGTGCGCCGTCCACGGTGATCTCGAAGCGGCTCGCCTCCGGGTTGTCGGCGACCTGCGGTTCTGACTGCTGCATCGGCTTTCCTTCTTCCAGGATCGTCGTCAGGCGGCGATCGTCGCGTGCATCTCCCACACGAGGATCTCGGCGGGCTCCGTCGCGGTGACCTTCTGCCCGCCGGTGGCGGTGAACCGTACGGCGTCGCCGGTCTCCAGAGTGCCCGCACCCTCCAGGGTGACGGTCCCCCGGGGTACGAACAGGTGCAGGAACGGCGCCTCGGGCAGCTCCACGCTCTGACCCGGCTGGAGGCGTGCGGCGTACAGCGCGGCGTACCGGTTCTTGATGCGGATCGCCGCCTCGCCGGCGTGCTTGTCCATACCGCTGGCGACCGGCACCAGGCCGCCGGCCAGCAGCTCGTTCTCGATCTCCAGCTGCTCGTAGCCGGGCGTGATGCCGGGCTCGTCGGGGACCACCCACATCTGAACGAAGTGCACGGGCTTGTCGTGGGTGTCGCCGCCGGTCAGCCGCCAGGAGTCGTTCTTCTCCGAGTGCAGGATGCCGGTGCCGGCACTCATGCGCTGGGCCAGGCCCGGGTAGATGACGCCGTTGTGGCCCTCGGAGTCCTGGTGGACCAGGGAGCCCTGGAGCACCCAGGTGACGATCTCCATGTCGCGGTGCGGGTGGGTCTCGAAGCCGGTGCCCGGGTGGACGACGTCGTCGTTGTTGACCAGCAGCAGCCCGTGGTGGGTGTTGTCGGGGTCGTAGTGGCCGCCGAACGAGAACGAGTGCTTGGAGTCAAGCCAGGAGATGCGGGTGGCGAAACGCTCGGCCGCCCGGCGGACGTCCACACGAGGGTTCAGCGTGGTCGTGGTCATGGGGTGCCCTTTCCTCGGCGCCATGTAGATGATGTGTCATCTACTGGTGCCTGACAACATACATGACGAGTCATTGATTCCGGCTAGCCTGGGGGCATGAACAGCCCTCGGTGGCTCGACGCGGACGAGCAGCGCGCCTGGCGGGCGTACCTGCGCATGCAGGGCCGCCTGACGGCCCGGCTCAACCGGCAGCTGCAGGCGGACTCGGGTCTGTCCCTGGCGGACTACGACGTCCTCGTGCACCTCACCGACCGGGAGGAAGGACGGCTGCGGCCGTACGAGCTGCAGCGCGACCTGCAATGGGAACAGAGCCGCCTGTCCCACCAGCTGACCCGGATGCAGCGCCGGGGGCTCGTCCGGCGCGAGGAGTGCGTGGACGACGGCCGCGGCGCGTACGTCGTGATCACCGAGGAGGGCCGCAGGGCCATCACCGCCGCCGCCCCCGGGCACGTGGAGACCGTGCGCCGCCTGTTCTTCGACGGCCTCACCCGCGAACAGGTCACCGCGCTCGAACGGCTGACCGCGGACGTGCTCGACCGGCTCGGCTAGAGCCTTCGGCGCGGCGGCACCGGCGTCCTGGCCGGCCTTCTTGCGTGACGTCACGATCTGACCATTCCAGCGGCCGTGCCGCCTGGGTAGCGTCGGAACATGATTCACCGTGGTGGCTGGGCGGCGGTCAGCCGGCCCCATGTGGTCGACGCGGGGCTCGTGGTCTTGGCCGTCGTGATCACTGCTCTCACGCTCCGGGGGCCGGCGTACGTGTCAGCGGGACTCGCGGTCGCGGCGCCGGCCCTGCTCGTGCGCAGATCCCGGCCCGCCCTGGTCGCCGCGATCACCATGGGGGCGGATCTGGCGGCGATGTCCGCGCTGGTCGCCGCGGGTGCGGCCGCACCGCTGCTGGTCGGGGCCGCGGCCACGATCGCGCTGTACAGTCTGGGCCGCCACGGCGAGAGGGTGTGGCTGACGGGTACGGCGCTCACGGTCGGCTACGTCACGGTCGTCATGATGGTCAATCCGGTGAACCCGGTGGGCAACGTCATGCAGATCCTCGCGGCCGTCCTGCTCGGCAGGCTGCTGCTGTCGCGGCACTGGCTGCTGGAGCGCCGGAAGCGGCGAGCGGCAGAGACCGCCGTGTCGGCCGAGCGGCGCCGCATCGCCAGAGAACTGCACGACGTGGTCGCTCACCACATCACCGTGATCAACGTGCTGGTCGGGGCAGGGCGCACGACGATGGCGAGCGATCGGGCCGCGGCGGAGGAGGCGTTCGTGACGGCCGAGCGGACCGCCCGGCAGGCCATGGCCGAGATGCGGCAACTGCTGCATGTGCTGAGGGCCGATGACACGGCGGAACCCATGGATCACACCGGAATCGGCGTCGCGGGCGTGCCCGCGCTGGTCGAGCAGGCCCGGCTGCCCGCGGAGCTGGACGTCACCGGCGAGGCCGTGCCCCTCCCCGCGGCCGTCGACCACGCGGTGTACCGGATCGTCCAGGAGGCGCTGACCAACGTACGCAGGCATGCCCCGGCGGCGCGTGCGCGCGTCCGGCTCTCGTACCTGCCGGGCTCCGTCGAGGTGGAGGTCACCGATGACGGCACGGGAACGCCGGCGCGAAGCCGTGGTGGTTTCGGGCTGCGCGGGATGGCCGAACGGGTGGCGCTGATCGATGGGGTTCTGACGACCGGTCCCCGGCCGGAGGGAGGCTTCCGGGTGCATGCCCGTCTGCCCCTCGCCATGCGGGAGAGGAGGCCGGAAGATGATCATCACAGTGCTGCTCGTGGATGACCAGGTCTTGGTCCGCAAGGGATTCGGAATGATCGTGAACGCGCAGGGAGACATGTGCGTCGCGGGTGAGGCAGGCGACGGCGAGCAGGCTGTGCGTCTCTGCGCCGAGCTGCGCCCTGACGTGGTGCTGATGGATGTGCACCTGCCGGGCCTGGACGGAATCGCCGCCACCGAACAGATCACGGCGGCGCTGCCGGGAGTCCGGGTGCTGGCGCTGAGCATGTACGACATGGACGAGTACGTCGTGGACATGTTGCGCGCGGGCGCGTCCGGTTTCCTGCCCAAGGACATCTCGCCCGAGGACCTGGTCGAGAGCGTGCGAGTCGTTCACCGAGGCGAGTCGGCGGTGGCGCCGCGTCTGCTGACCCGGCTGATCGGCGCGTTCGTCCGGGCCGGCAGGCCGCGCGGGTTCGGTGGCCATGGCGCGGCGGGCTCGGCGGGCGCGGTGGGCGCGCTGAGCGAGCGCGAACGCGAGGTGCTTCTGCTCATCGGCAGGGGACTGTCCAACTTCGAGATCGCAAGGGCTCTCCTCCTGGCGCCTTCCACCGTGAAGAACCACGTCACCAACGTCTTCGCGAAGATCGGAGCGCGCGACCGGGCGCAGGCCGTGATCACCGCCTACGAGTCGGGCCTCATCACCCCGGGCGAATAGGAGACCCAGGACCACGCTCCTAGCGCCGCCGGTCACCGGTGCCGGGCTCCCAGCGGGAGACCGTGCCGCCGGAGGACGATTTCCGCAGGCCCGGCCGCGAGGCTGGACAGGTGATCACCACAGCGAATCTCACCAAGCGCTACGGCCGGACCTTCGCCGTGAACGGGCTGTCCTTCACGGTGGAAAGCGGCCGGGTCACCGGCTTCCTCGGTCCGAACGGAGCGGGTAAGTCAACCACGATGCGCATCATCCTCGGGCTGGACCGGCCCACCGCGGGCGACGCGCACATCGACGGCAGGCCCTACCGGGAGTTCGAGCAGCCGCTTCGCAAGGTGGGGGCGCTGCTCGACGCCAGGTCCGTGCACGGCGGCCGCTCGGCCCGTAACCACCTGCTGTGTCTCGCCTACAGCAACGGGCTGCCCGCCTCCAGGGTCGGCGAGGTGCTCGAAGAGGTCGGGCTGGCCTCGGTGGCCGACCGCAGGCTCGGCGGGTTCTCCCTCGGTATGTTCCAGCGGCTGGGCATCGCGGGAGCGCTGCTCGGCCATCCGGAGGTGCTGCTGTTCGACGAGCCGGTCAACGGGCTCGACCCCGAGGGGATCGTGTGGGTGCGCACGCTCATGCGCCGCCTGGCCGCGGAGGGGCGCACCGTGCTGGTCTCCAGCCACCTGATGAGCGAGATGGCGCAGACCGCCGATCACCTGATCGTCATCGGCAGGGGACGGCTCCTCGCGGACGCGGGCGTCTCCGACTTCATCGGGCGCAGTTCTCAGAGATACGTACGGGTGCGCTGTGCCGATACGGCCCTGCTGGCGTCGCACCTGCCCGAGGGGAGCACCACCGCGCACGGCGACCACGTCCGGATCACCGGCATCAGCGCCCGGGCGGCCGGCGAGGCCGCGGCGGCGGCCGGGATCGCATTGCACGAGCTCGTCGAGGTGCGGCCGACCCTGGAGGCCGCCTACATGGAGCTGACCCAGGCCAGCGCCGAGTTCACGACGGGGCGGCCATGATCGGCCTCCTGCGCTCCGAATGGGTCAAGCTCCGCTCCATCCGCTCCACCGTCTGGACGATGGCCGGCCTCGTCGTCGTCATGGTCTCCTTCGCCTACCTCAACAGCGCCATCGCCTCCCGCGACGCGGAGCGATTGCCGGCGGGCGAGGCGACCTGGACGGCCCTCGGCGCGGCGCCGTTCGCGTCCCTCATCGTGGCCTCGCTGGGCGTCCTCGCGATCAGCTCGGAGTACCGCACCGGCATGATCCGCACCACCCTGCTCGCGGTGCCGCGCCGAGGGCGCATGCTGGCGGCCAAGGCGGCCACGTTCGCCGTGTTCACCTTCGTCGTCAACCTGCTCACGTGCCTGGCGGCGTTCCTGGTGGGGCAGGCCGTGCTCGGCTCCCACGGCGCGTCCCCGGAGGAGCCCGGCGTCCTGCGCATGGTCGCCGGATGCGCCCTCTACCTCACCGGGACCGGACTGTTCGGGCTCGCCCTCGGCGCCCTGGTCAGGCACACCGCGGGCGGCGTCGTGGCCGTCATCGTGGCGCTCTTCGTGCTGCCGCAGCTCGTCGGGATGCTCCCGGACGGGGCCGGCGCGCGGCTCATGCCCTACGTCACGAGCGTGGCGGGGATGCGGATCATGTCCTCGGCCCCGGGCGTGCTGACCCCGTGGGCCGGATTCGGTGTCTTCTGCCTGTGGCTCGCGGCCGCCGCGCTCGCCGCGCTCGTCCTGCTCGGAAGGCGTGACGCCTGACGCCCGCGCCGGACGGTACGGCGGGACGGCGCGCACCCGGTGACCTAGCTGACGAGGCCCTCGGGGAAGACGACGTCGGCCACTCCGGGGACGGTCCTGGCGACCAACTCGGCGATGCGGGCCGACCGCTCGTCGCCCGGGCCGTACAGCTCGACGACGCCGTCCCGCACGGCCGCGCCGAACGACGCGGTGTCGGCGCAGTCGCGCAGCGCCGCGAGCACGTCCTCGCGGATCCGCTCGTCTCCCTGGGCCAGCAGGCCCATCAGGTCGCGGCGGCTGACGATCCCCACGAGCTCGTCGTCGCGCAGGACGGGGACGCTCTTCACCCCGGTAGTGATCATCAGTTCGACCAGGTCCATGGTGTCGGCGCCGTCCCCGACGGTGGCGACGCGCGGCGTCATGACCTCCTCGACGAGCGCGGGCGGCCTGCCGGTGGGCAGGGCCTCGGGACGCAGGAAGGCCCGGGGATTGGCCCCGAACTCCCCGCGCAGCAGGTCCATCTCGCTGACGATCCCGACCATCCGCCCGGCCGAGTTCACCACCGGAGCGGCCGTGATGTCCTGCTCGTACAGCAGGCGGACGGCCTGCTTGATCGTCGCCGTGCGCCGGACTGTCACCACCGGCGTCGTCATGATCTCTCGGACCAGCATCGTGACCACCTCCTACGCGGCCGGTGCGAGGGCGAGCGTGCCGCCGGGCGCCGGCAGGACCCGCGTGCCGAAGTCCCGGCAGACGCCGTCGAGCGTCGCCCGCAGCCACTCGCGGTCCTCCGGGCAGGCGTGCCGCAGCCGCATCCGCACGGCCCGCATCGGCGCCATCCGCAGCTCCAGCAGCCGCCCCGACGCCGCCTCGGCCGTCGCGAAATACAGCAGCCGCAGATCGTCGCGGAACTCCTCGTAACCGGCGATGCCCTCGTAGTCGTCGATCAAGTCGCCGCAGCCGTAGAGGATCAGCCGGTCCCGGTACAGCTCGGCCGGGCGGGGGTGGTGCGAGGAGTGGCCGTGGACGAGGTCGACGCCGCCCTCGACCAGCGCGTGCGCGAACTCGACCTGGTCGTCCTCGACCTCGTAGCCCCAGTTGGAACCCCAATGGATGGAGACGACCACGATGTCCCCCGGCCGTCTGGCCTGCCGGACACAATGGACCGTCTCCGCCGCGGCGTCGCGGGACGGCCCGGCGAGGAAGGCCACCCCGGGCCGGTCGCGGGCCGCCGCCCATCCGCCGGGGACGCCGCTGGACGGCATCGCGACCGCGAACACCAGGACCCGCCCGCCGCCCGGCAGGGCCACGATCGCTGGCCGTCGCGCCTCGTCCTCGTCCCGTCCCGCACCCGCCTGGTCGAGCCCCGCCTCCGCCAGCGCGTCCAGCGTCTCGGCGAGCCCGCGTACGCCGAAGTCGAGCACGTGGTTGTTGGCCAGCACGCACACGTCGGGCCGGGCCACGGCCAGGGCGGGGAGGTTGGCCGGGTTCATCCGGTAGTGCACCTGCTTGCCCGGCGCGAAGTCGCGGCTGCGGGTGACACTCGTCTCCAGGTTCAGCACCCGTACGTCGGGGGCGGCCTCGTCCAGCACCTCCAGGGCGTCGCCCCAGGGCCAGGAGTAACCGCCCGGCCGCGGAATCGGGCCGTTGGCCGCCTCCGCCAATTCGACGTACGCGCGGGCGTCCCGGACGGACGACTCCTCGATCGCGGGATCGCCGGGGTGCGGAAGGATCTGGTCGACGCCCCGGCCCAGCATGACGTCGCCGCACAGGAACAGCGTCACCGGGTCCCCCGCCGCCGACCGCATCTCACCCCTCCTCGGTGAGTACCGCACAACGGGCGCCGCCAGGACAGTGGGGGAAGTCCCTGTGGTGGGCAAGCCACAGGCGGACGAGGGCGGCTTCGAGGTCGCGCACGTCCAGCCCCGCCTCGCCGGCGATCTCCCGCAGCCGATCGAGGGGGTGGTGCCCCGCACCGAACAGCCCGGCGTGCCGCCCGGCTTCCAGTGCCCGGTCGTCCGGCGGCGGGTCCACCCCGGGCCAGACGCCGCGCAGTTCGCGCAGGAACAGCGCGACCGTCACCGGGCCCCAGCCCGGCAGCGCGCCGAGCGCGGCGCGGGTCTCGTCCAGGCCGTCCCCGCGCAGCGCGCCGGCCTCGCCGCCCACCGACTCGGCGAGGCGGAGCAGCCGGGTGGCCGTGCGGTAGTCGTAGCGGGCGTAACCGCCGCGGTCGAGGATCTCGACCAGTTCCTCCCACGTGCGGCCTTCGACGTCGGAGATCCCGCGCACCCCCGCCTCGGCCATCGCCCGGTAGGTCCGTACGGCGATCGCGGCGGAGATCCGCGCGCCGAACAGCGTCGCCGCGAGCAGCCACCGCTCGACCTCGCGGTCCCCCCGGTCGACGTCGATGCCCATTTCACGGGAGAACCGGCCGCCCAGGGTCTCGACGAGACGGCGCGCGCGGTCCGGCAGGCAGGCCGGGTCCCTGTCCGCCGCCGTACGGCTCCGCGTCCTGGACGTCACACTTCCATACTCCCCCCTGGCCGCCCGCCGCCACCGGGCGGCGTCAGGCGCCGGACAGCAGGTCGTCCATACCCTCGTCCCGGTGGAGGCGGCCGATCGCCTCGGCCAGCAGCGGGGCGACCGGGCACACCTCCAGCGACGGCAGGGCCGTCTCGTCCTGCGGCAGGGTGTCGGTGACGACCAGGCCCCGGATCAGGCCCCGGATCTCCGCACGGCGCAGTCGCTCCCACGCGTCCCCGGCGAACAGGCCGTGCGTCGCGGCGACGGCGAACGGCGGCACCGCTCCCTGTGCGAGCAGGGCCTCGACGGCCGCCTCGATCGTCGCGCCCGTGCTGATCATGTCGTCGACGACCAGCGCGGGGCGGCCGGTGACGTCGCCGAAGACCTGCTCGGCCCGCACGTCCGCCCCGGTCAGCCGCGTCTTGCGCACCAGCGCGACGGGCCGCGCCAGCAGGCGGGCGTAGTGGCGGGCGAGCTTGATCGCGCCGAGGTCGGGCGCGACCACCACCGCCTCCTCCGGCAGGCCGCGCCCGGCGGTGCGGGCGAGGGCGGGCACGGCCGTCAGCGTCTCCACCGGCATCGGACACACCGCCTCCAGCGCGGCCGTGTGCGGGTCGACCGCGATCAGGCGCTCGACCCCGGCCGAGGCGAGCGCGGCCACCACCACCCGCAGCCCGATCGCCTCCCCTTCGCGGCGGCGCCGGTCCTGCCGGGCGTATCCCACGTAGGGCACGACCGCCGTCAGCCGGGCCGCGCCGCCCCGCCGGCAGGCGTCGGCGAGCAGCAGCGCCCCCATGACGTGCTCGTCTACGGACGGCCCGGTGGGCTGGACCATATAGACATCCGCGCCTCTGACACCGGTGACGACCGGCCGCGACTCGCCGTCCGGGAACCGCTCGACCACCGGGACGGACGGCTCCAGGTCCAGCGCGGCCGCGACGGCGACGGCGAGCGGGCGGTTGGCCGTCCCTGCCACGATCCGCAACCTCATCGCCGCCCCCCTCAAGCACCCACTGGCACCGTCCCCCGTAGACGCCTGAGGCAAGCGTGGCGCGGCCGGACCGGGGGTCCGGGGGCGTCCCCCCGGGTGCACCGCTCAGGTCACACGGCAGAGGATCTCGCCGTGCAGGACGCTGAACCAGGCGTCCTCGCTCGCGGCCCACTCCCGCCAGCCGTCGGCGATCCGCCGCAGGTCGTCCCGCGTGGCGTGGCCGCCCTCGACCGCACGGTCCGCGTAGGAGGACTGGACCGTGCGGTCGGCCCACAGCCCGCCCCACCAGTCCCGTTCCTCCGGGGTGGCGTAGCACCAGGTGGACGACGACGAGGTGATGTCGGTGAATCCGGCCTCCCTGGCCCAGGCGCGCAGGCGGCGCCCGGCGTCGGGATCGCCGCCGTTGGCCCGGGCCACCCGGCGGTAGAGGTCCAGCCAGTCGTCCAGGGCCGGAATCTGCGGATACCAGACGAAGCCGGCGTAGTCGGAGTCGCGCACCGCGACGATCCCGCGCGGCTTGGTCACCCGCCGCATCTCGCGCAGCGCGGCCACCGGGTCGCCGACGTGCTGCAGCACCTGGTGGGCGTGCACCACGCAGAAGGAGGCGTCGGGGTAGCCGAGCGCGTGAACGTCGCCGGTCGTGAAGCTCACGTTGCCCAGTCCGCGCCCCTCCGCCTCGCGGCGGGCCTGCTCCAGGATGCCGGGCCCGGTGTCGAGGCCGATCACCTCGCCCTGCGGCACCAGTTCGGCCAGGTCCGCGGTGATGGTGCCGGGGCCGCAGCCGACGTCCAGGATCCGCATGTGGGGCTTCAGCGCGCCCAGCAGGTACGCCGCGGAGTTGGCGGCCGTGCGCCAGCGGTGGGAGCGCAGGACGGACTCGTGAAAGCCGTGGGTGTACACGGCCGTTTCTTGTGCCATGCGGACACCCTTCCACACGTCTCGATATTTGAGCAATTATGTCTCATATTAAGAGACAGCGAACCGGCGGCGTGAGCGTGAGGTGGTCGCCCGCGGTTGATTCCCGGGCCCGAGCGGGGGCATGGTGATCGGATGACCAGCGATGAGGTGCGCGACGGAGTCACGCTGACCAACCTCGACCAGCCGCTGTTCGACGGCGCGGGCGCGATCAAACGCGACCTGGTCGACTACCTGGACGCGGTCCGCGACCGCGTCATCCCGGTGCTGCGCGAGCGGCCGCTGTCGGTGGTGCGGGTGCGGCAGGGCCAGGCGCCGTTCATGCAGAAGAACGTGCCCTCCTACGCCCCGGACTTCGTGCGGACGGTCACCGTCTGGGCCGAGTCGTCGCAGCGGCGCGTGTCGTACGCCCTGTGCGACGACCGGCGCACCCTGCTGTGGCTCGCCAACCAGAGGGCGGTGGAGTATCACCCCGCCCTCGTCCACGCCGGCGACTGGGACCGCCCCACCCATCTCGTCCTCGACATCGACCCGCCGTCGGCCGAGGCCTTCCCGCAGGCCGTCGCCGCCGCGCGCCTGATCGGCCGGGCGCTGGCCGACGCCGGTCTGTCGGGCGCGGTGAAGACCAGCGGCGCCAAGGGCCTGCACGTGTTCGTGCCGCTGGAGGCGCACACCACGGTGGACGTCGCCGCGGCCACCCGCGCCCTCGGCGTGCGCGCCGAGCGCCTCGATCCCGCCCTCGCCACGACGGCGTTCATCCGGGAGGACCGCGGGGACAGGGTCTTCATCGACTCGACCCGGTCGGGCGGGGCGACCGTGGTGGCGGCCTACAGCCCGCGCGTACGGCCCGGCGTTCCCGTGTCGTTCCCGGTGGCCTGGGACGACCTGGAGCGGGTCGCCCCCGGCGACTTCACCGTCCACACGGCCCCGGAGCTGCTGCGGGACGGCGACCCCTGGGCCGCGCTCATGCCGGAACCCCAGCGGCTCCCCCGCGACCTGGTCGAGGAGGGCCACACGATCCCGGTCGCCCGCGTCCAGGCCATGCACGAGGGCAAGCGCCGCGCCCGCGCCCGCCGCGCCACCTCGTGAGCAAGTTGGCGACATCGTGTTGCTATAGTTCGCGACATGTCGTCGCCAACCTCGCGCCAGAGCTGGGTCCCCCTCGTCGTGCTCGCCACGGGCGTGTCGATGGTCGTCATCGACGCCACGATCGTGAACGTGGCGGTGCCCGCGATCATCTCCGACCTGGGCCTCGGCGCCACCGACGTGGAGTGGGTCAACTCGATCTACTCGCTGATGTTCGCCGCGCTGCTCATCCCGTTCGGCCGGGCCGGCGACCGGTACGGCAGGCGGCGCCTGTTCGCCCTGGGGGTCGCGGTCTTCCTGCTGGCGAGCGTGCTGGCGGCGACGTCGGTGAACGGGCCCATGCTCATCGGCGTACGAGCCGTGCAGGGCGTGGGGGCGGCGATGGCCGTGCCGATGACCCTCGCGATCATCAACCGCGTCTACGTGGGACGTCAGCGGGTGATCGCCTTCGCGGTCTGGGGCTCCATCATCGGCGGCATGGCCGCCGCCGGTCCGCTGGCGGGGGGCTGGCTCGTCACCGAGCACGGCTGGCGGGCCGCGTTCTGGATCAACCTGCCCATCGGCGCGCTGCTCCTGCTCGGATCGTTGCGGGTGCCCGAGTCGCGGGACGGCCACGCGACGGGCGGCGACCTGGCCGGGCTCGTCCTCGCCGTGCTCGGCACGACCGGCGTCGTCTTCGCGCTGATCGAGGGCCAGAAGTACGGCTGGTTCGAGCCGCGGCGGACCGCGGACCTGTTCGGCCTGCGGTTCGAGAGCGTCTCCCCCGTGCCGTTCGCCTTCGGCATCGGCATCCTCGCGCTGGTCGCCCTCGTCGTGCGCGAACGGCGGCGCGAGCGCGCCGGCCTGCCCGTGCTCGTCGACCTGACGCTGTTCGAGCTGCCGAGTTTCCGCTACGGCGCGATGGCGGCGGTGATCGTGGCGCTCGGCGAGTTCGGCATGATCCTCGTGCTGCCGCTCTTCCTGCAGTCCGCGCTCGGCTACACCGCCTTCCGGGCCGGCCTCGTCATCGCCGCGCTGGCCCTCGGCACCTTTCTCGCGGGCGGGCTGGTCCCCCCGCTGTCGAAGAAGTGGTCGCCGCGGACCATCGTGCGGATCGGCCTCGCCATGGAGGCCGTCGGGGCTGCCGGGATCGGCCTGTCCCTGTCTCCGGACATGGGCGCCTGGCGGCCCGTGCCGTGGCTGCTCCTCTACGGCGCGGGCATCGGCTTCGCCACCGCACAGCTCACCGGCGTCCTCATGGCCGACGTGCCCGCGCGGCTGTCCGGCGGCGCGTCCGCGCTCCAGAGCACGGTCCGCCAGCTCGGCGCGGCGCTGGGAGTCGCCGTCCTCGGCGGGGTGCTGGTGTCGGGGCTCGGCTCGGCCGTCGAGCGCGGGCTCGCCGACCGGCCCGAGCAGGTGCGCACGAGTGCGGCGCGCGCGGTCGAGGAGAGCGCCGGCGCCGCCATCCCCGCGCTCCGCGACCCCGTGATCCGCGCGGTGGCGGTCGACGCCGCCTCCGAGGCGACCCGCAGGGTCACGTTCATCACGGCGCTGACGCTGCTGGCCGGGGTCGGCGTCACCCTCCTGCTCCCCCGCACCCCCGTCGCGAAGGACGAGTCGCCGGAGCGGGTCGCGGCGGGCGGGCCGGATACTGGAGGCCGCGACCTGGACACGTAGCGACCCTGGAGGGGGTAATGCCGAGGATCAGCGCGGCGACCGTCGCGGACCACCGGGCCAACCAGCACGCCGCCCTATTGGAGGCGGCGCGGGAGATCCTGGCCGCCGAGGGCGTGCACGGGCTCACCCCGGCGGCCGTCGGCGCCCGGATCGGCCTGGCCCGCTCCAGCGTCTACCGCTACTTCTCCTCCACCGCCGACATCCTGGCGCAGCTCGTGGAGGACGCCTTTCCCCGCTGGTCGGCCCGCCTGCGCGCCGCCATCGCCCCCGCCGGCCCGGACGCCTCGCTCCCCGCCAGGATCCGCGCGTACGGCAGGGCCGCGCTCGACTTCGTCGGCAGCCCCGACTACGCGCTGATCCCGGCGCTGCAGGCGATCGGGCTGCCGGGCGAGTGCCGGGTCCGGGTGGACGAGCTGCACGGGGAGCTGATCGCGCCGCTCGCCGACGCGCTGCGCGAGGCCGGGGCCGACCATCCGGCGCTGCGGGCCGAGCTGGCGTGGGGCGTGGTGCGGGCGGGAGCCCGCCGCCTCATGCCCGACGCGGCGGCACACGACCCGGAGCCCGCGGCGGACGCGGACCCGGACGACATCATCGAGATCACCCTCGACGTGCTCACCCGCGCCTTGCGCTGATCCCCGCCCGCCCGCACGAGCCGGGCCGGTAGACGAGCCGGTGCCTCAGAGCGGCGTCGTCCCGCGCCGTTTCCTGCCGCCGTCACCCGAGCCGTGACATTGCCATGACATCACCGGGATGCACAATGACGTCATTCACGATTGACGTGACGTCAGAGTGGCGTCATAGTTGAGCCATGGATCTGATGCCATACGTCGAGAACCTCCGCCGTCAGCTCGCCGTCGCCGCCGAGGCGGGTGGGCCCGACGCCCGCGCGCTTGCCGAACGCCTCACGAGCGCCCTCGAATCGGCGACCAGGCTCACCCTGCTGGAGGCGCTGTCGGCGGCGGCGGACGAGATCACCCGTGATCTCGCACCGGGCTCGGTCGACGTGCGGCTGCGCGGCGGCGACCCGGCGTTCGTGGTGACGCCACCGCAGCCGGGCACGTCGCCGGAGGGCACGACCGGCGGGACGGAACCCGCGCCGCCGGCAGCACCGCCCGGAGCACCGGAGGCCGTCCCGCCCGCCGGTCTGCCGTCCGGCGAGGAGGGCGGCACCGCGCGGGTCACCCTGCGGCTGCCCGAGCACCTCAAGGTGCGGGTGGAGGAGGCGGCCGCCCGGCAGGCGATCTCGGTCAACGCCTGGCTGGTCCGCGCCGTCTCCGCCGCGTTCGAGCCGGGCGCCGGAAGTGGTCACGCCGACCGGCCGCAGCAGCCCCGCAGCGGGCGCAGCTACACCGGCTGGGTGCGCTAGCGGCGCCCGGCCTCGTCACCCGCCACCACTCTTCGCCCGGCCCCGAGGCCGGGATGTTTCACCGGACCCGTGAGGAGGGCTCCGCCATGCCTGCTTTCGACACCCCCGAGCCGATCATCGCCGACATCCAGATCTACATGGGCCAGGTCCGCGTCCACGCGAGCGACCGCGCCGACACCGTGGTGGAGGTGCGCCCCAGCACCCCGTCCAGCGAGGCGAGCGCGCAGGCCGCCGAGCGGATCATCGTCGAGTTCTCCGCCGGACGGCTGCTGGTCAAGGACCCCAAGCCCAAGGCCCTGCGATACCTGCTGCCCTGGCGCGGCTCCATCGAGGTGACCGTCGAACTGCCCGCCGGCTCCCGCGTCGAGCTCCAGGGCGCCGCGGAGCTCATCGCCACCGGCCCGCTCGGCCAGACCGTCCTGCAGAGCTCGTACGGCGACCTGCGCCTGGAGGAGACCGGCCCCCTGGAGATCAAGGCGTCGTACGGCGACATCTCCGTCGACCGGGTGATCGGCCCCGCAGAGGTGACCACCTCCACCGGGACGATCCGGATCGGAACCATCGACGGCCCCGCCGCGCTGAGAACCTCCACCGGCGCCATCACTCTCGGCGAAGCGGCCGGTGACCTGCAACTGAAGACCGCCCACGGTGACATCGTCGTCGACCGCGCGCAGGCAGGCCTCACCGCCAGGACCGCGCACGGCGGGATCCGGGTGCACGCGGCGGTGAGCGGCGCCATGCACCTGGAGACCGGCTACGGCAAGGTCGGCGTCGGCATCACCGCGGGCACGGCCGCGTGGCTGGACCTGCACTCCAAGAACGGCGTGGTGCGCAACACCCTCGACGCCGCGGAAGGCCCCGAGACCACCGACAGGGTCGTCGAGGTGCACGTGAACACCAACTGGGGCGACGTCGACATCCACCGGTCCTGACCTCCGAACACGATTGAGGAGACCCCCTATGAGCGACGCGATCACGGCCGAAGGACTTGTCAAGAGATACGGCGAGGTGACCGCTCTCGACGGGCTGAGCTTCACCGTCCCGCGAGGGACGGTGCTCGCCCTGCTCGGCCCGAACGGCGCCGGCAAGACCACGACGGTGCGGGTCCTGACCACCCTGCTGCGTCCCGACGGCGGCCGCGCCACCGTCGCCGGGTACGACGTCGTCGGCGACGCCCGGCGGCTGCGCTCGTCCATCGGACTGTCCGGCCAGTACGCCGCCGTCGACGAGCACCTGACCGGCGCCGAGAACCTGGAGATGATCGGGCGGCTCTACCACCTGGGCGCGAGGCGCAGCAAGGCCCGCGCCCGCGAGCTGCTCGAACGCTTCGACCTCACCGACGCGGCGGACCGCCCGGTGAAGGGCTACTCCGGCGGCATGCGCCGCCGCGTCGACCTCGCCGGCGCCCTGGTCGCCGACCCGCCGGTGCTGTTCCTGGACGAGCCCACCACGGGGCTGGACCCCCGCGCCCGTGCCGCGTTGTGGGACACCATCTCGGAGCTCGTCGCGGCGGGCAGCACGCTGCTGCTCACCACCCAGTACATGGAGGAGGCCGACCACCTCGCGGACCAGATCATGGTGGTCGACCACGGCCGCGCCATCGCCCGCGGCACCGCCGACGAGCTCAAGGACCAGGTCGGCGGCAGCCGCATCGAGCTGACCGTGACCGACGCCGCCGAGTTGGAGACCGCCCGGCAGGCCCTCGCCCGGTTCGCCGCCGGCGCCGTGCGGACCGTGCCGGAATCGCTCCAGATCACCGTCGCGGTCACCGACGGTCCCGAGTCGCTGCGCCAGGTCCTCGGCCTGCTCGCCGACGCCGGAGTGCGGGTGCGCGACGCCGGCCTGCGGCGGCCCACCCTCGACGACGTCTACCTCACCCTGACCGGGCACCAGGCGTCCGGCACCGACCCCCAGGCCCGGGAGGCCACCCGATGAACGCGCTCACCATGCCCATCGCCGACGGCTGGACCATCGCCAGGCGCAACACCCGGAAGATCAGGCGCTCGCCCGACCTGCTCGGCTCCGCGATCATGTTTCCGATCGTGTTCGTGCTGATGTTCGCCTACGTCTTCGGCAGCGTCATCGATGTCCCGGGGATGTCCTATCGGGAGTTCCTGCTCCCCGGCATCTTCGTCCAGGCCGTGCTCGTGAGCGCGCAGGTCACGGGCTACACACTGACCCTGGACCTGCAGAAGGGGATCTTCGACCGGTTCCGCTCGCTGCCCATGGCCCCGTCCGGGGTGCTGATCGGCCAGACCGTCAGCGACCTGCTGATGAACCTCGCCAGCCTGGTCGTCATGGCGGTGATGGGACTGATCGTCGGCTGGCGGGTGCACACCCCGCCGCACGAGGCCGTCCTCGGCTTCGGGCTGCTGCTGCTGTTCGCCTACGCGTTCTCCTGGTTCACCGCGACCGTCGCGCTGGCGCTGCGCACCCCGGAGAGCTTCAACAACATCGCCACCACGCTCTCCTTTCCGCTGATGTTCGTCTCCAACGCCTTCCTCGACAGCTCCGATCTGCCTGCGCCGCTCCGCGTCGTCGCCGAGTGGAACCCCGTCTCGACCATCACCCAGGCCGCGCGTGAGCTCTTCGGCAACACCAGCGCCGCGATGAAGACCCCGGACGCCTGGCCCCTGCAGCACGCCGTTCCCGCGTCGCTGCTCTGGATCGCCGTCATCCTGGTCGTGTTCATCCCGCTGGCGACGCGCCTCTACAAGAAGGCCGTCAGCGCCTGACCACCCGCGCCGGCGACGGGCGCGGCCCGGTCAGGGCTTGCGGGCGACGGCCCCCAGGATGCCGGAGTCGCCCGGGTCCGCCGGCACCTCCCATGGAACGTCGGGCCGCCACGCCTGCACGGGGACCAGGCCGGGCTCCAGGATCTCCAGCCCGTCGAAAAAGGACGCGATCCGCGCCAGGGACCGGCCCGCAAGCCCGCCGGACGAGGTCGCCGAGTAGACCTGCTTGCTCGCCTCGACGACCTCCTCCTGGATGTCGCCCTTGTAGATGTGCGACAGCACCAGGTGGCCGCCCGGGACCAGCCGTTCCCGGATCTCCGCCACAGTGCGGGCGGCGGTCTCGTCCTCGGTCACGAAGTGCAGCACCGAGACCAGGAGCACGGCGAACGGCCGGGTGAAGTCGATGTGGGCCCGCACCTCCGGGTCGTCGAAGATGGCGCCGGGGTCGCGCAGGTCGCCGCTCATGACGATCGTGTCCGGGTTGTCGGCCAGCAGCGCCCGCGCGTGGACGAGGACGACCGGGTCGTTGTCCACGTACACGACGCGCGAGCCCGGGGCGTGCCGCTGCGCGACCTGGTGGACGTTCTCCTGGGTGGGCAGCCCGGCGCCGATGTCGATGAACTGGGTGACGCCCGACTCGGCCAGGTGCCGCACGGCGCGGCCGAGGAAGCCGCGGTTCTCCCGGGCGATCTCCCGCCCGTCGTTGCCCATCTGGCGGCCGATGGCGAGCATCTTCTCCGCGGCCTCGCGGTCGGACGGGAAGTTGTCCTTGCCGCCCAGGTAGTAGTCGTACATCCGGGCGACGCTGGGGACGGCGGGATCGATGCCCGCCGGTGCGTATCCGAAGTCGTCCATACGTCGCCCCTCCTCGGTGGGATCGCTCCCACGATGCCGTACGACGAAGATCATCCCCCGAGATTCACCCGCGGGCAACAGGGCAGCGCCCTGGTGACGACCTCAGGAGGACGCATGACACCACGCATGACCCTGACGGCGGCGGTGCTCGACGCACCCGACGCACGCGAGCTGGCGCTCTTCTACCAGCGGCTGCTGGGCTGGCCGATCGGCGACGACGAGCCCGGATGGGTGACGCTGCACCCGCCCGGCGGCGGGACCGGCCTGTCGTTCCAGACCGAGAAGCGGTACGAGCGGCCCGTGTGGCCCGCGGCGTCCGGGGAGCAGCAGATGATGCTCCATCTGGACATCGAGGTGGACGACCTCGGCACGGCCGGGGCCCACGCCGTCGAAGCGGGCGCGACCCTCGCCGGCCACCAGCCGCAGGACGACGTGCGGGTCTACCTCGATCCGGCGGGACACCCGTTCTGCCTGTGGATCAGGACGGGCTGACCGGCGCCCTGATGATCTGGCGGCGAGGACGGCGGGCGTGTGAAAGCGGATTAATGCGGGCGACACTCCACAGACGGTGACCGCGTAACAACGCCTGGTCAGACTTCCGAGGTATGAGCGAACCGAGAAATGCCGCCGACGGGGGCGGTCACGCGTCTCCCGGCCCGCATCCCCGGCACCCGCATCACCGGCGATCCTGGCGGCGGGAGGTCGCGGAGCTTGCCGCGCTCTTCCTCGCCGTCGGCCTCGCCCACGTGCTGACCACCCTGCTCGGCCACCGGGACCCCGGCCCGGTGGTCCTCGTCGGCCTCGGCCTGGCGCTGATCCTCGGCTCGGCCGTGCACCGGCGGCTGTCGGCGCCGGGAGCCGTACGGCCACGCCTACGGGTCAGGGCGGAGCAGCCCACGAGCCTGTGGCGGGTGCGCGCCAGGGTCGCCGAGCGCCCCGGCCGCCTCGCCGCGCTCGCCGGGGCGTTCGCGCGGCAGCACTGCAACATCCTCGCCCTGCAGATCGCGCCCGCCGGGAGCGCGTCGACGCTGCCGGAAGGCGGCGACGCCCTGGACGAGTTCATCGTCGAGGCCCCGGCCTCCCTGACGCCCCTCGACCTGTGGCGCGCGGTCGACCGGGCCGGCGGGGCGGACGCCGTCATCGTTCCCGCCCAGGTCAGGGACCTCATCGACCCCGGCATCCAGGCCCTGCTGCTGGGCCGGCGCGTACGCGACGACCCGGGCGAGCTGGTCGCGGCCATGACCGAGTTGCTGCGCACGGCGGACATCGGCAGGCCGGGCCCGGGCGAGCCCGCTCCCGGGGAAGGGCCGACCGTGATGATCATCCCCGTGCCCGGCGGCGGCGTGCTGGTGGCGCGGCGGCCGGACCTGCCGTTCACGCCGACCGAGACGGCGCGGGCCGCCGCGCTGGCCGCGGCGGCCCGGCACCGTCAGTGGGCGGACGAGTGAGCTGATCCGGACGGGCGCGCCGATCCTCAGCCCGCCGCGTCGAGCCGGCCCAGCTCCTCGGGCGACAGCTCCAGGTCCACCGCCTTCACCGAGTCGAGGATCGTCTCCGGCCGCGACGAGCCGGGGATCGGGATCACCACCGGCGCCTTGGCCAGCATCCAGGCCAGGCACACCTGCTGCGGGCTCACGTTGTGGGCCCGCGCCACCTCCGCGAACGGCGCGAAGCGCGAGCCCAGCTCGCCCGCCTGGGAGATGCCGCCGAGCGGGCTCCAGGGCAGGAACGCGATGCCCATCTCCGCGCACAGCTCCAGCTCCGGCTCGCTGGAGCGGAAGGACGGGGAGAACTGGTTCTGCACGCTGACCAGACGGCCGCCGAGGATGTCGTTGGCCTGGCGGATCTGCTCGGGGTTCGCGTTCGAGATGCCGGCATAGCGGATCTTGCCCGCGTCCAGCAGGTCGCGGATCGCCCCGACCGAGTCCGCGTACGGCACCCGCGGGTCGGGCCGGTGGAACTGGTAGAGGCCGATCGCGTCGACGCCCAGCCGCTTGAGCGAGGCGTCGCACGCCTGCTTGATGTAGTCCGGCGAGCCGTTGAGCGTCCACGAGCCGTCACCCGGACGCAGGTGGCCGCCCTTGGTGGCGACCAGCACGTCCGAGGTGTCGCCGTCGTAGCTCGCCAGCGCCTTGGCGATCAGCGTCTCGTTGTGGCCCACCTCGTTCGCGTGGAGGTGGTAGGCGTCGGCGGTGTCGATGAGCGTCACCCCGGCGTCCAGGGCCGCGTGGATGGTCGCGATAGAGCGCTGCTCGTCGGGCCGCCCCTCGATGGACATCGGCATGCCCCCGAGACCGATCGCGCCGACCTGCACGTCGCCGATGCGGCGAGTCCGCATAAGAAGATCCCCCTTCGAAGTGACACAGATCAGAGTTCTGTGTCCTATCCTGCGGATTCGGCATTAAGCCGTCCAACAGAAGATTCCGATCGCATTGAGCAGCGTGGGTGATAAGCGGTGGAGTTGCGGCAGCTCAGGTACTTCGTGGCGGTCGCCGAGGAGAGCCATTTCACACGAGCGGCCGATCGTCTGCGCATCGCGCAGTCCGGCCTGTCGGCCTCCATCCGGGCGCTCGAACGGGAGCTGGGCGCCGACCTGTTCCGGCGCAACACCCGGCAGGTGCGGCTCACACCCGAGGGCCGGGCGCTGCTGGTGGAGGCCAGGCGGGCACTCGCCGCGAGCGACGCGGCCCGTGACGCCGTGGCCGCCGTCCAGGGCCTGCTGCGCGGATCGCTGTCCATCGGCTCGCTGCAGTGCCTGCACGCGGTCAACCTGCCGGCCGTGCTCGCCGGGTTCGTGGAGTCCCATCCCGGCCTCGACATCCGGCTGCGCCACGGCGGCTCGGGCGAGCTGATCGAGCAGGTGCGCGAGGGCCGCCTCGACCTCGCCCTGGTGTCCCGTCCGGCGCACGAGCCCGACGACGTCGTGGTGACCCCCCTCGCGGCCGAGCCGCTCGTCCTGGCCTGCGCGCCGGGGCACCCGCTGGCCACGCCCGGGAAGGTGGGGCTGAAGGCGCTGCGGGGCGAGCGGTTCGTGGACTTCCCGCCCGACTGGGGCACCCGGACGCGGGCCGACGAGGCGCTCGCCGCCGCCGGCGTCGACCGCCATGTGGCCCTGGAGGTCACCGACGTCCACTCCCTGCTCGATCTCGTGGGGAACGGCCTCGGCGTCGCCCTGGTCCCCCGGTCGTTCTCCGCGAAGACCGCTCGCGTGCGCTTCCTGGAACTCGCCGACCCCGTTCCGATGTGGGAGACCGTGGCGGTGAGCGGAGCGCCCGGCGGCGCCGCGGCGGCGGCGCTGCTTGACAAAATCCACCACGCCTCACATTGACTTTCTAGTCAAAAATCACCCAAATTGGTATATAACACGTCATAAGCCTTCGGGGTTCGGCCCCAGGGCCCCGAACAGCCGACGACCACGAAGGCGACTCCCATGAGCGTGCACGTCCACGTCCGACTCAACGACGGTTACGCCGTCACCGAGGACGGCCAGCTGCTGGAGCGGAGCAGTTGCCACTGCGGCGCCTCCTGGGAGACGACCTACCAGGTGGACGAGGGCGAGCCCGAGAGCATCTGACCACCGCGGCCGCTCCGCCGGCGGCCGCCCGACCTCACCGGTCGCCGCGGGCGATGATCTCCAGCAGCGCGCGGTGCGTCTCCCGGTCGGCCGCCACGACGAGCCCGCCCGCGCCGGTGTGCAGCGGCTCCCCGTGGATGCCGGTCACCACGCAACCGGCGGCCTGGCACAGTGCGATCCCGCTCGCGAAGTGCACGCTGTCACGCAGGTGGCCGTCGGTGACGTACGCGGCGCGCCGGCCGGCGGCGACCCACGCCACCGCCAGGGTGGTGGAGACGACCCGCGGGCGGAAGCGCTCGGCGAAACCCGGGTCGGCGAGGAGCCCGGTGGCCCGGAAGGCGGGCGCGTTCGGGAACGGCGGATCGAGGTTGACGTCCACCAGTCGCGACTCGGCCGACGGCCTGAGCCGCTCGTCCCCGGCCTCGCGGCGGACGTACGCGTGAGCGCCGTCCGTCCAGAACGCCTCACCGGCGAAGGGGTCGGCGCAGGCCGCCGCCGTGACGGCGGAGCCCGCGCGCAGGGCCACGTTCACCGCGACGAGCATGGTGCGCGCGGCGTAGTTCAGCGTGCCGCACAGGGGATCGACCAGCCACATGCGCTCCGCGTCGTCCCGCCCGGTGCGGCCACTCTCCTCGCCCGTCACGGCGTCGTCCGGACGAGCCGTGCGGATGACGTCGAGGATGGCCTTCTCCGCTTCGATGTCGGCGGCCGTGGCGAAGTCGTCCGGGGACTTGGCCACGCGCGTCAGCGATGTCCCCCACATGGCGCGCACGACGGCTGCTCCGGCCTGCGCCGCCGTCAGGGCCAGTTCCTCGTCTGTGATCGGCACGAGGACAGGACTACCACGACCCCCGGCGGCTTCGTGAGGCGCGGTGCGGCCCTCTCCCCAAGGCGATCGGTTCTCACTAGTCTGATCCAGAAGTTTCCTCTGTTCAGGTGCTGGAGCCGCTCATGTCCCCCGCCTCGCCGGATGTCGCCCTCGCCCGCCGCCAGTCGCTCGCGGACCTGCTCCGGCGCTCCGCCCGGCGGCATCCCGCCCGGCTGGCCGTCGCGGACGCCGCGCAGGTTCGCACCTACGCGGAGCTCGACGAGGACGTGACGCGGGTGGCGGGCGCGCTGACCGCCCGGGGCGTGCGTCCCGGGGACCGCGTGGCCGTGCTGTCGCGCAACAGCGTGGACTACGTGCGGACCGTCTTCGGCGTGGCCCGCGCCGGGGCCGTCCTCGTGCCGGTCAACTTCATGCTCGGCGCCGACGAGATCGCCTATGTCCTGTCCCACTCCGGCGCGGTCGCGCTCATCGCGCAGGACGCGCTGCTGCCGGTGGCGCGGGACGCGGCCAAGCAGGCCGACGGGCTGCGGCTGCGCATGGTGTACGGCACGGCGCCCGAGGAGGGCTGGGAGCCGTTCGACGCGTTGCTGGTGGAGGACGCGGCCGAGCCGGTCGTGCCGATCGGGCCCGACGACCCCGCGCAGATCCTCTACACCTCGGGCACGGAGTCGCGCCCGAAGGGGGCCGTGCTGTCACACGCCGCGCTGATCGCCCAGTACGCGAGCTGCGTCATCGACGGCGGCATGACCCGCGACGACGTCGAGCTGCACGCGATGCCGCTGTTCCACTGCGCCCAGCAGCACTGCTTCCTGGTGCCGGACATCCAGCTCGGCGCCTCCAGCCACATCCTTCCCGGGGCCGACCCGGCCGCCGTGCTGGAGGCGATCGAGCGCCACCGCGTGACCAAGTTCTTCGCGCCGCCCACGGTGTGGATCTCGCTGCTGCGCCACCCGGACTTCGGCCGGCGCGATCTGTCCTCACTACGCAAGGGCTACTACGGTGCGGCGATCATGCCGGTCGAGGTGCTGCGGGAGATCGGCGAGCGGCTGCCGGACGTGCGCCTGTGGAACTTCTACGGCCAGACCGAGATGGCGCCGGTCGCGGTGATGCTCCAGCCGGAGGACCAGATCCGCAAGGCGGGCTCGGCCGGCCAGGCCGCGCTGAACGTCGAGACGCGGGTCGTGGACGCCGACGGGAACGACGTCCCTCCCGGGGAGATCGGAGAGATCGTGCACCGCAGCCCGCACGCGATCCTCGGCTACCTGGACGACCCCGGGAAGACCGCCGAGGCCTTCCGCGGCGGCTGGTTCCACTCGGGCGACCTCGGGGTGATGGACGAGGAGGGCTACCTCACGGTCGTCGACCGGATCAAGGACATGATCAAGACCGGCGGGGAGAACGTCGCCAGCCGCGAGGTCGAGGAGGTCGTCTACGAGCATCCGGCGGTCGCGGAGGTGGCCGTCGTCGGGGTCCGCCACCCGAGCTGGATCGAGGCGGTCGTCGCGATCGTGGTGACCAGGCCGGGCACGACCGTCACCGAGGAGGAGCTGCGGGCCCACGTGCGGGCGCGGCTGGCCGCGTTCAAGGTGCCCAAGGCCGTCGCGTTCGTGGACGCGCTGCCGAAGAACCCCAGCGGCAAGATCCTCAAGCGCGAGCTCAGGGACCGCCACGCCGCCCTGGCCGGCCGCATCCCCGGCGCGCGGCTTCCGGGCGGTCAGGAGGGGTAGCCGTAGCGGCCGTGGAGGCGGACGAAGCGGGCCAGCATGAGAACCTGGCGCGGTTCGAGGCCGATGACCGTGCGCTCGAACAGCACGACCTCCTCCCGGCCGCCCGTGCCGATGGGCTGCACCAGGCGTCCGCCGAGCCGCAACTGCTCCACCAGCGGCGCGGGGACCGTGGGAAAGGCGGCCGAGACGATGACGGCGTCGTAGGGGGCCTGCTCGGGCACCCCCCGGCCGCCGTCGCCGACGAGCACCTCCACGTTGCGGATGCCCTGCCGGGCGAGATTGCGGCGCGCCCCGCGCACCAGGTCGGGCCACAGCTCGACGCTGACCACGTCGGCGGCCATACGGGCGAGCAGCGCGGTCTGGTAGCCGAGACCGCTGCCGACCTCCAGCACGTGCTCCCGGCCGGTCAGGCCGAGTCCCTCGATCATCGTGGCCGACAGCGACGGCTGGGTGGTCACCTGCCCGTGCGCGATGGGGATCGGCACGTCCTCGTACGCGTGGGCGACGTGTTCGGCGGGGACGAAACCGGCCCTCGGGGTCGAGCGCACGGCCCGGAGCAGGCGCTCGTCGCGCACGCCCACCGCCCGGACGGCCCGGACGAGGTCTTCGGGACAGGCGGCTGCGGTCACGTCCACCACGCTCACGTTCGGCGGTGAGCGGCGCCGTCCCCCGCGGCCCGCTCATCCCCGGTGATGCCCCCGCAGCCGCGCCGGAACCCCAGCCCGCGCCGGAACATGAGCCTGCGCCGGAACACCAGTCGCACCCGAACCTCGGCCGCGTCCGAACTCAGCCGCGCCGGAGCTCAGACGTGCCGGAACCTCAGCCCGCGTCGGCGGCGAAGGTCACCTCCGCTGTGCCGACGGTCCCCCCGCGGCGGCCGGGGGCGCTCTGCCACTGCCAGTAGAGGTTCGTGTGCGCGATCACCTGCTCGGGGGACGGCGCGCCGTAGGCGGTGAGGTCCTCGGTGGTGTGCGCGTCGCCGACCAGCGTCACGTCGTATCCCCGGACGAACGCCCCGTGGAGGGTCGAGCGGATGCACGCGTCGGTCTGGGCGCCCGTGACGACGAGACGGCCCACCCCGCGCTCGGCGAGCAGCGCCTCCAGGTCGGTGTCCTCGAACGAGTCGCCGTACCTCTTGTGGACGAGCGGCTCCGCGTCCTCGCGGACCAGCTCGGGCACGTACTGCCAGTTCTCGCTGCCCTGCTGGAGATCGTGGTCGTCGGAGTGCTGCACCCAGATCACCGGCACGTCCTCCGCGCGCGCCTTGCCGATCAGGGTGTCGATGTTCGCGATCACCGCGTCGCGGTGGGGGGCGCCGGCCACCACGCCGTTCTGGACGTCGACGACCAGCAGCGCGGTGTTCGGGCGATCGGCAAGAGTGGTCATGGGATTCCCGTTCTCGTCGCGGACCTCGTGTCGTCTCACCCTAGAACCGGCCACCGACATTCAGCCTGCGTACGAAGCACCCCAAATTGGAGTGCTACATACCGATTTGCTAGCGTCTGGGGTGTGCGGTTGACGAAGTTCACGGACCTGGCCCTGCGTGTCACCATGCGCCTGGCGGTCCTGGACCCGGGGGCGTCCCTCACCACCCGCCAGGTGGCCGACGCGATGGCGATCCCCTACAACCACACCGCCAAGGCCATCGCCCGCCTGCAGCACCTCGGCATCGTGGAGGCCCGCCGGGGACGCGGGGGCGGCCTGGAGCTGACCGAGTTCGGCCGTACGGCCTCGATCGGCTGGTTGGTCCGCGAGCTTGAGGGAGAGGAGGAGGTCGTCACCTGCGAGGGGGAGATCCCCTGTCCGCTGCGGGCCGTCTGCAGCCTGCGCGGGGCGCTGCGCGGGGCGCAGCAGGCCTTCTACGCCTCCCTCGATCCCATCACGGTGGACCAACTGACCTCCTCGTCGACGAGGCCGGTGCTGCTCAGCCTCTCCTGACCTGCACAAATGGGAAGAACAAGCAGGTTCATGGCGTTAAATTTGCATCTTAGATACCAATTTGGAGGATCTCATGCTCTCCCCGGAGTCGGCCGCGACCATCCGCGCGACCCTGCCCGTGATCGCGGGCGCGATCCAGGACATCACCGCCCGCTTCTACGACACCATGTTCGCCGACAACCCCGAGCTGCTGCGCGACCTGTTCAACCGCGGCAACCAGGCCAACGGGGAGCAGCGCGTCGCGCTCGCGGGCTCGATCGCCGCGTTCGCGACCGTGCTGGTGGAGCGTCCTGGGGAGCTTCCCGGCACGATGCTCTCCAGGATCGCCAACAAGCACGCCTCCCTCGGCGTCACCGAGGAGCAGTACGCCGTGGTGCACAAGTACCTGTTCGGCGCGATCGGCGAGGTGCTGGGCGACGCCGTGACGCCCGAGGTCGCCCAGGCGTGGGACGAGGTCTACTGGCTCATGGCCGAGACGCTGATCGGCCTGGAGCGTGCCCTCTACCGCGAGGCGGGCCGGGGCTGGACGCGGGCCACGGTGATCGAGCGCCGTGACGAGACGGCCGACGTGGTCGCCTTCCTCCTGCGCCCGGACCTGCCGATGCCCTTCCGGCCGGGTCAGTACGTCAGCGTGCAGGTGACGCTGCCCGACGGGGCACGGCAGATCCGGCAGTACAGCCTGTCGAACGCCCCGCAGCGCGGCGACTGGCGGATCACGGTCAAGCGGGTGCGCGACGAGGGAGCACCCGAGGGCGAGGTCTCCAACTGGCTGCACGGGCATGTCCGGGCCGGTGACGTGCTCTCGGTGTCCGCGCCCTTCGGCGACCTGACCCTGCCCGAGGGCGACGGCCCGCTGCTGCTCGCCTCGGCGGGGATCGGGGTCACCCCCATCCTGTCGATGCTCGACCACCTGGCCGCCACGGGGTCGGAGCGACGGGTGCTGGTCGTGCACGCCGACCGCTCGCCGGACGCGCACGTCCATCGCGAGGAGCTCGCGGACCTGGTCGCGGCCCTGCCCGGCGCCACCCTCCACCGGTGGTACGAGGACCTGCCGCTGGACCAGGTGGACGACGCGGCGCACGCCGCCGGCCATGTCACCGGCCATGTCGCCGGCCATGTCACCGCGCTGGGCCGGGCCGACCTGTCGGCGATCGACCTGCCCGGGGACGTCGTGGCCTGCCTGTGCGGGCCGCTGCCGTTCATGCGGGCCGTGCGCGCGCAGCTGGTCGAGCTGGGCGTGCCCGCATCCGGCATCCACTACGAGGTGTTCGGCCCCGACCTGTGGATCGCGGCCGCCTGATCCGGTGACCGGCCCGCCGCCCGCCCGCGGCGGGCCCTCCCACCGCGCCTTCTCACCGGGCCTTCTCACCGGGCCCTCTCGCCGCGCTTTCCCACCGCGCTTTCCCACCGGGCCCGGTCAGCGCAGCAGGCCGACGCCGACGTAGCCGTCCACGCCCGGGATCCTCGGCAGCCTCGGCTCGTCGGGCTCCGGCCGCCACTCCTCGGTCACGATCAGACCCGGTTCCACCAGGTCGAATCCGTCGAAGAACCGCAGCAGCTCCGCGTGGGTCCGCGGGGTGACCGCCCCGGCGGAGGTGTTCTTGTACAGCTCGCGTCCCTCGCGGATCTTCTCCTCGTCGAGGTCGCCGTACGACAGGTGGCTGATGGCCATCGCGCTACCGGGGGCGAGCCGGTCGCGCAGCGTGGCGACGATGCGCTCGGCGTCTCCCGTGTCCGGGACGAAGTGCAGCACGGCCACCATGAGCAGGCCCACCGGCTTGCCGAAGTCGATGTGCTCGGTGATCCGGGGGTCGCCGAGGATGGCCTCGGGCTCGCGCAGGTCGCCGTCCACGACGATCGTCTGGCTGTTGTCTGCCAGCAGGGCCCGGCCGTGGGCCAGCACGATCGGGTCGTTGTCGACGTAGACCACCCGCGCGTCGGGGGCTTCGCGGAGCGCGACCTGATGGACGTTCTCCTGCGTCGGCAGCCCGGCGCCGATGTCGAGGAACTGGCGGATGCCCTCCCGGGCCATGAGGGTCACGGCCCGGCGGAGGAAGCGTCTGTTGGTCTGCACGCCTTCACGCGCGTTCGGGGTCAGCTCGATGAGCTTCTCGGCCGCCGCCCGGTCCACGGCGAAGTTGTCCTTGCCGCCGAGGAGGTAGTCGTAGATCCGGGCGACGCTGGGGATCGTCACGTCGATTCCCGGGGGACCCTGCTCCATGTTCATCCCTGCCCCTGATGCGCTCGTACCTTGATCAACGGTATCCGATAAGTCGGAATTCGGCGCGTCAAAGGCGGAGTTGACCGGCACGCGCCGAGGACACGGCCGGTCAACCCCGTAGCACGGCGGGCCCCCTCAGTCCCCCGCCGGGCGCTCACCCCCCGGGGTGCCGGCGACCAGGATGTCGACCGGGCCCGTCGTGACAGGAGCGGTGACGACCGGGTCGGTGATGAAGTCGCGCATCCAGTGGAAGCTGGCCTTCGGCGTGCGCACCTGGGTGTCGTAGTCCACGTGCACCAGCCCGAACCTGGCGGAGTAGCCCCGCGCCCACTCGAAGTTGTCCATCAGCGACCAGCAGAAGTAGCCCCGCACGTCCGCGCCGGCCTCCATCGCGTCGCGGGTCGCGGTCAGGTGGTCGCGCAGGTAGTCGATGCGCCCGCTGTCCTCGATCACGCCGTCGTCGCCGTACCCGTTCTCCGTGATGTAGACGGGCGGCAGGTCCGGATAGCGGGAGGTCAGCCCGACGAGGGTCTCGTACAGCCCCTCGGGCTCCACCACCCAGCCCAGCCCGCTGGTGCGCGCGTCCTCCGGCGTGACCGTGCGCACGCCCAGGTCGAACGCCGAGCGCAGGGCAGGGTCGGCCTCCTCGTACGGCGCGGCCTCCACGTGCAGCCGGTAGTAGTAGTTCACCCCGAGGAAGTCCAGGGGCGCGCCGATGACGTCCAGGTCGCCGTCCCTGCGGAAGGAGAAGTCGGTGATCCGGCCGAACGTCTCCCCCATGTCGGCGGCGTAGGTCCCGCCGAACAGCGGTTCGGTGAACTGCCGGTTGACCAGCAGATCCATCCGCCGCGCGGCCCGGACGTCCTCCGGCGAGGAGGTCACCGGGACGGTCGGCGACATGTTGAGCGTCACCCCGATCTGCTGACCGGGCCGGGCCATCTCGCGCAGGCGCGCGACGGCCAGGCCGTGGCCGAGCAGCAGGTGGTGGGCCGCGGCCAGCGCGCCGTGCCCCTCCTTGGCGCCCGGCGCGTGCCGGCCCTCGCCGTAGCCGACGATGGACGAGCAGTAGGGCTCGTTGAGCGTGATCCAGTTCGAGACCGAGCCGCCGAGCGCCTCGTACATCACCTCGGCGTAGTCGGCGAAGCGCTCGGCGGTGTCGCGGACCCGCCAGCCCCCGCGGTCTTCCAGCGCCTGCGGCAGGTCCCAGTGGTAGAGGGTCACGTACGGCTCGATTCCGCCCTCGCGCAGGGCGTCGACGAGCCGCCGGTAGAAGTCGAGCCCTCGCCGGTTCACCGGTCCGCGGCCGTCGGGCAGCACCCGCGGCCACGCAACGGAGAATCGGTAGGCCCCCGCCCCCAGGTCTTTCATGAGATCGACATCCTCTTGCCAGCGGTGATAGTGGTCGCAGGCGAACTCACCCGACTCGCCCCGTGCCACCGCGCCGGGCACCCGGCAGAAGGTGTCCCAAATCGAGGGCCCCCGGCCATCGGTGTCGACGGCCCCCTCTATCTGGTACGCCGCGGTGGCCGTGCCCCACACGAAGCCGGCGGGAAAGGTCCGCGGCATGGCGAGGCGTTCGTCGGTCGCCGTCATTCCGTCTTTGCTCCAGGTTCCGTGCCCGCTTCGGTGAACAGCCCGGGCACGGCGGCATGCCGTGCGGGCGATGGGACCGTTCCCCCGAAGGCCGCGGGACCCGCCGAGCCGTACGGCGGGCACATACGCGGGCAGACGGAGTTCCGCAGCGGACACCTGAACTCCCTCGCAGGAGAAAGGGAAGCGGCTGCGAGACACGATGGCGGCCGGGCCCGTGGCAACGAAAAAGCGCCAGCCGATGTCCGCCATCACACATAAGAGGACGGGACGTTGTCAAGTCACGAAAACGTGACGGGAGGAAATTCCGCTTACTGGTTGACGTGCTCACCTGCGGTTGCCTATTTTGGGGAAACCGGTTGCATGAAACCGGTTACAGCGAGATGCGATAGCGTTTGGTCCGTGGCAACGATCAGAGAGCTGGCGCGCCTGTGCGGCGTGTCTCCCGCGACCGTCTCCCGCGTGTTCAACAACCCCGAGGTGGTGAACGCGAATACCAGGGAGCAGGTTCTGCGGACGGCCCGCCAAATCGGCTATCTGCCCAACGAGTCGGCCCGCACCCTGGCCACCAAGAAGTCCTTCATGGTCGGCCTGGTGTGGGACACCGACCATCGCCGGCCCGGCTGGCGGCATCCGTTCTTCCAGGAAATCCTCATCGGCCTGAAGACGGCGCTCAGCGGGCGCGGATATCACCTTCTCATGCTCGCCACCAGCGGGGACACGGGCGGGGAGAGAGCGGAAGACGCCTACGTGCGCGCCGTGCGCAGGCACAACCTGGACGGCGTCGTGATGATCGACAGCGGCACCTGGGATCCCTCACTGCGGCGGCTGTCCGAGTCGGGCATCCCCTGCGTCAGCCTCGACCGTCCCGTCGAGGGTTCCCGCGCCACCTATGTGACCTCCGACAACGCGGGCGGCGCCCGCCTGGCCGTACAGCACCTGCACGAGCGGGGACGGCGGGCCATCGCCACGATCACCGGCCCGGCGCACACGCGCCCGGGCGCCGAGCGCCTGCGGGGCTACCAGGACGAGCTGTCCCGGCTGGGGCTGCCGCACCGGCCCGAGTTCGTCATCGAGGGCGACTTCTACCTGTCGGGCGGCCACGCCGCGATGCGCCGCCTGCTGGAGGCGGACGATCGGCCCGACGCCGTGTTCGTCGCGGGCGACGAGATGGCCGTCGGCGCGCTGCGCGCGATCGGCGAGGCCGGCCTGAAGGTGCCCGAGGACATCGCCCTGGTCGGGTTCGACGACATCGAGGTGGCCGCGCTCGTGCCGCCGGGCCTGACGACCGTCGCCCAGGACAAGGCGGGGTTCGGCACCGCCGCCGCGGAGGCGGTGGTCTCCATGATCAACGGTGCGGACACCCCGCCGCCCCGGGTCCTGCCGACGACACTCGTCGTACGCGGCTCCAGCACGCCCCCGCTCTGACCCGCTTCATCCTCGGCCGGTCCATGCGTACGGCTCACCGGCGGCGAAGCCGGGCGTCCTGCAGCGCGGGCGGCGTGGTGGCGTAGTTGTCCTCGGGGTTGAGGTCCGTTCCCGGCGGCACGATGGCGTCGATGCGGTCCAGGATGTCGTCGGTCAGGTCCACGTCGGCGCCGGGGAGGAGTCCGTCGAGCTGGTCGGCGGTGCGCGGCCCGATCAGCACGGACGTGACGGCCGGGTGCGCGCGGGCGAAGGCGACCGCGAGTTGCGGCAGCGTCATGGCGGCCTCGCCGGCGAGGGCGGCGAGCTCCGTGAGCGCGGCGGCCTTGAGCCTGCCGGTCGGCGTCTCCGGGTCGTACCGCGACGGCTGGGACGAGGCCCGGTGGCCGGTCGTGAGATCGGCCCGGCCGGACAGCCATCCGCCGTTGAGGGGGCTGAAGGTGAGGACGCCGAGCCCGTGGCGCTGGGCGGTCGGGAACACGGCGCCCTCCGGCTTGCGGGTGAACACGGAGTACATCGACTGCTCGGTCAGGAACCGGTATGTCCCCGTGCGCTGCGCCGTCCACTGTGCCTCCGTGATCAGCTCCGCGGGGAACATGGAGGAGCCGAACGCCCGGATCTTCCCGGCGCCGACGAGGTCGGTCAGGGCCGACAGCGTCTCGCCGACGTCCGTCTCATGGTCGGGGCGGTGCATCTGGTAGAGGTCGATGTGATCGATGTCCAGGCGACGCAGGCTGTCCTCGACCGCGCGGACGATCCACCGACGGGAACCGCCTCGCCGGTTGGGGTCCTCGCCCATCGGCAGCCCGAACTTCGTGGCGATGACGAGGTCGTCGCGGCGGCCCTTGATCGCCTTCCCGACGATCTCCTCACACTCACCCCGGGAGTAGACGTCGGCGGTGTCGATGACGTTGATGCCGGCGTCGAGTGCGCGGTGGATGACGCGGATCGCATCGTCGTGGTCGCGGTTTCCCATGCTGCCGAACATCATCGCGCCGAGGGAGAGCTCGCTGACGGACATTCCGGTGGCGCCGAGAGTTCTGCGTTTCATGTCGTATGCCTTCTGGGTTCGCGGGGCTGCTGACCTGTTCATCCCACCAAGCCGGCCCGCCGTGCCGTGAACCCGATCCTGCCGCCGCCTTGCACGATCCTGTCAATCTCGCGCGCCGGGCTCCCTCGGGCATGGTGATGTCAGCCGGTCAGGGCTGGTTGACTGACGCGCATGGACCTGCTTGACGAGATGCGGAGGCTGATCACGCGCCACACCGCCGTCGGCCTTCGCAGGGGGATCGTGGACGGAGTGACCATCGCGTCCGTGGACCGGCCCACGTTCCCGGTCGGCACGTTCTCCACGCCGTCGCTCGCGATCGTCGCGCAGGGCGTCAAACGCACGGTGCTCAACGGGGTCCCGTACGACTACCGCGCCGGGCAGTACCTCGTCGTGTCAGTGGACCTCCCGGTGATCGGCCAGGCCCTGGAAGCCAGCCCGGACAAGCCGTTCGTCGTCTTCAGCATGTCCCTGCGCCCGGCGGACATCGCGCCGCTCCTGCTGGAGGCGAGCGCGGCCGGCAAGCCCCCGGCGTTCACCGGAATGGCGGTGAGCGACGCCTCACCGGAGTTGCTGGATCCCGTCGTACGCCTGCTGCGCATCGCGGACCGGCCGGACGACCTGCGCGTGCTCGCGCCCGGATACCAGCGGGAGATCCTCTGGTGGCTCATCAACGGTGACCAGGGGGCGCTCGTGCGGCAGATCGGCCTCGTCGACGGCAATCTCGCGCACATCTCCCGGGGAATCCGCTGGATCCGCGAGCACTACCGGGAGCAGCTGTCCGTCACGGATCTGGCAGGGCTCTGCGGGATGAGCGCGTCGTCCTTTCACCGGCACTTCCGCGCGGCGACGTCGATGACGCCGGTCCAGTTCCAGAAGCAGATCCGTCTCCAGACGGCCCGCACTCTGCTCATGACCCGGTCGGGGAACGTGGCGGACATCGGCTATTTCGTCGGTTACGAAAGCCCGTCACAGTTCAGCCGCGAGTACCGCAAGGTCTTCGGGGCCTCTCCCGGCCGGGACGCCGCGCAACTGAGCGCCATGGCGCAGGAGGACACCAGGCGGGAGCTGGTGGACGAGCCGGCCTGACCCCATCGCCGCCTCCTACCGTATGCTGTACGGTACAGCGTACGAAGAGAGAAAGGGCCGAGTGCGTGTACGAGCCGAGCGACGAGGAACTGAAGAGCGTCGAGGACTGGTTCGCCCAGTACGACGCGCTCGCCGAGCAGGGGACGATCGAGCGGCTGGCCGACCTCGCGGTCTTCCCGATGAACCTGGCCACCGACGTGCCGGGCGGCTTCGCGGCCGTACGGCAGTGGACGCGCGAGGAGTACGTCGAGGCGATGCGGGAGGCCATGGGCGGCGGGACGGCGGAGCTCGGCATGGAGTCGGTTCGGACGCCGCACTTCCTCAGCCCCAACCTCGTGTTCGTGGAGACCACGGCGACGATGACGGTCGAGGGCCGGCAGGAGAGCATGCACTACGGCGACCTGCTGGTGCGCACCGAGGAGGGGTGGGCGTTCCAGACGATGGCCCAGGGCGGCTGGGGTCACGGCTGGCCTCCCGCCAGGCGCGGCTGACCGGCCCGGCACTGCCGGTCCCGCCCAAGGCGGGCGAGGGGGCGAAGCCTGGGTGAGGGGGGCGATGCGGGCGCACTCCGGACAGTTGTATAAGCTTCCTATGCAATTCACTTCCCGTCCGGAGGAACACCAGTGTCCGTCACCCCGAGCGCCGATCCCCCCGAGGAGCCCCAGGCGGTCGCCGCCGTCCTGGACGAACTCGCGGTGCTCACCGTGCGGCGGCTGTCCGTGCAGGGCGACCTCAGCCTCACGGCCGCGACGACCCTGTCGTACCTGGACCGCAACGGCCCGCAGCGGCTGAGCGTCCTGGCCGCGCGCCAGTCCGTCACCCAGCCGTCGATGACCCAGCTCGTGCAGCGCCTTGAACGTGAAGGCCTGGTGTGCAGGGCGGTCGACGACCTCGACGGCCGCGCGGTGCGGGTCAGCGTCACCGACGACGGCCGGGCGCTGCTGGCCGAGCGGCGCCGCCGGCGCAGAGAGCGGCTCACCGAGATGCTCGGCACGCTGTCCCCCAGCGAGCTACGCGAGCTGACGCGGGTCGCCGGCGAGTTCCTCCCCCTGCTCCGGCGCCTGCTCGAGGGCACGGCAGACGAGTAGGGATCAGGGCGCTCCCCCTCGCTTCTTCCCAGGAGGTCCGGTGAGCTCTGCTCATGCCCCTGTCTCCAACCCCTTCAAGCAGCCGAAGGCGGTCTGGGCGGTCGCCTTCGCCTGCGTGATCTCGTTCATGGGGATCGGGCTGGTGGACCCGATCCTGCCCGCCCTCAGTACGAAGCTGCACGCCACGCCCAGCCAGGTGTCGCTGCTGTTCACGAGCTACCTGGTCGTCACCGCCGTGGCGATGCTGGTCACCGGCTGGGTCTCCAGCCGCATCGGCGCCAAGCGCACCCTCATCGTGGGCCTCGCCCTGATCGTGGTGTTCGCCGCCCTCGCCGGGACGTCCGGCAGCATCGGCGGCATCGTCGGCTTCCGCGCCGGCTGGGGCCTCGGCAACGCCCTGTTCATCGCCACCTCGCTCGCCGTCATCGTCGCGTCGAGCAGCGGCGGCTTCGCCGGAGCGATCATCCTGTACGAGACCGCGCTCGGCGTCGGCATCGCGGTCGGGCCCCTGCTGGGCGGCGTACTCGGCGGCATCAGCTGGCGCGGCCCGTTCTACGGCGTCGCGGTCCTGATGGCGATCGCGCTGATCGCCACCGTCACCCTGGTGCGGCCCACGCCCACACCGGCGAAGAAGACCGGCATCGCGGCCCCGATCAAGGCCCTGCGTCACCGCGGCCTGCTCATCCTGGGCCTGACCGCGCTCTGCTACAACTGGGGCTTCTTCACCGTGCTGGGTTACGCGCCCTACCCGATGGAGCTCGACGAGCACCAGCTCGGCCTCGTCTTCACCGGCTGGGGAATCCTCGTCGCGATCTTCTCGGTCTTCGGCGCCCCGCGGCTGCAGGCCCGCTTCGGCATCGCCCGCACGCTGTACGCCAACCTCGTGCTGTTCAGCCTCGACATCCTGGTGATCGCGCTGTTCACCGACAACCGGATCGTCGTGATCTGCGGCGTGATCGTCGCCGGCGTCTTCATCGGCGTCAACAACACGGTCACCACCCAGGCGGTCATGACCATCTCGCCCGTGGAGCGGCCCATCGCCTCCGCGTCGTACGGGTTCATCCGCTTCATCGGCGGCGGCCTCGCGCCCTTCGTCGCGGGCAAACTCGCCGAGCGCCTCGACAGCCAGCACGCGCCGTTCTACTTGGGGGCCGCGGCCGTGCTCCTCGGTGCGCTCGTCCTCACCACCGCGCACCGGCAGCTCGGCGAGGCCGAGCGCGCCCAGGCGGCCGAGATGGCCGCCACCGAGCCGGCCGTCGCGCGACGGGAGGAACTGGAGGAGGAGGCCCTGGCCGAGGACCTCGGCTCGGCCACCTGATCGAGACGCCGGGGGGCCGGGCGCGGCGGCCCTCCGGCGCTGCCCGTACGCCGCTCGTCCTGCCCATGCCCTCGCCATGCCCCTGCCATGCCGCCGTCACGCCGGACGGCCGCCGCCGGGGCAGCGCGATTTCCGAGCACTCCGGGGACCGGGGACGCGAGGGCCGGGTCAGATCCGCGTGAGCAGATCGGGAGTGAGCGCGGCGGATCCCCGGCAGCCGGAGAGGGCCAGCGTGAGGTCGGTCTCCGCCAGCACGCAGCGGATCACGTGCTCCACCCCCGCCTGCCCGTCCAGGCCCAGCCCGTACGCGTACGGGCGGCCGAGCAGCACGGTCCTCGCGCCGAGCGCGAGCGCCTTGACCACGTCGTCCCCGGTGCGGATGCCGCCGTCGAACAGCACGGTGAGCCGGTCGGCCACGGCGTCGGCGACGGCCGGCAGGGCGTCGGCCGCCCCGATCGAGCCGTTGACCTGGCGTCCCCCGTGGTTGGAGACGACGACGCCGTCCATGCCCGCGTCGGCCGCCAGACGGGCGTCGTCCGGGTGCAGGACGCCCTTCAGCACGATCGGGCCGTCCCAGTGCTCGCGCAGCAGCGCGAGGTCCGGCCACGTCTTGCCCGGGTCGCCGAACATCCCCACGAAGTGCAGGACGGCGGCGTTCGGGTCCTCGTGCACCGGCCGGGCGAGCCCGGCCTGGAACGCCGGGTCGGTGAAGTAGTTGGCGGTGCCGACGCCGCGCAGGAACGGCAGGTAGGCCTGGTCGAGATCGCGGGGCCGCCAGGCCAGCAGCGGCGTGTCGAGGGTGACGACCAGCACGGTGAACCCCGCTGCCTTGGCCCGGGCAAGGAAGCTGAGGCTGACCTCGCGATCCTTGCCCCAGTAGAGCTGGAACCACCGCTCGCCGTCGCCCATGGCCGTCGCGACGTCCTCCATCGGCGTGCTGGAGGCCGACGACAGGATGAAGGGCACGCCCGTCGCGGCGGCCGCGCGGGCGGCGGCCCGCTCGGCCTCCGGATGCATGATCGACAGCACGCCGATCGGCGCGAGCGCCAGCGGCGCGGGCAGCCTCCTGCCCAGCACGGTCACCGACAGGTCGCGTTCACGCACGTCGCGGAGCATCCGCGGCACGATCCGCCAGCGGTCGAGCGCCTCGCGGTTGGCGCGCTCGGTGCGCCCGCTGCCCGCGCTGCCGGCGACGTAGCCGAACGGGCCGGGCCCGAGCCGCCGCTCGGCCATCTCCTCCAGCCGGGTCAGATCGGTCGGCAGCCGGGGCACGGCACCGGTCATGCCGTTGAGGTAGATCTCGTACTGGAAGTCCGCCCAGGTGGTCATCGTCGCCCTCGTTCCGCCGCCGAATCGACAGCGGCACGCTACCGAATCACCGCCCAAAAACTGACAAGTTGGTCATACCGGCTCACCGGGGTCCGGGGGCGCGGCGGAAGAGGAAGGGCTGACTCTCCCGGCCCGGCACGACGAACCAGCACTCGCCGGTGCCCTCGCTCGCCAGCAGCGAGAAGAACGCCTCGACGACCGTCTCGACGTCGAGGATCGGGAACTTCATCTCGTCCAGCAGCGCCTTGATGTCGCCGTCCAGGATCCCGGTGTCCGCGAACGACGGGCACAGCCCCTGCACCCGGACGCCGAGGGGCTCCAGCTGCGGGCCGAGCGAGCGGACGAGCCCGACGACCGCGTGCTTGTTGGCCGCGTAGACGGGATCCTGCGGAATGCCCACGATCCCCGCCATGCTGGCGGTCGCCACGATCACGCCCCCGGCCCGCATCGCCGGCAGCGCGGCGTGCACGCCGAAGACGACGCCGTCGAGGTTGATCCCCATCACGCGCCGGTAGCGGTCGAGGTCGAAGTCCTCGCCGAGCCCACAGCCCGAGGCGACGCCCGCGTTGAGGAAGGCGAGGTCGAGCCCGCCGTGCCGCTCGACCGCGAGCGCGACCGCGGCCTGGTTGTCCTCCAGCCGCGACACGTCGGTCCGGACGAAGGCAGCGCCGATCTCCTCGGCGGTGCGCGCGCCGGCCTCGGCGTCGACGTCCGCCAGCACCACGTGCGCGCCGTACTCCGCCAGGCGGCGGGCCACACCCGCGCCGATGCCGCCCGCGCCCCCGGTGACGAGCGCGACCTTGCCGGAGATGTCGTCGATGTTCACAGCGGCAGCCCTCCCGTCGCGGACCTGGTCGAGCCGGTGGCCCGATAGGCCTCGATAGTGCGTTCGGCGATGCGCATCTGGTGGATCTCGTCGGCGCCGTCCGCGAACCGCGCCCATCGCGCGTGCTGGAACATGTGCGCCAGCGGGGTGTCGGTCGAGTAGCCGAGCGCCCCGTGGACCTGGATGGCCCGGTCGACGATCCGGTTGAGGCTGTTCGCCACGAAGTGCTTGGCCATCGAGACCTCCGTGCGGAAGTCCTCACCCTTGTCGATCTTCGAGGCGGCGTGCAGGACCATGAGCTTGCACTGGTAGAGCTCCATGGCCGAGTCGGCGATCATCCACTGCACGCCCTGCTTGTCGGCGAGCAGCGACCCGTGGCTGAACCTGTCCAGGGCCCTGCCCACCATCATGTCAAGGGCCGTCTCCGCCTGCGAGATCCACCGCATGCAGTGCGCCAGCCTGGCCGGGCCGAGGCGGTACTGCCCCAGGCGGTGGCCGTTGCCCCGCCCGCCGAGCACGGCGGAGTCCGGCAGGCGCAGGTCGGTGATGACGATCTCGCTGTGGCCGGTCGAGCCGTGCATGGTCTCGATCTCGCGTACGTCGTTCCAGCCGTCGGCCGGCAGGTCCACCAGGAAGGCCGTGTTGGCGCCCCGCGCGCCCTCCGGCAGGTCGAACTCGGTCTTGGCGATCAGGATCGCGAAGCTCGCCCTGCGCGCGTTGGAGATGAACCACTTGTGCCCGTTGATCACCCACTCGTCGCCGTCCTTCACGGCGCTCGTGCGGATGAGCGTGGGATCGGAGCCGGCCACCTCGGGCTCGGTCATCGCGAAGCACGACATCTTCACGCCGTCGAGCAGCGGCCGCAGGTAGCGCTCCTTCTGCTCGTCGGTGCCCCAGTGCAGCAGCGTGTGCATGTTGCCCTCGTCGGGGGCCGCGCAGTTGAGCACCCACGGTCCGAGCCTCGTCTTGGCCGCCTCGGCCTGCACCATGGCCAGCTCGACGTGGCCGAGGCCCATGCCGCCCCACTCCTTGGGCATGTGCGGCAGCCAGAGCCCCTCCTGCCTGGCCTTGCGGCGCAGGTCGAAGATCGTGCGCAGGTACTCCTCACGGGTGAGGACCTTCTCCTCGGAGTCCTCGAACGGCTTGACCGCCGGGATCACAGTCTCCTGGACGAACGCCCGCACCCGCGCGCGTATCTCCTCGTGCTCGGGGGCGAGCGTGAAGTCGATGGCCATGATCCTCCCTCGGGCACGGTAATGCGGCTGACACGTCAAATAATGCGATCGCCTGAAATACCGTATCCTTCGGGCGTACGAGCGACAAGGGAGGCGCGATGCCGGCGGAGACGACGGTCCGGAGGCTCGTGGACGCCGCCGAGCGCCTGTTCGCCGAGCGCGGCATCGACGCGGTCTCGCTGCGCGAGATCAACGCCGCCGCCGGACAGCGCAACTCCACCGCGCTGCAGTACCACTTCGGCGACCGCTCCGGGCTGCTGAAGGCGGTGCTCGCCAAGCACCGGCCGGAGATCGAGGCGCGGCGTCACCAGCTCCTGGACGAGTACGAGGCACGCGGCCCGCTGCCGCCGGCCGAGGCGCTCCGCACGCTCGCCGCCGCGCTCGTCCGCCCGGCCGCCGCCAAACTGGCCGACCCCGGCGGCGGGCGCGACTACCTGCGCGTGATGGAGCAGCTGGTCCACCGCATGCCGCCCAGCCTCCCCGAGGACGGCGGCGGCAGCATCGGCCGCTGGCGTGAGCTGGTCGCCCCCCTGCTTCCCCAGGCCGCCGTGCGCCTGCACCAGCGTTTCATGGCGATCCGCATGACGTACGTCGAGCTGGCCCGCCGCGCGAGCGGCCCCCCGGCGAGGGACGACCGCCTGTTCACCAGCCATCTGATCGACGTGGTCGCGGCGGTCCTCGCCAGCGAGGTCTCCGGCGAGACCGCCCGCCTCCTCGCCGAACGCGAGCGGCGTCACTGAGACCCGCGCGGCGGTCGTAGCCGTTCTTTTGCCCTGTCTGGGGAATCCGCTGCCGGAGCGTGACGGCATCGGGGGCACACAGTCCATAGGACGACCGCCGCGCGGCGGTCTCATCGGGCATCAGGAGATCCCACGGCGGACCTGATTCCGCGTCCGTCCCGCGGGTCGCGCCGGACGCTCTTCGTGCGCATCGACGAACCCGCCCACGCCATACGCGATCGGCCAAAGGGTGATCATGCCGAGTCACGCATCGCGAACAGCACGGGCCGGGAACGGCTCGCGGATCTCGCCCAGGCGGTCACACGGACGGCTGCACCACGTCTTCGAGGCGCGGTGCGACCTGACGCCCGGGGCGACGGCGCTGGAGTGCGGGCGGCTGAGGCTGACCTACGCCGCGCTGGACGCGCGGGCGAACCGGCTGGCGCACCTGCTGCGCGGCCTGGGGATCGGCTGCGGATCCCGCGTCGCGATCCTGCTGCCGAGGTCGGTGCACACATACGTGGCGCTGCTCGCGGTCGGCAAGGCGGGCGCGGCGTTCGTGCCGATCGACCCGCAGTCGCCGCCGGACCGGGTCGGCTACATCCTCGACGACGCCGGCGTCGACCTCGTGCTCACCACGGCGGACGGGTCGCCCGCCGTGGTGAGCACGGGCCACCGCGTGCTCGACCTCGACGCCTCCGCCGGTCTCGCCGCCGCCGCGCCGGCCACCCGCCCGCTCGACGGCGCGGCCGGCGACGATCCGATCGCGTACGTCATGTACACCTCCGGGTCGAGCGGCCGGCCGAAGGGCGTCGAGGTGGCGCAGTCGAGCATCGGCAACTTCCTCGACGTCGTGCCCGGCCTGTACGGCGTGCGGCCGCACGACCGGGTCTACCAGGGGATGACGATCTCCTTCGACTTCTCCATCGAGGAGATCTGGCCGACGTGGTCGGCCGGGGCCGCCCTCGTCGCGGGCCCGGCGGACTTACCGCAGTTCGGCGCGGAGCTCGCGGACTTCCTGGACCGCAGCGAAATCACGGTGCTCTACTGCGTGCCGACGCTGCTCGCGACGATCCCGCGCGAGCTGCCGCGCCTGCGCACGTTGATCGTCGGGGGCGAGCCCTGCCCGCCCCGCCTGGTGGAGCGGTGGAGCCGGCCGGGCCGCCGGATCCTCAACACGTACGGGCCGACGGAGGCGACCGTCACCGCGACCTGCGCCGAGCTGCTGCCGGGGCGGCCGGTCACCATCGGCCGGCCGTTGCCGACCTATTCGGTGGTGCTGCTCGACGAGCGACGCGACCCCGTGCCGGACGGCGAGGTCGGCGAGATCTGCATCGGAGGGCCGGGCGTCGCCCGCGGCTACGTCGGCCGTCCGGACCTGACCGCCGACCGCTTCATCGAGCATCCGCTCGCCTCTGCGGGCGGCAGGCTGTATCGCACCGGAGACCTGGGCCGTGTGACCGCGACCGGGGACATCGAGTATCTGGGCCGCGCCGACTCCGAGGTGAAGATCCGGGGACACCGGGTGGACCTCGGCGAGATCGAGAACGTGCTGCTGGAGGACGCCGGCGTCGCCGAGGCCGTGGCCGCCCTCGTGCCCGTGCCCGACGCCGCCGCCTCCACCGGCGAACTCGCCGCCTACGTCGTGCCCACGGCGGGCGGTGAGGGCGGCGGGGACGGCGACGGCTACCGGGCCCTCGCCGGGCGGCTCCACGACCGGCTGCGCCGCCGGCTTCCGTCGTACATGCTGCCCTCGTTCCTGGACGTCGTGACCGCGCTGCCGGCCATGCCCAGCGGCAAGGTGGACCGCCGGAGGCTGCCCCCGCCGACCGGCCGCCGCCTCGTGGGCTCCGGCCCGGTGACGCCCGCCGAGGGCGAGCTGGAGACACACCTGCGCGCGGTGTGGGCCGAGACGTTCGGCCTCGCCCCCGAGGCGTTGTCGGTCGAGGCGGACTTCTTCACCGACCTCGGCGGTCACTCCCTGCTGGCGGCCCGCGTGGTGTCCCTGCTGCGCACCGGTGAGATCGGCGCGAGCCTCGCCGTTCGCGACCTCTACGCCAACCCCACCGTGCGCGGCCTCGCCGCGCACCTGATCGCCGCACGCCCGGGCACCCGTACGGGGGTGCCGGGGCCGGCCGCCCCGCCCCGCCCGGCTCCCCTGCGGCACGGCCGCCGCCGGATCGCGCCGGCCGGGGCCGTACAGAGCGCGGTCATCTACGTGCTGCTGCTCGTGATCACGCTGCCGCTGTCCATCACGTTGTACGGATGGACCAACCCTCGCCCGGTCCCCGGCGTCCCCAGGAGGGACGAAGGGTGGCTGCTGCTGCCCGGTCAGGGCGCCGAGCTGCTCTCCTCACTGGCGCTGGCCGCGATGACCGCGTATGTCATGGTGCACTGGCTGCTGCCGGTGCTGCTCGCCCGGCCGCTGACGGCCGGCGTCCGGCCCGGCCGATATCCGCTGTGGAGCGTCACCTACGTGCGGTTGTGGGCGCTGCAGCTGCTGCTGTCGGTCTCCCCGCTGCCGCTGCTGAGCGGCTCCCCGATGATGGGGGCGTACCTGCGGCTGCTCGGCGCGCGGGTCGGGGCCGGCGCCGCCGTCGCGACAGGCGACGTCAACCTTCCGGCGATGCTGCGGATCGGTGCGGGCGCCTCCGTCGGGTACCGCTCCTCCCTGCACGCGTGGCTGGTAGTGGACGGATGGGTGGTCGTCGCCCCCGTGGAGATCGGTCCGCACGCGTTCGTCGGGAACGGCGCCGTGCTCGGCCCGGGCACGCGGGTCGGCGCCCACGCCGGGCTCGGCGACCAGTCGGCGCTGACGCAGGGCGAGACGGTGCCGGAGGGAGCGCGGTGGGCCGGGTCGCCGCCGAGCCGCGTGGAGTCGCTCGGGCCCGTGGTGGAGACGATGCTGGGCGCCCCCGCCCCGGTCGGGTGGAAGGCGCGTCACGTGGCCGCGGCGGTGGCGGTCCTCTGCTGCCTTGAGGCGGTCGCGGTGGCATCGATCGTGCCGAGCGTCCTGCTCGTCTGGGCGGCCGTGGCCGCCTGGGGTCTCGCGGCCGGCCCGGCCGCCGTCCTGGTGGCGGGCCCGCTGTACGTGGCCGTCGTCTGCGCGGCGGTGGCCGCCGGCAAGCGCCTGGTCCTGCGGAAGGCGCCGGTCGGCGTCCACCCGGCGCGTTCCTGGCTCGGCGTACGCAAGTGGGCGGTGGACAAGCTCCTGGAGTTCAGCCTGCGGTCGACCAACTCGCTCTACGGCACGCTGTACACCTCCCCGTGGCTGCGGCTGCTCGGCGCGCGGGTCGGCCGCCGCGCGGAGGTGTCCACGGCCGCGCAGCTCGACCCCGATCTCCTGACGCTGAGGGAGGAGAGCTTCGTCGCGGACATGGCGAGCGTGGGAGCCGCGGGCTTCGCCCGGGGCCGGGTCGCCTTCCTGCCGACCGAGGTGGGCAGGCGGGCGTTCGTCGGCAACGCCGCGGTCATCCCGGCGGGCACGCGCATGGGGCCGGGGTCGCTGGTGGGCGTCAGTACGATCCCGCCGCGCGACGGCGTCCCCGAGGGCACCTCGTGGCTCGGCTCCCCCCCGATGCACCTTCCCGTGCGGCAGGACAGCGGCGCGTTCTCCGAGGAGCAGACGTTCCGGCCGCCCCGCCGGCTGGTGCTCCACCGCCTGGGCGTCGAGTTCTTCCGCGCCACCCTTCCGGCGACGCTGTTCGGCACGGGCTTCTACCTTTACCTGCTGGGCGTGCACGCGCTCGCCCGCGTCCTGGCCCTGCCCGCGGTCGTGGCCGCCGCGCCGCTCGTCGCCTGTGCGGCGGGGCTGGCGGTGATCGGCTGCTGCGCCGGGTTCAAGCGATGTCTCATCGGCGTCTACCGGCCGAGGGTGGAGCCGTTGTGGAGCAAATTCGTCCGGCGCACGGAGTTCGTCACCGGGCTGTACGAGGCCGCCGCGGTTCCGGCCGGGGTCGCGCTGCTGGCCGGCACCCCGTTCCTCCCGCCCGTGCTGCGCTGGTTCGGGTCCCGCATCGGCAGGCGCACCTGCATAGCGACCACCTACATGACCGAGTTCGACCTGGTGGAGATCGGCGACGACGTCGCGATCGGATCGGGGGTGTCCCTGCAGACCCACCTCTTCGAGGACCGGGTCATGAAGATGTCCGCCGTGACCGTGCGGTCCGGCGCGAGCATCGGCGCCCGCGCCGTCGTGCTCTACGACTCGGTGGTGGGCGAGGACGTGTCGCTCGGCGCTCTGTCGCTGCTCATGAAGGGCGAGCGGCTCACGCCGGGCACGAGCTGGCGAGGCATTCCGGCGCAGGCCGCCCCCGCCTGAGAGATGTGCGAGGAACACCATGGGATCCACCGGCGTACGCGGAGTCCTGCGCCGCCTCTTCCGCCAGGAGAAGGCCCCGCCGCCGCGCTCCGGACGGCCGATCGCGCTCGTCTACCGGGGCCCGGCCTCGCTTCCCGGCTGCTCGGAGGCGGTCGCCGGGTTGCTCGAGGGGAGTCGCTGGGGCTTCGACGTCCGCTACACGGGCCCGCACGAGGAGATCCCGCTCTCGGCGGAGGCGCTGGCCGGGGCCGCCGTGTACGCCCAGCCCGGCGGGGGGGACCTGGCACGCGGCTACCGGCACCTCAAGCGGCATCGCGGCCCGCTCCGCGACTTCGTCGCCCGCGGCGGCCGCTATCTCGGCTTCTGCCTCGGCGGCTACCTCGCAGGAGCCACCCCGGGCTTCGCCCTGCTGCCGGGCGACACCGACCAGTACATCGCCACGCCGGGCGCGACGGTGGAGGACGAGGAGGACACGCTCGTCGACGTGCGGTGGCGCGGCCAGGACAGGACCGTGTTCTTCCAGGACGGCCCCTGCTTCCTGCTCGAACCGGGCAACAGGGCCAGCGTCCTCGCCACCTACCCCAACGGCGCCGTCGCCGCCCTCGTCACGCCGTACGGCGCGGGCCGGGTCGCCGTGGTCGGCCCGCATCCGGAGGCCACCGACGACTGGTTCACCGACGCCGGTCTGCCGGTGCGGCACGCGCAGGATCTCGCCCTCGACCTCGTGGACGCGGCGATGACCGGGTGAGTGACCCATGTGACTCCTGCGAAAATAGCCACAAAAGTGACTAATATGAACAAATTACCGCTTTCCGGCAAAAATCCCCATTATGGGGGAATGGTGCGTAAATTAGCCGCCCTCGCCGCGGGGCTCACCCTGATCGCGTCTTCGGCCGTTCCGGCCGCCCCGGCCGCCGCGGAGCCGGTCACCTTCCTCCCCGGGGCGGCGGGGACGGGCGACCCCTACTATCCCCTCCAGGGCAACGGCGGTTACGACGTCGGGCACTACGACCTGCGCCTGCGGTTCGATCCCGACGGCCATAAGTTGGACGCCACCACGACGATCACCGCGACCGCCGCCCAGAACCTGTCGCAGTTCAACCTCGACTTCTCCGGGCCGCCGATCAGCGGCGTACTGGTGGACGGCGCCCGGGCCGCATACCGGCGCGACGGCCAGGAACTGGTCGTCACCCCGCCGAACGGGCTGAGGGCGGGAAGCACGTTCACGGTTGCGGTGTCCTATGCCGGCGCCCCGAAGGCGGTCTCGGACGCGACCGGTGAGCAGGGATGGATCAGGACCAAGGACGGCGCGTTCGTGGCGTCCCAGCCGGACGGCGCGCGCAGCTGGTTCCCGGCCAACGACAGCCCGGCGGACAAGGCCACCTTCTCCTTCCGGGTGTCCGCGCCCGAGGACCTCACCGTGCTGGCCAACGGCGAGCGTACGGGGACCGACGGCGCGGACGACGACGGCTACAGGACCGTGCGGTGGGAGATGAGGCAGCCGATGGCGCCCTACCTCGCCACGGTCGCCATCGGGCGCTTCGTGGTCAGCGAGGGCACGGTCGACGGCATGCCCAACGTGACCGCCTACGACCCGTCGCTGGCGGACGAGTCGGAGAACCTGCACGACTACACGGCGAAGGCGGTGGCCTGGGAGACCGGGCTCTTCGGCCCCTACCCGTTCTCCTCCACGGGCGGCATCGCCGACGGCGACGGCTCGGTGACCGCGCTGGAGACGCAGGGCCGGCCCGTCTACAGCGGCGGCCCGAGCGACAACCTGGAGATCGTGCACGAGCTGGCGCACCAGTGGTTCGGCGACAGCGTCGGAGTGCGCAGCTGGCGCGACATCTGGCTCAACGAGGGCTTCGCGACGTACGCCGAATGGCTCTACCAGGAGCAGCACGGCGGGCCGTCCGCCAAGGAGATCTTCGACCGGCACTACCGGAAGACCGGCCACTTCTGGCACCTGAAGACCGGCGATCCCGGCCAGGCGCACATGTTCGACGAGGACGCGGTGTATCTCCGGGGCGCGATGACCGTCCACGCCCTGCGTACGAAGATCGGGGACAAGGTGTTCTTCCCGCTGCTGAAGACCTGGGTGCAGCAGAACAGGCACGGCACCGCGACCACGGCCGACTTCGTCGGCCTCGCGGAGAAGCTCAGTGGGCAGAACCTCCGCCCCTTGTTCGACGCCTGGCTCTACCAGGCCAAGAAGCCCAGCATCTGATCCCGGCGACTATCGCTGAACCAGCATGGACCGCACGCCCGGAAGGACGGCGGCGCGGAAGGTGGCGTCGAGTTCTGCGGGGGTGGCGGAGATGTCGCTGCGCGCTCCCATGGTGCGGGTTTGCCCTTCCGGCGGGTGGGGAGGGGAGGACAGCGCCGCCGGGGGATGGTTGCGGACGGCCCGTTTCGGACTTCATGGCGGTCCGTATTGAGGTGGATCGGACGGAGCGGGACCGCGGAGGGGTGAAGTGAGCGGAATACCCACCATCAAGAACCTCGACGAGCTGACCGAGCTCGTCGAGCACCGGCCCGGCCTGTACCTGCGGTATTCCAAGGGGCCCGACGCCGACGCCGGCAAGCCGAGCGTCGACTACGAGAGCCGCCTGGAGCTGCCCGGCCTGTCGGTGACCGTGCTCGACGCCGAGCGCTGGTGGACCCTCCCCCTGCGTGACTGGCTGGCCCGTCAGATCTGCAAGTACACGCACCTGGCCGAGAAGGACGAGGAACGGCACGCATGGGTGCTGACCGGCCACATGGTGGGCCGCGGTCCCGACCACGAGCCGCTCATCGACCAGGTCGAGCCGGTCGCGTGGCTCGACGACTCGGTGGTCGAGCAGGCGCGCGACCACTACGAGAAGGTGTTCGACGCCGGCCGCGACTCCACCGGCTGAGCGGCGCGGCACGTGCACGCCGCGGATGCATCCCGAAGTCGCGATCGACACCGACACGTCGCCTGCGGGGACGCTCCCCGGAGATCGTCCGCCCGGTAGCCTTGCAGGCCGGTGTACCTGCTGCGTCCGCGCCCGCAGTCACGGGAGCCGAAGCGTTCTGCAGTGGTTTATATGCTTTCTTTTCCTGTTCATGACGGTGATCGCGAGGGTGGACATGGTCGAGAGGGCAGGCACCGCGAAGCGGTCGCGATCAGCGCGCGCCGCCGGCGGTGACCCCGAACTGGATCTGCGGCAGCTCCTGGCCGGCCTCACCGCCGTACGGGACGGCGATTTCGGCACCCGGCTTCCCGAGGACGGAGACGGCCTGCTGACGGAGATCGCGACCGTCTTCAACGGGATGGTCGACCAACTCTCCCTGTTCACCTCCGAGGTGACGCGCGTGGCGCGGGAGGTCGGCACCGAGGGACAGCTCGGCGGCCAGGCCGAGGTGCCGGCGGTGTCCGGCACCTGGAAGGACCTGACCGATTCGGTGAACGCGATGGCGGGCAACCTCACCAGCCAGGTCCGCTCCATCGCCGAGGTCACCACCGCCGTCGCCAAGGGCGACCTCTCCCAGAAGATCACCGTCGACGCCCGCGGCGAGATCCTCGAACTCAAGAACACCGTCAACACCATGGTCGACCAGCTGTCCTCCTTCGCCGACGAGGTCACCCGCGTCGCCCGCGAGGTCGGCACCGAGGGACAGCTGGGCGGCCAAGCCGACGTCAAGGGCGTCTCCGGCACCTGGCGCGACCTCACCGACTCGGTGAACTTCATGGCCGGCAACCTCACCAGCCAGGTCCGCAACATCTCCCAGGTCGCCACGGCGGTCGCCAAGGGCGACCTGTCGCAGAAGATCACCGTCGAGGCCAAGGGCGAGGTCGCCGCGCTCGCCCAGACCATCAACACCATGGTCGACCAGCTCTCGTCGTTCGCCGACGAGGTCACCCGCGTCGCCCGCGAGGTCGGCACCGAGGGACGGCTGGGCGGCCAGGCCGACGTCAAGGGCGTCTCCGGCACCTGGAAGGCGCTGACCGAGTCGGTGAACGTCATGGCCGACAACCTCACCGACCAGGTCCGCAGCATCGCCGAGGTGACCACCGCGGTCGCCAAGGGCGACCTGTCGCAGAAGATCCGCGTCGACGCCCGCGGCGAGATCCTGGAGTTGAAGGAGACCATCAACACGATGGTCGACCAGCTGTCCTCCTTCGCCGACGAGGTCACCCGCGTCGCCCGCGAGGTCGGCACCGAGGGCCGGCTGGGCGGCCAGGCCACCGTACGCGGCGTGTCGGGCACCTGGAAGGACCTGACCGACTCCGTCAACGTGATGGCGTCCAACCTCACCAGCCAGGTGCGCTCGATCGCCCAGGTCGCCACGGCGGTCGCCAAGGGCGACCTGTCGCAGAAGATCACCGTCGAGGCCAAGGGCGAGGTCGCCGCGCTCGCCCAGACCATCAACACCATGGTCGACACGCTGAGCGCGTTCGCCGACGAGGTCACCCGTGTCGCCCGCGAGGTCGGCACGGAGGGCCAGCTCGGCGGCCAGGCCCGGGTGCCCAACGTGGCGGGCACCTGGAAGGACCTCACCGACAACGTCAACTCGATGGCCGACAACCTCACCAACCAGGTGCGCGCGATCGCCCTGGTGACCACGGCCGTCGCCCAGGGCGACCTGACCAAGAAGATCGACGTCGTCGCCCGGGGCGAGATCCTCGCGCTGAAGACGACCATCAACACGATGGTCGACCAGCTGTCCTCGTTCGCCGCCGAGGTCACCCGCGTGGCCCGCGAGGTGGGCAGCGAGGGCCGGCTGGGCGGCCAGGCCGAGGTCGAGGGCGTGTCCGGCACCTGGAAGCGGCTGACCGAGAACGTCAACGAGCTGGCCGGCAACCTCACCCGCCAGGTGCGCGCGATCGCCGAGGTGACCAGCGCGGTCACCTCCGGCGACCTGACCCGGTCGATCACCGTGGACGCCGAGGGCGAGCTGGCCGACCTCAAGGACAACGTCAACTCCATGGTGGAGTCCCTGCGCGAGTCGACCATGGCCAACCAGGAGCAGGACTGGCTCAAGACCAACCTCGCCCGCATCTCCGGGCTGATGCAGGGCCACCGCGACCTGTCGGCGGTCGCCGAGCTGGTCATGAACGAGCTGGCCCCGCTGGTCAACGCGCAGCAGGGCACGTTCCTGCTGGCCGAGGAGACCCCGGCGGGCGCGGAGCTGCGGGTGGTCGGCTGCTACGGCCACCGCGACACCTCGCGCCGCTACGCGTTCGGCGAGTCGCTGGTCGGCCAGGCCGCGCAGTCCAGGCGGACGATCCTGGTGGAGGACATCCCGCCGGGCTACCTGAGCGTGTCGTCCAGTCTCGGCGAGGCCGCACCGGTCGCCCTCGTCGTGCTGCCGATCGTGGTCGAGGACCAGGTGCTCGGCGTGATCGAGCTGGCCAGCCTGGGGCGCTTCGCCAGCATCCACCGCGCCTTCCTCGAGCAGCTCGTCGAGACGATCGGCGTCAACGTCAACACGATCGTGGCCAACGCCCGCACCGACGCGCTGCTGGCCGAGTCGCAGCGGCTCGCCACCGAGCTGCAGGTGCGGCAGGAGGAGCTGCAGCGCTCGAACGCCGAGCTGGAGGAGAAGGCGGAGCTGCTGGCCCAGCAGAACCGCGACATCGAGACCAAGAACAGCGAGATCGAGCAGGCGCGCCAGGAGCTGGAGGACCGGGCCCAGCAGCTCGCGCTCGCGTCCAAGTACAAGAGCGAGTTCCTCGCCAACATGAGCCACGAGCTGCGCACCCCGCTCAACTCGCTGCTCATCCTGGCGCAGCTCCTCTCGCAGAACCCCACCCGCAATCTCACCCCCAAGCAGGTGGAATACGCCAACGTCATCCACTCGGCCGGCACCGACCTGCTCCAGCTCATCAACGACATCCTCGACCTGTCCAAGATCGAGGCCGGCAAGATGGACGTCACGCCGGAGCCGGTCAGCCTGCGTCAGCTGCTCGACTACGTGGACGCCAACTTCCGCCCGCTGACCACCCAGAAGGGGCTGCGGTTCGAGGTGACGGTGGCCTCCGACGTGCCGGCCCAGCTGCTCACCGACGAGCAGCGGCTGCGGCAGGTGCTGCGCAACCTGCTGTCGAACGCGGTCAAGTTCACCGAGTCGGGCTCGGTCGAGCTGCGCATCGAACGGGCGGCCGACGTGGACCTGCCGGGCGCCGCCGGCCAGGAGATCCTGGCCTGCCATGTGATCGACACCGGCATCGGCATCGCCGCGGAGAACCTCTCGCAGATCTTCGACGCCTTCCAGCAGGCCGACGGCACCACCAGCCGCAAGTACGGCGGCACCGGCCTCGGCCTGTCGATCAGCCGCGAGATCGCGACCCTGCTCGGCGGCGAGATCCGCGCGGCCAGCACGCTGGGTGAGGGCAGCACGTTCACGCTCTACCTCCCGCTGGCCCACTTCGACGGCAGGCAGCGGGACGAACCCGAGACGCGGGAGGACGAGCCGCGGCTGATCGCCTCTCCCTCCGCCGCCGAGCACTCCCTCACCGGGTACTCCTTCACCGAGCACCCTGTCGCAGGGGACTCTGACGCGGGGCACTTTGTCGCAGGGCACTCTGTCGCTGGGCACTTTGTCGCTGGGCACTTTGTCACCGCGCACGATGGGCCCGCGGCGGCGCAGACCTCGGGTGGCAGGAACGGCAGGGCGGGACGCCGCCTGCTGGTCGTCGAGGCCAAGCCCGGCGGCCTGCTGTCCATGCTCGCCCAGAGCGTCGCGGCCGACCTGCACGACACCCACGGGCCGGTCCAGGTGTCGACCGCGAGCCACGCCCAGTCCGCGCTGTCGATGCTGCGTCAGGAGAGCGTGCACTGCGTCGTGCTCGACCTCGGCATGCCGCACGACGCCGCGGCCGACTTCCTCAAGGGGCTCGACGCCGATCCCGCGCTGCGCGCGCTGCCCGTGCTCGCGCACCACTCGCGCAAGCTGTCGCGCCCGCAGGAGGACCTGCTGCAGGTGCGCTCCCGCAACCAGCCGCTGGAGCGCCTGCCCAGCCTCGACGAGCTGCGCGAGCGGATCGCCCTGCACCTGTCCGCCGAGGAGCCCGGCAGCGTCCTGCCGCTCGTGCAGCCGGCCTCGGAGGAGGGGGCGCAGGAGCTCGGGAAGGTCGACAGCGCGCTCGTGGGCCGCAAGGTGCTGGTCGTGGACGACGACGTGCGCAACGTCTTCGCGCTCACCACGATCCTCGAACTGCACGGCATGCAGGTGCTGTACGCGGAGAACGGCCGCAAGGGCATCGAGATGCTGATGCGCAACGACGACGTGGACCTGGTGCTGATGGACGTCATGATGCCGGAGATGGACGGCTACGCCGCCACCACCGCCATCCGCTCCATGCCGCGCTTCGCCCGGCTGCCGATCATCGCGGTCACCGCCAAGGCCATGCACGGAGACCGGGAGAAGACGCTGTCGTCGGGCGCGAGCGACTACGTCACCAAGCCGGTGGACGCCGAGGAGCTCATCGTCCGCATGCAGCGCTGGCTCGACCTGCCCGGCAACGGCGACGGGTAGGCGCGGCGGGCTCAGGGCTGACGGGTCGGGGCCGGGGCGGCGCGACGGCGCCGCACCCGCGCCGCCCGGCGCAGGTCCTCAAGCACCGCCCTGGCGGCCCGCCGTCCGGAGACCAGCGCGCCCTGGTGGGAGCCGGTGTCCCGGTGGTCGCCGCACACGTAGCGCCCGGCGCCCAGCCCCACCGCCTCAAGACGAACCGGGCGGCGCAGCGGCATCGGGGGCGGCATGGCGGGCAGGGCCGCTTCGATCGCGTAGGTCGCGACGTGCTCCCACGACGAGGTGTCGCCGTAGATCTCGGTGAGCCGGGTCCGCACCCGCGGCTCGTCCCGGTCCCCGTGTACGCCGAGGACCGAGGTGGCGATCAGGGCGCGGCCGTCCGCGGAGTACCCGGGCGCGGCGTCGGTGATCACGATCGTGTCGGTGACGATCCCCTCCACGTCCACGACCAGCGTGGGCTCGCCGAGGGGCGAGGCGGGGGCGGCGTGATAGAAGGTCGTGACCGGCCGCATCGCGGGCACCGGCAGACCGGGCACCAGCCGCGCCGCGGTGGGCGCATCCACCGCCACCACCACGGCCGCGCCCGCGATCTCGCCCCCGCCCGCGAGGGCTACGCCGTCGGCCGTCAGCGCGCTCACCGGCGTCTCCAGCGAGATCGCGTCCTCCGGCAGGCGGGCGGCGAGCTGTGCGGGAATCCGCTCCATGCCGAGGGCCGGCACGCCGATCCTGCCGCGGGAGAACGACCGCCACAGGAGGTGGAAGATCCGGCCGGAGGTCTCCAGCTCCCGTTCCAGCACGACTCCCGCGAGGAGGGGGCGGAACAGGTTCTCGACGATCTCGGGGGACGCGCCCCAGCGCCGCAGCTCGGCCAGGGTGGTGCGCCCGGCGCCGCCGCGCCGCCGTACGAGGAAGTCGGGGAGCAGCAGGTCGCGGGCGGTCACCGCGGCGAGCACCGCCTTGTCGAACGGCGTGCCCACCGGGGCGAGCAGGCCGCTGAGCGCGTGCCGGGGATGCCGCCAGGGCAGCGCGACCCGCTCGCGCCGGCCGCCCTTGAAGATCATCGCTCCGTTGGTGAACCGCCGCAGGTCCAGCGCGGCGATGTCGAGGACCCGGCGGGCCTCGGGGTAGCTGGTGTTGAAGATCTGGTAGCCCCGGTCGAGCCGGAAGCCGTCCACCACGTCGGTGCGGATCCGGCCGCCCACGCCGTCGGACGCCTCCAGGACGCGCACCGGCACCCCCTCCTGACGCAGGTGCCAGGCGCAGGCCAGGCCCGCGAGCCCCGCGCCGACGACGATCACCGTGGCGGGCTGTGGCATGAGCGGATCTCCTCCCCGACCGGCCGCACACGCGACGGCTCCCTTCTGGGAATTCGAACCGGAACGGCGGGGCGGATGCAGCGGCTCCGTACGAGGCTCGAAGCGGTGGGCGAGAGGTCAGATCTGTGATCGTTCACAGTCCCGGAAAGCCGGCGTCGCTGAAAGTTACAAAGATCGGCGCTCGGCGTCGATGTGCAGGTGACACGCCCGCAGCGGCTCCTACCAGCCGCAGATCGCCGATTCCCGGATGCCTCGGATGATTGCGTTCACATCGGTGAACCGGGCTGATTGACCACCCCGCCGGTTTCGCGTTGTGATGACGCACCCGGCGCTATCCCGTCGCACCGTACCCGCCGGGGCCCGGCCCGACCCCGGAGGTCCCGCATCGGAGAGTCGCGATCACTCCCACGCCTCCGGCGCCCGCACGGCCGAACCCCGCGCCCCCGTCGGCACCCCCTCATGGAGTTCCAGATGACCACACGACGAAGATCCGCTCTGGTCGCCGCCGTGGCCTCGGCCGCCGCGCTCGCCGGGACCGGGGTCCTGCCGGCCCTGCCCGCCTCGGCGGCGGCGGGCTGCCGGGTGGACTACCAGGTGACCAACCAGTGGCAGGGCGGATTCGGAGCCAACGTCACGATCACCAATCTCGGCGACGCCGTCAACGGCTGGACGCTCACCTGGTCGTTCACGGCGGGCCAGGCCGTCACGCAGGCGTGGAACGCCACGGTCACCCAGAGCGGTGCGCAGGTCAGCGCCAAGGACGCCGGCTACAACGCCTCGATCCCCACCGGCGGCACGACGTCGTTCGGCTTCAACGGCTCATGGAACGACTCGTCCAACCCCGTGCCCGCGAACTTCGCGCTGAACGGCACCACCTGCACCGGCGGGGTCACGAGCAGCCCCTCCGCGAGTCCCAGCGCGAGCCCGACCCGGTCGCCCTCCGCGAGCCCTTCCGCAAGCCCTTCCGCAAGCCCCTCGGCGAGCCCCACGCCCAGCCCCACGCCCAGTCCCTCCCCCAGCCCCACGAGCATCCCGGCGGGCGCGCGGCAGATGGAGGACCTCGACCGCGGCCTGATCAGCGTGCGGTCGGGCAGCGGCAACCTGGTCTCCTGGCGCCTGCTCGGCACCGAGAGCATCGGCACCGGGTTCAACGTCTACCGGGGCTCGACGAAGCTGAACTCCTCGCCGATCACCAACTCCACGAACTACTTCGACTCCGGGGCCGCCGCCGACGCCACGTACACGGTGCGGGCCGTGGTGAACGGCACGGAGCAGGCGGCGTCGGAGACGTCGCTGCGCTTCACCGGCGGCGACCACCTCGACGTGCCCATCCAGCCGCCGTCCGGCGGCACCACACCCGACGGAGTCGGCTACTCCTACAGCGCCAACGACGCGAGCGTCGGCGACCTCGACGGCGACGGGCAGTACGAGTTCGTGCTGAAGTGGGACCCGTCCAACGCCAAGGACAACTCCCAGTCCGGCTACACCGGCGACGTGTTCGTCGACGCGTACAAGCTGAACGGCACCCGGATGTGGCGCATCGACCTCGGCCGCAACATCCGCGCCGGCGCCCACTACACGCAGTTCCAGGTGTACGACTACGACGGCGACGGCAAGGCCGAGGTGGCGATGAAGACCGCCGACGGCACCAGGGACGGCGCCGGGAGGGTCATCGGCAGTTCCTCGGCCGACTACCGCAACTCCTCCGGCTACGTCCTGTCCGGTCCCGAATATCTGACCATGTTCAACGGCCAGACCGGCGCGGCCATGTCCACGGTGAACTACGACCCGCCGCGCGGGACGGTCTCCTCGTGGGGCGACTCGTACGGCAACCGGGTGGACCGGTTCCTCGCGGCCACCGCCTACCTCGACGGCGCCCGCCCGTCGCTGGTCATGTCGCGCGGCTACTACACCCGTACGGTCATTGCGGCCTGGGACTTCCGCAACGGCTCCCTGGTCGAGCGGTGGAAGTTCGACTCCGACTCCGCCGGCAGCCAGTACACCGGCCAGGGCAACCACAACCTGGCCGTCGCCGACGTGGACGCCGACGGCAGGGACGAGATCGTCTTCGGCGCGATGGCGATCAACGACAACGGCTCGGCGCTGTGGAACACCCGCAACGGCCACGGCGACGCCTTGCACGTCGGCGACCTCGACCCGTCGCGCGCCGGGCTGGAGGTGTTCAAGGTGGACGAGGACACCAGCAAGGCCGCGGCGTGGATGGCCGACGCCCGCACCGGCTCGATCATCTGGAGCAACGCCTCCTGCGGCTGCGACAACGGCCGCGGCGTCTCCGACGACGTCTGGTCCGGCAGCCCGGGCGCCGAGTCGTGGTCGTCCGGCGTCAGCGGCGTCTTCAACACCAGGGGGCAGAACGTCGGGCGCAAGCCGGGTTCGGCGAACTTCCTCGCCTGGTGGGACGCCGACCCGGTCAGGGAGCTGCTCGACGGCACCCACATCGACAAGTACGGCACCGGCGGCGACACGAGACTGCTGACCGCCAGCGGCGTCCACTCCAACAACGGCACCAAGTCCACCCCGTCGCTGTCGGCCGACCTGTTCGGCGACTGGCGCGAGGAGGTCGTCTGGCCGACGAGCGACAACACCGCCCTGCGGATCTACAGCACGACCACGGCGACGAACCGCCAGGTCTACACGCTGATGCACGACCCGACATACCGCCTGGCGGTCGCCTGGCAGAACACCGCCTACAACCAGCCGCCGCACACGGGCTTCTTCCTGGGCGACGGCATGTCCGCCCCGGTCAGGCCGAACATCTATCTGAGGTGATCCGCCGGCGGCGGCCGCGGACTACCTGGCGAGGTCCGCGGCCGCCGCCGCGCTACCAGGGCTGGGGCGCTACCGGGGCGGCCGGCGCCCCGCGCTCCATGCGCCCGAAGCGCTCAGCCGGAGGCTTCCGTGGCTTGCGTGAGGCACAGACCGAGCTGGGTGTACAGCTCCAACTGGTCGAAGTACTCCCGGTGCGTTTTGATCTTGCCGTCCTCGATGAAGGACGCGCAGGTGCCCCGGAAGGTGACCGGGCGACCGGTCCCCTCCAGCTCGCCCCCGTCCGGCAGCAGGATCGGCCCGAGGTGCGTCCCCGTGGCCGTCCACTCCACCATCAGGGGCGCTTCACAGCCGACGGCCTCGTACCACACGATCAGCTGGAAGTCGGGAAAGCTCTTGAAAACCTGCTCGTACATCCACCCGATCTGCTCATGTCCCTCCGCCACTCCGAAAGGCGAGACGAGGACGGCGTCCGGGCTGAAGGTATCGAGCAGGGCCTCCAGATCGTGTTCGTTCAGCGCGTCGGCCAGCTGGCGTTTCACAGCCCATGGATCCGACATGACGACAGTCCTTCGACGGTCGGTATGCAACGCAGTGCAACAACATTAGCCAGAGACCGGTCAGACGTCGCCCACGGTTACGCCGCCGGAACGCCACGAGAGGGTCCCGTTTCTCACAGAGTTGCGCAATTTCCGCACGGCGGTCCCGGCGGCGGCCCCGCTGACCGTTCGTCAAGGGTCGCCAGGTCGCCGACCCTCGCGTGACCTGCACCTTTGTGGGTAGGCCAGTCACAGCGGAGGGGGGTGGCAGGATGCGATCGTCGATCAGTCTCGGCCGAGTGGGCGGGGTCCCGGTCGGGCTCAACATCAGTGTCATCGTGATCGTCGTGATCCTGGTGATCGGGCTGGCCTTCGGGCGTTTCCCCATCGCCTTTCCCGGTCTGCCCATGGCGGCGTACGTGCTGGCCGCGGTGGTGTCGGCCCTGCTCTTCCTGGCCTCACTGCTCGCGCACGAGCTGGCCCACGCGATCGTCGCCAGGCGGCACGGAGTGGAGGTCAACGGCATCACGCTCTGGCTGCTCGGCGGGGTGGCCGAACTGCGCGGAGAGCCCCGCTCCCCCGGCGCCGACCTCAAGATCGCCGGGGTGGGGCCGTTGACCAGCGTCGTGCTCGGCGGCCTCTTCGCCCTCGTGTCCTGGGGAGTCTCGGCCATCGCGGCGCCGCCGCTGGTCAGCGGCATGTTCGCCTATCTGGCCGCGGTGAACGTGCTGCTCGCCGTGTTCAATCTGGTGCCCGCCGCGCCGCTGGACGGCGGCCGGGTGCTGCGGGCCTTCCTGTGGGCCCGCTGGCACGACCGCATGCGGGCCGCCGTGGCCGCCGCGCGGGCGGGCCGGGTCTTCGGCTATATCCTGATCGCGCTCGGCTTCCTCAACCTCGTCTCCGGCCTCGGCCTCCAGGGGTTCTGGCTGGCCCTGATCGGCCTGTTCCTGGTGAACGCGGCCACCGCGGAGGAGCAGCAGACGCAGATCGACGCCGCTCTGCACGGGATCACGGTGGACGAGGTGATGTCGCGCGACCCGGTCGTCGCCCATCCTGACGAGACCGTGGCCGGGTTGGTCGACCGGCTCGTGCTGCGCCGCCACCTGTCCACCTATCCGCTGCTGGACGACGACGGCCGGTTCGCGGGACTGGTGACCCTGGGCCGCGTCCGGCGGGTGCCGCCCGGCGACCGGCCGACCACCCGGCTGCGGGACGTCGCGTGCCCGCCGTCGGAGGTGCCCACCGCGCACCCCGGCGACCTGCTCACCGAGTTGCTCCAGCGGATGAGCGGCGGCGCGGACGGCCGGGCCGTGGTGCTCGACGCCGACGGTCGCCTCGTCGGTCTGGTCACGCCCACCGACATCAGCCGGACCATCCAGACAGTGGACCTGCGGGCGCGCGAGCCGTACCGGACGCCACGTGGCGCCGACCTCGCCCCGCCGCCTCCCGGAGACCGCACGCCCGGAGGCCCCACGCCTGGCGGCCCTGCTCCGGGAGGCCCTGCTCCGGGAGGCCCTGCTCCCGGGGGCAGGGTCCCGCCGGCCGGTCGCCGCGACGCCGCCTGAACGCTCGTCCGATACGGGTCACTCGTCGGCGGGTTCCTCGACGTCGTCGGGCGAGTCGGCGCCGGGGGCGTGCCAGTCGCCGGACGCGCCTCCGTCCAGGTCCGTCCCGGGCTCCACGTCGGGTGACTGCGCCAGCGGCGGCAGCCGCTCCGGGATCACGTGCTCCGGCCCCGCGTTGTCCTTCGGCATGGCCTCCTCCTCGGGCTGCTGCCTCTCCGTCTTCGCGTACCCTCGGGCGACGCGGGCATTCGGTCAGGCCGCGAGGAGCGGCCGCGATAGCCGAAAACAGACCCGCGAACCGTGTTGAAAGGGAGACCAGGGGTAGGCGAACCGTGCGACCGGACCGGACAAAGCGGTCGTAACTGATAGAGGAAGGCTCTCAAGGAGGTGGGGACATGACGATCGTCGACGACACGGCGGTCGAACGACGGCGGCTGCGGTTCGAGCGGGACGCGCTGCCGTACATCGACCAGATCTACGCCGGCGCCCTACGGCTCGCCCGAAACCCCGCCGACGCCGAAGACCTGGTGCAGGACGTCTACATGCGGGCCTTCAGCAACTTCCATCAGTTCCGCGAGGGCACGAACCTGCGGGCCTGGCTGTACCGCATCCTGACCAACACCTACATCAACACCTACCGCAGGCAGCAGCGGCAGCCGCAGCGGTCCGCGGCCGAGGACGTCGAGGACTGGCAGCTCGCCGAGGCGGCCTCGCACACCTCGTCGGGACTCAGGTCCGCCGAGGTGGAGGCCCTGGACGGGCTGCCCGACTCGCGGGTGAAGCATGCGCTGCAGGAGCTGCCCGAGGACTTCCGGCTGGCGGTCTACCTCGCCGACGTGGAGGGCTTCGCCTACAAGGAGATCGCCCAGATCACGGACGTCCCCATCGGAACGGTCATGTCGCGGCTGCACCGGGGACGCCGGCAGCTGCGGACCAAGCTGGAGGACTACGCCGCCGAGCTCGGCCTGCTCCGGTCGGCCGGCCCCGCCGCACAGGACGGCGAGAGAACCCGGGACGGCGGCACGCACTAACGCAGGCACCTGGGCGGAAGGAGCTCAGGCGTCCTCGCGCTCGGGGTTCTCCAGCCGGAAGAAGTTGCTCGGGCTGCCGTCCTTGCGGTGCTCCTGGTAGATGAAGTTGAGGTTGCGCTCCTCGAACGTTGTGAACCACTCGTCCCAGGAGATCTCCTTCAGGTCTTGGTCGCCGTAGCCCTGGAAGTCGAACCGGAGGACGCCGGGACGGCCCTCGTGCTCTGTGCCGGTAACGGTGGCGGGTCTGGCGTCCCGTTCCTCGGCCCACCGCCTGATGACCTCGTGGTCCGTCGTGATCAGGCTGCGTCCGGGGCGCTCCTCGTGCTCCTCGGAAGAGGAGATCTCCTGCTCGTACTTGTGCTCGCCGGTGACCGGGTGGTGCTGCTCGGACATCTCGCCACCTCCCCGTCGTCGTCCCTACCCCGCGCCACCGGCCTTACCCTGGGCCTTCCCGGGCAGCCGCACCCAGGCGGGGGACTCCTCCCCCGGCGCGTACGCGGAGTCGAGGCGCTTGCCCACGACGCCGGGCATGCCCTGCTCGGCCGCCGCCCGCCGCACCGCGCCGGGCTCCCCGGGCCAGGACGGCGCCGTCTGCCAGCGCGGCCCGTTCACCGCGAGGTCCTCCAGCCCCGCGCGGCGGCGCTCGAACGGCTCGCCGAGCAACGACCGGCCGTCGTCGTAGAGCAGGTCGTAGGCGACGTAGACGGGGGTGCCCGCGAACGTGACGACCTCGCCGTCCAGCACGACGGCCCTGCTGCCCAACGACTCGGCCAGCGGGCGCAGCCAGCGATGCTCGCCGGTGACGTCCGCGCCGACCGCGTCGCGCAGCGCGAGCCGGCCGCCCTCCACGTACGCGAGCGCTCGCGTGCCGCCCCACCAGAACTCCCAGGCGTACGCCTCGGGGTCGCGCGGCACGCGGGCGCGGGTCACCGGCGTCATCGGCGCGAGCGAGGTGGGCGGAGGCTCCCACCGCCCGCTGGGCGGGTCCATCCGGTGGATCATCCAGTTGCGCCCCCGGGTCTGGAACAGCACGTAGCGGCCCGCGACCCGGGAGCCGCTCAGCACGATCTTGACCTCGCGGTCGCTCCACTTCTCGGTCGCGTAGTGGCCGCGGTCCCAGATCGTCATCGTGCCGCCGCCGTACTCGCCCTTGGGGATCTCGCCCTCGAACCGGGCGTACTCCATGGGGTGGTCCTCGGTGTGGACGGCGAGGTGGTTGATCGCGGGGTCGGGCGGCAGGCCCTTGGGGATCGCCCAGGAGACCAGCACGCCGCCCCGCTCCAGGCGCAGGTCCCAGTGCAGCGACCGGGCGTGGTGCTCCTGGATGACGAACGTGTCGTCCTCGCCCCGCGGCAGCGGTCCTTCGGTGGGGATCGGCTCGCGGGTGCGCGTCGCGTCGCGCTTGGCCCGGTAGGTCTCGAGTTTGTCCGCCATCTCACTGGTCCTACCCACGGCATGACTCGCCGTGGGTGACAAGCGTGTCACCTTGTAGCGACATGTCCGGTTAAGGACTTCGTGACCACTTGGTAATTGCGAGTCACTATCGTCACGCAGCATGAGTTCAGCGATCAGGCTGACCGCGGGCGCCGGCGTCGTAGCCCTCGGTCTCCTCCTGCCCGGCACCCCCGCCACAGCGGCCCCGAGCCACACGGTCAAGATCACCGTCATGGCCAGCTCCGACATCCACGGAAACGCGCTCAACTGGGACTACTACAAGAACGCGGAGTACGACGACAGCGCGCACAACGACGTGGGCCTGGCGAAGATCTCGACGATGGTGTCGAAGATCAGGGCCGACCGCGGCGCCGACCACACCATGCTGTTCGACTCCGGTGACACCCTCCAGGGCACGCCGCTGGACTACTACTACGCGAAGATCGAGCCGATCACCTCGACCGGCGCGATCCACCCCATGGCCAAGGCCATGAACGCCATCGGGTACGACGCCGTGACGCTGGGCAACCACGAGTTCAACTACGGCCTGCCGCTGCTCGGCGCATGGGTCAAGCAGATGAAGGCGCCGGTCCTCGGCGCCAACGCCGTCTCGGCCACGACCGGCCAGCCGGCCTACGAGCCGTACGTCATCAAGACCATGAAGGTCAAGGGCGAGAAGCCGATCAAGGTGGGCGTGCTCGGCCTCACCAACCCCGGCGTCGCGATCTGGGACAAGGCGAACGTCGACGGCAAGCTGAAGTTCCTCGACCTCGTCGCGACCGCCAAGAAGTGGGTGCCGGTCATCCGCGACCGCGGCGCCGACGTGGTGCTGGTCACCGCCCACGCGGGCGACGACGGCCTGTCGTCCTACGGCTCCGACCTGCCGGTGGAGAACGCCGCCGCCATGGTCGCCGAGCAGGTGCCGGGCATCGACGCCGTGCTGTTCGGCCACGCGCACAACGAGGTGCCCCAGCGCTTCGTCACCAACAAGGTCACCGGGCAGCAGGTGCTGCTGACCGAGCCCAGCAAGTGGGGCCAGCGCCTCAGCGTCGTCGACTTCACGCTCGCCAAGGAGCGCGGGAAGTGGACGGTGACCGGCAAGTCGTCCACCACGCTCAACACCAACACCGTGGCCGAGGACCCGAAGATCGTCGCGCTGATGAAGGACGCGCACGACAAGACCGTCGGCTACGTCAACAAGGTCATCGCCCAGTCCACCCAGGAGCTGTCGGCGGCCGAGTCGCCGTACAAGGACACGCCGATCCTCGACTACATCCAGAAGGTCCAGACCGATCTCGTCAGCAAGGCCCTCGCCGGCACCGCCGACGCCTCGCTGCCCGTGCTGTCGATCGCCGCGCCGTTCAGCCGCGCCGCCGTGTTCCCGGCCGGGCCGGTCAGCGTCCGCGACATGGCCGGTCTGTACGTCTACGACAACACCCTGCTCGGCATCAAGCTCAACGGCGCACAGATCAAGGACTTCCTGGAGTATTCGGCGAAGTACTTCGCCCAGGTCGCCCCGGGCGCGCCGATCGACCTCGCCACGCTCACCAACGCCGGCGGCACGCCCGACTACAACTACGACCAGCTCTCCGGCGTGACGTACGACATCGACATCTCCAAGCCGGTCGGCCAGCGCGTCGTCGGCCTGTCCTACCAGGGCAAGCCCGTCACCGCCGACCAGCAGTTCGTCGTGGCCATCAACAACTACCGCCAGTCGGGCGGCGGCGGCTTCCCGCACGTCTCGACCGCCCCGGTGGTCTACAACGCCCAGGTGGAGATCCGCCAGGCGCTGATCGAGTACGCCGCCGCGACCGGCACCATCGACCCGGCCTCGTTCGCCGAGCCGAACTGGAAGCTCGTCCGCGACGGAGTCCCCGTCTTCTCGGAGTGACCTGCACGGAGTGACGACTGGGGGTGGCCCGTTCCGGGCCACCCCCTTCTCCGTTGAGCGGTCGTACTCAGGTCGATCCGGGTGATTGCGCTCATGCCCGCGCGCCGGTCCGGCGGCGACGCTGACGTGTCGGAACGCCGAGAGAAAGAGTGGCCGTGAGCAGAAGCGGGATCGTCCTTCTCGCGATCGTCTCCACGATCGCCGGAATCATCCTGGTCTACGTGGTGGACGTGCCGCTGCCGGTGGTCGTCTCACTGGGGTTCGGAGCGCTGTGCCTGCTCTGGCTGACAGTGCTCCTGACCGTGCCGTGGAACCTGTACTTCCAGGCCCGTTCCCTGATCCACGAGATACGGGTCAGCCGCGAGCGCGGGGTGGAGGTCTCGCCGGAGCGCGAGACGGAGGCCCTCCGCATCGCGGTACGCATGCGCCGGGCGGCCGTCGCCGCCCACCTGCTGTCGGCGGCTCTGCTCGCGGTCGTCACCTACTTCTCCGGTGAGACCGTCGGCTACTACTTCGCCGTCTTCTACCTGGTCGCCACCTTCTTCAGGCCCGCCGGAGCCTGGTTCTCGCACCTGCGCGGCCGGATGGCCACCATGCTGGAGGAGGTCCGGTTTCCGCGTGAGGACGTCGTCACGCTCGCCGGGCGGGTCGAGGCGCTGGAGAGACGGGCCGAGGAGTCCGAGGCGCGCGCCGCCGAACTCGCCGAGCGCCTCGACGCCCTCACCTCGGAGACCCGCGCCGGGTTCCGCGCGGCCACGGTACGCGCGGACGACCTCGACCGCCGGCTCGACGCCATGGGCAGGACGTTCGAGGACTCCCTCAGCCGTCTCACTGACAACCAGGAGGTCCTGTCGGGCATCAAGGCGTTCCTCCGCCTGATCAGATCCGAGACGGCGTAGTCCGCGAGCCTCCCCGCTGCTCGCGGGTGCGGCGGCCGTGTCCGCCGCGGCGGCGGTCCCGGCTCTCAGCAGCGCAAAACCGGAAATTCCCGATTTTGTGGACGGTCCCCTCAGTGCCCGATACCCTCTGCCGGGTCAAGATTGTCGGATCTTCAACAACAGGGCGGGGACGGCGTGGCGCGCTCGTGGAGGGAGCTACCCACGGGCCGGGTCGTGCATCTGCACGCAGAATCGGACGTGTATCTGCACGCGGGACAAGACGTGCACCTGCACGGCGACCCGGACGCCGTCGCGCTGGCGGTCGACCCCCTGCCCGACGACGCGCCCGCGCTGGTCACCTACGTCCCTCGCCCGGCCCTGACCCCTGCGGACGTGGTCGCCGACGTGCTGCGTGAGCTGGAGTCCGCCGCGCTCGCGATGTTCCCCGCCTGGCTGCCCGAGGCCGGCGGCATCACCGGAACCGGCGGCGCGGCCGTCGCCGCCGTCCGTGCCCTCGCCCTGCGCACGGGCTCCGGCACAAGGCACTTCGCGCCCTTCCTCGCCCAACTCGCCGAACGCGCCCTGCGCGAGCGGGCCGCCCTGGGCGGGGTCACGCGCGGGGTCGTGGCCGGAGGCCGTACGACGGGCCGGGCCGGGACGTTCCCGCCCGAGATCCGCGCCGCGGGGCTGGCCCGGGTGCTCCGCTCGGGCTACCGGCGGCCGGAGGCCGCGATCCTCGTGCGGGTTCCCTCCGGGCTCCCGCCCGCCGCCGAGGAGGTGCTGGTCGCGGCCTGCGAATGGCTCGCCCACCACGGCGGGTTCGGCGTCTGGCTCACCGGGCCGCCGCCGCGCTCCGTCGACCGGATCGAGTCCGTGGCCGCCCCGATCCCCGAGGATGTGGCGGCGCTCGTCCGCGAGATCGAGCCGGGCGGCGCCGAGGAGTCTCCGCTGCCGGCGCTCACCTATCCGCCTCTCGCCGGGCTGCCGCACCCGGGCAGCGCCGCCGAACGGCGGTTGGAGGCGGCACTGTCGCCGTGCGACTGGGCGGCAAGCCGCGAGTGGAACCAGCTCCACGCCTCAGGACCGCTCAGCAACCCGATCCGCGTCGACCTGCTCTGGCGTGCCGAACGATGCGTGGTCGAAATCGACGGTCCCGAGCATCTCGGTCCGCTCCGCCGCGCCGCCGACGGACTGCGCGACCAGCGCCTGCGCCGGGACGGCTACGCCGTCCGCCGATTCACCAACGAGCAGGTGCTGAAACGTGTCAGCACCGTGCTCGCCGAGTTGGAACGCTTCCTCCACCAGTGCCGCAATGGAACGTTCGAAGGGTCACCCCATGCCTGACAAACCCCTGTCCTTCTCCGCGACCTGCGCCCTACTGATCCTGATGGCAGAGGACCGGGAGGTGTCCAATCCCGAGCTCAAGGAGAAGTACGGCGTCACCGTCACGGGCAAGGAGCGGACCGCCCTCAACGACGGCGGATTCGTCACCAGCCGGAGAACGGGGCGCTCTTTCAGCCATGTGCTGACCGACAAGGGCTGGCACCACGCGTCGGAGCTCGTCCGGGACGGCATCAGCGCGCCGGGCACCGGCTTCGCCGCGGCTGCGGTCAAGGCCCTCGTCGGCAACCTCCAGCGGCACATCGACCGGAGCGAGACCAGCCTCGCCGAGATCTTCGGCCGGGAGGACCTCGTCCCCGGGTTGAACGAGTCGTCGATGCCAGAGACGACGGCAGGGACGACGGCAGAACCGATCGCGCAGCAATCGATCGCGCAGCCGCCGATCCCGCAGCCGCCGATCGCGCCGCCGCCGATCGAGAGGGTGCCCGCGTCCGAAGACGTCGAGACCTTGATCCGCAAGGCGTACGCGCAGCTCGCCGACAGGCCGAACGCCTGGGTCAGCCTGACCCGGCTGCGTCCCCTCCTGGGCGACGCCCCCAGGGACGTGGTCGACGCCGCCCTCTGTCACATGATCGGCCTGCCGGACGTACGTCTCGTTCCCTGGGAGAACCAGAAGACCCTCACCCAGGCGGATCGGGAGGCCGCCGTCGTCGTCGGTGACCAGCCCAAGCACCGCATCTGGATCGGAGCATGATGTCCGGCAAGGAACTGGACGCTCTGTCGGCGTTGAGGTTCAACTACGCCAAGGTCCCCGACGACGTCTGGCGCCCGCTGCCGTTCCACGTCGGGACCCTCCACCAGCGGACCGCGCAGACCGTCCTCGACGGGTTCATCGAGGCCGAGGAGAGCGCCGATGCGAGCCCCATCGGCATCGTCATCGAGGGACAGCGAGGCTCCGGCAAGACGCACCTGCTCGGCTGGGTCCGGCAGAAGGTGCACGAGGAGGACGGCTATTTCTTCCTGGTGAGCCTGCTCGACGCCAGGAGCTTCTGGGACAGCGTGCTGCTGTCCATGCTGGACAGCCTTTCCCGGCCCATACCGGGATCGGGGACCCAGCTCACGGAGCTGCTGTGGCGGCTGTGCCTGATGGCCGAGATCCCGGAGGACGCGCGCCGGTCGCTGACCGGTGAGGCGTCGCTCTCCCGGCAGGACCTGGACGACTTCGTGCGCGCCCTGCGCCGCTACGACCGGCACGTCGGCGGCGTCGCCCAAGACGTTGCCAGGGCGCTCGTCCTGCGCGCGTCCGGCGACCCGTCCGCGCAGGACGTCGGAGACGCCTACCTCTCGTGCGCAGCGGAAGGAGACCCGGGCGAGCGGGCCGGCTGGGGTTTCAGCACGATCGCGAAGTCGCCGCAGGAGATCGTCAGGGACCTGTCCCGCCTGGTGGCGCTGACCGGTCCCTCCGTCATCGCGGTGGACCAGATCGACGTCCTGATCGCGCAGTCGTCCGTCGCCATGGCGGGAGACACCAAGGACTCCTGGCAGCAGGCGGCCGTCGTCGAACAGATCGCGGGCGGCCTGATGAACCTCCGCGAGGTGACCCGCCGCACGCTGACCGTGCTCTCCTGCCTTCCCGCGACGTGGGAGCTCATCCGCACGAAAGCCACGGACACGGTGCAGGACCGGTTCCGGGAGACCATGCCGCTCGACACCATCCCCGATGCGCGAACGGGCATCGAGCTGGTCGAGAAGCGGTTCAGCGCGCAGTACGGCGCGGTGAGGTTCACGCCGCCGTATCCGACGTGGCCGGTGAAGCCGGAGGCGTTCGAGGAGGCGAACCAGTACACGCCCCGCCAGTTGCTCATCCGGATCGACCAGCACGTCCGGTCATGCCTGGCGAGCGGGCAGGTCACGGAGTTGGAACGGCTGACTGGCGCGCCTTCGAACAAGATCGACCCCGAACCCCGGCCGCCGAAGCAGGAACCCGACTTCGGCGCGCTCGACAGGCGGTTCGCGGAGCTGCGGCAGCGGGCGGACGTGGTGGAGGCGCTGGACCCGATCACCGAGGACGTCGTGATGCCGGGGCTGCTGTCGGCCGGACTGTCCGCCTGGATCGCCGAGCAGGGCGAAGACGGGCGCCTGTTCACCCAGGACCCGCCCCCAAGCACGAAGCCGCCCCTGCACGCCCGCCTGCGACGGACGCTGGACGAGGAGACGGAGAACGAGGCCCACTGGTGCTTCCGCGCCATCTCGGCATCCCATCACACCGCCGCGCTCAACCGGCTGAAGACCGCGTCGACGGCGGCCGGGCTCGACGAGCGGATCCCCGCGCGCAAGCTGTTCGTGCTCAGGAACCAGAGCTGGGCCAAGGGACCGGCCACCCAGCAGGCCCTGGCCGCCTTCGAACAGGCGGGCGGCCGAGTGCTCCAGGTCGAAGAGGACGATCTGAGGATCTTCTCCGCGCTTCGCACCCTGCTGACGGAAAACTCGCCGGACCTCCGGGCGTGGCTCGTCTCGCGTAAGCCGACGAGCGAAGTGAAGCTGTTCGCCGAGGCGCTGAGCGACGCGGCCGTTCCCCGCGTGTCCGGCACCGGACTGTCCGCCCGGCCGAGCCGGTCGCAGGACCGCCCCCGGCGCACCGCCAATCCCGAACGGCGTCTGCTCCGTCTGGAGAGGGTGCCAGGACTCACGACGCTGCCGGTGGCCGACGCGCCGCCCCTGCCCTCCGGTGACACACCTGCCGCCGACACACCTGCCGCGGCTCCCGGCACCGCGCAGTCCCTGGCCTTCGGCATCGCGGCGTCCCCGGCCTCCGGCGGTGTGCCGGAACCTGTCGGTGCGAGCGCCGCGGTTTCCGGCGTCACCCTCGGCCCGGCCGTTCCCGATCTGCAGGTCTGGCCGCCGCTGCCCGCCGCCTCGGACCTCACTGTGACGTCACCGGCCGAGGCACCGGCCAATGCACCGGACACGGAGCTACCGGCCGTCGAGGTGGCGGCCGTGGAGACACCGGTCGCGGAGACGCCGGCCGTCGAGACACCGGCCGTCGAGACACCGGCGGCGGAGGCGGCGGCCGTTCCCCGCCCGCGAAGGCCACTGTCATCGGACGAGGGCCCTGAGGCTCCCAACCTGACGATCGGAGCGGCGACATCGGACGGCCGGCCGGTGCGCGTCCAACTGGAGACCCTGCGCAAGCACATGGCGATCTTCGCCGGCTCGGGCTCCGGCAAGACGGTGCTGATCCGCCGCCTCGTGGAGGAGTGCGCTCTTCAGGGAGTCTCGGCGATCGTCCTCGACGCGAACAACGACCTCGCGCGGCTCGGCGACCCGTGGCCGGAGCCACCCGCGGAGTGGGGCGAGGGCGACGCGGCCAGGGCCGACGACTACCTGGCGAACACCGACGTGGTGATCTGGACGCCGCGCAAGGAGTCGGGACGGCCGCTGAGCTTCCAGCCGCTGCCCGACTTCGGCAGCGTCGCCGACGACCCGGACGAGTTCGGCGAGGCGGTGGACGCCGCCCTCGCCGCGCTCGTGCCCCGGGCGAAGCTGGAGGCCAAGACGGCCAAGGCGCATCTCGGCCAGGCGGTGCTCCGCGAGGCCGTCGCCCACTACGGACGGCGCGGCGGCACGAGCCTCGCCGGCCTGATCGCCCTGCTCGACGACCTGCCGGACGGCGTGAGCACTCTCGAAGGCGCGGCCAGGCTCGCGACCGAGATGGCCCAGCACCTGAGGGCGGAGACGATCAGTGATCCGCTGTTCGCGGGGACCGGGACGCCCGTCGATCCGGGCGTCCTGCTGACGCCGCCGGAAGGCAAGCGGGCCCGCGTGTCGGTGATCAGCCTCACCGGCTTGGCCTCCGACGCTCAGCGGCAGGGCTTCGTCAACCAGCTGCAGATGGCGCTGTTCTCCTGGATCAAGCGGCATCCCGCCGGAGACCGGCCGCTCGGCGGGCTGTTCGTGATGGACGAGGCCCAGACGTTCGCGCCGTCCGGGACGGCGACCGTGTGCACCCAGAGCACGCTCGCCCTCGCCGCACAGGCCCGCAAGTACGGCCTCGGGCTGGTGTTCGCCACCCAGGCGCCGAAGGGCCTGCACAACCGGATCACGGGCAACGCCGCCACCCAGTTCTTCGGCCTGCTCAACGCGCCGGCCCAGATCACGGCGGCGCGGGAGCTGGCCAGGGCCAAGGGCGGCGACGTCCCCGACGTGGCACGGCTGCGGTCCGGCCAGTTCTACGCGGCCTTCGAGGGCGGGTCGTTCACGAAGGTCAGTACGCCGCTGTGCCTGAGCCACCACCCGAGCAGCCCGCTGACGAGCGAGGAGGTCGTGGCCCGGGCGAACCGGTCCTGAATGAGAGCGCGCGGAGCCGGCGCCGTCCTCGGAGGCGACGCCGGCTCCGCTACACCTGCTCTGCCCTGGGAGTCGGGTTGGGCGGGGTGACCGGCCGGCCGTAGAGGATCGATGCCCAGGCGTTGGTGAGGACGTCGACGAGGACCTCCTCGTCGTCGAACGGGGGGACACCGGCCGCGGCCAGATAGTAGAGCCGTTCACCCATCCAGGTCAGCGACGCGGCGACCGCGCGCACGTCCATGTCCCCGAGCCGCCCGCGGACCTGCGGGTCGGACTCGATACGGGCCGCGGCGGCGTCGGTGAACAGGTCCATCTGTTCCAGCCAGAGGGTTCGCAGCCCCTCGTCCGAGCCCTGGCTCTCCACGATCGCCATGAGGATGCCCGCGTTGTCGCGCCACAGCCGGGCGCCGTCCCGCACCCCCGCACGCAGCGCGGCGACGGGGTCCTGCGACCCGCCGATCCAGGGGTCCGCGGCCCGCTGTCCCTGCGCGACGGCGTCGCGCACCAGCTCGCCGAGCACGGCCTGCTTGCTCGGGAAGTAGAAGTAGAAGCTCGCCCGCGAGACCTCCGCGGCGGTGAGGATGTCGGCGACGCTGAGGGTGTCGAAGCGGCGCTCCCGCAGCAGCTCGCGGGTCGCGGACAGGATCCGCTCCCGCAACCCGGTGGACGCCGGCTCCGCGGCCGATCTACGGGCCGGCCGCGCACCGGGCTTCGAAGACATGCCCCTCAGGATACCGACGTGCTGTACGGACGCCATGTATGAACGCCGCGTACAGACACAATGTCCATACATTGTGTATGGTGCCTTCATGACACAAACAGGCATCGGCATGAGGTACCGCACCTTGGGCACCAGCGGTCTTCGGGTGTCCGAACTGATCCTTGGCGCGATGACCTTCGGAGAGCAGGGCGGGGTGGGCGCGCCGCCGGCGGAGTGCCGGCGGATGCTCGACCTGTACGCCGAGGCCGGCGGCAACATGATCGACACGGCCGTCAACTACCGCGACGGAGCCAGCGAGGAGATCCTCGGCGAGCTGCTCGAGGGCAGGCGCGAGTCGTTCGTCCTCGGCACGAAGTACACCGTCTCTCGCGACCGCTCCGACCCGAACGCCGCGGGGAACCACAGGAAGAACCTCCGGGCTTCCCTGGAGACCAGCCTGCGCCGGCTGCGTACGGACTATCTCGACCTCTACTGGGTGCACATGTGGGACCGTGGCACGCCCATCGAGGAGACCATGCGCGCGCTGGACGACGCCGTCCAGGCCGGCAAGGTGCTCTACGTGGGGATCTCCGACGCCCCCGCCTGGGTCGTGGCCCGCGCCAACACCCTCGCCGAGTGGCGCGGCTGGAGTCCCTTCATCGGCCTGCAGGTGCCGTACAGCCTGCTGCAGCGTGACGTCGAACGGGAACTGCTCCCCATGGCCGAGTCCCTCGGACTCGGCGTCACGGCGTGGAGCCCGCTCGGCGGCGGGGTGCTGTCCGGCAAGTACACACTGCCCCGCGTACACACCCCCCAGGACGGGGCCGTGCCCGCGGGACGGCTGAAGGCCGAGTCGCTCTCGGCCCGCGACCACGCCGTCGCCCGGGCCGTGCAGGAGGCCGCCGACGACCTCGGCGCGACCCCGGCGCAGGTCGCGATCGCGTGGACGATGAGCCGCTCTCCCGCCGTCCATCCGATCGTCGGGGCGCGTTCCGCCGACCAGCTACGTGACAATCTCGCCGCCGCCGGCCTCGCCCTCCCCCCTGAAGTGCGCACGCGCCTGGAACAGGCCACCGAGTTCACCCTCGGATTTCCCGGCGACTTCATCGCCCAGACCTCACCGTGGGTGTTCGGCGCCGCGCTCACCGACCCCCCTTCCGGCACATTCCGGCGATGAGGGCCGCCTCAGCTCCTGCTGCCCGCTCCGTCGAGGAACTACCTGCTTCCCCGGCGCGACCGCACCCTCCTACCGGTTTTCCTAGCGGCGGAAGGCGGCGGCACCGGCGGCGGCGATCGCCACCGACAGGACGATGACAACGGTGAGCGTCCCCAGGGGGTTGCGGTGCCGTACGGGTGCGATCGCGCGCATGGCCGGCACCCGGTAGACGGGTGACGGCGACGGAGTGGGCCGCGGCGTCGGACGAGGGCTCGGGGACGGCGCCGCCGCGGGCCGGGGCGCGGCCGCCACCCGATGCGGGGAGTGCCGGGGCGCCGGGGCGGGCTTCTCGGGCGCCGGCACCGGAGGCTTCGGCGCGGGCGGCGGCTCAGGGGTGGGCGGTGGCACGGGTGTCGGCGGCGCGCAGCCCGGCCTTCCGATGCCGACCTCGGCGTGCAGGTCGACGATCACGTCGACGTCGAGGCAGACGCCGACCCGCAGGCCCGGTCCGTTCGGATCGTCTGCCGTGAGGGACGCACCGGCGGCCGCCCGGACCGGGGCGGGTGCCGCGGCGGTCAGCGTGGCACAGGTCAGCGCGGCACAGACGGAAACGGCCGCGACCGCGACGGCCACGCGCGGGCCCGCCGTCCTGCCCATGTCAGCGGCCCTCGGGGATCCGCTGGAACTCGTGCAGGGCGCTCACGAACGCGTCGGGCTTCACCGCCAGGCCGCCGCTGAAGGGGCGGGAGATGTTCCAGGCGAGATAGACGCCGACGCCGAGCAGGACCGCCATCGCCAGCACCGGCACGAGCGTGAGCCCCCGGGGCCGTGCCCCGGCCAGGAACGGGAAGACCACGACGAGGACGCCCGTGAGCACCGTCAGCAGCATGACGCCGGGGGGCGGCTCGGTGCCCGCGTCGGCGGCGCGCTGCCGCCGGGCGGCGAACAGGTCCGCCATCCGCTCCAGCACGGCGTCCCTGGCGTCGTGCGCCTCCTCGGTCGTGGCCGGTAGTTCGGTCACGTGGGCACGCAGCGCCTCCAGCCGCGACGTCCCCTCGGTGCCGAGGTGTCCGGTCGTCATCTGCGGCCACTCGTCCTCGACGACGTATCTCGCGTACTCGCGGAGTCCCTCGCGCACCTGGGCGGCGTCGGGGGCCGGGAGCGGCGCGGCGGCCCAGTAGGCCTCCACGAGCGCCTGGGTCTCGGAGTAGGTGTTCTGCCGTGCGGAGTCGGCCGTGGTCCACGGCACGACGATCGCGATGGCGAACACGAGCAGGAACAGCGAGGAGAGCATCGACCCTGCGTGACCGGCGGACGCGCCGCCGGGATCGCGGTCGTCGGTGCCCCGGCCCAGCGCGCGGAAGAGAAGGGCCGCCACGGCCACCAGCCCGACGGCCGCCGCGACCGCGAGTACGCCCAAGAGCATGACATCTCCACAGACACTTTGCCGATTACTTGCAGTGACATGAGTATCACAAGAAGTAACCATTGACCAGCGAAGACGGGCAAGTGACGGCGCGGCCTGCGCCACCCGCCGGGAGAGGTCATGGCAGGATCGGCGGGGAGGTGAGCGCATGCGCGTGGTGATCGCGGGCGGACACGGGAAGATCGCCCTTCGGCTGGCACGCCTGCTGAGCGGGCGGGGCGACGCGCCCGTGGGGCTGATCCGCAACCCGGATCAGGTCGCGGACGTGGAGGCGGCCGGCGCCGAGGCGGCGGTGTGCGACCTGGAGCGGACCACGCCGGAGAAGGTGGCCGAGATCCTGCTGGGGGCGGGAGCCGTCGTCTTCGCCGCCGGGGCGGGACCCGGCAGCGGCGTCGCGCGCAAGTTCACCGTGGACCAGGGAGCCTCGGTGCTGCTCGCCGACGCGGCCGAACGGGCAGGCGTGTCCCGCTTCATCCAGATCTCCTCGATGGGCGCGGGATCGCCGCCCGCGCCGGGGAGCGACGAGGTCTGGGCGGCCTACATCACCGCGAAGACGGCGGCGGAAGAGGATCTGCGCGCCCGCCCGCTCGACTGGACGGTCCTGCGGCCGGGGCGGCTCACCGACGGGCCGGGGACCGGTCTGGTGACGCTCGCCGACCCGCCGCTTCCCTCCGGAGCCGTGCCGCGCGACGACGTGGCCGCCGTGATCGCCGCGCTGATCGACGCTCCGGAGACGCGGCATCGCGTCCTCGAACTCATCGGCGGGGGCGTGCCCGTCACCGAGGCCGTACGCCTCGTGCTGCTGTGATCACCGCACCGGGGTGTTCCGGGACCGTTACCCATGCCGTCCCGGATAGCAAGAGGCACTAAATACCCAATCGGGCACTAGATCGTTGCGTTACGGAAAAATCCCGAATTTGTGGGGTTCATGCGCCTTGACGTGCTTTTCGGGGTGACGAAGACTTCCCTCGACTTCGCGTGATCCACTCCGGGCTGACCCCCCTCCCCGGAAAGGCACGCCAGATGGAGGAAACTCGATGAGTAGCTCTCCCCGGAGAGCGCGTCGCTATGCCGCCGCGCTCGCACTCCCCCTGGCGATCACTCTGAACGCCCTCCCGGCGCTCGCCGATCCCTCTCCGGATCCGGTCCCGCCCGATCGGGCGTCCAGCACCGCGCAGAACGGCGTCGCGCTGATGCGCGTCGTCGTCGCCGACCAGTCGGGCGTGGACAGGCTGCTCGCCCTGGGCGTCGACCTGGCCGAATACAACAAGCCCGTCGACGGCGGCATCGAGGTGCACGCCGTGCTCAGCCCCGAGGAGGCGCGGAGTCTGCGCGACCAGGGCTTCGACGTCCGCGACGCCATCTCCGACCAGAGCGACTACACCGCGAACCTGGCAGAACGGCGGCAGGCCCTCGCCACCGCGTCGGCCGACGCGGCGGAGACCGACACGCTGACCCCGCTGCGCGCCGAGTGGTTCACCAGCCTCGACAACCAGCGTTTCCTGTCGGTGGAGGTGAAGACGAGCGCGACCGACGCCCAGACCGTGCTCACCGCCACCTGGGACAGCGGCCCCGGCACGGCCCCCGACTCCGGCGGCTCGACGACGATGTCCCGCTTCACCGACGCGGGGCAGTACATGTACCACCGGTTCAACTCGCCGCTGCCGATCACGGAGACCCCCACCCAGGTCACGATCACCAGCAGCCGGGGCGGCTCGGTCACCGTGCCGGTCACCAAGTGGCTGGGCGAGCCGCGTAAGGCGCCGAGCAAGCACTACGTGCAGGACTTCGTCGACCACTACATGGACCCCACCGAGGTCACCGGCCGGATCGTCGCGCTGGCCAAGCAGTTCCCGAACATCTCGGAGATCGTCGACCTCCCGAACAAGACGAACGGCTACCGCCGCCAGGCGCAGGCGCAGTTCGGCACGGGCTCGGGAAGCGCCCTGGCGAGCACGTTCTACGTGACGTCGAAGGCGTACGGCAGCGAGGGCGGCAACGACGTCAGCGTGGCGCTGGCGAACCCCGGGACCGCCTCGGCGCCGCTCTCCGTCGCCGTCAACGGCAAGGACGTCGTGGTGAACCTGGCCACTGACGCCTCCGGCGCGGTCACCAGCACGGCCACCCAGGTGGTCGCCGCGCTCAACGGCGACTCCGCCGCTTCGGCGCTGCTGACCGCCGCCCTCTACCGGACCAGCACGGGCGCCGGTGTGGTGGCGGCGGCCCCGGCGACGAAGCTGACCGACAACCTCAAGGCGCCGGCGACCGTCTCGCGTCAGCCGTTCCAGATGAAGGCGCTGCGCATCGGCAAGAGCCGGGACGGCTCGAAGACCGGTGTGTTCCTCTACTGCCAGGAGCACGCCCGCGAGTGGGTGACCTCGCTGACCTGTGTGGAGACCGCCGAGCGGCTGCTGCGCAACTACGCGCTCGACGCGGACACCAAGAAGCTGGTGAACAACCTCGACATCTTCATCGTGCCGACGATGAACCCCGACGGCGCCCACTACTCGATGTACGACTACAACATGCAGCGCAGGAACATGGTCAACTACTGCGCTGCCGACGGGTCGGACCCCGGGCGGCGCAACTCCTGGGGCGTCGACCTCAACCGCAACTTCTCGGTGGGCAGCGTCTACGACGGATACAACGGCGGCTCGACCACCTGCACCGGCGACACCTACGCCGGGCCGTCGGAGCTGTCGGAGCCGGAGACCCGCAACGAGGTGTGGCTCACGGAGAAGTTCCCGAACATCAAGTTCGCGATGAACACCCACTCCTACGGCGGCTACTTCATGTGGCCTCCGGGGGCGTACAAGACCGCCGGGCGGGAGACGCTGCCGCGGCCGGACCTGGGCACGGAGGAGTACTTCTGGAACGCCTCCACCCACATCCTGTCGGCCGTGCAGGGCTGGCGCGGCACGGCCATCTGGCCGGGGCGCACCGGCCCGGTGATCGACGTGCTCTACTCGGCGGCCGGCAACAGCGCCGACGAGTTCTGGTACAACAAGGGCATCATCGGCTGGGACTTCGAGGTCGGCGCCGACGTCTACGACCCGGCGACCAACAGGTACAACGCGGTCGGCTTCCAGCCCCCGTTCGATGAGGGCCACGAGGAGGCGATGGAGTTCTCCAACGGCCAGATCGGCATCCTCGAAGTCGCCCAGATGTACCAGAAGGACAAGCAGAGGCCCGAGTCGAAGCTCGTGGTGACCGACAGGACCGACACCTCGGCCACGTTCACCTTCAGCGTGGACGAGCCGGCGAACGTCTACTACACCCTCGACGGCAGCCGGCCGACGCTGAGCTCGCCCAAGCTGACCTCGTCGGGCATGCGTGAGGGCGCCGCGAAGATCACGGTCGACAAGACCACCGAGGTGCACTGGTTCGCCATGGACCTCGCGGGCAACGTCGAGAAGAACTACAAGCCGGACGGCAACGGCAAGAACTACAACAACGAGACCGTCACGGTCGACAAGGCTCCTGTGGTGCCGCTGACCGTGACCGCCTCGTCCCGCTGCACGGGCACCTTGGCGTACGTCGCCGTGACGGCCGTCAACGCCGGTGACGTGCCGGCGACCGTGGAGCTGAACACCGCGTTCGGCAAGAAGACCGTGGCCGACGTCGCTCCGGGCAAGCAGGCCTACCAGTCCTTCAACACCCGCGCCCCCCAGATCGACGCCGGCACGGTCACCGTGAAGGCGACCGCCACGATCGGTGGCAAGCAGGTCATCTCGTCCTACGACGCCGCCCACGGCGCGTCCAGCTGCGGCTGAGCCGCATACACCGCCGTAGCACAACCCGGGGCCGGCCGGCCGACCAGCCGGCCGGCCCCGCCCCCCATAGATGGAGCGATTCCCATGAGAATGACCACCCGGATACTCGCCGCGTCGGTGCTCGGCCTGGCCCTCGCCGGCGCGGCCACCCCCGCCATGGCCGACGACGACCCCGCCACCGGCGGCGTGGATGTGTCGGTGAACATCCAGCCCACCACCACCCCCGGCCAGCTGTCGATGACCGTGGCCGACAACAACGGGGTGTCCCTGGAGGAGAACGGCTCCGACGCCGCCGCCCGCCAGTTCACCGGCACCCTGCCCACCGTCACCGTCACCGACACCCGCACCCCCGAGGAGATCCCCGCCGGCGAGTACTGGGCCGTCGTCGGCCAGGCCAGCCAGTTCGTCGCCGCCGACGACCCGGCCAAGACCATCGGCCCCGAATACCTCGGCTGGAAGCCGCACCTGATCAGCGACTCCTCCACCGGCGCGGTCGCCGCCGGTGAGCCGGTCTCCAGTGTCGTCTCCGACGGCACCGGAGCCCCCGAGGTGGGCCTGAAGGGCCAGGAACTGCTGGTCTCCTCCGCCGACTCCGCCGACGAGATCGGCACCTCGCAGGTCAACGCCGACCTCGCCCTGCGCACCCCCGCCGACGTCGCCGCCGGCGAATACCACTCCACCATCACCCTGTCGCTGTTCAACCAGTCCTGACCCGGCGGTTCCCCGCCGAACCAGCACCGTCCAGGACGAGGTGACACAGGGTTAGGAAATCCTGACGTAGCGGATTGTTGACCGGGCGGTCAATCAGGCAGACCGTCAGGTTACAGGTCACCTCTCCCCGTACGGAGGCACGGATGGATCTCACGAGATCGTTGTCCGACGTCGTCGCCCTCGTCGCCGGGCTGGTCGCGGTGCTCGCACCGTTCTTCTGGGCCGACGCCCAGGCGGCCACGCAGCCACTGCTCGTCCTCGGCGCCCTGCTCGTCGTCTCCGCCCTGTGGTCCATTCTGGGCGCGGGCGGCGCCAGCTCCTGGGTGACCGCGGCGTTCGGCGCCCTGCTGTTCGTCTCCCCCTGGGCGTTCGGCTTCGACGGCGACTCCGCCTCGGCGTGGACCGCCTGGATCACCGGCGCGGTCACCGTCGTCGTCGGCCTGCTGACCGTCCTGCAGGTGCGCGGCCGCACGACCGTCACCGCCTGACCCTCACCGCCCGACCCTCACCCGCCCACCCTCGCGTACGGCCTCGCCGCCTCCGTCGCCCTCCCGGCGACCGGCGGCGGGGCCGTACGCCTTTCCGGCACCCGGCGAGGGAGTCGGCGCGTGGGCGACAGCAGCGGTGGCAGGGGCGGTGGCTACGGGGGCTGGGCACGGGGCCTCACCTGCACAGGGACCAGAGTCGCGCTTATCACTCCATAGGCGATATGTCGCCCCTTGACTTTGGCGCGATCTCCACTCAATCTGTTGCGTATAGCGCTTCCTGTTCCACCAGACGAAACTGGGAAACCCTCGCATGATTCCTGCGTGCCCCCTCGCCGCCCTGCCCCGGGGTGAGGCCCTCCGAGTCGAGACAGATCCCCCGATCGCCGTCTTCCACACAGAGGACGGTGAACTGTACGCGGTGGACGACACCTGCACGCACCAGGACGCGTCGCTGGCGGACGGGTGGCTGGAAGGGTGCGAGGTGGAGTGCCCCCTGCACGCGTCGCGCTTCGACCTGCGCACGGGCCGGGTGGACGCTCCTCCCGCGAAGCTGCCGGTGCGCACCCACCAGGTGGTGGTCCAGGACGAGACCGTCTACATCGTGCCCTCGGACCTGCCGCCGAACCTCCCGCCCGGCGTCCGCACCGGTTCGGCCTGAGACACCGTGAGGGTGCCGTGAAATCCGTCGCTATCGTCGGCGCGTCGCTCGCCGGGCTGTCGACGGCCCGCGCGCTGCGGGCCCAGGGCTTCGGCGGGCGCCTGACGATCGTCGGGGCCGAGCCGCACCGCCCCTACGACCGGCCCCCGCTGTCCAAGGAGTTCCTCGCCGGGCAGATGACGACGGCGGACCTCGCCCTGGAGGGCGACGGCGAGGACCTCGACGCCGACTGGCGCCTGGGCGTCGCCGCCACCCGGCTGGAACAGGGCGGGTCGCTGCGGATCGCGCTGGCCGACGGCTCCGCGGTCGAGGCGGACGGCGTGGTGATCGCCACCGGCGCGGTCGCCCGCACCCTCGGCGGCGATCTCGCCGGGGTGCACACGCTGCGCACGATCGAGGACGCGGCGGCCCTGCGGGCCGATCTCGACGCCGCCCGGCGGCTCGTGGTGATCGGGGCGGGCTTCATCGGCGCGGAGGTCGCCTGCGTCGCGCGCACACTCGGGCTCGACGTGACGATCGTCGAGGCGGCGCCCGCGCCGTTCGCCCGCGCGCTCGGGCCCGAGATGGGCGCCGCGCTCGCCGGGCTGCACCAGGACCACGGGGTGCGCCTGATCTGCGGCGCCGCCGTACGCGACCTGACGGGCGAAGGCCGCGTCGACGGCGTGCTCCTTGAGGACGGACGCCGCCTGGACGCCGACGTGGTGCTCGTCGGCATCGGCGCGCGGCCGGTGGTGGAGTGGCTCGACGGCAGCGGGGTGCAGGTCGGCGACGGCGTCGTCTGCGACACCGGCGGCGCGACGAGCGTGCCGGGAGTCGTCGCGGTCGGCGACTGCGCCGCCTGGTTCGACCCCGCTCTCGGCGCCCACCTTCGCGTGGAGCACTGGACCGGTGCGGCGCGGCGTCCCGCGACGGCCGCGCGGACGCTGCTGTCCGGCGGCGCCGCCGTGCCGGACACCCTCGCGCCGCCCTACCTGTGGTCCGACCAGTACGGCATGCGGGTGCAGTTCGCCGGGCACACGCTGCCGGGAGACGAGGTGAGCGTCGAGGAGGGCGACCTCGCGTCCCGCCGCTTCCTCGCCGTCTACCGCCGGGAGGGCCGCACGGTCGCGGTGCTCGGCGTCGACCAGCCGCGTTCGTTCACCCGGTGGCGGCGCCGCGTGAACGAGCCCGCCGGGGCGCGATGAGCGCCGCCGTGTCCCACCGGGGACGTCTTCGCGGCACCGGATCCGCCCGCATCGGGTCGGCTGACACCGGGTCCACCGACACCGGGTCCACCGACACTGGGCGTGCGGCGATCCGGATCATCCGGCGTGGCCGAGACGGTGGCTGATGTCCGCGGCGCCCGCGACGAGCACGGGCGCGAGCTCGTGCATGCGCTCCTCGCTGAACCGGTAGGCCGGGCCGGAGGCGCTGACGGCGGCCACCACCTCGCCCTCGTGGGAGCGGATGGGCGCGGCGATGGCGTTCAGCCCGATCTCGTACTCCTCCACGGTGACCGCGTAGCCCCGACGCAGCGCCTCGTCGAGCTGCCGTCGCAGCTCGTCGGCGTCGGTCACCGTCGCCGGGGTGAAGCGCTCCAGCCCGGCGGCGGTGATGAGCCGTTCGCGGCGCCGCTCGTCGAGGTGGGCGAGCAGGACCTTGCCGCTCGACGTGGCGTGCAGGGGGGTGGGCTGGCCCACCCAGTTGTGCGCGGTCACGGCCGCCTGGCCGCGCACCTGGTCGAGGTTGATGGCGAAATGGGACCGCGCGACGGCGATGTTGACGGTCTCCCCGATCTCCTCGGCGAGCCTCCGGCACACCGGGCGGCTCTGCTGGACGAGGTCGAGCCGCGCGGCCACCCCCGCGGCGAGCCGGACGACGCCGAAGCCGAGGCGATACTTGCCGCGGTCCTCGGCCTGCTCCGCCAGGCCGCGCGCTTCGAGGGCGCCGAGAAGCCGGAACGCGGTGGACTTGTGCACGCCGATCTCCGCGGCGACCTCGCTCACGCCGGCCTCGCCGCGCCGGCTGAGGATCTCCAGGATCGTGACGGCCCGGTCCACCGACTGGACGCCGCCGCTCCCCTCGGACCGCGCGGCGGCTTCGTCGGTCCCCGCGAGATCGGGGTCCGGCGCGTGACGTTGCGAATGCTGCACTCTATTGCGCATATCAATATCATCCTGCCCGGGAGGCGGACATGTATGACTTTGTCATCGTCGGTGGTGGATCAGCGGGGAGCGCGCTCGCGAACCGGCTCTCGGCCGACCCCTCGAACCGGGTGCTCGTGCTGGAGGCGGGCCGTCCCGACTACCTGTGGGACGTGTTCATCCACATGCCGGCCGCGCTGATGTTCCCCATCGGCAGCCGGTTCTACGACTGGAAGTACGAGTCCGAGCCCGAGCCGCACATGAACGGCCGGCGGATCTACCACGCCCGTGGGAAGGTGCTCGGCGGGTCGAGCAGCATCAACGGGATGATCTTCCAGCGCGGCAACCCCATGGACTACGAGCGCTGGGGCACCGATCCGGGCATGGAGACCTGGGACTTCGCGCACTGCCTGCCGTACTTCAAGCGCATGGAGACCTGTCTGGCCGCCGACGCGTCGGACCCGATGCGCGGGCACGACGGGCCGCTGGTGCTGGAGCGCGGCCCGGCGAAGAACCCGCTGTTCACGGCCTTCTTCGACGCCGTGCAGCAGGCGGGCTACCCGCTGACCGACGACGTGAACGGCTACCGCCAGGAGGGCTTCGCGCCGTTCGACCGCAACCTGCGCCGCGGGCGCCGCCTGTCGGCCGCGCGCGCCTACCTCCACCCCGTGATGGACCGCCCGAACCTCACGGTCAAGACCCGGGCGTTCGTCACGAAGATCCTGTTCGAGGGCAAGCGCGCGGTCGGCGTCGAGTTCGACGGCAAGCGGGTGCGGGCCGGGGAGGTCATCCTCTGCGGCGGCGCGATCAACTCCCCGCAGCTCCTGCAGCTGTCCGGCGTGGGCGACGCCGACCACCTGAAGGCGCACGGTGTGGACGTGGTCCACGACCTGCCCGGCGTCGGCGAGAACCTCCAGGACCACCTGGAGGTCTACATCCAGTACGCCTGCAAGCAGCCGGTCTCGATGCAGCCCGCCATGAAGTGGATCAACCGGCCGATGGTCGGCGCCCAGTGGCTGTTCCTGCGCAAGGGTCCCGGCGCGACCAACCACTTCGAGGCCGGCGGCTTCGTACGCGGCAACGAGGACGTCGACTACCCCAACCTGATGTTCCACTTCCTGCCCGTCGCCGTGCGGTACGACGGCAGCGCTCCGGCCGGCGGGCACGGCTACCAGGTGCACATCGGGCCGATGTACTCCGACGCCCGCGGCTCGGTGAAGATCAAGAGCGCGGACCCCCGGGTGAAGCCCGCGCTGCGCTTCAACTACCTGTCCACCGAGCAGGACCGCCGCGAGTGGGTCGAGGCCGTACGCGTGGCCCGCGGCATCCTCAACCAGCCGGCCATGGACGCGTTCAACGCCGGCGAGCTGTCCCCCGGCCGGGAGGTCGAGACCGACGAGCAGATCCTCGACTGGGTGGCGAAGGACGGCGAGACCGCACTGCACCCCTCCTGCACGGCGAAGATGGGCGTGGACGAGATGTCCGTGGTCGACCCGCTGACCATGGGGGTGCACGGCCTGGAGGGCCTGCGGGTCGTGGACGCCTCGGTCATGCCGTACGTCACGAACGGCAACATCTACGCGCCCGTGATGATGGTCGCGGAGAAGGCGGCCGACCTGATCCTCGGTAACACTCCCCTGGCCCCCGAGCCGGTGGAGTTCTACCGGCACAGGAAGGACGCCTGACATGAAGGACCTGCACATCGGCGGGCAGTGGCGCGACGCGGCCGAGGGCGGCCGGCGCGAGATCCACTGCCCGGCCGACGGACAGCACGTGGCCACCGTCGCGGAGGCCGGCCGCGCCGACACCGAGGCGGCGATCGCGGCGGCCAGGCAGGCGTTCGACGAGGGTCCGTGGCCGCGCACGCCGGAGCGGGAGCGCGGGGCGCTGCTGCTGCGCGTGGCCGGTCTGCTCGAGCGCGACAAGGCCGAGATCGCGCGGGCGGAGTCGCTGGACACCGGCAAACGCCTGGTGGAGAGCGAGTACGACGTCGACGACGTGATCGGGTGTTTCCGCTACTTCGGCGGGATCGCGGGCACCGACGCCGGACGGGTGGTCGACACCGGGCGGACCGACGCGATCAGCCGGGTGGTGTACGAACCGGTCGGGGTCTGCGGCCTGATCACGCCGTGGAACTACCCGCTGCTGCAGACCTCCTGGAAGGTGGCGCCCGCGCTGGCGGCGGGCAACACCTTCGTGCTCAAGCCGAGCGAGCTGACGCCGTCCACCGCGATCCTGCTGATGCGGCTGCTTGAGGAGGCGGGTCTGCCGCCCGGCGTGGCCAACCTGGTGCTCGGGGCCGGCGCGGAGGCGGGCGCGCCGCTGGCCGAGCATCCGGACGTCGACATGGTCTCGTTCACCGGCGGCCTGACGACCGGGCGCCGGATCATGGCCTCGGCCGCGCAGACGGTCAAGCGCGTCGCTCTGGAGCTGGGCGGCAAGAACCCCAACATCGTGTTCGCCGACGCGGACTTCGACACCGCGGTCGACTTCGCCGTGACCGCCGTGTTCCTGCACTCGGGGCAGGTCTGCTCCGCCGGCGCCCGGCTGCTGGTGGAGGACTCCGTCCACGAGGAGTTCGTCGACGCCGTGGTGCGCCGGGCCGAGCGGATCAGGCTGGGCGGGCCGTTCGACCCCGAGGCCGAGACCGGCCCGCTGATCTCGGCCGGGCATCTGGCCAAGGTCGAGGCGTACGTCGAGGCGGGGATCGCCGAGGGCGCGACGCTGCGCTGCGGCGGGCGGCGCCTGGAGGGCGCGGGCTACTTCTTCCCGCCGACCGTGCTGGACGGCTGCCACCGCGGTATGCGGGTCGTGCGGGAGGAGTCGTTCGGGCCGGTGCTGACGGTGGAGCGGTTCTCCGGTGAGGACGAGGCCGTCGCGCTGGGCAACGACACCGACTACGGGCTGGCCGGGGCGGTGTGGACGACGGACGCGGGCAAGGCGCAGCGGGTGGCCGGCCGGCTGCGGCACGGCACCGTGTGGATCAACGACTACCACCCCTACGTGCCGCAGGCGGAGTGGGGCGGGTTCAAGCAGTCCGGCGTCGGCCGGGAGCTCGGTCCGACCGGGCTCAACGAATATCGCGAGATCAAGCACATCTGGCAGAACACCGATCCCCGCCCCCAGCACTGGTTCCGCCCCTGAGTCAGTCGCCTCGCCCGTGCGCGGCGAGGAACTCCTCGATGCGGCCGTCCATCTCGGGCGGCGCCGCGAGGGGAAGGGTGTGATGGGTGGCCCCGGGCAGCACGGCCGTCTCCACGCGCGGCAGGAGCGCCGCGGCGGAGGCGGCCACCCGGCCGATGTCGTGCGCCCTGCTGCGCTCGGCCAGGAGAAGCAGCACCGGGAGCCGCAGCGCCCGCAGCGCCTCCGGGGCGGGGCGCGGACCGGTCAGGGGCCGGGCGGCGGGGAAGGCGGCGGCGCGGTCGTAGAGGCGCAGCCACGTCTCGTCCAGCGCCGCCTGCCCCGTCTCCCAGCCGAGGAACGCGCGGCGTCGGCGTACGGTCGGGCGCAGCAGCATCGGCAGGGCGCGCAGCAGATAGCGGCGGGAGAAACCGGTGAAGCAGTTCGTCGGGTCGGCCAGGACCAGGGCCCTCACCCTCGCGGGCGCGTGCGCCGCGTAGTGCAGGGCGCTCCATCCTCCGTAGGAATGGCCGCACAGAGACACCGCCGGGGACACTTTTGAGGCGGCGAGCCCGTCGAGCACGGCGTCGAGCCAGGCCATCTGGTCGCTCAGCGTCCGGATCGCCCGATCGCCGGCGACGCTGCGTCCCGCGTCCCCGACGGTGTCGACCGCGTGCACCCGGTAGGCCGTGCCGAGCGCCCGCGCCGTGCCGGACCAGACGGTCGAGGTGGTCCCGCCGCCGTGCAGGAGCACCACCGGCGGCGCGTCCGCGGGGCCGACGGAGTTGACGTGGGTCGTGCCGTAGGGCGTGCGGATCTCTACCGACTCGGTGGAGGCGGGCCAGCGCGTCGCCAGGACGGCGTCGTAGGCCGCGAGAAACCCGTCGTCGATGGTCGTCAAGACGCCTCCAGAATGCCTCGCTGAGCGATAATCTCGTTCAGCGAGATAATAGGAGGTTTCATGATGACGCGCGGGCACGAGGGCCCGGAGATGGAGATCTTCCACCTGCTGCGGGCGGTCACGGTGGAGTACGGCCTGCGGCAGGCGGAGTTCGCGGCCGGGCACGGCATGCACGCCACCGACGTGCGGGCGCTCATCTGCCTGCTGGACGCGGAGCGGGCCGGGATCGACGCCACCGCCGGTTTCCTCGGCTCCGGGCTGGGCCTGAACTCGGCGGGCACCACGGGGGTCGTCGACCGGCTCGAACGGCTCGGCCTGGTCAGCCGGGTCCGTGACGTCAAGGACCGGCGCCGGGTCCTGCTGCGAGTCGAGGACCGCGCCAAGGAACTGGGGTGGAGCTACTTCGGCCCGCTCATCGACGCGGCGGTCACGGTCCTGTCCGGATTCGACGAGCGGGAGACCGCCGCCGTGCGGCTCTTCCTCACCACGACGCTGGACGCATTGACGGCACAGGACCGATGAGCCGATGCGGGGAGCATGCTGGAGGCATGGACGTGTCCGTGCGCTTCGCACCCGAGCTGTGGATCTTCCTCGCGCCGCGCAACCGTCGGCCCGAGGTGGTCGTGCCGTACGACGGGACGTCCTCGCTCGGCCACCTGATCGAGTCGGCGGGCGTGCCGCTGACCGAGATCGGCGAGCCGGTCGCCGGAGGCCGCCCGGTCGAGCGGTCGTATCGGCCGGGCCAGGACGAGGTGGTGGAGGTGCCGGCCGTGCCCAGGCCGCAGGCCGTGCCCCACTGCCGGTTCGTCCTCGACGTCCATCTGGGGACGCTGGCGCGTCGGCTGCGCCTGGTCGGCCTGGACACCGCCTACCGCAACGACATGGACGACGACGCCCTGATCGAGCAGGCCGGCGCCGAGGACCGGGTGCTGCTCACGCAGGACCGGGGCATCCTGCGCCGCCGGTCGCTGCGGTTCGGCGCGTACGTGCGGGGCGCGCGGCCGGACGACCAGTTCCTCGACGTGCTCGACCGCTTCCGCCCGCCGCTGGCCCCGTGGACCCGCTGCACGGCCTGCAACGGGCGGCTCGCCCCGGTCGGCAAGGCCGAGGTGGAGGACGCGCTGGAGGCCGGGACCCGGCGCAGCTACGACGAGTTCGCCCACTGCCTCGCCTGCGGCCGGATCTACTGGCGCGGCGCCCACGGCGGGAACCTGGCCGCCGTCGTCGACCGCGCCCTCCACGCCGTCCGTCTCGGGTAGCGGTTGCGTCTCCAGTAGGGGGAGACGCCAGGGTGGGGACATGAACGGCGACACGCTCTACTCGATCGGTGAGCTGGCACGGCGGACCGGACTGACGGTCAAGGCCATCCGGTTCTACTCCGACTGCGGGATCGTGCCGCCCACCGGCCGCAGCCCGGCCGGCCACCGCCTCTACGACACCGACGCCGCCGCCCGGCTGGAGCTCGTACGCCCGCTGCGCGACCTGGGGATCGACCTGCCGACGATCCGTAAGGTCCTGGACCGGGAGCTGTCCCTGGCGCAGGTCGCGGCGGCGCACGCCGAGGCGCTTTCGACGCAGATCCGCGTGCTGCGCCTGCGGCGCGCGGTGGCGACGGCGGTGGCCAGGCGCGGCTCCACCCCAGAGGAGACGGATCTCATGCACAGACTCGCCAGGCTTTCCGAGGACGAGCGCCGCCGCCTGGTCGGCGGCTTCCTCGACACCGCGTTCGGCGGCCTGGACGCCGACCTGACCGGGATCAGGCGCACGATGACCCCCGAGCTGCCCGACGATCCCGAAGACGAGCAGGTCGAGGCGTGGATCGAGCTGGCCGGAATGGCCCGCGACCCGGAGTTCGGGGCGCTCATGCGGCGCGTCACCGAGCAGCACCTGGCCGACCAGCACGGGGCCGACCAGCACGGGGCCGACCAGCACGGGGCCGGCCGCGCCCGGGGAGACGTCCCGCGCCCGGGCGCGGTGGCGATGGTCCGCGACCACGTCGCCCCCGCACTCGCGGCGGGCGTCGACAGCGCCTCACCCCAGGCGGACGCGGTCGTCGCCGCCGTGGTCGCGCGGTACGCCGACCTCGTGGGCCACCCCGACGACAGCGCCCTGCGACACCGGCTGCTCACCCTGCTGGAGACCGCGAACGACCCGCGCAGGGAGGCGTACCTCCGGCTGCTCGCGGTGGTCAACGGCTGGCCGCCCCCGGAACCGCTGACCCCGGCCCTCACCTGGTTCGTCCAGGCCCTGCGCGCTCGCGCTTCGTGAGACGCGCCCCGGTTCCTTCTGCAAAGATCACTCCGAAATGTCCCCGCGCTCCGGAGTGTCCGCCATGACCGATGGCCGCTCAGCCTTCGCCGAGGTGTTCTCCCACTACCGGGAGCTGCTGCGGGATGAACCGTGGCTGGAGGTGGCCATGTGCTGGACGGTCGTCGTCCCGCACGACCACCGGCCGTTCCCCGTCGCCGACGCCGGAGCACGGGTGAGCGGCGGAACCCGGCACGAGGTGCACGAGGCCGCGCCGCTGGAAGCGCTTCCTTACGACGACGGGGTTTATCCGATGCTGGTGGAACCGGTCGGATCGGCCGTGGTGCTGTTCGAGAACAACGGATTCCTGGGCAGCCTGCCCGAGGTGCTGCGGCGGCTCAGCCGCGACGGCCGGGTGTGCGGCGTCTACTGGAACGTGGAGGGCGACAACAGGCTGAGCTACGCGGCCGACGGCAGAGTGCTGGTCAACCTCGACGCGATGTTCTGGGACGAGTGGACCGGCGACGACTTCGCGGTGCTCGAACCCGAGTTGCGTGCCATGACCGACCTGCTCGCCGGGGACGAGGACGACTGGCAGGCCGCCGCGATGACCGTGGTCGAGCTGGTGACGGGGGTGCGGCTCACCGCCGAATGGCTGTCCGGGGCGCATCCCTACCTCACCTTCCGATGGCCCCTGGCGGCGGAGCCGCCCTCACCCGAGGAACTCGCCGAATACCGGAACGACCCGGAGGTGAAACTGAGGGACGCGGTGCGGGCCGCGCCGGAGTCGCGGCAGTTCACCGCGCTCACGCACCTGGCAGCGCTGCTCGCCACCCGGTTCCGCCTGGGCGAGATCCCCGTCGTACGAGACGTCCTGGTCGACCTCGCGTCGGGGCGGCGCGCCGGGGCGCAGCGGGCCGTGGAACTGCGTGAGCAGCTCGTGGCGCCGCTGGCCCAGGAAGCTTTCACCGACGACGACGATGACGACGCGGACGACCCGTCGTTCGAGCAGGACCCGGCATGGCAGCGGATGCAGGCGGGAATCGCCCTGCAGATCGCCGCACGCGGACCGAAAGGCGCCGCCCTGACGGACGTCGACATTCCGATGGTTTTCGACGCCTACCATCACGCCGGTCTGGCCCTGGGCGACGACTGGCCGGCGGTCCGCGAGTCCGTCCGCGGGATCCTGTCCGGCACGGACGCCTGAACGCCGCCGTCCGCGGCTACGCCTCGTCTTCGACGTCGTCGATCGGGCGGCCGAACGTGACCGCGTCGCGGACGGCACCGGGCACGGTGGAGCGAAGAGGCGCGTCGGGGCGCAGGCCGAGCGCGTCGTTGACCGTCGAGAACGCCACGCGGAGCGCCACGAACACGGTGATCGTGAAGATCTGCGCATCGTCGAATCCGGCGTCGCGCAGCTCCTGCACATCCGCCGCGGTGGTGCCGTTGGGGTCGCGCGCCACCTTCCGGGCCCACGCCGCCATGGCCCGCTCGCTGTCGCTCAGGCCGTCGTCGACGCCCCTGAGCACCCCTGCGGCGGTCCGCGCGTCGCTCGCCTCGGCCAGCCTGCCTCCCCACACGAGTGAGCAGTAGGAATCGCCGAACGCCGACGCGCACGCGGTGACGAGCACGGAACGCTGACGCAGGCTGAGGCGGTCCCCGGTGTTCACCTGCCGCAGCAAAGCGAACAGCCCCGTCACCGTCGCCGGTTGATAGGCCCACAGGCGTGAGACGCTCATGACGTAACCGACCTCGGCGACGTCCTCGTCGAAGATCTGCCGGGCCTCCGCGCCGACGTCGGGCATGCCGAGAAAACCGATTCTGTCCATGGTCTCTTTTCACCGTCGCCGGTTTGCTTGGGCCACCAGCGTCGCCGTTCGCCGGCCCCGGCTCATCCGTGCGACGCACGGATTCTCGTACGGACGCGGTCTCGGTGTCGCCTCCTTCGTATCGCCGGGCGCCCGTGCCGAAGGACAATGCGGGGATGAGGTACCACGAGGGCGGCCTGCCCGATCGGCTGGTCCACGCCGGGGTCACCGTACGCGAGGCCGAGGTTCTCTGGGCGGTCGCGGAACGGCTGCGCAATCGCGAGATCGCCGAACGGCTGCACGTCTCGGTGCGCACCGTGGAGAGCCACATCGCCGCCCTGCTGCGCAAGCTCGACGCCCCGGATCGGGCGGCGCTGGCCGCGACGGGTGCGCGACTGCGACGTTCCGCGCGGGCCGGCTCCGCGCTGCCCGCCCCCCTGACCACCCTCGTCGGCCGGGCGGAGGAGACGAGCGAACTCCTCGCGCTGCTCGGCTCCCATCGTCTCGTCACACTCATCGGTCCGGGGGGCGTGGGCAAGACCCGGCTCGCGCTCCACGTAGCCGAATCCGCAGGGGCCGAATCCGCAGGGGCCGAATCCGCAGGGGCCGAATCCGCAGGGGCCACGGCCCTCGCCGACCGGTTCCCGGGAGGCGTCCGGATGGCCGATCTCGCTCCGGTGGAGCCGGAGTCCGTCGGTGACACCTTCGCCCGGGCGCTGGGCGTCGTGCCGGAGCCGGGATGGCCGCTACGCGACATCATGCGGGAGGTCGCCGCGGTTTCCGGTTGCCTGCTGCTCGCGGACAACTGCGAGCACGTCGTCGCGGAGGCCGCCGAGATCGTCGCCGACCTGCTCGGCGCCGGCGGCGCGCTGCGGGTGCTCGCCACCAGCCGCGAACCGCTCGGCATCCCCGGCGAGGTCGCCTACCAGGTGCCGGCGCTGCCCCTGCCCGCTCCGGACGCGTCCGAGCGGGCCGAGAGCATCGCGCACTACGACGCCGTACGCCTGTTCGTCGACCGGGCGGCGGCCGCGTCACCCGGCTTCGCCCTCACCGACGCCGTCGCCCCGGCCGTCGCGGCGCTGTGCCGGCGCCTCGACGGGCTGCCGCTGGCCATCGAACTGGCCGCGTCGCGGCTGCGCACGTTCGGGCCGCTGGAGCTCGTGGAGCGCCTCGACCGGCGTTTCGAGCTGCTGTCCGCCGGAGCCCGTACGGCCCCGCCGCGGCACCGCGCCCTGCGCAGCACCATCGACTGGAGCTACCGGCTGCTGGACGACGGCGAGCGAGCCTTGTTCGAGCGGCTCGGCGTGTTCCCCGCCGACTTCGACCTGGCGGCCATCGAGTCGGCCTGCGGAGGCGAGGATCTCGGCGGCGAAGCCGTGATCACGCTGCTGCCCAGGCTGGTGGACAAGTCGCTCGTCTCCACCGCAGGGCGCGGCACCGGGCGCTACCGGCTGCTCGAGACGATCCGCGCGTACGCCGCCCACCGGCTGGCGGGCTCGGGTCGTGAACCGGACGCGAGGGGCCGTCACGCCGCCCACTACCTCGCCTTCGCCGAACAGGCCGCCGAGCGATTACGCACCTCGGAGCAGCGCGTCTGGCTCGACCGCATGACCACAGAGCAGCCGAATCTGCACGCCGCGCTGGCACACGCCGTCAGCACCGGCGACGTCGAGTCCGCATGGCGGCTGATCGCCGCGCTGCAGCGGTTCTGGGACGTCACCGGACGGCGCCGCGACGCCCACACGTGGGTCAGGCAGGCACTGGCCGTCGCCGACCCGCCCGCCACGCCCGCCGTCGTCGCCGGGCTCACCGAGGCCTGCCTGATCCTCGACTCCCGGGACGCTCGCGCCGCGTTCGACCTGGCCCGCAAGGCGGCGAGCCTGGCTGCCGGCCTCGACGGTCTCACCCGTGCCAGGGCGGCACGCGCGGTCGGGACGAGCGCGACCTGGATCCGGCCGGAGCTGGTCGCCCCGGCGTTGCGGGAGGCGCTCGCCGGGTTCGGCGACGAGCATCCGTGGGACAGCGCGCTGACGATGCAGGGCCTCGCGATCACCACCGCCGACCTGGATCGGGCGCTCCAGTGGGGACGGGACAGCGCGGCGTTCTTCCGCAGGGCCGGCGACCAGATATGCGCGGCCAACACCTTGTACATCATGGCGCAACGGTCGATGGCCGCCGGCGTCGCCGACGACGAGGTGCAGGAGTGGCTCGGCGAGAGCCACGCCCTGGCCGAGGCCGCGGGCAGCGAGGCGGACATGGCCCACGCGGCGGTCGGTTTCGCGCAGCTGGCGTGGCTGCGCGGCGATCACGACCGGGCCGCCGAGCTCATGACCGAGTGCCTGCCCACCCTTCGCCGGCTCGGTGACCGCCGCTGCACGGGCCGGGCGCTGCACATGCTCGGTCAGCGGGCGTACGAGAAGCAGGAGCCGGCCCGGGCCGAAGAGCTGTTGCGCGCCAGTGTCGAGGCCATCGCGCTCGCCGGCCAGTCGTTCGTGCTCGTGTCGGCGATCGAGGCCCTTGCGGCCGTGTACGCCGCGCAGCGGCGCCCCCGCAGCGCCGCCGTGCTTCTCGGCACGGCGCACAGCGTGCGCGAGGCGGCCGGCGCGCACATGCGCCCCCGGCGACCACCCGACCACCAGGAACTGCGCCACGCTCTCGTACGGATCCTCGGCGCCGGGCCCTTCGACAGCGCCCACCGTCGAGGTGAGCGTCTGTCGCCGGCGGCGGCGCTGCGGCTCGTGCCGCTCGACGAACCACCTCTCCTCACGACGCCGTGACGCCGCCTCCCACGCGGCGCAGCGCCTCGGGCGTGAGGTCCTTGAGGGTGGGATATCCGTCGACGGCCATGATGAGGTCCGCCTCGGCCAGTATCGAGCGCAGCACGTGCACGACGCCGTCGACGCCGCCGACCGCCAGCGCGTACGCGTACGGGCGGCCGATCCCCACCGCCGTGGCGCCCAGCGCCAGCGCCTTGACAACATCGGCGCCGCTGCGCACACCCGAGTCGAACAGGACCGGCAGCCCGTCGGCGGCCTCGACCACGCCGGGCAGGCACTCCAGGGCGGGCAGTCCTCCGTTGGCCTGCCGTCCGCCGTGGTTGGAACAGTAGACGGCGTCCGCGCCGTGGTCCTTGGCGCGACGGACGTCCTCGGGATGGCAGATGCCTTTCAGCATCAGCGGCAGCCCGGTCTGCGACCGCAGCCAGTCCAGGTCGTCCCACCTGAACGGTCCGCCGAAGATCGGCAGTCTGCGCACGAACGCCTCGGTGGCGTCCTCGCCGGGACGCAGTCCCTGCCGGAACACGGGGTCACTGGTGTAGTTGCTCAGGCATCCGCTCGGCACCTGCGGATAGTTCGATGCGCGCAGGTCGCGGGGCCGCCAGCCGGTGACCCAGGTGTCCAGGGTGACGGCGATGCCCTTGAAGCCCACCGCTTCGGCCCGGTGCACCAGGCTCGCGGCCAGGTCCCGATCGGGCGGCGTGTAGAGCTGGAAGAAGCCGGGCGTGTCACCGAGCGCCGCGGCCACGTCCTCCATGGGGTCCGCGGACAGCGTCGCCGCGAAGAACGGAACGTGCGTACGAGCGGAGGCTCGGGCGCATGCGAGGTCGCCGTGCTCGTCCTGGGCGCACACCCCGATCACCCCGATGGGCGCCATGAACACCGGCGAGGGCAGCCGCGTCCCGAACAACTCGATCGACATGTCGCGCTCGGCGGGAGCGACCAGCATGCGCGGATACAGGCCCCAGTGTGTGAACGCCTCGCAGTTGGCTCGCTGGGTGTGCTCGTCACCGGCGCCGCCGGCCACATAGTCCCAGACCTTCGGCCGCATCGCGGCGGACGCCCTTTCTTCCAGCTCCGCGAAGGTCATCGGATAGGGCGGTTGATGGCCGGTCTGTCCCTGGGCGTACAGCTCGTCCTGGTACTTCGCGAAACTCATACGTGCGCGTTACCCCTGGCAGGGTGCGCTACCCGAGCCCGGCGGCCAAACGACGGCCAAGTATGCGGAAAAGAGCCGGGCCCCGCCGGCGGTTCTGGACGAACCAGTCGTCGGGGTTGCGGTCCGACTCCCGAGAGCTGTCCGAGCCGGTGTTCAGACAGATGATTCGGTGAGTCGTGAATAGGGCACGCCTGTCGATTGCTCGGATATCGTCCAGAGTCGACGCCGCTCCACCGGGTCGCAGGCGCGGGCCGGCGCCCGTTGCGGCTTCGGGGCGCCCTTGAACTGCCCCGGACCGCCTGGCCCGTAGTACTCGCCGCCGGTGGCGTGTAGGTCGGTAGCGGCCCGTAGCACCGGCAGAGCACCCCGCTGAGCCGACTGGGTGAGCAACCATCCGATCGTCGCGTTGATCAGCCGGAACCCTGGCGAAGCGTCCCGGAACAATTCGGTGCGCGCACCGCCCGGATGCGCCGCGAGGCTGATCGTGGAGCAACCGGCCGCGATGAGCCGGTGCTGGAGTTCGAAGGCGAAGAGCAGATTGGCGAGCTTCGAGGCGTTGTAGGCGGTCGTCGGCCGGTACCGGTCGAGGCTGCCGGGGTCGAGGTTCGTGACGGAGCCTGCGCTCGCCGCCTTGCTGCTGACCGTGACCACCCGGCCGTTCGGCGATCGTTCGAGCAGGTCGAGGAGGAGGCCGGTCAGCGCGAAGTGGCCGAGATGGTTGACGCCCATTTGTGACTCGAAGCCATCTTCGGTGAGGCGGGCCGGCTGCCACCAGAGGCCGGCGTTGTTGACCAGGATGTCGAGCCGGTCGAACCGCTGGTGGAACTCGGTTGCCGCCCGCCGCACGGATCTGAGGGATGCCAGGTCAAGGGCGAGCACGCTGCCGGGGCCGGGTAACCCGCGCACGGCGTCCCTGCCCCGTGCGGGATCGCGGGCTCCGAGGACGACGTGTGCGCCCCGGGCTGCCAGGGCCTTCGCCGTCTCCAGCCCGATGCCGGCGGTGGCGCCGGTCACCAACGCGATCGTGTCGTCGAGCGGTGGGATGTCTCGCGCACTCCACATGGCGTCTCCTATTTTCGGAACGATCGCCCCGTTTCGAATATACGGAACGCCCGCCCCGCTTGTCGATGTCTTCAGGAGGAACCCTTGCGCGCCGACGCTCGCCGCAACCGCCAACGCATCCTTGACACCGCCTACGACGTACTCGCCGCCGAAGGCGTCGGCGTACCCATCGACGAGATCGCCCGCCGCGCCGGCGTCGGCGCCGGCACCGTATATCGGCACTTTCCCACAAAGGAATCACTCATCGAGGCCGTCGTGCTCGACCGCATCCACGCCATGACTGACAAGGCCCGCTCCGGCATCGACTTCACCGCGTTCTTCGCGTTCATGGTGGAGGCCGGCCTCGCCAACCGCGCCATCGCCGACGCGCTGGCCAGCGGCGGCTACCAGATCCCCGCCGACGCCGACGCAGCCCTCAACACCGCCTTCGCCGAACTCCTCCAGAAGGCGCAGACAGCCAGAACCATCCGCTCAGACATCACACCCGACGACCTTCAAGCCCTCATCGTCGGCTGCGTCGCCACCGCCAGACACCGCGGTGACACCGACCTCGTCCGGGTCGTCGTCGACGGCCTACGCCCTTGACGCCAGCGGCATCGGCGGCCAGGCGCGGGCGGCACCCCCACCTCCGAGCGGGGGTGCCAAGCACGGGCAGCGGGGTGTCGGCAACTGACGGCTCGTCCGAGCGACGAGAAACATAAAAGCCCGCAAGCGGCGGTCTCAGGAGGCGACGGGGTAGGTCGTGAGCGCCTTCTCGAACCAGTCGATCGTGCGGCGCAGGCCGGTGACGGGGTCGATCCGCGGACGCCAGCCGAGCCGCTCCTCGGCGAGCGAGGTGTCGGGACGGCGGACGGCGGGGTCGTCCACCGGCCGCTCGACGAACCGGATCGGTGAGGACGAGCGCGCGAGGTCGCGGATCGTCTCCGCCAGCTCCGCCATCGACATCTCGGCCGGGTTGCCGATGTTCACCGGCCCGGCGAAGTCGCTGTCCGCCAGCGCGAGCACGCCGTCGATCGTGTCGTCGACGTAGCAGATCGACCGCGTCTGGCTGCCGTCGCCGGTCACGGTGATCGGCTCGCCCAGCAGCGCCTGGCGGATGAACGTGGGGATCGCCCGGCCGTCGTAAGGCCGCATCCGCGGGCCGTACGTGTTGAAGATCCGCACGATGCCGGTGTCGGCACCGCGCGCGTTGCGGTAGGCCGTGGTCAGCGACTCGGCGAACCGCTTGGCCTCGTCGTACACGCTGCGCGGCCCGACCGGGTTCACGTTGCCCCAGTAGGTCTCCTTCTGGGGGTGTTCCAATGGGTCGCCGTACACCTCGCTCGTGGAGGCGAGGACGAACCGCGCGCCCTTCTCGGCGGCGAGCCCGAGGGCGTGCAGCGTCCCCATGCTGCCGACCTTGAGCGTCTCGATCGGATGGCGCAGATAGTCGGCGGGGGACGCGGCCGAGGCGAAGTGCAGCACCAGGTCGACCTGGCCCGGCACATGGACGAACCCGGTGAGGTCGCACTCCACGAGCCGGAACGCCGGCCGCCCGATCAGGTGCTCCACGTTGCGTGGCGACCCGGTGAGGAAGTTGTCCAGGCAGACGACCGCCGCACCGCGCTCCACGAACCGTTCGCACAGATAGGAGCCGAGGAACCCGGCTCCCCCGGTGACCACGACACGGGATCCCTTCACCGCACACCCACTCCTCGCAACTTCCTGACCGCGTCGAGCACCTCGGGCACCCCGATTTCGAGCAGCCCCTCCGATGGCCGGTCGCCGTGCGGGTCGCCCCTGCGCCCTGCCCACAACGCGATGTGCGGGCGGTCCGGCGGCGGCCCCCACAGCGCGGGCGGCACCGGGCCGTACAGGATGACCGACGGCGTGCCGACGGCGACGGCCAGGTGCGACATGCCCGTGTCGCCGCAGACGACGAGCGCCGCGTGCGCCGTCAGCGCGGCGAGCTCGGGCAGGTTCGTACGGCCGGCCAGCACGGACTCCTCCGGCAGGTCGGCGAGCTGGGCGACGTGCCGGGCGAGCGCGATCTCGGTCACGCTGCCGGTGAGGACGACCCGGTGGCCCTGGCCGGCCAGATCGGCCGCCACCCGGGCGAAGCGGTCCGGCGGCCACTGCCGCGCCCGGAACGCCGCCCCGGGATGGATGATCACCTCGCCGCCGGCGAGCGGGCTCGGCCCCGGGTCGCCCAGCGCGAGGTCCTCCGGGTCGGCCACGATGCCGTACCACTCCAGCAGGGAGCACCACCGCCGCCTCTCGTGCGTCTCCGGCTCCCAGGGCGGCCCGTCCGAACCCGGCACCAGGTGGTGGGCGTGCGTGAGCAGGCGGCCCGGCCGGGTGCGGCGCAGCGCCTGGATGCTCTCCGGGCCGCTGCCGTGCAGGTTGACCGCGACGTCCGGAGACTCGTACGGCACCGGCCCGGGGCCGGACACGTCGAGCAGCTCGTCGACGCCGCCGACCAGCGGCAGCAGCCCGCCGAGGTAGGCCGGGGCGGCGAGCACGAAGCGGTGCTCCGGGTGCGCCCTCCGCAGCGCGCGCAGGGCGGGCACCGAGGCGAGCAGGTCGCCGAGCCCGAGCCCGCGCAGGGCGAGCAGCACCGGTCTTCGCGGATCTTCTAGGGCCATGACGTCTCCGTTGAGGCGCACACGACCAGCTCCCTGACCTCGCAGCCCTGCGGCTGGCCGAGCGCGAAAAGGATCGCCGAGGCGACGTCCTCCGGCTGGTTCAGCCGGGTGTCGGGGCCGGGCTTGTACTGGTCGGGACGGTCGTTGAAGAAGTTCGTCTGCATGCCGCCGGGGATCAGCAGGGTCACCCCCACCTGCCCCGCCAGTTCGGCCGCCAGGGCCCGGGTGAACCCCACGACGCCGAACTTCGAGGCGCAGTAGGCCGTCGCGTCGCTGAGCGCCCGCACCCCGAGCGTGGAGGCGACGGTGACGACCTTGCCACCCGACCGGCGCAGGTAGGGCAGGGCCGCCCGGACCACCGCGGCGGTCCCGAGCAGGTTGACCCCGATCACCCGTTCCCACTGCTCGGCGGCCACGTCCTCCAGCCGTCCGCAGGCGTCCACGCCCGCCGCCGTCACGACGCCGTCGAACCCGCCCGCCCGGCCGGCGAGCTCGCGTACGGCCCGCTCGGCCTGCTCGCGGTCGGCCAGGTCGGCCCGCACATGGTCGAACCCGCCGTCCGGCTCGTCGACGTCCACGACCAGGGGCCGTCCGCCGGCCTTGGCGACCGCCATGGCGGTGGCCCGGCCCAGGCCGGACGCGCCACCGGTGATCAATACGTTTCCCACCATTGAGGTCGATCCCTTTCGATAGGCGGCCGAAGTCACGAAGCGGCTCGGGCGGCGGCGATCAGTCCGGTGGTGGAGTAGCCGGGCACGGTCGGCAGGATGACGACCTCCCCGCCGGCCCGGCGCACGGCCTCGGCCTCCGGCATCGACCGCTCGTCGTAGTCGCCGCCCTTCACCCACACGTCCGGGCACAGGCGCTCGATGACCTGCGACGGCGTGTCCTCGCCGAAGACCGTCACCGCGTCCACGCAGCCGAGCGCGCGCAGCACCTCGACCCGGTCGCGCTCGCTCACCAGCGGCCTGCTCGGCCCCTTGAGCCGCCGGATCGAGTCATCGGAGTTCACGCAGACCACCAGGGCGTCGCCTAAGGCCCGGGCCCGCCGCAGCAGGCTCACATGACCGGCGTGCAGCAGGTCGAAACACCCGCCGGTCGCGATCAGGCGGCCCCCCGCGGCGCGTACGGCGGCGGCCACCTCGAAGGCGGACGCGCCGGGCGCGAACGGCACCGGCGGCTCGGCGGCGGGACAGTGCCGGCCGGGCCGGTGCTGCCCGGAATGGTGCAGGCGCAGTGCGGCGGCCCCGCCCTCCTCCACGAACCTGGTCGCCTCGCCGACCGCACGGGCGACGGCGTCCTCGGTGGACGCGCCGTCCGCGAGGGCGAGCGCCGCCGCCGCGGCGAAGCGGTCGCCCGCGCCGCAGGCGTCCGTGCCGGACGCGGCGTGCGGGACGGGGACCGGCCCGAACCTGCCGCCGCGCCGGGCCAGCATCGCCCCGCGCTCCCCCAGTGTGATCGCGACGGCCTCGGCGTCGAGGTCGCGCACCAGCCTGCGGGCGGTGCGCTCCGGGGAGACGTACGGCTCCTCGCACATGCCGCGGGCCTCGGCCTCGCTGGGCGTGACCAGCGCGCATCCCCGCACGGGCAGCGACCCCCGGGGATGGGGGTCCCAGACCAGCGGGACGTCGAGGCCGCGCAGCGGCTCGCGCATCAGGTCGGCCACCCCGCGCCCGTAGTCGGCGACCAGGACCGCGCTCGCCGCGGCGAGGGCGTCGGCCGCGCGGGCGAACGCGGAGGCGGAGGCGATCTGGCCGGGCCGGCCCATCGCCCGCCCGTCGCCGGTGTCGATCCTGACCAGCGTCTGCCCGCGGGCGCGGACCCGCGCCTTGCGCACGGTCGTGCCGCGCAGCGGCAGCCGCACGATCTCGACCGTGGGCGACAGCAGGTCCTCCAGGCACCGGCCCGAGGGGTCGTCGCCCAGAGCGGTGATCAGCACCACCCGCGTGCCGTCGCGGGCGGCCAGCAGCGCCGCGAGCCCCGCGCCGCCCGGCCGGTGGTGCTCCGCCTGCCCCTCCACGACGGGAACGGGGGCGTCGGGGCACAGCCGGTCGGCGGTGCCCTCGACGTCGACGTCGAGCAGGGAGTCTCCGACGATGACGAGTGGTCCGCTCACGCGACCGCCTTCTCAATCACGTCACAGAGCATGTGGATCACCGTGAGATGCACCTCCTGGATGGTCGCGGTGTCGTCCGCGGGCACGGTCAGGGCCTCGTCGCACAGCTCGGCGAGCGGGTTCGGCCCGGGGCCGGTCAGCGCCCAGGTCGTCAGGCCGCACTCGCGGCCGGCCTCGGCCGCCTCGGTCACGTTGCGGCTCGTCCCGCTGGTCGACAGGCACATCAGCACGTCGCCGGGGCGGCCGTGCGCCCGCACCTGCCGCGCGTACAGCTCGGCCATGCCGAAGTCGTTGCCGATGGCGGTCAGCGACGAGGTGTCGCCGTGCAGCGGGATCGCGGCGTACGGCCGCCGGTCGGCGCGGTAGCGCCCGACCAGTTCGGCGGTCAGGTGCTGCGCCTCGGCGGCGGAGCCGCCGTTGCCGCAGGCGAGCAGCCGCCCGCCGCCGCTCAGCACCGCCGCGAGCTTGTAGCCCCAGGCGTGGATCTTGGGTGTCTCCGGGTCCACCGCCGTCAGCGCGGTGCTCAGCCGGGCCAGGTGAGGATGCATCGCTCAGCCTCCCGCGGCGGCGAGGGTGCCCAGGCACCCGCCGGCCAGGTTTCGGTACACGGACTCGGTCTGCTCGGCGATCCTCGGCCAGCCGTAACGGGCGCGGGCCCGCCGGGCTCCGGCGGCCGACAGCGCCGCCCGCAGTCCGGGCCGGGTCAGCAGATCGCAGAGCGCGCGGGACAGCGCGCGCGGCCGCCGGGGCGGCACGAGCACGCCGCATCCCGCGACGGTGTCGAGGTGGCCGCCGACCGCGGAAGCGACCACCGGCACCCCGCAGGCCAGGGCCTCCAGGGGCACCATGCCGAACGGCTCGTACCAGGGGACGGTCACCAGAACGTCCGCGGAGCGCATGAGGGCCGGCACGCCGGCCCGGCTCACGCTGCCGATCAGCCGGACCCGGTCGCCGACGCCGAGGCCGTCGGCCAGCGCGCGCAGCCGCGTGCTCTCCTCGTCGCCCGGGTCGCCGCCCGCGATGACGAGCTCGGCGCCGGGCACGTGCCGCATCGCCCGGACGACGGTGTCCACCCCCTTGCGGGGCACCATGCGGCCGATGCTCAGCACCCGGGGCCGGTCGCCGCGCGGGGCGGCCGGGCCGTCCGGGCGGAACACGCCGAGGTCGACGCCGCACGGCACGACCGCGATCCGGTCGCGCGGCACGCCCATCGTGACCAGTTCGCCCACCTCGTCGGAGCAGGTCGCGACGACCGCGACCGCCCGGTGGCCGATGTCGCGCTCGATCGCGAGCCGGCTCGGCGGGCTGGTGTCGGCCTCGCCCTGCCAGCGCCGCTTCACGGTGCCGAGCGCGTGGTAGGTCTGCACGACCGGGATCTCAAGAGGCTCCGCCGCCGTCAGCGTGGCCAGCCCGCTCATCCAGAAGTGCGCGTGCGCCACGTCGGGCGGCTCGGCCTTCCACCTGCGGGCCAGGTGCGCCCCGAACTCCGGCATGTGCGGCAGCAGCTCGTCCTTGGGCAGCGGTTCCGCCGGGCCGGCCGGCACGTGCTCGACGGTGACGCCGGGCGCCATCGGGACGACGTCCGGCTGGCCGGGGCAGGTCCGCCGGGTGTGCACGACGACCTCGTTGCCCCGTTCGGCCAGGGCCAGTGCCAGGGCCGCGACGTGCACGTTCTGCCCGCCGGCGTCCACACCGCCGAGGGTCGCCAGCGGGCTGGCGTGCTCCGACACCAGGGCGATCCTCATGGCACCCTCTCCTTCACCGCCTCTTCGGCGGGGATGAGGCGGCGCACCGCGGCGACCACCTGCTCGCCGCCGACCGTGGCCAGGCACGGGTGCCCGGGCACGGGGCAGACGCGCGCCCTGCTTCCCCGGCAGGGGGCGTCCTGGTCGCCGAGCACCACCGTGGGCACGCCGTACGGCGCCCAGCGGGCGGCGGGCACGACCGGCGCGAACAGGCTGACCACGGGCGTGCCGACGGCCGCCGCGAGGTGGGCGGGGCCGGTGTTGGCGGCGACCACCGCCGACGCCCCGGCCAGCACGCCGGCGAGCTCCGCGAACGTGGTCGCCCCGCCCAGATCGAGCGCGGGGCCGGAGACGAGCGCGGTCAGCGCGCGCTCTCCCGGGCTGCCGGTGACGACGACCCGCTCACCCGCGGCCAGCAGCGCCTCGACCGCCTCCGCCCACCGCTCGGCGGGCCACGCCCTGGCCGGCGCGGTCGTGCCGGGATGCACCACCACATAACCGGGCGGGCCGGTGAGGTGCTCCACGTCCGGCAGCGGACCACGCACGGCGAGCCGCCCGTCGTCGCCCAGCGGAAGCTCGAAGCCGGCGGCGCGCGCGAGGCCGAGCATCCGCTCCGGCTCGGGGAGGTCCACGCTCTCGTCCACGACGTGCCGCACGTCGAGCAGTGAGCCGGGGTAGTCCTCGCTGATCGCGGCGATCCGCGGCACTCCGGCCAGCCGGAGCAGCAGGGCCGTCGGCAGCGCCGACTGGTGGAAGGACGTGAAGACGACGGCCGCGTCCGGGCCGACGGCGCGAACCTGCTCGACCAGGCGGGCCGCGTGCTCGGAGGTCATCGGGATCCGGTCGGGGTCGATCCACGGGGCACGCCATTCCAGCACGCGGTCGACGCCGGGCAGCAGTTCGGCCGCGGCCCTGCCGTACGGACCGGCGAGCATCACGACCTCCCGCGCCCCGGCGGCGACGGCGCGCACGGCGGGCCCCGCGAGCAGCACGTCCCCCGCGTTGTCGGGCCGCACCACCAGAGCGGTCCCGATCACGAGCGCCTCCCCGTCCGTGCCTTCACCTCGCCTCTGATCCGGTGCGCGCAGGCCACCGGAGGGATGACCAGGCTGGTCACGGCCATGCGCGCGACCTCCTCCGGCGTACGCGGGCCCGGGGCGATGCGCGCCCAGGCGAACTCGGCGGAGAGGCCGAGCCAGGCCAGTCCCGCCGCGGCGGCCAGTCGCCGCCCCCCGCCGGCGGCGAGCGTGAGCGCGAGCAGGCCCATGCCGGTGGTGAGGGCGTGCCGCTTGAGCCGGCCGCCGTGGCCGCCGATGGCCGCCCGCCAGTCGCGGCCGTGCACGCGCCGCATGAGCGCGTCGGACGCGTTGCCGCGCTGGAAGCGCACGCTGGACCAGAAGCCGTCGTCGCGCATCGGGTGGCGGGTCAGGCGTTCGCCCTTCACCAGCGCGAACCCGGCCCGCTCGACCCGCAGCGCGAGGTCGGCGTCCTCCCGGTAGGCGCCGGGGAAACGCTCGTCGAAGCCGCCGGTCGCCTCCAGGGCGGTCCTGCGGTAGGCCATGTCGGCGGTGATCCAGTCGGCGTCGGCCAGCCCGGCGGTGTTGCGCTCCGCGTCGGTCGGGCGGCGGCCCGGCGGCAGCGGCACCTCCAGCCGTCCCTGGCTCCCGCCGACGTTCCCAGGCAGGCGGGCGAGGTCGTCCGTCAGCGCGCGGACCCAGCCGGGGCCCGGCACCACGTCGTCGTCGAGGAACACCACCCACGGCGTCGTCGCGGCCCGCCATCCGGCGTTGCGCGCGGCGGCCGGGCCGCGCCCGCCCGACCTGAGCAGGCGCACGCGGCCGGGCACCGGCAGCGGCTCGCGGCCCTCCTCCGGCCGGTCGTCCACGACGACGATCTCAGGGCCGGGACCGACGGCGGCGAGCGTGGCGGCCAGGCTCGGGCGCCCGATCGTCGGGACGACGACCGTGACGGCCTGTCCCGTTTCTTGGTGCGGCTCCCCGGTGGGAGCCGTGTTCGTCTCCTGGGTCATCTCAGTCGTCATCCGGCGAACACCGCCCCCCTGCGCACGACGTACGGACCGAGGACGAGCACGTCCACCGGGGCCGAGCCGAAGCACTCCAGCGCGTCGCGGGGGTCGTCCACCATCGGCCGGCCGGCCGTGTTGAGGCTCGTGTTGACCACCACAGGCAGCCCGGTGCGCGCCTCGAACTCCTCGAGCAGCCTTGCCAGCAGCGGGTCGCGGCCGCGCTCGACCGTCTGGATCCGGGCCGTGCCGTCGACGTGCACGACCGCGGGGAGGCGGTCGCGCCACTCCGGCCGCACGTCGTGGACGAACAGCATGTACGGGCTCGGCGTCGGGCCCCTGTCGAAGATCATGGGGGCGCGTTCCGCCAGCACCATCGGGGCGATGGGACGGAACTGCTCGCGGCCCTTCACGTCGTTGAGCCGCTCGGTGTTGCGGGGGTTGCCGGGGTGGGCGAGCAGCGACCGGCGGCCGAGCGCGCGGGGGCCGTATTCGGCGCGCCCCTGGAACCAGGCGATCACGCGGTCGGCCGCGAGTTCGGCGGCGACGGTCGCGGCGAGGTCGGCGGGGCGCTCGTACGGCACGCGCGCGACGTCGAGCCAGGCGCCCAGCTCCTCGTCGGTCCAGCTTCGCCCGAGGTCGGCGCCGGGCATCGGCGTGACGGGGTCGCCACCGGCCTGGGCGAGGTGCAGCGCTCCCCCGAGCGCGGTGCCCGAGTCGCCCGCCGCGGGCTGCACCCAGACCTCCTCGAACGGGCCCTCGGCGAACAGCCGGGTGTTGGCCACGCAGTTGAGCGCCACTCCCCCGGCCATCGTGAGACAGCGTGCGCCGGTGCGCTCGTGCAGCCACCTGGCGAGGTCGAGCAGCACCTCCTCAAGGCGGATCTGCACGCTCGCGGCGAGGTCGGCGTGGTCGGCCGTCCACTTCTCGCCCTTGCCGAGCGCCTTGGCGTAGACGCTCCAGTCGATCGGCTCGACCCGGAAGCCGCCGTCGCCGGTGGGGTGGACGAGCTCGCGCATCTCGCGCAGGAAGCGCGGCTCGCCGTAGGAGGCGAGGGCCATCACCTTGTACTCGTCGCTCGACCGGAGGAAGCCGAGGTGCTGGGTGAGGTCCTCGTACATCAGCCCGAGGGAGTGCGGCAGCGCCTGGCTGGCCAGGACGGTCAGCTCGCCGTCCCGGTAGTGCCCGGCCAGGTGCGAGACGGCCTCGCCGCGGCCGTCACAGACCAGCACCGCCGACTCGCGGTAGGGCGCGGCCAGCCCGGCCGACGCGGCGTGCGCGATGTGGTGGGGGACGAAGCGCACCTGGGCGGCGTCGAGCCCGGGCAGCGCGGTGGCCAGGAAGTTGGGGGCGCGGCGTGCGTAGGTGGTGCGCAGGTCCTCCCAGTGCCCGTCCTGCCCGGGCCCGCCGGGCACCACGAGCTCGGGGTCGTAGGAGTAGGCGACGCCGTCGAGGTCCTCGGGCCGCAGGCCGGCCTGTTCGAGACACCACGCGGCGGCCAGCTCCGGCAGTTCCCAGGCGGAGAAAGGAACCGGGCGCTTGCCGTGCTTGCGCCGGCTGAAGCGCTCTTCCTCTGCTGCGGCGATCACCTCACCATCCACGACCAGCGCGGCGGCTGGATCATGAAAAATCGCATTTATCCCCAAGAACCGCATCGGTTTCCCTCCGTTGCGCAGTGGAGGTCTGGTTACCGAGAGAAGCGCTACTAAACACTCCTTTGTAGAGAAGTCGACGTGAGTGGGGGATGCACTCAATAACTACTACTCTGAGTAGTCATGGGCGGAGTCGTGGCGGTGTTTGCCGATCTGTCCCCCGGGTAGCCCGGCGGGCGATTCACGCAGGAGGTCGCTCGTGTCCCAGCCCGCCCGTCCACCCGCCGCGGTGCTTTTCGACCGTGACGGAACGCTCATTCACGACGTTCCTTACAACAGTGATCCTGAGCGGGTGGAGCCCGTCGCCGGGGCCAGGACCGTGCTCGACCGGCTGCGCGCGGAGGGCGTCCCGGTCGGGATCGTGACCAACCAGTCGGGAGTCGCCAAGGGCCTGATCGCCCCGGAGGCCCTGCGCGCCGTCAACGACCGGGTGGACGCGCTGCTCGGCCCCTTCGACGTGTGGGAGGTCTGCCCGCACGACGACGGCGACCGCTGCGACTGCCGCAAGCCCGCGCCCGGTCTCGTGCTGCGCGCGGCCCGGCGGCTCGGCGTACGTCCGGAGGACTGCGTGGTGATCGGCGACATCGGCCGGGACGTCGAGGCCGCTCGCGCCGCCGGCGCCCGGGGCATCCTCGTGCCGACCCCGGTGACGCTGCCCGAGGAGGTCGCGGCCGCCCCCGAGGTGGCGCCCGACCTCGCCGCGGCCGTCGATCTGGTGCTCGGGGGAATTCAGCTCAGAGCTGAGGATGAAGGGGCATGACCAGGGCAGATGGGTGAGGCGCCCGCGGGCGGAGGGCACGGTGTTCCGAGGTCGGCAGAACGGGGAGCGACGCGATGAAGATCATGGTCTGGCATGTCCACGGCTCGTGGACCACCTCTTTCGTGCATGGACGGCACGACTATCTGGTGCCGCTCACCCCCGACCGGGGGCCGGACGGGCGAGGCCGGGCCGACACCTATCCCTGGCCCGGCACCGTGCGGGAGGTGCCGTACGACCGGCTGGCCGGCGAGGACGTCGACGTGGTCGTCTACCAGCGGCCGCACGAGCTCGACCTGGCCCGCGAATGGCTGGGGCGCGACGTGCCCGGCGTCTACGTCGAGCACAACACGCCCGCGGGGGACGTGCCCAAGACCCGTCATCCGCTGGCCGACCGCGACGACATCCCGATCGTCCACGTCACCCACTTCAACGACCTGTTCTGGGACTCCGGCCGCGCCCCCACCCACGTCATCGAGCACGGCGTCGTCGACCCCGGCTACCTCTACACCGGCGAACTGCCCCGTGCCGGCGTGGTCGTCAACGAACCGATCAGGCGCTGGCGGGTCGCGGGCACCGACCTGCTGCCCACGTTCGCCGCCGCGACCCCGCTCGACGTGTTCGGCATGAAGGTCACCAACCTGCCCGCCAAACTCGGCCTGGCCGGGGAGATGGAGGCGTTCGAAGACCTGCCGCAGGCCGCCATGCACGCCGAGCTGGCCCGCCGCCGGGTCTACCTGCACCCCTACCGCTGGACCTCGCTCGGCCTGTCACTCATCGAGGCCATGATGATCGGCATGCCGGTCGTCGCGCTCGCCACCACCGAAGCCGTGGAGGCCGTGCCGCCGGAGGCCGGAATCGTCTCCACCAAACTGCCCACGCTGCTACAGGCACTCAACCAGTTCGCCAACGAACCCGAGCTCGCCGTCCAAGCGGGCAAGGCCGCCCGCTCGGCCGCACTGGCCCGATACAACCTCGACCGCTTCCTCACCGCCTGGGACACCCTGCTCACCACCATCGTCCCCGAATGACCCGTCAACCGACCCCGGGACGATCAGGCAGCAGCATTCCGCGCCACGGTGATGGTGAACGTGGTCTCCATCGCTCTGGCGAGACGGTCCAGCATGGCCAGTGTGGGCACACCGCCGCCGCCCTCGATACGCGACAGGGCCGGCTGACTGATATTGGCCCGCCGGGCCACTTCGGCCTGCGTCAGACCCAGCTCGATTCGCCGGGAACGGATCATGTCGCCGAGCTGTAGATCCAGCCCAGCCTGGATGTATTCGGGATGCTCAGCCGCCTCCTCCCGCAGGCTGGCAGTCCTCAGCGTCTTCCACCTGCTGTGTCCCGTCATGATCCGCTCCTTTCAAACAGATGCGTAGTCGCGTCGAGATGAGTCGCCTCGCAAATCTGCTTGGCCTTCACCGCACGCTCGACATCGTCATGCTGAGGCCCCTCCCGGGTTTTCTGGAACACCGTGAGAAGCACGATCACCCTCCCCCGCCCTGAAGGCAACCAGTAGCTGATCCTCCACGAGGTCTCCCCGAGAATGACTCGCAGTTCTCGCACTCCGTCCCGTAAAGCCTTGGTGTGCACCGCATGCTCCCCTGCGGGGCCGCCATCAGACGTAGGCGCCGCTCCCGGCCGAGGCGGGACCTTGATTGTTTACCGAGAACGGGGCACCGCGAGGGCAGGTGATCCGGTCCGGGTGGGAAAAGGCTCCTCATGATGCGCAACCTGGTGAACGGCGCCGTCGGCGGCGCGCTCGCGACGGCCGTGTACAGCGCGATGCTGATGGCCGCGGACAGGGCCGGCCTGCTGGAGGAGCCGCCACCGCGGCGGTTCGCGCGGCTGACCCTTCCCGGGCGGGACAAGCCCAGGAGGGGCGAGAACGTGCTCGGCACGATCGCGCACTTCGCGTTCGGCTCCTCCTGCGGTTCGGTGCTGGGCCTGTTGTCGGCGGGGCAGCGGGTGCCCGTTCCGATCGGCACGGCGTACGGGTTGCTGGTGTGGTATTTCGGCTACCAGGGCCTGGCGCCGAGCGTCGGCGCGTACCCGCCCGTCCCGAAGGACCGCCCCGGCCGCCAGGCCGCGCTGCTGGCGGGACACCTGCTGTGGGGCACCGCGCTCGCCTTCGCGCTCAACCGGCTGCGTACCGAGAAGGCGCCGATGACCGCCGAACTCGCGCCTCGCATGCGCGAGCAGGTCCGGCGCGTCATGCCCACCCCCGAGCCGGTCTCCGCACGCTGATCCGGCCCGCTCGTCCGGCTACCAGAAGCCGACTTCCGAATACTTGGCCGACGGCCCGTCCAGCAGCGGCCGTCGCTCGCCCTTCAGGTGGGTGTCGAGAAAGGCGGTGACGTAGTCCCGGGTGATCCGCAGGGATCGCTCACCGTTCATCGGGGCGACCTGCATGCCGAGCTGCGGCCCGAGCACCGCGTAGTCGACGAAGCTCACGTGCTCGGCACCGGTGACGGTGAGCCAGCGCTTCCACGTGCCGGTGACATGGGGCCAGAACAGGTCCCACGACTTCGGCTCCCCGCCGGCGACCGGCTGCTGCCGAGGGTTGCCGATCATCATGAACGGCTTGGTGATCGGCTTGGCGGGAGTCGTGGGGTTGTAGGAGCCGTCCAGGTTGACCGCGGCCGTGATCCGATCGCTCACGGCGAGCAGGTGGGCCGCGCTCTGGCCGCCGACCGAGTGCCCGACCATCGCGATCCTGCGCTCGTCGATCAGCCGGTTCCAGCGCCTCGTCCGCTCCAGCCGGTCCAGCACGAAGGTCGTGTCCGCCGCCCGCACCCGGGCGACCTTCTCCCCCAGCTCCGTGGTCTGACCACCCGCACCGGCCTCGAACGTGACGGTCCTGCCGCCGGGGAAGGTGGTGGCGACCGACTCGTAGGTGTGCTCGATGCCCGCGACCACGTAGCCCCGGCTGGCGAACTCCTCGGCCAGCGAGGTCAGCGTGGCCCGTGGCATGGTCATGCCGGGCGACATGACCACCAGCGGCCATCCACCTCTCTTCGCCAGCGCGGGCACGTCGGCGCGGGCGTACGTCCTCGTCTTCGTGAGCGTGTCCGGCGGGAGGTCCTTCAGCTGGGGGAATCCCTTGAGGATCAGCGCCGACTCCTGCGGGGTGACGTACGGCGCGGTCGGGCCCTTCGCCTTCACGGCCGGATACCAGAGGGAGACCATCAGCTCTCGCGGCCTGCCGTCCACCCAGGGGTCGGGCCGATGGGAGTCGACCAGGTGGACGTCGGACCGTCCGACCGCGTAACGCCCGGTCGGAGCGGGCAGGGCGGGCTTGGTGGCGGCGGCGGTGGCGGCGGGGGCGGCGGAGGTGCCGCCGGTCAGCGGAGCCAGGGCGATCACGCCGGCGATCAGGAGATGTCTCATGCCCGTCACCCTGCCGGGCGGCGCCGCCGTACCGTCCCCTGCGAAGGTCACGCGACGTGCGCGACTTTCGTAGGGGGTCGCCCCGCCGGACGCAGCAATAGCCTCTGAGCGTGAACATCCTGGATCGGGCCCTGCCGTGGGCGCTCGGCGCCGCGGTGTTCCTGCTCTGCGCGGGCTCCGCGTACGGCTGGGCCGGCGTCGCGACGACGCTGCCCGCCCCGGTGGCCCTGACGATCGCCGCGGCCGCGGGGGCGGCCGCCGTCGTCGCCCGGCGTTCGGTCTGGCCGGTGACCGTGATGGCGGCCGTCGCCTACGTCTGGCCGGCCATGTGGCCGCCGGCGGTGGTGGCCTCCTACTACGCGGGCCTGCACTTGGGGCGCCGCCGGGCCCTGTGGCTCTACGCGGCCGGCGCGTCCGCGGTGTGGGCGCTGGGCGGGGTGGTCTCCTCCCTGAGCGGCGGCCACCGGGCGCTGGCGATGGGCTCTTCGCCGAACGTGCTCATCCTGGGCGGTGCGCTGGTCGGGCTTCCGCTGGTGGCCGGCTTGTGGAGCCACGCCAGACGGCAGGTGCTCGTGGCCATGCGCGAGCGAGCCGAACAACTGGTGCGGGAACAGGTCCTGCGCGCGGATCAGGCACGCGCCCAGGAACGCGCCCGCATCGCGCGGGAGATGCACGACGCGGTCGCGCACCGGGTGTCGCTGATGGTCCTGCACGCCGGCGCGCTGGAGGTCGGCGCGCCGGACGAGCGCACGGCCAAGGCGGCCGCTCTGATCGGCGACGTCGGCAGGGAGGCGCTGAGCAACCTGCGCGAGGTGCTCGGCGTCCTGCGCGCTCAGGACGCCTCCCGCGACCCGCAGCCCACACTGGCCGACCTCGACCGGCTGCTCGCGCAGTCTCGCGCTCTCGGCCTCGTGGTCAACCGGCGTGACGAGGGCCAGGCCCGCCCGATCGGGCAGTCCGCGGAACGCACCGCCTATCGGGTGGTGCAGGAGGCGCTGGCCAACGTGCACAAGCACGCGGGCGGCGCCGAGACCGACGTGGCCGTCCGTTACCTGCCCACCGGTCTGGAGATCGTCATCCGCAACGCGCCGTCCGCCGCACGCGAGGAACTTCCGAAGTCCGGCTGGGGCCTGGTCGGCCTGCGCGAACGTGTCGAATTGCTCGGGGGGACCCTGGAGGCCGGCCCGTACGACGGCGGTTTCCAGGTACGGGCGAGGATTCCCGCCGCATGATCCGCGTACTGATCGTCGACGACGAGGCGCTGGTCAGGTCGGGGCTGCGGATGATCCTGGAGGCGGCGGGCGACGTGGTGGTCGTCGGCGAGGCACGCGACGGCGAGGAGGCGATCGGCGCGGCCGCCCGGCTCAGGCCCGAGGTCGTGCTCATGGACGTCCGGATGCCCGGCATGGACGGCCTGACCGCCACGGGACGGCTTCTGCGCGCCGCCGGCCCCCCGAAGGTGGTCATGGTGACCACCTTCGACCTGGACGAGTACGTCCACGAGGCGCTGCGTCTCGGCGCCGTGGGGTTCCTGCTCAAGGACACCCCGCCACGTGAACTGATCGCCGCGGTCCGCACGGTCGCCGAGGGCAACGCGATGCTCTCGCCATCCGTGCTCAAACGGCTCCTCGGCTCGTTCGCGCACAAGGCGCCCTCGCGTGCCGAGGTCGCGCGTCAGCGGCTCGCCGCCCTCACGGCCAGGGAGGAGGACGTGGTCAGGGCGCTGGCACGCGGCCTGTCGAACGCCGAGATCGGGCGGGAGTTGAAGCTGTCGGAACCGACCGTCAAGGCGCACGTGAGCCGGCTGCTCGCCAAGCTGGGCCTGGCCAACAGGGTGCAGGCGGCGATCCTCGTCCACGACGCCGACCTCGGGTGACGCCCGGGCCGGGACCCCTTACGCGACGAAAGTAGGGGGTGACGTCTGCCGATCGTCCGATGTGCCGTGACCCGCGGACTGTCTAGCTTCGTGGCGTGTCGGCCCCGACCCCTGTGTGAGGGACGGGCCCGCGTCCGATCCGGGATCTCCCGGATGTCCTCGACGCCGACAGGCCGACACGGTGTACGGGTGTCCAACGATCGGAGTCACGCTCATGACGCACGCCATCCTCGACCTGGTCCAGCAGGTGATGTCATCGCCCTGGCTGTACGTGGCGCTGTTCGCCCTGGCGCTGCTCGACGGGTTCTTCCCCGTCGTGCCGGCCGAGACCTCGGTGATCACCGCCGCGGTGTTCGCCGCGTCGGGCGAGACCAACCTGGCCCTGGTCATCGTGGTCGCGGCCCTCGGCGCGTGCGCGGGTGACCACGTCTCCTATCTGATCGGCAGCAGGTCGGCGGGCAGGCTGCGGGAGAAGAAGCCGTTCGTCTGGGCGCGGAAGGCGCTGGCCGAGCGGGGCGGGCTCGTCCTGGTCGTGGCCAGGTACATCCCCGGCGGGCGCACCGCGACCACGGTCACCATGGGCGCCGTACGGTATCCGCTGCGCTCGTTCACGTTCTTCGACGCGATCGCGGCGGGTTCGTGGGCGGTGTACTCCGGGCTGATCGGCTTCTTCGGCGGGATGGCGTTCGAGAACGACCCGATCAAGGGCCTGCTCCTCGGCCTCGGCATCGTGCTGTCGATCACCGTGGTCGTCGAGGTGGTGAGATGGCTCAGGAGACGACGCGCCGCCCGGCTCTCCCTCGATCGTCCTCCCACCCCGTCGACAGGGGAAGAATGTGATCTCGTGTCTGCCGCCGATTCACGGCAGCGCTGACCGACCGAGGAGGAGCAGATGAGCAAGCTCGACGAGAACGCCGTGGCTCTGCTGAAGGAACCGGTCCACGCCTGGGTGACGACGGTCCGGCCGGACGGATCGCTGCACAACACCGTGGTGTGGGTCGACTACGACGGAGACACGGTGATCTTCAACACCGCCGTGGGGCGGGCGAAGGAGCGGAACCTGCGGGCCGACCCCCGGGTGTCGGTCAGCGTGCTCGACCCGGAGAACGCCTTCCGCTTCGTCAGCGTCTCGGGCACCGCCGAACTGGAGCTCGAAGGCGCGGACGCGGTCATCGACGGCCTGGCGAAGAAGTACCTCGGCGTGGACGCCTACCCCTACCGGCAGCCGGGAGAGCAGCGCATCACCGTGCGCGTCGTGCCCGAGAAGGTCGTCTTCAGCGCCGGCCGCTGACCGGGCGCCCTGTGCGGCGGCGGCGCCGGGGTCCCGCTCACACGGCGGCGCGCAGGTAGGCGAGCACGGCGAGCACCCGGCGGTGGTCGTCGGCGTCCGGGGGCAGGTCGAGCTTGGCCAGGATGCTCGCGATGTGCTTGGCGACCGCCGCCTCGGAGACGAACAGCGCGCGGGCGATCGCGGCATTGGACCGTCCCTCCGCGACGAGCGCGAGCACTTCGCGCTCGCGCGGCGTGAGCCGGGCCACCGGGTCGCGCCGCCCGCGCAGCAACTGCCTGACGACCTCGGCGTCGATCACCGTGCCGCCGCCCGCGACCGTGGCCACCGCGTCGGCGAACTGCGTGACGTCGCCGATGCGGTCCTTCAGCAGGTAGCCGACGCCGCCCCCGCCCGGGGAGCGGGTCTGGTCGAGCAGCTCGGCGGCGTAGGTCTGCTCGACGTACTGGCTGAGGACCAGCACCGCGAGGGACGGCCGCGCCGCCCGCAGCTCCAGCACGGCCCGCAGCCCCTCGTCGCTGTAGCCGGGCGGCATGCGCACGTCGGCGACGACGACGTCCGGGTCCTGCCCGGCGACCGCCTCGATCAGCCCGGGGGCGTCGCCGACGGCCGCGACGACGCTGTGCCCGAACCGTTCGAGCAGGCCGGCGAGGCCCTCCCTGAGCAGCACCGAGTCTTCGGCGATCACCACGCGCACGGAAACTCCGCCCTCACCGTGGTCGGGCCGCCGTACGGGCTCTCGACGGTCAGCGCGCCCCCGACGGCCGACACCCGGTCGGCGAGCCCGGTCAGGCCGGTGCCGCGCGCCGGGTCCGCTCCCCCGCGCCCGTCGTCGGCGATCTCCAGCACGAGGCTGTCCCCGCGCAGCCGGCCGCGCACCGCGCAGGAACCGGCCCCGCTGTGCTTGGCCACGTTCGCCAGCGCCTCGCAGGCGACGTAGTAGGCCGCCGCCTCCACCCGCTCGGGCGGCCGCCGGTCGAGCTCGACGTCCACCCGCGCGGGCACCGGCGACCTGCCGGCCACATCGCGTACGGCGGCGGGCAGCCCGCGGTCGGCGAGCACCTGCGGATGGACGCCGCGGATCAGCTCGCGCAGCTCCGCGAGCGCCTGACCGGCCAGCTCGCGCGCCTCGTCGAGCCGCACGGCCGCGGGCGAGCCCGGCGGAAGGTCGAGCCCGGCCAGGCCGAGTTTCATCGACAGCGCGACGAGCCGCTGCTGCGCGCCGTCGTGCAGGTCGCGCTCGATGCGGCGGCGCTCGGCCTCGAAGGCGTCCACCAGCCGCGTGCGGGAGCGCGCGATCTCCCGCATCTCGGCCTCCTGCGGCACGAGCATCGCCCGCGCCATCGCCGCCCGGGCGCCCGCCCAGGCGGCCACCGTGTACGCCGCGACGGGCACCAGCAGCAGCCCGACGGCCGATCCGAGAAAGGTCTCCCCCAGCGTGGCCTCGCCTTCGGGAGCGGTCGGCTGCACGAGCGGGGAGAGGATCAGCACCACAGGCCCGGCGATCGCGGCCGCCACCAGCAGCAGGTCGGCCCACCAGAGCGCGACCAGCGCCACGACGGCGTGCCCCGCCTCGCGCCACCCCGGCCACCAGCCGTCCGGCAGTCCGCGCACCGGCTGCCGGTCAACGAGGCGCATCCGCCACCGCTCGAACCGGGCCACGGGCGTCAGCAGCAGCGCGGCCACCCCCAGGGACAGCGGCACGGAGAGCAGGCCCCCCACCGCGCGGACGGGCGCCAGGACGGCGGCGAAGGCCAGGCCGGGGACGACCCCGGCCAGCAGGTATGCCAGAGACCTCCACGGCCAGGCCGAGGCGAGGAAACGCTGCGGCGGCCCGGCGAGCGCGTCCAGCGCGGTCCGGGGCACCAGGGGCACGGGAGCGGGGGCGGAGGCGGAGGCGAGGAGCGGGGTGGCCACGGCACCGACGCTAACCGCTGGGCGCGCCGATGTCGGTAGTGCTGGGGATACCCCCGGTTCTCGCCCCAGCGCCAGTGCCTCGCGGCCCCGCCGCCGATTGGCTGAGCGACATGACACAGACAACCGGGCAGGCGGTCCTGCTCGACGCGGTCCGCGTGGTGTACGGCACCGGGCCCAGCGCGGTGACCGCTCTCGACGGCGTGACCCTCGGCTTCGGCCAGGGCACCTTCACCGCCGTGATGGGGCCCTCCGGCTCCGGCAAGTCCACGCTGCTGCACTGCGCCGCCGGGCTCGACCGGCCGGCGTCCGGCGCCGTGCTGATCGGCGACACCGACCTCGGCCCGCTGAGCGAGAAGGCGCTCACCCTGCTGCGCCGGGAAAGGATCGGCTTCGTATTCCAGGACTACAACCTGGTCGACGCGCTCACCGCGGAGGAGAACGTGGCGCTCCCCCTCCGCCTGGCCGGGCGCCGCCCCGGCCCTGACGAGGTGCGCGACGCGCTCGCCCGGGTCGGCCTTGACCGGCGGGGCGGGCACCGGCCCGCCGAGCTGTCCGGCGGCGAGCGGCAGCGGGTGGCGATCGCCCGTTCACTCATCACCCGGGCGCGAGGAACCGGGCCCGCCGTGCTCTTCGCCGACGAGCCGACCGGCGCGCTCGACCGGGCCGCGTCCCGCGTGGTCATGGAACTCCTGCGCGCGCTGGTCGACGCCCACGGGCAGACCGTCGTCATGGTCACGCACGACCCCGCCGCCGCGGCGTACGCGGACCGGGTCGTGCTGCTGGCCGACGGCCGGCTCGCGGGGGAGCTCGGGCGGTCGAGCGCCGCCGAGATCGCCGCCCGCATGGCCCTCCTGGAGGAGGCATGCTGACCCCGTCTCTGCTCCGTTCTCTGCTCCGGAGCCGGTGGACCGGGCTCGCGGGCACCTTCGTCGCGCTCTGCCTCGGCGCCGCGGTCCTCACCGCGAGCGCGCTGCTGCTGACGTCGGCGGGCCCGCGGGTGCCCGCCCGGTACGCCGCCGCGCCCCTGCTCGTGCACACCCCCGGCGTGCCCGGGGACGACAACGCCTTCGCCGAGAACCGGCCCTGGTCCCCGGAGACGGTGGAGGCGCTGGTCCGCGCGCTGACGCCGGTGCCCGGCGTGGCGGCGGCCGTCCCCGACCGCGCCTTCTACGCCCAGGCCGTCGTCCGGGGCAGGCCGGCCGGCGCGCACGAGGCACGGGGCTGGAGCACCGCGGCCCTGGCGCCGCACCGGCCGGTGGCGGGCAGGCCGCCGGTCCGTGCCGGAGAGGTGGTGCTCGATCGCGCGCTCGGACTCGCACCCGGCTCACCCGTCACGCTGCTGACCGCCAGGGGCCCCGCGCCGTACACGGTCAGCGGGCTCACCGACGGTCCCGGGCCGTACGTCTCGGACGGCGAGGCCGCGCGTCTCGGAGGCGGCGTGCGCGTCATCGGACTGCTCACCCGGCCGGGGGCGGACCCTGCCGCTGTACGGGCCGCCGTGCGGCGCGCCGTGCTCGGCGTCGTCGGCGGGTCCGGGCGGGTGCTGGCGGGGCCGGACCGGGCGGCGGCCGAGCCCGCGGCCGACGCGCGGACCCGCTGGATCGGCATGCAGGTGCTGACCGCGATGGCGCTGCTCGGCGGGTTCGTGTCGGTGTTCGTGGTGGCCTCCACGTTCGCGTTCCGGGTCACGCAGCGGCGCCGGGAGTTCGGCCTGCTGCGGGCGGTCGGCGCGACCCCGCGGCAGGTGCGGCTGATCGTGTACGGCGAGGCGCTCGCCGTGGGCGTCGTCGCCGCCGCGGCCGGGGCGCTGCTGGGCGCGGCCGTCGCGCCCGCCGTGGGCGGGGTGCTCGTCGCCGCGGGCTTCGAGCCCGAGTCGTTCGGCGTGCGGTTCACCCCGCTGCCCGTGGCGGCGGCGGTCGTGGCCGGGATCACGGCGGGCCTGCTCGGCGCCTGGTCCGCCTCGGGCCGGGCCGCCCGCGTCCGCCCACTGGAGGCCCTTCGCGACCACGCGGCGGGCGGCACGCCGATGACGCGCGTGCGGTGGATCGCGGGCGTCGTGTCGGTCGCGGGCGGTCTGGCCCTGGCGGTGGCGAGCGGTTCCGCCGGCGAGGACGCCCTGGTCAACGACGTCCTGCTCGCCGCGATGGCGCTGATCGCCGGGCTCACCCTGCTCGCGCCGGTCGTCTTCCCGCCGCTCGTCCGCGGCTTCTCGTGGCCGATCTCCCGGCCGGCCGTGGGCATGCTGGCCGGGCGGAGCGCGATGACCGCCGTGCGGCGCACCGCCGCCACCGCGGCCCCGGTGCTGCTGACCGTGGGCTTCGCCGTGCTGGTCACGGGAATGGTGCGCACGACCGCCGCGGCGTACACGGCGGAGCGGGCGGCGAGCACCTCCGCGGCGGCGGTGCTCGTGCCCGACGGCGCCCCCGGCCTGTCGGACGCGGCGCTCGCGGCGGCGTCGGCCCCCGGAGCGATCACAGCCCCGCTGCCCACCACCGTGTACGGCGACCGGCCGCTCTCCGCGCTGGGCCACGGTGGCCTCGCCGGGGACGAAGCGGCGGTCTCCGAGTGGGTGGCCCGGGACCACGGCTGGCGCAAGGGAGACGTCGTGCCGCTCACCTTCGAGGACGGCAGCACGGTGCGCCTGCGGATCGCGGCGGTCCCGTCCGGCGCGCCGGCGGAGGTGCTGGTCTCCAGGGACACGGTGCGGGCGCACGACCCGTCGGCGCTGACCCCCGAGGCGTACGTGTCCCGGCCGGCCGGGATGGTCTTCCCGGGGGCGAGGACGGTGAGCGTCGCCGACCGCGCGGCCGGCGACCAGGCGGAGGAGGACCGGCTGGTCTGGCTGTTCACGCTCCTGCTGGTCGGGGTCTCGGCGGGATACTCGGGCCTGGCGATCGTCAACACGCAGGTCATGGCGGCGTCGGCACGCGCGCGCGAGTTCGCGGTCCTGCGCCTGTCCGGCGCGACGCGGCGGCAGGTGATCGCGGCGGCGGCCGTCGAGGCGGCGCTCGTCACCGGAATCGGCGCCGTGCTCGGTCTCGCCGTGGCCGTTCCCGCGCTGCTCGGAATGCGCGCCGGGCTGGCGCAGAAGTCCGGCGCGGCCGTTCCCCTGGTCGTCCCCTGGCCCACGGTCGCGGCAGTCGTCGCCGCCTGTCTCGTCCTGGCCGCTGGAGCGAGCACTGTTATCTCAGGAAAAACATCCTTCACATTGAAAAGTGCTCATTCCAAGCCGCCTACCAGCGCAAATGCTTGATCAGGCAAAGCAAACGTCGATCCTTCGCCTTGTTATCGCAAGGGTTGCGATTCGAGACGTTCAGGAGGACCACTTTCCGGATATCCCTCATTAACATTTTTTTCCTGAGCATTGCATTGCGAACACGGATGGAGGGGTCATGGCGGGCTGGCACATGCCTTCCCTTTTACGCCCGCGCTCGATCCAGGCGAGGACCGCCCTGATGAGCGCGGTCCTCTCCCTCCTCGTCCTCACGGTGATCGGGTTCGGCCTGGACCTCACCGTCCGCAACCGGATCCACAGCCATCTCTTCATAGACACCCAGCGGGTGGCCACCGACTGGATCGCCTCGATGGGGCCCAACGGCGTCCCCGAGCCGCCGGCCGCGCACGAGGACCTGGTGCAACTCGTCGACTCCCGCAACCGGGTGATCACCGCCAGCCGGGCGGCGAGCGGGCGGGCCCCGCTGACCTCCCCCTTCCCTGAAGGCGAGGACGGGTTGCAGTACCGCATCGACTGCCCGGACGGGGACCGGTGCGTCGTGCTCACCGCCGTACGCGTCCTGCCTGTGCAGTCCCGGCTGTTCTGGAACGGGGAGCCGCACGCCGTGTACGCGGGGAGGGCCGAGCCCGGCCTCCTGGCCACGCATCGGCTGGAGCTGTTCATCGCGATCGGAGTGCTGCTGATGACCGCCGGATGGACCTGGGCGAGCTGGTGCGTCGCGGGCCGCACGCTGCGCCCGGTCAGAGAGATTCGCGAGAGGTGGACCGAGATCAGCGTGCGCGACCCGAGCCTGCGCGTCCCCCAGCCGCACGGCCGCGACGAGATCGCCGAGCTCGCACGGGCCTCCAACAGCTTCCTCGACCGCCTCGACACCTCGGTACGCCAGCAGCGGCACTTCGCCTCGATGGTCTCCCACGAGCTGCGGACCCCGCTCGCCGGGCTGCGCACGCAGCTGGAGGAGGCCCTGCTCTACCGTGAGGAGACCGACCCGTACGAAACGATCCGCACGGCGGTGCGGACCACCGAGCGGTGCCAGGCGATCATCGACGAGATGCTCACGGTCGCCCGGGTCCGCACGGCCGCGGCGGTCCAGCCCGAGCGGGTGGACCTCGGGACGCTCGCGCGGGAGGAGGCCGCGGCCCGCACCGGCGGCGTGCCCGTGCACGTCGAGGCCGAGGACGAGGTGATCGTCCTCGGCAACCGGGTCCAGCTGTGCAGTGTGCTGACCAACCTGCTGGTCAACGCGCAGCGCCACGCGTGCAGCAGGGTCGACGTCATGGTGAGGCGGGACGGGGACGAGGCGATCGTCACCGTGCTCGACGACGGCGACGGCATCGCGCCGGAGGACCGTGAGCGGGTCTTCGAGCCGTTCGTCCGCCTGAAGGACGGGCGCCGCCGCGACCCCAAGGGCACCGGGCTGGGCCTCGCCCTGTGCCGTGTCACGACGGACGCGCACCACGGGACGCTGCGGGTCGAGGACTCCCCGCGCGGCGCATGCTTCGTCATGCGCCTGCCGCTGCCCGCGGGCGCCGCGGCCGCGGGCAGCGCGCCCCAACTCAGCCGGTGACGCTGCTCAGCCGGTGACGCTCAGCCGGTCACGCCAGGGCGGGCGCTCCCGGCGGCGGCCAGGGTCAACGCGAAGTCGGCGGAGCTGTCGGTGTACCAGCGGCAGACCGCGAACCCGGCCCGGGACAGCTCGTCGAGCACGCCCTCCCTGCGGAACTTGGCGCTGATCTCCGTGCGCGTCTCCTCGCCCTCGGCGAAGGAGACCGTGAGGCCGAGCGCCCTGAGCGGGACCTCCATGGGCTGGGTGGCCCGCAGCCGCATCTCGATCCATTCGTTGTCCTCGTCCCACAGCGCGACGTGCTCGAACGCCTCCGGCTCGAACCCGGCGTCCAGCTCCCGGTTGAGCACGTGCAGCACGTTGCGGTTGAAGGCGGCCGTCACGCCTCCCGGGTCGTCGTACGCCGCGACCAGCCGTCCTCTGTCCTTCACCAGGTCGGTGCCGAGCAGCAGGGTGTCGCCCGGCCGCAGCGTGGCCCGCAGCTCCTTGAGGAACACCTCTCGCGCGGCGGGCGGGAGGTTGCCGATCGTGCCGCCGAGGAAGGCCACCAGCCGCCTGCCGGTCCTCGGCAGCAGCGCCAGGTGCTGCTCGAAGTCGGCACGCACCGGCCGCACGTCCAGGCCGGGATAGCGTACGGCGAGCCGCTCCGCCGCGGCCTCCAGCGTGACCTCGTCCACGTCGACCGGCGTGTAGGCCCGCAGCGTGCCCGCGTTGGCCAGCGCGTCGAGCAGCAGCACGGTCTTCTCACTCGTGCCCGAGCCCAGCTCGACGAGCGTGTCGGCCCGGGTGAGACCGGCGACGTCGACCGCGCGGCGGCGCAGGATCTCCAGCTCGCGCCGGGTGGGGTAGTACTCCGCCAGCCGGGTGATGCGGGAGAACAGCTCGCTGCCCGCGGCGTCGTAGAACCACTTGGGGGGCAGCCACTTGGGCGACGAGGTGAGCCCGGTGCGTACGTCGTTCTCCAGAGCCTGGCGCAGATAGTCGCCGCCGAGATGATCGGTAACCATGGTCGCCTCTCAATCGATGGGTGTCACCGAAACGCCGTCGGGGGACGCGAGCAGCAGGCTCCGGTCCGGCACGGCCCGCCAGCCCGGCCGGTCGTCCAGCGGCTCGCTCGCGACGAGCACCCCCTCCTCCAGGTGTGTGAACAACGTGTCGCCCCACGCGACGGCGGCCAGGTGGGAACCTCCCGTCACGAGCAGGTTGAGCCGGGCCTCCGGGTCGCCTTCCGACGCCGCGCGGACGACGGCGGGCAGGACGCCGGCGAGCGGCAGGCCGTCCCGCAACCGGGTGAACACGGCCGCGGCGAGCCACGCGGAGTCGCACACGCTCTCCGCGTCGGCCGCGAGGGGCCGGACGGCCTCGCGCCCGACCCTGCCGTTGTGGCTGAGCAGCCAGGGCCCGTCGGCGAACGGCGCGGTGGCCGTCTCCTCGATCGGCATCCCGACCGTGGCCGACCGCACCGCCGCGATCAGGCAGTGCGAGCGGGCCGCCGCGGCGAGGCCGGGCATGTTGGCATCCGACCAGACGGGCACCGTACGGCGGTAGCGCACGGGCCGGGACCCGTCGTACCAGCCGAAGCCGAACCCGTCGGCGTTCACCGTGCCGTACTTCTGCAGGCGCGGCGCGTACGACTGGTGCAGCAGGCCGTGTCCGGGGTCGCTGATGAGCGTGGTCAGGGACCGCACCGGGCCCAGCCACGCCGCGTGGCGGCACATTCCCTCACTCCTCCGAGCGAGCGCAGCGGAAGCCGGCGAAGATCTGCCGCCGGATCGGGTAGTCCCAGTTGCGGAAGGTCGTGCGGACGGCGGACGGATGGGTGGCCCACGACCCGCCGCGCAGCACCCGATAGGTCTCCCCGAAGAAGACCTTGCTGTACTCCTCGTAGGGGAAGCACCGGTAGCCGGGATAGGGCTGGAACCAGGAGTCCGTCCACTCCCACACGTCCCCGATGAGCTGCTCCACGCCGTAGGGGCTCGCGCCGTCCGGGAACGCCCCCGCGGGCGAGGGCCGGGCCGCGCGGTGGCCGAGGTTGGCCCAGCGCCCGAGATGGCCGGGATCGGCCTCGCCCCAGGGGTACGTGCGGCCGCCGCACGCCTTCTCCCACTCGGCCTCGGTCGGCAGGCGCTTGCCCGCCCACCGGGCGTACGCGTCGGCCTCGTACCAGGAGACGTGCTGCACCGGCTCGTCCGGCGGCACGGGCTCCTCCCGGCCGAACCGGACCCGCCACCAGGTGTCGCCGTCGCGCGTCCAGTACAGCGGGGCCTCCACGCCGTTGCGCTCGGCCCACTCCCAGCCCTGTGGCAGCCACCAGCGCGGGTCGCGGTAGCCGCCGTCCTCGACGAACTCCAGATAGGCCGCGTTCGTGACGGGACGGCGGTCGATCCAGTAGCCCGGCAGGTAGATCCGGTGGGCCGGCCGCTCGTTGTCGTACGCCCAGGCCACGGTGTCGGTGCCCATCGTGAAGACCCCGGCGGGGATGTGGACCTCGGGCTCGGCGGCGGGCCTGCCGGGCGGCAGTTCGCCGTCGCGCACCAGGCCGGGCCGCCGGGACAGCTGGAGCGTGGCGAGCATGGTCTCGTCGTGCTGGTGCTCGTGCTGGAGCACCAGCCCGAAGACGTAGCCGCCGGAGCGCAGCGGATCGGGGGCGGCCAGGTCCACCATGTCGAGCACGTCGAGCACCCGGCCGCGCACGCCGGAGATGTACTTCCTGGCTTCGGCCGGGCCGAGCAGCGGGAGCGACGGCCGGTCCTTGCGCGGGTGTTTGAACGCGTCGTAGAGGTGGTCGATCTCCGGGCGCAGCGGCTCGATGCCGCCCACCTCGCGCAGCACCCACAGCTCCTCGTAGTTGCCGACGTGCGCGAGGTCCCAGACCAGCGGTGACATGAGGGGCGAGTGCTGGCGCACGAGCATGTCGTCGTCGGCGTCGGTGTAGGCGAGCGACCGCTCGCGTACGGCGGCGAGCTCGGCCGCGATCCGCTCCTTCAGGCCGGTCGGGCCGGCGTTGCCCAGGACGGCGTCGAGATCGGTCACCGAGACCTCCGGAGGCAGCCCGGTCCTTCAGGGCCGGGAGGAATCTGGACCCCGCACGGGGTGGCCCGGCGGAGCTGGGACAGCCCAGAGCACGAAGCGCTCACGACTTTGCTCCTTCTGCTGACAGTTAGGCAAAGCGCCCGTAAAATGCGAACATGCGTACGGCTTACAAGGTGCGGATCTACCCCACCCCCGAACAGGCAGCGGTGCTGAACCGCACGTTCGGCTGCGTACGCCTGGTTTGGAACACGATCCTGGCCTGGCGGCAGGCCCGCTACCGCGCCGAGGGCGCGACGACCTCCTACGTGCAGACCGACCGGTACCTGACCGAGCCGAAACGCGACGGCGGCCATAACTTCCTGTACGAGGTCTCCAGCGTCCCCCTGCAGCAAGCGTTGCGGCACCAGCACACGGCCTTTGTGAACTTCTTCGCAGGACGCGCCCGCCATCCGCGGTTCAAGTCCCGCCATGGCCGCCAGTCCGCGACCTACACCCGGTCGGCGTTCCGCTGGCGGGATGGGCGACTGCACCTGGCGAAGATGGACGGCCCGCTGGAGTTCGTGTGGTCCTGGCCGGAGGTCGCCCCGGCCATGATCGACCCGACGACGGTGACCGTCTCGCGCGATCCTTCCGGCCGCTGGTACGCCTCTCTCGCCGTGGAGGCCGATGCCGATCCTGAGCCGCTGCCGTGCACCGGCAGCCAGGCCGGAATCGACCTCGGCGTGACCGACTTCGTCGTCCTGTCCACCGGTGAGAAGATCCCCAACCCTCGCCATCTGGGATGCAAGGCCAGAAACCTGGCCCGCTATCAGCGCAGGATGGCCCGCAAGCAGCGCGGCAGCGCGAACCAGGCCAAGGCCAAGGCGAAGGTCGCCCGCGCCCACACCAAGGTGCGGGACGCCCGCGCCGACTTCCTGCACCGCATCTCCACACGGCTGGTCCGCGACCACGACCTGATCGTGATCGAAGACCTCAACGTCAAAGGCATGGTCCGCAACCACAGCCTGGCCAGGGCGATCTCCGACTGCGGGTGGGGCGAGTTCCGCCGCCAACTGGAGTACAAGACCGCCAAGTACGGCCGGACCCTGGTCGTGATCGACCGCTGGTATCCCAGCTCCAAGACGTGCAGTGCGTGCGGGCACCTGCTCGCTCAGCTCTCGCTCAGCACTCGGACGTGGCAGTGCCCGTCCTGCGGTACCCGGCATGACCGGGACGTGAATGCCGCCAAGAACATCCTGGCCGCTGGTCGAGCGGTGTCTGCCTGTGGAGCTGATGTAAGTCCGCAAGGGTCCTCCCTTCGGCGGTCGGCTGTGAAGCAGGAAGCCCAGCCCGTGAGGGTGGGAATCCCTCGCCTTTAGGCGGGGGAGGAAGTCAAGCGAACATCTCCTCCATCTGATCGGCGGCCGGCGACCGGCCGGAATCGATGTGCCGAGAGGCGAACGCGCGGACCCGGGCGACCAGCGCGGGCTCGGCCCCGAGGCGGGGCAGGGCCTCGGCGGCGGCGCGGAAGCAGGCCGAGGCGGACCGGCGCAGGCCGGGGTCGGCGAGACCGAGACGGGCGGCGTCCGCCCACCGGTGGGCGACCGGCCGGGCCGCCTCCATGGCGATCGCGGCGGCCCGGTCGTCGGTGACGAGCGCGTGGACGACGGCCACGCACACGGGCCACTCGGCGGCCCCCTGCGCGTCGAGGTAGCGCACCTCCAGCCAGCCCCGGGGCCGTACGGGCGGGAAGAGCGTGGTGGCGTGGTAGGCGAGGTCGTCCTCGCCGGGTGGCCGCCCGGCCACGCGGGCGAAGTCGCGGAACGCCGAGCCGTCGAGGACCGGCAGGAGACCGCCGGTGTCCCGGACCAGCATCAGGCGGGCGTCGAGGAGGTAGCGCGCCCAGTCGTCCGCCGGGTCGCCGTTCCGCGCGACCGGCGCGGTCCTGCTCGGGTCGAGCCTGCCCCACACGGCCTGGCGGCCGGAGGCCCACCCGTCGGCGGGCGAGTTGGCGAAGGCCGCCACCAGCACCGGGCCGAGCGCGTGGGCGCGTTCCCAGCGGGCCCGGGGATCCTCGCCGAAGTCCAGGTTGACCTGGATCGACGCCGTCGAGCACATCATCGTCAGGCCGTGCGGCCGCTCCAGGAACGCGGCCATCGCCTCATACCTGGGCTCTCGTAACTGCCGTACGGCGGGGCGCAGGGTGTCCAGGCCGCGGCCGCCCAGCCGCAGCCCGGCCCGCGCGAGCGCGAGCCGTACGGCGTCGACGTCGGCGGTGAGCTTCGCGACAGCGGCGGGCAGGACGTCCGGCGGGGCGGACAGTTCGAGCTGCCCGCCCGGCTCGAACGTCACCCGGCTGCCACCCGTGAGCGCGGGAAGCGCACCCGCGATCCGGGCGATGGGGACGGGAAGCACGGGGTTGTCCGCGTCGAAGACCAGGAACTCCAGCTCGACGCCCAACCGGTCGGAGGTGACCCCGCGGAAGCAGTCCCGTGCGTACCTCTGCACGTCGGTCATTCGCCCCCCAACGGGCCGATGTTTACGCGACTCGGTCGTGCCGAGTCAACTTTCCCCGTAATCTCCCCGTTCAACCTGAAACCCACTGAAACAGTGCGTTACACGGCTGCGAGGCGGGCGTCGTCCGCCCCGGGAATCCCTCGTCGCGAGCCGGTAGCGTTGGTGCACATGACAGCTATCGACTCCTCCACCTCGGGTGCGTACGGCATCGGCCTCGCCACGATCGCCGCGGACGGCACCGTGCTGGACACCTGGTTCCCCTTCCCGGCGCTGGGCGAGCCGCCGGCCGTGGGCACCGAGCCGATCACAGGAGACGACCTCGGCGACGGCATGACGGAGCTGGTCGGTCCCGACCCCGCCCGGGGCGTCGAGGTCGTGGCCGTGCGCACCGGCATCGCCGACCTTTCGGCCCCGCCGGCCGACGCGCACGACGTGTACCTGCGCCTGCACCTGCTGTCCCACCGCCTGGTCCGGCCGCGCGCGCTCAACCTCGACGGGATCTTCGGGCTGCTGGCCAACGTCGTGTGGACCAACCACGGCCCGTGCAAGGCGGAGGGGTTCGAGGAGGTGCGGCTGCGCCTGCGGGCCCGGGGCCCGGTGACCGTGTACGGCGTGGACAAGTTCCCCCGGATGGTCGACTACGTGCTGCCGGCCGGGGTGCGGATCGCCGACGCCGACCGCGTACGGCTCGGCGCCCACCTGGCGAGCGGCACCACCGTCATGCACGAGGGGTTCGTCAACTACAACGCCGGCACGCTCGGCGCCTCCATGGTCGAGGGCCGCATCTCGGCCGGGGTGATCGTGGGCGACGGGTCCGACGTGGGCGGCGGCGCCTCGATCATGGGCACGCTGTCGGGCGGCGGCAAGGAGGTCATCTCGATCGGCGAGCGCTGCCTGCTCGGGGCCAACTCCGGCGTCGGCATCTCGCTCGGCGACGACTGCGTCGTGGAGGCCGGGCTGTACGTCACGGCGGGCACCAAGGTCACACTGCCGGACGGGGCGGTCGTGAAGGCGAGGGAGCTGTCGGGCAAGTCGGGCCTGCTGCTGCGCCGCAACTCGACGACCGGTGCGGTCGAGGCGGTGTCCCGCGACAGCAGGGGCATCGAGCTCAACGCGGCGCTGCACGCCAACGACTGACGCCGACGCGGGCCGCCTCCCCCACCCTGAGATGACCCTGAGTCTGCCCTGAACTTGGCCTTCGGCCCTGTGAACGGCGGGAGGGCGGCCCGTACGGTGAAGGCATGGGACGCATTCTCCTCATCGCCGCAGCCGTAATCGTCGGGTTCTTCCTTCTCGGTTCCGTCATCGGGCTCATCTTCGGTGCGCTGAAGTGGGTCCTGATCATCGGCGCGATCGCGCTGATCGTGTCGGTCGTGCTCAAGCTCACGCGGAGCAGCAGGTCGAACCACTACTCCTGACCGGCAGCGTGGCCGGGAAAAGGGGGCGGGCCCCGCCGCGGATGCGGCGGGGCCCGCTGTCACTCGCGCCTCGTGTTACGAGAGGGGCGGGTAGGCGTTCTGCATGAGCTGCTGGAACTGCGCGGAGAACCAGTGGCCCGAGACCGGAGCGCCCGCCAGGGCGCCGCTCGGGTTGTTGCCGTTCAGGCTGTTGCCGCCGTACGTCGGGTCGCACATGCGGTCGAAGCCCTTGCCCTCGTCGTTGTCGATCGCCGAGCTGGAGCCGTCCGACTCACCCGGGGGCTTGATCCAGACGTAGGCGTCGAGACCGGCGGCGGGGTTCGCCCTCGGCCGCTCGCCCATACCGGCGCCGGACTGGTTGCACCAGTTGCCGGCGTGGATCCGGCGGTCGACGCGCGACTCGTTGACGAAGGTGTCCACGTTGGTGGACGTGCTCGCCCCGCTCGGACGGGCCGAACCGCCCCAGCCGTTGCGGGAGGTGTCGATCAGCATGCCGAGGGTGTTCGGGAAGCCCTTCGCGACCAGAGCGTTGCGGAGAGCGACCGAGAAGGACTGCTCGTCCACGTACCAGTTCCAGTCGACCCAGTGGGACTGACGCACCGACTGGCCGTTCACCGTGGTGTTGATGGTGAAGTACGGCTCGACCGTCGCGCCGAAGTTGGCGGTGTTCACGATGAAACCGTCGATGCTGTTCACGCCGGCGGTGGTGCCGGTGGCGACCTGGTAGAAGAGGTTCACCATCGGCTGGAAGTTGTTGTCCCAGCCGAGCCAGGCGTGGTGCGCCGCGTCCACGTAGGTGTAGACGTTCTTGATCGCGTGCAGCTTGTTCAGCGCGTACTGCACGCCCTGGACGTAGGCGCCCGAGGACTGGGCCTCCTGGCACGCCTGGAAGGCGTTGACGTTGGTGATCAGGTTCGGCAGCGAGTCGGGCTCGATAATCGTCACGATGCGGAGGTTCGAGTACTTCGAGTCCGCCATGATCCCCGCGATCACGTCGATGTACTCGCTCTTGTACCGCGCGAGGCCGTTCTGCGCGATCTTCAGCTCGCCGTTGGAGGCGAGCGCCGAGCAGTCGCGGTTCGGCAGGTCGTAGATGACGACCTGGATCGTGAGAGGCGCGCTGCCGTTGGCCGCGTCCTGGGCGACCGCCTCGTCGAGGTGGTCACGCAGGCCCATGCTGTTGTTGCCGGCCGAGCCGGAGCTGATCGCGGCGATGCGGTCCAGCCAGACCGCCGTGGAGATGTTGGCCACCCGCGAGCCGCCCGGCTCGGACTTCGCACTGGCCGACCAGTCCGGGTTCACGTAGCCCGTCGCACCGGAGTACGGGTTGTCCACGTGGGTCCCGGGCGGCGGCGGCGAGGACGACGGAGAAGCGGACGGCGACGGGGACGCCGACGGGGAGACCCGGGGAGAGGGCGAGGCCGACGGGGAGACCCTCGGGGAGGGCGAGGCCGACGGGGAGACCCTCGGGGAGGGCGAGGCGGACGGCGACGGCGACGGCGACTGCGGGGTGCCGTTGCAGGACACACCGTTGATCTTGAAGTCGGTCGGCGCCGGGTTGCTCCCGGACCAGGTGCCGTTGAATCCGATGCTCGTCGAGCCGCCGGTGGACAGGGACTTGTTCCAGTCCATGGCGGTCACGGTCACGTTGCTGCCCGACTGGCTCCAGTTGCCCGACCAGCCCTGGCTGACCTTCTGGCTGCTGTTCGGGAACGTGAAGGCGAGGGTCCAGCCGTTGAGGGCGTCGCCCAGGTTCTGAATGGTCAGGTTGGCGGACATGCCGCCCTGCCACTCACTGGCGGAGTAGGTGACTTTGCAGGAGACCGCGGCACTCGCCGAGGTGGCGGTGGCGACGGCCGCCGTGGAACCGAGCGCGAGCACGGCCGCCGCGACCAGGCCGCGGCGCACCGTGGAGCTCACGGCTCCCGGTCGGGGGGTGGATCTCATTGGGAAGGTCCTCCTGGCGATGAATTCTGCGCTTGGGAGCGCTCCCACGAACCATAGGCACCACCTCCGGCGCCGTACAGGGACCCGTCAAGAGCGGACGAACGGCGAAGTCGCGGCCCGGCGTTCACTTCGCGTCCGAGCAGGGATTCCGTCGCGCCGTTACGTCTGAAGTCACCTGCGTGTTTCGTGAAAGTTTCACCCTTTCGCCGGCGAAACCTGTGGCCAGAGGCCGGATGCCCCGTGCAACCCCCGACACGGGCGTGAGCGCCCCGACGAGCGAAGGGGGAACCCGAGCGAGCCGGAGGGGCGCGCCGCCAATCTGGACTGAGGAGCGCGCGGGAGCGAAGCGACCAGAGCGCGACGAGGGAAGATGGCGGATGTGAGCGCCCCGACGAGCGACGCGGGAAACACGGCCCTACCTGGTCACGGGAGGAACCGGCCCGACGGGTAGCATCCGTGAGTCACACATATCGTGAATGGGGATCGTCATGACCGTCAAAGTGACCGTCACCGGCGCGGCCGGCCAGATCGGTTACGCGCTGCTCTTCCGCGTCGCCTCGGGTCAGCTCCTCGGGGCAGACACCCCGGTGAAGCTGAGCCTTCTGGAGATCCCGCAGGCCGTCAAGGCCGCCGAGGGCACCGCGATGGAGCTCGACGACTGCGCGTTCCCGCTGCTGCGGGGCATCGAGATCTCCGACGACCCGGCCAAGGCCTTCGACGGCGCCAACGTCGCGCTGCTCGTCGGCGCCCGCCCGCGTACGAAGGGCATGGAGCGCGGCGACCTCCTGGAGGCCAACGGCGGCATCTTCGGCCCGCAGGGCAAGGCCATCAACGAGCACGCGGCCGACGACATCCGCGTGCTCGTCGTGGGCAACCCCGCCAACACCAACGCGCTCATCGCGCAGTCCGCGGCTCCCGACGTTCCGGGCGAGCGGTTCACCGCGATGACCCGTCTCGACCACAACCGCGCGCTCTCGCAGCTCGCGGGCAAGCTGAACGTGCCGGTGACCGAGATCAAGAAGATGACGATCTGGGGCAACCACTCCGCCACGCAGTACCCGGACCTCTTCCACGCCGAGGTCGGCGGCAAGATCGCGGCCGAGCAGGTCGAGCAGGAGTGGCTGCGCGACACCTTCATCCCGACCGTCGCCAAGCGCGGCGCCGCCATCATCGAGGCGCGCGGTGCGTCCTCGGCGGCGTCCGCGGCGAACGCGGCGATCGACCACGTGCGCGACTGGGTGAACGGCACGCCCGAGGGCGACTGGACCTCGGCGGCCATCCCGTCCGACGGCTCCTACGGCGTGCCCGAGGGCCTCATCTCGTCCTTCCCCGTGGTGTCCAGGAACGGCCGCTGGGAGATCGTCCAGGGCCTGGAGATCGACGCGTTCTCCCGGGAGCGGATCGACGCCTCGGTGAACGAGCTGGTCGAGGAGCGCGACGCCGTACGGGCTCTCGGTCTCATCTGACGACAGCGCACGGAGGGGGCGGGCCCGCATGGGCCCGCCCCCTCGTGTCGTCCGGGGCCGGCCGCACGATACGGCTCCGCCTGCCTGGGCAGTTGACGGGCATGGACGGCATGTACGACGTGGTGGTGCTCGGCCTGGGACCCGGCGGGGAGGACGTCGCGGGACGGCTGGCGGAGGCGGGCCTCAACGTCGCCGGCGTGGAGGCCGGCCTGATCGGGGGCGAGTGCGCCTACTGGGGCTGCGTCCCTTCCAAGATGATGGTGCGCGCCGCGGGGCTGCTCGCCGAGGCGCGGCGGGTGCCGGGCATGGCGGGCGCGGTCCGGGTCTCCCCCAAATGGGCCCCGGTGATCGACCGGATCAGGGGAGAGGCCACCGACGGCTGGAGCGACGACGCCAAGGTGGAGCAGTTCGAGAGCAGGGGCGTCCACCTCGTCCGCGGGCGCGGCCGGATCACGGGGCCACGGGAGGTGACCGTGGACGGCCGGGTGCTGCGCGCGCGGCGCGGGATCGTCCTCGCCACCGGGACCAGCCCCGCCGTCCCCCCGATCGACGGCCTGGAGGGCACGCCGTACTGGACGAACCGGGACGCCGTCGCGGCGCCGCACGCGCCCGAGTCGCTGATCGTGCTCGGCGGCGGGGCGGTCGGCTGCGAGCTCGCCCAGGTGTTCGCCCGGTTCGGCACGCGGGTGTCGGTCGTGGAGGCCGCCGACCGCCTGCTGGCGCAGGAGGAGCCCGAGGCCGGGGTGCTGCTGGCCCGGGTGTTCGCCGGCGAGGGCCTCGAGACGCACGTCGGCGTCGCGGCCGAGCGGGTGCGGCACGACGGGGACGGCTTCACACTCACGCTGGAGGACGGCCGGGCCCTCCGCGCCGCGCGGCTGCTGGTCGCCACCGGGCGCAGGACCGACCTGGCCGCGATCGGCGCGGGCGACGCGGGCCTCGACGAGAGCGCCCGGTTCGTCAGCGTGGACGGGCGGATGCGGGCCGCCGACGGCGTGTGGGCGGTGGGCGACGTGACCGGCCGGGGAGCGTACACGCACGTCGCCGTCTATCAGGGCAGGATCGCGGCCCGCGACATCCTCGGCGAGGGCGGCCCGCCGGCCGATTACCGGGCGGTGCCCCGGGTCACGTTCACCGACCCCGAGGTCGCGTCGGTCGGCCTGACGGAGCGTGAGGCCCGGGAGGCGGGGCTCGACGTGCGGGTGGGCTTCGCCTCCGTCAGCGAGTCGGCCCGGGGCTGGATCCATGGGGCCGGGCACGAGGGCTTCGTGAAGCTGGTGGAGGACGCGCGGCGCGGCGTGCTGGTCGGCGCCACGAGCGCCGGGCCGGCCGGCGGGGAGGTGCTCGGCGCGCTGGTGGTGGCGGTGCAGAACGAGATCCCGACGACGCGGCTGCGGCACATGATGTACGCCTATCCGACTTTTCACCGGGCCATCGAGGACGCGCTCGAGACGCTCGACGGCCAGACGTAGGCAACCGAGTTGTGACGAACCGGTGACGCCCGGGGCGGGTCCAATGCATGACCTCCCAGGAAGGAGCAGTCATGCGCAACCCCACCCTGCCGATAACCCTGCCGATCACATCGGGTCTGGTCGGCCTCGCCCTGTCCACGCTCACGATCTCGGCGGCGTCCGCCCCGGCCGCGGCCACCGCGCACCACTCGATCCGCTATGCCTCGGTGGACGCCTGCACGGCCAAGGACGGCACCGAGAGGCCGTGCCACACCTGGCGGCTGGACCTGCTCGACGGCAGGCGGGTCGCGCTCGAGGACGCCATGCTGTGGCCGCTCAACGCCAAGGGCAAGGTCGACAAGAGCACCAGCGCCCCCCTCACCGTCAGCGGCGACGGCGATTCGGTGGCGTACTTCCGTAAGTCGGACCATCGCCTGGTGGTGCGCGAGTTCCACGGCGGGGTGCACGGCGCGGTCCACGTGATGCCGAAGACGCCTCTACCGCGCGGCATCGGCATGGACTCGGTCTGGCTGGACATGTCCCAGGACGGCAGCCGCCTGGCCCTCGCCTACACCGACGACGACGGCGTGACGCGCGGCCGCCTGTTCGACGTCGCGCGGGCGACCGCGACCGGCACGATCCCGAAATCGGGCGGGTTCTCCGGCTTCAGCGGGGACGGCTCGGCCGTTCTCCTGCAGCGGGACGCCCCCGCCAACACCACCGGGCTGTCCGTCCACGACGTCACGGGCGCCGAACTGGCCGGCGCCGTCCCACCCCAGATCGTGGCCAACAACGGCCCGTGGGCGCTGTCCGCCGACGACCGCACGGTCGCCTTCGTCACCGGCAGCGGCAAGAAGGCCGCGCTGCGCTTCTACGACGTCAGGACCGACCAGACGACGGGCTCCGTGCGTTTCTCTCTGCCGGGGGACACCTCGCCCGACATGATCGACTGGACCGGCGAGCACGAGGTGACCGTCCACGTCACCGATTCCGAGGGCGGCCGCGACGTGGTGACCGTCCTGAGAATCGACACGCGGACGGGCACGACCCGGGTCCGTGACCGATACAGGGTCCGGGCCGGCATCTACACCTACCAGAGCTGCGGCGGTTGACCTCGCCACTGACCCTGCCGCCGACCTCGCCACTGACCCTGCCGCCGACACTGCCACCGACCCTGCCGCCGATACGGACATGGCCACCAGCGCCGCCATCTCGGAGACGACGGTGAGGCGCTGGGTGAGCCCGGCCGGAACGGCCCCGGGGTCGAGATGCAGCATCCGGAAGGCGTACGGCAGGACCACGAGGAGCAGCGAGCCGAGCGCGACGGTGCACAGCACGCGCACCAGGCGCGAACGGGTGACCCGGGCGACCATCAGCCCGGCCACCGGCAGGCTCGCGAAGGCGGCGAAGGCGGCATAGCGGTGAATGTTGCCGGAGAGCGACAGCGGCACCCCCAGCGGGTCGGTCGGGAACCCGGCCACCAGCAGCAGGCAGGCGCTCCACATGCCCACCAGCAGCGCCGCACGCCGGTCCAGCCGCCCCAGCCGGTCCAGCCGTACGGCCAGCACGGCCGAGCCCACGGCGATCGACGTCAGCGAGACCGGCAGCAGCCAGCCGTGGGGCGCGTAGAAATACTGGCTGATCGTCGCCGTGAGCGGGTCGAGCCCTCCCACCAGGTGCAGCGCGAGCATCGCGGTGGCGCCGGCCGCGACCAGCGCGTATCCCAAGACCATTCCCATGGCTCTTCACTGTGGCCGTGGGAAGGGCGCGGGCCCATCGGAGATCCACCCGAGCCGCCCCTGAGGGATCCCCTAGGAGACGTCGGCGGAATCGGCCGGGGCCGTCTCGGGGGTGGAGGCGCGGAACCAGCGGCAGCCGTACCTGCCCATGGGGAAGCGGGCCCGGCCGGAGCCGGAGATCTCGACCGTGCCGTCCACCAGCAGGTCGGTCAGCACCTTGGACGAGTCGAGCCCGTCCAGGGTGATCTCGACCTCGACCTCGGTCTCGCCGAGGTTGTGCACGGCCACGACCGTCTCGCCGTCGCAGTCGGCCCGGTGGGCGAACACGGCGTCCACGCCGGTGTCGAGCACCGTGTACTCCCCCCAGGCGAACTCGGGGCAGTCCCGGTAGTGCCGGATCAGCCGGGTGATCCACGACAGCAGCGAGTCGGGGTCGCGTTCCTGCGCGCTGACGTTGACCTTCTCGGGGCCGTAGTCCCCGGTGGGCATGGGGATCTGCACCTTCGAGGGGTCGGCGTCGCTGAAGCCGCCGTTTCGGTGCGGGGTCCACTGCATGGGCGTGCGGACGGCCTGGCGGCCCTCCAGCTCCAGGTTCTCCCCCATGCCGATCTCCTCGCCGTAGAAGAGCACCGGGGTGCCCGGCAGCGAGAACAGCAGGCTGTAGACCATCTTGATCCGGTCGAGGTCGCCGCCCAGCATCGTCGGCACGCGCCGGCGCAGTCCCCGGCCGAACAGCTGCATGTCCTTGTCGGGGCCGAAGGCCGCGAAGACCTCCTCGCGCTCGGCGTCGCTCAGCTTGTCGAGGGTGAGCTCGTCGTGGTTGCGGACGAACGTGGCCCACTGGGAGTCCTTGGGCGGCTTGGGGCGCTCCCGCAGCGCGGCGGCCAGCGGACCGCCGTCCTGACGGGCCAGCGACAGGTACGTCCGCTGCATGGTGATGAAGTCGAAGCACATGGTGATCTCGTCGCCGAGATCGTTGCCGAAGTACCGCACCAGGTCGCCGTACGGCAGATTCACCTCGCCGAGGAGGATGGCGCTGCCGTCGCGGCGACTGAGGAAGGCCCGCAGGCAGGCGAAGAACTCGTGCGGGTCCGGCAGGTCGTCGCTGTCGGTGACCTGCTCGACGAGGAACGGCACGGCGTCCACCCGGAAGCCCGACAGGCCCAGCTCCATCCAGAAGCCGAGGATCCGGGAGATCTCGTCCTGCACCTCGGGGTTGGCGGTGTTCAGGTCGGGCTGGAACCGGTAGAACCGGTGGAAGTAGTACTGCCCGGTCTTCTCGTCGTACTCCCAGAGGCTGTCCTCCTCGTCGGGGAACACGATGCCGTTGGGATCGTCGGGCTCCGGCTTGTCGGACCAGATGTACCAGTCCCGATAGCGGGAGTCGCGGCTGGAACGCGCATCCTTGAACCAGGGATGCTGGTCGGAGGTGTGGTTGACCACGAGATCGGCGATGACCCTGATGCCGCGGTCCCTGGCCACCCGCATGAACTCGACGAAGTCGCCGAGCGTGCCGAGGCGCGGGTCGACGCGGTAGAAGTCGGTGATGTCGTAGCCGTCGTCCTTGTCGGGCGTCGGGAAGAACGGCATGAGCCAGATGCACGTCACGCCCATCCGGTCCAGATGGTCGATGCGTTGGATCGCCCCTCTGAAGTCACCGATCCCGTCGCCGTTGCCGTCGGCGAAGGTCTCGATGTCGAGGCAGTACACGACCGCGTTCTTCCACCACAGATCGGAGGTCATGCTCAATCTCATGACCGTTGCCGCTGCCCGGCAAAGGAACGGTAAAACATCGGGCCCGCGCCGCCGCAGCGGCGCGGGCCGACGTGGTGCCGCAGGCGCGGCCGGTCACGACCGCGATGTCACCATGAGTCACGTCGTCAGAGCGGCGTGACCTGTTCGGCCTGCGGCCCCTTGTTGCCCTGAACGGTCACGTAGCTGACTCTCTGGTTCTGGTCCAGCGTGCGGTAACCGTTCGAAGTGATCGCCGAATAATGAACGAACACGTCAGCGGTGCCGTCGTCCGGAGCGATGAAACCGAAGCCCTTTTCGGCGTTGAACCACTTGACAGTGCCTTCAGACAACTGCTTCTCCTTCTTGGAAGCCACACCATGTTCCCAGGTCGGGAGCACGAGGCTGCGCAGCGGATTCGTCGCGCGACCGCGTGAGACGCTGGAAATGCGCGCATATCCGCCACCGGGTCTGACCCGGGTGCGCTTTTTACAAACCATGTTTTCAGGAATTGTCTACTGCGACACTCGCAGCCTGTACGGTCAGTACCCGCGATTACCCGAGGCTATGCCGGTGCCGCCATGTACCAGCGCGCGTGCCCGTCACCGCGTGTGAGCGAGTCGAGCCGCCGGGGCAACTCCTGCCGCGAGAACGGGTCGCCGGAGGCGTTCCGGATATGGATGCCCACGGCGTACATGTCTCGCACCTCCATCAGCGTGCTGTAGCCGGGCCACAGCCGCAGGTCCGAGCCGTACGCGCGGGCGAACTCGTCCACGTCGGCCGCCGACAGGCCGAAGCGGCGCTGCCCGTGGTAGGTGTGCACCAGGTCCCACTGGCGCGGGCCGACGGCCACGCCGTCCCAGTCGCACAGCACCACGTGCCCGTCCTGGCAGCGCAGCAGGTTGTCGATCCAGGCGTCGCCGTGCAGCAGCACCGGCGAGCCGGTGTCCAGGTCGTGCCAGCGCCCGGTGAGCTCCTCGATGCGGTCGCTCAGCCACGACCGCTGGGCGACGGTGAGCACCTCGGCCCGGTGCTCCACCGCGTGCCGCACCTCGGCGAGCGGGTCGGTGAGCGTCCGCAGCCCCACCGGCGGCACCGGCTCGCGGTGCAGGCTGCGCAGCACCCGGCCGAGCTGCCGGGTCGTCGGACGGCCGCGGGAGGGGACGTACCGCCAGAAGGTGACCGCCCGGCCGTCGTGCACGATCGGCTGGTCGGCGATCTCGTCGGCGGGCCGCACGGTCGGAAAGCCCCGGTCGGCGAGCCAGCGGGCGACCGCCACGACCACCGGCAGCCGGGTCAGCGCGTCCGGAGCGGTCGCGATCCGCACCACCAGCTCCCCGCCCGCCACGTCTCCCTGCAGCTTGAAGACCGCGTTGCTGCGCAGCCGCAGGAGCCGCGCGCCCCGCGGGTCCACCCCGATCTTCGCGCAGACCTCGCGCAGGACCCCGAACGCCTCCTCGGCCAGCGGTGCCGGCTCCATCGTCCTCATGGCGGTTTCAGGCGTTCTCGGCGGTCTCGGCGGCGACGTGGACGTCCGCGACGGGGAACAGCCCGCTGAGGGCGAGCGTGGGCGACGACTCCGACAGCACCCGTCGCAGGCGCCGTACGGCGGGCAGCGCGGGATCGGCGTCCGCCAGCAGGGCCCTGGCCCGGGTGACGACGATCGACGTGCGGTGCTCGGCGGGCACCTGCCGCAGCGCGTCCGCGGCGATCCTGCACGCCTCCTCGTGGTCGCCGTGCCTGGCCAGGTGGCTCGCCTGGTCGAGCAGGATCAGCGCCGGGTCGATGGTCTGGAAACCCGGAGGGAACCCGTCGATGCCCTGCACCTGCTGGGCGTCCCCCAGCTCGATCAGGGTGCCGGTGCGGTAGAACTTCATCCGCTTTTCGGTGAAGACGAAGGCCAGGTCGTCCTGGCTGATGCCGCGCATGCGGGCGAAGATCTGCTCCGCCTCGGCGAGCGCGATCCTGGCGGCCTTGCCGTCCCCCATCCTGGCCAGCGCGCGGGCCTCGGCCGCCGCCGCCAGCGCCGCGGGCGAGCTGGGGGCCGAACCGGCCAGCATCCGCGCCTCGCGGGCCAGCCGCACGGTCTCGTTCAGGTCGCCGTAGTAGTAGAGGAGCATGGTCTGCTGGGCCCGTACGAGCGCCCGCAGCCGCAGGTCGCCCACGTCGTCGGAGGCGGCGCGGGCGGTGCCGTACCAGGCGTGGGCCTGGCGGGTGTCGCCCAGCTTCATCAGCGCGTCGGCGGCGAGCAGGGTGAGCATGGTGGTCGCGGTGAGCAGGCGGCGCTGCACCGACGACGGCTGGCGGACCCCGCTCAGCCGGCGCACGTCGGAGATCTCCAGCATGACCCGGCAGAGCATCGGCGTCGGCGGGGTCGTCATGTACTCCCTGCGGTAGCGCAGCACCTGCTCGTCCAGCCGGTCGAGCTGATCCTCGCTCACCGTGCCCGTGGCCAGCGTGCGGTCGAGGTCGTGGCGCAGGCCCTCGACCTCCGCGAAGAACCGGCCGCTCGGCGTGCCCATCAGCATCGCCTGGTGGAACAGCGCCCGGCGCTCCGCGTCGTCGGCGGCCGGGTCCTCGGCCCGGGCCTGCTCACCGGTCTGGCCCGGCCCCACCACGACGATCTTCTGCCCGCCCGTGTCCTCGCAGTAGTCGCCGGCCAGGCCGAGCCGTACGGCGTTGGCCCGGTAGAGCCGGGCCAGCAGGTCGATGGTCTGGGGACGCGGGCGGGCCCGGTTGTTCTCCCAGGCGTTCAGCAGGTCGATGCTCGCCCGAGGGTGACCGAGATTGTGCTGTTCGCACAACTGCTCCAGCTCCTCGATCGCCTGCCTGGCCGACCACCCGCGGCCGAGCCTGTGCGCTTTCAGCAGGCTGACGCCGCAGCACCCGTGGATCGCCTGGACGGTCTGCCAGAGCGTCCACTGCCGTGCCTGTGCCTGTTCGCGCCAGCGACGCGCGCAAGCGGGTGAGTGCTCTCCGCGGGCCATGTGCACGCCCTCCACTGGTGAAGCGGTCCCCGTTTACGGTTGTTTCCCCAAGGTAAACGCGCAGGCACGCAACCCCCCGGGACTGTTACCCCTTCGTGTTCCCGAACCCGCGGGTGTTCCACGGAATCCGAGCGAGTTCCCTGGTTATTGCACGGTTTCGGCGAATCGGCGCGATTGCCGGTGGGTCGTTGCGGGTTCACCCTTTCCGGTGATAGGTCCTGACGTTCCCGGAGGCTGACCATGACGACGGTAGACCGCAGCGAGGCGATGGACCACCTGGAGCGGCTCGCCGCGCAGCTCGAGGCCCACTCCTTCCAGGTGCGCCTGACGGCGCCGGCCGGCCTCTATCCACGTCTGCGCGTCATCAACCCCATGGAGCCCACGATGGCCGAGGACGTGCTCGCGTCCAGCGCCAGCGACGGCGAGTGGTGGTACTGGCTGTCCTGGGCCGGCCGGATCGGGCACGCCTCCGACGTGGTCACCGCCGCGGAGCGCATCGCCAGCGTCCTCCACGTCATCCGCCGCTGAGTCACCCGCGGCACAGCTCCGCTCGACCGCGCCGCCGCCCGCCAGCGCCTGACCGGTAGCGAGGGTCAGGCGAACTTCGACTTCGGGCGGTCCTGGAGGACGCCGTCGACGTACACGTCCACCTTCTCGTCGTAGAAGGCGACCAGCCCGGCGATCTTCTGCGACTCCGGGAGCGGCGTGGGGTACGACCAGACGAGGTCCCTGCCGGACTCGTCCTCGCCGACCGACCAGTACACCGCGCGGCCCTTGTACGGGCAGTGGGTCACGGTCTCCGACGGGCGCAGCAGGTCCAGCCGCAAGTCGGTCTTCGGCAGGTAGTAACGCGGCGGCAGGCCGGTCTCGAACAGGATGCGCGGGCTGCGCGAGTCGGCGACGGTGACGCCGCCCACCTCCACCCGTACGTGACGCGAACTGGGCAGGATGTCCACCCGCGTGTACGGGTCGCGGGGATGGACGAAGACCTCCTCGTCCTCCTCGAACCAGTTGTCCATCGCGTTCCGCTCGAAGCGGACGTGGCCCCGGATCTGCTCCAGCGGCGCGTCGTCCCCGTACACGAGGGCGGCGCCCGCCCGGCCGGCCACGTCGTGGACCGCCGCGTCGCCCCTGCTCGGCGAGTGCCGCGTCTCCCCGGTGGCCTTCAGCTCCTCCGCGCGGACGTCGTCCGCCGGGAAGTAGTACGTCGGGTAGTAGGGGACCTCCCACACCAGCAGGGCCCGGGTGGTGTCGGCCACCGCCCGGCCCTCGACGTAGGCACGCACGCGCTTGGCCGTCGTCTCCACCCGGACACGGCCCCGTTTCGTCGGCTCCATGCCTGCGCCAACCAGCGGGCGGATCGTCCTTATTCCCCGTCCTCACAATCGCCATTTCCCGGTGTGCGGGGCGGGGTCGGCCCGCGCTATCGACAGCGAGCGGATAAGTCGCTTACCCTCGGCTAGGTGGGTCTTCGCCTTTACGATACGCATCGCCGCGCCGTCCGCGATTTCGTCCCCCGAATTCCCGGAACTGTGTCGATTTATCTCTGCGGTCCCACCGTCGTCGTTCCGCCGCACGTGGGACAGCTCAGGTCGCAGGTGAATTTCGACATCCTGCACCGCTGGCTGAAAAACAGCGGATATGAGGTCCTGCTCTGCCGGAACGTCACCGACATCGAGGACAAGATAATTCACAGGGCCATTTCCGAGGGGGTTCCCTGGTGGCGGGTCACCGACCCCGTCCACCGCGCCTTCGTCCGCACCTACACCGCCCTGGGATGCCTTCCGCCCAGCGTGGAGCCGCGGGCGACGGGGCACATCCCGGAGATGATCGAGATGGTCGAGCAGCTCGTCGCGTCCGGCCACGCCTACGAGTCCGACGGCAACGTCTATTTCTCGGTCGGCGCCTACCCGCATTACGGATCCCTCTCCCGGCAGCAGGCGAAACACCTGAGGGCGACCGAGGAGAACGAGCACGGAAAACGCGACCCGCGCGATTTCGCATTGTGGAAGAGCGCCAAACCCGGCGAGCCGGTGTGGGATTCACCCTGGGGCGAGGGGCGTCCGGGGTGGCATCTGGAGTGTTCCGCGATGGCCCGCAGATATCTGGGCACGGAATTCGACATCCACGGCGGCGGAGCCAATCTCATATTTCCGCACCACGAGAACGAGATGGCCCAGTCGCGGGCCGCCGGAGACTCTTTCGCGCGATTCTGGCTGCACAACGGGCCGGTGACGCACCGGGGCGAGAAGATACGCAAACACCACCGCAACCCGCTGGCCGTCCCCGCCCTGCTCGACCGCGTACGGCCGGCCGAACTCCGCTATTACCTGGCGGCGGCCCATTACCGGTCGCCGGTGGAATTCAGCCCCGACGCCCTGGACGAGGCGGCGGCGGCCTACCGGCGGATCGAGAGGTTCGTGCTGCGGGTGTCCTCCGACGCCGCCGCGTCCCTCCCCCCGCAGTTCAGCGAGGCCATGGACAACGACCTGAACGTGCCGCAGGCCCTCGCGGCCGTCCACGGCGCGGTGGCCGAGGGCAACGCCGCGCTGGCGTCCGGAGATCGCGAGCGGGCGGCCGCGAAATGCCGATCGGTCCGGGCCATGCTGAATGTGCTCGGCCTCGATCCGCTCAGCGATACCTGGCAGCGGGAAACGCATCTGCAGGAAGTGGCGGGGGCCGTACTCCGGGTGGTCCGTAATCTCGCCGCCGCCAGCGCCCGGCAGGGAGATCACGAACGCGCGCGGATCATGGAGCAGCACATCGAGAGGGCGCTCGCTAAACGCCACCAAATCGAGCATGCCGCGCTTATCAGATAGATCTTGATCGCCCGGCCGGCGTGCGGGCGGCCCCCGTCCCGCCGTCCGCGACGCGCGGATGACCGACAGGCGGATGTTACAAGAACAAGAACTGACGCTCGGAGGATAATCTCGGCCAATTCATGGGAATCATGAAGGCACCAGCTGACGGACTCCGCCGAAAGGAGGGCCCCGATGAAGAAGGTGCAGATCGTGCCGCGACCGCGGCCGCCGAGAACTCCCGCCCCGATCGACCTGCGCACCCCCTCGGGAAGGGTCCTCCCCTACTAGGCCCCGAGTGGCCCCGGATCAGCTTCCGGCCAGCTCGTAGCAGTGGGCGAAGCCCTCAAGCACGGCGGGCCAGGAGCACCGGACCGGCTCCGTCTCCCTGTTGTGCTCGGCGATCGACTGACGCAGGGCGGAGTCGCGGGCCAGCCGTACGACCGAGGCGACGAGGTCGTCGAACGTGCGGCCCAGCAGGCCCTCCTTGCCCGGCCTGACGAAGTCGGCCACGCCGCTCTGCGCCCGCGCGACCACCGGCACGCCGGCCGCGCGGGCCTCCAGCGCGGCCAGGCCGAACGACTCACGCGGCGCCGGGGCCACGAACACGTCGGCCCCGGCCAGCAGGTCCTTGATCTGCTCCCGGCTGTACCTGCCCGGCAGCGACACCCAGCTCATCCGGCGCGCCCGCAGGTAGCGCTCCATGCGCCCGCGGGCCGGGCCGTCGCCCACGATCGTCGCGCGCATCGCGACGTTCCCCGGCACCCTGTCACGCGCCGTCTCCAGCAGCTTGAGCAGGCGCAACGGCTGCTTACGCGGCGCCAGCCTGCCCACCGCCACCACATGCACCGTCCCGTCTCCGGCGTCCCGTACGGCGCTGTGCCGTTCCGAACCAGGCTCGGGCCGCCACGAGGTCACGTCGAGGCCGTTCGACACCACCTGTACGGGCACCCTAGGCCCGGCCACGGCGCGGATGGGGCGCGCGGCGGCCTCGCTGACGGCGGTGAGGACCAGGCCCCAGCGCCGCCACCCGAAGGCCGCCTCCAGCGCCCGATAGACGCCCCGGGTGACCGGATCCCACATGCTGTGGACGGTCGCGATCACCGGCAGCCCGGACCGCACCGCCGCGTGCACTCCCATCCACGCGAACGGCGAGACGGCCCCCGTGTGGACGTGCGCCACGTCGTACCGGCCGCTCGCCATGATGCGGAGAAGGTGGGCCGTGCCGCGCGGATGGACCGGCAGGTCGAACGGGAGGTTCGCGACCACGCGGTGCACCCCCGGCAGCCGCTCCCCCGGCGTCGCCGTCACCACCTCGACCGTGTGGCCCGCCTCTCGCTGGGCCCTGACGAGGTCGGCGACCTGCACCTCGATCCCTCCGAGCCGCGGCAGGTAGCAGTCGCTGACGTGAAGAATCCTCACCGGGTCAGCCTGGCAGAGCACGCCACGCCCATCAAACCGCGCGCCTGTCCTGACTGCTCACAGGGGAGGGCGACGTCACGCGACCCGGGCCACGTGGGATCATGGGCGGAAGCCGGCGCAGATGAGTGGAGCACGCGATGACGACGTTCCGTGGGGCGCGATGAGGACGGCGGTGTTCTTCCACGCCCATCCCGATGACGAGGCGCTGCTGACCGCCGGGACCATGGCCATGCTGGCCAACGAGGGGCACCGCGTGGTGCTCGTCGTCGCGACGGCCGGTGAGCGCGGCCTCGCCGAACTCCCCCACGGCGAGGAGCTCGGCAGGACCCGCATGGACGAGCTGCACCGATCGGCCGCGGCCCTGGGCTGTGCCCGGGTCGTGCTGCTCGGCTACGGGGACTCCGGCCTGGCGATCGACGGCGGCGTGGCCGGCGAGCGGCCGGACGACGCGTTCATCGACGCCGACATCGAGGAGGCGGCGCAACGGCTGGCCTCGGTGCTCAAGGAGGAGACGGCCGACCTCCTCACGATCTACGACCCGGCCGGCGGCTACGGCCACCCCGACCACGTGCAGGTCTACCGGGTCGGCAGCCGGGCCGCCGAGATCGCCGGGACGCCCATCGTGCTGGAGGCGACGGTCGACCGCGACCTGCTGCTCAAGGGCGTGCGGCTGGCCTCCCGGTTCTACCCGGCGATCGACGTGCGGAGCTTCGAACGGGCCTACTCGCCCCGGGACTCGATCACCCACCGGGTCAACGTGCGCAAGTACGCCAAGGCCAAGAGGGCGGCGATGGCGGCCCACGCCAGCCAGGCCACCGGCGGCGACGGCGACCGCACGCTGGGCGCGATGCTGAAGATCCCGGGGTTCGCCTACCGCTTCGTCTTCGGCACCGAGTGGTACGTGCGCCGCGGCCTGCCCCGCGGCACCCGCCTGCGGCATCCCTTTGACGGCGGCCCGCAGGCCACCCCCTAAGGGGCGTGCTCCTCCGTCAGGAGGATTCGGCCGCCCCCGAGGGCCCGGCAGACTGGAGGGGACCGACACCGGACTGGGGGCATACGCGGGTGAACAGAAAGTGGCTGCAGATCGCGCTGTCTGTGGTGTCGCTCGGGCTGGCCACGGCGCTGGTGGTCTATCTCCCGGAGATCGTCCACACCCTCACCGGCGCCACCGTAAGCTGGACGGAGATCGGCCACCAGTTCGGCGGTCTCGGGTGGCAGACCATCGCGCTGATGACCGTCCTGTGGCTGGCGAGCCTGCTGGCGTACACGTTCGTGATGACCTCCGCGCTGCCCGGGCTCACGCACATGCAGGCGCTCACGCTCAACGCGGCGGGAAGCGCGGTCAGCAACCTGCTGCCGTTCGGCGGCGCGGCGGGCGTGGCCCTGACGTTCGGCATGACCCGCGGCTGGGGCTTCGCCAACCGGCCGATCGTCGTCTACACGCTGGTCACCGGCATCTGGAACTCGCTGTTCCGGTTCATCCTGCCCGCCGTGGGGATCGTGTGCCTGCTCATGGCGGGCAAGGCCACCAATCCCACGGTCGCCAAGGCGGGCTGGGTCGGGGCCGTCTCGATCCTCGTCCTCGTCGCCGTCGTCGCCACGGCGCTCTACTGGGACCGCGCCGCCGCCGTCCTCGGCCGCGTCCTCGACGGGATCGTACGGCTCGCGCCCCGGCGGTTCCGCCCGGCGGAGCACGCGGCGTCGGCGGCCATCGAACGGCTGCGCAGGGACACCGCCGAGATCATCCACAGCCGGTGGGCGGGCCTGTCGCTCGGGATGGTCGCCTTCCTCGCCCTGCAGTGCCTGATCATGGCCGCCTGCCTGGTCGCCACCGACTCCTACCCGGGGCCGGCCGAGACCGTCGCCGTCTTCGCGCTCAGCCGCGTCCTCACCACCGCCCTCGTCACGCCCAGTGGAGCCGGGATCATGGAGGGGGGCGTCGCCACACTGCTGATCGGCGCGTTCGGGCAGCCCGCGGGCGGGGCCACCGCGGCCGCCGTGCTGTTCGGCTTCTGGACCTACACGATCGAGATTCCCTGGGGCGGTCTGGCGCTCGGCGGCTGGGCCCTGCTGCGCAGGCGGGAGACCCGCGCCGGGGCCGCCGAGGCGGGATCGGCCGCCTCCCCGCACCGCACCCGGGTCCGCTGATCAACTGCGGGTCACCCTGCCGATCTCCTACACTCGCTGGGCGAGAAGGTGAGAGTGCCCGGGTTGGTGAATGCCTTGTGCCCCTTCGCGGGCGCGCATACGGTGACGCCTGAGACAGGACGACCAGCGGCGGCCGGCAGGCACGGCGCACGAGAGCGGAGGAGCGCCCGATGAGCCCCCCGACGAGCCCGGTGGCGTTCCGGGTCCTCGGACCGGTGGGGGCGCACGACGGCACCGACGAGCTCGACCTCGGCGGGCTGCGGCAGCGCGCGGTGCTGGCCCGCCTGCTCGTGGCGCGCGGCCAGGTCGTGCCCGTGGACACCCTGCTGTTCGACCTGTGGGACGACGACACCGCCAAGGGCGCCCAGTCGGGGTTGCAGGTCTACATCTCCCGGCTGCGCCGCGTGCTGGAGCCCAACCGGCCCCGTGGCGGGCCCAACCGCCTGCTCGTGACCGTCGCGTCGGGGTACGCCCTGCGCGCCGCCCCGGAGCAGGTGGACGCCCTGCGCTTCGAGGCCATGGTCCGCTCGGCCGGGGAGCGGATGGAGGAGAGCCCCCAGGCCGCCCGGGCCCGGCTGGACTCCGCGCTCGCGCTGTGGCAGGGCACGCCTTACTCGGACTTCGCCGACCAGTCCTGGGCGGAGGCGGAGGTGGCGCGGCTGAGCGAGCTGCGCCTGGTGGCCAGGGAGCGGCACGCCGACGCCGGGCTGCGGATGGGCCTGCACGCCGAGACCGTGCCCGACCTGGAGGCGCTGACGACCCAGCACGCCCTGCGTGAGGAGGGCTGGCGGCTGCTCGCGCTCGGGCTCTACCGGTGCGGGCGGCAGGGCGACGCGCTCGCCGCGCTGCGCCGGGCCCGCACGATCCTGTCCGACGAGCTGGGCATCGACCCGGGGCCGGCGCTGCGGAAGCTGGAGTCGGACATCCTGGCCCAGGCCCCCGGGCTCGACCTTGTGCTCCCCGCGCCCCGGCGGCCCGCCGAGATCACCGCGACCTGGCCGCCCCGGCCGGTCGCCACCGGCGACGCCCCGCCGCTGGAGCCCGAGCCGTTCGTCGGCCGCGACGCCGAGCTGGCCGCGCTCGCCGCCGCCGCTCCCCGCGTCCAGGCGGGCCGGTTCACGGTCGCCGTGGTCAGCGGCGACCCCGGCGCGGGGAAGACGACGCTGGTGCGGCGGCTGTTCGAGCGGCTGGAGGGCGACGGCTGGATAGGGGCGACCGGAGGCTGCCCCGACAGCACGGCGACCCCGCCCGGCTGGGCCTGGGTCGAGGTGCTGCGCGCCCTGATCGCCCGCAGGGGCGCGGGCGAATACGCCGCACTGCTGGCGCCGCTGCTCGACGACGCCGCTCCCGACACCGCCGACGACGAGGCGTCGGGCGGCTTCCGGCTGCACCGGGCCGTCGGCGGCTACCTGTCGGCCGTGGCGCGCGAGGCCCCGCTGCTGATCCTCCTGGAGGACCTGCACTGGGCCGACGACCAGACGCTCGCGCTGCTGCGCGCGCTGCCCAGCCTGCTCGCCGCCAGCCGCGTGCTCGTCGTGGTGACCTGCCGCGACGGCGAGCTGAACGACCAGCAGCAGGACGTGCTGGCCGCGCTGGCCCGGCTCGACCCCGTACGCGTGGGGCTCGGCGGCCTCGACGACGCCGCGGTGGCGGAGCTCGTCCGGGCGACCTGCGTGCACGAGGTGGACGACGAGGTCGTCAGCACGATCGTCGAGCGGGCCGGGGGCAACCCGTTCTTCGTCAAGGAGACGGCCCGGCTGTTCGAGGCCGAGGCCGACATCTCCGAGGTGCCCTCGGGCGTGCGCGACGTGTTGCGGCGGCGGATCGCCCGGCTGCCGGAGCGGGCCCAGCAGGTGTTGCTGCAGGCGGCCGTGATCGGCCGCGACGTGGACGTGGACGTCCTCGTCGACGTCTCCGGCGACGAGGACGCCGTGGTGGACGCGGTCGAGGCGGCCCTGCTCGCCGGGCTGGCGACCGAGCCGGGCCCCGGCCTGCTCAGGTTCGACCACGACCTGGTCAGGGACACGATCTACTCGGACGCCTCCCGGCTGCGCCGCTCGCGGCTGCACGCCGCGGTCGCCTCGGTGATCGAGCAGCGCAGTCCGAACGACGTGGCCGCGCTGGCCCACCACTACGACGCGGCGGGCACGGTGGAGACCGCCGCGAAGGCCGTGCGGTACGCCGGGCTGGCGGCCGAGCAGGCCGAGCGCAGGTTCGCCCACCGGGAGGCCGCAACCCTCTGGCAGCAGGCCATCGCCGCCTTCGACCGGGCTCGCACAGGCCGTGGATCCGTACGCGACCGGCTGGAGCTTCAGCTGCGGATGATCAGGGCGCTGGCGCTGTGCGGGGACATGACCGCCGCCCGCGCGCATCGGGGGGAGGCGATGGCGGTCGCGCTGCCTCTCGGCGATCTGGAGCTGACCGCCCGGGTCGCGGCGGCGCTCGCGGTGCCGCACAAGGGCATCGCGCGCGACTTCACGCGCACGGCCTGGGAGATCGTCGACGTCACCGAGAAGGCGCTGGTCGAGCTGCCGGAGGGCGAGCAGTCGCTGCGGGCCAGCCTGCTCGCGACGCTGGCCCTGGAGCTGGAGGGGTCGGCCACCGAGCGCGGCTACCAGGCGTCGCTGGAGGCCGAGGAACTGGCCAGGTCGAGCGGCGACCCGGCGCTGCTGGCGATGGCGCTGAGCGGGCGGCTGCGGCAGTCCTACACGCTGACGCAGGTCGACGAGCGCGAGACCATCGGCCGCGAGCTGCTGCGGGTCGGGGCGGAGTCGGGCCAGATCGCGGTGCAGACGCTGGCGCACCTCGTGCTGCTGGAGTGCGCGGCGGCCCGGGGCGACTTCGCCGAGGCCGACGAGCACCTCGCGCAGGCCGAGCGCCTCGGACGGCAGTACGCCCTGCCCGCCCCGGCGGCGGTCGGCGCGTGGTACGCCGGGCAGCGGCTGATGATCACCGGCGACTACGCCGGGGCCGAGCGGGCCTACCGGAACGCGGCGCGGCTGACCGCGCGGGCCGGCATGCTCGAAGGCCGCCAGGACCTGCCGCTGATCGCCACGTTCTGCCTGCACCTGGTGGACGGGCGGGCCGCCGAGATGACCGAGCCGCTGGGCGAGGCGCACCAGCGCGGTGCGAAGTGGACGCTCGACGCCTACGCCGTGGCGCTCGCCTCGGCAGGGCACGTGCGGGACGCCCAGGTGGTGGCCACGAGCCGGGAGCCGGTCCGCACCGACTTCCTCTACGAGCTCGCGCTCATCTGGCGGGCGCTCGCCGGGATGCTGCTGGACGACGAGGGCCGGATGCGGGAGGCGTACGAGAAGCTGGCGCCGTTCCGCGACCGCATCGCCGGGGCCGGCACCGGCGTGGTCGCCCTGTGGCCGGTGGCGAAGACGCTCGGCGATCTCGCCGTACGGCTCGGCCTGCCGGCCCGAGACCACTACGAGAAGGCGCTGGCCGTGGCCGAGCGGGTGGGCGTGCCCCGCTGGGTCGCCGAGGCCCGCGGAGCGCTCGCGAACAGGTGAGCGGCCAGAGGGACGGGCAGAGGGACGGGTAGAGGGGCGGAGTTCGCAAAGGCCCCTGTCGCATCGCGAACCCGTCGCCTCTCGTCCTCTCAGGTGTACAAAGGACGAATTGATCGCCGCTTGACATCCGCTTGCAATAGGCGCGAGCCGGGACGCTAAGGTAAGGCTTGCCTGATGACTGCCCCCACGACCGGCGGTGAGAGCACGTGAGGATTCCCGACCCCACGGCCGCCTCCGTGTTCGGCCTTCCTCTGTGGCTGGTCGTCGCGGTCGGCGCGGTCGCCCTGTTCGGCGCGTTCCAGGTGTACTACTGGGTCGGCCGCAGGCTCGGCGAGGCGCTCTACCGCTCGCGGATGGGCCGCAGGATCGGCCGGGCACGGATCGAACGCGTGGAGAACGTGGTGCGCCGGTGGGGCGCGCTCGCCGTGTACGGCTGTTTCTGGGTGCCGGGCCTGCGGCACACGCTGCCGTGGGTCGCGGGGGCGCTGCGGGTGGACTACCGCTGGTATGTGGTGGCCAGCGCGCTCGGCTGCCTGACCTGGGTGCCGGTGACGTCCTTCGGCCTCTACTCGCTCCTGTGGGCCTGGCTGTCGCTGGCGGCCCGCTCCCCCGCGCTGGCCGCGGCCGTCGTCGCCGTCGTGGCCCTGGCCGTCGCCCTCCTCGTACGGCGCCGCAGGAGGAGGGGCGGGACCGGAGACGCGCCCTCCACGCCGGAAGCCGTGCGATCATGTCCGGATGCGTAACGGGGTAATCATCGCGCTGGCCGCCGCCCTCGTCACGGCAGGGGCCGCCGCCGCGCCCGCTCAGGCCGCCGCAACACCGTCGGTCACCGCCAGGGAGGCCTACCTGGTGGACACCACGGACGGAACGGTCCAGTTCGCCAAGCGCGAGACGCGCCGGGTGCCGGTCGCGAGCCTGACCAAGGTCATGACCGCCTACGTGGTGCGGCGGCAGGCCCGCCTGGACGACGTGGTGACCATCACCAAGGCCGACATACGGCACGCGACGGCCGGCGGGGCCGCGACGGCGGGCCTGCGGGCGGGCGAGCGGCTCACGGTGCGCGACCTGCTCTACGGGCTCATGCTCCCCTCGGGAGCCGACGCCGCGCACGCCCTGGCCGAGCGGTACGGCCCGGGGACGGCGAAGTTCGTCGCCAAGATGAACGCCGCGGCACGGCGCCTCGGCCTGCGCGACACCCGCTACGCCAACACCGACGGGCTGCCGTCGAAGGCGTACTCCACCGCCCGCGACCAGGCGACGCTGGCCGTCGCGGCGCTGCGCGACCCCGTGATCGCGACCGTCGCCAGGACGCCCAGGCGGGCAATCGGGAAGTCGGCCCTCCACCGGGCGCACGTGTGGCACAACACCAACGACCTGCTGGACGACGGCGCGGTGGGGCTGAAGACCGGCTTCACCAACCAGGCGGGCTACTGCCTGTCGTTCGCCGCCGTCCGGGACGGGCGCACGTACGTGGGGGTCGTGCTGGGCGAGCGCAGCGAGAAGGCCAGGCTGGCGACCGCGCGCAAGCTGCTCGACTGGGCCGGGACGGGAGCCTCCGAGGAAGCCGAGCCCGGGGTCACGATCCCCTGAGCAGGCCGTGGCAGGCGATGGCCGCGGCGGCCACCACGTTCAGGGAGTCGACGCCGAGGTCCATCGCCTGTGCGCTCATCGGGATGCAGACGGGCTGGTCGGCCTCGTGCAGCCAGTGGGACGACAGCCCGTCGCCCTCCGAGCCGAGCATCAGCGCGACCCGTCCGGACAGCGGGGCCTTGTCCAGCGGCACGGCCGACTGGTCGGGCGTGAGCGCGAGCAGGCGGAAGCCGGCCGCCCTGATCTCCGCCAGGCCGCCGTGCCAGTCGGCCATCCGGGCGTACGGAATGGCGAACACCGCCCCCATCGACACCTTGACGGCCCTGCGATAGAGAGGGTCGGCGCAGCGCGGTGACAGCACGATCGCGCCGACGCCGAGCGCCGCCGCGCAGCGGAAGATCGCCCCCACGTTGCCGTGGTCGACCAGGTCCTCCAGGACGAGGATCCGCGACCCCGCGTCCGTGAGGAGTTCGCCGACCGAGGGAAGCGGGGTGCGCTCCATCGCGGCGAGCGCGCCCCGGTGCACCTGGAAGCCGGTGATCCCCTCCATCACCCGGTCGGAGACCACGTAGACGGTGGCCTCCCCGACGACGCCGGCCAGCGCGTCGAGCCACTTGGCGGTGGTCAGCACGGAACGCACCGGATGGCCCGCGCCGATCGCCCGCCTGATGACCTTCTCGCCCTCGGCGACGAACAGCCCGCGCTCGCTCTCGACGCTCTTGCGCAGGTCGACGTCGCGCAGCCGCACGTAGTCCGACAGGCGCGGATCGGCGGCGTCCTCGACCGGGATGACCACGCGCCAAGGGTACGGGCAGGGAGAACACCTCCGCACACCCGGCGCAAGATGCGGCTTTTGCCAGTATCGTTCCGTAAACCTGTTTCGGCCAGTCGACACCGGAGAGAGCACCGTGGGCGGACGACACCGCACAGACGAACTCGATGGCGGCTTCGACCCCCAGTACGAGCCCCCGCCGCCGCCGCGGCGGCGCGCCGGGCGGGGGACGGTGTTCGTCCCGCTGGCCGGGGCGGTCGCCCTGGCCGTGCTCCTCGGCGTCGCCGCGTACGTGGTGGTGAACAAGAGCCCGGGCTGCGCCGGCGAGAAGGTCAAGCTCTCGGTCGTCACCGCGCCCGACATCCAGCCCGCCGTACAGAAGATCGCCGCCAGGTTCGGCAAGTCGGGCAGGGCCGTCGACGGCAAGTGCGTCGCCGTCACGGTCAAGGCCGCCGAATCGGCCGACGTCGCCAACGCGATGGCGGGCACCGGTCCCACCAGCGGAAAGCTGGACCCCGACCTGTGGATCCCCGACTCCAGCCTGTGGCTGAGCGGCGTCAAGAACGCGCCCGAGCCCGCCGGGAACGCCGCGAGCACCCCCGTCGTGCTGGCCGCGTCCAAGACCGGCGCGGACAAGCTCCAGTCGGCCTTCAGCCCCAGCTGGACCGGCCTGATGAGCGCCGCGAACGCCGCCAACCCCGACGGCCTGGCGCGGAAGGTGCGCGTGCTCGCGCTCGACCCCACGCAGAACGCCGCCGGCCTCGGCGCGCTGCTGGCCGGGGCCGCCGTGCTCAAGCAGGGAGGCGGCAGCGAGGAGACGCTCGTCGGCGTGCTGCGCCAGTTGTCGGAGTCCACCGTGTCGACCCCCGACAGCATGTTCGCCACGCTGACCAAGGCCGCGGCCCGCATCCCGGTCGGCGTGACGTCCGAGCAGGCCGTGTGGTCGTACAACACGACGACGACTCCGTCGAACCCGGCGGTGGCGCTCTATCCGGCCGAGGGAACGATCAGCCTCGACTACCCGATCATCGTCACGGCGAAGGACGCCACGACGCGCAAGGCGGCACAGGCCCTGGCGACCGAGGTGACCTCGCCCAGCGGCAGGAAGACCGTGCAGGACTATGGCTTCCGCGCGCCCGACGGCAAGGGCGGCGGCCTGCTGAAGCCCGACAACGGCGTCAGCGCCAAGAAGCCGGCCGCGATCCCGCTGCCGGACGCCGCGACCGTCACCCGCCTCTCGCAGGCGTGGCACCAGATCAAGCTCGGCACCAGGCTGCTCGCCCTCATCGACATCTCCGGGACCATGGCGCTGCCCGCCGACAAGTCCGGTGTCACCCGGATGCGCGCGATCACCGACCTCACCGTCGAGGGCCTGAAGCTGTTCCCCGACAAGGCCGAGATCGGCATCTGGGCCTTCTCCGACAACCTCCGCGGCGCGGGCGTCGACTGGAAGCCGGTCGTGCAGATCGGGCCGCTTGCCCAGCAGATCAACGGGGTCACCCGCCGCGACGTGATCGGTCAGGCCCTGCGCCAGGCGAAGGCCATCCCCACGGGCAACACCGGCCTGAACGACACCCTGTGGGCCGCCTTCCAGAAGATGACCAAGGAGTACGAGCCCGACAAGGTCAACACGATCCTGCTGTTCACCGACGGCGTCGGCAACGACGACCCGAACGGCGGCATCTCCAACACCGAGATCCTGCGCAAGCTGAAGGACGCCTACGACCCCAAGCGGCCGGTGAGCCTCCTGATCATCTCGTTCAACACCCAGAAGGACGAGGACCGGACGCAGATGACCTCCATCGCCAAGGCGACCGGCGGCGCCGCCTACTTCCCGCAGACGATCCTGGAGATCCGCAACATCTTCCTCAAGGGCATCGCCCGCAGGCTCCAGTAACAGCAGTCGCTGTTTTCGCAGGTCATACCCGTTGGGCATGGCCCTGCGACCCGTAAACGACGCCAGAGGGGACGGCGTCCCACTCGTGTGGGGACCGGCGAGACCAGGTTCCGTCACACGGGGAGGAATGTTCGTTGCCCGCATGGCCCGGCGTCGGGCGAGCCGACGACCATCGACTGCTGGAGGCGCTGCGCCGTGGGGGCGGCGCGGACGCCCAGGCCACGGCCGCGCTGTACGACTCCTACGCCGACCGGCTGAGCGACTACGCGTACGTGCTGGTGCGCGACCTCGACGCGGCGGAGCGCGCGGTGCACGACGCGCTCGTGGCCGCGTCCTGCTGCGCCGACCGGCTGAAGGAACCGGCCCGGCTGCGGGCCTGGCTGTACGCGCTGGCCCGGTTCCACAGCGCCACCCGGAAAGGGGCGGCGCGAGGGGCGAAGGAGGTCACCGGGCCCGTCATGGAGGTGGCGGAGTCCGCGGACCCGCCGCTCGCCGCGCTGGTGCGGGAGGTGCTCGGGGAGATCGCCGGAAACGAACGCGAGGTGCTCGAACTCGCCGTACGGCACGGCCTGACGGCGGCCGAGATCGGGTCGGTCCTCGGGCTCGCCTCCCGGCAGGTGTCGGCGCGGCTCACCCGGGCCCGCGACCACCTGGAGAACGCCGCCGCGGCCCTCGTGCTGGCCAGGGTCGGCCGGGCCCACTGCCCGGAGCTGTCGGCCCTGGTCGACCACGGTGTGGGCGCCGCCTGGCAGGACGGCCCCCTCGCTCCTCCCCTGCGCAAGCGGTTGAGCAAGCACATTGCGGGCTGCGAGGTCTGCCGCGACGGCCGGGGCAGGCACGTGTCGGCCGAGCGGCTGCTCGACATGATCCCCGTCGCCTTCCCCCCGCTGTCGCTGCGCCGCCGGGTGATCGAGTCCGCGCTCCACGCCGACCGGCGTGACGGCGCCGCCGCCACCACCGCCACCGCCGCCATCGCCACCGCCGAGTTCGACCGGCGCGGCTTCCCGGCGGCCGCCGGCAGGCGGGCGGAGCATGTGCCGGCGGAGCGCGGGCGGGCAGAGCACGGGCGGGCAGAGCGCAGGCGGGTCGGCTCCCGTCCGCTGCGGACCGCCCCCGTCATGCTCGCCGCCGTCTGCGTGTTCGGCGCGGCCGGCGGGCTCGCGCTGGTCTCCGGTCAGGCCCCGGCCGAGCGGCTCGAAGCGATACGCGTGTCCCCGACGGCGGCCCCGGAAGACCCCGCCCTCGAAAACCCTGCCCTCGAAGACCCTGCCTCCGAAGAGCCTGTGCTGGGCCCGGAGGAGAGCGGCCCGCCGTCGGCGACGCCCGGCGCGTCCCCAGACGAGACACCCCCACCGGACGATTCCCCCCACTCGGCCGCGACCGCCCCGCCCCACACCACCGCACCCTCGGGGCGGTCGCGGCCGTCTCCCCCTTCCACGCGACGCGCGCCCAGGCCGGCGCTGACGGCGCTGTGTCCCGGAGATCTGGGCGGGTCCACGGGCGCGTCGATCACGCTGGCCGCACGCAACGCCGTGATCGAGTGGACGGCCGTCACCTCGGGCGGGATCGCGGTCTCGCCCCGGCACGGCAGGCTCCGCGCGGGCGCGAGCGGCCGGGTCACGCTCACCGTCGTCGATCCCGGCGTCGCGGGCAGGGGCGTGGTGACCTTCGCGTCCTCGGCCGGCCGGCCCTCGTGCCGGGTGGCCTGGGACGGCCGGGAGGGGGACGGCGACGCCGACCCGCTGCCCGACCGGACCTCCGACCCCACGACGGGTCCCCCGACCCGCCCTCCGACCCGCCCGTCGTCCGAGCCCCCAGGCGACTCGGGCGACTCGGCCGAGCCGGGCGACGGCCCGCCTCAGGCCGGCGAAGCCGCGGCCACTCCCTCCGGCTGACGCATCCGTCACAAAATCACCATTTGTTACACCTCCGTTGGAAGATTGGCACCCGCCAGTAACAATCAGGATTCGTCAGGTGTCAGCGGAAGTTTGAAAGGGGAAAAACGACGCGACCGAGGATTTGAGGGGGCATTGTGGCCCAAGCATGGCTGCCCGGCGCAAGCCGACTTCCCTCCCCCGGGGACTCCGGAGCGATGCTCGGAGGAGCCCCGAGGACCGTCTGGTTCATCTGGCCCGCCGACCCCCAAGGGGTCTCGGCCAGGTCCGTCGCCCAGCGGCTGATCCAGCTCCACCGGCCTTCCCACCTGGTGTGGAACCCGGTGACCGGGGAGATCGTCCAGTTGCTCCCGCCCACCAGGGCGGGCGGCGGACTAGCCGCGGACCGCGGCAGGAACGGACGGATCTGCGTGCAGATCCAAGTCATCGGCTCGGCGAGGGAACCGTTCACCGACACCAAACTCGACGGCCTGGACGACATCCTGGCCTGGCTCGACTCCTGGGAGGTGCCGCGCCGATGGCCGGCCGGCCCTCCCCTGCCCTATCCGCACTCCCTGACCGCCGAGCGCAGCAAACGGCTGTGGGCGCGGGGCGGCCACTTCGGCCACTCCCAGGTGCCCGGCACCAGGGAGGGCGACCCGGGATCGATCGACATCGCCCGCATCATCGGCGAGGAGGCGCTCAACCTGGAGGTCCCCCTGCCCGGACGCGAGCTCAGGCTTCTGCAGGAGGTATGAGCTCCCGGATCACCGCGCACCCGCGCCGCACGTCGGCCCGGGAGGCCGAGCCGTAGCCCAGCACGAGGCCGTGCACCCGAGGCGGCCCGAGATGGTGGGGTTCGGTCGTGTCCAGGAGCACGCCGCGTTCCCCGGCCCGCCGCACGAGGCCGGGGAGCACGCCGGCGGGCAGGGTGACCATGACGTGGAGCCCGGCCGTGTCGCCCCGCACGTACGGCCCGAGCGCCTCGACGATGGCCGCCCTCCGGCGGGCGTACTCCAGCCGCATCCTGCGCAGGTGCCGGTCGAGGTCACCGCGTTCCAGCAGGGTCGCCACGGCCCGCTGGACCGGCCCGGACGTGCGGTCGGCGAGCTGCATCCTGCGCTCGGCCACGGCGTCGAGCAGGTCGGCGGGGGCGACCAGCCAGCCGAGCCCGACGTCGGGACCGAGCGACTTCGACAGCGTGCCGAGCAGCACCACCCGCCCGGGGTCGAGCCCGTAGAGCGCGGGCAGCGGCGCGACGTCGTAGCGGAACTCGGCGTCGTAGTCGTCCTCGACGACGATCGCGCCGGTCCTGCGCGCCCAGGCGAGCAGCTTCTCCCTGCGCGGGATCGGCAGCCTGCCGCCGACCGGGAACTGGTGGGCGGGCGTGGTGTAGAGCACCCGCAGGTCGTCGGGGAGCGCCTCGACGATCACGCCCTGCTCGTCCACCGGGCAGGGCACGACCTCCGCGCCCCGGGAGGCGAAGATCCGCCGGGCGGCCCGCCAGCCGGGCTCCTCCACGCCGGCCCGGGTCCCCGGCCCGAGCAGCGTGGCGGCGATCAGGTCGAGGCCGTTGCCGGTGCCCCTGGTGACCATGACGTTCCCCGCGCCCACCGGCACGGCCCTGGCCCTGCGCAGGTGGTCGGCCAGCAGCTCGCGCAGCTCCGGATGGCCGTAGGGGTCGGGAAACGCGTTCAGCGCGAGCTCGCCGGCCGAGCGCCAGGCCCGCCGCCAGGCCGCCGTGTCGTACCCGAACACCCACGGCCGCCCCGGCCGCAGGTCCACCCATCCCGGCGGCGCCGGCTCGCGGTGGACGCTGCCGCGGGTTTCGATCACCTGTGCGCCGGGCTTCTCGTACGGCAGGGTGTCGTCGGCCACATAGGTGCCCGAGCCGTGCCGCCCGTCCAGCCACCCCTCGGCGTACAACTGCTGGTACGCGTCGGTAGCGACGGTCCTGCTGACCCCCAGCAGGGCGGCGAGCGCCCGCGTGGACGGCAGCCGCTCCCCCGCCCTGAGCCGGCCGGTGCGCATGGCCTCCCGCAGCTGACCGGCCACCTGGACGGCGAGCGGCACCGGGGCCTCGCGGTCCACGGCCAGCGGCAGATCTATGGTCACGCGCACAGTGATCCCCGCAAAGTGGTCTCTCCATATGGGCACTGAGTGGACGTGTTCCGCCGGTCCACTTCGGCCTAACTTATCGGACATGCTCTCCACAACCGCCCGTACAACCCTTAGGCGGTCGAAAGACCGCGCCCGCACCGACCGCGCCGACCTGTACGCGATCCTGGACGCCGGTCTCATCTGTCATCTCGGCGTGGTGGCCGACGGATCCCCCATGGTGGTCCCCACCGGATACGGGCGGATCGGCGACACCCTCTACCTCCACGGCTCCACCGGCGCGACCTCGCTGCGTGCCGCGCTCGGCAGCCCGGTCTGCGTCACCGTGACCCACCTCGACGGCATCGTGCTGGCGCGCTCCGCCTTCCATCACTCCGTGAACTACCGGTCCGCCATGGTCTACGGCCTCGCCCGGATGGTGGACGACCCGGAGGAACGACTCGCCGGCCTGCGGGCCATCACCGAGCAGCTCGCCCCCGGGCAGTGGGACGTCGTGCGCCTGCCGGACCGCAAGGAGACGGCCGCCACGGCCGTGGTCGCCCTGTCCCTGGAGGAGGCGTCGGTGAAGGTCCGGCAGGGACCGCCGGTAGACGACGAGGAGGACTACGACCTGCCCGTCTGGGCGGGTGTGCTGCCGCTCACCGTGTCGTGGGGCGCTCCCGAGCCCGACCCGCGCCTCGCGCCCGGCATCCCGGTTCCCCCGCACGTCGCGAACCGCCGGCCACGGCTGTAAGCGGGTTGCAAGCGGTTTCACCGACACTACGGCCGACCATCCATCGACCAGGGAGGCCGCATGAGTTCCGCCGAGCACTGGAATGTGCCCGGCTACACGGTGACGCGTGAGCTGGGCGCGGGAGGCGGCGGCCGCGTCGTCCTCGCCGTCCACGAGTGGTCCGGCGCCCCGGTGGCGATCAAGTACCTGTCGGAGGACCTGCGCCGGGACGAGGGATTCGTCGTCCGCTTCCGGCAGGAGGCCCGCCTGCTCGTCGAGCTGGACGACCCCCACGTGGTGCGGCTCTACGAGTACCTGGAGACCGGGCGGGGCGCCGCGATCGTCATGGAACTGGTCGACGGTCCCACCCTGCGGGCACTGCTGCGCGAGCAGGGCCCGACGGGCGCCGAGGCCGCGCTCGCCGTCCTCAAGGGCTCCCTGCTCGGCCTGGCCGCGGCGCACGCGACCGGCGTCGTCCACCGCGACTACAAGCCCGAGAACGTGCTGGTCACCGCCGACGGGGCGAGCAAGCTCGCCGACTTCGGCATCGCGGTGCGGGCCGGAGGAGCCCCCGGCTCCCCGGCCGGCACCCCGCCGTACATGGCCCCCGAACAGTGGACGGGCATGGCCACCTCGCCGGCGTCGGACGTGTACGCCGCGACCGCGGTCTTCTTCGAGTGCCTGACCGGGCACCGGCCCTACCGGGCGACCGAGCACTCCGTCCTCCGGCACATGCACAGGACGGCCCCCGTACCGGTCGAGGAGGTCCCGGAACCGCTGCGGCACCTGGTCGCGCGCGGCATGGCCAAGGACCCCGCGCTGCGGCCGGCGAGCGCGGCGGCGTTCGTCGCCGAGCTGGAGCGGGCCGCCGTGGCGGCGTACGGCCCGGACTGGGAGGAGCGAGGCCGTCGCAGGCTGGCCGCGCTCGCCGCCACCCTGGCCGCGACGTTCCCGCTGAACCGGGCGCGTCCCCCCGAGGTCGGTACCTCGCTGTTCACCACGGCGCTGCGGTCGCTGCGGAGCAGGGGTGTCCTGCTCACCGCCGGGGCCGTGCTGATCGTGGTCGCGGGCGGCGGCATCGGCGCGTACGCCCTCGGCTCGGCCGGGACGCGCACCGTCGCGGCGTCCGCGTCGCCGGTCGTCCCCGAGAAGACACCGAGCGGGACACCGCACTTGACGCCGCACGGGACTCCGCACGAGACACCGAGCGAGACGCCCCGGGAGACCCCGGACGCGACCGTCACGGAATCGGTCACGCCCTCGCCGGAGCCTTCTCCAGCACCCTCCCCGACGCCCTCTCCGACGCCCTCGGCCACACCGTCGGTGAAGCCGTCGCCCTCCCCGTCGCCCTCGCCGTCGCCTTCTCCGTCGCCCTCTCCGTCGCTCAGCACGGTCGCCGACCTGGATGTCGGCGGGCTGTCGTACCGAGCCGGAACCGGTGAGGACGGCGCGACCGGCGCAGGCACGGTCACCGTCAGGACGAGCGGGCCGGGCGCGGTGACCCTGACCGTGCGCTTCACCGCGAACGGCACGGTGACCGCCACCCGCACGCTCACCCTCCGCGGCGCGACGTCCTACACCCGCACCGTCTCCGGCGGGCTCGGCCGCGTCTGCTCGGGCAGCTGGGGCATGAGCGTGACCACCCGCCCGGCCGCGCCGGGCGGCGCCCGCGAGGCCACGGCGAAGGTTCCGCCGTGCCCGACCTCGGTCACCGCGCTGAGGGTCGGCACACCGGCCGTGTCCTCGGCCGGAGCCGCGACGGCCGCCGTGACAGCCACTGTGACAGCCACCGTGACGGTGACCACCGACGGCACCGGCCCGGTGGACCTCAGCGGACGGTTCTCCGCGCCCTCGGCGGACGGCGGCACGAAGACGGTCCGCCTGTCCGGGGCGAGGACCTACACACGGACGCTGTCGTACACCTTCCCGCGCCGCCCCTGCGGCGAGAGCGTCACGTTCGGCGCCTCGACCGACCCCGCGGCCCCGGGCGGCGCCGCCTCGCGTTCGGTCACTGTGACCTGCCCCGCCTCCGTCGGCCAGGTACGCGTGCAGAGCCTGGCCATCAGCGGGACGACGGCCACGTCCACCATCACCGTCACCACCGGCAACACCTCCGAGGTGCGGTTGAACCTCGCCTGGACGAGCGGCGGCTCCACCGTGTCCACCCGGACCGTCAGCCTGTCGGGCAAGACCGGCTACACCGTCACGACCTCGTATACCTACTCGCGCTGGCCCTGCGACTCGTACGGCGTGACCGCGTCGACCTCCCCTGCCGCGGCGGGCGGCGCCTCCACGGTCACCCGGCAGACGGATTCGTGCATCAAATAGGACCGGATGGGATCGGACTATTACTGACAACCCAGTCTGACTAAATCGTGACTTCTCAGCGCATCAGGCGGTGCGTCACTAAGCTACGGTCTCGTCATTCGGCGGGGGCCCCAGGCGATGAGGAGACAGACCGTTATGCACGGCCAGACGGGCGCCTGGCGCGTCCCCGGCTATACGGAAATTCGTGAACTCGGAACCGGGGGCGCCGGGCGGGTGATTCTCGCGCGGCACGACGCCGACGACATCCCTGTGGCGATCAAGTACCTGTCCGACGAGATGATGGCGGACCTGCACTTCGTCGCCCGGTTCCGGCACGAGGCCCGCCTGCTCGCCGCCATGGACCCCAGCCCCCACGCGGCGCGCTTCTACGAGTACGTCGAGACCGCGCGCGGCGCCGCCATCGTCATGGAGCTCATCGACGGCGTCTCGCTGCGCGCGATGCTCCGCTCGGAGGGCCCGACCGGTCCCGAGGCCGCGCTCGCCGTGCTCAAGGGCTCGCTGCTCGGCCTGGCCGCGGCGCACTCCATCGGCGTCGTCCACCGCGACTACAAGCCCGAGAACGTCATGGTCGAGGCCGACGGCACCAGCAAGCTCGTCGACTTCGGCATCGCGGCGCAGGCCGGCGAGGGGGTCAGGGCGGCCGGTACGCCGCCGTACATGGCCCCGGAGCAGTGGTCGGGCGGCAAGGCCGGACCGGCGAGCGACGTCTACGCCGCCACCGTCGTCTTCTTCGAGTGCCTCACCGGCGGACGGCCCTTCCGGGCGCAGAACATGGCCGCGCTGGCCCGCCAGCACCAGGCGACCCCTCCTCCGGTCGACGAGGTGCCGCCTCCGCTGCGCGACCTCGTGGAGTGCGGCATGGCCAAGCGGCCGGAGGACCGGTTCGCGTCGGCCGAGGAGTTCCTGCGGGAGCTCGAGACCATCGCCGCCGGCGCGTACGGCCCGGCCTGGGAGGAGCGCGGACGGCGCCGGCTCGCGGCGCTCGCCGGTCTGCTCGTGCCGTTCTTCCCGCTGAGGGAGAACGACCCCGAGACCGGCACCGCGCTGGCCGAGACCAAGCTCGGCGGGCTGCTGAGCCAGACCCGCATGAAGATCGGCCTGACCCTGGCCGGAATGGTCGTGATCGCGGGCGGAACGGTGGCACTGGTCCAGACCGTGAGCGGCGGCACGACCCTGCAGGCGGGGACGACGATCGAGACGTCGAGCCCGCCCGCGATCGATCCCTCGTCGATCGAGGTGGAGGACGACTCCGGCGGCGAGCCCACCGACGAGCCGGTCGAGCAGCCCGAGGACGCCACCCCCACCCCGGCCGCCACCGGCCAGGAGCCGAGCACCCCGCCGACGACGCCGCCGACCGTGCGGCCCAGCGCGACCCAGCGGGCGACCCCCAGGCCCAGCCTCTCGACGACCGCGAAGCCGAAGCCCACGCCGACCATCAGGCGGACCCCGAAGCCGAGGCCGTCGCCGAAGCCCGTGCCCTCGGACGACTCGGTCACGGTGGACCCGCGCGGCAACACGCCGACGAGCACGCGGCCCAGCCCCGCCCAGACCAGCAACCCGCCCACGACACGGCCCACTACCCGGCCCACCATCACGCCCACCACCAGGCCCACTCAGCCGACGGCGCAGCCCTCCACCAGCCAGCCGACGCCGACGCGGCCGACCAGCACTCCCGACGACCCGCCCGTGCTGACGTTTTCGCCCACCCCTCCTTCTGATACTCCGACGGGCGGGCTCGCCGCCGCCCTGGTGACGATCGGCCTCGTTCCCGCCACACTGGCCATGGGACGCATGCGCGGACGGCACCGAAGGCGGCGGTAGATGCGAGAAGGCGCGACGGTCGCGGGGCACCGGCTCACCGGCCGCACCCGGCGCAGCGAGGTCGGCACCTGGGCGGACGCCGTGTCCCCCGACGGACGGCCGTCCGGCGCGCTGTTATTCGATCCCCCGGCCGTCGCGACGGCCGGGGCACGCGAGCGGCTCGTCGCGACGGTCGGCGCCGACGTGCGTCTCCAGTCGGGCGGGCCGATCGGGCTGCTGCCCGTGATCGACCTGGTGGCCGCGCGCGACGAGGTCTGGCTGATCACCACACGGGCGACGCCGGCCGTCGCCGACCTGATGGCCGCCGGCCGCCTGGACCCGGGCGGCGCGGCGACCGTGCTCCTGGAGACCGCGCAGGCGCTGCTCACCGTGCACGCCGCCGGGGCGGCCCACGGCGCGCTGCACGCGGGGACCATCGTGATCGGCGAGGACGGCTCGGTGCTGCTGGCCGAGCGCGGCCTGCTGCGGGCGCTGCGGGGCGAGCACGCGTCCGCGGAGCAGGACGTGGCGGCCTGGGCCGCGCTCGCCGGCGCGCTGGCCGCGAACTGCGGTCAGGGACACGCCGCGGCGGCGCTGCGGCACGCGTCGGCCGCCGCGGCCCACGGACTGGCCGCCGCGCGGGACACGCTGCTCGCCGAGCGCGACGCGTTCCCCGGGGTGGGCAGGGAAGGGCTGGCCCACGCGGCCCACGGCCTGTCCGCGCCCGCGTCCCCCGATCTCCCCATCGGCCCTGCCGCCGCCCTGGCCGCCGGTTCTTCCGGCGGGGAGGCGGTGACCCTGCTCGACCTGCCGGACGCGGCGGACGGCCCCGGCGACGTGATGATGCGGTTCGGGCCCGGGGTCCCGACCGAGACCACGGCCGCGCAGATCTGGCGGGCCGGGCAGACCTCCGCCTCCATCACGGCCACCCAAACCCGCGGTCCGGCTCCCCGGCGGCGCCGGAGGCGTTCGACGGCCTGGGCGGGGACCTTGCTGCTGGCGATCCTGATCGCGGCGGTGATCCTGTGGCTGCGCCAGACGCCCGGCGCGCCGCTCGCGGTGAGCGACGTCGACGTCAAGGCGCCCAAGAAGACGGTGCGCTGCGACGGCCAGGCCGACTTCGTCGGCGTCGTCACCACCAACGGCGAGGCCGGGTCGATCCGCTACCTCTGGATCCGCAGCGACGGCCGCAAGCCGCTGGAGGGGGAGCAGCGCACCTCCTCGGGAGACACGTCGGTGGACCTCCCCCTGCACTGGAAGGTGACCGGAGCGGGGTCGTTCAAGGGCACGGCCACGCTCCGCGTCCTGTCCCCCACGACGTCCGGAAAGCCGATCCAGGACAAGGCAAGTTTCACCTACAAATGCTGATTTCATTAGTGTGGCGCGCATGACGACGACCCCCGCCGGCTGGTATCCGGACCCGTACGGCTCCCCTCTCCTGCGATGGTGGGACGGCACCCAGTGGACCGACGCCACCCACGCTCCCGGGCAGGAGGCCGGGGCGCCTCAGGCCCCGCAGCAGGCACCGCTGCAGGCCCCACAGCAGACGCAGCCCCAATGGGGACCTGTGAACCAGACGGCGCAGCTTCCGATGCCCGAGTTCGGCGCGCCGCGGCGTACGGCCCCGGTCTGGCCGTGGATCGTGGGCGGCATCGCGACGGTGGTGGTGCTCGCGCTGGTCATCGGTGGTGCGGTCATCGTCCTGCGCGATCGCGCCTACACGGCCAACGCCCGGCCGGACACCACCGCGACGGCCCCGCAGCTCGACCAGACCGTGCCGCCCGAGCAGGAGCCGCAGCAGTCCGCGCCGCCGCTGCCCCAGCTCCCCCAGCCGTCCGGCGACCGCATCAAGGACCCGGTGACCGGCCTGTCGTACGCGTACCCGGGCGACAAGTGGCAGGTGCCGGAGTCGAAGGACATCAACAACCCCGCCGACCAGCGGAGTCCGCTGTGGACGAGCGGCTGCACGGCGACGTCCCAGGCGAACTACGACGGCAGGGGCAACGACTGGGTCGGCAGCGTCTACACCGCCGAGGTGCCCCAGATCTACCCCTACAGCGGCTCCCAGGGTCTGGGGCAGCTGTCCCAGACCCTGCTGCTCACCTTCGACCAGGACTTCTACGGCATCCCGCATGACCACAAGATCCTGCGCAACGAGGCGCTGACCGTGAGCGGCAAGCAGGGCTGGGTCATCGAGTTCGAGATGGACTTCACCAAGGTCGCCGAGGCCAACGGCCTGAAGTGGAAGAAGGAGAAGGGCGCGATCGTCCTGGTGGACCGCGGTCAGAACGCCCGTCCTGCGATGCTGTACGTCTCGGTGCCGGACAACCTGGACCAGTCGGTCCTCAAGCGCGTGGAGGACTCTCTTCAGTCTCAGTGACGTCCCCATTTACCCTTCAGCATTACTCTTGAGCCATGACTGACCCGCTGGTCTGGATCGACTGTGAGATGACCGGGCTCGACCTCGGCCGTGACGCGCTGATCGAGGTGGCCTGTATCGTCACCGACAGCGAGCTGAACCAGCTGGATGAGGGCGTGGACGTCGTCATCAAGCCCCCCGCCGAGACGCTGGAGCAGATGTCCGAGGTCGTGCGGGAGATGCACACGGCCTCGGGACTGCTGCGGGCCCTCGCGTCGGGGGTGACCCTGGCGGAGGCCGAGGCCGTCGTGCTCGACTACATCCGCTCCCATGTGCCCGAGGCCAAGAAGGCGCCGCTGTGCGGCAACTCCATCGCGACCGACCGCGCCTTCATCGCCAGGGACATGCCGCTGGTGGACACGTTCCTGCACTACCGGATGGTCGACGTCTCGTCGATCAAGGAGCTGGCCCGCCGCTGGTATCCCCGGGTCTACTTCGCCTCTCCGGAGAAGCAGGGCGGGCACCGGGCGCTGGCCGACATCACCGAGAGCATCCGGGAGCTGCGCTACTACCGCGCCGCTGTCTTCGTGCCGCAGCCCGGCCCCGACTCCGCCACCGCCCGCGAGGTCGCGGAGGCCGTCTCCGGGCCCTGACCTCCGCACGTGGCGGTATTGAGGCGCGAACAACTCCGAAATGCCGCTACACTTTCTTCGTACGCCTCGAACGGCGCACATGGTGGGTGTAGCTCAGCTGGCAGAGCGCCAGGTTGTGGTCCTGGATGTCGTGGGTTCAAGTCCCATCACTCACCCCAGCGGCGAACGGCCGGTCCTTGCGGACCGGCCGTTCGCTTTTTTATCAATGGCTATGCGCCGCGTGTATACACTCGGGATATAGCCTGTGGGCATGACCGTACCCCTCGCGTTGCTCGGCCTGCTGGAGCGGGAGCCGAGCCACGGATACGACCTGAAACGCGACTACGACACCTTCTTCGGCCGCAGCAGGCCGCTGCCCTTCGGGCAGGTGTACTCCACGCTCGGCCGCCTGGCCAGGGACGGCAAGGTCACCGGGCAGAGCGAGCCGGGCGACGGGCCGGACCGCAAGCGCTACGCCATCACCCCCCTGGGCCGGCAGGAGGTCGCCACGTGGCTGACCGAGCCGGTCGCGGCCGAGCCGTACCTGCAGACGGTGCTGTTCACCAAGGTCGTGCTGGCGCTGATGCTGGGCCGTGACGCGGCCGGCTACCTGGACGCGCAGCGCGCCACGCATATGCGGCGCATGCGGGAACTCACGGAGGTCAAGCGCGGCGGCTCCCTGACCGACGCCCTGCTGGCCGATCACGCCATGTTCCACCTGGAGGCGGACCTGCGGTGGATCGACGTCACCCAGGCCCGGCTGGGCGCGCTGGCCGAGATGGTGCGTACGTCGTGATCGTCGAGGCTCGGGAGGTCAGCCGCTCCTACGGCAGCACGGTCGCGCTGCGCGAGGCGAACCTGTCGGTGGCCGCGGGCGAGGTCGTGGCGATCATGGGCCCCAGCGGGTCGGGCAAGTCGACGCTGCTGCACTGCCTGGCCGGCATCTTCACACCGGACAGCGGCGAGGTGTGGTTCGACGGACGCCGCCTCGACACCCTCGACGACGGCCGCCGCAGCGAGCTGCGGCGCACCGCTTTCGGCTTCGTCTTCCAGTTCGGCCAGCTCGTGCCGGAGCTGACCGCGGCCGACAATGTGATGCTGCCGCTGCTGCTGGGCCGCACCCGGAGGAAGCACGCCGAGCGGCGCGCGGCCGAATGGCTCGAACGGCTGGAGCTGGCCGGCCTGGGCGGCCGGCGCACCGGGGAGCTGTCCGGCGGGCAGGCGCAGCGCGTGGCGATCGCCAGAGCGCTGGTGACGCGGCCGCGGGTCGTGTTCGCAGACGAGCCCACCGGCGCGCTGGACACGCTCACGGGCGAGCACGTGATGGACCTGCTGGTGGGCCTGGCCCGCGAGGAGGGCGCGACCGTGATCGTGGTGACCCACGACGCCCGGGTCGCCGCCTGCGCCGACCGGGAGGTCGTGGTGCGCGACGGCCGGGTCTTCGACCCGTATACGACCGGGGCCGTCCGATGATCCGGCTGGGCCTGCGGCTGTCGCTGAGCAGCGGCAGGGAGGCGGTGGCCAGGCTGGCGATGATCGTCGTCGGGGTGGCGGCCGGCGTCGCGGTGCTGCTGGCCACGCTGTCGCTGTTCAACGCGTTCCAGGCCACCGACGGCCGTCCCTGCTGGGAGTGCACGACCGGCTCGGCGCCCAGCGGCTGGGCCCTCGACGCGACGGCCGACGGCGCGTTGTGGAGCTACCGCGAGGACTTCTACGCGGGCCGCACGATCAAGAGGCTCGACGCCGCCGCGCTCGGCACGCGGGCGCCCGTCGTCCCCGGCCTGTCCCGCATGCCCGGCCCCGGGCAGTATTACGCCTCGCCCGCGCTGGCCGGGCTGCTGGACTCGGCGCCGCCTGAGGAGCTGGCCGCCCGCTTCCCCGGCACGCGCGCCGGGCTGATCGGCGACGCGGCGCTGTCCGGGCCCGGCGAGCTGGTCGCCGTGGTGGGACGGACGCCGGATCAGGTCGCCGCCCTGCCCGGCGCCAGGCAGGTCGACGAGGTCGGCACCATGCCCGCCGTCGACGACAGCGGGGACGTCTACCGGTTCGCCTTCGGCGTCGCCGCGGTCGGGCTGATCGTCCCACTGCTGGTGCTCGTGGGCACCGCCACCCGGCTGGCCGCGGCTCGCCGCGAGACCCGCTTCGCGGCGATCCGCCTGGTCGGCGCCACCACGCGGCAGATCAACGTGCTCGCGGCGGTGGACGCGGCGCTGGGCGCGCTGGCCGGCGCGCTGACGGGCCTCGCGATCTTCCAACTCGTACGGCCTGCAGTGGCCGGGGTGCGGATCACCGGTGCGCGGTTCTTCCCCGACCTGGTCGCCCCGCACGCCTGGCAGTACGCGGCCGTGCTCGGCGGCGTGCCGGTGGTGGCGGCCTGCGCCGCCCTGTGGTCGCTGCGCCGGGTGCGGATCTCGCCGCTCGGCGTGGCGAGGAAGACCGCCGCGTCCCCGCCGCGGGCGTGGCGGGTGATCCCGCTGCTGGTGGGACTGGGGATGTTCGCGGGCCCGGTGTATCGGAACGGCAAGCCCGACGAGCTTCTGGCCGTCGTCGCGCTCGCGCTGATCATGGTCGGGCTGATGCTGGCCGGGCCCTGGCTGACCATGGTCGCCGCGCGCCTGGCCGCCCGGCTGACCCGGGGCGGGGCGACGCTGCTGGCCGCGCGGCGCCTGGCCGCCGATCCGAAGACCGCCTTCCGGTCGGTGAGCGGGCTGGTGCTGGCGGTGTTCATCGGGACGACGATCGCGGCCCTCGTGCCTGCTGTGGTCGCCGGCCAGCAGAAGGTGGCCGGGGGCACCCTCAACGACGTCCTGGGCGCCACGTTCGATCGGCCGGGCGTCCCCGGCCTGTCACCGCGGGCGGCGACGGAGCTGCTCGCCCGGCTGCACACCTATCCGGGTGTGGAGGCGCTGCCGATCTACGGCCGGACGGACGCGGGGAAGGTCCCCCCACGGCCCGACGGCCCGCCGCCCACGCCGTACGTCGTCGAGTGCGCCGGCCTGGCCCTCTTCCCCGTCCTCGGCCGCTGCCCCGCAAGCACGCACGCCGTGGCGGGCAACTTCGCCCGCATCGTCGGCGCCGACAACCCGCTCACCGTCGACAGGCTCCTTCCGCTGGCGGGCCCCGACAGCCCGACCGCCTCCGCCGACGGACTCGACCTGGCGGCCGTCATGATCACCACGCCGGACACGGCGACACTGGAGCGGCTGCGCACCCTGCTGGCCGGTTACACCGTCGAAGCGCCGATGACCTTCGCCGAGATCGCCCAGGTCAGGGCGGACCTGTACACCCGGGCGGAGAACGTCGCGCTGGCCATGGTCGGGCTCACCCTGGTCGCGGGCGCCTGCGGCCTCGTGGTCGCGGCCGGCGGCGGGCTGGTGGAGCGCAGGCAGCCGTTCACCCTGCTGCGGCTGGCGGGCACGCCCACGCGCACTCTGGCCGCGGTGGTGCTGCTGGAGTCGGCGCTGCCGCTCGTGCTGGCCGCCACGCTCGCCGCGGTCGCCGGTTTCGGCGTGGCCGAGCCGCTCATCGACGCCCTCGCGATGAAGAGCGCGTCGACGGCCATGCCGGGCCCCGTCTACTTCGCCTCCCTCGGCGGCGGCCTGGCCGCGTCCCTCCTGGTGATCCTCACCACGCTGCCGCTGCTGCGGCGCATGACCACGCCCGACAACGCGCGTTTCGAATAGGAGCTCCCATGAAGCTCGTGCCTGCCGCGGCGATCTCGCTGGCGTTGCTCGCCCCTCCCGTGTCCCCGGCGGAGGCGGCCGACGCGGGATACTCGGCCACGATCCGGCGTACCGAATACGGCATCCCGCACATCACCGCCAAGGACTACGGCGGCCTCGGTTTCGGATACGGCTACGCCTTCGCCCAGGACAACCTGTGCACGCTGGCCTCCTGGGTGGTGACCCTGCGCGGCGAGCGCTCCCGCTACTTCGGCCCGGAGGCCGAGTCCGACGACCCCAAGCCGGTCGCCAACCTCACCAGCGACGTCTACTACAAGAGCGTCGCCGCCTCGGGCGTCGTACGGCGGCTGCTGGCCCGGCCCGCGCCGGTCGGCCCGAGCGACGAGCTGCGCCGCCTGGTGGACGGCTACGTCGCCGGATACAACCGCTACCTGGAGGACACCGGGGTGGCGAACCTGCCCGATCCCCGATGCCGGGGCAAGGCGTGGGTCGGCCCGATCACCGCCACCGACATGTGGAACAACCTGCTCGACCTCAGCCGGATGGTCTCCAGCTCCAGCCTGAAGGAGGCCATCACCGGCATGGCCGAAGCCGAGAGACCGAAGCCTGAGCCGCCGGCGGCGGGCAGCAACGCCTGGGCGCTCGGCCGTAAGGCCACCCGCGAGGGCGGCGGCATGGTGCTGGCCGACCCGCACTTCCCCTGGCAGGGAATCCGCCGCTTCTACCAGGTCCAGCTCACGATCCCCGGCGTGCTCGACGTCTCCGGCGGCAGCCTGTACGGCACCCCGGTCGTCCAGATCGGCCACAACGCCAAGGTCGCCTGGACCCACACCGTCTCCCATGCGCAGCGCTTCACCGTCTACCGACTGGAACTCGCGGGCGGCCACAGCTACACGGTCGACGGCCGGGCGGAGCCGATGGGCGAGCAGGAGGTGGAGGTCGCGCTGCCGGACGGCACCCTCTCCGGCCACACCCTCCTCACCTCCCGCTACGGCCCGGTGCTCGCGGTCGGACGGACCGGCGAGGCCGCGTACGCGCTGGCCGACGCGAACGCCGCCAACCTGCGGGCGGCCGACGAATGGCTGGCGATGGCCAGGGCGGGCAGCCTCGACGAGCTGCGTGAGGCCCAGCGGACCCACCAGGGGATGCCGTTCGTCCACACCCTCGCCACCGACGTGAGCGGCACCGCCTACTTCGCCGACACCTCGGTCGTCCCGCACGTCACCGACGCCGAGGCGAAGCGCTGCGCCAAGCCTTCGCCCGTTCCGGGCCTCGACGCGTACGTCCTGGACGGCTCGACCTCCGCGTGCCTGTGGGGCAGGGACGGCGACGCCGTCGTGCCGGGCATCTTCGGGCCGGGTACGCAGCCGAGGCTGGTCCGGGACGACTACGTCGCCAACTCCAACAACACCTACTGGATGACGAACCCGGAGAAGCCGCTCACCGGCTATCCCCAGGCGTACGGCGAGACGGGCACCGAACTGGAGCCGCGCCCCCGGGTCAGCCTCGACATGATCGCCCAGCGGCTGTCCGGGGCCGACGGGCTCGGCGCGCCCGGCTTCACGCTGGAGACGTTGCAGGCCACGGTGCACGGCAAGCGCAACCTGACCTTCGAGCTGATGCGCGACGACCTGCTGAAGCTGTGCCGTACCCATCCCGAGCTCGGCCACGAGGCCTGCAGGACGCTGGAGAGGTGGGACGGGCGGGCCGCCCTGGACGGCGAGGGCGCCATCCTGTGGCGCGAAATCTTCACCCGGCTGGGCCGTCCCATGTGGCGGGTGCCTTTCGACCCCGCGCGTCCGCTGACCACCCCGAGAGGGCTGAAGATCGATGACCCGGCGGTGCGGCAGGCCCTCGCCGACGCCGCGCTGTTCTTCCGGTCGAACCGGATTCCGCTGACGCTCACCCCCGGGCAGGCGCAGAGCTACTCCTCGATCCCGATTCCCGGCTGCACCGAAGGGGAGGGCTGCTTCGACCGGGTGCGCACGGGCGGGCCGCTGGGCACGGACGGACGCTACCCGGAGGTGAACACCGGATCCAGCTTCATGATGGCCGTCGAGCTCACCCCCGGCGGCCCGCGCACACGTACCGTCCTCACCTACTCCCTGTCCGCCAACCCCGCGTCACCCCACCACGCCGACCAGACGGCCCTGTTCTCGCGCGGCGGGTGGGTGACTGAACGCTTCACCGCGGCCGAGATCGCCGCCGATCCGCATCTCGAGACCGTCACGATCCACGGGGGGCATTGACCCGGGCAAGTCAGTGCACTTTTCCCCAAAGGTGGACGATGCGGGTTATGCTGCCTCACAACCGCCGTGCGGGGGCCTCGGCGATCTCTGATCGTCTTCTACGGAGGCCGGATGAGAATCGACGACCGCACCGGAATGGGGCTGAGCAAGCGCGAGGCCGAGGTCATGGAGCTGATCGCGACCGGTCACTCCAACGGCGAGATCGCGCGGCTGCTGTTCCTGAGCGAGAAGACCGTGAAGAACCACGTCAACCGCATCTACGCGAAGCTGGGCGTGGACTCGAGGATGACGGCCATCTGCCGGTGGCGCGGCGAACCCGCGCCACCCGCGCCGTCAGCCCCCGGCCCGATCCCCGGTCCGATCCCCGGCGAGGACGGCGCGCAGCCCGGCCAGGCCGTACTCAAGCTCGTCCGGCTGGACGGACAGGGCAGGGCGTAGCCGTACGGACCGCTCGCCGCAGCGCAGGACCAGGATCGCGCGTTCCTCCCGGAGCCGGGCGACCAGGCCGCCGGGGTCGGGAACGTCGAAGGCGCACATCAGCCCGCGTCCGCGCGCGTTGGCGACCAGGCCCTCGGCCTCCAGGCCCTGGAGGGCGCCCAGCAGCTTCTCGCCCAGGATGGCCGCCCTCGGGATCAGGGCGTCGCGCTCGATGATCTCCAGCATCCGGCGGGAGCGCACCATGTCGGCCAGGCCGCCGCCCCAGGTGGAGTTGATCCTGCCGCTGACCCGGAACACGTTGTCGGGCACGAGGTCCACCCTGCGGCCCGCCATGATGCCGCCGACCTGGACCTTCTTCGCGAAGGCCACGATGTCGGGGGCCAGGCCGAGCTGCTGGTACGCCCAGGGGGTGCCGGTCAGGCCGACGCCGGTCTGCACCTCGTCCACGACGAACAGGGCCTCGTACTCGTGGCAGAGCGCCTGCATCGCCTGGAGGAACTCGGGGCGCATGTGGTTGTCGCCGCCCTCGCCCTGGATGGGCTCGGCGATGAAGCAGGCGATGTCGTGACGGAACCGCTCGAACGCCTCCCTGGCCTGCGCGAGCGCCCGTTCCTCCGCCCGCTCGACGTCCCCGAAGTGGATGGCGGGGACGTCCACGCGCGGCCAGCAGAACCGGGGGAACCTGTCGGTCTTGACGGGGTCGGTGTTGGTGAGCGAGAGCGTGTAGCCGCCCCGGCCGTGGAAGGCCCGCGTGAGGTGGAGGACGCGCGTGCCGAGGCCGGGGTGGCGGCCGTGGGCCTCATTCCAGCGGCTCTTCCAGTCGAAGGCGCACTTGAGCGCGTTCTCCACGGCCGCCGACCCGCCCTCGACGAAGAACAGGTGCGGCAGCTCGGGGTCGCCGAGCACCCGCCGGAACGTCTCCACGAACTCGGCGAGGTGGACGGTGTACATGTCGGAGTTGGCCGGCTTGTTGGCGGCCACCCGGCCGAGCAGTGCGACGAACTCCGGGTCGTCGGCGAACGGGTTCACCCCGAGCGGCGACGACGCGAAGAACGTGTAGAAGTCGAGGTATCTCCGGCCGTCCCGAGCATCGACCAGCCAGGAGCCGGCGCTCCTGTCCAGGTCGAGCACGAGGCGGTAGCCGTCCACGAGCAGGTGCCGTGCGAGGGCGTCGTGCACAGTGGTGGGGTCCATTTCGCCTCCGCGTCATACTGGGAAACGAGATGATTCCCTCACATCAGGGCATCTATGTGAAGGGTTTCCGCCTAGATAGCACCTCAAGAGAACATTTTTCAGGCCGCAAGGGTAGGTCCCACGTCCGAGAAGCTCATCACGGGCAGACTGCTGACGATTCGAATCCGATTGTGTACCTTTGCTTCAGATTCCGTGGGTTTATACGGATTGCAGCGATCTTTTCTGAGGCAGGGATGATGATCGACCGTAGTCGGCTGGCCCGGTTGCTCGACCGCGAGCGCGACGCGTTCCGGAGGCGCAACCCGCGCTCGGCCGCCGCGTACGAGCAGGCGAGAGGTCACCTGTTCGGCGGCGTGCCGATGACGTGGATGAACAAGACGGCCGCGGGTTTCCCGCTCTACCTGGCCGAGGCCCGCGGCGCCCGGGTCACCGACCTGGACGGCCACGAGTACGTCGACCTCTGCCTCGGCGACACCGGCGCGATGGCCGGGCACTCCCCTCAGGCGACCGTGCAGGCCGTCGCCGACCGGTTCGGCCGCCGGGGCGGCGCCACGGTGATGATGCCGACCGAGGACGCCGCCTGGGTCGGCGCCGAGCTGGGCCGCCGGTTCCGCGTGCCCTACTGGAGCTTCTCGCTGACGGCCACCGACGCCAACCGATGGGCGATCCGGCTGGCCAGGGCGATCACCGGCAGGCCCAGGATCCTCGTGAACAGCTACTGCTACCACGGCAGCGTGGACGAGGTGCTGCTCGTGGTCGGCCCGGACGGCCGGCAGGTGTCCCGCGAGGGCAACGTCGGCGCTCCGGTCGATCCCACCGTCACCTCACGCGTCGTGGAGTTCAACGACCTGCCCTCGCTGGAGCGCGAGCTGGCGTACGGCGACGTCGCGGCGGTCCTCATGGAGCCCGCCCTCACCAACATCGGCATCGTGCTGCCCGAGCCCGGCTACCTGGAGGGCGTCAGGGAGCTGACCCGGCGGTACGGCAGCCTGCTGATCAACGACGAGACGCACACCTTCTCGGCGGGCCCGGGCGGCTGCACGAGGGCGTGGGACCTGACCCCCGACATCGTCACGATCGGCAAGGCGATCGGCGGCGGCATCCCGAGCGGCGGCTACGGCCTGTCCGCCGAGGTCGCCGCGCGCGTCGAGGCGATGGACGGGCTCGACCTGGTCGACATGGGCGGTGTCGGCGGCACGCTGGCCGGCAACGCCCTGTCGGTCGCCGCGATGCGCGCCACCCTGGAACACGTGCTCACCGACGACGCGTTCGCCGCCATGACCGAGCTGGCGACCCGCTTCACCAAGGGCGTCCAGGAGGTGATCGACGCGCACGGCCTGCCGTGGTCGGTCACGCAGCTCGGGGCGCGCGCCGAGTATCGCTTCACCCGTCCCGCGCCGCGCAACGGCGGCGAGTCGAACGCGGCCGGCGACCCCGACCTGGACGACTACCTGCACGTCTACCTGGCCAACCGGGGCGTGCTGCTCACGCCGTTCCACAACATGGCGCTGATGTCCCCCGCCACCACCGAGGCGGACGTGGACCTCCACCACGAGGTGTTCGCCGCTGCCGTGGCGGACCTGGTCTCATGACGCTCGACGAGGTCGACCGGGTCCTGCTGCGCGAGCTGCAGCGGGACGGCAGGGCCTCCTACACCGCGCTCGCCGAGGCCACCGGCCTGTCGGCTCCCGCCGTACGGCAACGGGTGCAGCGGCTCCGCGACGAGGGGGTCGTGCAGATCGTCGGCGTCACCGACCCGATGGCGCTGGGCCTGCCGGTCATGGCGCTGATCGGCGTCCGCGTCGACAGCGACGTGCACGAGGTCGCCGACCGGATCAGCGAGCTGTCCGGCGTGATCTACGTGGTGCTCACGGCGGGCTCGTTCGACCTGTTCGCCGAGGTGGTGTGCCGGGAGCCCGCCGAGTTGCTCAGCGTGCTCAACGACCACGTCAAGCGGGTGCCGGGCGTCACCAGGGCCGAGGCGTTCACCTACTTCGGGATCCACACCCACAGGTTCGCCTGGCCCGGTGTGTGATCACAGGGCCCTGAGGAACCGTGCGGCGACGGGTACGGCGGCGCCGCGGCCGGTGCCGCCGTGCTCGACGAACACGGCGAAGGCGAGGTCGCCCCGGTAGCCGATGAACCAGGCGTGGTCCTGCCCGCCCCGGTAGTCCTCGGCGGTGCCGGTCTTGCCCGCGGTGCCCTGGGGCAGATCGGAGCCGGCGGCGGTCCCGTCGATCGTGACCGCGCTCATCAGCGAGCGCAGTCCCTCCGCCACGTTGGACGGCAGGGGCACGCTCTGCGGCAGCTCCCCCTGCGGCGCCTCGTCCGCCAGAGGGCGGGCCGGCCGCCACTCGCCGCTCTCCACCGCGGCGGCGACCAGCGCCATGCACAACGGGGTCGCCTCCACGGTGCCCTGTCCGAAGGAGTCCTCGGCGAGCGCGTCCTGGTTCGCCGGCCGCCCCAGGCTGCCGCACGTGCTCGTGCCGGCGCTCTCCCCCTGCACGCCGAAGCCGAACGCCCTGGCCTGGTCGACCAGCGTGTCGCCGTTCAGCCGCTCGACCGTCAGCCGGGCGAACGTGGTGTTGCACGACAGGGCGAACGCCTGGCGCAGCGTGACCGTCCCGTGGTCCTCGTTGTGGTAGTTCGAAATCGACCGGTTGAAGGGGATCTGGTAGGACGCCGGGCACTCCACCGTGCTGTCGGGGGACAGCCCGTTGGCGAGCAGGGCGGCCGCCGTGACCGTCTTGAACGTGGAGCCGGGGGCGTACTTACGCTCGAACGCCGCCCGGCCGCCCAGCCGGTCGGCGACCGCGAGGATCTCCCCCGTGGACGGCCGTATGGCCACGACGGCGCCCCGCTGCACGCCGTCGAGCGCCCGGGCCGCCGCAGCCTGCACCGCGTAGTCGATGGTGGTCCGTACGCCGGCCGGCGGCTTCTCCGGCTTGTAGGACAGAACGGTCTTCGCCGGCATGCCCGGGTTGTCGACCTCCAGCGCCCATCCCACGGCCACCCCCGTCGCGGGCGCCACCCCCTGGCTCACCAGGTTGTCGAGGTACGCCTCGGCGCCCGAGTCCCGCGGGAACTCCCGCCCTCCCCTCGTCACCGGCCGCAGCGGCCCCACGTCCGGCTCGGTCCTCACGAGACTGCCGCCGGGCTGGATCTCCGGATGCAGGACGGACGGCGACCAGACGACCTTCCAGGTGAGGTCGCGTACCGCCAGCTGCAGACTGGAGTCGAAGCGCCAGGTGCCGGCGTCCTGCTCGTCGCGCTCCTGGGTGAAGGGGATCTCGGCCGTCTCCTCCCCGGTGCGTACGATGGTGCCCACCGTGATCCGCAGCGACTTGGAGAGGGCGGCGTCCTCGAACTCGCGGTGCTGGTCCGCGAAGTCGTCCGGGGGATCCTCGACCAGCTCGCGCATGGCGTCGTAGTCGCTCTTGACCCAGGCCTGGAAGTAGGCGGCGGCCGTCTCGTCCGGAGAGCCCTCCGGAGAGCTCGCGGGAGACGGCTCGGGAGATGACACCGGGCGGAGCTGGAGCGTCTGCGGGCCGCCGGGCGCGGACGTCCCCCGCGGCGCGGCGACGAAGTCCGAGGCCGGATCCTGCATGCCGGAGACAATGAGTCCGGCAACGCCGAAGACGAAGATGGCCGCGGCGACCATGACGAGGGCGAGCAGGGCCCTGTTCCGCATACGGTTCTCATATCACGCGAAAGGAGTCATAGGTGGCAAGGAGCAGAGAACCGTTGCCAGGCCGCTATCCGGTGACCTTCGGCGAGGTGGAGCTCCTGCGCGACCTCGACCGGCCCGACGGGTGGATGCTGATCAGGGACGGCGTGCCTCAGTCGTACGTCGACCTGACCGATCCCACCTATCTGGACTTCTCATACACGCAGCTCATGGCGAGTGTGATCGACTGCCTGCCCGAAGGCCCGCTCGACGCCGTCCACATCGGCGGCGGGGCCTGCACGATCCCGCGGTACATCTCCGCGCGACGGCCCGGCTCCCGGCACATCGTCGTGGAACCCGACGCCGGGCTGGTCCAGCTCGTACGCGACCAGCTCAACCTCAAGTCGGTGCCCCGGATGAAGGTCCGGGTGGTGGACGGCCGCGCGGCGACGACAGGTCTCGGTGACGACTCGGCCGACCTGTTCGTGCTCGACGCGTTCTCGGGCGCGACGATGCCGGTCGAGCTGGCGACCGTCCAGTACATGACGGAGATCGCCCGCGTCCTGCGCTCCTCCGGCATGGCGCTGATCAACGTGGCGGACGGCAAGGGCCTGCCGTTCGTGAAGCGGGTCGCCTCCTCCGTGAGCCGGGTCTTCCCGCATGCCGCGCTACTGGCCGAGCCCGGCATCCTGCGTGGACGCAGATTCGGCAACGTCGTCCTGGCGGCCTCGCGCGGCGACCTGCCCATCGAGGCGCTCACCAGGAAGGCGGCGGGCGGCCTCACCCAGGCGCGATGCCTGGCGGACGAGGACCTGACCCGCCTGGTCGCGGGCGCCCCTCCCATCCACGACGGCGACGCCGTCCTCTCCCCCGTTCCCCCGCCGGGGCTGTTCGACTAGCTCACGACCTCGGCCGAACCTGCGCCCGGCTTGCGGGCCTCGGCCGAGGCGGCGCAGGATTTGCGGGCCTCGGCTGAGCCGGCGCACGGCGCACGGCCTTGGCCCCGGTCACTGCGCCGGAAGCAACCTCCGGTCCTCGCGAAGCCCGCTCCGCTGGGCCTTCGCTGCGGTCCTCGCTTCCTTCCGCTCCGCTCCCTCGATCCGTCGATCCCTCGCGTCGGCCATGGTCGTCATTTCCGTAGCCGTGTGGCTCCAAGTCGGTGGTAGGTGAAGGCCCAGCGGTCGGTGCCGGTTTTGCGGCGGGTGTAGCGGTGGGGGTGCTGGTAGCGGTCACGGTTGTGGAACTGGCAGGCCGGACCGAGCAGCTTCAGGTCGGTCAGTCCGCCGGTGCTCCAGTTGTCGGCGTGGTCGATCTGGCACATTGTCGCCGGGAGTGGGCAGCCGTCGACCCAGCAGGTGGCATACCGGGCGAAGACGGCTCGTCGTTGGGCGGGGGTGGCCAGGCGGACTTTGCGACCCATGTCGAGCACCTGCCCCTCGGCGTCCATGACCAGCCGCACCAGAGCCGAGGTGCGGGCGAGGCGGTGCACGCTGGTGACGGGCAGCATCTGCCCGGTCGCCAGCAACAACCCCGGCACCGTCCCCAGCAACGCCCCGGCGCCATCCCGCGTAGCCTCCCCGGCGGCTCTCCGGCCGATGCGGTGTCCTGCCCACGCGGGTACTCCCCCGCAGGCCGAGGCCCGGCGTGGGCGTGATGCGCGAAGGCATCCTCGGGAGGAGGATCCGGCTGCGCTGCCTCGGAAGGCGCTGCGCCGGAAGGTGTTATGTTCGAAGGCGCTGGGTTTGAGGGCGCTGCGTGTGAAGGCCCGCCATCGTCTGCAGGCCATGCTGACCCGTGCCGCCCCGCGTCCGGTGCCCCAGTCTTTGCCACAGCACGGTCGCGGTCTGCGCCCTCTACGGGCGGGGTGTCGTCGCCCTCGGCAGAGGCGGCGCTCGCGGTGTCGTGCGGCTCGCACTCACCGGCCCGCCGCTTACCAGGCCCGCGCTCACGGGACGCCCGCCCACCAGTTCCGCGCTCGTAGGTTCCGTGCTCACCCGCCCCGCGCTCGTCGGGTCCTGGGTGGCGGGACTCCTCATCGCGGGGACCGGTGGTGGCACGGTCGGCGTTTCCGGCACCGGCGTCCGCGGCTCCATCGGCTCCGGCGTCGCTCCCCGCACTGGCGTCCGCCGCTCCATCGGCACCGGCATGCGCCTCAGTCTCGGCTTCGGCGGGGTCGGTGGTGGCGGCCTCGCCCGGGGCAGAGCCGCTGGTGTCGTCGGCGGCGGCGGCAGAGTCGCCGGTGTCGGCGGTGGCGGCGGGGTCGGAGTCGGCAGAGTGGGGGTCGCTGGCGTCGTCAGTGGCGGGGTCGGTGGGGAGGGATTCGGCGTTGACCAGGACCAGGAGTTCGGTGGCGATTTTCTGTTCCAGCAGGGCGATGAGGGCATCGGCCTGGCGCACACTCAGCGGGCGGTCATCGCCCTCCGCCCGCGGTTTGGCGTAGGCGTCCAGCAGGGCCCGCAGCCGGGCTGCCGCCTCGCGGGGGAGGGAGAACTCCCCTTCCAGGCCGCCGCCCCGACCGGGACGCACCCGAAGGAACCGCCGCCCGTAGTCGGCCCGCTCGTCGTGGTCTTCTCCGTCGGGGTCCAGCACCGCCCGCAGATAACGCCCGGCCTTGGCCACCTCCGCCGCGCCTGCCTTGCCCGCCAACTCCAGCAGGATCGGCTCGGCCACACCGGCGTGCTCATTGCTCAACTGGGCGGTGGCGGTGCAGATCGCCTCCACCACCCCTGCCGCCAACTGGCCGGCGGCGAACTTCTCCCGCACCCGCGGCAGACGCGCCAGCTCCACCGCCAGGGTGAGCAGGCGTCCCGCTCCGGCGACGCTCATCCCGGCGGCGGTGCGCAGCCAGCTGCGGGTGGAGGCGTGCCCATGCTGCTTGGCCCGCCCAGCGGCATGCACCCGCCCCACCCGATCAGCAAGCGCACACGTGATCCGATCCCGCGCGAACGCCAAATCCTCCGCCTCAGCCAGGCAGACATCCGCATCTTCCGGAAGCGGCGTCAACGCCAGTGCCTGCGCCGACTCCCGCAACGACCCCACCAGCACCCACGACGACCGAGCACGAGGGCGACCACCCGCGCCAACCCCACAACCATCGGCACCAAGGTCATCGGCACCCGGGCTGCTTGTGGTCCCGGCACCGGGCGCGCCGTCGCTCGTGTTCGCGCTCGTGTGCTGCGGCGACTGGAGGTCGATGATCGGAAAGTACTCGCGGGCGGTAGAGCCATCGGCAGACCACAACGGCGAGTCGGCGGTCAACCGGTCCCACCAGCCGTCGCCAGTGTTATTCGAACGACGAGAGCGGTCGGGATCGATGTCGAACAGATCCATCGCACCCTCCTCGTGAGATTCGAAAACCTGTATGAATTCTTTCACCCTCTGTGAGCATGCGGCAAGCTCGCAGGCCGACAAGCTGGGATCACAGGCGAGACCTGAGGCCCGATCGATTACTCTCCGTCACCGGTGACGGCTCGCTCGTAGGCCCGGAGCGTCTCGACGAACATGCGCCGCTGCTCGCTCGTCAGCGGCCACAGGGCGCTGCGCCACGCACCGGCGCCACGGGCGAGCCAGGCGTCGACGGCCTCCCGGTTGGCCTCGGCGATGCTCACGATCGTGCGACGGCGGTCCGCGTCGTCCTCGCGGCGGTCCACGACTCCCTTGCGGCTGAGGTCGCCCACCATCAGGCTCACGGTCGCCGGGGTGACCTCCAGTCGGGCGGCGAGCTCGTTCACCGTGAGCGGACCGTCGAACAGCAGGTAGGACAGCAGCGACAGGTGGCGTGGCGCCAGGTCGAGCGTCCGGAGCGACTCGGGGACCGGCATGCGCTTGGCCCGCCCCACCAGACGCGGCATCAGCAGCAGGAGGGTGCGAACCCCCTCATCCAGGCTCAGTCCCTCATCCGTTGACATAGATAGATCTCCAAAATATCTTTGCTATCAAAGCAAATACTTCTGAGGCTCGGGAGCCATCGTCGCATGTCCGAATGGAACGACAAGATCATCGAAGAGTTCCGGGTGAACGCCGGCGTGGTCGGCGGACCGTTCGAGGGAACACCGCTGATCCTGCTGACGACCACCGGCGCCAGAACGGGCGCGGCCCGGACGAACCCGGTCGCCTGCCGGCGTGACGGGGACAGGATCCTGGTGTTCGCCTCCTACGCGGGCGCGCCACGCCACCCGGACTGGTATCACAACCTGCTGGCCAATCCCACCGTGACCGTCGAGGCGGGCGACGGGACGGCGATCGAGACGTTCACCGCCACGGCCGTACCGCTGCCGGGCGAGGAGCGCGACCGCATGTACGCCCGGCAGGCCGAGCTGGCGCCGGTCTTCGCCGACTACCAGGCCCGTACCTCCCGTGTCATCCCCGTCGTCGCCCTCTACCGGCGAGACCGCGAACGCGCCCGGGCGCTCGGCGACGAGCTGGTGCGGATCCACGACGGGCTGCGGGCGGAGATGGCCGCGCTGCTGACCGCAGTGGAGGACGGGCTCGCCGCGGGCAGCCCGGTGAGCCTGCCGGGTCGTGGCCTGGAGGAGGCGCTGCGGGAGCGCTGCCTGTCCTTCTGCACGGCCTTCCACGAGCACCACGTCAACGAGAACGAGCGGGGCTTCCCCCTGCTGGAGCGGGCCTTCCCCGGGCTGGCCCCGACCCTCGACCGCCTGCGCGAAGAGCACGTGCGGCTGGCCGGGATCAGGGAGGACCTGCGTACGGCGGTGGGCGAGGCGGGCACCGGCGACCCCGCCGCTCTCATGGACAGGCTCACGCGCCTGTCGGCCGAGCTGGAGGCCCACTTCGCCCGCGAGGAGGAGCAGCTCCTCACCGCGCTGAACGCGCTCCAGATCTAGGACTGTCCGGACTCGTGGTCGGCCACGATGGCGTCGATGCGGGCGGCGAGCTTGTAGTCGAGGTCGGTCAGACCGCCGGCGTCGTGGGTGGTCAGCGCCAGGTGGAGGGTGCGCCATCGGATGTCGATGTCGGGATGGTGGTTGAGCGCCTCGGCCTGCTCGGCGATGTCGTTCACGATCGCGATGGCCGTACGGAAATCTCGGGCGACCACGGTCCTGCGGATCGTGTCTCCCTCTCGGCGCCACTCGGAAGCCTCGTACATGGAATCAGGACATCACGAAACACGGCCCATTGTGTAGATTCGCCCGCGTGGATGAGCAGGCGGGCGAGCAGGTGGACGAGCTGCGGCGGGAGCTGTGCGAGTACGGGCGGCGGGCGGCGGCCCTCGGCCTGGTGATCGGCACGTCGGGGAACCTGAGCGCCCGGGAGGGCGACCTGGTCGTCGTCACGCCCTCGGGCGTGGCGCTCGACCGGCTGCGCCCGGAGGACTGTCCCGTGGTCGACCTCGAAGGGCGGGTTGTACAGGGGGAGCGCAAGCCCTCCTCCGAGACGCCCATGCATCTCGCGCTGTATTCGGCGACGGGGGCCCGGGCGGTGGTGCACACCCACTCGGTCTTCGCGACCGTGGTCGCCTCGACCATGACCGAGCTGCCGCCGATCCACTACAACGCCCTGCTGCTCGGCGGCGCCGTCCGGGTCGCCCCTTACGCGACGTACGGCACTCCGGAGCTGGCCCGCAACGTCATCGCCGCGATCGAGAACAGGCAGGCCGCCCTGATGGCCAGCCACGGCGCGGTGACGATCGGCGGCGGCCTCGAGCAGGCGTTCGAGGCGACGCGCCTGCTCGAGTGGCTGTGCGAGGTCTACGTCCGCGCCCTCGGGGTGGGCCGGCCCGCGGTGCTCACCGAGGACCAGCTCACCGCCGTCATCGAACGCGCGTTCAGCGGCTGAGCTCTCAGCCGAGCACGACCTTCCGGGCGAGGCCGAGCGGGAGCCCGCCGGAGCCCGCGATCGTGTCGTGGAAGGTCCGCAGATCGCCCGTGTAGTCCGCCCGGATGCGCTCGATCTCCAGCGCTCCCGTGAGGTAGGAGGGCGCCTGCGTGGGCCAGGCGCAGTAGCGGCTGACCTCCCCTGCGGCGGTGCCTGGCGACAGCGACGCCTTCGTGGTCAGGAACTCCTCCGCCTGCTCGATCGACATGTCGTCGCAGTGCAGCGCGGTGTCCACCACGATCCGGGCGGCCCGCCAGATGCGGCAGTCGAGGTGGGCGAGCTCGGTCTCGGGCGTGTCGAAGTAGCCCTGCTCGTGCATGAGCTTCTCGACGTAGAGCCCCCAGCCCTCCACGAAGTAGGGCGTACGGAAGATTTTGCGGGCGCGGTGCGGGTTGCCGGCCATCCAGGACAGGTGCCAGTGGTGGCCGGGGTACCCCTCGTGCACGCTGATCGAGGGCATCTGGGGGCGGGAGTTGGTCCGCAGCCGCTGCCGCACCTGCTCCTCGGTGAAGCCGTCCGGCGTGTACGGCACGAAGAACACGCCGTCGCGCGAGGACGACAGCGGCGGCGGGGCGAGGTAGCTGGCCACGGCGATGATGGGCCGCTGGAACTCCGGCGACGGCTCGACCCGGCACACCTCCCCCTCGGGGAAGGTCACCAGCCCGCGCTCGCGGACGAACTCGCGCGCCCGCAGCGTCTCGGCCTCATACTCGGCGCGCATGGCCTCCAGGGTCGGCGGGTGGTCGTCCATGAGCGACTCCATCGCCTCCCGCCAGCCGGCGGAGCCGAGGCGGGCGGCGACCTCGGTCATCCGCGTGTCCAGCTCGGCCCAGGCCTGGCGGCCCTTCTCGTGCAGCTCGGCGGCGCCGTAGCCGAGCATCTCCTGCTCGCGCAGCAGCGCGGAGTAGAGCTCCTCGCCCATCCGCCAGGTGCCCCTGGCCTCGAAGCCCTCCAGGAACCGGACCAGTCCGTCGAACGCGTCGGCGGCCGGCTCGGCGGCCCGCGCCAGCCGCGCCCGCAGGTCCGTGTCGCCGACCAGCGCGGGCAGCGTCTCGGTCAGGAAGCGGCGTCCCGTACGGGCCTGGTCGAGGCCGCGCCTGACGAGCAGGTCGGCGGCGAGGTCGGGGTCCAGGTTGGCCTGGCAGGCGGCGAGGACGGCGGGCACCTCGGCCAGCCGTGCGACGGCGGCGTCGACCAGCTCGGCCTCCGGCTTGAGGCGCTGCTGGAACGGCGTGAACATCGACCCGAAGATGACCCCGAGGTAGGCGGCGGGCTCGCGTCGCCACTCCGGCCAGCGGGCCTGCGCGATCTGCCCGCGCAGGTGGGCGGCGACCAGGTCCCTGTCGATCCCGTCTTCGGGACTCTCGGGCGTCGACTCCGACAGCTTGCGCAGCCATTCCTCGGCCGCCCGCTCGCGCGCCGTGAAGGCGCTCGCGCTGAGATCGCCCAGCGTGCGGTCGTATCCGTCGGCCCCCAGGAGGGCCGCCCTGACCGGGTTCTCGGCCAGGTACCAGTCGATGAACTCGTCCACCAGCGTCATAGCGCTCGACTCTATCCGCGACACTTGGGTGGAAGCCCCCAGAAAAGGAGCGATTGGTGCCTCTGCAGATCACCGGCGCCCCCAGCGACCCCGACCTGATCCGGCTGCCGTGGGACGTCCCCCTCGAAGAGTGGCCCGTCCACCACCTGGTGACGCTGCCCCGCGGCATCTCCCGGCATGTGGTGCGCTTCGCCCGGCTCAGCGGCCGGGTGTACGCGATCAAGGAGATCAGCACCAGGTATGCCAAGCGGGAGTACCAGCTGCTGTGGGACCTGGCGCGGCACGACGCCCCCGCCGTCGAGCCGGTCGCCATCGTCACCGGCAGGACCGCCCCGGACGGCTCCGAGCTGGACTCCGCCCTGATCACGCGCCACCTGCAGTTCTCGCTGCCGTACCGCGCGGTGCTGTCGGGCTCGGTGCGGCCCGACACGCTGACCCGCCTGCTCGACGCGCTCGCGGTCCTGCTCGTACGGCTCCACCTGACCGGCTTCTACTGGGGCGACTGCTCGCTGTCGAACACGCTGTTCCGGCGGGACGCGGGGGCGTTCGCTGCCTACCTGGTGGACGCCGAGACCGGCGAGCTCCACCCGGCGATCAGCGAGGGCCAGCGGTCGCACGACATCGACGTGGCGCACGTCAACATCTACGGCGAGATGCTCGACCTGGAGGCGGGCGGCCTGCTCCACCCGACCATCGACCCGCTGGCCTTCGCCGAGCAGCTCGTCGAGCGCTACCAGCGGCTGTGGGACGAGCTGACCGAGGACGAGATCATCGAGGAGGTCGACTGGCACCGCGTGGACCAGCGGGTGCGCCGCCTCAACTCGCTCGGCTTCGACGTCGCCGAGATGATGGTGCGCCGCAAGGCCGGCACCTCCCGCCTGATCGTCCGGCCGAAGGTCGTGGACGCCGGGCACCACCAGCGCCGCCTGCTGCGCCTGACCGGCCTCGACGTGGAGGAGAACCAGGCCAGGCGGCTGCTCAACGACCTCGACTCGTTTCGCGTGTCCACTGGCCTGCGGCACGAGGACGAGGCGATCGTGGCCCATCGCTGGCTGGCCGAGGTGTTCCAGCCGGTGGTGAACGCGATCCCGGCCGACCTGCGGCGCAAGCTGGAGCCCGCCCAGCTCTTCCACGAGGTGCTCGACCACCGCTGGTACATGTCGGAGGCCGCCGGCAAGGACGTCGGCCTGGAGGCGGCGGTGCGGTCCTACGTGGACAACGTCCTCGTGCACAAGCCCGACGAGAAGGCCGTCATCGTCAGCCCGGATCCCCTCTCTCCGTGAACGCTGTCCCCGTGAGCGACTCCAGATAGCTGGCGGCGTCCGGGATCCGGTCCTCGCCGAAGACGCGTATGCCGTTCAGCTCCAGCAGCGCGGTCGTCACCCCCTGCCCGGGGGTGGTCCTCCCCCGGTGGCCGCCGTCGTAGATCCGCAGGGACCCGCACGACGGGCTGCCCTCCTTGAGGATCGCGACCCGTACGCCGAGGGACCGGGCGACGGCGAGGGCCTGCCGTGCCCCGGACAGGAACGCGGCGGTCACGTCGTCGCCCTCCGGCGTCAGGATCCGGGCCGCGCCCGCCAGGACGGCCGCGCCGCCCGCGCCGCCCTCGATCTCGGCGGGCGGCCGGGGAACGGGCAGCCCGCCCTCGACCTCGGGGCAGAACCGCACCAGCCGTCCCTCCGCGCGCCAGCGGGCGAGCAGGTCGTCGTCGCTGGTCTTGGCCCCGCCGTCGTACCGCACCCGGCTGCCGAGCAGGCAGGCGCTGACGAGAATCCGTTCCACGCCCCCCATTCTGGCCGCCGTACGAGGTGCACGCGCCCGTCCCGACGACATGAGGAAATTTCATGAAAATCGGGATTACCATTCCGAGAGGAAGAATTCTTATTCTTCTGGACTAATCCGTTTATCCGATCTGTTTTCGGCCCGCCAGGCCCGTCCACCTGCTCCTCTAGTGTTGGCCGCGCTGTACCGGCGAGGCGAGGAGTTACGGGTTGATCGGGATAGAGGACTGCCTTTCCGAGGCCATGTCGATCCCGGGCGCGCTCGGCGCCATTCTCGTGGACCACACCAGCGGCATGGCCGTCGCGGGAAAGGGGATCCCCGATCCGGGGCGGGCGGCCGCGGGGCTCAGCGAGGCGTACCGCGCCACGCTCGACGGGATCGCGATGGCGTCCCAGGAGACGGGCTTCCGGATCGAGGACGTGATCGTCACCACGGGCACGGCGTACCACCTGGTGCGGCCCATGGAGATGATGTTCGACGGTCCGCTGCTGCTGTGCGTGTGCCTGGACGTGGAACGGTCGAACCTCGCCCTGGCGCGGCGACGGCTGCGCACGATCACCGACGAGCTGGTCGCGTCCTGATGGGGGCCTGACCGGTGGCCGCCCCGACTCTCGACACCGTGCTCACCGGCCTCGCCCAGGACGAGGCCACCGGTTCGCTGCGGGTGGGCAAGGAGGGCACGGTCTTCTACGTCCGCGGCCGGGTGGCGTACGTGGAGTGCGCGGCGACGCCCGGCGTGGAGGAGTTGCTCGGCGCGTCGGGCCGGATCAGCGCGAACGGGGTCCGCCGCGCGCGGCAGGAGACCGGCGCCGGCGGCGACGGCGGCGCCCTGCTGGTGGACAGAGGGGTGCTCAGCCGGGGCGAGCTGGAGTTCAGCGTGCTGTCCGCCACGCTCGACGCGGCGTTCTTCCTGCTCACGTCGAGAACGGCGCGAACCAGGTTCAAGGAGGGCGACGCCCACTGGCTCGGCATCCACTGGTTCTTCGACGTCCAGGGGCTGCTGCGCGAGTGCGCGCGGCGCCGGGCCCGGCTGGAACGGGCCTGGCCCTCCGCCGAGCTGGACGCGCGTCCGGTGACGCCCCTGAGGCGGATCCCGGGCACGCACGCGCTGCTCACCCGGCTCCAGTGGGAGCTGCTGCTCGCCGCGGACTCCACCGCCACGCCGGTCGAGCTGGCCCGCCGCCTCGGGCGCCCGGCCTACTCCACGCTGCTTGCGGTACGGGAGCTCGCGGCGGCCGGGCTGGTGGTGACGGACGAGACGGCGGCGCTGCCCAAGCGCACGCCCAAGCCGCTCCCACCTCAACCGAGGGAGCCCGAGCGCTCCGCCCCGGGACTCCCGCAGGTGAACGGCGACGCGGCCGACGTGAACCTGCTGCTCAGACTGCGTGACGCGCTGGAGGCGCTGTAGTGATCGGATGGCTCAAGCGGGCCGGAAAGGGTGTCTCGGTGGATCTGCGCCACGACATACATGAGGAACTGGTCGTCCTGCGCGAACGCGCGCCCGAGATCACTGGAGCGCTCACCTGCACGATCGACGGCATGCTCGTGACGACGGACCTGGCCGCCGACACCGAGCAGACCGCGGCGCTCACGTCGGCGCTGCTGTCGCTGAGCCGGAAGATGACCGATCTCGCCAGGATCGGGCTGCTGGAGGAGACGCTGATCTCCGGCGCCCAGGGGCACACCGCGTGTTACGCCGCGGGCCCCACGCTCGTCCTCACCGTACTCGCGGGCCGGGGAGCCAATCTCGGCCTGCTCCGGATCGAGGGACGCAGGGCGGCGAACAAGATCGCCGCAATCGTCGAACGCGGATGACAACCCAGAACAGGAGAAGAGACATGGCGAACATCGACGTCTCCCTGAAGGAGATGCTGACCATCGACGGCGCGATCGGCGCGGCGGTGGCCGACTACGGGAGCGGGATGGCGCTGGGCACGCTCGGCGGCTCCAAGGACCTCGATCTCCAGGTGGCCGCCGCGGCCAACACCGAGGTGGTCAAGGCCAAGCTCCGCGCGATGGACGCGCTCAAGCTGAGCGACGCGATCGAGGACATCCTCATCACGCTGAGCACGCAGTATCACATCATCCGGCCGCTGGCCGGCCGCGGCGGCAAGGGCTTATTCCTTTACCTCGCCCTCGACCGCAACCGGGCCAACCTCGCGATGGCCCGGCACCAGCTCCGCGCGATCGAGGACAAGCTCGAGATCTGAGGCCCTGTCGACTCAGGCCTGTCGACTCAGGCCGGTCAGCCCCGCCCGGTCAGTTCGGCGATCGCCTCCGCGATGACCGGACAGAGCGGGCGGGGCAGGTCGTGGCCCATCCCCGGGAAGGTCAGCAGCTTCGCGCCGGGGATGGCGTCCGCGGTCGCGGTCCCGCCTTCGAGGGTGATCAGCGGGTCGTCCTCGCCGTGGATCACCAGCGCGGGCACAGAGAGCCCGCGCAGCCCCTCCGTACGGTCGCCGGACCTCCGGATGGCGATGAACTGCCGGGCGGTGCCCGCGGGGTCAAAGGCCCGGTCATAGGACTCCGCGGCCACCCGGGTGACGCGCTCGACGTCCATCTCGTAGCCGGGAGAGCCGATGACCCGCGCGGTCTCCAGGGCGCGGGCGAGCGCCTCGTCGCGGTCCTGCGGGGCGGGCGCCGTCAGCACGGTCATGGCCGCCTCGGTCGCCTGTCCCACCCGGGGCCCCGGCGTGGACATGATCGAGGTCAGCGTACGCACCCGGGCGGGGTGGCGGATGGCGAGGGCCTGGGCGATCATGCCGCCCATCGACGCGCCCACCACGTGGGCGCTCTCCCAGCCGAGCACGTCCATCAGGCCGGCCGTGTCGTCGGCCATGTCGTCCAGGGTGTACGAGGGGGCGGGCGCCTGGCCGTCCGCCGGGGTGAAGTGGGTGGACAGGCCCACGTCCCGGTTGTCGAACCGGACGACCCGGTGGCCGGACTCCACGAGCGGCCCGATGAGCTCCTCGGGCCAGCCGATCATCTGTGCTCCGAGCCCCATGATGAGGACGACCGGACGTCCCCCCGGCTCGCCGAACACCTCGTAGCAGATCTCGATGCCGTTCGCCGTCGCACGCATGCGAGGAGAATTTCATTCGGTTTGCCCTGCCGCAAGCGCTACCTGACCAGATCTGTACGGTTGTGTGATGTGGTGTCGCAAATGACCCGCCGACGGCGGCGACTCGTTCTTCTCATCTGCTGCATGAGCCTGCTGATCGTGTCTCTCGACAACACGATCGTCAACGTCGCCCTGCCGTCGCTCGGGCACGACCTGCGCGCGCCGATATCCGGCCTCCAGTGGACGGTGGACGCCTACACGCTGACGCTCGCGAGCCTGCTGATGCTGGCCGGCTCGACGGCCGACCGGATAGGCCGCCGCCGCACGTTCCAGACCGGGCTGGTGGTCTTCACGGCCGGGTCGCTGCTGTGCAGCCTCGCCCCGAGCCTGGGCTGGCTGGTGGCCGCCAGGATCGTCCAGGCCGTCGGCGGGTCGATGCTCAACCCGGTGGCCATGTCGATCATCACGAACACGTTCACCGACCGCAGGGAGCGGGCCCAGGCGATCGGCGTGTGGGGCGGCGTAACCGGCATCAGCATGGCGCTCGGACCGGTCGTCGGCGGCCTGCTCACCGACACGGTGAACTGGCGGGCCATCTTCTGGATCAACGTGCCCATCGGCCTGCTCGCCCTGTTCCTGACCTGGCGCTTCGTCCCGGAGTCGAAGGCGCCCTCGGCGCGGAGGCTCGACCCGGCCGGGCAGGTGCTGGTGATCGTCCTGCTCGGCACGCTCACGTACGGGATCATCGAGGGCCCGGCGGCGGGCCCCGGCGTGAGCGCCGCCTGCTTCTTCGTCGCGGCGGCGGCCCTGGCCGCGCTGGTGGTCTGGGAGCTGCGCAGGCCAGAGCCCCTCATCGACATGCGGTTCTTCCGCAGCGCGCCGTTCTCGGGCGCGGCCGTCATGGCGGTGTCGGGGTTCGCCGGCCTGGGGGCCTTCCTGTTCCTCAACACGCTCTACCTGCAGAGCCACCGCGGTCTTTCCGCCCTCGCCGCCGGGCTGTGCACGCTGCCGGTCGCGGCGATCACGACGATCGTGGGACCGCTGTCGGGCCGGCTCGTCGGCACCCGAGGCCCACGCGTGCCGTCGGTCGTCGCGGGCGTGTGCCTCGCGGTGGCCGGCGCGCTGCTGTCCCAGGTGACGCTCACCACGCCGCTTCCCCTGCTGCTCGGGATCTACGTGATCTTCGGCGTCGGATTCGGCATGCTCAACCCTCCGATCACCAACACCGCGGTCTCCGGAATGCCGCTCGCGCAGGCGGGGGTGGCCGCCGCGGTCGCCTCGACCAGCAGGCAGGTCGGCCAGTCCCTCGGCGTGGCCATCGCGGGGTCCATGGCCTCCAGCGCCGCGGCCTATCGCGTCAACGCCCTGTACGGGCTGATCGTGCTGGCGGTCGCCCTCCTGACGACCGGCCGCTGGGCCAGGGCCACGGCCGAGCGCACGGCGGCGCGGCTGACGGAAGGCCCACAGGTCACCCTGTCACAGGGGTGAAGCCGGCGGCCGCGAGGACCCTGCGGCCCTCGTCGGACAGGACGAGATCGACGAACTCCCTGGTCAGCGCGATACGCGTGGTCCCGGGGACGGTCGCGACGAGGTAGTCCTCGACCGCCTTCGCCGCCTCGGGGAAGTCCACGCCCTCCACCGCTCCCGCCGCCGCCCTGACGTCCGTACGGTAGACCAGCGCCGCGTCCGCCTTCCCGATCCTGACCTTGGCCAGCGCCCCCGCGGCGTTCTGATCGGGGCCGTTCTGATCGGGGCCGGCCGGCGTGACGGTCACCCCGGCGGCGGAGAGCGCGGCGCGGGCGCCCGCCCCGCACGGCGCCGGCTCGGCGCACAGGGCCACCCTGACGCCGGGAGCGGCCAGGTCCTTCAGGTTCGCGACGTGGGCGGGGTTCCCCTTCGGCACGGCGATCTGGAGGCGGTCACGCGCGAAGACCCGCGGGCTCGGCGCCCCCGACGCGCGCATGGTCGCCGCGCCGGCCGCGGCGAACAGGTCGGCCGGCGCTCCCTGCACGATCCGCCGCGCCAGCGCGCCGCTGCCCCCGAAGTCCAGCCGGACGGCGACGCCGGGGTGAGCGGCCTCGAACGTCTTGCCCAGCGAGCCGAAGGTCGCGGTGAGCGAGGTGTCGGCGAACACGGTGAGCGTCTGCCGCCCGCCGCCTCCGCAGCCGGTCACCGCGAGCAGCACCACCGTGAGCGCCACGCAGGTGGCCGGTGTGACATGGTTCACCTTGGGATATATGCCCCGAGAAGGCGTTTAGAGGTCATGCCTGGCGAAAGACTCACTATTGGGGATAAATCGACTGAGCGAGGAGAGACATCTTGAGCGTCAACCCTTCCTCCAGAATGCGTGAGAGCAGCCAGCCCTGGCTTCACCAGAGGGGCACCGAGATACAGTCGTTCGGGACCGTGCGCGACTTCCCGGTCGGGCTGCCGAGGGAGACCCGCGAATACTCCTGCCAGCGGCTCAACCAGATCCTGGCCGACACGCAGATCCTTTACAGCCTCTACAAGAAGCACCACTGGCTCATGCGGGGGCCGACCTTCTACCAGCTGCACCTGCTCCTCGACAAGCATGCGAGCGAGCAGCTGCCGATCATCGACGCGGTAGCCGAACGCATCCAGACCCTCGGCGGCGTCGCGGTCGGCGATCCCCGCCAGGTGGCGGAGATGACCGTGATCCCGCGGCCGCCGGACGGCGTGGAGGAGGTGCCCGCCATGCTCTCCCGGCTCCTGGAGGCGCACGAGACGATCCTGGTCGCCGCGCACGACGCCGCCTCCCGCGCGGCCGAGATGGGCGACGACGGCACCAACGACCTGCTCGTCTCCGAGGTCATCCGCACGGGCGAGCTGCAGGCGTGGTTCCTCGCCGAGCACCTCGTGGACACGCCGCTCGTCCGCACCTGACCTGCCGCGTTCCCGGCCCGGGCGTCACCCGGTGACGCTCGGGCGGCCGTTCTCGATGTGTCCCATCAGCCGCCGGGCGAACCCGTCGTGCCCCGCCACGCCGATCATCAGGTCGTACCACCCGGCGGGGGCGTGCCACTCGACGCGGGCGGTGGCGCCCGGCGCGACCAGGATCGTACGCGCCTCGCCCTCGTAGGCCAGCGGGGTGAGCGACACCTCGGCGGGGAGGGATACGGGGTTCGCCACCTCGATTACGACGGCGCGGGCCTCGGCGTCGATCGCGCCGGTCACCTCCACCGGGTCGGCCGTCCCGCCCCGGAACTCCCGGCGGAATCCGTTCGGCCCGACGAGCACCAGGTCGTACGACGGGCAGGGGAAGTAGACCACCTCCTCGGCCGCGCCGAGCACGTCGAAGTGCATCGGCGTCGCGACCTCGCCGAGGTAGCCGTAGAGGATGAAGTGGGCGGAGGCCGCGCCGGAGTTGCGCATCGCGATCTCCACGGACCGCCCGCGCACGACCGCTTCGGCGTCCGGCTGGTAGGGCAGCGCCCGGGCCGGCCTGACCCCCGGCTCCTGGACCGGCATCCGCTGCTCGGCGGGCGCCTGCGGATACCACCGGTTCCCGGCCGGGGACGGCCGCGGAGCGGCCACGGTCTCCACGGGAGGCGGCGCCATGGGCGCGGCGAAGTCGAAGGCGGAGGTGAGGTCGCCCGCCACCCGCCGCCGCCATTCGCCGATCGGAGCGGTGATCCCGAACCGGCGCTCCAGGAACCGTACGGTCGAGGTGTGGTCGAACGTCTCCGAGCAGACGTGGCCGCCCACGCTCCACGGCGACACGACGATCATGGGTACGCGGACGCCGAGGCCCATCGGCCGCCCGCCGACGAACTCCTCAGGGGTGCCGGCGGGCGGGACCGGCGGCGGCACGTGGTCGAAGAAGCCGTCGTTCTCGTCGTAGGTCACGAACAGGGCGGTACGCGCCCAGACCTCGGGATGGGACCCCAGCGCGTCGAGCAGCTGGTAGACGACCCGTCCGCCCTCCACCGCCGACGACCCCTCGGGGTGCTCGGAGTCGGCCAGCGGGGGCACGACGTACGACACCGCGGGCAGGCGGCCGGCGGCCACGTCGGCGGCGAACCACTCCCCCAGGCCGCCCGCGGGGGCGCGGCGCAGCGCCCGGTCGTAGAGGTCGCGGTCGGCGGGTTCCAGTGCGGCCACCCGCGCCTCCAGCTCGGCGAGCAACGGCGCCGGGTCCTCCGCCGCCCGGACCTTCTCGTAGAACGCGCGCATGCCGCCCAGCCCGAGCCGGTCCATCACGGCCACGAACGGCCGGAAGAACTCGAGGTTGTTGCACTCGTAGTTGTCCCACTCCTGGTACACCTGCCAGGTGTGCCCGGCCCGCGTCAGCAGTTCCGGCGCGGTGACCCAGTCGTAGCCCGGATGCCCCTCCGCCCCCTCGGAGGCCACGTTGTCCAGCGCGCGCTGCCGGGTGCCCGGCTCGTAGCCCGTGTGACCGGAGACGTGGTAGTTGCGGTTGGGCGTCGTCGAGGTCAGCAGCGAGCAGTGGTAGGCGTCGCAGATCGTGAACGTGTCGGCGAGCTCGTAGTGGAAGGGCAGGTCGAGCCGGTCGTAGTAGGCCATCGAGCCGGGCCCCTTGCTGGGCACCCAGGCGTCGTTCCAGCCCATGGCCCAGGCGTTCTGGGTGCCGAGCCAGGTGTGGTCGTGCGTGTCGAGCAGCATCGGGTCGGCCCCGGCCCGCTCCGCCGCCTCCCGTACGGAGAAGGGCAGCACGCCGTCCTGCTCGAAGATCGGCCGCCATGCCCGGGTGGACACCGCGTTGCGGTCGCCGAATCCCCGCACCCCGCGCATCCGCCCGAAGTAGTGGTCGAACGAGCGGTTCTCCAGCATCACGAAGACGACGTGCTCGACGTCGGCCAGGCTTCCCGGCGGAACCGGCCGGGCCAGCGCCCGGAGCAGGGAAGGCGGCAACGAGGATCCGGCCGACATGGACGCCCCTTCAGGAGAAATCTGGCGAAACGCCCACAACCTAACAGCGACGTCTCGTCATACCAGCACGCGGCCCAGCTCGCGAAGGGCCCGGGCGGCCCCCGCACGACGGGCCAGTGCGAGTGCCTGCCGGGCGAGGCAGGCCGCCTGGTCCCGCTCGTGCGCCTCGGCGTACGCGTGCGCTCTGCGGGCCAGCACGTACGCCGCCAGGTACGCGGGCGCGGACGGGGCCGGCTCGCCCTCCAGCATCTCGATGGCGCCGCCCGGCCGGCCGAGGTCGACCAGGCAGCCCGCGCACAGCTCCGTCCGCGTCTCGCCCGGCTCCTCCGGGCACTCCTCAAGGCAGCGGTGACACAGCTCCCCCTCACCGGCAAGCGCGTGCGCCCGGGCCTCGCGCCGCAGGGACAGCGTCCCGACCTCGGCCGGGACCCCCGAACGCTCGCGGGCGGTCACGGCCGCCTCGACGATCTCGCCAGGCTCGGCGGCGTCGACCAGCTCGGCCCGCTGGACCAGCGCGAAGACCTCGGCGAGAGGATCACCGGTCTCGCGCGCCTCACGGATCGCCCGGTCGGACCACGCCCGCGCCGCCGGCGCGTCGCCCGCCTCGTGCTCCATCCCGCTGATCAGCTCCGCGTCGCGGGCGGCGAGCGCGAGCAGCTGCCCCCGTACGGACGGCCGGGCGTCGCGGCGGAACGCCTCGACGCCCGCGAAGACGGGCCGCAGCGCCGCCGCGAGATCGGCGGGCCGCGCGTGCGGCGCGGCGCAGGCGTCGAGCATCCGCTCGAAGTAGCCGGCCGTGCCGGCGTCGGCGCGCCAGGGACGCTCGACGGCCCGGCCGACCCGTTCCTCCTCCTCTTCGGGGAACAGGCCCGGCATCAACGGAATCCCGGTCAGGTGGTGCCACAGGACGGTGCCCGACGACGGTCCGACGAACAGGTCCCCCTCGTTCACGCCGAACACGCGGCACAGCAGCTCCGCGTGGCCGGGGTCCGGCCGCCGCTCCCCCGCCTCCCAGGCGCGCACCGCGTCCGCGGGCAGACCGGGCTCGGTTTCCCCGGAGGCTTCGGTCAGCCGTTCTTCCAGGTCCCGGCGGCTCCACAGCCGGCCGCGGCGCAGGGCTCGCAGCCGGGCGGCCCAGAGCGGGACGTCGATAGCGATCATCAGCGGCACCCCCCGGTTCTGTCGGTGCCGGTCGTTATGTTTGCGGTGTGCTGACCCGACGCATGCTCAACCGCGCGCTGCTCGATCGCCAGATGCTGCTCCGTCGTCACGACGTCAAGGCCTTGGCCGCGATCGAGCATCTGGTGGGCATGCAGTCGCAGGCTCCTCTCTCAGCCTACGTCGGCCTGTGGACCCGCCTGCCGGACTTCCGGCACGAGGACCTGGCCGGGCTGCTCACCGACCGCACAGCCGTACGGATCGCGCTGATGCGCGGCACCATCCACCTCGTCAGCGCCGACGACTGCCTCGCCCTGCGCCCGGTCGTGCAGCCGCTCCTCGACCGCGTGCTGCGCACGTCGTACGGCAGGCGGCTGGACGGGGTGGATCTCGGCGAGGTGGTGAGCGTCGCCCGCGCCCTGATGGACGAGCGGCCGCTGAGCTTCGCGGAGCTTGAGGAACTGCTCGCCGAGCGGTGGCCGGGCCGCGAGGCGCTGGCCCAGGCCGTACGCGCGGTCGTGCCGCTGGTGCAGGTGCCGCCGCGGGGCGTGTGGGGCGCCTCGGCGCAGGCACGGCATGTCCCCGCCGAGTCGTGGCTGGGCCGTCCGCTCGGCGACGGCTCGGCCGCCGGCGACATGGTGCTGCGTTACCTGCGCGCCTTCGGGCCGGCGTCGGTCAAGGACATGCAGGTCTGGTCGGGCCTGACCGGGCTGCGCGCCGTCGTGAGAAACCTCGACCTGGTCGCGTATCGGGACGAGAACGGGGTGGAGCTGTTCGATCTGCCCGGGGCGCCGCTGCCCGGCCCGGACGCCGAGGCGCCGGCGCGGTTCCTGCCCGAGTTCGACAACCTGCTGCTCTCGCACGCCGACCGGACGCGGGTGATGGCGGAGCAGCACCGCACGCGGGTCTTCACGGTCAACGGGATCATCCGCGCGACGATCCTGGTCGACGGTTTCGTCGCCGGGTTGTGGCGGATCGAGCGGAGAGGGACCCAGCGCACCGGGGAGACCGCCGTCCTGGAGATCGAGCCGTTCGAGCCGCTGGGCGCCGCCACTCGTGACGCGCTGGCGGCCGAGGGTGAGCGCCTGCTGGAGTTCGCGGCCGGCGACGCTCCCGCGCGCGACATCCGCTTCCTGGGGTAGGTCGCTTTCCTGGGTAGGACCCTCGGCGTGGAGACCCTCTCGGTGGCGGTGGACGCGCAGGCGAGCCCGGATCGGGTGTTCGCCGTGCTCACCGACTGGCCCCGGCACCACGAGTGGATGCTGCTGACCCGCGCGTGGGTGGTGGCCGGTGACGGGCGCAGCAGGGGCAGCAGGCTCGCCGCGGCCACCGGCGTCGGCCCGCTGTCGTTCGTGGACACGATGGACGTCACCGGCTGGCGTCCGCCGCACGAGGTGGAGGTCCGCCACACCGGCCGGGTCGTGCGCGGAGTCGGGCGATTCCACGTGCTGCCCCGCCCGGACGGCGGGAGCAGGATCATCTGGGAGGAGAACCTCCACGTGCCCTTCGGCCTGGCCGGGCGGATCGGCTGGCGGATCGCCGGGCCGGTGAGCGCGGTCTTCCTGCGCGTGTCCCTGCGCCGCCTCGCCGCCCTCGCCCTGCGCGCCTAACCGAGCGCCATGTCGAAGAAGCGGCGCTCCAGCGTGGTCGCCCGCCGGAAGACGTCGAGCACCTTGGCCCGGCCGTCCTCGTCGAGCCCGGGGCCGAGCCGGTCGAGCTCGCCGCGCAGGAAGCCCACCCACGCCTCGAACTCCGGCCCGCTGTGCAGCTCGATCCACTCCCGGTGGACGAAGCCGTCCGGGAGTTCGACGATCCGGGAGGCCCAGCCGAGGTAGGCCCATTCGGCCACGCACAGCACCGCCAGGATCAGCGGATAGTCCTGGCCGCGGCGCACCTCGTCCATCAGGTCCCGGAACTCGACCGTCACCGGCTCCAGCGTGGGCGGGGCCGGCTCACCGCCGACCTCGGCGAGCGCGCGGTGGAAATAGCCCCGCTCGGTGTCGGCGACGGTCAGCCCGAGGAAGCGGCCGACGGCCACCCGCGACTCGAAGGTGTCGGCGGCGGCGACCGCGGCGCCGAGCAGCGCCGTGAAGGCGTCCACGAACTGGAAGTCCTGCTCCAGATAGCGGCGCATGCCGGCGGTGCCCCTCCCAATCGCCTCCGCGAAGGGGTGCGTGACCACCGCCGTCCAGTCGGGCTCGCTCTGCGACCGCAACCACGCGCTGAACGGCGTCCTCGATTCCTCGGTCATCCCGGCATCTCTCCCCGTGTCCCGGCGTGAACGTTTCACGATGATCTCAAAGGACTTCCGTCCGTCTCCACCTGCCCCACCGGGGTGAACGCCCGTGCGGCCTGCGGACCAGGGCGGGCGAAGTCGTTGACCGATGGTCAACAGGTCCGTAATTTGATGCGTGTTGTTCCTCCTCATGAATGCCGTTCTCATTCATGAACATCCCCTCGCGGGACCAGGAGTTCGCCCCCTCGGTCAGGGGTCCTGCACGACCTGCAAGGAGCTCGGCTTTGAGAACCAGAACAAGAACCGGAGTCGGGGTGATCGGCACCGTGATCGGCACCGTGGCCGGGGTCGCCGCCCTGGTCGGCGGTGTCTTCGTCGGCGTCTCCAGCGCGGCACCCAGCGCGGGACCCAGTGCCGGCGCCTACCGGATCGTGAACGGCGCCAGCGGCCTGTGCCTCACCGTCCCGGGCGGCAGCACCTCCGACGGCGTCCAGCTCACCGTTTCCAGCTGCAACGGCGCGAGCAACCAGACCTGGAACCTGTCGGCCCAGGGCAGCGGCTTCCGCCTGGCCGCCGCCAACAGCGGCAAATGCGCCGGCGTGAAGGACGCATCCACCTCCGCCGGCAAGGCCGTCCAGCAGGAGCCGTGCACCGGCTCCTCCTCCCAGACCTGGGAGCCGACCGCTTCCGGCTCCAGCTACCGCCTCGTCAACGCCAACAGCGACAAGTGCCTCAACACCAAGGACAACTCCACCTCCTCCGGCGCACCGGCACAGCAGAACTCCTGCGACTCGGTGTCCACCAAACAGTGGTCGCTCCAGCCGGCCGGCTCCCAGCCCTCGTCCACCCCCAGCGCCACACCGACCAGGAGCCCGTCGCCCACACCGAGCACCACGCCCACGGGCGGCCCGACCACCCCGCCCACCACCGGGCTGGTCGGCTGGGCGACCCAGGGCGGCGGCACGACAGGCGGCGCGGGCGGCGCCACGACGACGGTCACCTCCCTGACCGCACTCACCAGCGCCGTGCAGGGCGACTCGGCGAAGGTCGTCCAGGTGAACGGCAACTTCACCTGCTCGGAGGACGTGCGGGTGGGCGGCAACACCACCATCCTCGGCGTAGGCGCGAACTCCGGGCTGACCGGCTGCGGCCTGAACATCCGTGACGTCGGCAACGTCATCGTGCGCAACATGAAGATCTCGAAGGTCCAGGCCGGCAATGGCAACGGCGACGCGATCCACCTCGACAACGCCAGGCGCGTGTGGCTCGACCACAACGACCTGTCGAGCGACACCGGCCACGGCACCGACTACTACGACGGCCTGCTGGACATCACGCACGGCTCCGACTACGTCACCGTCTCCTGGAACAAGCTGCACGACCACGTCAAGTGCTCGCTCGTGGGCCACAGCGACAACAACGGCTCCGAGGACACCGGGCACCTGCGCGTGACGTACCACCACAACGCGTTCCAGACCTGCGCCCAGCGCAACCCGCGGGTGCGCTTCGGCAACCCGGTGCACGTGTTCAACAACTACTACTACAAGGACCCGTCCTACACCGACTACAGCTACGGCATCGCCTCCACCTGCGGCGCCGGGGTGCTCGTCGAGGGCAACTACTTCGAGAACATCGCCGAGCCCACCCACACCGCCGAAGGCTCCTCGCCGGGCGGGTCGATCGTGGCCCGCAACAACTACTTCGTGAACTCCGGCACGCCGCAGACCTCCGGCAGCGTCGCCTCCATCCCGTACTCGTACACGGTGGACAACCCCAGCGGCGTCAAGGCGAACGTCCTCGCCAACGCGGGCACCGGCAAGATCTGAGTCCAGGTGCAGTCCCGGAGGTCGCGGCACCCCCGCCGCGGCCTCCGCTCGCCTGTCAGTCCACCAGGCCGAGGTACGCGAACAGATTGTCCTCGATCAGGGCCACCAGCTGCGGTGGAAGTTGCCCCAGGTAGTCGCCGAGTTCTTCCTTGAGAAAGGGCTGCGCGCAGACAGTGCGCACCCAGCATTTGCTGGGCAGATTGGCCACCCCCTGCGCGAGCTTGACGCAATACTCCGTTTTGAGCGTCGTTGCGGTCGACAAGGGCGCGACGTAAAGCAAATCCCAGTCCGGCTGCTGGTTCTTCGCGTCGCCGCTCAGGACGACGACCGGTCGCCGAGGGTGAAGATTGCGCTGGTCGTTGGGCGGCATCGTCAGCGATCGGTCGGAGACGTAGTAGACGCCGCCCTTGCGAATGAACGCTTTCACCGATCGTCCAGGGCCTTCGCGTTAGCGCGCCGCAGAGCGTCTCTCGCCTGCAGAAACTCCTGCTTGAGGATCGCCCCGACACCGTCGTCGTCACGCTCGGGAGGCACGGACGCACGCCGCGCCCTCGCTCGCGTGAGCAGCGCCGCGGCCTGCCTGCGCCGCCGTGCCCGGCTGAGGTCGAGCAGAACGCCGGACTCTCCGCCCGCCTGCGCCTCGACCATAGGCACGGTGCCGTCCACCACGCTCCGAAGAGCGACTGTGTCCTTTCCGCCATGCAGAGCCACGACAGTACGGACGAAGTTCATGGCCTCAGGATCGAGAGGGTCGTCCACATCCATGGTCAAGGACAGAACGCCCGCCTCCGCGTCGGACGACTCTTCGTCGCCGCGCTCCGCGAGTTCGCTGTCCACCACATAGTCCTGGGCCCGCGTGAGGGCGGGGTCGTAGGGGCCGCGGCGCCCGAGGCGCCAGGTGGCCCCGGTGATCGCCGGGTGTCCCGCCTCGACGGCGGCGACGTCGGTGAGATAAAGGAGCCCCACCAGGTGAGTCTCGGTCACTGACAGGCTTAGCTCCCGTGCCGCCACGAGTATGGACAGCACGGACCCTGCCAGAGGATTTGGCGTATCGACGGGCATGCTGATGACCGCTCCTCCCCGGATCAGCCGCATGCTCACCGTACCCCTCCCGGTCCATCCGCCACCGCACACAACCACAGCGGAGACATTACTTACCGTTACATTTCGGCGTCAACGAGTAATGAGCGTTCAGCCGTCGAGGGCGGCGCGTTCCGCCTCGGTGAGCAGGCGGGAACGGATCAGGAAACGCACGCCCTCGGGCGCCTCCAGGGAGAAGCCGCTGCCCCGGCCGGGGACGACGTCCACGGTCAGGTGGGTGTGCCGCCAGCGCTCGAACTGGCTCGACGACATCCAGAACGTGACCGGCTCGCCGACGCCCTCGACAGTCAGCGAGGCGAGCAGCACGTCCGAGGAGCCGGTGCGGAACTCGCCCTCCAGGTAGCACATCGGGGCACTGCCGTCGCAGCAGCCGCCGGACTGGTGGAACATCAGCGGGCCGTGGGCCGCCCGCAGCCGCCGGATGAGGTCGGCGGCCGCGGGGGTGAGGTCCACGCGGGACACCTCGGGCATCAGAAGAAGCCGAGCTTCGAGGGCGAGTAGCTGACCAGCAGGTTCTTGGTCTGCTGGTAGTGGTCGAGCATCATCTTGTGCGTCTCCCTGCCGATGCCCGACTGCTTGTAGCCGCCGAAGGCGGCGTGGGCGGGATACGCGTGGTAGCAGTTCGTCCAGACCCGCCCGGCCTGGATGGCCCGGCCGGCCCGGTACGCCTTGTTGACGTCCCTGGTCCACACGCCCGCCCCGAGGCCGTACAACGTGTCGTTGGCGATCTTTATGGCGTCGTCGAAGTCGGTGAACGAGGTCACCGACACGACCGGCCCGAAGATCTCCTCCTGGAACACCCGCATGTGGTTGGCGCCCTCGAAGATCGTCGGCTCGACGTAGTAGCCGCCCGACAGCTCGCCGCCGAGGTCGGCGCGGTGCCCGCCGGTGAGCACCTTGGCGCCCTCCTGCCGGCCGATGTCGAGGTAGGACAGGATCTTCTCCAGCTGGTCGTTGGACGCCTGGGCGCCGACCATCGTGGCCAGGTCGAGCGGGTGACCGCGGACGATCTTCTCCGTACGCTCGACCGCGGCCTCCAGGAACCTCCGGTAGTGGCCCTGCTGGATGAGCGCCCTGGAGGGACAGGTGCACACCTCCCCCTGGTTGAGCGCGAACATCGTGAAGCCCTCCAGCGCCTTGTCGAAGAACTCGTCGTCGGCGGAGGACACGTCGTCGAAGAAGACGTTGGGGCTCTTGCCGCCGAGCTCAAGCGTGACCGGCTTGATGTTCTCGCTGGCGTACTGCATGATCAGCCGCCCGGTGGTGGTCTCCCCGGTGAACGCGACCTTCGCGACCCGCGCGCTGGAGGCCAGCGGCTTGCCCGCCTCCACGCCGAACCCGTTGACGATGTTGAGGACACCCGGCGGGAGGAGGTCGGCGACCAGGCTCATCCAGTAGTGGATCGACGCCGGGGTCTGCTCGGCCGGCTTGAGGACCACGGCGTTGCCGGCGGCCAGCGCCGGCGCGAGCTTCCAGGCGGCCATCAGGATCGGGAAGTTCCACGGGATGATCTGCGCGACGACGCCGAGCGGCTCGTGGAAGTGGTAGGCGACGGTGTCCGCGTCGATCTCCGACAGGCTGCCCTCCTGGGCCCTGATCGCTCCCGCGAAGTAGCGGAAGTGGTCGATGGCCAGCGGGATGTCGGCGGCCAGCGTCTCCCGGATCGGCTTGCCGTTCTCCCAGGTCTCGGCGACGGCGAGCCGCTCCAGGTTCTGCTCCATGCGGTCGGCGATCCGGTTGAGGATGTTCGCCCGCTCGGCCGCGGGCGTACGTCCCCAGGCCGGGGCGGCGCCGTGCGCGGCGTCCAGCGCGCGCTCGACGTCCTCGGCCGTGCCGCGCGCGATCTCGGTGAAGGTCTGACCGGTCACCGGCGTGGGGTTCTCGAAGTACTGCCCCCGCTGCGGCGGGACGTACTCCCCGCCGATCCAGTGGTCGTAACGCTGCTCGTACGCCATGAGGGCGTCCGGCTGTCCCGGCGCGGCGTAGCGGGTCATGGGATGGACCTCCCGGACAGGGTGTTGGTCTGACGCCCCGGACGTTAGTCGCGGGCACGTTGCCGACATGTTGCGTCCTTCCGCACACAGCCTCCGGTCCGTGTAGTCAGAAATGCGGTTATGGACGGTCAAATCTCCCCTAAGATCGGCCGTCATGATTCCGGAAACGTTTTCCGTCTCCCGCAGGAGCGCCCTGCGCCTGCTGACGGGCGGCGCGGCGGCGGGACTCGCCGCCGGGCTGCCCGCGTCACCGGCGAGCGCGGCGGCCCGCGCGTGGAGTGTCACCGGCAGCAGCGCGACGTCGCTCAAGCCCTTCGACGACACGCTCAAGCGCTTCATGCAGGCGCGGGCGATCCCGCACACGTCCCTGGCCGTGGTCCGCAAGGGCAAGCTGGTGCTCGCCCGGGGTTACAACTGGACGGCGGACACCTCGTTCGCGGCGGGCCCCACCTCGCTGTTCCGCATCGCGAGCCTCAGCAAGCCGGTCACTGCCGCCACGGTGCTGAAGCTGGCGCAGGACGGCAAGCTCAGCTTGTCGGCCAAGGTCGCGCCGCTGCTCGGGCTGAGCACGGCCGCCGACCCGCGCCTCGCCTCCGTCACCGTGACCCACCTGCTGCAGCACCTCGGCGGGTGGGATTCCGAGGTATCGGGCGACCCGATGTTCAAGGACCGGGTCATCGCCTCGACACTCGGCGTCCCGCTGCCGATCACGCAGGCGCACATCGTCAAGCACACGTCCGGCCTCAAGCTCGACCACGCGCCGGGCACGACGTACGCGTACTCGAACTACGGATACCTTCTCCTGCAGAAGGTCATCGAGAAGGCGAGCGGGGTCTCCTACGCCAGCTACGTCCAGAGCAAGATCCTGACGCCCCTCAAGATCAAGCGGATGGCGCTCGGCAGGACGGCGAAGGGTCTCCGCAAGTCGGGCGAGGTGCCGTACTTCTCGCAGTACACGGGCAAGAGCGTGATCGACACCTCCGGCTCCGTGATGCCCTTCCCCTACGGCGGGTTCAACCTGGAGAACATGGCCGCCCACGGCGGGTGGCTCGCCACGGCCGTCGATCTGGCGAAGTTCACCACCCTCTTCGACGCGGCCGGCGTGCTGACCTCGGCCTCGATCTCCAAGGCGTTCGCCAAGCCGTCGATCGGCGTCAACTCCGACGGCTGGTACTACGGCCTCGGCTGGCAGGTCCGCCCGGTCACCGGGGGCCGCAACACCTGGCACACGGGGTCGCTGGCCGGCACCTCCACGCTCATGGTCCGGCGCTATGACGGGCTGAGCTGGGTGGTCCTGTTCGACCAGCGCGACGACGCCTCGGGGCTGACCTACGGGGACATCGACCCCCTTCTCCACACCGCCGCCAACTCGGTGAAGTCCTGGCCCACCACCAACCTCTTCTCCACGTACGGTCTGTAAATGTGGAGGACGTCTGGGACCTGGTGGTCGTCGGCGCCGGGCCGGCGGGCTCGGCCGCCGCGCTGCGGGCCAGGCAGCTCGACCCCGGCTGCCGGGTGCTGCTGCTCGACCGGGCGGCCTTCCCGCGCGACAAGGCCTGCGGCGACGGTATCGCGGCGCACGCACGGCAGGAGCTCGCGCTGCTCGGACTGCCCGGCCTGCTCGACGACCACCGGCCGACGCCGCGCCTGTCGGTGACGTCGCCCGGCGGAGCCCACGTCTCGGCCGTCGTCGCGCGGCCCAACCACGTGGTGCCCCGCCGGGTCTTCGACGCCCGGCTGGTGGAGGCGGCGCGGGCGCGCGGCGTGGAGGTGCGCCGCCACCGGGTGCGTACGCTGACCGCCCTCGGCGAGCACGTCGTGGTCGACGGCCACCTGGTCGCCCGGGCGGTCGTCGCCGCCGACGGCGCCAACTCGGCCGTACGGCGGCTGATCGGCGTGCCGCCGAGCCCGGACCGGCACACCGCCATCGCGGTGCGCGGGTACGCCGACGTGCCGCCGGACGACGACGTGCAGGTCATCGTCATGCGGAGCGAGGCGTGGCCGGCCTACGGCTGGTCGTTCCCCGTGGGCGACGGCACGGCCAACGTCGGCTACGGCCTGCTGCTGCCCCGCATGCGCGAGATCGGGCTGCCGGGCCGCGAGATCCTGCACGGGCGGCTGGCCCGGCTCCTCCCTCTGCTGGGGGAGATCAGCTCGCCCGTCCGCGACCTGCGGGCGCATCACCTGCCGCTGTCGAGCGGGCGGCCGGTGCCGGGGGCAGGCCGGGTGCTGCTGGCCGGCGACGCGGCGAGCCTCGTGAACCCGCTGACCGGCGAGGGCATCTACTACGCGCTGCTGTCGGGGCGGCTCGCCGCCGAGGCGGCGATCGGGTCGCCGGACGACCCGCTGCGGGCCTACCGGCGCGGGCTGCGCCGGGCGCTCGGACGGCACCTGCGCACCACCGACGTGCTCGCCCTGGCCGCCCGCTCCCCCGGTTTCATCGACGCGGCGATCGACGTCGCCGCCCGCCGCACCGAGGTGTTCGATTTGCTCGTCGACGTCGGGCTCGGGGCAGGCACCGTGCCGCCCCGCCTGGCGGCGGCCGTCGCCCTCCGCTGGTTCAAGAACCTCGCCTGAGCCTCCTCACAGGACCGGCAGGCCGTACTCCGCGTCGAGGTCCCGCACCCGCCGGGCGGCCCGCGCCCGGGCCGGGGACCCGGTGGGCAGCGCGGCCAGCAGCGCCTGCCAGGCGACGATGTCGTCCCTCCCCCACGGCGCGCGCGTCCACCGTTCGAGCAGCGCGGGGTCGCGCCGGGCCACCAGCAGGTCGCGTACGCCGTCGTCCAGCAGGCGGCGCTGCCAGACGACGCCGGGCGCGTCCGAGCCGGGCAGGAGCGGCCCCCGGTAGGACCGCAGCGCGGCGTCGGCGTCCGCGGCGGCCAGGTGCTCGGCGAGCGCCTGGAAGTCGGCCCGCACCGGCACCCGCAGCCGGTACGGACGGGAGTCGAGCAGCGGACCGAGCCGGTGCCGCAGCCGGGACAGCTCCGCGCGGAGCGTGACGGGGTTCAGCATGCGGTCGCCGTACAGCTCCGCACTGAGCTGGTCGCTGCTCAGTCCCTCGGGGTGGCAGGCAAGCAGCACGACGATCTCGCTGTGCCGGGGGCCGAGCCTGATGCGGCGCGGGCCCTCGCCGAGCACGGCGTCGTCCCGGCCCAGGGCCGTGAGCGTCGCCCCGTGGTCGGCGGCGAGGTGGGCCTCGGCGGCGCGGGCCGCCGCCTGCACGAGGGCCAGGCTGTACGGGCTGGCCAGATTGTCGCCGCCGGTGACGTCGACAGCGCCGAGCAGGCGGCCGGTGTGCGGGTCGTGGATCGGCGCGGCGGCGCAGGTCCACGGCTGCACCGGCACGGCGAAGTGCTCGGCCGCGAAGATCTGCACCGGATGGTCGACCGTGATCGCGACGCCGGGGGCGTTGGTGCCCGCGTGCGACTCGTCCCACCGGGCCCCGGCGACGAAGTTCATCCGCTCGGCCCGCGCCCGCGCCCCGCGATGGCCCTCGACCCACAGCAGCCGGCCGGCCGCGTCGCACACCGCGAGCAGGTGCCGCCCGTCGTCGGCGATGCCGCCCAGCAGGTCGCGGAACAGCGGCAGCACCCGGGCCAGCGGGTGCGCCTCGCGATACTCCTCCAACTCGGCGTCGGTGAGCTCCAGCGGCGCGAGCGCGTCTGGATCCACCGCCCGCGCCGACCGCCGCCACGAGTCGGCGACCACCGCCCGCACCGGACCGTCGATCGGGCCGTCGATCGTTCCGGCCGACAGGTAGCGCTCATGGGCGCGGCGCAGCTCACCGGTGCGCTCCGCCGCGTCGGCCCCGGACTCAAGCGCGAGCCATGGATTGGTCACGGCGCCTCACTCTCCGCGTCTTCAGGCGCCATCGTCACCCACGCCGCGTCGCGCGACAAGGGCCCGTCAGCCGAGCCACGGCGTCAACGGATCCGCGGGCGGCTCGCCCGCCGGCCGCACCGCGCCGACCAGAACGAGCGGCTCTTCGCGTCCGGCCTGCGGCAGGTGCTCGACGGCCTGGCCGCCGCGCTCCCCGGCGGGTGACGGGTCAGGCGGAGGCCCAGACGTCCGTGCCGATGTCGCCCGCGGCCTGCGGGCCCATCAGGCCGAGCCCGCCGTCCACGAACAGCGACGCGCCGGTGACGTACGACGCGGTGGGTCCGGCCAGGAAGGCGATCACCGCGGCGACCTCGCGGGCGTCGCCGGGACGGCCGAGCGGGTAGCCGGGCCGGCTGTCCGGCCGGGGCGGCCGGTCCTCCTGCCCGGTCATGGGAGTCGCGATCTCCCCGGGAGCCACGGTGTTGACCGTGATGCCGTGCCTGCCCAGCTCCAGCGCCAGCGTGCGGCTGAGCATGCGCAGGCCGCCCTTGGCCGCGCAGTAGGGCCCGGCCCCGAGGCGGGGATAGTCCTCGTGCACGCTGGTCACGTTGACGATCCGGCCGCCGGCGCCGCGCTCGATCATGCGGCGGGCCGCCCGCTGCGAGCAGAGGAACGGCCCGTCGAGGTCGACCGCGAGGACCGACCGCCATCGGTCATAGCCGATCTCCAGCAGCGGCTCGGTCGTGCCGGTGCCCGCGTTGTTCACCAGCACGCCGAGGCCCCCCAGCTCGTCGGCGAGCTCGTCGACCACGGCCGCCGCGGCCACCGGATCGGTCAGGTCGTGCTGCCGCACGGCGGCCCGGCGCCCCTGATCCACGACCTGGCGGGCCGTCTCCCGCGCGCCCTGCTCATCCCGGTGATAGGTGACGCCGACGTCGAAGCCGTGCGCGGCGAGCATCACCGCGGTCGCCCGCCCGATCCCCGAGTCGGCCCCGGTGACGATCGCCACCTTGTCGTAGTCGAAGCGCGAGATCGGCGCCGTCGTGTCCGCCATGGGCCCGGCGTACCCGGAAGACCCCCCTCTACACGCCGCGCCGGGCGCGCGCCATGGCGGCCAGTCGCGTGCGCTGCTCCGGGGTGAGGCGCGCCAGCCGCTCACGCGGATCCGGCCGCGTCATGACCGCGTCGGTGCCGATCAGCGCCTCGGCGTGGTCGGCCGCGACACGCACGGAGTCCTCCGACGCGGCGTCGGCCGCGAGCGGCGCGATCCGCTCCCGGTATCCGCCGTCCTCCCCGCCGGCCTCCCCGCCGTCCTCCAGGGCCCGGGCCAGCAGGTCGGCCGCCCGGTCCTCGGTCCAGTGCGTCACGGGCAGCCAGGTCGCCACCCCGGCGCGCTCCAGCCGCTCGGCGTTGTCCGGACGGTCGACGCCGTGCGCCAGCAGCACCTGCGGGGTCGCCGACGACAGCGCCCGGGCGAGCGTGCCGATCCCGCCGTGGTGGACGACCGCGGCGACATGGGGCATGACCGTGGCGAACGGCGCCGAGGGCATCCACTCGATCCCGTCGGGCAGCGACTCCGGCTGGAACGCCGGGTGCCGGTTCACCAGCAGGGCCTTCCTCCCGATCCGCCGGCATGCCCGCGCCGCCACGTCGTAGAACCGATCGTGCAGCACCTGCCCGGTGCCGCCGGTGATCAGCACGGGCGGCTCGGCCCAGTCCGGCACCGGCCCCTGCGCCGTGTCGCCGAGCACGAACCCGCAGCGGACGACGCCCGCCGGCGCCGGCTGGCCCGCGGCGTCGAACCATTCCGGCCACAGCGCGAGCTGGGTCTTGGCGCTCGTCAGGTAGGAGTTCCAGTCGCGGACCGGCCGCAGGCCGAACTCCTGGAAGACTTCGTCGTATCCCTGCCCGAGCACGCGCCGGAAGAGGTTCGCGAGCACCGGCAGCGAGACGTACTGGTGGGGCGTGACGGACACCAGCGCCACCGGCACCCCGCGACGCTCGGCGGCCATCAGCGCGGCGATGCCCGACGTGTGCCGGGCGACCACCACGGTCTCCCCCGGCCGGTAGTGGGCCTCGATCATGCGGACCTCGTCCGCGAGCAACTCGAACAGGCCGTTGCGCCGGTAGAGCGCCAGCACGCCTTCGGGGTCCTTGAGGGGATCGAGCATGTAGCGCCGGGCGTCGTCCAGGTGCCGGTCGTAGCCCTCCGCCGTGTCGATCGGCACGTGCCGAAGACCCGCGGCCGCGAGCCGGTCGGCGAACCAGGAGTGCGTCATCACGACGACGTCGTGGCCCCGCTCCGCCAGCTCGCGCCCGATCCGTACGAACGGGAGCACGTCGCCGTTGGTGCCGTGGGTGCTCAGCAGCATCGTGGCCACGCGGATCAGCCGTTCCCCGAGTCGAGCAGGGCGTCGATCTCCTCGTCCGACAGGCCCGCGAGCTCGTCGAGCAGCCCGGCCAGCTCCTCGTCGTCGGCGTCGGCCAGCTGCCGCTCCTCGATCGCCTTGGCGACCTCGGCGACGGTGAACGAGGTGGTGTAGAGCGTGTCGAAGGGCAGCTCGACGCCGAACTCGGCACGCACCCGCGCCATGAACTGCACCAGCCGCAGCGAGTGGCCGCCGAGTTGGAAGAAGCCGTCGCTCACCGAGGTCGGCGCCACGTCGAGCAGCTCGGCCCACATGCGCATGACGGTCGCCTCGACGGGGCTCGCTCCCGCCACCTCCGTCACGGGACGGGCGGCCCGCATGGCGTCGAGGATCACGTCGGCGCCGGTCAGCCGGGTCGCGATCCGTTCGACGGCCGCCCATCCCGCGGAGGCGGCGGCGTCGACGGATCCGGCGGGTCCGGTGGTGCCGGCGGGCCCCGCTGCCCTCTCCTCAGCAGGGCCCGGCGTGTGGACGACGGCGGCCGCGTCGGCCGCGTCGAGGACATACCAGGCCGCCTCCTCGCCGTCGTACGGCTCCACCGTCGCCGGCAGAGCGGCGAGGAAGTCCCTGGCCGGCTGGTTGCGCTCGGTCGCCCGGAACGCCAGGGCCACCCGGGCCAGGCCGCGCTCACGCGCGAGCGCCCCCAGGTGCGCGAGCATGCGGTGCTCCACCCCGCGCCCGAGCGCCCGGCAGCTGAGCAGGAAGGCGCCGGCGCGCAGCGTGTTCCCCTCCGTACGCACGTCGGTGAGGCCGACGACGCCGTAGTCCCCGAAACGGTCGCTCACGTCCACGACGAACTTCTCGTCGCCGTCCAGGCGACGCGCCCCGGAGAGGTTGAACTGGTTGGTCCGCTCCGCGAGCTGGGCGGCCCGGGCCTCGTGCTCGGGACCGGCCGGGGTGATGGTCACCCGCAGGTCGAGCGTGGCGAAGAAGTCGGCGAGGGACATCTCGCCCCTGGCCTGCTCTCGCTGCCGTTCCTCCTGGTAGCGCCGGGTGCGCTCGCGGTCGGCCTCGGTGACCGCGAGCAGGTCGAGAGGCCAGCAGTGCCGCAGGAAGGCCGCCGCCTCCGCGGCGTCCGCCGGGAGCCTGAGGGTCAGCACCTCGGGGCAGCCGGCCCGGACCTCGGCGCACTCGACCGGGCTGTCGTCGAGGAAGACGAAGGAGTCGAGCCCCAGGTCGAGCTCGGCGGCGAGCGAGCGCAGCGCCTGCGACTTGGCCTCCCACCCGACGCGCATCGCCGCGACGTCGTCCAGGCCGACCGGCAGCTCCGGGTGCCGGGCGAACACCTCGCGGACGTCCTTCTCCTCGTTCTTGCTGCACAGGCACAGCAGCCTGCCGGCGGCGACCTGGCGGGCCAGCTCCCGCCAGATCTCCATCCGCTCCGGGCCGATGACCACGCCGTCGGGGCCGTCCTCGCCGACCACGCCGTCCCAGAGCGTGCCGTCGCAGTCCACGGCGACGACCTTGGGACGGGGGGTGGTCATGGCGTGCAGGCGGCGGACGGCCGCGGCGGCCAGCGCGGCGAAGTAGCGGTCGGTGTAGGGCACGTTGCCGGTCCGGTCGGCGAAGGCGTCGTGGACGGCCTCCGGCGCGGGCTCGTACGGCTCGGCGGAGGTGAGCACGGAGACGGCCCGGTCGCCCTCGAACGCCCGGGCCAGTTTGGAGGCGAGGCGCGCGTGCGCCTCGGGCGAGCCGTGCTCGGGTGAGGGAGGGCAGACGACGAGCACGTGCGGCGTGCCGGACGCGCGCGCAGAGGTGCGCAAGGCGGCGGCGAGGTCGGTGGCGACGGCCTCCACCTCGTCGAGCCCGTCCTGCCCGGCGACCATGTTCCCAGCGACCATGTTCCCGGCGACCATGTCCTCCGCCCGGACCAGCACGACGGCGGCGCCGGCCCGGCCGAGCACGCTGCCCGAGTCGAGGAGCGAGGGGAAGACCTGGTCGTACGGAGCGAAGGCGACGGCCTCCTCGGCGTCTCCCTCGACGTCGAGTTCGGCGAGCCAGAACCGCAGGGCGTCCCCGAGCGGCTCGGCGGTGAAGGTCGCGGCGACCCCAACCCCGATCTTGTTCACTGCGGTGTCCTTTCGAGAGCGCGGTCAGTGGGACGCGGTCAGTCGGACATGGCGACGAGGATGCGGCGGGAGCCGGTGAAGGGCCTGCGGCCGTGCCCGACCAGCACGTTGTCGATCAACAGCAGGTCGCCCTCCCGCCAGTCGACGTCCACCGCGTTGTCCAGACCCCGGTCGCGCACCTGGATCACGTACTCGCCGGGGATCGGGGCACCGTCGGGGAACGCCACCGACTGGGGCAACTCCTCCGGCGGCATGAGTTCGGCGAGCATGGCGGCGGCCTCGTCGCCGATCGAGGCGGGGTGCCACTGGTCGGCCTGGTTGAACCACACCTCGGCACCGGTCACGGGATGCCGGGTGGTGGCCGGCCTGACCTGGGAGATCCGCACGCCGCCGTCGGGCCGCCACTGCCAGTCCGCGCCGATGCCGTCGAGGAATCCGGCCACCTCGTCGCGGTCCTCGGTCTCGAAGGTCTCCTGCCAGCTCTTGCCGAGCCCCCGGCCGGCGTGCAGGTTCTGGGTGTAGCGCACGCCCTTGGCGAAGGCCTCCCTGACCTCGTCGTCGAGCGACTCCAGCCAGCGCACGCCGTCCACCACGGGGGTGGCCCCGCCGGTCTCGGCCGCCTTCTCGCAGTAGAACAGCAGCCGGGAGGGCCAGGTGGCGGAGTACGACAGCTCGTTGTGCATGGAGATCGTGTACTCGGGCGGATACTCGGTCGAGGTGTAGACGTTGCCGCCGACCTTGGTGCGGGGCGAGTTGCCGTGGACGTACGCCAGGCGGCTGGGCAGCAGCATGTCCATGACGGGATCGAGGGTCTCGGGCGTGACGCCGAACCCCCGGAAGACGAGCGCCTTCTCGCGGACCAGCAGGTCGCCCACGGGCAGTTCGCGCAGCCGTTCCATCAGCCCCTCAGGCGTGGCGGCAGAGCCGTCCGGGGCTATTTCCAGGGGCTTCCAGAAGTCGTCCATGCGTCCTCCTTCTGCGCGGGATCCGGCCGCGGCCGAGCACGGGGAAAAGGTCGAATTAAGGAGGCAGGCGGGCCCTCGAATAAGCAGCGCCCCTGCGGATAGAGATTCCGGCGGCCAACATAGAACCCGGATCGGGTTACGCGCAAGAAACATGTTTCATCGGTTCGCTCGACGACGTCAGTCAAATTCTCCGACATTGATCTGTGTCTGCCGGCAATGCCGACGGCTACTCACGTATCGCCACCCGGAAGCGATGACGGAAGGTCGATTTCCCAATACCCAGCGCAATTGATCGCAGGTGGAAGTGAGGCTTGCGTTACCCAGCGTGCGTCCCGTATCGTAAAATAATCACTTTCGTGGGAGCGCTCCCACGCATCTCGGCTCGAAACGCGGCGAGATACGCGGCGACGTCCTGCGGAATCGACGATCAAGCGTTTTCTGGTTCAACCACTTTTCTACGTGGTCAGCTGGTCCTGCGCATTGTTTGGCGCAGAGAGGAGAACGCTCGGTGACGATAACGCCGACGACTGAGAACGAGCATCTAATAGCTTCGCTTTCCCCACGCAGGCAGGAGGCCCTGCGCCGGCTCCTGGCCGCCAAGGCCGCCAGGGCCGCCGCCGCGACCGCGATCGCCCCGCGCGGCGGAGGGCCCGCCCCCTGCTCCTACGAGCAGACCCAGATGTGGCTCGGGGCGCGGTTCGCCGAGGGCGCACCCGCGCCCAACGCCACGATCGGCCTGCGGCTCACCGGCCCGCTCGACGTCCGGGCCCTGACCGTCGCCCTGGACAGCCTGGTCGAACGCCACGAGATCCTGCGCACGGTCTACGAGGGCGACGGGCACGAGCCCCGGCAGATCGTCCTCGACCCCGGGCCCGCGCCGCTCGACGTCGTCGACCTGCGGGAGCTGCCGGAGGCCGAGCGGGAGGCCCGGGCTCGGGAGATCACGTCCAGGGCCGCCGTCGAACGCTTCGACCTGGAGGCCGGGCCGGTCCACCGTACGACGCTGGTCCGGCTGGCCGACGAGGACCACGTGCTGATGTTCGTCTGCCACCACATCGCGTGCGACGGGTGGTCGGTCGGCATCATCGTGGACGAGCTGACCAGCGTGTACGCGACCGCCCACGAGGGACGGCCCGCCGAGGTGGCCAGGCCCCCGCTCCAGTACGCCGACTACGCGGCCTGGTCGCGGCGTGAGCTGACCGGCGAGCAGCGCGAGCGGCGGCTCGACTACTGGCGCGGCCGGCTCGACGGCGCGAGCGCGGTGGAGCTGCCCATCGCGCGGGACGGCCAGGCCGCCACCGAGGGCAACCGGAGCGACTGCCACCTGTTCACGCTGCCGGACGAGGTCCTGCGGGCGCTGCAGGAGGCCGGCGGCCCCGGAACCACCCCGTTCGTGGCCCTGCTCACGGTCTTCTCGATGCTGCTCGCGCGCTACACCGGGCAGGGCGACCTGACGATCGCCACGGTGAACGGCGGGCGCCGCCGGGTGGAGCTGGAGCCCGTGCTGGGCTGCTTCGTCAACGCCCTGCCGCTGCGCGCCGACCTGTCCGGCGACCCTTCGTTCCGGCAGGCGGCGGCCGGGGTCCGGCGCAGGCTCGGCGAGGCGCTCGCCAACCACCTGCCGTTCTCGGAGCTGGCCGGGGCGCTGAGCGACCGGGACGCCCGCAACTTCTCGCTGTCGACCGTCGGCTTCTCGCTGCGCGTCTTCCGCGACCAGCGCGGGAGCTGGCCCGAGCTGGAGGCGTCGGTCTGGGAGCACGAGGTCGACGACTTCACCTACGACCTCGCGCTGCTGGTGCACCTGAACGGCGCCGGCGACCCCGAGCTCTACCTGACCTACCAGAAGGACCGGTTCGACGCGGACGCCGTCGCCAGGATGGCCGGGCACTACCGGGCGCTGGCCGAGCGGATCGCCGCCGCCCCGGACACCCCGCTGGCCGGCCTGGAGCTGCTCACCGACGCCGAGCGCGACCTCGTCCTCGGAACGTGGAACGACTCCGCGCGGCCGTACCCGGACGCGGCCCTGCCCGAGCTGCTGGAGCGCCACGCGGACTCCGACGCGGTCGCGGTCTCCTTCGAGGGCCGCACGACCACGTACGCCGAGCTGCACGCCCGCGCCAACCAGGTCGCCCACCTGCTGCGCGAGCGGGGCATCGGCCCGGAGGACACGGTCGGCGTGCTGCTCGACCGGAGCCCGGATCTCATCGCCTGCCTGCTGGGCGTGTGGAAGGCGGGCGCGGCCTACCTGCCGATGGATCCCAAGTTCCCCGCGCAGCGCGTCCGCGACATGCTGTCGATCGCCGCGACCCCGCTGGTCCTGACCTCGGCGGGCTACACGCATCTGTTCGACGGCGCCGACGCGCTGGACGACGTCGTGGACGTGGAGAGCGGCGTGCTCGACGACCGGCCGCGCGACCCGGTGGGCGTGCCGTACGACATCGACCGGCTGGCCTACGTGATCTTCACGTCGGGGTCGACCGGCAAGCCGAAGGGCGTGCAGGTCACCCACCGCGGGCTGGTGAACCACGTGTGGTGGGCCGTCGAGGACCTGGCCTCCCAGGGCGACGGCGGCGCGCCGCTGTTCGGCTCGGTGGCGTTCGACCTCGTGGTGCCCAACCTCTGGGCGCCGCTCGTCACCGGTCAGCGGGTCACCGTGCTGCCGCAGGACTTCGACATGGGCGAGCTGGGCGCGCTGCTCGTGGCGGGCGGGCCGTACGGCTTCATCAAGTGCACCCCCGGGCACCTGGAGGTGCTCGGTCACCAGATCGACGCCCGGCAGGCCGCCGCGCTCGCCGGCAAGATCGTCGTCGCGGGTGAGGCGCTGCCCGGTTCCATGGCCAACCGGTGGCTGGAGATGCTCGGGCCGGGCCGGCTGATCAACGAGTACGGCCCCACCGAGGCGTCGGTCGGCACCTGCATCTATCCCGTGCGGGACGCCCAGCTCGTGGAGGTCGTCCCGATCGGGCGCCCGCTGCCCAACATGAAGATGTACGTCCTGGACGCCAACCGGCGGCTGCAGCCGGTCGGCGTGCCGGGCGAGCTGTACGTCGGCGGCGTGGGCGTCACCCGTGGTTACATGAACCGGCCGGACCTCACCGAGGAGCGGTTCCTGCCGGATTCTTTCAATCCCGGGGGCCGGATGTACCGCACCGGCGACCGGGTGACCTGGACCCGCGACGGGATCGTGGCCTTCCTCGGCCGGTTCGACGACCAGGTGAAGATCCGCGGCTACCGCATCGAGCTGGACGAGGTGCGCGCGGCCGTCCTCGATCACCCCGGTGTGCGCGACGCGGTCGTCACCGTGCACGCGTTCACCCCCGAGGACAAGCGGCTCGTCGCCTACTACGTCCCCACCGGTCCCGAGTTGTCCGAGCTGGCGGACCACTGCGCGGAACGGCTGCCGGAATACATGGTCCCGTCGGTGTTCGTACCGCTGGAGACCATCCCGCTCAACGCCAACGGCAAGGTGGACCGCAAGGCGCTGCCCGATCCGGTCGTACGGGTGGGCGACGACCTCGCCGAGCCGACGACCGAGACCGAGATCGTGGTGGCCGGGGTCTGGCGGGAGGTCCTCGGCATCGAGGCCGTCTCGATCGACAGCGACTTCAACGCGCTCGGCGGCCACTCGCTGCTGCTCATCCGCATGGTCGCCAAGCTGCGCCAGGCGCTGCCCGCCGACGGCTACCAGGTGACCGTGCTCGACGCGATCGCCAACCGCACCGTGCGGGAGCTGGCCGCGCTGATCGACGCCGCCGGGCAGGCGCCGGAGGAAAGCGACGACGGCGGCTCGCGCGGCCTGCTGGTCGAGCTCACCCGGCCGGTCAAGACGCCGACGCTGTCCCTCGTCTGCATCCCGTACGGCGGGGCCAGCGCGATGGTCTACCAGCCGCTGGCCGACGTGCTGCCGGACGGTCACTCGCTGTTCGCGGTCGCCCTGCCCGGCCACGAGCTGGGCGTCGAGGAGAGCACCATCCCGTTCCACGAGGCCGCCCAGCGGGTCTGCGACGAGGTGGTCGAGCGGGTGCGCGGCCCGGTCGCGTTGTACGGCCACTGCGTCGGCAGCGCGCTGACCGCCGAGATCGCGCGGCGGCTTGAGGCGGCCGGGCGGCGCGTCGAGGCCGTCTACACGGGCGGCAGCTTCCCGTTCGCCACGCCGAGCAAGGGCTTCAACGGCCTGCTCGGGCGGATCTTCCGCAGCAAGGCGCTGGACAACGCCAACGCGCACGCCAACTGGCTGCGCGCGATGGGCGCCGACCTGCAGGACCTCGACCCCGAGCAGGTCGACCACATCATCCGCACCATGCGGGTGGACGCACGGGCCGGTGAGGACTACTTCAGCGAGCTCGTGGAGCGGCAGAGCCCGCAGCTGCGCGCCCCGGTGATCTCGATCGTCGGCGACCGCGACGCGCTCACCGACTTCTACCAGGAGCGCTACCGCGACTGGCACTGCGTCTCCGAGACCACGGCGCTGGTCGTGATGGCCGAGGCCGGCCACTACTTCCTCCGGTATCGCACCGAGGAACTGGCCGCGATCGTCACGACCGCCCACACCTCCGTCGACCGTCCCGAGGAGTGGCGGCCACGCCCGCCCGAGGACCCGGCGACGTGGTGGCGGCAGGCGCTGTCCACCGACCGGCGGGCCGACGTCGCCGGGCCGCAGCCCAGCCTGGGCCGGTTCTTCACGGTGGCGACCGGTCAGATCGTCTCCATGATCGGCGCCGTGATGACCGAGTTCGCCGTGCCGATCTGGGCGTACCTGAAGAGCGGCTCACTGGTGCAGTTCGGCCTGTTCGCCATCATCGGGCTGGTGCCGGGGCTCGTCCTCGCGCCGTTGATCGGCGCGCTCGTCGACCGGTACGACCGCAAGCGGGCGATGCTGGCGGCAGACGGCTTGTCGCTGGCCGTGCAGGCCGCGCTGCTCGCCCTGATGGCGGGCGACGTGCTGAACATGCCCCTGCTGTACGGCCTGCTGGTGGTGCTGTCGATATCGGTGACCCTGCAACGGGTGGCCTGGCAGTCGGCCGGTCCACAGCTCGCGCCCAAGCACTATCTGCATCACGTCGGCGGCGTCGTCCAGCTCGGCAACGCGGTGGCCCAGCTCATGGTCCCGCTGTTCTCCGTCGCCGTGCTGGCGCTGATCGGCATCGAGGGCATCCTGACCGCCAACGTGGTCTGCTACGCGATCGCGTTCGCCGTGACCCTGCTCGTGCGCTTCCCGGCCACGATGGCCTGGCGGCGCCGCGAGACGGTCTCCGCCGAGATCCGCAACGGCTTCCGCTACCTGCTTCGGCGGCGGGGCCTGCGGGCCATGGCCTTCACGATGTTCATCGTGAACTTCTTCCTGTTCACCGGGTTCATCATGATCTCGCCGCTGGTGCTGTCGGTCGGCGAGCTGGCCGACACCGGTCGGGTGGCGCTGCTCGCCGGGATCGGGGCGGTGTGCGGCGGCCTGATCATCACGCTGTGGGGCGGCCCGCGTGACCGCCGGATGTTCGGCATGCTGGCGGCCGCCGGCGTGCTCGGGATCTTCTGCGCGATCGCCGGTCTGCGCCCGTCGCTCATCCTCATCACGGTCGGCGCCTTCGGCATGTCGCTGATGATGACGATCAGCGACGGCATCTGGCTGACGATCATCCACTCGAAGGTGCCCCAGCGCTACCACGCCCGGGTCATCGCGATCAACCGGATGCTCGCGCTGTCGACCCAGCCGGTCGGCCTCGCCGTACAGGCCTGGCTGGTGGGGCTGGTCTTCGAGCCGCTGATGCGGCCGGACGGCCCGCTGGCCGGCACGGTCGGGAGGGTGATCGGGGTCGGCGAGGGCCGCGGCATCGGACTGCTGTACATCGTGTGCGGCCTGGCCATCGCGCTCACGATCACGCTGGCCCTGCGGCACCCGGCACTGGCGAGGTTCGACCAGGAGACCCCGGACGCCGAGCCGGACGACCTGGTCGGGCTGGAGGCGCTGCGCAGCCGTCAGGAGCAGCGGCACGTCCCGCCGCAGCGGGTTCCGTCCGAGCTGTGAGCAGGTGAATGGCATACGGGCCGCCGGGTAAGGCGGCCCGTATGGACGAGAAGAAGATGAACCCGAAGCAGCTCGCCGAGGAGCTGGCGACCAACGCGCAGGACGACCCGCGGTTCAAGAACCGGACGCCCGGCATCCGGGCCACCCGGCGGGGGTCGGTGGAGCAGGCGGACCAGGACGCCGCCGGCATCGTCGGCGGCAACGGGATCTCGGGCGGTGGCGCGTCCGGAGGGGAAACCCTCGGGCAGCCGCCCACCGGACGACTCGACGACGAGGAGGACGAGGGCGACCAGTAGGCCTCAGCTCAGACGGAAGGTCGGGCGGCCACCGGGACCGGTCTCGGCGTCCAGCGTCTTGCCGCCGACGGTCTCGGCGACCTCCGGTTCGAGGAAGACGCGCACGTCCGCTCTCTCGATCACCTCGTCGCCCGAGAACGGCGCGCTCACCAGCGAGAGCTCCAGTGAGGCGGGCTCGCCCGGCTTGGCCGCGATGCGCAGGCCCGCCTCCTCGGGAAGGTACTCCCCCACCATCAGATCGCGGATCGCCCGAACGGCGTGGTCGGTGACTGTCAGCACGACGCGCCTCCTGTGTCTGCTCACGCGTCCTTGGGCTTGCGCCGCCGGTTCATCGCGAGCCACCCGGCGTCCCAGGCGGCGTACCTGCGGTGGTCGAGACGGCGGCGGACGAGGGCGAGACACGCGAGCAGGGCCGTCAGCGACAGCGCCGCCGTGGCCGTTCCGGACGCGACGCCGTCCGCGACCGTGTCGATCCGGCTCCGCGGGCCGTCGCCGGGCCTGCCCTCGCGGTCCAGCCAGATCCGCACGGGCGAGCCGGCCTTGGCCGCCGAGGGAACCGGCGCCTGCCCCGTCACCGTACGGCCGTCGGCGGTCGTCCAGGCGACGCCCGTGCGCAGCCGCGCGGCGGTGCCCTCCACCGCGACCCAGGTGGCCGCCGGCGCGTCCCGCGTGACGGTGGCCGTCACCCACCGCCCGGAATGCTCCTCGGCCAGGCCGGCGCGATAGACGGCGGCGCCCACGGCGAACGCCGCGCCCAGGCTCAGCACGGCAAAGATCAGGAAGGCCAGGACGGCCACGGACTCGACGCGGTCGGTGCCGCGCCGTAACGGATTGCCGTCGGGCAGGTAGCGCCGCACCCGCATCGTCACCGGGCCAGATCGCATGGCGTCACCCCTCCTCCTTCTCGTGCGCCTGGTCGTGCGCCTTCTGGTGCGGGGGGCGTCTCACTCGCCCGGCTCCCGGAACCGCGGCGCGTCCGGCGGAGGGCCGGAGGACTCCTGGATCAGCGCGTTCAACGTGGTGTCGTCGGCGATGGCGTGCTCTGCCTCGGCCGTGTCCTCCAGCGCGACGATCCGCTCGGGTCGCCGCGCCTCCCGCTCCGCCTCTTCCCGGTCCCGGACGGCCCTCTCGATGGCCTCCAGCATCTCCTGCCGGCCGTAGGAGCCCTCGGCGATCTCGTTCAGGAGGGCGAGGGTCTCGGCCGGCACGTGGATGTCCGCCGCGGCGGCGGAGTAAAGGTCGCGGCGCGTCACGCGAAGACGGTCGTGGAAGAGCTCGTCCACGACCTGGCGCAGTCGCTCCGTCTCCGTCTCCGCAGGGTCAGGCATGCCTTCTCCTTCCGGTCTGTCCTTACCCCCCGCGGTGCGGATCCCACGCCCCGGCTCACAGATCGGCTCACAGATCGGCTCATAGATCGGCGACGAGAAGCCGGTATCCGGCGTCGTACTCCTCCAGGCCGAGCAGGTCGCGGTGGCGCTCGTGCCATCGGCCCGACTCCAGGTCGGCCGCGAGCCGGTCCAGGGCCGGCCGTACGACCGACTTATCGAGCTGGGCGAGCACGGACATGCCGGCCTGGACCACGGGATCGAGATAGCCCTCGGGTCTGCGCCAATAGGCGGCGCCGAACCCGTCGGTGCAGTCGTGCGGGATGGGGACCGGCTCGACCCGAGCGCCGCCGAGCAGCCGGACGAGATCGGCGATCGGGACGGCGCGGGCGTCGTCCAGCGCCGCGCCCTCGGGCAGATACTCCCTGAAAAACCAGTAGTCACGGGTGCGCTCCTGGTCCCAGGTCAGGATCACCACGCGGCGCCGCGCGACCCTGCGCAACTCGGCGATCCCGGCCCCGAGGTCCGTCCAGTAGTGCACGGTCAGGATCGCCATCGCGGCGTCGGCCACGCCGTCGGCGAGGGGAAGGGCCTCGGCCTGGGCGCGCACCACGGGCGCCGACCCCGGCGGCCGCTGGGCGATCATCACCGTGCTCGGCTCGACCGCGATCAGGGTGGCCGGGGGTTCGTACGATCCCGTGCCCGCCCCCACGTTGACGACCGTCGCGGCGTCCCCGAGCGCGACGGTGATCTGGTCGTCGAGCCTCGGATCGGGCCTGCGCGCGGCGCGGTAGGTCCTGCCGATCTGGTCGTAAACGGTCATGCCGCCAGTATCCGCCGCGCCGCTTGGGGGCTGCTCAGGCGAGCCAGTCCAGCCACTCGCCGTGCGGCCCGGCCATCGCGAGCGGTTCGCCGTCGAGCGCGGGCAGGAACGCCAGCCGCCTCTCCGGCAGGTCGGTCGTCAGCTTCGGAAGAAGGAAGGGCAGCCGGGGCGAGCCCTCGTTGGAGATCCACCGCACGGGCAGTCCGCCTGCTCGGAGACCGCGTACGAGTGCGACGAAGCGGTCCCGCGCCTCGGCGTCCAGGTAGGGCATGACCGCGCTGTGGAAGACGACGACCGTCGCCCCGGCGGGCGCGGCGGCGACGAGATCGGGCAGGGCCGCCGCGGCGTCCCCGCGCACCAGGCGCGGCGGGTCCTGCCGCGCCATCCGCACCGCACCGCGCAGCCGCGCGAGCCGGTCCGTCTGTTCCGGCCACACCAGGCACTCCAGCCAGCGCACCGCCTCGTCGTCGCGTACGTCGATCGGGTTGAGGTCCAGTCCGGCCCGCCACACGACCTCGGGGAGGCGCTCCGGCACCGGCACCTTCCCGTTCGTACGGCAGGTGAGCAGGACCGGGCTTCCGGCCGGCCCGATCTCGGGCCCGTCGTCGTAGCGGTAGCGGTAGCGGTCGGGGTAGAGGCACAGCCCCGCTGACGCGCCCACCTCCACCAGGGCCAGCGGCTGCGGCAGCGCCGCCAGCACCGGCAGCAGGCTCGCGCACCGGCCCGCCTCGTTGGTCTGCGTCCGCCGGGCGAGCATCGTCTCCCGTACCTCGGCCCAGTGGCTCACGGTCCACTCCCGGAAGCGGCCGAACTCGTCGTACGGCCCGCCGAGGAAGCGTACGGCGGCCAGCAGCAGGTTCGGCTGCCGCTTCGGCTCCGGCAGGCCGTCGATCAGTTCGAGCAGCCCCGGGTCGGCCGCGATCCCGAGAGCGAGCGCCTCGTAGGCCGCGCTGTGCCCCCTGACCTCCCGCTCCGCGAAGTATCTGTACCACTCCGCCGTCTCCATGCCGCCTCCTTGAGGAACGCCGAAGACTTCATGGAACCAGGCGGTCCCAGGTCCACAGGCGCTCGCCGTCCTCGATGCGGTCGGTGGGCAGGAGGCCGATCCGGCCGGCCACCGCCATGGACGCGTGGTGATCGGGATGGATGTGGGCCTCGATGCGGGCGACGCCGCGCGCACGCAGCCACCCGGCGAGGGCCGCCGCCGCCTCCGAGGCGTAGCCCCGGCCCTGCCAGGCGGTCCCCACGACCCATGCGACCTCGGCCCGCCGCCCCTCGTCCACCACGGTCGCCTGCACGTAGCCGACCGCCCTGCCGTCGGTGTCGCGGCGGATGATCCAGTTGAGCCACTCCTGCCGTCCGTCCGGAGAGCGGCGGGCTTCGAGCGCGGCGTACCGGGCGCGGAGTTCCGGCAGGGTGGGCGCGGCTCCGCCGATGAAGGCGTACAGCTCCTCCCCCGCCAGCACCTCCGCCATCTCGTCCGCGTCCTGCGCGGTCAGCGGCCGGAGTGTGAGCCGCGCCGCCGAGATGGTCTCCATATGCCGAAGTCTCCCCCGTCCCGGCCTGTACACCCAACTGCTTAAACCGATCGATTCCCGGCGGGCACGGCGGACATCATGGCTGGCATCAAGCACCGCACGGCGTCCTGCACCCGTGCGGTCGTCGAGGCGGCCTGCAGTACGGCGGGGCTCGATCCGGAGAAGTCGGGCTGGACGGCGCCGGTTCGAGCCCGGCCGGCGAGGACCTCCAAGAACGGATCATCTGGCACCTGCGGCTGACCAGCAAGATCGATACAGTGCGCCGGTGATCAGATCACGGTGGGCACGTGTCTTATGGCCGGCGCTCGTGGGCGCGCTCCTGATGGCCGGGCTAGCGGGCGAACCGGACCTCGTGGAGGAGACGGTGATGTGCTTCTCCATGTCCATGGTCAACACCGTGTCGCTGTCCTGTGACGACCCCGAGTTCGAAGCCGAGATGAAGGCCAACGCCCTCACCCCCGAGGAGGCGAAGAGCATCGGGTGCCCGCCGGTGCAGTGGGACGACGAGGCCGAGCTCGGCCCCGATATGGGGCAGGACCCGAGCCTCGTGAGCGCCGAACCCACCTACATCCCGCGTACGCCCGATCCGGCGACCGCCGCGCGGGTGAACCAGGCGTGGGACCGGATCGAACGCTGGCTGGGCGCGCACGCCTCGGCCACGCTGCGGAAGCTCAAGTTCGGCGCCGACCCGCAGAACCTCGCCGGATGGGAGACGGACAACGGCCGCCGCCTTCCCGACGACCTGTACGTCTCCTATCTCCGGCATGACGGCGCCGACGGCAACCTGGGTGCGGGGTTCCAGCTCCCGCCCTCGTACGGCCTGCTCGGTCTTTTCGAGATCGACTCCATCAACTGGGGGTACTGCCAGGAGCTGGTGATGGAGGGCGACCTGGACGCGGCCGACCCCGAGAACGGGACATGGCACGGCAGCTTCCTGGCCGTCGGCAGCGACGGCACCGGGCGGGAGCTGTTCGTCGAGCCGCGGACGGGCCGCGTCGGCGAGGCCAGGGCGCGGGAGAAGGTGAAGTACGACGGCCCGATGGGCTGGCCGTCGCATCTGACGATGCTGGAGGCGCTGGCCGGCGCGCTGGAGCGGGGCAAGGCGCTGCGGGACTGGTACCCGGTCGTCACCGCGGGCTGCGAGCTGCGCTGGGCCGAGGAGCCCGCGCCCCTGCGGCAAGGCTGCGCCGGCGGCCCCCGGCCGTCCCCCACCCCGACGCCGACGGAGGAGCCGACCCCGGAGAAGCCGACGGCCGAGGAATTGCGGGCCGGCGGGTGCCTGCCGTCCCGCCGTACGCCCGGCCGTACGACCCGGGCGCGCGTGCCGGGGCCGCGCGTCACCGCCGAGGTGAACGCGGTGTGGCGGCGCATCGAGCGGTGGCTGGCCCGGAAGGCGCCCGTCACATACAAGAGTCTGCTGCCGCCGGCCCGCCCCCTGGACATCGCCAGGTCGGAAGCGGCGATGGGGCTGCGCTTCCCCGACGACCTGCGCGCCTCGCTGCTGCGGCACGACGGCGCCGGCTCGTGGGGGTTCGGCCCCGCCCCCTTCTACGAGCTGATGTCCGCCAAGGACATCCGCAGCGAGTGGAAGATGCTCTGCGACATCGGTCTCGACGACTCCTGGTGGCATGGCCGTCTGATCCCCTTCGCCCACGCGAACGACGGCGGCAACTTCTTCATCGACACGCGTACCGGGAAGACGGGCGAGTTCTTCAACGAGGAGGGCCTCACCCTGGAGGGCGACGTCGTGTGGCCGTCCTACCTGGCGCTGCTGAAGGCGACCACGAGGTCGCTGGAGACCGGCAGGCCGATCCGCGGCTGGCGGCCGAAGGTCGTCAAGGGCGAACTGAGGTGGGAGAGCACCACCCGGCGGTAGCCGCGATCAGGCCAGCCGGGCGGCGATGCCGTCGAGGACGAAGTCGAGCCCGATCGCGAAGCGTTCCTCCGGCGTGGGACCCGCCGGATGGGTGAGCCATTCCGTGAAATGGGGCAGGCCGCCGTCGGCGGCGGCCAGCTCGCGCAGCGCCGCGATGGCGGCGTAGAGCCGGGCGTCGTCGTCCAGGCCCTGGCGCCGCTCCTGACGGGCCTCCTCGCTGTCCTGCAGGGCGCTGCCGAGAATGTGCCGATCGACCAGGGCCGCGTAGGTCATGGCCTCGCCGACGGTCGCCCCTTGCCGTACGAGGACGGTGAGCATGAACTCCAGCCTGCGCATCATGTGCGGGCCGGCCGGAGGGCGGGCGTGGACCAGCACGGCGAACCAGGGATGCCTCGACGTCATCCGCCGGGTTTCCAGGGCGAGCGTGCGCAGGTCGTCACGCCAGTCGCCGCCGGGCTCCCCGGGCAGCGGGATCTCGGCCGTGGCCGCGTCGAGCATGAGGTCGAACAGGCCCTCCTTGCTGTGCACGTGCCGATAGAGAGCCATCGGCGAGTACGGCCCGAGGCGGGCGGCGACCGCCTTCATCGTCAGGCCGTCCAGTCCGGCCTCGTCGGCCACGCCGATCGCCGCCGCCACGACCTTCTCCCGGTCCAGCACACGCCTGCGCGTCTGCGTCTGCGGCTGCGTCCAGATCAGCGGGAACTCGTTCGTCTCTCCCTCTCCCATGCCGTAAGTTTACGGCATACACTCCTTGTGTACGTCATAAACTTACTGACACCGGAGGCACCGATGGCGCAGGCAACGACCGACGCGTACGAACCGCGGGGGATCCGGCTGGGCGTCGTGAGGGGCGTCAGCTACGGCCTGTTCGGCCCGCCCGGCACGTTCATCCCTCAGGCCCGATCGCTGGGCGCCGGGATCGTCCGGGCGTACGTGTACTGGAGCCAGGTCGAGCCCGAGCCGGGCCGCTACCGCTGGGACGTGGTCGACGCGCTGCTCGGCCAGCTCGACGGCGACGAGGAGGTGTGGATCACGCTGTGCTCCAGCTCCCCCTGGGCGACCCGGACGCCGACCGACTTCCTGCCGCCCTCCCCCGCGCACGACCTGGACGCCTACGCCGAGTTCGTCCGCCGGGTGGTGCGCCGCTGCGCCGGGCGGGTGCACTACTGGCAGTGCGACAACGAGCCGAGCAACACCGACCTGCTGTGGGCGGGGACCGCCGACGAGTACGTCGCGCAGCTGAGGGTCATGTACGCCGCGGTGAAGGAGGCCGACCCCGCGGCCGCCGTGGTGCTCGGCGGGTGCGGCTACGACGTGCTCGGCAGCGAGGCGGGCAGCGAGCCCTGGCGCTTCTTCGAGCAGGTGCTGTCCGGCGGCCGGGACGCCTTCGACCTGTTCGACGTGCACCTGTACGGCGACGCCGCCGCGGTCCCCGCCCATATCGAGGCCGTGCGAGAACTGATGCGGGCGCACGGCTGTCTCAGGCCGGTGGTGGTGGGCGAGTACGCCGCGCCCGTGCCGTTCGAGTTCCCCGAGGCTCAGGCCGTCATGTACGAGGTGTTCGCCGAGGCCTTCGCCGGCGAAGCACCGGTGCAGAGCACCGAAGAACTGGCCGCCAGGGCGCGGCAGGACACCCCCGAGCGGCGGGCCATGGCCGCGTTGTACGCGCGGATGCCGCAGCTGCCGCCCCGGCTGCTGATGTTCATGGAGGGGTGCCCGCCGGAGCTGGAGGCCGGACGCCACCGGATCAACTGCCGCCAGCTCGTCGCGTGCACCCTGCAGGCGCTCGCCGCCGGGGTCCGCCGCACCCTCTACTGGAACCTCGCGCCCGAGGTGCCCGGCCCGGCCGACCCGCTGCAGATCATGCATCTGATGTTCGGCAAGCTCGCCATGCTCGGCTACCGGGACGGCGAACTCGCCGCCCGCCATCCGGCGGCGGACACCTTCGCCCTGCTCGCCGCGCAGCTCGCGGGGGCCCGCCGGGTGACCCGCGTCCAGTCCGCCGACCTGTCCGGCCTGTACGCGTTCGAGGTCGAGCGCGCCGGACGGGGGCCGCTACTCGTGCTGTGGAACCGGAGCGACACGGCGGGCGACACGGCCGGCGGGGAGGACCGGCCGCCCGTCGCCGTCTCCTGGCCCTGGCCGGCGTCCGCCGCGACCGCCGTGGACGCCTTCGGCGAGCCGCACGCAGTCGAGGTCCGCGACCGGATGCTGCGCCTGGCCGTCTCCGACACGCCGGTGTTCGTCAGCCCGGAGAGCTGAGCACAGCTTCACAACGCTCTTCGACCCCTCGTGAACCACTTCTGTCACACAGCAGGATCAAGGTGATGTCGATCACATAAAGGGATCTTGTCGGCATACCGGCATGCATGGAACTTTGCGGAGGATTTCCACACCCCTTCTGGAGGCTCTCCGTGCTGTTACGAGCAGCCATCGCCGCGGTCGCCCTGACCGCCATCGGCGCGGTCCCGGCCCACGCGGCCGACGGTCCGGCCATCACCGTCGACCAGGGACGCACCCAACCGGTCTTCTCCTACGCCGACGCCGTTCGCGAGCACGTCTACGTCGAGTCGAGCGTCGACAGCGACTCCGACGGCCGCCTCGACCGGGTCAGGGTCGACATCATCAGGCCCAGGGAGTCGGGGCCCGGGCTCAAGGTGCCGACGATCATCGACGAGAGCCCCTACTACGACAACTCCGGGCGCGGCAACGAGTCCGAGCGCAAGACGTACGACGCGGCGGGCGAGCCCCTCAAGTTCCCGCTGTTCTACGACAACTACTTCGTGCCGCGCGGCTACGCCGTCCTCAACGTCGACATGGTCGGCACCACGAAGTCCGACGGCTGCCCCGACGTGGGCGGCAAGGCCGACGTGCTGGGCGGCAAGGCGGTCGTCGACTGGCTGAACGGCCGCGCCCCCGCCTACCACGACGACGGCTCCCCCGCGGTGGCCGACTGGAGCACCGGCAAGGCCGGCATGATCGGCAAGTCGTACGACGGCACGCTGGCCAACGCGGTCGCGGCGACCGGGGTCGAGGGCCTGGAGACGATCGTCCCGATCTCCGCCATCAGCTCCTGGTACAAGTACCAGCGCTCCAACGGCGTCATCTACAACTACAACTACATGTCGTACCTGTCCCGGGCCGTCGACACCGACCCGGCCGCCAAGTGCGCGGCGAAGCGGGCTCAGCTGGACGTCGACGCCGACGACACCACGGGGAACTACAACGGCTTCTGGGCCGAGCGCGACTACGTCGCCGGGTCGCTCGGCGACGCGTCGAAGGTGCACGCCAGCGTCTTCGTCGTGCACACGGTCAACGACCTCAACGTCAAGCCCGACAACTTCTCGGTGTGGTGGCAGGCGCTCGCCGACCGGAACGTGCCGCGCAAGATCTGGGTCGGCCAGTATCAGCACGTGGACCCCTTCGACTTCGAGGGGCGTCGTGACCTGTGGGTCGACACGCTGCACCGCTGGTTCGACCGCTGGCTGCTCGGCGTGGACAACGGGATCATGCAGGAGCCGCGCGCCGACGTGCAGGTCGGCCCGGCCGAGTGGGTCACCCAGAGCGACTGGCCGACGCCTGCCGCCTCGACCCACTTCTTCCGTCCGTCGGCCGACGGTTCGCTGAACCTCAAGCCCGGCAAGAACGGCGAGACCGCGAGCTTCACCGACGTCCGCCAGTCGGAGGACGCGATGGTCGCCGACGCCGGCACGGCCAAGCCCGGACGGATCGCCTTCACCACCGGTGAGCTGCCGCGCGACCTGCGCATGTCGGGCACGCCCGAGGTGGACCTGCGGGTCTCGCTCGACAAGCCGACCTCGAACCTGACCGCGCTTCTCGTCGACTTCGGCGAGGACACCCGGGTCGACTGGCGCCGTGGGCAGGGCGTCACCACCCTCGCCGAGGAGGACTGCCACGGCGACAGCACCGCCGCCGACGACGCCTGCTACAAGAAGGTCGTCACCAACCTGGCCACGCGTCCGCTGGAGATCGTGGCGCGCGGCTGGATCGACGCGCAGAACCGCGACTCGCTCTCCGAGTCGTCGCCGCTGACCCCCGGCTCGTACGCGCAGGTCAAGTGGAAGACGCTGCCGCAGGAGTACGTCTTCAAGAAGGGCCACAGGATCGGGCTGGTGATCGCCGGCACCGACTCGAACTACAGCGGCGAGCGGGCCACCGGCACGACCGTCACCGTCGACCTGCACAAGAGCCGGGTGGAGATTCCGCTCGTGCTCGGCATCGGCCACGCGCTGAACGGCGACGACATCGTCAAGGACAAGGGCACCTGGCACGGTCCCCAGCAGATCGACCTGCCGGTGCCGGACAACAAGCTCTACTGATCCCCTGACCCTCCTCTGACGCCGGCGCCGGGACCCGCGTCCCGGCGCCGCGTCCGAGCGATCCGGACGGGAGGAGGACTTGCGGGCGTTTGGACCTCTCCTGATCGGCAAACTGGTAGATCCACGGTCACGCCGACGGGAGAGGTCACCGTGCGTTTCCACGCCGACCTGCACATGCACTCCAGGTACGCCTACGCGTGCAGCAAGAACAGCGACCTGGAGCAGTTGACCTGGTGGGCCCGGCGCAAGGGCGTCACGCTCATGGGCACGGGCGACTTCACCCACCCGGCCTGGCTGGACCGGCTCCGTACGGCTCTCGTGCCGGCCGAGCCCGGACTGTTCCGGCTGCGCGACGACCTCGACCGCGAGGTCGCGGCGACCCTGCCGGGCAGCGTGGCCACCGCACCCGTGCGGTACATGCTGTCGGTGGAGATCTCCACCGTCTACTCCCAGGGCGGCCGCTCCCGGAAGATCCACCACCTCGTCTACCTGCCGGGATTCGAGCAGGTCGAGGAGTTCGACCGAGGGCTCGCCAAGGTCGCCGACCTCGGCGTGGACGGCCGGCCCACCGTACGCATGAGCTCCCGCGACCTGCTGGAGGCCGTCCTGGCCTGCGGCGAGGGCGCCTATCTGGTGCCGGCGCACGTCTGGACGCCGTGGTTCGGCGTGCTCGGCTCGAAATCGGGATTCGACAGCATCGAGGAGTGCTTCGGCGACCTCACCGAGCACGTCTTCGCGCTGGAGACCGGGCTGTCCGCCGACCCCGCCATGATGTGGCAGGTCTCCGGCCTCGACGGATATCGGCTGGTCAGCTACTCGGACGCGCACTCGCCGCCCATCGTCGGCCGCGAGACCACCGTCTTCGAGACCGACCTGGACTACTTCGCGATCGAGCGGGCCCTGCGCACCGGCGCCGGCCTGCGCGGCACGACCGAGTTCTTCCCCGAGGCGGGCAAGTACCACGTCGACGGCCACCGCAAGTGCGGCGTGCGGCTCGACCCTGAGGAGACGCGCAAGCTCGGCGGCCTCTGCCCGATATGCGGCAGGAAGCTCACGGTCGGCGTGCTGAGCAGGGTCGAGGACCTCGCGGACCGCCCGGCGGGCAGAAGCCCGCGCGGCGCGGCGGGCTTCCGCAACCTCGTCCCGCTCCCGGATCTCGTGGCCGAGACCCTGGGGGTGGGCCCGAAGAGCAAGAAGGTGAGCGCGGAGACCGACAGGCTCGTGGCCGCGCTCGGGCCCGAGCTCGCGATACTCGGCGACCTCCCTCTCGACGCCATCGCCGATTGCTCACCGCGGCTCGCCGAGGCGATCGGCCGCCTGCGGAACGGCGACGTGGCCAAGGACCCCGGATACGACGGCGAGTTCGGCCGGATCCGCACCCTCAGCGCCCCCGCCTGAAACGCCGCCCATCCCACACACGCGGAGCCCGCGAAGGTGCTATGTCAGGCGGCGTGGGCCTCGAACCACAGCGAGCCCACGTCGTGACCGGGGGTCAGCCGGACGTCGGCGTCGAGAGCGGCGGCCAGAAGCCGGAGCAGCGGCACCGTCGGCGCCGTACCGCCCTCCTCGATGCACTCGATGTCGTCCTCGCCATCCCCGCGCGTTCGGCCAGTTGCGCCACGCTCAGGCCGAGTGCGGTACGCCTGTCGTACAAGGCCTTGCCGAAGGCCAGCGCCTCGCGGATGGCGATGCGCTCCGGATCCTCAGCCGGCGCCTCCGGTCGCACCCAGCGGGTGTGGTAGCCGACCATCACACCTGCCTCTCATAGGTCTCGGACACCGACCGAGCCTAGCCAGGCCGCAGGGTCAGAGGTAGGTGACGCCGGTCAGGGCCTGGGCGGCGGTCCAGAGGCGTCGCCCGACACTCGGGTCGGCCGCCTCCGCGCTGGGGCGGACCTCCACGACCGGGCCGCGCGTCTCCCATAGGCGGGCCGGTCCGAAGAACTGGCCGCCGCGCACGCCGGGCGCGGTCGCGGCGAAGAGCTGGGGCAGCGCCCCGCGCTCGGGCGACTGCGTCACCAGCAGCCCGAGCCGGGCGAAGATCCGCCCGGTCCGAGGGCGGTACCCCCAGGCCCGGGGGGTGAGATTGCTCCTGGACAGCCCGGGGTGCGCGACGACGCTGACGACCGGTGAGCCCGCTGCGCGCAGGCGGCGGTCGAGTTCGAGGCCGAAGACGGTGGTGGCGAGCTTGGACCGGCCGTACGCGCGGCTCGCGTTGAAGTCCCGCCGTGACATCAGGTCGTCAAAGTCGAGGTTGGCGTTCTTGTGGGTGATCGAGCTGAGGCTGACCACCCGTGCCGCCTCCGCCCGGCCGAGACTGCCGAGCAGCAGGCCGGTGAGGGCGAAGTGCCCGAGCATGTTGGTGCCCAACTGAAGCTCGAACCCGTCGGCCGTCGTGCGGGCGGGGCCGAGGAGGACCACGCCGGCGTTGTTGACCAGCAGGTCGATCGCCGGGAAGGCGGCGGCCAGATCCTTCGCGAACGCGTGCACCGACGCGAGCGAGGCCAGGTCGAGCTCACGCACCTCGATCTCGGCCCGCGGCGCGGAGCGCCGGATCGTCTCGGCCGCCCGCTCGGCGGCGACGGTGTCGCGCACGGCCATCACGACGTGTGCCCCGTGCCGGGCGAGTTCGGTCGCGGTGACCAGGCCGAGCCCCGAGTTCGCGCCGGTGACGACGGCGACCCGGCGGTGCTGGTCCGGGATGTGACTGGCGTTCCAATCGCTCATGGCGGCGACGCTAGGACGAGATCGCCGGGATTCGGTCGTACGCGTCTGCCTGGGAACCGCAGACCTACCTTCGGCGCGGACCGCACCGGCAGACTGTCGGCATGGCTGTCGACCACCCGTACGCCCGTGAGCTCGGCGACTTCCTGCGTGCCCGGCGCGGCCGGTTGCGCCCGCAGGACGTCGGCCTGGAGCCGGGACCCCGGCGCAAGGTGGCCGGCCTGCGGCGCGAGGAGGTCGCGCTGCTGGCCGGGCTCAGCACCGATTACTACCAGCGCATGGAGCAGGGCCGTGAGGTGCGGCCCTCGGACGAGGTGCTCGACGCCATCGCCTCCGCGCTGGACCTCGGCGACGAGGAACGCCGCCACCTGTTCACCCTCGCCCGGGCGGCACGGCGGCCGGCGGCCGTCCGCACGCGCCGCGCCCCGGAACGCGTGCCGGACAGCACGCGGCGCCTGCTGCACGTCATGAACACTCCCGCGGTCGTGCTCGGGCGGCACCTCGACGTGCTCGCGTGGAACACGCTCGCCGAGGCGCTGCTCGGCGATCCGGACACCCTGCCGCCGGGGCGGCGGAACATGCTCATGGCGCTGTTCGAGGATCCCGGGACCCGGGTGCGCTGCCCCGACTGGGAGACCACCGCCCTGCAGTACATCGGCATGCTGCGGGCCGCCGTCGCGACGGACCCGAGTCACCCGCGCGCCACGACGATCATCGGTGAGCTGAGCATCCGCAGCGCGGACTTCCGCCGGCTCTGGGCCCGGCACGAGGTGCGTGAGACGGTCCACGGGACGAAGCTGTTCCGGCACCCGCAGGCCGGCGACCTCACCCTCGACTGGGACGTCTATCCCCTGCCCGGCAATCCCGGGCCGGTCCTGCTCGTCTACACGGCCGAGCCCGGCACCGCGGACGCCGAGCGCCTCCAGCTGCTCGCGTCCCTGCGCGCCACCCGCGTAACGCGGGAAGCCCAGGCCGAACGGCCTGGGCTTCCCGGTGTGGTGCGCCGCCAGGGACTCGAACCCCGGAGCCGTTGATCGACGACTCCTGTAACCCAGCCGTCTCTATGTGCAGGTCTTCGTCTCCGGCGAGCAGAACCCGACCTCCGGGTAGCGCACCGAGGGCCTGTCCAGCAGGGGCTGGGGCTTACCGCCCAGATGCAGGTCGAAGAAGGCTCGGACGTACCTGCGGGTGATGTCCACCGAGCGGCTTCCAGCGAGCTCACTGCCGAGGTCGACGCCGATCTGCTGGGCCAGCAGGTCGTAATCGCTGAAGGACGGGTGCACCGCTCCGGCCACCACCAGCCAGCGCTTCCAACCGGTCAGGTGTGCCCAGTCACGGTCCCATGTGGCGTCCTCGCCACCCGGTCGATGTAGCGGCTGGCCCAGGAACAGGAACGGGCGCGCCACCCCGCTCGCGGGGATCGGGGCGAACATGAGGCCGTCCATGTTGATTCCGGCGCGAACCCGGGAGTCCTTCAGCATCGTCTCTGCGACGCTCGCGCCTCCGAGGGACGTGCCCGCCATCGCGATCCGGGACGCGTCGATCAGGGAGGTGCCCTTCCACCTGGCACGCGGACCGGTCAGCCGATCGATCACGAAGGAGACGTCGACCGCCCGGTTCTCCACCGCCTTCTCACCGAAGTCGTCGACGCCTTCGAGTTCGCATGCGGCGCAGGTGGCAAGCCGCCCGTCGGGGAACGTGGTGGCGAAGGTCTCGTACGTGTGGTCGATGCCGGCCACCACGTAGCCTCTGCTCGCGAGTTCCTCGGCCAGGGCGGTGAGCGAGCTTCGGGGGTCGGTGAAGCCGGGAGAGAGCACGACAAGAGGCAGGGTGTGTGCACGTCCCGCCGGTTCGGCGCCGCTGAACGCGTGGGTCCGCGTTCTGCTCAGCACGTCGGACGGCACGCCCGTCACCCCTTTGCCCTTCAGGATGAGCTCCGACTCCTTGGGCGTGACGTAGGGCGCACGCCGTCCGCTCCCGGACCTCGCCGGATACCAGAGGGAGACCATGAGCTCCCTCGACTTGGCCGAAGGGACCCAGGGGTCGGGGCGCGAGGTGTCCTTCAGCCACAGGGACGTCGTGCCGACCGGATGGGGACCGGTCGGCTCAGGCAGATACGGTGTGCTGCTCGACGTGACCGAAGAGCCGGCGGAGGCGTATCCGGGAGAGGCGGACACCGGCGTCCAGGAGGCGGGGACCGTCAGGGTGAGCAGTCCTGCGACCGCGGCCAGGCCGGCCCGCAGGATTGGAGTCCGGAGCGTCGGCTTTCCACTGCTCCGACGGCTGGTGAGGGCCCCGGCTCTCGGCGCGGCATGCGGATTTCTGTATGGCATGGTTCGATCCTGCGAGGCCCGGGCCTGGCGCGGCATCAGCCGAAAGTGCGGTCGGCGCCGCTCGAGTAGCACTTTCGGCCGGTTCGGAGCGCCGACCGCCGCCGGCACGATCGGCGAATGACGAAAGCCCAGGCCGGATGTACCGGCCTGGGCTTCGACAGTGCGCCGCCAGGGACTCGAACCCCGGACCCGCTGATTAAGAGTCAGCTGCTCTAACCAACTGAGCTAGCGGCGCGAAAGCTCTTAGAGGTTACCGCAGCGGCCAGATCAGACAAAATCCGGCTAGAGTAGAACAACATTCGGTTCTGCGGTTGGGAGCGCACATGTGGTTCGCCTCGCCTGACGAGGTCCGGGGGCGGCTGACGGCCGTCGACTACCTTGCCGACGACGGCATCGCGACATCGGTGTTCCTGGCCGGGGCGCTGGGCAAGCCGCTGCTGGCCGAAGGACCGGCGGGGGTGGGCAAGACCCAGCTCGCCAAGGCCGTGGCGGAGGCCACCGGAGCGCGGCTCATCCGCCTGCAGTGCTACGAGGGCCTGGACGAGGCGCGGGCGCTGTACGAGTGGAACTACAAGAAGCAACTGCTGCGCATCCAGGCCGACGACGGCGCCTGGGACGACATCTTCTCCGAGGAGTTCCTGCTGGAGCGCCCCCTCCTGAGGGCGATCAGGAGCGACGAGCCCACCGTGCTGCTCATCGACGAGACCGACAAGGCCGACGTCGAGGTCGAGGGGCTGCTGCTGGAGATCCTGTCCGACTACCAGATCACGATCCCCGAGCTGGGCACGATCACCGCCACGCGCCGGCCGTACGTCGTGCTGACCTCGAACGCGACCCGGGAGCTGTCGGAGGCGCTCAAACGGCGCTGCCTGTATCTCCACCTCGGCTACCCCACCCCGGAGCGGGAGCGCGACATCCTGCTCGCGCAGGTGCCCGGGCTGCCCGCGAGCATCGCCGACCAGCTCGCCCGTACGGTGGCCACGCTGCGCGCGCTGGAGCTGAAGAAGTCTCCGTCGATCGCGGAGACCGTCGACTGGGCGCACACCCTGCTCGCCCTCGGCCGTACGGAGCTGGACGAGGCGCTGATCGGCGAGACGCTGGGCGTGGTGCTCAAGCACAACTCCGACCAGGTGCGGGCCGCCAAGGAGCTCGGCCTGCCGTCCCGGTCATGACGACTCCGGGGTCCCTCGTGGACCGGCATGTGGGGTTCGTCCACGCCCTGCGGGAGGCCGGGCTGCCGGTCTCCCCGGCCGAGGGGCTGGACGCGGCCCACGCGCTCATGGTCATCGACCTGGCCGAGCGGGAGACGCTGCGCGAGGCGTACGCCGCGACGCTGGTGAAGCGGCCCGCCCACCGGCCGGGGTTCGACCTGCTCTTCGACCTGTGGTTCCCGCCGGTGATCACCGGCACCCAAGGCACCGCCGTCGCCAAGGACGCCAAGGACGCCAAGGACGCCGAACTGCCGGAGCTGCGCGAGCGGCTGGCGGAGCTGCTCATGGGGGATCCTGCCGATCCCACGTTCCGGGAGTTCGCCCGGGCGATGGTCGGGCGGTTCGGGCAGGTCCAGGCCGCCCCCGGCAGGCAGTCGTGGTTCTCCTTCCCGGTGCTGCGCGCGCTGTCGCCGGAGACGCTGGTGGCCCGGATGCTGGCGGCCATGCTCGACGAGCGCGGCGGCCTGCCGGAGAAGGTCGCCAGGCGGCACATCGCGCGGACGACCGAGGCGTTCACCGAGGCGGTGGCCTCCGACGTACGCCGCAGGATCGCCGAGGAGTCGGGCGTCGAGAAGATCGCCAGGTCGGCGGTCCGGCCCCCGATCGACCGGGTCGACTTCCTGCGCGCGACCAAGGAGGAGCTGGCCCGGCTGCGCCGGGAGGTCTACCCCCTCGCCCGCCGCCTGGCCACCCGGCTGTCGATCAGGCAGAAGCGGGGGCGGCGCGGACGGCTCGACTTCCGGCGCACCGTGCGGGCCTCGCTGTCCACGGGCGGGGTGCCGCTCACCACCCACCTGCGCCCGCCCCGCCCGCACCGGCCCGAGCTGGTCGTGTTGTGCGACGCCAGCGACTCGGTCTCCACGTTCTCGCACTTCACGCTGTTGCTGACGTTCGCGCTCCGGGAGCAGTTCACCAAGGTGCGGGCGTTCGCGTTCGTGGACACCGTGGACGAGATCACGGACCTGTTCGCCCCTGGCGCGGACGTGCTGGACGCCATCGGCCGCCTCGCCGACGAGGCCGACATCGTCAGGTTCGGCCGCACCGACTACGGCCACGTCTTCGAGCGCTTCGCCGAACGCTTCCCCGACGCCGTGGGCCCCCGGACGTCGCTGCTGATCCTGGGCGACGCCAGGTCCAACTACCAGGTCCCGGCGCTGGGCACGCTGAAGCGGCTGGCCGGGCAGGCCAGGCACGCCTACTGGCTCAATCCCGAGCCCCGGGCCCAGTGGGACACCGGGGACTCCCTCGCCACGTCGTACGGCTCGGTCGTCCCCATGCACGAGTGCCGCAACGTCGCCCAGCTCGCCGCGTTCGTCGAGACGCTGGCTTCATAGACACCGGCCTGAATCGAGACCCTTCGCCCGAATCGATTCCGGCCCGCGCCGGCGTGCTCAGCTCATGCGGCGCAGGATGCGGGCCGCCGTACGGGCCAGCAGTTCGATCTGGTCCTCGGTGAACCGAGCGGAACCGTTGGCACGGATCCAGCGGGCCACCCTGCCCGGGTAGGCGACGGTCAGCCCCTCCCCGTGCAGCACGCCTCCCCTGGCCTTGATCTTCCCGCCGTGCACGGCGAGCACCGGGGCGATGGAGACCTCGATGCCGGTCTCCTTGGTCAGCAGCGCGGCCATCGACCCGGCGGCGGAGATGAGGCCCTTGGCGACCGAGGTGCCGAACTTCTCGTCGAAGAACAGCCGCTCGCCGTAGCGCGCGATCAGGGTGTCGGGCGACCACGCCTCGTTGTCCACGATCCAGACGCCGCCCGGCCCGATGACGAGGTGGTCGATCGACGCCTCGCCGGGCACCGCCCGGCCGTTCATCACCCGGTAGCCGTGCCGGCGCAGCAAGAAACGCAGCAGCCGTCCGGTGCGCACCTCGCCGCGGCGCTTGCCCCGCCACACCGCCGTACGCTCGTGCAGGCGCCAGGCGATGAACAGGTCGGTGCCGCCCGCGAGGGCGGCCAGGCCGACACCGGCGGCGAACATGTTCAGCCCGAGTCGCGGACCCACCAGGTTGCCGATGACGAACCCCGCGAAGGCGATGGCGGCCCGCATCCGGATGCGGTTCTTGCGTCCGGCGAACCAGAACGTCTCGTACAGGTTCTGCGGCGAGGCGCCGGTGAACTTCTCATCCCTCGGGACGTAAATGGACCCACTGGGCACGCGAACCCCCCACACTAGGCATGCGGCTTTCTCCGGGGATACCCGAGCGGGAATCCCAACCCTCCTAAGGTGAGGGAAGTAGCGCAATTACGCCAGTGCCGACACTTGACCGACCAGTCGGTATGCTTGACGCGAGAGACGAAGGAGGTCGGCATGGCCCGCCGCGCAGCTGGAGAGCACCGCTTAACGGGGGATCGCGTGAACGGGTCCCTGGAGGAGCCCGTACGGCAGCGCCTGCTCGCCGAGGCCACCCGGCTGTTCGCCCAGCGGGGGTTCGAGAGCACGTCGGTGCAGGAGATCGTCGCGGCGGCCGGCGTCACCAAGGGCGCCATGTACCACTACTTCGATTCCAAGGACGACCTGCTCCACGAGATCTACGCCCGGGTGCTGCGCCTGCAGATGGAGCGCCTCAACCGGTTCGCCGACGCGCAGGGCCCGGTGGCCGACCGGCTGCACGGCGCCGCGATGGACGTGGTGGTGACCACGGTCGACAACCTGGACGACTCCAAGATCTTCTTCAGGTCGATGCACCAGCTCGCGCCGGAGACGTACAAGAACGTGCGGGCCGAGCGGCGGCGCTACCACGAGCGGTTCCGCGCCCTCGTCGTCGAGGGGCAGCGCGACGGCGTCTTCCGCGGCGACATCCCCGCCGAGATGGTGGTCGACTTCTTCTTCGGCTCGGTCCACCACCTCGGCACCTGGTATCACCCGGACGGCCCGCTGAACGGCCAGGAGGTCGGCCGTCACTTCGCCGACCTCCTGCTCAACTCGTTGCGTCCGTAGTCACAGCGGCGCGGGGAGGCCGGCCGGGCCGGCCAGCGCGTCACGGTGGTCGCCCGGCGTGCCCAGCGCGATCTGATCGGCCTTGGCCCGCTTGAGATAGAGGTGCGCGGGGTGCTCCCAGGTCATCCCGATGCCGCCGTGGAGCTGCACGCACTCCTCGGCAGCGTGCACCGCCACCGCTCCGCAGTGGGCCTGCGCCACCGCGACGGCCACCGCCGCATCGTCGCCGAGCGGTCCCGCCGCGGGCGCCTCGGCCAGCCGGGCGGCCGCGTTGCGAGCCGCCGCCCTGGCCCCCACGACCTCCAGCCACAGGTCGGCCAGCCGGTGCTTGACCGCCTGGAACGACCCCACAGGCCGGGCGAACTGCCTGCGTTCCTTGACGTACGCGACCGTCGTGGTGAGGCACCACTCGGCGACGCCGAGCTGTTCCGAGGCGAGCAGCCCGGCGCCGCGCACCAGGGCCTCCCACACCCACGGCAGCTCCAGCCCCTCCGCTCTCGCGACGATCCGCGCCGGCGCCGACGCGAAGGACACGGTCGCGACAGGCCGGGTCAGGTCGAGCGAGGCGACCGTCGCCACCCGGACGGCCCCCTGGGCGGTTGAGGGCGCCTCGACCGCGCACAGCCCCACGCCCTGGGAAAGGCGCACCGGGACGATCAGGACGTCGGCGGCCTCCGCTCCGATCACCCCGGTGACCGTGCCGGTCACTGTGCCGGTCACTGCGCCGTCCTCGCCGAGGATCGCCACCGGGGCCGGCGGCGCGTACGGCGAGGCGGCGAACGACACGGCGAGCGCGGCCGTCGCCTCCCCGGCGGCCAGGCGTCCCAGCAGTTCGCCGGCCACCTCTCCCCCTGCCACCAGCAGGGCCTGGGTGGCGAGGACGGCGCTGCTGAGGAACGGCACGGGAGCCATGGCGCGGCCCAGCTCCTCCAGCACGACGGCGGCCTCGCGGGCCGAGGCGCCCTCGTGGGAGGCGGAGCCGCCGAGCTCCTCGGGGATCAGCAGCCCGGCCACGCCGATGTCGCGGGCCAGCGCCTTCCACAGCTCCGCGTCGTACGGAGTGCCGCCCGCGGCGGCGGAGTCGGCACGGTCGAGCACGGCGGACGGCGAGGCCTTGTCGGCGAGCAGGTCGCGCACGGCGGCCCGCAGCTCCTCCTCCACCTCCGTGTACAGCAGCGTCATCGGGGGAGGTCCTTCCAGGCGACGTCCTTGTCGGCGCGCGGCTCGGCGGGCAGGCCGAGGACGCGTTCGGCGATGATGTTGCGCAGGATCTCGGAGGTGCCGCCCTCGATCGAGTTGCCCTTCGCGCGCAGATAGCGGTAGCCGGCCTCGCGGCCGATGAAGTCGACCGTGTCCGGGCGGCGGAACGTCCAGTCGTCGTAGGCCAGGCCGTCCTCGCGCAGCATCTCGACCTCGATGCCGGACAGCTGCTGGTGCAGCCGCGCGAAGGCCAGCTTCATGCCCGACCCCTCCGGCCCCGGATGCCCGGCGGCGAGTTGCTCGCGCAGCCGTAAGGCGGTCAGCCGCATGACCTCCGAGTCGACCCACAGCGCGAGCAGCCGCTGGTGCAGGTCATGGGTGCGCAGCTCGGGGCGGGAGCGCCAGGTCTCGGCGACGACGCCCATCATCGTGCGCCGGCTCGGCGTGCCGCCGATGGCGACCCGCTCGTTCATCAGCGTGGTCTGCGCGACCCGCCAGCCGTCGCCCACCTCGCCCAGCCGCAGCGCGTCGGGCAGCCGCACCCCGGTGAGGAAGACCTCGTTGAACTCGGCCTCACCGGTGATCTGGCGCAGCGGGCGCACCTCGACGCCGGGCGCGTGCATGTCGCACACGAAGTAGGTCAGCCCTCGGTGCTTGGGCACGTCCGGGTCGGTGCGGGCCACGAGGATGGCCCAGCGCGCGGTGTGCGCGCTCGACGTCCACACCTTCTGGCCGTCCACCACCCACTCGTCGCCCTCGCGTACGGCCCGGGTGGCGAGCGTGGCGAGGTCGGACCCGGCCCCGGGCTCGCTGAACAGCTGGCACCACACCTCCTCGCCCGTCCACAGCGGCCGCAGGAAGCGCTTCTTCTGCTCCTCGGTGCCGAACGCGAGGATCGTCGGGGCGGCCATGCCGAGGCCGATGCCGATCCGGCCCGGCTGGTTGTCGGGCGTGCCCTTCAGCTCCCGGTCGGCCACGGCCTGCAGTTCCCTGGACGCGCCGAGCCCGCCGAGGCCCTCGGGGAAGTGCACCCAGGCCAGCCCGGCGTCGAACCGGGCTCGCAGGAACTCCAGGCGGTCCGTGGCCGCCGGGTCGTGCTCCGCGAGAAAGGCTCTGGCGCGCTCGGCGACCGACGCCTCATCCCATGTCACCCGCACATCACCCCATGTATTTCTTGAGTTCGCGATAGGCCAGCGACCGCTTGTGGACCTCGTCGGGGCCGTCGGCGAACCGCAGCGACCGCGCGCCCGCCCACAGCGCCGCCAACGGGAAGTCCTGGCTGATCCCGCCGGCGCCGTGCGCCTGGATGGCCTTGTCCAGGATCCACTCCACCGTCGCCGGACCGGCGATCTTGATGGCCTGGATCTCCGTGTGCGCGCCCTTGTTGCCGACCGTGTCCATCAGCCACGCCGTCTTCAGCACCAGCAGGCGCAGTTGCTCGATGCGCACCCGCGACTCGGCGATCCAGTCCTGGATCACTCCCTGCCGGGCCAGCGGCTTGCCGAACGCCTCCCGTGTCAGCACCCGGCGGCACATCAGCTCGACCGCCCGCTCGGCCATGCCGATGAGCCGCATGCAGTGGTGGATGCGGCCCGGCCCGAGCCGTGCCTGGGCGATGGCGAACCCGCCGCCCTCCTCGCCGATGAGGTTGTCCACCGGCACCCGTACGTCCTCGAACACCACCTCGGCGTGCCCGCCGTGGTCGGCGTCGTCGTAGCCGAAGACCGTCATGCCGCGCCGTACGGTGAGACCGGGGGTGTCCCTCGGGACGAGCACCATGCTCTGCCGGCGATGCTTGGGCGCCTCGGGATCGGTCTTGCCCATCACGATGAAGATCTTGCAGTTCGGGTTCATCGCGCCGGTGATGAACCACTTGCGGCCGTTGACGACGTACTCCCCGCCGTCCCTCCTGATGGAGGTCGCGATGTTCGTCGCGTCGGAGGAGGCGACGTCGGGCTCGGTCATCGCGAAGGCCGACCTGATCTCTCCGGCCAGCAGCGGCTCCAGATACTCCTTGCGCTGCCACTCGCTGCCGAACTCCGCCAGCAGCTCCATGTTGCCGGTGTCGGGGGCGGCGCAGTTGGTGGCGGACGGCGCGATGGCGGGCGACCTGCCCATGACCTCCGCGAGCGGGGCGTACTGGATGTTGGTCAGTCCGGCGCCGTGGACACCCGGGAGGAAGAGGTTCCACAGGCCGCGTGAGCGGGCCTCGGCCTTGAGATCCTCCAGCATCGGCGGCGGGCCCCAGGCGCGCTGGGTCGCCTGCATCTGGGCCGCCTGTTCGTGGAAGGCGTGCTCGGCCGGGTAGACGCACTCGTCCATGAAATCGAGCAACCGGTCGCGATAGCGGTTCGTGGTCGCGTCGAACCCGAAGTCCATCAGACCTCCATCAGCCCGCGGGCGACGATCGGGGCGACCTGGTCGCCGACCTCGGCGAAGCCCTCCCCCACCGTGAGCCCCTTCGTGTATCGGAAATGGATGCCCTCGGCGATCACCGCGAGCTTGAAGCAGGCGAGGCCGACGTACCAGCCGAGCCGGGACAGGTCGCGGCCGGACGCCTCCCCGTAGTGGGCGGCGAGCTCGGAGCCGGGCGGCACCTCCCCGGCCGCGCCCCGGTCGAGCGAGGAGACCTCGCCGTAGAGGAGGAACAGCGCGAGGTCGGTGAGCGGGTCTCCGAGCGTGGACATCTCCCAGTCGAGCACGGCCCGCACCTCGCCGCCCGCGATGAGCGTGTTGCCGAGCTTGAAGTCGCCGTGCACGATCGCGGGCGGGCCGGAGGCGGGCACGTCGCGGGCGAGCCGCTCGTAGAGGTCGTCGATGCCGGGCACCTCGCGGCTGCGCGAGGCGTCGAGCTGCCGCTTCCACCGGGCGACCTGCCGCTCGAGGAAGCCGTCGGGCCTGCCGAAGTCGCCGAGGCCCACGCTCTCGGGGATGATCGAGTGCAGCGCGGCCAGCACGTCCACCAGCCCGTGGGCGAGGTCGGGGGTGAGCGGCGGCTGCCCGCCCTCGACATGCTCCATGACGTAGAAGGGCGCGCCGACGACCTCGGAGTCCCGGCAGAGGTGGTAGGTGCGGGGCACCGGGACGCCGGTGTCCTGGAGCGCGCTCATGACCCGATGTTCACGGCCCATGTCGTGCGCCGTCGCCAGGACGTGCCCGAGCGGCGGCCGCCGCACGACGTACGTGCGCGTGCCGTCCCTGACGACGTACGTCAGATTGGACTTGCCGCCGACGATCAGCTCCGCCGTGAGCGGCCCTTCGGTCAGGCCCTCGCGCTGGAGGTGCTCGGCGAGGCGGGTGAGATCGAGGCCGGGCGGGTCAGGAGTCACGCCGTCAGCGTACCGACCAGACGGTATGTGTGTCGACACGGTCACCCCGAAGTGGTCCTCGCCGTTCCGCCCGAAGTGGCCATCCGCTCGCCCGCCGGACCGGCGCTAACGTCGGGCGCATGACCGCGAAGATGCCCACGCCGGCCGTGCTCGACGGCCACGTCGTACGCCTTGAGCCGCTCGCCCCCGGCCACGCGCCCGACCTGTTCCTCGCAGCCCAGGACGAGGAGGTCTGGCGTCACCGGCCGGAACCCATGCCGCATACCGAGGACGACACGCGCCGCCTGGTGGACACGCTGCTCGCCGACCCGCGCACCACCCAGTTCGCGGTGGTCCTCAAGGAGACCGGCCGGGCGATCGGCTCGACCGGCTACTGGGACGTCGGCGGCTTCGACGAAAGCGTGGAGATCGGCTCCACGTGGTACGGCAGGGCCTACTGGCGCACCGCCGTCAACACCGAGTGCAAGGTCCTGCTGCTCGACCACGCCTTCGCCCTGGGGTTCGTCCGCGTGGTGCTGAAGACCGACATCCGCAATCTGCGGTCGCAGGCGGCCATCGAGCGCATCGGCGGCGTCCGGGAGGGCGTGCTCCGGCGGCAGTACCGCCGCGCGGACGGCACCTGGCGCGACAGCCCTCTGTATTCGATCCTCGACGACGAGTGGCCGGCCCACCGCGCCCGCCTCCTGGCCACCCGGCGGTGACACCCTCTGCGCCTGTCGATCCGGCGGCCTGTCGTTCGTGTAGGGGGTGAGACCGACGGACGACGGTGAAGGAGACACGGCATGGGCAAGGTCATCGCGATCGAGCACCTGACGCTTGACGGTGTGATGCAGGCGCCCGGAAACCCCGAGGAGGACCTGCGCGGAGGCTTCCGGCACGGCGGCTGGGCGAGCCGGCACCAGGACCCGGCCATGCAGGAGGTCATGGGCCGCCACATGACGAGCGCGTGGTCCCTGCTGGCCGGCCGGACGACCTACGAGCAGTTCGCGGGCTACTGGCCCAAGCAGCCGCCGAACCCGTTCAGCGAGGCTCTCGGCCGCGCCCGGAAGTACGTGGCGTCCACCACCCTGACCGAACCCCTCGCCTGGGAGAACTCCGTGCTCCTCGGAGGCGACGCCGCTGACGCGGTGAGCCGTCTGAAGGAGGAACTGCCGGAGAACCTGGTGGTGTTCGGCAGCGGGGTCCTGGTCCGGTCGCTGCTGTCGCGCGACCTCGTCGACACACTGCTCCTTCTCGTCTACCCGCTTGTGCTCGACTCCGGCCGCCGGTTGTTCCCGGACTCGGGCTCGAACCTGCCGGCCTTCCGGCTGGTCGAGTCGACGGCGACCGGGTCGGGAGTGATCATCACCGTGTACCGGCCTGCCGGACGGTGACCCCGGGTATCCGCGCGATCGCTTTGGGGGCGACCGGCGGCCGGCAGCCGGACGCTTCGGCGAGGCCGCCAGGGCTCACCGGCCGGAGACGACCCGGAGCAGTTCCCGGAAGGCGGCGCCGAGTTCGTCGAGGGTCGGCACGTCCCCCGCCCCCACGATCGCGTCGAACAGCATCCCTTCGACGTAGGCGACCATCTGCCGCCCGTGCCGCACCGGATCGGGCGAGCCGGCGGCGGCCAGCACCGCGGCGGCCAGCTCCCGGAACCGGCGCCCCACCTCGTCGTAGATCTTGCGCAGCTCGGGGCGCCGGGTCGCCTCCAGCGCCAACTCGTACCGCGCGATCGTGGTCTCCCGGTGCACGGTGATCGCCGCGTGGATCGCCCTCGCCAGGAGATCCGCCAGCCGGGCCACCTCGCCCGCGCCCTCGGGCATCCCGCCGTCCGGTGGCGTCGCGGCGGTGAACACTGCCTCCTCGCGCTCGGCGAGCCGGGCCAGCGTGAGCTCCAGCAGCGCCGCCCGGGTGCGCGCGTGGTTCGAGGTGGAGCCCGGCGGCAGCCCCGCGGCCTCGTCCACCGCCCGATGGGTGAGGCCGCGCATCCCCCGCTCGGCCAGGATCGCGATGGCCGCGTCCGCGACGACGACCGCACGCTGACTGCTCACCCCCTCATCGTAGGGGCGGACTACAGCTGTAGTACGCTCACTACAGGTGTAGTAACAGGAGGCGGGCATGGCGCACGCGGTGGTGGTGGGAGCGGGCATCGGCGGACTGACGGCGGCCCTCGCGCTGGCGCACAAGGGCTGGGAGGTGACGGTCCTGGAACGGGCGGCCTCGATCGAGCCGGTGGGCGCCGGGCTGGCGGTCGCGCCCAACGCGCTGCGGGCGCTCGACGTGATCGGCGTCGGGGACGAGGTGAGGAAGCTCTCCGCCATCCAGGGCCGGGGCGGCATCCGGCTGCCGGACGGCCGATGGCTGGCGCGGACCACCGCCGAGGACGCCGCCGCCCGGTATGGCGACCCCATCGTGCTGCTCACCCGCGCGGCACTGGTCGGCATCCTCGCCGGACGCCTGCCGCAGGGCGCGCTGCGGGTGAACAGCCGGGTCGAGTCCGTCGACCCCGCGACCGGCCGCGTCGCCGTGCGGGGGACGGCGGAGACGATCGAGGCCGACCTTGTCGTGGCTGCCGACGGGATCCGGTCCCGCACCCGCTCCGCGCTGTTCCCCGGGCATCCCGAACCGGTCTACGCGGGCGTGACGAGCTGGCGGGCGATCGTGCCGCTGGCCGGAGAGACCGGCGCGTCCGAGACTGTGTTCGCCTCCGAAACCTGGGGACGCGGGCTGATCTTCGGGGTCATGCCGCTCGCGGGCGGTCAGGTGTACTGCTACGCCACCGCGGCGGTCCCGCCGGGCCTGCGCGCGGCGGACGAGAGGGACGAACTGCTCCGGTTGTTCGGCCGCTGGCACGACCCGATCCCGGCGCTGCTGGACGCCGCCGACCCCGCGGCCGTGCTCCGCCACGACATCCACAGCCTCGACACCCCGCTGCCCGCCTTCCACGCGGGACGGGTCGCGCTGCTGGGCGACGCGGCCCACCCCATGACGCCCAACCTCGGGCAGGGCGCCTGCCAGGCCATGGAGGACGCCGTCGTGCTCGCCGACCGCGTCTCCCCCGGCGACCCGGCCGCGGGGCTCGCCGTCTACAGCAGGGAACGGCTGGCGCGGACGACGCCGATCGTGCGGCGGTCGCGGTCGATCGGCCGGCTCACCCGGTGGCGCAACCCGCTTGCGGTCGCCCTGCGCGACGGCGCGATGCGGGCGGTGGGCCGGTTGGGGCCCGACGTCGCGTCGCGTCAGGGCGACCGGGTCTTCGCCTGGTCGCCCCGGAGTTGAGGAGGTCAGGCCGCCTCGGACGCGACCACCGAGCCGCCGATCCTGTCCGGCTCGGCCGGTACGGCGGCAGGCTTGGACTGGTCGGGGGTGAGGCGGCCGAGCGTGACCGTCCCGGCGATGAGCAGCCCGGCGGCGAGCAGCGCGGGGACCGCCTTGCCCGCTTCGGTGGGCAGCGACTCGCCCAGCAGCACCGCTCCGGCGGTCACCGAGGTGATGGGGTCGACGACCTGGACCCCGGCGTAGGCGATGCCGAAGTAGCCCACGGCGTACGACTTCTGCAGCAGCACCACGGCGCAGACCAGCAGCACCGGGATGGCCAGGGTGAACCAGTGGAGGAGGTGGCCGAGGTCTCCTTGGAGCCCTCCGCCGACGACCCGGACGAAGGTGGACACGGTAGCGGTGACCGCTCCGGCGCCGACCGCCATCAGCAGCGCCTTCGCCGGGCCCTTCAGCCGGCGGGCCGCGGTGAACGTGACGGCGACCACGAGCGCGACACAGCCGATCAGCTCCAGGGCGTGCGCGTCGGACAGGACCGGGGTCACGTTGTGCGCCGGGACCAACAGCATCAGGCCGAGCAGGCCGACCGCCACCGCGATCGACCCGGCGATCTCGGCCCGGCGCGGACGCCTGCCGTGCAGCGTCGCGGCGAGCGGCACCGCGAACACGAGGGTCGCCACGCTCACGGGCTGGACGACGACCAGCGGAGCCAGGCTGAGCGCCACCGCGTGCAGGGACGCCCCGGTGAAACCGATGACCCCGCCGATCCACCAGCGGGGCCTTCTGACGAGAGCGAGGGTCGCCCCCTCGCTCACCGCTTCGAACTGCTGCAGCGCCGCGCCCAGGGCGTATCCCAGCGCGCCGACCAGGGCGATGGCCACTCCCACCCAGGTCATGCGCGCCCGCCGGTGTGTCGAGAAATCACCACGCAAGCTTAGTGGGACGCGGCACGCGCCCCGGGAGCCCGCGACATAAGTGGGGCTTTACGGGCACCCCACTGGTGATCCTCTGACCGGGGTCCGCTCCCTGCCGTCACACCGGCTTCAGGACCTCTCGGGGCACACGCAGAAAAGGTGGCCCTCCGGGTCGGCGAGCACCACCCAGTCGCCCGGCTGGAACTCCGGCTTGGTCGCCCCGAGGGCGATGTACTCCTCCACCGCCTTGGCCACGTCGGGCACCCGGAAGTCGAGGTGGAACTGCTTGTCGGGGCCGGGCCAGGAGGGGGCCTTCCGGTCGGGCACGCGCTGGAAGTAGATGCTCGTCGCGCCGTCGCCGATCCCGGCGTACTCCTCCTCGGCGTACTGCACGGGGAATCCGGTGACCTGGGAGTAGAACTCGGCGAGCTTCTTCGGCTCGGCACAGTCGATGGTCACGGCGATGAGCTTCGCGGTCGTTGTCATGAACCCCATCGTGTCGCGTATACCTGTCAGGGAGTGTCAGGTAGCCCCTCGCGGAAATCGACGCCGATAGTGGGACCATGAACCGGGCATGTGGAACCAGTCCGGCAAGCGAGTCGTTGGAGCGGATGTGGCACGGGTAGGCGAATGGATCAGGCGGTTTCTGGACAAACCAGGAAGCGTCGATCTGGCCCCCTTCCAGCGGGTCGTGGCCGCGGCGGGCGAGCTGGAGAGCGAGGTCACCCGGCGCGCCGATCTTCGCCCCGCCGCCGTCGATCCCGGCTGGGTCGGCTCCGCCGACTTCTGTGCGGTGATGCGGGAGGCCGCCCACCGGGCGCTCGGCCAGCGGCCGTACGACGTGCAGCTCGTGGGCATGCTCGCCATGCTGGAGGGCCACGTCGTGCAGATGGCCACCGGCGAGGGCAAGACGCTCGTCGGCGCGCTGACGGCGGCCGGGTTCGCGTTGCGCGGCGTCCGGGTCCACGCGGTCTCGGTCAACGACTACCTCGCCCGCCGGGACGCCGAGTGGATGGGCCCGCTGTACGAGACGCTCGGCCTCACGGCCGGGTGGATCGCCGAGACCTCGGCTCCCGAGGAGCGCAGGGCGGCGTACGCCTGCGACGTCACGTACGGAGCCGTCAGCGAGCTGGGGTTCGACGTGCTGCGCGACCGCCTGCGCACCGACCCGGCCGAACTGGTCGTGCCCGCCCCCGAGGTCGCACTGGTCGACGAGGCCGACTCGGTCCTGGTGGACGAGGCCCGCGTGCCGCTCGTGCTGGCCGGCGCGGCCGACCCCGGCACGGCGCTGCCCGAGATGGCGGCCCTCGTGCGGCGGCTGTCGCGCGGCTACCACTACACGATCGACGAGGAGGGCCGCAGCGTCTTCCTCACCCCCAAGGGCACCGACACGGTCGAGAAGGCCCTCGGGATCGATCTCTACGAGCACCCCGGCGTGGTGACCCAGGTCAACCTCGCCCTGCACGCCCACGCGCTGCTGACCAGGGACGTCGACTACATCGTGAGGGACGGCCGGGTCCATCTGATCAACACCTCGCGCGGCCGGGTCGCCGTGCTGCAGCGCTGGCCGGACGGGCTGCAGGCGGCCGTCGAGGCCAAGGAGCACCTGCCGGCGTCGGAGACGGGCGAGATCCTCGACTCGCTCACCGTGCAGAGCCTCATCCGCCGCTATCCGCGCGTGTGCGGCATGACCGGCACCGCCATCGCCGTCGCCGAGCAGCTGCGCGAGTTCTACGACCTCAGGGTCGCGGTCATCCCGCCCAACAAGCCGTGCGTACGGGTGGACGAGCCCGACCGGATCTTCGCCACGCTGGAGGACAAGGAGCGGGCGCTGCTGGAGGAGATCGAGACCCGGCACGCCACCGGGCAGCCGATCCTCGTCGGCACGCTCGACGTCGCCGAGTCCGAGCGCCTGGCCGAGTCCCTGGAGGCCAGGGGGCTGAGCGCGGCCGTGCTCAACGCGAAGAACGACGCCGAGGAGGCGCAGATCATCGCGAAGGCCGGCCGGCGCGGCGTGATCACGGTCTCCACCCAGATGGCCGGGCGCGGCACCGACATCCGGCTCGGCGCGGGCGACCCGGACGAGGAGCAGGACGTCGCCGCGCTCGGCGGGCTCTACGTCATCGGCACCGGCAAGCACGAGAGCAGCAGGCTGGACGACCAGCTGCGGGGCCGTGCCGGGCGGCAGGGCGACCCCGGCGGCTCGGTGTTCTTCGTCAGCGGCGAGGACACGCTCCTCACCGCGTACGCACCGGACCAGTCGCTGCCCGCGGCCGGCCGCGACGGCGTGGTGCGGGACGCGAACGCCGCCGGGCTGGTGGCGCACGCCCAGCGCGTGGCCGAGGGCGTCAACCTGGAGATCCACCGCAACACCTGGCGCTACACCCGGCTGCAGGAGCGCCAGCGGGCGGAGGTGCTGGATCAGCGCGCCCGCGTCCTGTACGGCGACACCGGGGCACGTGCCCTGGAGCAGGCCTGCCGGGAGCGTTACCGCGAGCTGTGCGAGACGGCGGGCGAGGAGGTGGTCGAGCGGGCAGCCCGGCAGATCGTGCTGTATCACCTCGATCGCTGCTGGACCGAGCACCTCGGCTTCCTCGCCGACCTCCGCGAGGGCATCCACCTGCGGGCCCTCGGGCGGTTGAACCCGCTCGACGAGTTCAACCGCGAGGCCGTTCCGGCCTATCGGGCGATGCTCGACGAGGTCGAGCGGCGTTCCAAGGAGACCTTCGAGAAGGCCGACGTCACCCGGGACCTCGCGGAGCAGGGCCTCAAGAGGCCCACGGCCACCTGGACCTATCTGGTGCAGGACAACCCGTTCGGCTCGGAGTGGGACCGCGTGCTCAAGCGGGTGGCCGGAGCGCTCAAGCGCCGCAAGCGGTAAAGGTCCGCGGGCCCCGCGGGGGGAGCTCCGGCCCTCGTGAGGCCGCACCGCTCCCCCTGGCCGCCCTCGGCGTGGCGGGGCGGCCGGAGTCCCTACGACTTGCGGTGGCGGCCCGGCTGGTGCGCGGCGGCGTGGGCGGGACGGCTCAGCGCGGCCTTGGCGCCCACGGCGACGAGCGCGCAGACCACGATCGCGACCGAGAAGGCGGGAACGGCCGCCTCATCCGGCTGTCCGTCCACGGCCGACGCGGGGGTGAACGCCGGGGAGGCCAGCACCTCGCCGGACCTCGCCGCCTTCGCGGTCCCCGTGCCGGTCTTCTGAGCGGCCCCGGGGGCGGCCTTGGTGGCGGCCTTCGGGGCGGTCTCGGCGGTCGCGGCGGCGGTCGCCCGTGCCGTATCCGAGAGCGGGAACATCTGGGCCGCCGCCGCCTCGGCCTGCGCGCCCGGCGAGGCAGGCGTGGTAGGCGGGGCGGGCGCCTCGGAGGGCGAAGCCACGGGGGCCTGGCTCTCCTGGTCCCCGGTGGCCGGAGCAGCGTCCTGCGGCGCGGCCGGAGCGGCGGAGGGAGCGGGAGCCGCGGTGGGGCAGGGCGGCGGGGGCTTCGGGTGGTCCTTGACCCCGTACGCGCCCGTCGAGAACGGCTTGGGCGCGCCGGTCTTGCCGAGACCCTTGCCCCACTCGGTGATCACGTACTTCACCGGGATGTGGCCGAGCCCGCTCGCGTCCTCGACGGTGAGCGAGTCGTGGTCCCAGGAGCCGCCGGTCAGTTCGGCGAACGTCTTGCCGTCGAGGTCGAGCATGACCCCGCTGCTCGAGGGAACGCCGGGGCCGCGGTCACCGACGAAGAAGTCGGCCTTCTTCCCCTGGTAGACCACGTAGCCCTTGGTGCCCATCGGCCAGCTCGGGCTGGCGGCCAGGCCCTTCTGCATCGGCTTGCCCGACGCGGGGGCGCCGGTGTCGCCGTTGACGCCCGACCCGTCGTCCCAGAAGTACGACGCGGTCGTCTTGCCGGAGTAAAGGACGGTCTTGCCTTCGGCGGTCGGGCAGCCGACGTGGGGAACGACGGGCGCGGTGGCCTCGTCGGCGCCGTCGGCGGGGATGTGCTGGGAGCCCGCCGGGACGGGGCGGGCGGGGGCGTCCTGCCGTTGCTGGGGCACGGCGGCCGCGTGGTGCGTCTCGCCCACTGCCGGGCTTGCCTGCTCCCGGAGGGCGTTGCTGGGGTCCGCGTAGCTGGAAATGGGGGATCTCCTGACTGGTCACGGCTGGGTAACCGGACACTAAGCCAAGAACACCCCAAATCTCGACATCTCGGACGAAAATTTTACTTTTTGGACTAACCGCCCATGAGGTGGCAAAGTCAGAGGTGACGAGCCCCCCTTCCCAGGGGGGCTGAAGGGAAGGAGGGCACGCCACGTTTCGGGATCAGGACGACAGCAGGCGAGCCCGCAGCCCGGCGCCGAAGGCGGTCGGGGTGCCGTTGTAGTCGCTGATCAGGGACGGACCGGTGGAGCAGTCCCAGGCGTTCCAGGTCCAGCCGAGGTAGGACGCGCCCTTCGCGTCGAACCAGTTCATGACCTGGTCGATGAACCCGTGCGAGCAGGTGTTCTCACCGATCTCCCCGGCCACCAGCGGGACCTGGGCGGCAACCGGCGCGAGCTGGCTGTCCCAGCACGAGGTGCTGACGCAGGAGTTGAAGTTGTACACGTGCCACGCCGCGGCCAGGTTGTTCCGCGAGTCCGCGGGCTTGTACTGCAGCCACTGCGACAGGTCGTTGGAGTAGGCCAGGCCGCCCAGCATGATGATGTTGGTCGCGCCGGTGGCCCGCACCGCGTTCACCAGCGACTGGAAGCCCGCCACCTGATAGGGGATGCCCGAGCAGGTGCCTCCGTCGCGCCAGCAGGCCCACCCGGAGGCGGCGCTGCCGGTCGCGCGCTCCGGATAGGGCTCGTTGAACAGGTCGAACACGACCTCGTCACGGCCCTTGAACGCGTTCGCCACCCCCGTCCAGAACTGCGGGGCGTACTGCGCGTCCGGCATCGGCTTCTGGCAGGAGGCGTGGACGTCGGAGCAGCCCGAGGAGTTGCCGGTGTACTGGCCGTAGTTCCAGTGCATCTCGACGATCGGGGTGATGCCCTTGGCGACCAGCCGGTCAACGTACGCCTTGACCTCGGTCTGGTAGGCGGCGCCGCCGTACGAGGACTGGATGTTGCTCAGGCCGAGCCAGCACTCCTCGTTCAGCGGGACGCGGACCGCCCGGACGTTCCACGCCTTCATCGCGTCGATCGCCGCGTTGTCGACCGGGCCGTCCCAGATGCCACGGCCCTGGACGCACATGAACTCGCCGCCCGACCGGTTCACGCCCAGCAGCCGGTACGGCGTGCCGGTCGCGGCGTTCACGATCCTGTTGCCCGACACCTTCAGCTTCGGGGCCGCTGCCGCCCCCGTGGACGGGCTGGGCGACGTCGAGGGCGAAGGGCTCGGCGACGGGCTCCGTGAAGGGCTCGACGAGGGGGAAGGCGAGGGCGAGCGCGAGGGGGAAGGCGACGGGGACTGCGACGGCGTGCTGCCGTTGCAGGCGACGCCGTTCAGCGCGAAGTCGGCCGGCGCCGGGTTGGCTCCTGACCAGGATCCGTTGAAGCCGATGCTCGTCGAGCCGCCGGTGGACAGGGACTTGTTCCAGTCCATCGCCGTCGCGGTCACGGTGCTGCCCGACTGGCTCCAGGTGGCCGACCACCCCTGGGTGACCTTCTGACCGCTGTCGGGGAACGTGAACGTGAGCGTCCAGTTGTTCAGGGCGTCGCCCAGGTTCTGGATGCTCAGGTTGGCGGACATGCCGCCCTGCCACTGACTGGCCGTGTAGGTGATCTTGCACGCCACCGCGGCCTGGGCCGCCGGCGTGTTGCCCAAGGCGAGTCCGCCTGCGGCCAGCAGCCCCAGTGCGGTGAGGATCGCGCCTCTCCGTCGCATGCTCCGTCCTTCCATAGAAGACCGGAGCGAAGCGTCGTGAACTATACCGGTTAAGTCAACGGCGTGCCGCGCGTCACCCCCGCTGAGCTGGGCGCACCCGCCGCGGACAGGTGAAATTTTCAGCTCCGCGCCCTGCTCGCCGCCAGGCGGCTATGCGTGGTCACCGCGCAGGACGGCGGCGGGGATCGGGATGGCCGGGAAGGGATTGTCCGGCAGGAGGATCAGCCGGCGCGGCGCGGCGGCGCGCTCCGTGGCGTCCAGGTGCAGCAGGGCCGTCCCGATGCCGGCGGCTCCCACCATGTATCCGGTGTCGGCCGTGACCTCTCCGGGACGGAGCCGCCGATACGCCTGATACCAGCGGAAGCCGGCCTCGTCGCCCGCGGTCGCCCGCCCGATCAGGTCGATCGCGAGCGTGCGCGCGAAGCCGAGGTACGGCTCGTGCCCCGTGGCGGCGTACAGGCCCACGAAACACTCGATCAGCCCGGCGGTGCCGCAGCACAGGCAGGCCACGTCCCAGTGCCCCGAGGGCCGCGCCCCGGGCACACCGCTCTGCATGATTCCGTGCGCGAGCCGTTCCATCCAGTCGAGATCGCCCGGGTCTCCGGTGACCCGGTGCAGCTCGTGGAACATGCGGGCCACCCCGGCGGAGCCGGAGCAGAAGCCGAGGTAGTTGAGCCGCCGCCCCTGCGGGATGTGGTGCGGCACGAGCGCGCATCTGTCGGTGACCACGCTGACCGTGCGGACGAAGTCGGCCCCCCTGCGGGCCCCCGCGAGGAACCGGGGGTCGCGGGTCACGCCGTAGAGGCGGGCGAGCAGGAACGCGGTGCCCGCCGTTCCGGACAGGAACCCGGGCGTGACGGCGTCCACGGGCAGGTCGGGGGCGGCGTCGCCGCCGAAGCGGTGCCCGGGGACGGCGAGAGCCGCGATGCGCTCCCCCGCCTCGATCGCCACCTCCTCGTACGCCGGGACGCCGAGGATGCCGGCCGCGTGCAGCAGCGCGAGCACGATCCCCCCGTCGCCGCGCTGCGCGGGGTCGCCGGTCCAGCCGATGCCGTCGCCCAGGGGGCGGGCGGCGCGGACGAGGCGGTCGGCGGCGGCGCGGGCCGCCCCGAAGACCTCCTCGTCGCCCGTCGCCCACCCCGTCTCCGCCATCGCGAAGACCAGACCGGCGAGCCCGTGGTAGAAGGTCGGGTCGCGCTGCTCGGGCCAGGTGACGGCGAGCCTGCGGGCGCCCGCGAGCGCGTCCTCCAGGTACACCTCGTGACCGGTGGCGGCCGCGAGTTCGAGGAAGAACAGCACGACGCCGGCCGCACCGGCGTAGAGGGACGAGGCGTCACCGGCTCCGGCCGACCGCCCCCGGGGATCGGGGTTGGCCCGCCATCGCCGTCCCAGCTCGTCGTCGGCCGCCGCCGACCGCACCCAGCGCGCGGCCGCGACGGCGGCGGTGACCGGTGTCTCGCGGGGCCAGGCGCTCATCACCCCAGTCTCCCACATATCTGGTAGGAAATTAAGGCTAACGTTCTTCCACTCGGAAGCCTACGGGCAGTCGCGTACCGATCACACCGTCCGGGCGGGAACGTCCGGGTGACGCGCCCCGGAGACCGGGGCCGGCGGCGGCGCGGACCGGAGTCCGAGCAGTGTCCTGGCGTGGGCGATCGCGGCCGGCGTGTCCGGGAAGACGAGCCCGTCACGGCGGAGGTGATCGGCCACTCCCAGCCCGTCGAGGACCTCGTCGTGGCCCGGCCGGATGCCCGACAGCAGCACGGTGATCCCCTTTCCCTCCAGCCGCGTGATCGCGTCGCCGAGGACGCCCGCGCCGGTGGCGTCGATCGTGGACACCCGCGACATCCGCAGGATGACCACCCGCACGTCGGCGACCTCCGACAGCTCCAGCAGGAAGCGGTGGGCCGCGCCGAAGAACAGCGGGCCGTCGAACCGGTAGGCCACGATGTGCTCGGCCAGCAGGCGCCGTTCCTCGTCGCCGTGATCGCCGGTCTCCAGCGGGACCTGCTCGATCTGCGCGCTGCGCGCGACGGCCCGCAGGGCGAGCACGATCGCGACGCCGACGCCGACCGCGACCGCGGTGACGAGGTCGAAGGCGACGGTGACGGCGAAGGTGAGGACCATCACCGCGGCGTCGCCCCGGGTGGCGCGGGCGATGGCGCGCAGCGAGCCGACCTCGACCATGCGGACCGTCGTGGCCAGCAGCACGCCGGCCAGCGCGGCCAGCGGGATCCGCCCGACGAGGCCGCTCGCGCCGAACACGATGACGGCCAGCACGACGGCGTGCGCGAGGGCGGCCAGGCGGGACCGCGCGCCCGAGCGGACGTTCACCGCCGTACGGGCGATCGCGGCGGTGGCGGGGATGCCGCCGAAGAGCGGGGAGACGACGTTCGCCAGGCCCTGCCCGAACAGCTCGCGGTCGGGGTCGTGCCGCTCCCCCACGCTCATGCCGTCGGCGACGGAGGCGCACAGCAGGCTCTCCAGCGCCCCGAGGGCGGCCACGGCGAGGGCCGCGGGGAGAAGCGAGGTGACGGCGCCCGGATCGAGGAAGCTCACCGACGGCGCGGGCAGCCCGGCCGGCAGGGTTCCGATGCGGGCGACGTCCAGCCCGGCGGCCTCGGCCACGACCGTTGCGGCCACGACCGTGAGGAACGAGAACGGCACCGCGGGCCGCCACCGCGCGCCCAGCAGCATGGCCCCGGCGACCACGAGCGCCATCGCGATCGGCACCGGACTCGGGTCTCGCGCGAAGTTCGCCACCGCGTTCCCGGCCGCCTGCCACACCCGCTCCCCCTCGCCGGTCACGCCGAGCGCGGCGGGCACCTGCTGGAGCGCGATGACGACGGCGATGCCCGCCGTGAAGCCCTCGATGACGGGAGTCGGCATATAGCGGGCGTACCTGCCGACCCGGGCCAGCGCGAGGACGACGAGCACGATGCCGGCGAGCAGGCCGACCGCGAGCACCCCACTCGGGCCGTGGCTGTGCACGATCGGCACGAGGACGACGGTCATGGCCCCAGTGGGGCCCGACACCTGGAGGTTGCTGCCGCCGAAGACCGCGGCGATCGCGCCCGCGACGACGGCGGTCGCCAGGCCGGCCTGCGCGCCCAGCCCTGAGCCGACCCCGAAGGCCAGCGCGAGCGGCAGGGCCACCACCGCGACCGTGAGCCCGGCGATCAGGTCACGGCCCGGGCTGCGGCGGGCCGGTCGCCAGTCGGCGGGCGAGGGCAGCAGCCCCGCGACCCGGCCGTACAACTGCCTGGCCACGCCGGTCACTCGGCCGCCTCCGCCTGGAGCTCGGCCAGCAGCTCACCCTGGCCGGTGATCATGTCGGTGAGGATCCGCCGGGCCGCCGCGAGCAGGTCCACGATGTCGGGGGTGGCGAGGGAGTAGACCACCGAGCCGCCCTCCCTGACCGCGCTGACGAGGCCGGTTCGGCGCAGCACGGCGAGCTGCTGGGACAGGTTCGACGCCTCTACCTCGATCTCGTTGAGTAATTCGCGGACCGGGCGGGGGCCGTCCCGCAGAAGTTCGAGCACGCGGATGCGCACCGGATGTCCCAGGGTGCGGAAGAAGTCGGCCTTGGCCTGATAGAGCGGGACGGGCATCGGGCTCACTCCGCCTCTCCCGCCGTCTCCGGGCTGATCCCGTGGTCGGCGGCCAGGCGGTTCAGGTTGTCCAGACGGCCCAGGGCGACCTGGACGCCATGCTCGTCACCGCTCTCCCGCGCTCGCCGTAGCTCCTCGCGCGCCTCCGCGAGCCGGGTGCGCAGCTCCGCCGTGAACTCGTGCATGTCGTACCTCTCCTCCGTCGGCGGAGCCAGCATATTCGCAATATGAAAAATTCTTCAATTCAACAGGTCACAGGCGCGTGGCGCGGCCGGAGCCGGGCTCAGGCGGGGCGCGGCGTGAAGGAGCGGTGGTCGCGCCGCAGCGGGTGGCCCTCGGGGATCTCGACCAGCACGATCGGCAGCCCGTCGGGATCCTCGATCCACATCTCCATCAGCCCCCACGGCTCCAGCCTGGGCGGCCGGGACACCCGTACCCCGGCCTCCACCAGCCGGTCGTGCTCCCTCTGGACGTCGCGCACCTGCAACCAGAGCGCCGCGCCCTCCTGTTCGGCGCCGGAGGCACGCGGGGAGACCTCGAGGAGCCCCTGCCCCAGGAAGAACACCACCCCAGGGTCCTCGGCCGGCCCGAACTCCCTGCTCACGGCCAGCCCCAGGACGTCGCGGTAGAAGCGGCGGCTCGCGGCCCGGTCGGCCGATCGCAGGAGTATGCGGCTGCTCAGCACTTCCATGTGACGTGCGTGCCCATTCGGGGCATGCGGCTAAAGGATGGATTACGGCAAGCGGCGGCCAAGGCTTCCCGGGCCCTTAGTCCCTCCGTTGTGCGACGGACGTCGGTGCCGCCGGAGGGACGGGGACGGCAGACTGATCGCCGATGCCCTTGACGATCATTGTGGAGGTCCGAATGACCGAAGACACGGCTCCCGCCGGCATGCCGCGCCTGGAGAAGCTCGACCACGAGGAGTGCCTGCGGCTGATCTCCCCGGGCGGCGTGGGCAGGGTCGCCTTCAACAATCCGACCGGGCCCGTGATCCTGCCGGTCAACTACACGATCGAGCAGGGCGCCGTCTTGTTCCGCACCGCTCTCGGCGGCCCGATGGACGCCGACCTGCGCACGGGGATCGAGGGGGCCGACTTCATGGTGGCCTTCGAGGTGGACCACATCGACGAGAGCACGCGGGAGGGCTGGAGCGTGCTCGTGCGCGGCGGGGCCCACCACATCACCGGCGACGTGAACAAGACCGCCGTGGAGTCGTGGCCGGGCGGCGACCGTCCGCTCTACATCCGGATCTCGCCCATCGAGATCAGCGGCCGGCGCATCCGGCACGCGTGATGGACGCCTGGGTCGTGGCCCGGCCGGGACCGGTCGCGACGCGGCCGCTGGAGCGGGCCGTGCTGCCGGACCCCGTGCCCGGGCCGGGGGAACTGCTGGTCCGCGTCGAGGCGTGCGCGGTCTGCCGCACCGACCTGCACCTCGCCGAGGGCGACCTCCCCCCGAGGCGTCCCCGTACGGTTCCCGGGCACGAGGTCGTGGGACGCGTGGCCCGGCTCGGCCCGGACACGCCGGGGCCGCCGGTCGGCGCCCGCGTGGGGGTGGCCTGGCTGCGCTCGACCTGCGGCCGGTGCCGCTACTGCCTGCGCGGCGCGGAGAACCTGTGCCCGGCGTCCACCTACACGGGCTGGGACGCCGACGGCGGGTACGCGGAACTGCTGACCGCCCCCGCCGCGTACGTCTACCCGCTGCCCGAGGACACCCCGGCCGAGACGCTCGCCCCGCTGCTGTGCGCGGGGATCATCGGCTACCGCGCGCTGGTCCGCGCCGACCTGCCCCCGGGCGGTCGGCTCGGCATCTACGGGTTCGGCGCCTCGGCCCATCTGACCGCCCAGGTCGCGATCGCCGAGGGCGCGACCGTGCACGTGATGACGAGGTCGGCGGCGGCCAGGGAGCTCGCGCTCCGGCTGGGCGCGGCCTCCGCGGCGGGCAGCGCCGACCCGCCGCCCGAGCCCCTGGACGCGGCCATCCTGTTCGCCCCGGTCGGCGATCTCGTGCCGGTCGCGCTGGCCGCGCTCGACCGGGGCGGCACGCTCGCGGTGGCGGGGATCCACCTCACCGACATCCCGGTGCTGAACTACCAGCGCCACCTGTTCCAGGAGCGGACGCTGCGCAGCGTCACGGCCAACACCCGCGACGACGGACGGGAGTTCCTGCGGCTGGCGGCCCTCCACCACCCGCGGGTCACGACGACGCCCTATTCCTTCGGCGCCGCCGACCAGGCGCTGGCCGACCTGGCGGCCGACCGCGTCGAGGGGGCCGCCGTCCTGCTCATGGACGGGTGACGGCGCTCATGGTCTCGGCGCTCATTGGCCCTCCCCGCTCTCAACCGGGCCGGTCCGCCGGGGCGCGCCCGCGGAGACGGCCCGGTCCACGTCGTCCGTCTCGAACGTGATGGAGGAGTCGACGTCCACCACGCCGTCCACCTGCCAGACCTCCTCGATCATGGCGAAGAGCTGTGAACGCCGCGCCACGCCGCCGACGAGGTGGACGATCCCGTCCTCGACGCGTACGGCGCAGCGCCGGGAGTAGCGCGACACCACCTCGACGACGTCGTCGCGGATGTCCTCCGGGGGCCGGCAGAAGGCTCTGATCAGGTCCGACTGTTTGACCAGCCCGGTGATGCGGCCGGTCTCGCCGTCCACGACCGGCAGCTCCTTGATCCTGTTGCGGTGCATCAGACTGGCCGCCCGCCGCAGCGTGGTGTCCTCGGTGACCGTGATCGCGGGGCTGCTCATGATCTGGGCGGCGGTGCGGCCGCTCGCCTTCCTGCGCTCCCTGCGCCGGGACGGCCCCTCGATGATCACATCGCCGGGCCGCCTGTCGAGGTCCTTGAGCAGCAGGTCGCTGTCGCTCACCATGCCGATGACGCGCCGCTCCCCGTCCACGACGGGGACGGCCCCGACATGGAACCGGCACATCGCGGTGACCACGTCGGCGAACGAGGCCGTCGCCTCGACGGCGACGACGAACCTGTTCATGACGTCGCGTACGGTCATCGGCATGGCGGCCTCCCTCGTCTCCCCCAGCCTTCGCCACGACCGGCCACGGGGGCGACCGGCGAACGTCCCCCCGCGGTGGGACCTATGTCCCGGGGGTGCCGATCAGCGAAGACCCGCCAGTACGGTGTGAGTTGTGCAGAATGCCGCGATCCTCACCGTCGACGACGACCCTTCCGTCTCCCGGGCCGTGGCTCGTGACATCCGCCGCCGATACGGCGACCGCTACCGGGTGATCCGAGCCGAGTCCGGCCCCAGCGCGCTCGACGCGCTGCGCGAGATCAAGCTGCGCGGCGAGCAGGTCGCCGTCCTCCTGGCCGATTACCGGATGCCGCAGATGAACGGCATCGAGTTTCTCGAAGCGGCCATGGACGTCTTCCCGCTGGCGCGCAGAGTGCTGCTCACCGCGTACGCCGACACCGACGCGGCCATCAGCGCGATCAACATCGTCGATCTCGACCACTACCTGCTCAAGCCGTGGAACCCGCCGGAGGAGAAGCTCTACCCGGTGCTGGACTCGCTGCTGGAGGCGTGGCTCGCCACCCCCGCGGTGACGATGCCGGAGACCAAGGTCGTGGGTCATCGCTGGTCGGCGCACTCGTTCACGGTGCGCGACTTCCTCGCCCGCAACCTCGTGCCGTACCGCTGGCTGCGGGCCGACGAGTCCGAGGGCGTGCGCCTGCTGACCGCCGCCGGCATGAGCGAGGCGGACGTGCCGGTGGTGATCACCACGGACGGCAAGGCCCTGGCACGACCCACGGAGGCCGACCTCGCCGCGCACGTCGGCATGGCCACCACCCCCGCCTCGGATGTCTACGACCTCGCCGTGATCGGCGCGGGACCCGCCGGCCTCGGCGCCGCCGTGTACGGCGCGTCCGAGGGGCTGCGCACCCTGCTCGTGGAGCAGCGGGCCACCGGCGGCCAGGCCGGCCAGAGCAGCCGGATCGAAAACTACCTGGGCTTCCCCGACGGGGTCTCCGGCGCCCAGCTCACCGACCGCGCCCGCAGACAGGCGCTGAAGTTCAACACCGAACTGCTCACCACCCGGGAGGTCGTCGGCCTCGAACGGAGCGGCTCGGCCACCCTGCTGCACTTCGGCGACGGCACCGCCGTGACGGCGCACACGGTCGTGCTGGCGACCGGCGTGTCCTACCGGCTCCTGGACGCGCCCGGCCTGGCCGACCTGACCGGCCGGGGCGTCTTCTACGGCGCGGCCGCCACCGAGGCCCCGAGCTGCGCCGGAGAAGAGGTCTACATCGTCGGCGGGGCGAACTCGGCCGGACAGGCGGCGGTGTACTTCTCCCGCTATGCCAGCAAGGTGCACGTCCTCATCCGGGGAGAGGACCTCACCCGGTCGATGTCGCGGTATTTGATCGATCAGATCGAGGCCATTCCCTCGATCGAGGTCCATCCGCGCACGCAGGTGGTCGGCGGCGAGGGCTGCGACCACCTGGAGCGCCTGGTCCTGTGCGACGGAAGGACCGGCCGGACGACCGCCGTACCGGCGTCGTGGCTGTTCGTCTTCATCGGGGCGGAGCCGCGCACCGACTGGCTCGGCGACGTGGTCGCCCGCGACGGAGGCGGCTACGTGCTGACCGGCTCCGACCTGCTCGCCGACGGCCGCCGCCCGGCCGGGTGGGCACTGTCCAGGGACCCCTATCACCTGGAGTCGAGCATGCCCGGCGTCTTCGCGGCGGGCGACGTGCGGGCCGGGTCGGTCAAGCGCGTCGCCTCGGCCGTGGGCGAGGGCGCCATGGCGGTCTCGCTCGTCCACCGTTATCTGGAGGCTCCATGACCGACCATCCCCATGAGCCGACGCTGCCCCCCGACGAGCTGCGCACGCTGTTCCTGTTCGAGTCGCTGAACGACGCGCAGCTCGCCCGGCTGTCGGAGGCGGGACGGGTGGAGCGGCGGCTCGCCGGGACCCGTGTCTACGAGGAGGGCGACCCCGCCACCTGTTTCTTCGTGCTACTGAGCGGCACGGTCGCGATGAGCAGGCGGGTGCAGGGCGACGACGTCGAGGTGAGCCGCACCGGCCAGCGCGGCGTGTACGGCGGCGCCACGCAGGCGTACATCACCGGCGAGTTCTCCCAGCTCTACATGAACACGCTGACCGCGGTCACCGAGGCCGAGTTCTTCGTGGTGCCGGCCGAGGTGATCGCCACGTGCGTACGCGAGTGGTTCCCGATGGCGATGCACCTGCTGGAGGGGTTGTTCCTCGGCATGCGCGCCACCCAGACGATCGTCGGCGAACGGGAGCGGCTGCTCGCGCTCGGCTCGCTGTCGGCCGGCCTGACGCACGAGCTGAACAACCCGGCGGCCGCAGCCGTACGGGCGACGTCGGCGCTGCGCGAGCGGGTGGCGGGCATGCGGCACAAGCTCGCGATGATCGCCGACGGGCGGCTGGACGGCAGCCAGCTGCACGACCTCGTGGAGCTCCAGGAGGACGCGGTCAAGCGGTCGGCCTCCGCCCCCGACCTGACGCCGCTGGCGCGCTCCGATGCCGAGGACGCGGTCGCCGACTGGCTGGACGACCACGACATCGTCGGCGGCTGGGAACTCGCGGCGACGCTGGTGGCCGGCGGCCTCGACGCGTGCTGGCTCGACCAGATCGCCGGGGCGGTGGGCGAGGAGAACCTGGAGTCCGCGGTCCGATGGCTCACCTACACGGTGGACACCGAGCTGCTGATGTGCGAGATCGACGACGCGGTCAACCGGATCTCCGGCCTGGTCGCCGCCGCCAAGCAGTACTCCCAGCTCGACCGCGCCCCGCACCAGACGGTCGACGTGCACGACCTGCTCGACGCCACGCTGACGATGATGCAGGGCAAGATGCCCGCGGGCGTCCGGACGGTCAAGGAGTACGACCGGTCGCTGCCGCCCATCCCCGCGTACGCGGCCGAGCTGAACCAGGTGTGGACCAACCTCATCGACAACGCGCTCGGCGCGATGGACGGCACGGGCACGCTGACCCTCCGCACCCGGCGGAAGGACGGCCACGTGATCGTCGAGGTCGGCGACACCGGCACCGGCATCCCGCCCGAGGTCCGTCCCCGCATCTTCGAGCCGTTCTTCACCACCAAGCCCGTCGGCGAGGGCACCGGCCTGGGCCTGGACATCTCCTATCGGATAGTGGTCAACAAGCACCACGGGGACATCCGGGTGGATTCACGTCCCGGCGACACCCGGTTCCGGGTCTACCTTCCCGTGGACCAGGCGGCCCCGGAGGCCGTTCGATAAAGCCGCCCGTACGGCCTGGCCGTACAGTGTGGACATGGGCATGGTCAGCACCGTGGGTCTCGTCCTGCACCCGCAACGCGACTCCAAAGAGGCGATCGACACGATCGTCGAGTGGGCGCGCAAGCGGGACTGCACGGTGCTGGGACTGCCCGACGAGGTCGGGCGCATCGACTGCAGCGCCATCGCGGTGGACGCCCAGACCCTGGTGAGGCGGGCCGACCTCCTCGTCAGCCTCGGCGGCGACGGCACGATGCTGCGCACGATGCGCCTGATCGCCGGGCGGCCGACCCCCGTCCTCGGGGTCAACCTCGGACGGCTCGGCTTCCTCGCGGAGATCGACGTGGACGAGCTGGCGCCCGCGCTGTCCGCGATCGACGAGCACAGATACACGGTCGAACCGCGCATGGCGGTCCGGGCGACCAGCCACGACGGCCGGATGGTGACCGCGTTCAACGACATCGCCCTCGTCCGCATCCCCGGCGACGGGCTCGCCGCCGTGTCCGTCTCGGTCTACGGCGAGCCGTTCGTCCGCTTCGCCGCCGACGCCGTGATCGTCTCCACGGCCACGGGGTCCACCGCGTACAACTTCTCGGCGGGCGGCCCGATCGTCTCCCCCACGGTCGAGGGCTTCCTCGTCGTCCCGGCCGCCGCCCACTCGGCGTTCAACCGGGCGCTGGTCCTGTCGGCCGACGAGGAGGTGACGCTCGACGTGCTCCCGACCAGCGGCCAGCTCGCGCTGGAGGTCGACGGCACCATCGGCGGTCACCTGTGTCCCGGCGACCGGCTCACGATCACCGCGCTGCGCGCCGCCGCCCGCGTGGTGCGGCTCGGCACGACGACCTTCTACGAGCGGGCCCGCCGCAAGCTCCGCGTGAACGGCAGCGCCGAGGTCGACTGAGGAGTTCCGGCGCCGCCTGAACCCGCCCTCGGGTCAGGCGGGCACCGCGCCGAAGAGAGGGCCGGAGAGAGGGCCGGCGAGAGGGCTACAGCAGGTTCTCGATCTCGGCCGTCTCCTCGGCGGTGAGCGCCGGTGCGTCCAGGGCCGCCACGTTCTGTTCGAGCTGCCCGACCGAGCTCGCCCCGATCAGCACGGACGTGACCCTCCGGTCGCGCAGGATCCACGCCAGCGCGAGCTGCGCGAGTGACTGGCCGCGCTCCTGGGCGATCTTGTCGAGGCCGCGCAGGGTCTCCAGCAGATCGGGGGTGAGCCGGTCGCGCTTCAGGAAGTGGCCGATCGCCATCCGGGAGTCGGCCGGCACCTCGCCGCCGAGGTAGCGACCGGTGAGCAGGCCCTGCGCGAGCGGCGAGTAGGCGATGCACCCCGCTCCGGCCCGCTCCAGCACGTCCAGCAGGCCGTCCTCCTCCACCCAGCGGTCCAGCATGGAGTAACGCGGCTGGTGGATCAGGAGCGGCGTGCCCAGCTCGCGCAGCACGGCGGCGGCCCGCTCGGTCTGCTCGGCCGAGTAGTTCGAGATGCCCACGTAGAGCGCCTTGCCGGAGCGCACCGCTGTGTCGAGGGCGCCCATCGTCTCCTCGATCGGGGTGTCCGGGTCGGGCCGGTGGGAGTAGAAGACGTCGACGTAGTCGAGGCCCATCCGGCTCAGCGACCGGTCGAGGCTCGCCAGCAGATACTTGCGCGACCCCCACTCGCCGTACGGCCCGGGCCACATGTCGTAACCCGCCTTCGTCGAGATGAACAACTCGTCGCGGTAGGGGCGGAAGTCCGCGCGCAGATGGTGGCCGAAGTTCTCCTCGGCGGAGCCGTACGGCGGGCCGTAGTTGTTGGCCAGGTCGAAGTGGGTGATGCCGAGGTCGAAGGCCCGGCGCAGGACGGCGCGCTGCACGTCGAGCGGGTGGCCGTCGCCGAAGTTGTGCCACAGCCCGAGGGAGATCTCGGGGAGCAGCACGCCACTCCTTCCGCTGCGCCGATACCGCATGTCGTCGTATCGAGCGGGGGCGGGGACGTAGGGGTGCGGGATCATCCGTGGCCTTTCTTGCGCGACTGGGCCGGTCCTTTGCCGCGGCCTTACTCAAGGACTACCAGCAAACCGCACTTGCCTACGGTCCGCCCACCCGCCTCCGCCCGATGCGTGCACAGGTGCTCAGCGCACGCCTCGCGGACGGAACTGGACGCTGATGCGGGCGCCGGTCACCTTGGCCGACTTGGGGATCGCGTGCTCCCAGGTGCGCTGGCAGCTCCCGCCCATGACGATGAGGTCGCCGTGGCCCAGCTCGTGCCGCAGCGCCGGGCCTCCCCCGCCGCGGGGGCGCAGCAGCAGCGGGCGCGGGGTGCCGACCGACACGATCGCGACCATCGTGTCGTGCGTGCTCCCCCGCCCGATGGTGTCGCCGTGCCAGGCGACGCTGTCCCTGCCGTCGCGGTAGAGGCACATCCCGGCCGTGCGGAACGGCTCGCCGAGCTCCTCCTCATAGTGGGCGTTGAGCGCGTCCCTCGCCTGGGCCAGCACCGGGTCGGGAAGCTCCTCGTCCTCGTCGTAGAACTTCAGCAGGCGCGGCACGTCCACGACCCGGTCGTACATGTGCCTGCGCTCGGCGTGCCAGGGCACCGTCCCAAGCAGACGGTCGAAGAGCGCGTCGGCCCCCTCGATCCAGTGCGGCCGCACGTCGATCCAGGCGCCGCGCTCCAGGGAAGTGCGCCGCACCGACGAACCGAGCGGGCCGACGCGGACATCCTCGGCCCAGTCGAGTAGCGAAGCCTGAAAAGCCGTCATGCCGCCATCATATTAGAACAACTATTCGATCATGTCCGACTCCGTCGTCTGTCCGGATGGCCGTCCGAGCTCGTCACCGCACGTCGAGGGCGAGGCCCGGCGGCAGCCCTGTGACGGTGGCGTGGCCCGCCGCGTCGACGGCGACGCTCACCTCCGCGCCCGCCACCCGCAGCCCACGGGCCGACAGCGCGCCGAGGGGCGCCCCGGCCATGGGCCGCAGCAGCACCCGCCCCGCCGGAACGTCGGGATACAGGCCCAGCGCCGCGTGCGCGATCGCCACCGCCGCGGCGGCCGACCACGCCTGGGGACGGCAGGCCGCCGGGTAGGGCATGGGCCTGCCGACGCCCGGATGCGGGCCGGCGCCGTCCCCCGCGTACAGCTCGGGCAGCCGGTAGCCGAACGCCTCCCCGGCGGCGAGCAGCCCTTCGGCGAGCCCGGCCGCCTGCGCGGCGAACCCGGCCCTGGCCAGTCCGCCGAGCACGATCGCGGTGTCGTGCGCCCAGACCGAGCCGCAGTGGTAGGACAGCGGGCTGAAGCCGGCGTCGCCGGACGACATCGTGCGCAGCCCGTAGCCGCCGCTCATCATCGGGGCGGCCAGCAGTCTCGCGACCTGGGCCGACTCCGCCTCCGACAGCAGGCCGGTGCCGAGGAGGTGGCCGATGTTGCTGGTCAGCGCGTCCACCGGCCGCTTGTCGGTGTCGAGGGCGAGCGCGGGGAAGCGTCCGTGCGGGCCGTCCACCCAGAACCGGGCGCGGAACCGCTCGGCCAGCGCGTCGGCGTGCGCGTTCCATCGCTCGGCGCCGGGGCGGCCGAACGCGTCGAGCAGCGACGCCGCGTTCCTGGCCGCCTCGTACGCGTAGCCCTGCACCTCGACGAGCGCGATCGGCGGCTTGGCCTGGCTCCCGTCGTGGAACCGGATGGAGTCGCCGGAGTCCTTCCAGCCCTGGTTGGCCAGGCCGCGGTCGGAGGTGTCGATGTACTCCACGAACCCGTCGCCGTCGGGGTCGGCGTAGTCCGCGAGCCAGCCGAGCGCGGCCTCCATGTGCGGCAGCAGCGCCGCCACCTCGCGCTCGGGCATCCCCCACCGCCAGGCGTCGTGCAGGAGGCTGATCCACAGGGGGGTGGCGTCGATCGTGCCGTAGTAGGCCGCGGGCAGCCGCAGTCCGTTGCCCTCGACGGTGAACTCGCGCCGCCGCAGCTCGTGCATGATCTTCCCCGGCGCCTCGCCCGAGGCCGGGTCCACCCGCGTGCCCTGCCGCCGGGCGAGCACCCGCAGCGTGCCCGCGGCGAGGTCGGTGCCGAGCGGCAGCAGCATCCGGGCGGCCCACAGGCTGTCGCGCCCGAAGAGTGTGAGGAACCACGGCACCCCCGCGCCGAGGAAGGTGCCCTCGGGATCGCCGGTCTCCGCGAGCCGCAGTGACCGCAGGTCCTCCAGCGACTGGTGCAGCAGCCGAGTCAGCCGCCGGTCGGCGGCGGTGACCTCGGGCTTGCTCCACTCCAGCGTCCTGGCCGGCGCGACGACGACGGCGGCGGGGTCGTCCACGACGACCTCCCAGCGCAGCGTCGCGGTCCCGCCCGGGGGCAGGAACAGGTCCCAGCGCAACCGGGCGCCGCCGCCGGTCTCCGCCCGGGCGTCCTCGCCCATGGCCGTGACCCGGATGCCGCCGCTCCGCCACGACAGGCCGCCGGGACCCGGATCGGGACCGCCGGGCTCGGCCGGGACGGTGTCGCCGCCCGACTTGACCACCTCGATCGGCGCGAAGTCGCAGCTCAGCTCGACGGTGACCGATGCGGTCACGGCCACAGAGGCGGTTGAGATGATCTCCACGTGCTCGCTCATGCCGCGCGCGCCGACCACGCGGACGCGTTCGAGCCGCACGGTGGGGTCGGGGTGGGGGTCGCCGAGCCAGCGGGCGAGCGAGACGAACCGGGTGCGCCCGGCCTCCTCGTGAACGTGGCCGATGGCCTCGGGCTCGCGGCCGTTCACGAGCAGCGTCGCCTGCGACAGCGCCCGATGGTCGGCGTGGAAGAGCCCCTGGACGCCGAAGGGGCGGATCTGGCCGTCAGCGCCGCTCAGCGCTCCGGTCGGCGCCATGACGGTGCTGACCAGCTCGTGCAGTGGCGGTTGCAGGCGGTACGCCGCGCCGGCGGCGAACTCGCCGCCCGGACCGGGCGTGGCTCCGACGAGCACCGATGGGCCCTCCTGGATCGAATCGTCCCGGCCTTGACCTTGACATGTGGTCGCCGGGGGTGCACATTGCGAAACATTCAGTTTATTTTGATCGATCTAATCATGCCTTACTCCTCCTTGAACGTTCAAACCCCCAGAAGGGCGGATCATGACCGAAAAGGTGACAATCGCCGACGTGGCCCGGCTCGCCGGCGTATCACGCCAGACGGTCTCGAACGCCCTGAACAGCCCGGACGTCGTCCGCGAGGAGACCAGGCAGCGGGTGCTGCGGGCGGTCGAGGAACTCGGCTACCGGGTCAACCAGGCCGCCCGCCAGATGCGTACGGGCCGGTCCCGGCTGATCGCCATCCGGATCGAGCCCGACCGCGACGGCATCAACGGCTCGGTGCTCGACCGCTTCCTACACGGCCTGACCGAGTCGGCCGCGCGGTCCGGCTACCGGGTGCTGCTCTACACGGCGGACGACGACCAGGCCGAGGTCGACACGTTCGAGGACCTGCTCGGCGCGTACGAGCCGGACGCGTTCGTGCTGACCAGCACCCACCATGGCGACCTGCGCACCGCCTGGCTGCTGGACCACAAGGTGCCGTTCGTCACCTTCGGACGCCCCTGGAGCGCGGACTCCGCGAGTGCTTCGCATGCGTGGGTGGACGTGGACGGAGCGGCCGGCACGGCCGCGGCCACCCGTCACCTGCTCGACGCGGGCCATCGCGTGATCGGCTTCCTCGGCTGGCCGTCCGGCTCCGGGGTCGGCGACGACCGCCGCGAGGGCTGGGCGCGCACGCTCGCCGCGGCGGGCGTCGACCCCGCCGGCCTGGGCCGGGCCACCAGCGACGGGGTGGCCGACGGCGAGAAGGCCGCCCACGACCTGCTGCGGTCGGACCTCGGGGTGACCGCGCTCGTCTGCGTCAGCGACTCGCTCGCGCTCGGCGCGCTGCACGCCGCCCGCTCCCCCGGCCTCGCCTGGCAGCCCGGCAGGGGGCCCGGGGGCGGCGCGGCGGAACGGCCGGTCGCGGTGATCGGCTTCGACGACACGCCGGTGGCCAAGGCCGTCGGCCTGACCAGCCTGAGCCAGCCGCTGGCACAGGCCGCCGCGCACTGCGTGGCGCTCCTCACCACACTCCTCGACGGCCAGGCGGACCCCGGCGAACCGCCGGCGAACGTGCTGCTCGAACCCTCGCTGGTCGTCCGCCAGTCGGCGTGAACCGGCGCGTCCTTCCCCTCAACGAAGATCGGGAATGCTCATGAAGAACAGAACCGTGCGGACGGCGGTGCTCGGCGCCGCCTGCGCCGCGCTCCTTTCCTCGGCCGCCTGCGGCAGCGGTTTCGACGACGACAAGGCGTCCGCTCCCGCCCAGCAGAGCGGCGGCCCGGCCCACCTGCAGATCCTCATCGGCTCCTCGGGCGACGCGGAGACCACCGCGGTGAAGGACGCCGCCGCGGCCTGGGCGAAGAAGTCCGGCTCGACGGCGACCGTGACTCCGGCGCAGGACCTCGCCCAGCAGCTCGGCCAGGCGTTCGCGGGCGACAACCCGCCCGACGTGTTCTACGTGGACGCCTCCCGGTTCGCCGACTACGCGAGCGTGGGCGCGCTGGAGCCGTACGCCGACAAGCTGTCGGGGGCGTCGGACTTCTACCCGAGCCTGCGTACCACGTTCACCTACGACGGCACGTTCTACTGCGCGCCGAAGGACTTCTCCACCCTCGCCCTGGTGATCAACGACGACCTGTGGGCCAAGGCCGGGCTGGGCGAGGGCGACGTGCCGACGACCTGGGACCAGCTCACCTCGGTGAGCGAGAAGCTCAAGGCCGAGGGCGTCACGCCGCTCGCGATCGCCGACACCCGCGACCGGGTCGGCGCGTTCCTGGTGCAGGCGGGCGGCTGGATCACCAGCCCCGACGGCAAGCAGGCGACGGCGGACAGCCCGGAGAACCTCAAGGCCCTGCAGTACGTCCAGTCGCTGCTCAAGGACAAGCTCGCCCAGTTCCCGAGCCAGCTCGACGCGGGCTGGGGCGGAGAGGCCTTCGGCAAGGGCAAGGCCGCGATGACCGTCGAGGGCAACTGGATCAAGGGCGCGCTGAAGGCCGACTTCCCCGACGTGAAGTACAGCGTGCACGAGCTTCCGGCCGGCCCCAAGGGCAAGGGCACCCTGTCGTTCACCAACTGCTGGGGCATCTCGTCGAAGAGCAAGTACAAGCAGCAGGCGATCGACTTCGTCGAGGCGATGACCACGGTCGACCAGCAGATGACCTTCGCCCGGGCCTTCGGGGTCATGCCCTCGCGGCAGTCGGCGAAGGACGTCTACACGAAGGAGTTCCCCGCTGACGGCCCGTTCGTGAACGGCGCCGACTACGCCCAGGGCCCGGTCAACGCGCCGAAGATGGACAGCGTCCTGGCCGACTTCGACACCGGCATCCAGAAGCTCGCCTCCAGTGACCCGAAGGCGCTGCTGGAGCGCGTGCAGAAGAACACCCAGGCCGCCCTCGGGTGACGCGAGACGGTGCGGGTCCCGGCCGGTCAGGGCCGGGGCCCCGCCGACCGGAAGGAGTGACCGTGGCCGACACCGCACCCGCCCCCGTCTCCCCACGGACCGCGCGGCCGGGGCCCCGGCTGAGCGCGGCCGTACGGGAGAACATCGCGGGCTGGCTGTTCGTGGCACCGGTGGTGGTGATCCTGGGCCTGTTCCTGCTGCTGCCGATCCTGATGGCGATGTGGGTCAGCCTCACCGACTGGAACGGCCAGGGCAGCCCGTTCCGCTCGGGCGTGCCGTTCGTGGGGCTGGACAACTACACCCGGCTGTTCACCGAGGACGGCCTGGCCCGCCAGGACTTCATGACCAGCGTGCGGAACAACTTCTACTACGTCGCGATCGTCGTGCCCGCCCAGACGGTGCTGGCGCTGGGCCTCGCCGTGATCGTGAACAACAGGATGCTGAAGGGGAAGACGTTCTTCCGCGCCGCGTTCTTCTTCCCCTCGGTCACCAGCTCGGTCGCGATCAGCGTGGTGTTCCTGTTCATCTTCGCCAACTCGGGCGCGGTGACCAGCCTGCTGAAGCTGTTCGGGATCGACGGCCCGCAGTGGTTCTCCGACTCGCGGGGCGTGCTCCACCTGCTGCTCGGAGGGCTCGGCCTGGTCGATCCCGCCGATCCGCCGGCGGCGCTGACGGGCGGCGGGCCGTTCGGGCTCTCGTGGTGGGAGTGGCTGTCCGGGCCCAGCGTGGCGATGTGCACGATCATCATGCTGGTCGTCTGGACGACGTCGGGAACGTTCATGTTGATGTTCCTGGCCGCGCTCCAGGACATCCCGGTGACGCTGGAGGAGGCCGGCATGCTCGACGGCGCCGGGCGCTGGCAGCGGTTCCGGCACATCACGCTCCCGCTGCTGAAGCCCACGCTGTTCCTGGTGCTGACGCTCGGCCTCATCGCGACCTGGCAGGTCTTCGACCAGGTCTACGTGATGAGCCAGGGCAACCCCGCCAAGACCACCCTCACCCCGGCCTTCCTGTCGTACCAGACGGCCTTCCGGAGCTTCGAGTACGGCTCGGGGACGGCCATCTCGTTCGTGCTGTTCGCCATCATCGTCGTGCTCGCGCTGCTCCAGCGGTGGATCATGCGCGACCGCGACCCCGCCCGCCGTACGAGGAGGTCGTGACCGTGAAACGCCGGGACTCCCGCTCGCTCGCCTCCACCTTCGCGGGCTACTTCGTGCTGGTCTTCTTCGCGCTGGTCTTCCTCTATCCGTTCGTGATCCAGGTCGCGAACTCGTTGAAGACCGAGCCGGACGCCGCCGCGAACGCGCTGTCGCCCATCCCTCATCCCTTCACGACCGGCGGCTACGAGAAGGTCTTCCTCAACACCGACCTGCCGCTCTGGCTGGGCAACTCGATGCTGGTGACGATCCTGGTCACCGCCGGGCGGGTGCTGCTGTGCTCGATGGCCGGGTACGCGCTAGCACGGATCCGCTTCCGCGGCCGCAAGGCGCTGTTCTCCGCCGTCATCGGGGTCATGGCCGTGCCGCCCGTGGTGCTGTTCGTGCCGAAGTTCCTGGTGCTCAACCAGTTCGGCATATACGACAGCTACACGGCGCTGGTCCTGCCCCTGATCGTGGACGCCGCGGGCGTCTTCATCATGAAGCAGTTCTTCGAGTCGGTCCCGGTGAGCGTGGAGGAGGCCGCGCGCATCGACGGCGCGGGGGTGTGGCGGACGTTCTGGTCGGTGGTGCTGCCGATGGCGCGACCGGCCCTGATCACCCTGACGATCATCTCCTTCCAGGGCAGCTGGAACGAGTTCGCGCACACACTCGTGGCGGTGCAGAGCCCGGAGCTGTTCACGCTGCCGCGAGGGATCGCCGACCTGGTCAGCGGCTCGCTCGGCAAGGGCACGCAGTATCCGCTCAAGCTCGGCGCCGCCGTGCTCGCCACGATCCCGGTGGCGGTCATCTTCGTGGTGTTCCAGCGCTACTTCGTACGCGGCGCCAACGAGGGCGCGGAGAAGGGCTGACGGACCGGCCCTTCACGGGCCGGTCCGGTGACCTCCTTCAGCGGCCGTCCAGCAGGCGGACCCGGCAGCCCAGCTCGGCGCCCACCCGGTCGAGCAGCACGGCGAAGCCGTCGCGCGTCCGCGGCCCGAGCCCCCGGAAGAACCCGTTGACGAGGGGCACTCCCCAGCGCAGGCTCTCGGCCACGTTGCGGACCTGGTGGACCAGCAGCGTGCCGGCCGGATCGGGCGCGAGGCGGTACTCGCCGCGGTACCACCAGCCGCCCTGCGCGGCCAGCAGGTCCCGGCCCACCTCCACCGTCATCGCGTGGCCGGGCGCGGCCAGGACGAAGCGGTCCGGCCCGCCCGTGAGCGTCCCGCCGTGGTCGGCGAACGGGAAGCAGTTGTCCCGGCCCACCGGCCCCGGCCGTACGCGCAGGAGCAGGCCGGCCACGCGCTCGACCGGAGCCTCGACGACGCCGCGCACCTCGCACAGGAGGGTTCCCGCGGACGTCACGGCGTGCCGATCCGCGTGTTGTGGAACGACGCGAAGTGCCAGCCGTCGCCCTCCCTGACCGCGGTGAACGTCATGATCGAGTCGCGGCCGGGGTCGGCCGTGCCGCCCGGCAGGCCCGAGCCCCCGGTGGTCACGACCAGTGCCACGTCCGGGCTCAGCGAGCGGATCTTCCGCAGCGGCGGCGCGGCGGCCGGTGCGCCCAGCCGAGATCCCTTCAGCGCTCCCTCGAACAGCGCCCGGTGGCTGTCCTCGATGGCCTGCCGGCCCTCCATGCGGGCCCCGAAGTACGTCACGTAGTCGGCGTCCTCCGTGAACAGGTTGGCGAAGGCGGCGGCGTCTCCGTCGTTCCAGGCAGCGGTCAGCGTGTCGAGCAGGCGGTGGATGTCGTCGGACATGTCGTGCGGCTCCTCTCGGATGACCGCGAAGCCGCCTATCCTCTGGGGTGCGAGTCCTGATCGGCCGCTTCGCGGTGGTCGGGTCCGGCGCCGGCCGGATGTTGGCGCATCCGGCCGGCGCGTCACTGTCGGTCGAGCTGCCCGGCGTTCGAATCGACGCTCCAGGAGACCTGGCCGGACCGGATCTCGGCGAGAGTCGCGCGGACCCACTCCAGTTCGGCCGCCTTCATCGCCCGGTCGTACTCCACTTCGAGGACCAGCACGCGCGGCAGGCCGGAGCCGGCGAGCGCCGCGATGTGCGCGTCCGCGGAGACGATGGCGCCCTCCAGCGTGGCGACGCGGGTGCTCAGCGCCCGCTCCACCTCGGGGACCGGAAGGCATCCCATCAGCGACACCGCGGCCAGGAAGACCTTGGTGTCGCCGTCCGGCTGCTCGAGGAGGCGGCGAAGCCGGCTGCTCAGCTCGGCCCGCCCCTCCTCGGTCACGCGGTAGACCGTACGCTCCGGCCGCCGGCCCTCCCTGCTGGTCTCCGCGGGGGCGATGAGCTCCTCGCGGGCCAGCCGGTCGACCGCGTGGTAGAGGCTGCGCGGCAGGCCGCCGATGTAGTCCTTGTGCGTGTCGATGACGAACCGGTGCAGCTCATAGGGGTGTGCGGGCCGTACGGACAGCAGGGCGAGCACCGTCAGCCCGACCAGATCCCTGTCCGCTCGTCCCCGCGCCATCGCTCCCCCATCGCTTTATTGCACTTTGCACTATAGCGATGTGCATCCAAAGCGGAAAGCCCCTACGCGCTGATCACGCACGCGGGCGACATGCCCCGCGGGGCGCCGACCGCCGTGGCGGGACGCCCGGGCTCACGAGGCACGACGCCTCGGGCTCGCCCGCCGGAGAGCCGGCACCGAGGGGCCTCTCACATTCATCTTCGGCGAGACATTTCTAAACAAAGCGCCATATAGCCGAAATGGCCTACATCGCCATTTGTTGCTGAACAGATATTCACAGCGGTAACCATTCGGGGACGGAAACGCGTCCAACACCGTTACAGCCGAGACCACAAGACGGCCCTAGCCGCAGCGAGAGAAGGCGCATCCGATGAGCGACCAGACGTCCGAGGCCCTCGTCGCACCCGAGGCGACCCCAGCCGCCACCAGGGATGACAACGACGCACGCGGGGTCCGCAAGGCATCAGCGCCACGGACCATGCCGAAATGGGAATCCGAGGCGCGCAATCGGATTCGCACGGCGATCCGCCGGTACGGAAAACCGCTCAGCGACCTCGTCGCGCGCGACGCCAACGAGGGCGACACCCGGCTGCTCGTCACCGATTTCCTCTGCGAAGGACTGGGATACGACAAATACGAAGACCTCACGACCGAATATCAGGTCAAAGGGGAATTCGCCGACTACGGCATCCGGGTGGACAAGCAGCTCGCGGCGTTCATCGAGGTCAAGCGGTGCACGCAGAAACTGGGCGTCAAGCACCTGCGGCAGGTGCAGATGTACGCGGTGAACGAGGGCGTCGAATGGATGGTGCTGACGAACGGGCAGGTGTGGCAGGTCTACCACCTCACCGGCGGCCTTCCCGTCGTCGTCGACCTGGCCCTTCAGGTCGATCTCCTGGACGACGGCGGGCTGACCGGGAAGGCCGACGCGCTCTTCTACCTCAGCAAGGAGGCGTTCAAGCGCCGCCTGATAGACGACCTGTGGAAGGCCCGCGCGGCGACGGCCCCGAAGTCCCTCGTACGAGTCCTCCTCACGCCGGTGATTCTCGACGCCGTTCGGAAGGAGCTGCGGCGGCAGACGGGACACAACGCGGACGAGAAGGAGATCGAGCACATCCTCCAGGCGGAGGTCCTTCGCCCCGATCTCCTCGCCTGAGCGGCGAGGGGTAGGCGAATCGACGCGCAGGCACCGGCAACGGCGCCTGCGCGGTTCACGTCGCCGACTCCGTCAAGGACCGTCTCCGGTGCGGGCGCCGACCGCACCGGCGGCCCCCGGTCACCCGGCGGCGGCGGGGTCGGCGGCGAAGGTGGCGGTCAACTCGGCCTGCGCGGCAAGAGCGGCGTCGAGGGCCTCGGGATCGTCGGCGTCGAGCGTCATCGCGCATCCCATGCGGATCGCTTCGAGGTCTACCGGCCCGCGCCTGGTCGCCCACCAGCGGCCGACGTCCGACCGCCAGATGATCCAGCCGGTATGGACCCGTGCGATGTCCTCCAACGTGGTCATGTCACCCATCTCCAACGGCTGCTCGCGGAAGTGGGCCAAGCTAAGCGCTTATGAAGCGGTTGGAGTATCAGCCAGAGGACGTCCAATCACAGCCAGTAGCCGCACGAACACAGAATCTCCCGTAGTGTCAGCGTGTCACGCTGACACAGCGTGCTTGCGGTCGTGCGAGGAGGGGTGCGACATGCCGGCCAACCACCGCCATCCGCCGAACCGCCGGCTCGCGTGGGAACGCCTGCAACGCGGGTGGTCCTACGAGGAGCTGTGCGAGCGCATCCGCGCGTCCATGCGGTCGTGCGACGAGAAGGACACCGGCCTGACGGCCAACACCGTTCGACGGTGGGAGACCGGTGAGCGGTGGCCGGATCCGCGCTACCGCAAGCACATCGTGACGATTTTCGACAAGCCCGCGAGCGAGCTGGGACTGCTCACCCCCGACGAGATGGCCATGCGGCCGGTCACGGAGGTGGTGGACGAGATACGGAGGCTGCTGAGCATGATCGTCGCAGAAGGCATCGACCGCTCCACGTTCCTGCGGGGGCTTCTCGGCGCGGGCGTGCTCGCTCCGCTCCTCGGCGAGGGCGGCGAGCGTCTTCCCGCGGCGGTGGAACGCGGGCGCGGGGTCGACGCCGAGTCGGCCGAGGCGTTCGCCCGGGTCGTCGACAAGCAGGCCGCCCTCTACTGGACCTCGCCGCCGGACGACATCTTCCAGGCGTCGGTCGCGCACACCCGGCTCGGGATGAGCCTGCTGCGGGCGGCGCCGGAGGGTGCGGTCAGGCAGACGCTGGCCGAGGCGGCCGCGCGCTCGGCCCTGCTGTCGGGCCGGGTCGCCTTCTTCGACCTCGACGACGGCCCCACCGCGGCGCGGCTGTACCGGATGGCCCTGTCGGCCACCCGGGAGTGCGGCGACCATCCGCTCGCCGCCGCCGTGCTCGCCCACGCGGCGTTCGTGCCGGGGTTCGAGGGCAACCGTACGGACGCCCTGGGTCTGCTGGACGCGGCGTTCGCGCACGCCTGGCACGGCGTCGGCCCGCTCACCAGGGCCTGGCTGCACTGCGTGGCGTCGGAGATCTCGGCCCGCTGCGGCGAGCCGAAGGAGTGCATGCGCCACATCGACCGCGCCGACCAGATGGTGGACGCGGGCGGCGACGACCCCGCGTGGCTGGACTTCTTCGAGCGGGCGAGGCTCGACGGGTTCGCCGGCTACAGCGCGCTGACGGCGGGCAACCACGAGGAGGCGACCCGCCGGCTGCGCAAGGCGCTCGACGACCTGGGCCCGAACGGCGGCAAGCAGCGCTCGGTGCTGCTCGCCGACCTCGCCGCCGCCCACGCCCCCACCGACGGCGACCAGGCCGCCGAACACCTCAAGCAGGCGGTCGACGCGCTCGACGACCAGTGGTACGCGATCGGGCACGACCGCGTACGCCGCGTGCTGAAGGTCCTGCCGCCCGCCGCCCAGACGCGGGCGCTGGACGAACGGCTGACCGACCTCGGCCGGTCCAGGCACCCCGAGCTCACGATGTGACGAGGGTGGCGTTTATACGACCGGTCGTATACTGATCGTATGGGACGGACCAGCGATGCCAAGGAGAAGATCCTCGGCGCTGCCCGGACACTCATCGAGCTGCGCGGTTACTCCGCCCTGGGCGTGGCGGAGATCTGCAAGTCGGCCGGCGTGCCCAAGGGCAGCTTTTACTACTTCTTCGACACCAAGGAAGCCCTCGCCCTGGCGGTCATCGACGAGCACTGGGCCGACCAGGAGCGGACCTGGAAGCGGATCCTGTCCGGCGAGGGGGAGCCGCTGGACCGCCTGCGCCGGCTGTTCGAGGCGACCCAGGCCGTCCAACGTGCCGGGCAGCGGGACTGCGGCACCGTCTCGGGCTGCCTGTTCGGGAATCTCACGCTGGAGATGAGCAACCAGACCGAAGCCATCCGCGGACGGCTGCAGGAGATCTTCGACGCGCAGGTCGACATGATCGACGCGGTCGTCGTCGAGGCTCTGGCGCGCGGGGATGTCACCGTGGCCGACACCAGGGAAGCCGCGCGGTCGGTGGTGGCCCAGCTGGAGGGGCACGTTCTGTTCGCCAAGCTCTACAACGACACGCAGCGACTCGGCCCCCTGTGGGCCAACTGCCTGGCGCTGCTCGGTGCCCGCGCAGAGATGGCCGGCGGTCTCTGAGACCTGCCTTGATGGCCGGGCTGGTAGGCGCAACCTCTCACCGGCCTAGCATGGCGAGTGTGGAGCTGCGCCAGCTGCGGTACTTCGTCGCGGTCGCCGAGGAACTGAACTTCGGCAGCGCCGCCAGGCGTCTGCTGATCGCCGGTCCTTCCCTGTCCCAGCAGATCAAGGCGCTGGAGCGCGACCTGGGCGTGCGCCTGTTCGACCGGGACCGCCGCTCGGTGTCCCTCACACCGGCCGGTTTCGCCCTGCTTCCCGACGCCCGTGCCCTGCTGGAACGCGCCGACGACCTCCGGCACCGGGCCCGCCGGCTGGCCGGATCGGAACCGGTCCGGCTCGGCTACGTCAACTGGATGCCACCGGACCTGATCGCCCGTACGGCGGCGGTGGCGCAGGTCCATGTCGACGCCTGGGTCGCGCCTTCGCACACCCAGGCCGCCCGGGTCGCCGAAGGCGGCCTGGACCTCGCGATCTGCTGGCTGCGCACCGGCGATCTGGAGCGACTCCGCCTGGACGCTCAGCTCATCGGCGCCGACCGCCTCTACGCCGTGGCCACCGGCCGTGACACCACCCCGGTTCCCGCCCGCGAGACCGGCGTACTCCTCGACGGCGACGCCACCTCCTGGTCGTCCTGGAACGCGTACGCCGAGGAGCTGGCCGACCAGACCGGGGCCGGCGCGGTCCGCATCTCCGACGGCGGCATCACCGGCCCGGCGTTCTTCGACCACGTGCGCCGCTGCCGACGTCCGATCATCAACTCGCCGAAGGGCCAGACCACCCCGCTGCCGCCGGACCTCGTCCGGCGACCGGTCATCGCGCCGGAGATCTACTGGACCTGGTCTCTGGTGTGGCGCCGCGGCGAGGTCCGCACCTCGGTGCTCGCCGTCGTCGAGGCGCTCCGCGCCGACGGCCACTTCGGGATCCACGGCCCGGACGCCTGGCTGCCCGAGGGCGATCCGCACCGTCGCTGATCCAGCTGCCGGAACTGTAGGAGTTTTCTCCTACCAGCTGAGAGCATTCCAGTTCCGGATGATGCCCGGTCAGCCTTTGACTGCACCTCTCCAGTGGGCCTACGTTCATAAAGAAATAGACGACCGGTTGACTAGTAAGTCGACCGGCTCCCACTGGAGAAGGATCATCATGAGCATTCAGCAGCAGAAGGTCGCCCTCGTCACCGGTGCCTCGCAGGGCATCGGCGCCGCGCTGGTCGAGGCCTACCGCAAGCTGGGCTACGCCGTCGTCGCCGTCTCGCGCACCATCACGCCCTCCGACGACCCCTACGTCCTCACCGTCCAGGGCGACGTCGCCGACCCCGCCACCGCCGAACGCGCGATCGCCGCGGCCGTCGAGCGGTTCGGCCGGGTGGACACCCTGGTCAACAACGCGGGCATCTTCGTCGCCAAGCCGTTCACCGACTACACCCTCGACGACTACAGCGCGGTGACCAGGGTCAACCTCGACGGCTTCTTCCACCTCACCCAGCTCGCCATCGCGCGCATGCTGACGCAGGGGCGCGGCCACGTCGTCACCATCACCACCAGCCTGGTCGACAACGCCGACTCCCGGGTCCCGTCCGTGCTGGCCTCGCTGACCAAGGGCGGCCTGCAGTCCGCGACCAAGTCGCTCGCCATCGAGTACGCCACGCGCGGCATCCGCGTCAACGCCGTCTCACCGGGCTCCATCAAGACCCCCATGCACCCCGAGGAGACCCACGAGGCCCTCGCAGCGCTGCACCCGGTACGCCGGATGGGCGAGCTGAGCGACGTCGCGGACGCGGTCGTCTACCTGGAGAACGCCCCCTTCATCACCGGCGAGATCCTCCACGTCGACGGCGGCATGAGCGCCGGCCACTGATCCGCACACCCCGGCCCCACCGGCAGGAGACGCCTGATGACCAGCGACAAGGACAGAGAAACGATCCTGAGGGACGTCCTCGACCGGTGGAAGGCCGGGATCGACGCCCATCGACCGCAGCAGGTCGCAGCCCTGTTCACGGAGGACGCGATCTTCCAGGGGCTGCGCCCCTACACGGTCGGGAGGCCGGGTGTGGCGGCCTACTACGACTCCCAGCCACCCGGACTGACGGCCGCGTACCGCATTGTGGAGACCGCGGCACCCGCTGACGGCCTCGTCCTCGGTTACCTGGCCGTCGACTTCTCCTTCGCCGATCGCCCCACTCTGAACGTCTACCTCAGTGTGCTGGTGAAGCGGACGGAGGAGGGCTGGCGCATCGGCCACTACCAGGTCTCCCGCCTCTGATCCCCGAGACGGGGTGATCGCCGGCCCGCCACACCGCGCGCAGCGCCTCGATCTCGGCCGGGGAGCTCTCGCGGGCGATGAACGGGATGTCCAACAGGTGGCGCGTCGCGGCGGCGGACAGGCGCTCGCGCACTACGGCGGAGTCGTCGAGCACCTGGCGGTAGAGCGACGCCCCGTCCATGCAGAACACGTCGATGAGCACGATCCTCCCGTCCACCGCCCGGCGGACGTTGCCGCTGTTGAGGTCGATCCCGTCCCACCACGGCATCCGTGCCCGCCATTCCTCGTCCACGGCGTGGGCGGTGGTCCGCACGGCGTCGAACGCCTCGTCGCCCGTCCCCTCGCGCCACCGCCGGGCGACCGCCGCCGCCTCGGCCTCCTCGACGGGGGCCAGGAACTCCAGGACCGTGAGCGAGCCGCCGCCGTCGAGCGCCTCGGTGAGCGACACCCGCGGCAGGTACGGGTTGCCGGGGCAGCGGCGGCACAACTCCAGGAATGCCGGGTACGCAGGGTCGAAGGGGCATATCCGCGCCGCAAGCAGGCCCCGCGGCGAACGCAGCCCGACGGCCCAGTCGCCCACCCCGCACGGCGTCCAGCCGAGCCTGACGATCTCGGCCAGCGCATCCCGGTGGTCCACCGTTTCCCATGCCCGGCCGAGCAGCGGCACGAGATCGATGTCGTGATCAGCCGTCACCCGGGCAACTCTAGAGGCTCGTCGCCCGGCTGAGCTTCTCCCAGCGGTCGAGGTCGGCGCGGAGCGTCTCGTGGTGGGCGCGGACGGCGTCCACCGCGTCGTCGCCCAGGGCGAGCCGCAGCGGAGGGTCGGCGTGGCCGAGGACCTGCAGGATCGCCTGCGCCGCCTTGGCCGGGTCTCCCGGCTGGGTGCCGTCCATCTGGTCCACCACCGCCCGGGTCGCGCCCGCCGACGCCTGGTAGGCGTCGATGGGCTCCGAGCGGTGCATGCGGTGGCCGCCGAACTCGGTGCGGAACGCGCCCGGCTCCACGATCAGCACTCGTACGCCGAAGGGCGCGACCTCGGCGGCGAGCGCCTCCGACAGTCCCTCCAGGGCGAACTTGGCGGCGCAGTAGGCGCCGAACCCCGGCATGCTGAGCTGCCCGCCCATCGAGCTCATCTGCACGATCGTCGCGCTCCCCTGCCTGCGCAGATGCGGCAGGACGGCCTTGGTCACGGCCGCCGCCCCGAAGAACATGACCTCCATCAGCGCCCGCAGGTCGGCCATGTCGAGTTCTTCGACGGCCCCCACCGACCCGTGGCCGGCGTTGTTCACCGCGACGTCGATCCGGCCGAAGGCCGACAGGGTCTCGGCCACCGCGACGTCGATCGACGAGGCGTCGATGACGTCCAGCCGCGCCACGCGCACGCGGTCACCACCCGTTTCCACCAGGTCCGCCAGCGTCTCGGGCCGTCGCGCGGTCGCCATCACCCGGTCCCCCGCAGCCAGAGCGGCCTCGGCCAGCTCCCTGCCGAAGCCCGCCGAGCATCCGGTGATCAACCACACCCGTCCGGTCATGGTCCACTCCTCGTGTTCCCGTGATCAGTGCGACCACTCTCCCCGGAGCGTGCCCCGCGCGGCCAACACACGTTCCCTGCGGGGTTACAGTCGGATCCTGTGACCCCAGAGCTGCGTCATCTGCGGTATTTCGTCGCCGTGGCCGAGCAACTGAGCTTCACCGTCGCCGCGCGGGAGCTGCACATCGCCCAGCAGTCGCTGTCGCAGCAGATCGCGGCGCTCGAACACGCCCTCGGCACACGGCTGTTCGACCGCGACACCCGGGGCACGCGGCTGACCGAGGTCGGCCGCGTGTTCCTGCCCGAGGCGCGGGCCGTTCTGACGCACGCGGACGCGGCCCTGGAGACCGCCCGCAGGGCGGTGCGCGGTGAGGTCGGCAGGCTTCGGGTGGCCTTCCTCGTCTCCACCGCGAACTACATGATGCCGCCGGTCGTCCGCGCGTTCCGCGAACGGTATCCGGACGTCGAGCTGCTCGCCGAGGCCGTCGCGATCGCCGACCTCGTGGCGGGCCTGCGCGAGGACCGGTATGACGCCGCCTTCACCCGGCCACCGCTGGTCGACGACCTGGTGACCGCGACGCTGGTCGCCGAGCCCGTCTGCGCGGTCCTGCCGGCGGGCCACCCGCTCGCCGGGCGGGCCAAGCTGCGGCTCGCGGATCTGGCCGGCGAGCCGTGGGTGCTCACCCCGCGCGGCTCGTGGGAGCCGTGGCATCGCAAGTACGACGAGGACTTCCGGGCGGCGGGCTTCGAGCCGCGGGTGGTGCAGCGGGCCGACGGCGTGCCGAGCCTGCTCGGCCTGGTCGCCGCCGGTGTCGGCGTCACGCGGCTCGCCCGGTCCGCGCACAGCCTCCGGCGCAGCGGGGTCGCCTTCGTGCCGCTCGCCGGCGAACAGGCGAAGACCGTCATGGCCTGGCACCCCGCCCGCGACCGGCAGGCCGTACGCAACCTGCTCGACGTGGCGGCGGGCCTGGCCGCCTCGATCGACCTCACCGAGGCCGGCTGAGCGATCAGTCGCCGTTGTGCTTGCGGATCAGGGCGGGCAGCTCGGCCAGCGAGTCGACGTGGAACAGGCACGCCCGGGCCGCCTGCTCGTCGCGGAGGATGTGACCCCAGGGACCCCGCCGTACGAGGGCGGTGCACAGCCCGGCCTTCTGAGCGGGCCGGATGTCGTTGTCGAGGCGGTCGCCCACGTAGAGGACGGACTCCGCCGGGCAGCCGGCCTCCGTCACCACCCGGTCGAAGAACGACGCGTCCGGTTTCTCCACGCCCCAGCCGTCGGAGGTGCCGATCACGTCCACGGGCAGGTCGAGGGCGCGCAGGATGGTCTCGGCGCGGGCGGTCTGGTTGCCCGCGAGGCCGACGCGCAGCCCCATCTCCCGCAACTCGGCCATGCAGGGGCGGGCGTCGGGGTAGAGGTTCTCCTCGCCGAACGTCTCGGCCTGGCCTTCCCCGGCCCGGCGCTCCCGCTCGGTGTCGAGGTCGAACCCGGGCCGGAAGTGCTGGAAGGTGTCCCGGTAGTCGCCGCCGCGTGCGATCACGGCGCCGAAGACGGCGGAGAAGGTGTGCCGCGGGACCCCCAGCCAGTCGGCCCAGGTGCCGTACTCGCGGGTCTCGTCCACCAGGGTCTCTCCGACATCGAAGAAGACCGCCTCCAGCCGCATCGGTACCTCCTGACTCTCGCGTTGCCTGCACCTTACGCGGATTCGGTCGGGCTCCACTGCCCCATTGGACAGGACCGAACCCACGAGAAGACCGAAAACGATTCGGTTTCGCCATGGACAGGAGACGGTGCCGGAGACAGGCTGGACGGGTACGCCTCACGAGCCTGGGAGCCGCGATGAGCCTGTCCGACCTGCAGCCGGTGCCCGCCGACCAGCTCGCCTTCCGGCTGCCGCCGACGTTCGAGACCGTGGAGGAGGAGCGGCTCCACCGCAAGGAGCGGCTCACGGCGGCGCTGCGCCTGTTCGGGAGGTTCGGCTTCGAGGAGGGCGTGGCGGGGCACATCACGGCCCGGGACCCGGAGCACACCGATCACTTCTGGGTGAACCCGTTCGGGATGTCGTTCAAGCAGATCACGGTCAGCGACCTGATCCTGGTCAACCACGAGGGCCAGGTGGTGGAGGGCCGCTATCACGTCAACCAGGCGGCGTTCGCCATCCACTCGATGGTCCATCAGGCCAGGCCCGACGTGGTCGCGGCCGCTCACTCCCACTCCGTGTACGGCAAGGCCCTGTCGGCGCTGGGCACGCTGCTCGAACCGCTGACGCAGGACGCGTGCGCGTTCTACGAGGACCACGCCCTGTTCGATGACTACACCGGGGTGGTGGTGGAGACCGAGGAGGGCCGCCGCATCGCGCAGGCGCTGGGCTCGCACAAGGCGGTGATCCTGCGCAACCACGGGCTGCTGACCGTGGGCGACAGCGTGGAGGCGGCGGCCTGGTGGTTCATCACGATGGAACGAAGCTGCCAGGCGCAGCTCGCGGCCAAGGCCGCCGGGCCGACGGTGCCCATCTCGCACGAGAACGCCAAGCTCACCCACGGCCAGATCGGCAACGACGTCGTCGGCTGGATCAACTTCCAGCCCCTGCTGGACCAGATCCTCGCCTCCGACCCCGACCTGCTCGGCTGACCGGTCCGGGCCCCGGACGCCGGGGCCCGGACGACGTCGGCTACGGCATCGGCACGGTGTCCTTCCACGTGGTGCCGGCGCTCCGGAAGGCGTTCACCCTGCTGGTGATGTCGGCCGGAGCCACGACCTCGTTCTTGCTGAAGTAGAACCAGTCGACCTGCTGGGTGTAGACGCGCGGGGTGGCGCTGCCCAGCAGCCCGCCGCCGATGAACCAGAGGTTGAAGTTCACCGACTGCGGGGTCTCGGGGTAGTAGTCGCCGCCGTGCTCGGCGAACAGCATGCCGTCGATGTAGTAACGGACCGAGCCGCCGGAGACCTGCAGCACGAGGTCGTGCCAGCCGGCGTAGCTCGCCGTCCGCTCGGTGTGCGTGTTGACCGCGAGCCAGGGCTCGTTGCGGTAGGTCTCCCAGGTGGTCGTGTACATGATCGGGCCCTGCGCGCCCCAGCCGCCGTTCGGCAGATACTCGAAGTCCTGCTCGCTGTAGTCCGGATCGAGGTCGTACGCCAGGGGCGTGATGGTGAAGAACGTCTCGACGATGTTGTCGCCGTCCGGGCCGCTGTCGGGGGCGTCGGCGAACTTCACCCGCGCGGCGTACGTGCCTTCGAAGAACTTGCGCTGGTGCAGGAACTCGGCCTGCGAGGTGCCCCCGGCGGTGCCGTCGGTGGCCGCCCGCAGTTGCAGGGCCTTGTTGCTCCCGGTGACGACGGGGAAGCTCACGTTGGACGCCGGCCAGCTCGCTCCGGGGACGCCGGGGCCGCCGCTGTTGGTCCGCACGGTCCAGTTGTGCGCGGTGATCTGCGGATCGGACGAGGAAGCGTAGGCGAAGTCGTCGAAGACGACCCCGCTGCCGCCGCCGGGCCCGCCCGGCGAAGGCGAGGCGGAAGGCGAGGCGGAAGGCGAGGCGGAAGGCGAGGGATCGGTCACGCCCGCGGGCGGGACGCCCCAGACCAGCGTGCCGCCCTGGTAGACCGCGACCTTGTCCCAGTCGCCGTACGTCGTCCGGGCGGGGCCGAAGGAGTAGTCGTCGCTCTGCCGGATCGTCTGCCAGTCGGACCGGTAGAAGCGCAGTTGCATGTCGCCGGTCGAGGCGCCGGCCGCCAGGCTGCCGGAGGTGAAGCCGACCTCCAGGTAGCGGTCGGCGGCGGCCGTGCCCGAGATCGTCTGGAAGGCGCCGGTGACGGTCGAGCAGGAGACGACCGCCCATGAGCAGGCGAAGCGGTACTGCTGGGCCGGCGAATCCGCGGTGAAGTAGTAGCGGATCTTCACGGTGTTCAGCGGCACCGCCGTGGTCCCGCTGTTGACCAGGTCGAACCACGGCTCCACCTGGTCGGCGGTGGCGCCGGTGGCGCTGGTCTTGTAGCGCAGGCGCAGCGACTGGGCCGCCTCCGCGGGCAGGGCCACGACCAGCGCGGCCAGCAGGACGGCCGCGAGACCGCCCCATAAGAGCTTTCGTGACACCGCAGTCTTCCTTTCGTGGGGGGTGGTCACGGAGTCAGGGGATGCCCGGCCCCGGCCGGACGCCCAGGGACTCCAGGTGGGGGGTGAGCCTGTGCAGGAAATCGCGGTAGTCCCCCGCCGTGCCCCACGCCACCTCGGCGAAGGCGCACAGCCGGGGGAAGGCCATCGCCTCGACGTGTTCGGGCGTGGGCATGTATTCGGTCCAGAGCTGGCACTGCACGCCGAGGATCCGGCCGGTGGCCCCCTCCGGGGCCGTGGGCGGCGCGAACCCGTAGACGTCGGCGAGGGGGAGCATCCGCCCGTGCGGCCCGGGGGCGTCGGCGGGATAGTCGAAGTAGGTGCTGGTGTGCGGGGCCAGCACGACGTCGAACCCTTCGAGCGCCGCCCGCGGGCCGCTCTCGTGGTCGAGCCAGGTCATCGCCGTCACGTCGCGAGCCCCTCCGGGCCCGTCGTACCAGTGGATCGGGCGCCGGCCGCGGGAGGTCACGTGGGCGCCGGCGGTGGCGGTGAACCACGCCCGCGCCGCGTCCGGGCCTGCCAGCCCGAGCTCGGCGATCCGCCGCAGCGCCGCCTCGCTGCGCTCCCACTCGTCCGGCGGGCACTCGTCTCCGCCGAGGTGGACGTACTCGCCGGGGAACAGGTCCATGACCTCGTCGAGCACGTCCCGGCAGAAGCCGACGGCGGCCTCCTCCAGGTTGAACACGTGGGGGCTGATCCCCCACGAGTCCCGCACCGGCAGGCGGCGCGACGGCTGGTTGCCGAGCCAGGGGTAGGCGGCGATGGCCGCCTGGGCGTGCCCCGGCATCTCGATCTCGGGCACGATCGTGACGAACCGGTCGGCGGCGTACGACACGATCTCCCGGATGTCCTCCTGGGTGTAGTGCTCCCCGCTGATCTCGGTGAGCCGGGGATAGCGCTTGATCTGCAGCCGCCAGCCCTGGTCGTCGGTCAGGTGCAGGTGCAGCCGGTTGAGCCGGTGCACGGCGAGCAGGTCGATCAGCCGCAGCACGAAGTCCTTCGGCATGAAGTGCCGGGCGACGTCGAGCATCACCCCGCGCCAGGAGTGCGCGGGCCGGTCGGCGATCCGGCACAGCGGCGCCTCGGGGCCGAGCGCCGCCAGGGTGCGCAACCCGTAGAAGCGGCCGGCGGGCCCCCCGGCAGCGAGTTCGGCGCCGTCGGGGGTGACGTCGATCCGATACCCCTCCTCCCCGAGCCGGGGATCGTCGGGCGCGTGCCGTACGAGGCCGTCGTGGAGCGTGACGGTTCCCCCGAGCACGGCCACCTCGCGGGGCCGCGGAATCATCATCTGGGTCATCCCTTCACCGCGCCCGCGATCATCCCGGCGGACACGCGGCGCTGGAGCACGAGGAAGACGAGCAGGACGGGAAGCATGAACAGCGTGGCGGCGGCCATGGTGGCGCCCCAGTCGGTGCCGAAGACGTTGCTGAACCCGGACAGCCAGATCGGCAGCGTACGGTCGCCCTGGTCCTTGATCATGAGGGCGTTGGCGAAGGCGAACTCGTTCCAGGCCGTGATGAACCCGAACAGCGACGTGGACATCAGGCCCGGCGCGAGCAGCGGCAGCACCACCCGGCGGAACGCCTCGGCGCGGCCGCACCCGTCCATCAGGGCGGCCTCCTCCAACTCGGGCGGGACCCCCGCGATGAAGCCGCGCAGCGTCACGATCGTGAACGGCAGCGTCGTGACGAAGTACACGAGCGTCAGCGTCGGCAGCCGGTCGAGCATGTCCGCGTCGCGGGCGATGATGTAGACCGGCACGAGCAGCGCCGACCAGGGGGCGGTCTGGGCGACGAAGACCATCAGGACGAACCCGCGCCGTCCGGACCAGCGCAGCCGGGCCACGGCGAAGGCGGACGGCAGTGCCACGACCAGCGCGAGCAGCACCGCGCTGACGGTGACGGCCAGGCTGTTGCGCCAGAACGTCCAGAACCCCGCGGCCCGTACGGCCGTGGCGAAGTGGTCGAGGGTCGGCCGGGCGGGCCAGAACGCCGGGGTCTCGGTGAGGATGTCGACCGTCGGCTTGAACGCGGTGATCACCATCCAGTAGACGGGGAACACCGACACCGCCAGCACACCCAGGGCGGCAGCGTTCAGTGCGGCCCTGTTCAGCGCGGCCCTGTTCAGCGCGGCCCTGTTCAGCGCGACTCTGTTGAACGCGACCCGCCTCACGCTCCCTCCTCCCGGAACATGCGGCGCAGGTGGACGACCAGCACCGCGAGCAGCATCAGCACGGTGAGCGTGGAGACGGCCGACCCCAGGTCGTACCGGTGCAGCGACTGCGCGATCTGGAACGCGTAGACCGGCAGCGTGGCCGTGGCTCCTCCGGGGCCGCCCTTGCTGATCGCCCAGATCTGCGCGAAGCAGGTGAAGACCCAGATGACCTCCAACGACGTGATCAGGCCGAACAGCGGGCGCAGGATCGGGAACGTGACCCGGCCGAAGACCTGCCAGGGCCCGGCCCCGTCGATCCTGGCCGCCTCGTACAGCTCGCCGGGGATGGTCGTGAGCCCCGCGTAGAGGGTGAGCGCCGCGAAGGGCACCGACTGCCAGACGACCAGCGCGACCAGGATCGCGAACGTCGCAGCGCCGTCGGCGAACCAGGTGTAGTCGTGGAAGGAGTCGAATCCGAGGCGGACCAGCAGCCAGTTGACCACCCCCAGGCGCGACTGGAAGAGCCACTGGAAGATCGTGGTCGCGGCGAGCACCGGCGTGGCCCAGGTGAGCACCATCCCGCTCATGACCGCCAGCCGCATCCGCCGCCCGAGGCGCGGCAGCATCAACGCGACGGCCGTGGCGATCACCATGATGAGCACGACGTTGGCGGCGGTCCACAGGAACGTCCGCCGCACGACCGCCCAGAACTCCGGCCCGCCGAGGGCCTCGGCGTAGTTGGCGAGCCCGGCGAAGTCCGCTCCGCCCCTGATCAGCTCGCCCAGCCGGAAATGCTGGAAGGAGATCACGATGCTGCGGGCCAGCGGGTAGACGAGCAGGCACGCGAAGCCGGCCACGGCCGGGGCCACCAGCAGGTAGGGCCAGAGCGCGCCCTTCCTGCGGGGGCTCGCCTCGATCACGAGAGCGGGACGGGCCGCCGTACGGGCGAGGGTGCGCACCATGTCAGGACGTGGTGTTGAGGATCGTGGTGATCACCTCGGAGGCCGCCTTCGCCTCGGTGGCCGCGTCGCCTCCTGTGAGCACCTTGGTCATGTACTCCTTGATGACGTTCCTGGCCTCCACCGCCGCCCAGTTGGGCGAGTTCGGCGTGGCGTGCCCGGCCGCGGCCCCCGCCGCCATCGCCGCGGTGGCCTCGTCACCGCTCAGCACCCCGGCGTACGAGGTGCGGTTGGGCACGTAGCTCATCTCCTTGGCCATGTCGAGCTGGAACTTCTCCCCGGCCAGGGCCTTGACCACCTCGTACGCCTCGTCCGGGTGGGCGGACGCCTCGGGGACGATCAGGTCGGACCCTCCGGTGAAGACGGCGCCGGGCGTGTCCGCCGTCTTGCCGGGGATCGGGAAGAAGCCGAGCTTGCCCTTGAGGTCCGGGTTGGCCTTCTCGATCGCGACCGCGCCGCCGGGAGCGGAGACGATCTGCGCGACGTCGCCCTTGCCGAACACGTCGGCCTGCGGCGGCCTGGCCTCGTCGGAGTCCTTGGGTCCCTTGCCGAGCGCCTGGAGGCGCCGGTAGAACGCCATCCCGGCGAGCGCCTGCGGCGTGTCGAGCGCGCCCTTCCAGCGGTCGCCCTCCTTGACGGCGAGGTCGCCGCCCTCGTCCCAGATGAATCCGGCGAGGGTGTACCAGTTCTGGCCGGGCAGGTAGATGCCCTGCACGCCGCCCTTGTTCAGTTTGGCGGTGACGTCGATCCACTCGTCGCGGGTCTTCGGCGGGGCCGTGACACCGGCCTTGGCGAACAGGTCCTTGTTGTAGATGACCACCCGGTTGGCGGCGTACCAGGGGATGCCGTACTGCCTGCCGTCGATCTTCCCCGGCTCGGCCAGGCCGGGCAGCCAGTCGGAGCCGCCCAGGTCGGCGACCTTGCCGGTGAGGTCCCTGACCCCGCCGCTCGCGGCGTACTCGGCGACCTGGGTGTTGCCGACCTCGATGACGTCGGGGGCGTCCTTGCTGGCCAGGGCGCTGGTGACCTTCTGCCCGATGCCGTCCCACTCCTGGATCTGGACGTTCAGGGCGATCCCGGGATGCGACCGCCGGAAGTCGTCCGTGAACCGCTTCACGATCGCGTCCGACAGGCTGTCGCGCATGAACCACACGGTCAGCGTGGTCGTGCCGGTCTCTCCGGATGTCCCGGGCTCGGACGCCGAACCGCATCCGGCGAGCACGAGGCTGAACGCGGCCGCCGCGGCGAGGAGGCGGTACCTCATCGGTCCTCCCAGTGGTCAGTTATTGGTAAACCGTTGAGAGGAGAGTGGTCTTAACCAGTTGGACTGTCAAGAGGCGAAATTTCGGGGTATTCCCAGGCACATCGACCGGAGGAGTGGTCAACTACTGGTAAGGTCTAGGACGTGCAGAGACTTCCAGCGGGCCTCAAGCGCGACCGGGTCAGAGACGTCCTGCTCGACCTGATCTCCGACAAGGAGCCCGGCACCGCCATCCCCTCGGAACGCGACCTGTCGCGGGAGCTCGGGGTCTCCCGCCCGACCCTCCGTGCGGCGATCGACGTGCTCGTACGGCAGGGCATGCTCGTGCGGGAGCACGGGCGGGGGACGTTCACCGGCCGCCGTAAGGTCACCCAGCCCCTCGCGGCCGGCGACGACTCCTTCCACGCCCCCGCCGCCGAGGGGAACTGGCTCAGCCGCATCCTCGAGTTCGACTCTGCCCCGGCCACCGCCCGGCTCGCGCACCGCCTGCAGGTCTCCCCCGCCGACCCGGTCCTGCGCGTCGTGCGGCTCCGCCTGGTGGACGACGAGCCGATGGCGATCGAGCGCATCCACCTGCCGCACCGCCTGGTCGAGTCCCTGCGGCCCGACGACATGGTGTCCGGCTCGTTCTACCGGTTCCTGCGCACGAGGTTCGGCATCGACGTCCGCCGCGCCACCCAGAGCATCGAGCCGACCGTCACCGACGAGACCGAGGCCGAACTGCTCGGCGTCCCCCAGCACGCTCCGGCCCTGCTCATCGAACGCACGGCCCGCGAGGCCGGCGGCCGGGTCGTGGAGTTCACCCGGTCCATCTATCGCGGCGACCGCTACCGCATCACCTCAGAGCTCCACTTCGACGACACCTCCGGCTGACGCGGCATGGCCGTCCCGGAGAGCGCGGAGCCCGTCCCCGCGGGGACGCGGGTTCGCTGAGAGCGTGGGCACGGACTCTTGCCGGGGTCTCGGCGCGCTCCGTACGGTCCGGGCATGGCCACTCTTCCTTCGACCGAGCCGGCGCAGGCGGTGGTGCGGGCCGCCACCGCCGACGAGAGGCAGGTGCTGGAGGCGTTCCTCGACTTCCTCCGCGCGATGGTCGTCCGCAAGGCCCAAGGGCTGTCCGAGCAGGACGTGCGCCGGCGTCACGTGCCGTCGTCGACGACGCTGGCCGGGCTGGTCAGGCACCTGACCGTGGTGGAGCGGAACTGGTTCGGCCGGGTGCTGACGCAGGATCAGGCCACGGCGCCGCCCACGGAGGAGGACGCCGAAAGGAGCTTCGCGGTCGGCGACGACGACACCATCGAGTCCCTGATCGCGGCGTACGAGCAGGCGTGCGCCGAGTCGCGGCGCATCGCAGCCCGGTTGCCGCTCGACCACGAGGTGCCGCACGAGGAGATCGCCGCACTCTCGTTGCGCTGGATCTACATCCACATGATCGAGGAGACCGCGCGGCACGCCGGGCACGCGGACATCCTCCGGGAGCTCACCGACGGCGCCACCGGATCCGTCGTCTGAGCACCCCCCGTCACGCGGGCGGCGACTCAGCCAGCGGAAAGACATGCCCGGTCCGGGAGGGCGCCAGGTCCCAGGTGCAGGGTCCCAGGTGCGGGGTCCCAGGTGTGGGGTTCCGTCAACCTCCTCCCTCCGCGAGCTTCCGGCGTACGTCGAGGACGGCCCGGTCGGCGGCGGCCCGGCCGGAGATGCAGCCATCCCGGTTGCTGACCGCGCCCGCGCCGACCAGGGTCAGCGTCGGGAAGAGCTCCTCGACCCTCGCCTCGACGGCCTGTTCCCTGGCCGCCAGCACCGGCAGCAGGCCGCTCCCGGCATCAGCGGCCGCTTCCCGCATCGCTTCCCGCATCGCTTCCCGCACCGCCTCTCCCGTCGCCTCCCGCAGCCGCTCGCCGATCCGCTGGGCGTACGCCGCGAGGAACGACTGCCGGAACGACCGCGTGCGGGAACGGCCCAAGCCGTCCCGGCGGGATCCGGCCAGCCTCATCGCGGTCGTGGCCTGCACCAGCAGGGAGGTGAACAGCACCTCCACCGCGGCCAGGTCCGGGGGGAACCCGAGCACGGTGGCGAACCCGAAATGCCGGCTCCACACCGAGCGGCAGTGGTTGGCCGAGGCGATGACGTCCAGCAGCATCGCCTTCGGGCCCTCGTAGGGCGCGTCGACTCCCAGCCGCCGCCCCTCCGGACGGCCGGCTCCTCCCGGGCCGGACGCCCGTGAGGCGAGCAGCGCGGCGTCGATGCTGTGCCGGGCCATCAGCGCCTGCGCCGCCGCGGTGAACGTCTCGGCCTCCGCCTCGAACTCGGTCGACTCGGCCTTGGCCAGCAGGGCCCGCACCCGGGCGAGCGTCCGTTCGTCGACGGCGCCGCCCCGGGCGCCGGGCGTACGGCGGGCCGTTCCCGGCACGGGGCACAGCCGCTCCAGCGGCGGCAGCGTGGCCAGCAGATGGATCACCCGGAGCGCGCAGGCGACCATCGCGGTCCTGTCGCCGTCGTCACGGAGGTACTCCTCGTCGCGGCCCCACCACACCGTCGCGCCGACGGCGTCGAGCTGGTCGAGCCAGCGGTCGTCCACGGTCGCCGCGGCGTAGGCGCGCATCTCGGCCGCGACGGCGTCGGTCACGAGGCGGACGTGCCGGGCCTCCAGCCGCCGGCCCGCCAGCCGGACGACGTCGGCGGGCTGCCAGCCGCCGTGCCAGGCGAGCGTCACATGCCGGTTCAGGGCGTCGAGCAGGGTGCGGTCCACGACCTCGCGCAGCCCCTGGCCCTGCGCGAGGATCTTCACGCATCGCCGGAACTCGATCTCGTCGTGACGGCGCCGCGCCTCCAGCGCCGTGGACAGCAGACCGGCCACCAGCTCCTCCGCCGCCTGGCCCGCAGAGCCCGACGACGACCAGGGAAAGCTCCAGGCGGCTCCGCCCGGCGGCCCGAGGCTCCACCGCCGCCGCGCGCCCTCCCGCTCTCCGCCGCTCATTCGCTCGCCCTCCCCCGATCGGTCGTGCGAGCGATTCTGTCAGCCCCGGCCGCCGCCGCCGTGACGTTATCCACAGGCGGGCGGGAACGGTGGTCAGAGGAGACCGAGCAGGCGGAAGCGTTCGGCCACGATCGGCGTGTCGTCGTCGATCACCGGCGGTCCGCCCAGGACTGCGGACATCTCCGGGCCGGTCCAGAAGCGCTCGTGCGCGGCCCGCCACTGGGCGACGGTCTCGTACCCCTCGCCCTCGTCACGGGCGAACGCCTCGTCGATTTCTCGGATCGGCACCACCCGCACCTGCGTCGTCTCCAGCAGCGCCACCCGCCGCCCGGCGGAGTCGGCCAGCGCCGTCCAGCGGCCGGCGACCGGGAGGGGATCGCCGCAGTGCTCGTAGTCCGCGAGCAGGCCCGCGGTGGCCGTCTTGTCGCCGTTCAGGATCGCGGCCACGAGGCGGTCGCGCAGCGGCCCGGGAAAGGCGAACTCGGCCACCGGCGGCTCCCCCAGGGGGAAGAAGCCCTCCGCTCTCCAGCCCTCGCCGTCGAAGACCCGCAGCGTCACACCGCCGGCGAACGTCGTCATGGGCAGCCCTGCCGCCAGGTCCGCGGCGAGCCCGGCCGCGGCCTCGCCGTCGAGGCTCTCCGCGACCGTGAGGTGCGGCACGATGTCGCCGAACCGGCCCCTGTACGGCGGCGCCTCCGGCCGGCAGGCCGTCACCGCCTCTGTGAGCTCCCGCAGTGGGCCGTCCGGTTCGGGTGCGAGGTAGAGCGCGCCCGGGAAGCGGCCGACTCCCCCGAACACGACCTCGAACGGCCGCCGCGCCGCGAACAGGTCACGCAGCGCGCGGAGCACACCGTCGTCGAGTCGTTCGCGCGGAAGGAACGGATACAGGACGGTGACGTGCGCGGGCATGCCGTACGCCGCCGAGGGGTCGTAGCGTTCCCGCAGGCCCCGGACCAGGGGCTCGGCCGAGGGGACCTCCACCACCAGGGCGGTCTCACCGATCTCGAAGGGTGCCATGACCGACATCCTCCCGCGAGATGGTCACGCATACGACCGGACGCCACTGCACTGGGTGACGTACCGCTCTGGCCATTTACATGGGGGATTCAGCCAGATTAAATCTTTATTTCCAGATACAAGTGATCTGGGCCACATGGTGCCGTGCCTGAACGTGCGAGGAGTGGTGCCCGATGCTGTTCTCGCTGGCGAAGCGGATGATCTTCGCCCTTGGACGGGGATTCGTACGGCTCGGGCGGTATTGGGCCGCCCAGTTCGGCGTCGCCTACGCGCTGACCTGGGGTCCCGACGCGCCCGATCCGGCGCGCGAGCAGGAGGAGGAGACCGAGCACTGGGACTGGTCGATCCCCTACCACTGGTACGAGATCTCCCGCTGACGCCGGCGGCGCCGCTCAGCCCGCCAGGATCACCGTACGGGCCGGCCGGGCGGCCACGCCGTCGCCCAGCGGCGCGTGGCCGATCAGCAGGTCCGGTTCGCTGTCCGCGGCCAGCTCACCCTGCCGGAGCCCACGGGCGAGCAGGGCGAGCAAGGCAAGCAGGGCAGGCGGGGCGAGCAGTTCGTTCCTGCAGCACTGCGCCCTTGCAGGGCCAAGCCCGCTTCGGCCCTTACGCACCGTGACCCCGGACGCCGGGCGCGGCAGTTCCGCTCGGCTCTGCCGGCACGACGTCCACGCGTCACCGGCCGCCCGGGAAAAACGAAACCTGCGGCCCCCGGGGCGTCGCCGCCGGGAAACCGCAGGTCGCGAAGGATGAATCTGGTGCGCCGCCAGGGACTCGAACCCCGGACCCGCTGATTAAGAGTCAGCTGCTCTAACCAACTGAGCTAGCGGCGCCCGCACCACAAGACTAGCGGCACCCGGAGGTGTTCCGCGCCATGTGCGACTCCGCGCCCGGAAAAACGGCGCGACCAGATCATGTCCTGCCGTTACGTGTCCGGGATGTTCCCCTTCTCCCCTTCGGGTACGTGGAGTGACGACGAAGGGAGTGACCACCATGACACCCGATCTCTGGTCGTACTCCGACACCGTGTCGGGCACGGGACAGCAGATGGACATCGCCGGATACGACGTGCAGGCCGTGGACGGGAAGATCGGATCCGTGGACGAGGCCACCTACGAGGCAGGCCAGAGCTACATCGTCGTGGACACGGGCCCGTGGATCTTCGGCAAGAAGGTCATGCTTCCCGCGAGTGTGGTGACGAGGATCGACTTCCAGGACCGCAAGGTCTTCGTCAGCCGCACCAAACAGGAGATCAAGAATGCGCCGGAGTTCCACGAGACGGCGATGAGCGACCCGGGCTATCGGGACCGTGTCGGGGAGTACTACGGACGTTTCCCCCGCACTTCGTCCATGTGAGTGACAGTCCCCGCGTGCGATATATGTGAGGGGGCCGCGCCGTCACAGCGCGGCCCCCTCTCTGCGGGCGAACCGGCGAGCCGGACCCCGCCCGGCCCCTCCTCCGCATGGACCGGAGCGCGGACCGGACGCGGATCCGGGCGCGGCGTTCAGGGCCAGGTGCTGTCCGCCCGCGGTGTCGTAGGGGCGATGATGCGCAGCCGCTCCAGGAGCGTGACGAACGTCGAGGCGTACGGCGACGGTGCGGCGACCGAGGCGACCCGGTCCCAGTCCACCTGCTCCCGCATGGCGCGGACCATGGGAAGCAGCGAGCCGTAGTCGCAGGCGTGCTCGGACAGCGGCAATATCCAGGAGATCACAAGGTCGGTGGCTTCGAGGACGGGCAGGCTCAACGCGGCGGTGTTGATCGACTCGGCTCGGGCGATCATGGCCTCGGTCACGGGCCTGTCGGCCAGCGAGAAGATCAGGTCGACGAGGATCCCCTCCTCGTCGAACGCCTTGACCAGCCAGTCCTCCGGTGGTTTCGCGGTCCGGAAACCCAGGCTCTCCAGGGTTTTCAGCGCGAGCGGGACGTCTTCCTCGACCAGGGCGAAGTCGACGTCATGCAGTGATGGCGCGGCGCCCCTCGCATAGCCGGCGCAGCCTCCGGCCAGGGCGAACCGCACCCCGGCCTCCTTGAGACCGGCCCCGGCGCGCTTGAGCGTCTCAAGAATCGCGTCGGTGACTTCGTGACTGTGACTACCCACTCACGTCGCTTGCCCAGCCATGTTCGCCGCAAACAATCCCGGGTAGGGCGCGCTCATGACCGAGACCCTCCAGGAGATCAAGCGCGAGTACGAGGGGGAGGACAACCGTCCGCTGGCCTCGTACACACGGGTTCTCGCGGTATACGGCGGCGCCGTCACGGCGCTGCTCGCCGCCGCGAAGCTGACGGGCCGCAGGCCCCCAGAGAAGATCAAGGTGATGGACCTCATGCTGATGGGGCTGTTCACGCACCGGCTCTCGCGCACGCTCGCGAAGGACCCGGTCACCAGCCCCATCCGTGCTCCCTTCACCCGTTACGAGGGCCTCTCCGGACCGGCGGAGCTCAAGGAGAAGGTCCGCGGTCACGGGTTGCAGCACGCCGTGGGCGAGCTGCTGACCTGCCCGTTCTGCCTGTCCCAGTGGGTTGCGACAGGATACGCGGCGGGCACCGTGTTCTTCCCCAGGGTGACCCGGCTGGCCGGGGCCACCATGGCGGCCGTGGCGATCTCCGATTGGCTCCAGCTCGCCTACGCGCGCCTGATGAAGGCCGCGGAATGAAGCCAGGCGAGGGGGAGGCATGAGCGAGGTGCTCGAGCCTCTGGAGAACACCGGCGAGAGCCGCAAGGAGCGCGTCGACCGCGAGCTCGGCGAGCTGCTGCAGGGCCTGCGGGTGGCCGCGACGGGCGTGCAGGTGCTGTTCGCGTTCCTGCTGACGCTGCCGTTCTCCTCCGGCTTCGGCAAGATCGACACGACCGGGAACTGGTTGTTCTACCTGGCGGTCGTCAGCGCGGCGGTCGCGTCGATCTGCACGATCGCTCCGGCGACCCAGCACCGGATCCTGTTCCGGTCGGGGCTCAAGGAGCTGCTGCTGCGCCGGGCCAACCGGCTGGGCGTGGCCGGCGGGCTGGCCCTGGCCGTGTCGATGACCTGCTCCACCGCCCTGGTTCTGGACGCGTTGACCAGCCCGGGGCCCGCCGCGCTGGTCGGCGCGGGAGTGGCGCTGCTGTGCGCCTGGCTGTGGTTCGTCCAGCCGCTCCTGTCGCTGCGCCTGGTCAAGAACCAGGACTGAAGACGAGAAGAGCGCGACCGCGGTGCCCGCGGCCGCGCTCCTGCGCGCCTCCGGTCAGCGCCGTTCCCGGAGGCGAGGCAGGATCTGCGTCGAGTAGAACTCGAAGAACCCCTCCTGGTCCTTGCCGATCTGCGAGATGTAGACCTCGTCGAATCCGGCGTCCACGTACTCGCGGATCGCGTTCAGATGCGCCTCGGGAGAGGGCCCGCAGGGCGTCGACTGAGTGGCGGCCTCCTCCGTGACGAGCTGCGAGAGCTGCTCGAAGTGCCGCGGCAGCGGCAGGAGCTGGGCTGCCTCGCCCGGGATCCCCTGGTTGGGCCAGAGCCTGTGGACGGTCTTGCGGCCCTCGGCCTCGTCGTGCGCCCAGCACACCTTCAGCCCGGCCGCGCACGGCTTGCCCTCGCCGCCCGCCTTGTGGAACGCCTCGACCATGTCGGCCGCGGGCGCGGTGTGGATGTAACCGTCGCCGAGCCGTCCCGCGAGCTCGACCGACTTGGGCCCGAAACCCGAGACGTAGATCGGGGGAGGCTGATCGGGCAGCGAGTACAGCCGGGCCGTGTCCACCTCGTAGAACTCGCCGTGGTAGGTCACCAACTCGCCCGTCCACAGCTCCCTGATGACGTCGAGGGCCTCCTCCAGCATGCGCTGGCGCTCCTCGGCCGGAGGCCACTGGTCGCCCAGGATGTGCTCGTTCAGCGCCTCGCCGGTGCCGACCCCCAGGCGGAACCTGCCGTCCAGCAGGATCTGGGCGGTCGCCGCGGCCTGGGCGATGATCGCCGGGTGGATGCGGATGATGGGGCAGGTGACCGCGGTGGTCACCGGCAGCGACGTGGCTTGCGAGATGGCTCCGATGACGGACCACACGAACGAGCTCTCGCCCTGCTCGTCCAGCCACGGGTGAAAGTGGTCGGAGATCCACAACGCCTCGAAGCCGGCTTCCTCGGCGAGTTTCGCCTGACGTACGAGCTCCTTGGGGTCATGCTCCTCGCTGGACAGGAAATATCCGAAAGTGGTCATGTATCACCAGATGCCCGAATATTGTCAAGCAAACGTAACAATGGGTGCTTCAGCGGCAAATTCGATCGGTGCCAGTGCTCGATGATGTTACGAGACCCTTTGCAGGGGCAGTGGAGGGCCATGGCTACTCTGCTTTGGATCATCGCCGTGGTACTGGTCATCGCCGGGATCTACGTCATCCTGGCCCGTCGGGACATCCTCTGGGGGATCGTCCTCATCGTCCTCGGATTCCTCGTCGGCCCCGGGGGCGTCAGCATCTTCAATCCCTAGCCGCAACCTCACTCAACGCTACTCGCGGACACCGAGACGGCGGCCGGCCAAAGGAGGCCGGCCGCCGTCTCACGGCCGGGCGCTCAGCAATGGTCGCCGTTCAGGCAGTAAACGGTGTACGCGTGCTTGATGACCGGAAGGGCGACATTACGCACCCGGATTCCGCCGGGAGTGACGCCCTTTTCCGTACCCGCGTGCGCGTGACCGTGAATGAAAAGATCGGCGCCCTCGGCGTCGGCCGCCTCCGCCAGCATGTAGCTGCCGAGGAACGGATAGATTTCCGGCGGCTCGCCCATCAGCGTGTCCTTGACCGGTGAATAGTGGCTGAGCACGATCTTGTGGTCGGCGTCCAGTTCCTTGAGCGCGCGCCGCCACCGCTCGGCGATCTCCTTCGTGTGCCGGACGAACGCCTTGGTCTCCGGCTCCCCGAACTCGCTCGCGCACTTCCCGGCGAAACCGCCGCCGAAGCCCTTGCCTCCGGCGACTCCGAGTCGTACGCCGTCGATGGGGACGACCGTGCCCTCGTCGTCGAGGACGACGATGCCGGCGTCACGGAGGAGATCGATGATCTCCTGATCGCAGTCGGAGTGGTAGTCGTGGTTGCCGAGCACGGCGACGACGGGGATGGGCAGGCCGCTCAGCTCCTCGGCGACCACCCGGGCCTCGGGGATCGTGCCGTGCCTGGTCAGATCGCCTCCTACCAGCAGCACATCCGCGCGACGCTCGATGCCCTCGATCTTCTTGCGATAGTGGCCGCGCAGATCCTCGCCCAGATGGATGTCGGCGACAGCGGCGATCCGCAGCTCCCTCACAGATGTTCCTCCTCTCCCGGCTCCCGCACCTCCACCAAGGTGATCTCGTTGTGCACCCGCAGGCCCGGAGCCGCCTCCCGGGCGACGTTCTCGATCTGGTGCCGCCGCTCGTCACAGGAGACCTGTCCGCGCAGGTAGACCTCTTCTCCTCGTACGTCCACCCGAATGCCCAGCTCGGTGGTCCGATCGTCCTCCGCGAGAGCCCGCTGGACGCGGGCCGCGACATAGTGCGGCGTCTCCATCTCTTCCCCTCGTGTCCCCCTCGGTTCCGTATCGCTAGCGCTGCCCGGCCCTTTCCGGGCGAAACCATTGGTTTGACGGGCGCGAGCGTGGATATGGTTGTCAGTGTTCCTGGTGCCTAAGACGCAGGTACCTCCTTGGCGTGAGCATGCCGTGATGGAGGAGCGTCTTGGGAACAAGCCACCGGATTTCCCCCCGCCCTGAGCCGGCCCTTGGGCGAGGGACCGCGGGCACTCCCTCCATCGGCCCCTGCACCGGCCCCTGCGCCGGTCCCTGTGTCGCCACCCGTGCCATCCCCTGCCACTTACGCAGCCAATCACGCAGCCAATTTCGCGGCCGGTCACGCGCCACCGTCCTCGCGGGCCGCGCACCCGCCCTCCACCGTCCCGCCGCGGCTCGCCATGCGTGCGCCCGCGGCCTCCGCACGCCCCGGCCGGCCGCCGCCCCCGTTCCGGTCGCCGGGCCTGCTCACCTGGACTCCCTGACCCCCGAGCCGGGTATTCGCCACTGCCGCTCTTGGAGGAACCCCCAGTGAAGATCGCCATGGTCTCGGAGCACGCCAGCCCGCTCGCCACCCTCGGCGGTGTCGACGCCGGCGGCCAGAACGTCCACGTCGCCGCCCTCGCCCGGGAGCTCGCCCGCGCCGGTCACGAGGTCACCGTCTACACCCGCAGGGACCGCGAGGACCTGCCGGAAACCGTCGCCTTCGGCCCGGGTGTGGACGTCGTCCACGTTCCCGCGGGCCCCGCCTCCGAGATTTCCAAGGACGAGATCCTTCCCTGGATCCCCCACTTCGGGAAGTGGCTGCACGACCGGTGGCTGTTCGACCGCCCGGACATCGTGCACAGCCACTTCTGGATGAGCGGGCTGGCCGCGCTCGCCGCGGCGGAGAAGCTGCGCATCCCGGTCGTCCACACCTACCACGCGCTCGGCAGCGTCAAGCGGCGTCATCAGGGCCCGGTGGACACCAGCCCGCGGGAGCGCATCCAGGCTGAGGCCGACATCGCGCGGCGGGTCGACGGCGTCATCGCGACCTGCAACGAGGAGGTCGACGAACTGATCCGCATGCGGGTGCCGCGCCGCGCGACCCGGGTCGTCCCCTGCGGCGTGGACGTCACCACCTTCCATCCGCACGTCGAGCCTCTGGAGCGGCCGGAGCGCCCGCGCCTGCTGTCGGTCGGCCGGCTCGTGCCGCGCAAGGGCCTGGAGACCACCATCAGGGCGCTGCAGTACCTGCGGGACGCCGAGCTGGTCATCGCGGGCGGCCCCCCGGCGGCCGAGCTGCACCATGACCCCGAGGTCACCCGGCTGCGCTGGCTCGCGACCCAGGCGGGCGTCTCCGACCGAGTCCGTTTCCTGGGCCGGGTCGAGCGTGACACGCTGCCCTCGCTGATGCGCTCGGCCGCCGCCGTCGTGTCCGTGCCCTGGTATGAGCCGTTCGGGATGGTCGCGCTCGAGGCGATGGCCTGCGGCGTCCCGGTCGTCGCCTCCGCGGTCGGCGGCCAGAAGGAGACGGTGGTCAACAACGTGACCGGTCTTCTCGTGCCGCCGCGCAAACCCACCGTGCTGGCGAAGGCGCTGCGCAAGCTGCTCGACGACCGGGTGCGGCGCACGGCGTACGGCATCGCGGGGGCCGACCGCGCCCGCGCGAGATACGCCTGGAGCCGCATCGCCGCCGAGACCCTGGCCGTCTACGACCGGGTTCTGTCCACCCGGGAGCTGGAAAGGAGCGCTTCTTGATCCTGCCGATCCCCGGGGTGAGCCGGTGACGTCGACGGCCCTCGTGCTGCGTTCCGGCGGCATCGGGGGCCTGCTCACCGTCGTGCCCGCGCTGCGCGCCCTGCGCCGCCACGGACTGCGCGTCGTCCTCGCCTGCCCGCCGGAGCTGAGCGAGCTCGCCGCGCTGACCGGCGCGGTGGACCGGATCCTGCCCGCGTGCGGGCTCGCGCCGCTGTCGTGGCCCGGGCCCGGCGAGGAGGCCTCCGATCAGCCGCCGCTCCTGCCGGACCTCGCCGTCAACCTGCACGGCCGCGGGCCGCACAGCCACCGGATCCTGCTGGATCTCGGCACGCGGCGCCTGTGGGCGTACGCCAACCCGGACGTCCCCTGGATCAGGGGGCCGTGGTGGGACCCGGGCGAGCACGAGGTGATGCGGTGGTGCCGGCTGCTCCAGTGGCACGGCGTGCCGGCCGATCCCGAGGACTCGGCGCTGCCCACTCCCCTGACCGCGAGCCCCGCGCCGGGGGCCGTCGTGATCCACCCCGGCGCGGGCGGCACGTCGCTGCGCTGGCCCGCCGACCGGTTCTCCGAGGTGGCGCGGATGCTGACGGACGAGGGCCTGCCCGTCGTGATAACCGGCAGCTCGCGGGAGCGGCCGATGGCCCTGCTGGTCGCGACCCGGGCGGTGCTGCCGCCGCAGATCGTGCTCGCGGGCCGCACCTCGCTCCGGGAGCTGTGCGCGCTGGTCGCCGGGGCCCGGCTGGTCATCAGCGGCGACGTCGCGATGACGCGGCTCGCCGCGGCCTATCGGACGCCCTCGGTGCTCGTGTCCACGGCGGACCCGCGGCACCCGGTCCTGCAGGATGGCCCGCATCTCGGCGGCCCGCATCTCGACAGCCCGCATCTCGACAGCGCCGTCCCCGCCGCCCAGGTGGTCAACGCCGCCGTGCGGGCGCTCCGCGCAGGAGTTCGATGACGGCCTCCTCGACCGGCCCGTGGGTGGCGAGCCGGCCCTCGCCGGTGTCCTCGCCCAGCCGTTCGAGAGGGATCGTCCGTCCCTTCTCGTACAGCGCGACGACGCGTGGATCCACGTAGGAGGCGCGGCAGACCGACGGCGTGTTGCCCAGGTATTCCGACACCTCCTTCATCACCCGGGAGACGGCCCGCTTGCGCCCCGCGCCGCTGCGTACGGGGCGGGAGACGGCGAGCCCGACCGCGGCCAGCACCGTGGCGTGCCAGGTGCGGAAGTCCTTGGCCGAGACGTCGGTGCCGAACGTCTCCTTCAGGTAGGCGTTGATGTCGGCGCTCCGCACGTCCACCCAGCCCTCGTCGGTGCGGTAGCGCAGCAGCTCGCCCCGGTGCCCCTTCGACAGCGCCGTCAGCACCGCGCACACGTCGGCGTCGGCCAGCACCTGCTCCCGCTCCTTGCGGCCCTTGGCCAGGTAGCGGCACACGACCTCGCCGTCGCCACACTTCACGTGCGAGGTCTTCAGCGTGGCCAGGCCGAAGGAGTCGGTGTACTCCTCCCCGCCGACCCGGAAGAATCCGATGTCGAGCATGCGCGCGGCGGCGGCCAGCACGCGCTCGCGGCTCAGCTCGTCGCCGCGCAGGTCGCGCGCGACCCGCTCACGGAACGGCGGGAGCCGCCGGGCGATCTCCAGCACGTGGTCGAACTTGGCCTCGTCCTGCTGCCTGCGCCACTCGTCGTGATAGCGGTACTGCCGCCGGCCCGCCGAGTCGGTGCCCACGGCCTGGAGGTGGCCGTTCTGATGGGCGCAGATCCACACGTCGGTCCAGGCCGGCGGGATCGCGAGGGCCCTGATCCGGCGCAGGGTGGCGCGGTCCTTCACGGGACGGCCGGAGGCCCAGGTGTAGCTGAACCCGCGCCCGCGGCGCCTGCGGCGGATGCCCGGCTCGCCCGGGTCGCTGGGCCGCAGCTCGACGGGCGGTGTCTCGAAGACCTTGGCCTTCTCGGCGAGCTCCGAAGGGGACTTCCGCGCGGGAGCCTTGTGGGCGACCGCACTCATCGCAGCAGCTCCCACGCCTGGTCGAGCACCTCGTCCACGCTCACGTCACCCACCCACGAGACGTCCTGGTGACCGCACTCCCGCATGCCCAGCTTGGGGTCGGCGGGCGTCCCGCAGACCGGGCAGCCGGACGTCCAGGAGATCAGCGGCCGCTGGTGCCCCCGGCTCAGCGGGCCCCAGTTGATCATGTTGCCGCACCAGTAGATCCCCACGGTGGGGGTGCCGGTCGCCGCCGCCAGGTGACGCGGCCCGGTGTCGTTGGAGACGAGCAGGTCGCAGGCGGCGTACAGGGCCGTGAGCCCGCCGAGGGACAGCTCTCCGACGACGGCCCTCGCGGGGGTCTGCATCTGCGCGACGACCTTCTCGACGACCTCTCGCTCCTCCTCGACGCCGGTCACCACCACCGGCCGTCCGAGGCGGTCGGCGACCTCGGCGAAGCGTTCCGGCGGCCATCTCCTGCGCCGGTCCCCCGCGCCCGGGTGGATCGCCACCAGTCCCCGAGGCACCTTGCCGAGCGTGCGGTTCAACTCGGCCCAGTCTTTTCTCACGACCGCGATGCTCGGCTCGATCTCGGTGGCGGCCGCGCCGAGCAGCCCCGCCACCTCCAGGTAGCGCAGGGTCTCGTGCTGGTAGTGGACGTACGGCACCCAGCGGTCGAGCGGCGCGGCGTCGGGGGTGCGCAGGCCGGCCGTCACCCGGGCGCCGAGGCGGCGGATGAACGGATTGGAGTTGCGCCCGCCGCCGTGCATCTGGACGGCCAGGTCGAACCTGCGCCGACGCAGGTCGTCGTACAGCTCCTCGGGAGCGGCGGACCCGTCGTGCGGGGAGGAGACGCCGGCGATGGGCGGCAACGCCACCACTTCGTCCACCGGGCCCGGGCGATCGCGCAGGAACCGTGCGTGCCATTCACGGCCGAGCAGAGTGATCTTGGCGGCGGGGTAGGCCCGCCTGAGCGCCCCGATGGCGGGCAGCGCCAGCAGCAGGTCGCCGAGGGCGTTGGCCCTCAGCACCGCGATCCGTTCGACTCCTTCCACGAGCAGCGCGCTCATGCGTCCCCCTCGCCTGGTGGCTTGAGGTCTCGTCCGATTCGCTCGCTTCGCTCGCTCATGGGTGCGAGCCGCCCCGCGGACGGACGACCACCCGCTTCGTCCCGTCGTGCATCGGACACCCCCCATTCGTCCGGCCCGCCGGCTGACCCCCGGCGAAGCACTCGTGTGGAGCGACGTCTGATCCCGGTTACCCCGGTGCGGCGGCCCCAAACCGCGCGGCCGGGTCTGCCGTGCCTGTTGTTTCCCCAGCGTCTGCGGGGGTAGCCGCCGAGGTATGACGGAAGAGACGCTCAACCGTTTCGGTGAAGTCACGGCCGTCGTCGTCGGGGACGTGATGCTCGACTCGTGGCTGCGGGGCCACACGAAGCGCATGGCTCAAGAGGCCCCGGTGCCGGTGGTGACCGTCGAGCAGATCGAGGACCAGCCGGGCGGCGCCGCCAACACCGCGGTGAACCTGGCCGCCCTGGGCGCACGGGTCCACATGGTGGGTGTCACCGGCGCCGACCCCGCCGGGGCGACGCTCAACGCGACCCTGGGACGGCTCGACATCGAGGGCCTGGTCATCGTGCGGAGCTGGCGGACCTCGGTCAAGCGCCGGGTGCTGACCGACGGCCAGATCGTGGCGCGCTACGACGAGGAGGACGCGGCGCCGCTGCCGGAGGCGGCCGAGCGCGACCTCATCGAGCAGATCACCCGGCTCGCCGCGGACGCGGACGTCATCATCGCCTGCGACTACGGCGGCGGGGTGTGCACCCCGAACGTCCGCCGGGTGCTGTGCGACCTCAGCATCGACCGCAGCGAGGGATCGCGGGGCGCGCCGATCCTGGTTGTGGACGCCCACGACGTTGCCGCCTGGCGGGACTGCCGGCCGACGGCCGTGCTGCCCAACTTCGCCGAGGTGCGGCGGCTGCTGGGCGAGGGGGACGACCACGACCGGGTGGCGTTCCTGTCCGCGCGCTCGGAGGACCTCATCGAGGCCACCGGCGCCGACCTCGTGGTGACCACGCTGGACGGCGAGGGCACGCTGCTGCACCGGCGCGGCAGGCAGCCGCACCGCACGTACGCGACCCCCGCGCCCGACACGATGAGCATCGGCGCGGGCGACACCTTCACGGCGGCGTTCTCGCTCGCCCTGGCGGCGGGCGCGGAGCCCGATCTCGCCGCCGACATCGGCCAGGCGGCGGCGAGCGTGGTGGTGCGCCGTCAGGGGACGGCCGCCTGCTCCCGCGAGGATCTGCTGCAGGCGCTGCGCCCCGGCACCGCGCTGCCGCCCGAGCGGCTGGCCGCGTGCCTGGAGCGCGACCGCGCCGAGGGCAAGCGGATCGTCTTCACCAACGGCTGCTTCGACGTGCTGCACCGCGGCCACGTCGCCTGTCTGGAGGAGGCCGCCCGGCTCGGCGACGTGCTGGTCGTCGCGGTCAACGGCGACGACGGCGTGGCCCGGCTGAAGGGGCCGGAGCGGCCGATCAACCGGTGCGAGGACCGGGTGGCGGTGCTCGCGGCGCTGGGCTGCGTGGACTACATCACCGTCTTCGACGAGGACAGCCCGACCGAGCTGCTGCGGCTCGTGCGGCCGGACGTGTACGTCAAGGGCGGCGACTACCACCCCGACCTGCTGCCCGAGGCGGAGCTGGTCAGGGAGCTCGGCGGAGAGGTGCGGGTGCTCGGCTATGTCCCGGATCGCTCCACAACGGCGATAGTGAACCGGATTCGAGGGTAGAGGGGGCTCCATGACCGAAGAACAACGCTCTCCGACCGGCAAGCCCATGGTGGAGGCGACGCCGATGGACGTGATCCGTGTCCGTATCGCGTCGTTCGCATTGGTCTTCTGCTTCGCCGTTCTGGTGCTTTCCTTCGTCGGGCGCATCTGGGTGCTGACCGCGGTCGTCGTGGCGATCATGGCGGTCATCGCGATCTACATGGCGTCCGCCGTACGCAAGCAGAAGAGGCTGGGCGGCGGGCCGCAATCGAGAGGATGACGAGGTGAGCCTGAAGGACAAGGTCGTCGTGGTGACCGGCGCGAGCGGCGGCGTGGGCCGCGCCGTGGTCCGGCAGCTCGGAGCGGAGGGCGCGAAGGTGGCGCTCATCGCGCGTGGAGAGGCGGGCCTCGCCGGCGCGGCCGTGGACGTCGGAGCGGAGGGCGGCATCGGGAAGACCTTCGCCGCCGACGTCTCCGACTACGACCAGGTCCGCCAGGCCGCCCAGCGGGCCGAGGCCGAGCTGGGCCCGATCGACGTGTGGATCAACATCGCGTTCACGACGGTGTTCGCGCCGTTCCTGGAGATCACCCCCGAGGAGTACGAGCGCGAGACCAAGGTGACCTATCTCGGCTATGTCTGGGGCACCCGGGTGGCCCTGGAGATGATGAAGCCACGCGACAAGGGCGTCATCGTGCAGGCGGGCTCGGCCCTGGCCTACCGGTCGATCCCGCTGCAGTCGGCGTACTGCGGCGCCAAGCACGCGATCGTCGGGTTCACCGAGTCGGTGCGGACCGAGCTGCTCGCCGAGGACTCGGGCGTGAAGATCACGGTGGTGCAGCTCCCGGCGCTGAACACCCCGCAGTTCGACTGGGGGCTGAACCGCATGCGGCGGCACGCGCAGCCGGTGCCGCCGATCTACCAGCCGGAGATCGCCGCCGACGCCCTCGTCTACGCCGCCGAGCACCCGGAGCGCAAGGAGTACTGGGTCGGCGGGATGACCGCCGCCACGATCATGGGCCAGCGGGCGGTGCCCGCGCTGCTCGACCGCTACCTCGCGAGAACCGGGGTGAAGTCGCAGCTCACCGGCGAGAAGGCGCCGACCGGGGTGTCCAACCTGTGGGAACCGGCGGACGAGGACAAGGACTACGGCGCGCACGGCGGATTCGACCGGCGGTCGCACGGCCGCAGCGTGCAGTTGTGGATGTCGCAGCACCGCCGTCTGATCATCGCCGCGGGCCTCGGGCTCGCCGCCGTCGCCGGTCTCGGCCTGCGCCGCCGCTGACGATCCACGTTTCTGACATATCGCGGTACGCACCTTTTGCGACGATACGAAGGGGCGTACCGGGGTAGTCGAGGGCGATGGACGAGCTTGACTACCGCTTCCTGTGCGAACTCTCGGCCCAGCTCCGGGTGGACTCGGTCCGGGCCGCCGCGGCCGCCGGCTCGGGACATCCCACGTCCTCGATGTCGGCGGCCGAGCTGATGGCCGTACTGCTCGCGCGTCACCTGCGCGTCGACGCCGCGGATCCCGCCAACCCCGCCAACGACCATCTCGTCTTCTCGAAGGGCCACGCCTCACCCCTCCTGTACGCGATGCTCAAGGCCGCCGGGGTCGTCACCGAGGAGGAGTTGCTGACCTTCCGGAGGCGCGGCAGCCGCCTGGAGGGCCATCCCACGCCCCAGGTGCCTTTCGTCGACGTGGCCACCGGCTCGCTGGGCTTCGGCCTGCCGGTCGGGGTGGGGCTGGCGCTGACCGCGCGGAGGCTGGACCGCCTGCCGTACCACGTCTGGGTGTTGTGCGGCGACAGCGAGCTCGCCGAGGGATCGATGTGGGAGGCGTTCGAGCACGCCGGGCACGAGGGGCTGAACAACCTCACGGCGATCATCGACGTGAACCGGCTCGGCCAGCGCGGCCCCACCCGGCACGGCTGGGACCTCGGCGCGTACGCCGCGAGGCTCGGCGCCTTCGGCTGGCACACCATCGAGATCGACGGCCACGACCCCGGCCAGATCGACTACGCGCTCGCCGACGCCCGGGCGACCCGGCGCCGCCCGACGGCGATCATCGCCAGGACCTGCAAGGGCCGCGGCGTGTCGTCCGTGGAGAACCGAGAGGGCAAGCACGGCAAGCCGCTTGAGGACGCCGAGCAGGCGCTCGACGAGCTCGGCGGGCCGCGTTCCCTCACCGTCAAGGTCACCCCGCCGGACGCCCCGGCCACGCCGTACCAATATGCCGGCGGCACGCTCGACCTGCCGAGATACGAGCTGGGTGAGCGGGTGGCCACGCGGGCCGCCTTCGGCGAGGCGCTGGCCGCGCTCGGCACGGCGCGAGGCGACGTCGTCGCGCTCGACGGCGAGGTGGCCGACTCGACGAAGCTGGAGGCGTTCGCCAAGGCGCACCCGGAGCGGTTCTTCGAGTTCTACATCGCCGAGCAGCAGATGGTGGCCGCCGCCATCGGCATGGCCGCCCGCGGCTGGACCCCCTACGCCGCGACGTTCGCCGCCTTCCTCACCAGGGCGTACGACTTCGTCCGGATGGCGGCGGTGAGCCGGGCCGGCATCTGCCTGGTGGGATCGCACGGCGGGGTGTCGATCGGCGAGGACGGGCCCTCCCAGATGGGGCTGGAGGACCTCGCGGCGTTCCGCGCGGTGCACGGCAGCACCGTGCTGTACCCCTGCGACGCGAACCAGACGGCCCGGCTGGTGGCGGACATGGCCGACCTGGAGGGCGTCCGCTACCTGCGGACGACGCGCGGCGAGACACCGGTGATCTACGGCCCGGACGAGGAGTTCCCGGTGGGCGGCTGCAAGATCCTGCGCACCGGCGGCCAGGCGACCGTGGTGGCCGCGGGCATCACCGTGCACGAGGCCCTGGCCGCCGCCGACCTGCTCGCCGAGGACGGCGTCTCCGTCACCGTGATCGACGCGTACTCGATCAAGCCGCTCGACTCGGCCGAGCTGGTCGAGGTGGCCAGGGCGACCGGGAAGGTCGTCACGGTGGAGGACCACTGGCCGGAGGGCGGGCTGGGCGACGCCGTGCTCGCGGCGCTCGCGGACGCGCCGGCGCCGGTGCCGGTAGCCGTGCGCAAGCTGGGCGTGTCGCGGATGCCCGGCAGCGCGACCTCCCAGGAGCAGCTGGAGGACGCCGGCGTCGACAGGGGCGCCATCCGCGAGGCCGTGCTGTCCCTGCTCCGCTGACCGCTCGATCGAGGACTCAGCCGAACGCTCGGTCGAACGCCGCTACCGGTGGGCGGCGAGGGCGCGGGCCGTCGGCGTCCCCGCGTCCCGCGGGTAGTCCGCCACGTGCCCCCGGTGAACGCGGCGCTTCTGGCCGGTCTCGCCGAGGCGATCAACGACCGGGAGGTCGTGCGGTTCGATTTGCCGGACGACGCGGCCCTGGCGTGCCTGCGTCAGGGCCTCAACGCGGACCGGCGGCGCGTGCGGCTCGTCGTGCGGGCGCGGCCCGACCAGGTGGCCGACGCGCTGAAGATCGAGGACCGCCGTCCACGTGAGAGCGCCGCCGGCCGCCCTCGTGGGGCGGCCGGCGGCGTGACGGAAGAGGTCAGCGAGCCTTGGCGGTCGCCTTGCGGTTGGCTTTCTTGATGGCGTCCACGAGCTCGTCCTTGGTCATCTTCGATCGGCCCTGGATGCCGAGGCGGCTGGCGACGTCGTAGAGATGCTGCTTGGAGGCGTTCGCGTCGACGCCCTCGGCGGTCTTGCCCTGCTTCGGCGTGCCCTTCCTCGCCTGCTCGTCCGACGGTCCGCGCCCCTCCTTCTTCTCCCAGTGGTCGCCCACCTTCTCGAAGGAGTGCTTGAGCGCGGCGAACGCCGTACGGTGGGCGCGCTGGCCCTCGCCGTACGTCTCGACGGCGGAGTCGTGCGCCTTGATCCAGGTCTCCTGGGCCTCCTTGGGCGAGCGCTCCAGGGTCGAGGGCAGTTCCTTACGTCCTGGCATGGTCCATGCCTCCCTTCAGACCGTCGGAAGTCCGTTGGAGGGGGTCAGATGGTGGGGTCGTCGTAGCGCCGCTCCTCGTACACGTGGCGGCGGGTGGCGGTGGCGTCCACGGGGGCGGCGGCGGTGACGGTGGTCCTGCGGCGGACCGTCGTCAGGCGCCAGATGCCGAAGAGCAGCCCGGCCAGACCGCCCACCATGAGGATCACCCCGATCACCTGGATGTCGAGGCCCGCGATGGTGAAGTCGACCGCCCAGGTGAGGATGGCCCCCAGCATGATGAGGATGATGCTTCCGGCGATGGTCATGGCGTTTCCTCCTTCGCCTTCTGCTCTATCCCCTCCACGGATTCCAAACGTCGCATGTGGGTGCCCGGATAGGGCACCATGCGAGTCATGACCGATATCCCCATTGTGGTGATGGGACTCATGGGCGCGGGGAAGAGCACCGTCGCCCGGCTGCTCGCCGACGCGCTCGGCCGTCCCATGCGCGACAGCGACGCCGATCTGGAGGCCAGGTACGGCACGACCGCCGCCGCGATGGCCGCCGGTCTGGGCGCGGACGAGCTGCACGCCCGAGAGGCGCTGGTGCTGCGGGAGGCGCTGGCGGCCCGTCCCACCCCTGTCATCGCCGCCGCCGCCAGCACCGTCGAGGACCCCGAGACGCGCCGCGCGCTGGCCCCCGCCTTCGTGGTCTTCCTCGACGGCCCGCCCGAGGTGCTGGCCGAGCGGATGAAGTCGAGCCCCCACCGCCCGCACTTCAAGCCCGACCTCGTACGCATGCTGACCGAGCAGCGCGACCTGCGGTTGCCGGGGTTCCACGAGGTCGCGGACCTGACGGTCGACCCCTCCACTCACGAGCCCGAGGAGATCGCGGCCGCGGTGCTCGCGCGTCTCGACGGCGCGAAGACCCCCTGAAAGGCCCTGCGGCAAGGCCCTGCGGCGACGACAGGCCCGCCCGCTCCCGGGCGGGCCGCCGCGTGTGTCAGCTCGGCGGGTCAGCCGACGGCGATGCGCATCTGGTGCGGGACGACCGGCAGCGGCGACGGGCTGCCCGCCCCTGCGAGGAACCAGACGGTCTTGCCGCCCCGGCCCGAGCCGGCCACTCCCCAGTCGTCGGCGAGTTCGTCCACGATGAGCAGGCCACGGCCGCCGATCGAATCGACGTCCGCCTCGCGCTGGTGCGGCACGCCGTCGCCCTGGTCGAAGACCTCCCCGTACACCCAGGTGCCGTTGCTGCCGAGCCGGAGGGTGAAGACGTTCCCGCCGTGCCGTACGACGTTGGAGGCGAGTTCGCTCACGATGAGGGAGCAGTCGTCCACGAGCTCGTCCAGGCCCCACCGGCCGAGCTCGCGGCGGACGAGAGCGCGCGCCTCGGCGACACTCGCGCCGACGGCGGGCAGGAGGCATTCCGCGGTCCAGACGGGGGCCGGGTCGACCGGCGCCGTACCGAAGGGGAGAGTCACGCGCGCCTCCTTAGGCTCATGGGAGCGCTCCCACGGCTCAAGATACGGCACGCAACGCAGTCATGTGAATTCAAAGAAACAAGATTGTTTCCGGTCAATGCCCGATCCGTGATGGGCGCGAAGGAGGAAACGCCGTCGCTCTTCCGCGCTGCGCCGGGAGTGCGCACGTCAGCGGCGCCGCACTCGGCGCTCCCGGCCGCCACCCCGCGACCACGGAACGTGCCCACACAACTGGGGTCACCGTGAAAATAGCTGAAATACGACCATCCCCGACTTGCGATGCGCGCAGACCGAATCATCTCGCGTGTCCACTGTGAGGCATAAGGACATTTTCGTCCGAACTGTCCTCTCACCCGAGCGCGGTGATCCCCCAGCGATGGGCGACCCGCTCCCCCGGGGCCAGGCGCACCAGGCACTCGCCGGTCGCGAAGGCGTTCGGCGGGCAGCTCATCGGCTCGACCGCCACTCCGGCCCGCCGGTACGGCTCGGCCAGCGTGTCCCCGGTGAAGACCTGGAGCCATTCGACGCCGGGCGCGGCCCACATCTCCACGCCCCGCGAGCCGTCGGCCGTCCGGAGCCGGGCCCGCACCAGCCCGTCGCCGTCGCGCCGCAGGGACGTGTAGGGGGTGTCGAGCACCGTGCCGCCGATGCGGCGTCCCACGCGGAAGTCGTACTCCGTGCCCTCGACAGGGCGGCGGCCGACCGGGATCTGCTGCTCGTCCACCGGGGTCCACTCGGCCGCGGGCACCTCGAGCACGGCGTCGTCCACCGTCTCCTCGCCGAGGGTGAGGTAGGGGTGCGCGCCTATGCCGTATGGCGCCACGCCCTCTCCCACGTTGACGGCCGTCACCTCGACCTCCAGGCCGGCCTTTCCCAGGGCGTACGCCGCGGTCAGGTCGAGCACGTGGGGATAGCCGAGCTGCGGGAACAGCCGCAGCCCGAGCCGGATCGAGGCGTCGTCCCGGTCGAGGACCGTCCAGGGCATCAGGCGGGCGAAGCCGTGCGCGGCGTTGCCGGTCCTGGGCTCGGTGATCGCGAGCTGCCTGGTCTCGCCGTCGAAGTCGTACCTGCCGTCGCGCACCCGGTTGGGCCAGGGCAGCAGCAACTGCCCGGCGCCGCCCACCGGCTGCGCATCCGCGGGGTACGACATGACCAGCGGCCGCTCGTTGTACGTCAGGGCCCGGAGGCCTCCGCCCACCTCGGTGACGGTCGCCGCGTATCCGTGCGCGGCGATCGTGTGCTGCGTGCCGGTCGGGGGGACGGGTTCGCGAACCGCAGGTTCTGTCATGAGAGGGATTTTCCCATCCATCCCATGACCCTCGCAGGGGCCTTGCGGAGAGGGCTCAGGGCCGAGCTGCGACGGGTTCCTGGGGCGTGAGCCCGGCAGCGGGGCCGGGCCCACGTCTGGGCGTCACGAGGAGAGCGTCTGGCCCGTCAGGCCCTCCTGCGCGGTGAGCAACGCGCGCAGTTCGTCCGCGCTCTCGCCGCATGCGGTCATGATCAGGCCCCGGTCCATCTCGATCCGGGACAGCGACCTGGTCAGCCGGGTCGCGTACCAGCGGCCGGCGTCGCTCCTCCAGATCGACCAGCGACCGGCGTACTCGCTGCTCAGTTGTCTCCAGGCAGCGTCCTCGGCTGAGAACCGCACTCGTCACCACCTCCAGGCTCTGTGCCGGGAGACAACGGTGTGCTCATCCGGACACGATTGGTAGTGAGAAGCGGTCTCCCCCCTCCGGCGGCGCCGCCACCCCGGCCCCGATGAAGATCTTCCGCCGGTTGCGGTGACTTCACCACGACTTGATCCCCGTTCCTCCCGTACCACCCGTCTCATGCCGGGCCGCCGGAACGGCACTGGTGTTCGTGGGGCATGGGTGGCTGGGCACGAGAAGGCGACCTGAACAAGCGCGGCCTGAACGAGCGCGGCCTGAACGAGCGCGGCCGGGCACGAGGCGGCATCCGCGGCAAACGTCCCTTATCCGGTCATGACAGACATGGTTTTACTACCTTGCCGGACAGAGAGTCAGGGGAGAAATTCGAGAGGGCCGACATCCGACGAAGGGAAGGTCACTTATGCCCGGACTCCCGCGACTGCCGTTCGAGCGGCCGGACGTCCTGGGGATATCCCCCGGCTTCGGCGAAATGCGAGCGAGAGCGCCGATCACCAAGGTCACGACCGCCATGGGCGACGAGGCGTGGCTGATCACGGGCTACGAGGAGATACGGCAGGTGTTCGCCGACGACAGGTTCGGCCGTTCCCACCCCACCCCCGAGACCGCGGCCCGCCTGTCGAACAACGCCCTGCTCGGCGGCCCGACCGGCGAGTACGCCAAGGAGCGGTCGGTCCACAAGGAGATGCGGCGCCTGCTCACCCCCGCGTTCTCGGCCCGCCGCATGCGGAGGTTGTCGGACCGGATCGGCTCGCTGGTCGAGAACCTGCTCGACGGGCTCGCCGAGCAGGGCCCGCCCGCGGACCTGCACGCCGGCCTGTCGCTCCCGCTGCCGATCCAGGTGATCTGCGAGCTCCTCGGCGTGCCGTACGAGGACAGGGACAGGTTCCGGGCCATGGCCGAGGCGATGACCGACCTGACCGATCCCGAGCGATCCGCCGCCGCCCAGCTGGAGATGAACACGTACACCTACGAGATCGTGAAGGCGAAGCGGGACGACCCGGGCGAGGACGTCTACTCCGACCTGGCGAACGCCTCGCTGCCGGAGGACGACGTGGCCAGGATCGCGGGCGGCCTGCTGTTCGCCGGCCACGAGACCACGGTCAACCAGATCGACTACGGCGTGCTGCTGTTCCTGCGCAACCCCGCCCAGCGTGACGCGCTGATGCACGACTCCACCCTCGTGGACGGCGCGGTCGAGGAGATCATGCGGGTGGCGTCGCCGAGCGAACACGGGCTGGTGCGCTACGCGCACGAGGACGTCGAGGTCGCGGGGGTGCGGATCCGGGCAGGTGAGCTGATCATGCTGTCCACCCCGGCGGCCAACAGGGACGAGCGCGCCTACCCCGACCCCGACACGTTCGACATCCGGCGGCGCGATCCCCAGCCGCACGTCGGGTTCGGCCACGGGCCGCACCACTGCCTCGGGGCGTCCCTGGCCAGGGTCGAACTGCGCGCGGTCTTCGGCTCCCTCTTCACGCGCTTCCCCACGCTGGCGCTCGCGGTGCCGTACGAGGAGCTGAAGGCGCACACCGACAGGCTGGCCGGAGGCTTTCAGGCGCTGCCCGTCACTTGGTGAACGTGGACCCGGCCGCGAACCCGTCGGCGTCGGTGCCGGCTTCGGTGCCGGTGCCGGCGTCGGCTCCGGCTTCGGCTTCGGCTTCGGCTTCGGCGAGTCGCCGGTACGCGCGGTCGCGCAGCCGCAGCACCACCGTCGCCAGCAGCGCCGCGACCAGCGAGCCGGTCAGGACCGCCAGCTTCACCTGGGCGTCGCGGGCCGTGCCCAGCCCGAACGCCAGCTCGCCGACGAGCAGGGACACCGTGAATCCGATGCCGGACAGGATCGCCAGCCCGCCGACGTCCACCCACGCCAGCCCCTCGTCGATGTCCGCGCGGGTGAAGCGGGCGGTCAACCAGGTGGCCGCCATGATCCCCAGCGGCTTGCCCACGACGAGCCCGACGACGACGCCCAGCGACACCGGGTCGGCGAGCAGGTTCGTCACCCCGCCCAGCCCGCCGAGCGACACCCCCGCGGACAGGAACGCGAACAGCGGCACGGCCACCCCGGCCGAGATCGGGCGGAACCGGTGCTCGAAGTGCTCGGCGAGCCCAGGCCCCGCCTCCGGGCCGCCCGCCTTCTCACTGCGCAGGACGGGAACGGCGAAGCCGAGCAGCACCCCGGCCACCGTCGCGTGCACGCCCGAGGCGTGGACCAGCCCCCAGGTCACTGCGGCCAGCGGGAGCAGCAGCCACCACGAGCGAACCCGCCGTTGCACCAGCACGGTGAAGACGCCGAGCGGCACCAGCGCCGCCAGCAGCGGCAGCACCGACAGGTGCGACGTGTAGAACACCGCGATGATCACGATGGCCAGCAGGTCGTCCACGACGGCCAGCGTCAGCAGGAACGTGCGCAGCGCGGCGGGCAGTCTCCGCCCCACCACGGCGAGCACCGCCAGCGCGAACGCGATGTCGGTGGCCGTCGGGGTCGCCCATCCCCGCACCTCGCCGTCCATGAGCGAGTTGACCAGCAGGTAGAGCAGGGCCGGGACGATCACACCGCCGACCGCCGCCGCGACCGGAACGACGGCCCGGCGAGGATCGCGCAGATCCCCGGCCACGAACTCGCGCTTGAGTTCAAGGCCGGCGACGAAGAAGAAGATCGCCAGCAACCCGTCCGAGGCCCACTTGGCGAGGCTGAGGTCCAGGTGCCACTCAGCCGGCCCGATCGTCGCCGAGCGCAGTCCCGCGTACGCCTCCGACCAGGGCGAGTTGGCGAAGACGAGGGCCGCGACGGCGGCGATCAGGAGCAGCGCGCCGCCGATCGTCTCCTTACGGAGGATGTCGGCGATGCGCCGGGTCTCGGCCCGGGAACTGGGACCAAGAAGGGACAGACGGCGGCTCGGGGCCATGGGCGCTCCGTTTCCGGGCTCGGTTCGACGACCGCCGACCAGACTTCCCGGCACCCCAACCTCATCTTATGGGCGAATCGGATCGAATCATCGCCACTGCACCCCCGCTGCGCCTTTCGTCCCACGGATTCTCCTCGGAGAGCGCCCGCTCACGGGTGCCGGCGACGGCAGGTTCTCGATCCGCGCCACGACGCGGTCGACGGTGACGGTCACAAGGAGGCGGACATCCCGAGCCCATCCGGCCCAGTCGACTTGGCGCGGCCGGCCCGGCGGCGGAGCCGGCGCGGGCTCGCGCGGCGCAGGGCGGCCCTCGGGAGGCGACCCGGCCCAATCGACCCACTCGGCCCCTCCCACCGGCTCGGCTGTCGCCCGGTACCTGCTCGCCCTGTGCCTGGCTCGCCCGGTACCTGCTCGCTCGATGCCTTGCCGCCCCGTGCCTGCTCGCTCGGTGGCTGGTCGCTCGGCGGCCTGGCCGTTCCGTGTTCGACCGCTCCATGTTCGACCGCTCCGTGTCCAGCCCTGCCTGTCGGTCCTGGGAGGTGTCAGAACGGCGGTTCGTCACGTTCGTCTCCGAGCAACGATCCGTGCGTCCCGGCCTCGCCCTCCGGCTTCGGTGGCGTTGCTACTCCCGTCTGCGCTTGGGGAGCCTCCTGCGGAAGCGGTGGTTCGCTGGCCGGACTCATGGTGGGGGTGTCGGAGAGGTCGCCGAGGTACCGGTAGGCCGGTGTGTTGGTCTGACTGCGGGGATGAGGACTGCAGGTGGTGATGATGATCTTCGGAAGAGGGCTGGGATAGCGGTGCCCCAGCGGGCTGGTCCAAACGACCACGTGCGGGCCGGCGGTGCTGACGCGCCAACCGCCGTGGTGCCGGGCGCGGTGGTCGTGGCGGCAGGCCAGGTGCAGGTTCTCCGCCTTCGTGGGCCCCTGCTCAGCCCATGGGAGGATGTGGTCCTGGTCGGTCCGGGTGGCGGGCGTGCGACAACCGGGCCAGGAGCAGACCCGGCCCCGGATTTGCACATATCGTCGTAACGCCGCTCCGGCCTGACGCCGCCGCTCCGAATCCGCCGCGCCGTCCGCCAACCCCTCTGCTCGCCCGTCCGCCATGCCGTTCCCGTACCGGTCCTCGTGCCGGGCGTCTGCCTCATCACGGTCCTGTATGGCAGCACTCTGGACGGGGCCGCCCAGGGCGGCGCCGTCGAATGCGGTGCTATCAGGTGCAGCACCGGCGGACACGGTGTCGACGGCCACGGTGTCGTCAGAAGCGGTGGCGGCCTCGCCGGTGGTCAGGAGGAGGGCGGCGTGCGCGGACAACTCCGCGACGACCGGCGCCCACGCTCCAAGGACGCCGGCGGGCTGGGCGGCCAGCATCCGCAGGTGACTGAGGGTGATCTGTAGTTCGACGAGACCGCTACGCCGCCGGTCACGGGCGGGGCGGTTCCGGCCGGGGGTGTGGGGGCGGGCCCGGGTGAGCCCGGTCAGCGCCAGATGGCCACTGTCGTAGCAGATGGCGTATCGCCACTGACCGGCGAGCATGCCCTCGACGATGCGCCGGGCCAGGCCGGGGTGGATAACCCCCCAGCCAGGCAGATGGGCGGGATGCTTGTCCAGGCCGAGCAGCGTGGTGAGCTCCACCCGGATCTCTCGCACCATCCACCCTCCGGCGCTCGGCCGGGCATCGGCATCCGCCTGAGCACGAGCTTGGGCATGCCGGAACCCCGCCCTGGCGGGCCCGGATTTGTCGGACCCAGCCTTAACGGACCCAGCCTTGTCGGGCACGAGCCTGCCGGGACCGGCCTGACCAGACCGAGCCTTACCGGACCCAGCTATGTCAGGCACGAGCTTGTCGGGCACCCGCTTGTCAGACTCGGCCCCACCCCGCCCTGTCTGGTGATCCGGCGTAGGCGCACGAGGCGCTGTTCCCTCCGGCCCTGAGTGGTATGGCTCCGTTGAGTGTGAGCCGCTTGCGGGCGACAGTCCGTCCGCCCCATCCTCCGAATGGCTACCCGTCTCGGCGTCACGATCGTCCTCGGCCGTGCCACCGTCGGCGTCGGCGTCCGCGTCGGTGAAACCGTCAGCGCCGCTGGCCCCGCCGATGCGACCGCCACCCGACTCATCAAGGTCACCGTCAGGACGCATGCCACGGCCTCCGGGGTGGTCAGGGCCGTCACCACTGCCCCTGCTACTGCCGCCGACGCTGGTGTCACCGTCAGGAAGGTTGGGGTCGTCGGTGCCAGGGCGCACGCCGCCACGGCCTCCGGGGTGGTCAGGGCCGTCATCGCCGCCCCGGCTACTGCCGCCACCACTACTGCCGCCGACGCTGATGTCACCATCGGGCGCGTCACCGTCATCGTCCTCTTGGGCGGCGAGGCTGTCGTGAAAGGGGTGGGAGAGGACGTGGGTGACGATCTCCTCATCCGACATCCCCTCGAACGTGCCGTCCAGGCTTCCGAGGAAGAGGTCCACCCGGATGTGGTCGATTGGACGACGGTCGCCGGCCCGCTTACACGCCCGCGCCAATTCGTCGATTCGGTCGCACCCGGCCGCCGCCCGATCCAGTGGCAGATCCAGTCCGGACACGGTTGCGGTGCCGTCCTCAGTGCGAGTCCCCACTACGCGGCGGCGGCGTACCGCCTCGGTGTAGCGGCGCTCGGCCCAGGCAGGATCGATCGCCAACGCCAGGCGCTGGATCCGCTCGATCAACTCCCCCACCGTCCAAGAGGACGCCTGGGGCACGAGCTGGTCGCACACCAGAGCGGCCTGCTCGTCGGTCAACCCCACGGTCCAACGGACGAACGCAACCGCCCGGGGTTCGTCCAAGATCCCGGCCAGCATCGCCTCGCCCAGGATCGGCAACCGGCGGTGAACATTCCACGCCAGCTCGAAGGTTGAATCGGCGCGGCGGCGTGACCACACCAGTGCCGCCCGCGCCTCATCCGGGCCGAACTCGTCCGGCACCTCCAACCGCACCACATCGTCGCCCGAGAACGAGTCCCGCAGTCCCACCTCCAGCAAGGTCCGCAAGAACCACGCCCGGTCATGGCAGACCTGCCGGTAGGCCGCCTTGAGCACCTCCACCGTGTCGAACCCCGAGACGCGCTCCACATTCACCTCGGCGAGCAGCCCGGCCAGTTCGACACCTGGAGGTGTCATCGTGAGCCCGTCCGGAATCGGAACCGCAGTGCGCGGCGGCGGAAACGCGCCGGCTCCGCTCACCCTGTGCGGAGAGGAGGAGCGGGCGCGATCAGAAGCGGACGGCACAGGCGGCGAAGTGGGCGCGCCAGGCGCGCGAGCGACGGACGGGACGCTCTGCCCGCACCGTCCCTGCGTCCTGGGCGGCGTGGAGGGCACCTGAAACAAGGTGGACGCGGACGGGCCTGGCATCGGCGGGGACCTCCTTCACAGGCCGAAGACGAAAGCATCATGGGCTCCCGGTCACCTGGACCGAAACTTACTCACACAGACTCGGCTACTTCATCAACCGGCACAGAGGCCACAGACCCAGAACGCCAACCACACTCATCCGTAACAACTACTTCAGAGGCTAACCGAACACACGCTCGAAAACAAGCTTGACCAGCACAAACGTGGGATCACAACCGACGCCCTATCCACAAGCCGAGATCGAGCGAGCGGAGCGGAGCGGAAGACGGCACGCGGAGGACGGGGCCCGGAAGACGGGGAGCCGAAGGCCACGCGGGGAAGGCGGGGGGCACGACAGGCCACGCGGGGAAGGCAGGGGGCGGAAGGCGCCGCGGGGAAGACGGGGGCACGGAAGACGGCGCGGGGAAGGCAGGGCGCGGAGGGCCGCAGAGATAGAGAAAGCCCAGATCGGCTATGCCGACCTGGGCTTTCATCTGGTGCGCCGCCAGGGACTCGAACCCCGGACCCGCTGATTAAGAGTCAGCTGCTCTAACCAACTGAGCTAGCGGCGCCCGCGATGTCCGTAACCTTAGCAGTCCCGCGAAGGTCGCGCACATCGCTCAGTGATCGGTATGTCGTGGCTCAGCTCCGCCAGGCGCCGCTGGAGAAGGGCACCGGCTCGCCGCGCAGGCCCGGCCCGTCGCCCCACTTGGTGATGACGTACTGGATCGGGATGTGGCCCTCGTCGCCGCTGACGCTCAGCGTGTCCTCGTTCCAGGTGGTGCCGGTGAGCTCGGCGAAGGTCTTGCCGTCGATGTCGAGCATGACGCCGCTGTCCGAGGGAACGCCCGGGCCGCGGTCGCCGATGAAGAACTTGGCCTTCTTGCCCTTGTAGAAGATGTAGCCCTCGGTCCCGAGCGGCCAGCTCGGGCTGGCGAACAGCCCCTGCTGCATGGGTGCGCCGATGGCCGGCGTGCCCGTGTCGCCCTGGCGGCCCGAGGCGTCGTCCCAGAAGTAGGAGCCGGTGGTGCTGCCCTGGAGCAGGACCTCTTCGTGCGTCGGAAGGGCGAGGGAGGGCTGGAGCGCCGGCAGGGCGGCGGAAACGTTTGCGGCCTCCTTGACCGGCTGCTCGACGGGCGCGGGCACGGCGGCCACGAGGGACGCGGTGACGGCCGCCGCACCGACAAGCGTCGCCGCAGCGGTGAGGCGTCGGTTGCCACGCAGGCCAAACAGAGTCTTCATCAGGGCTGGGGATCTTTCGTGAGACGACAAAGAATGGCCATGCGTCATCTAGGGACCTGCGTGCGGCAGACCACGAAGACGGGCCACGTGTCCGGGCGGAAGAAGTCGGTCACCCGGAGGCGTGTGCGCTGAAGCTATGGCGATCGGCCGGAAGGCCGTCGTGAGTCAGACGTGTGATCCGAGATGCCTTGGCTCAGAGGTCGGTGTGGGGTCACCCACGGTGATCTCCTCTCCAAGTCCAATCCAGCCACCGGTCGGCGGCAAATAGGACACTACAGGACGAGTCAGGACGAAGCAAAGTATATGTCGCATAGCTCCCAGAAGATCTACCCCTGGCCCTGTTTACCCCAAGAGGGCCCACCGCTCGCCGCCTCACCTTTGTGATGTTGACGGTGCGTGACCGCAGGCGCGATCCACACACGGTAAAGCGCAGAGGCCGTACGGCAAGAGACCACAAAGGAAATCACCGGGGACGGCGCGCTGAAGCAGCTCACAGCAAAAGCGGAGCCGCCGAGCGAGAGGAAGACCGCCGGTTTACCAAGGCAAAGGTCGTTTTCCCCGGGATGGGCCGGGACGAGCCCCGCTCCGCGCAAGGACGGGGAGGGGATTATCGGACTCTGCCGGGACGGCGGGAGCGAGGCCCGTTCGCTGGCGAGGACGCAGAGGACACTGTCGGACTCACCGAGGGCGGCGGCCGGGCCGAGGCCTGTTCCCTGTCCATTGCACTGTCCATCGACGTTCACCGTGGTTGGAGGCCGGGGCGTAGGCCCGGACACGGATGAAGCGGAGCGGACCGGAGCGAAGGCCCGGACACGGAGCGGACCGGAGCGAAGGCGCAGACGGGGGTGGGGCGGAGCGGGCCGCACCGAAGGGCCGGACATGAGTGGAGCGGTGCGGGCTTCGCGGAGGATCGGAGCTCGGCGCAGTGTCCGACCCGGCCGGAGCTCGTGGACACCCCACCGGCGAGGAGGGGACGACGGGGCGGAGAACGGGTACAGGACCCTGGAAATGCCGGAGCCGGGCAGTCCCCCAACTGCCCGGCTCCGGATCAAAGCGGTTCCGCCAGGAATGCCCTCCCCAAAGGCACCGGCGGGCCCCCGCTTTCTGGACGCGGTTCCCCCATCCGCGTCCTTTATTAAGAAAGTCTGTCGCCCTCTCCCGAGGACCTGCTTCAACAGTACAAGCGGCCCTGTCATGAACTCGTCATAGGCAGGTTGATTTCCGGCCTACATCCGAACGGGCTCCGGCCGCCCGTGCTACTTCCCGAGGTCCAGCCTGACCTCGGTGCCCTTCTGGAGCGACCGGCTCACCGTGCAGTGGCGCTCGTGGACCCGCTCGGCGACGGCCTCGAAGACCTCGCCGGTGTCCTCCGCAGGCAACTCCACGTCGTAGGTCACGGTGACCGAGCGCAGCAGCGTCGGGCTCTCCTTCTCGGCGGAGACCTCGACGGCCAGCCGTACGAGCCGGTGGCCGCGCTTGGCGGTGAGCGGCTCGACCGTCATGACGTTGCAGCCGCCGACGGCCGCCAGCAGCAGCTCCACCGGGGTGAACAGACCGTCACCGGAGCCCATCGTGATCTCGGCACCGCGCTCGTTGCGGGCGACGAACCCGTCTTCGGTGCGCTCGACGCGTACAGAGCCCATGACCTCACCCTACTGGCAGCGCCAGCCGGACGAGCGTCCCTCCACCGGGGGCGGTACTGGCCGACACGCTACCGCCGTGGCTGTCCACGACCTGGCCCACGATGGCCAGGCCCAGCCCCGATCCGGGCAGCGACCGCGCCGAGGGCGCGCGGTAGAAGCGGTCGAAGACGTGCGGCAGGTCATCCGGGGAGATGCCGGGCCCGTGGTCGCGCACCGTCAGCACGCCGCCCCGCAACGACACCTCGACCAGGCCGCCGGACGGGCTGTACTTGGCCGCGTTGTCGAGCAGGTTGGCGACGGCCCGGGCGAGCCGGTCGGGCACTCCCCGCACCACCGTCGGCTCCGCCGACAGGGAGTACGCCGTCGACGGCCAGTGCCTGGCCGCCCTGGTGACCTCCCGCTCCACAAGCTCGTCGAGGTGCACGCTCTCCACGAGCACGGCGGGCTCCTCGTCGCGGGCCAGCTCGACCACGTCGGAGACGAGCGCCGTGAGCTCCTCCAGGCCGCTCATCACGGCCCGGCTCACCTCCTCGTGGACCTCCTGCGGCAGGTCACCTCTCATCAGCAGCTCGATGTTGGTCCGCAGGGCGGTGAGCGGGGTGCGCAGCTCGTGGGAGGCGTCGGCGACGAGGCGCTTCTGCGACTTCGCGGAGCGTTCCAGAGCGTCGAGCATGGTGTTGAAGCTGCGGGCCAGGCTGCCGAGCTCGTCGTCCCCTGTCACGTCGATCCTGGTGGTCAGATCCCGGGTGGTCGCCACCCGTCCCGCCGCGTCCTTGAGCGCGTTGACCGGCCGCAGCGCCGCCCGGGCGGCCAGCCAGCCGAGCGCCCCCGACAGCACCAGGCCGCCGAGCGCCACGGCGAAGAACGGCCAGCCCAGGTCGTCGACGTCGGCGAGGGCCGCCAGCACGCCGTTGGGGGGCGCATCGCCGTAGCCTCCGTAGCGCTCGTACGTCCCGTAGTGGTCCATCGCCCAATCGACCCGGCGGCAGGTGATGACGTAGGCGGCCACGATCGCGACGATCACGCTGACCGCGCCGGCCAGCGCGGAGGCCATCGCGAGCCGCCACCGGAGCTTCACGGCTCCTCCCCGGTGGGAGAAGCGGTGGGCTCCCTGAGCGCGTACCCGAGGCCGTGGACGGTGTGGATCAGCCGCGGCTCGCCCCCCGCCTCGGTCTTCTTGCGCAGATAGCCGATATAGACCTCCAGCGGGTTCGACCCGGGCCGGAAGCCGTAGCCCCAGATGCGTTCGAGGATGAGCTGCCGGGTCAGCACCTGGCCGCCGTTGCGGATCAGCAGATCGAGCAGGGCGTACTCGGTCCTGGTCAGGTCGATGAGCCGCCGGCCGCGGCGGGCCTGCCTGCTGTCGGGCAGCAGGACCAGGTCGGCGAACCCGGCCTCAGGGGGTGGCGCGGCGCGGCGCAGCAGGGCGCGCACCCGGGCGAACAGCTCCTCCAGCGCGAACGGCTTCACCAGGTAGTCGTCGGCTCCCGCGTCCAGGCCGGCCACCCTGTCGCCGATGCCGTCCAGGGCCGTCAGCATGAGCACGGGCAGCCGGTTGCCGTCTCCGCGCAGCGTCCGGCAGACCTCGATGCCGTTCATGCCCGGCATGAGCACGTCGAGCACCACGAGGTCGGGCGCCGCACCGTCGATGGCGTCGAGGGCGTCCATGCCGTCCCCGGCGGTCGCCACGCCGTACCCCTCCACGCGCAGCGCCCGCGCGATCGCGTCGCGGACCTCGGGTTCGTCGTCGACGACCAGCACCTGTGTCTTGACCACGTCGCCATTGTGACGTGCGGAGATGAGAAGTTGCTGAGCGTTCGTCCCTTTGCTCAGGCGTCAGGGTGTTTGGACAGATACTCGACATAGACCGGCCGGAGCGCGTCGCCGAGCTCGCCCTCGCCCGCCCCGATCGCGTCACTGAGCAGCGCCGAGACCCTGCTGAGGTCGTTCGCGGTCTCGTCGCTGTTGCCGCTCGCGGCCTCGGCCGCCGGGATGACCTTCAGCAGATCCCACAGGAATCCCAGGTCGCCGTGCCGTACGGCGTAGCGCACGGCACGGTCGTGCAGCTCCTTCGCGGGGAGCGACTCGAGCTCTTCCACGTCCATCCGATCTCACCCCCAACTCGTCGGTTTCCCCCAGGTTTGCCGCTTATACCCCCGAGGTGGGAGAAAGACCGCCGAAATCGGACCGGCTTTTTACCGTCCCCCCGGCCCTCGGCACAGCTCCTCCCACCCTCGACGCGGGCCGCCCATTCCGGCCACCCGCGAAGCGCGCACTCTTTGCCGTGCCATGGAAGGATTCTTGAGGTGAAGGTCCTACTCAAGATCATCGTGGTGGCCGCGGCCCTGTGGGCGTCCACCAAGCTGGTGGACGGCATCACCGTCAGCGCCGGCTCCACCGCCAAGCAGATCGGCACCCTCCTCGCGGTCGCGCTGATCTTCGGCCTCGTGAACGCCGTCATCAAGCCGATCATCAAGACGATCGGCTGCGCGTTCTACGTGCTCACGCTGGGGCTGTTCGCCCTGGTGGTGAACGCCGCCCTGCTCCTGCTCACGAGCTGGCTCGCCGAGCAGCTCGACCTCCCCTTCCACGTCGACGGATTCGTGGCCGCCTTCTGGGGCGCCATCGTCGTCGGCGTGATCAGTTGGATCCTCAACATGATCCTCGGCGACGACTGACCGGCCCGGGGCGGGTGCGTCATCCGCCCCGGGGTCACACCTGACGCGAAAGCATGTATTCTCAGTAGGGAATTAGTACTTCGCGAAGGAGCCGGCCGATGAGCGTGGACGTGCACCAGCACCTGTGGACGCCGTCCCTCATCGACGCGCTGCGCCGCCGCACCCGCCCGCCATACCTGGACGGATGGACGCTCGTCCTCGACGGCGAGCCGCCGTACGAGGCGGATCCGGCCGACCACGACGTGGAGATCCGGCGCAAGCGCAACGCCCACCTCGACCTCGCCCTCGTCTCCCTGTCGAGCCCGCTCGGGATCGAGCACCTGCCGCCGGAGGAGGCGTGGCCGCTCATCGACGCCTATCACGCCGACGCCCGCGCGCTGCCCGCGCCGTTCGGGGCCTGGGCCGCCGCCCCGGTGACCGACCCCGATCCCGTACGGCTCTCGCACGCCCTCGACCAGGGCCTGGCCGGGCTGCAGCTTCCGGCGACCGTGCTCGGCGACGCCCGCGGGCTGGCCCTGGCCGCCCCGCTGCTCGACGTGCTGGAAGAACGCGGCCTGCCGCTGTTCGTCCACCCCGGTCCCGCTGCGGCGGCGGGCCCGGCGTGGTGGGCCGCCGTCGTGCCGTACGTGCAGCAGATGCACGCCGCCTGGTACGCCTTCGAGGCGTTCGGCCGGCCCCGGCATCCCCGGCTGAAGGTGTGCTTCGCGCTGCTGGCCGGGCTGGCCCCGCTGCACAGGGAGCGCCAGCTGAGCCGGGGCGCCACCGGTCGCGGCCTGGTGGATCCCGACCTGTTCCTCGAGACGTCGTCCTACGGCCCCCGGGCCGCCGACGCGGTGATCCGCGAACTCGGGATCGACGTCCTCGTCGCCGGGAGCGACCAGCCGTACGCCGAGTCGGCGTGGCCGGACCCCGGCGACCCCGCACAACGAGCTGTCGATCATGCCGTCCGCGTGGCCAATCCCGGCCGCCTGCTGTCCCGGAAGGAGTCGCACCAATGAGCACGCCCACGATCCAGGAAGGCGCGCTCTGTGCCTCCTCGTCCGGTCCCTTCGTGGACCTGCCCGCCCGCGCGCTCGACCGCCGCGAGCTGCTCGCCCTGGTCGAGGACCTGGCCGCCCGGCCCGAGCTGTGGCGTCACCACCTCGGCTTCGAGGGCGCGCAGGACGGAGGACGCCACTACGTCTCGCTGCACCGCGACTCGTACGTGGACGTGTGGCTGCTGTGCTGGCGGCCCGGTGACGACACCGGCTGGCACGACCACGACGTCTCCTCCGGCGCGGTCCGCGTGGTGGCCGGCGAGCTGAAGGAGTGCAACCCGCGCATCGGCGGCGTCCACCTGGAGACGCCGGTCGTGGAGGGCGAGGCCTTCTCGTTCGGGCCCGACCACATCCACCGGCTGACCGGCGAGGCGCCCGGCTCGGTCTCGATCCACGCGTACTCGCCACCGCTGTGGCGCATGGGGCAGTACTCCATCACCGATGACGGGACCATGCGCCGTCTTTCGGTCGGGTACGCCGACGAATTGCGCCCGCTCGACCCGGCTTAGGGCGACGCGAGTAGTTCGTTCATCACAGACGGTGACGCTAGGCTTCTGCCATGACCAGCGTGCTCGATGACTGGCTCCAGCCCCGCCCGGGAGGCGGGGCCGGGGGCGTCTCCGATCGGTTCTCCCGGCTCCGGCCACCCGCCGCCGAGCGGCGGGACGGCGAGGACCGCGCCGATCAACCCGACGCCGGCCTCATCCCCACGAGCCCCCAGACCCGATTCCACGAGCGCATGACCTACGGCCTGCGCACGGTCCTGAACGCGCAGGTCCCTGGCGACCTGGTCGCGGTCAGCCGGATGGACGTCCTGCTGGGCCCCGATCGGCGCGCCCGTCCCGACGTGTCCCTGGTGGACGACCTCGCCGCCTCCGACGACCGGAGGACCTGTTACCTCGCCGAGGAGGTGCGCCTGGTCATCGAGGTCGTCGGCCCCGACTCGGCCGAGCCGGACCGCGACATGCGGCCGCGGCACTACGCGGCGGCCGGCATCCCCAACTTCTGGCGGGTCGAGAGCACCGACTTCCGGCCCTTCGTCTACTCCTTCGAGCTCGACGCCGACGGCGCCGGATATCAGGTGACCGGCGTCCACCACGCCCGCCTCGCGGTGGACTCCCCCTTCCCCATCACCATCGACCTCGATCGGCTGCCGCGCTGACTATCCCGCCTGTTCCGGCGCCGGGCGGGCGGCGAGCATCCCCGACACCAGTTGGAGGGCGCACGCCCCGAGCCCGGCGAGCAGGGGCACCGTCCAGCCGCCGGACAGCTCGTGGAGCAGGCCGAACGCGAGCGGCCCGATCGCGGCCAGCAGGTAGCCGCTCGACTGGGCGACCGCCGACAGCGCGGTCACCGAGGCGGGATCGGGCGCCCGCAGCGTGATGATCAGCAGGGCGAGCGCGATCGAGGCCCCCTGGCCGAGCCCGAGGACGATCATCCACAGCCACGGTGTGACGGTGGGCGCGAGCAGCACCCCCAGATATCCGGCGACGGTCAGCAGCACCGCCGCGGCCACGTGCGGCGCCTGGGAGCGGGCCCGGCCCGCGTGCAGGGGGACGACCAGCGCCGCGACGATCTGCACGAGGTTCGTCAGGCCCAGTAGGTATCCCGCCTCGTCGGCGGGCAGTCCGGCGGCCTGGAACACGGTCGGCAGCCAGGCCAGCACGACGTAGAAGGTCAGCGACTGCAGCCCCATGAACGCCATGACCGGCCACGTCGCCGGCGCGCGGAGCAGCGTCGCGTACGGCCGGCGGCCGGGGTCCCCGGGCTGGGAACCGCGGGCATCGCGTGCCTCAGGGGACGACGGCGCCGGAGACGCGAGCTGCTGCGCGCCCGCCGCCGCTCGTGCCGTCTCGGCCGGGGGGACCTCCGGCTGGGCCGCCTTCGTCCGGGCTCGCGGCTCCGGAGGCGGCGCAGCCTTCGTCCGGGTCCGCGGCGGCCGAGGCGGCGCAGCCTTGGTGAGCGCTGCCCGCCACAGGGCCGCCGCCAGCAGCGCGAGCAGGGCCGGCGCCCCCGCCGCCGCCCGCCAGCCGGTCTGCCCCGCCAGCGGGACCATCGCCGCCGAGGCCGCCGCCGCCCCGCTCACCATGACCGAGACGTACAGGCCGGTGAAAAGCCCGACCCGGTCCGGGAAGTGCTGCTTGACGAGCCCCGGCATGACGACGTTCATGACGGCGATGGCCGTGCCGGCCAGGGCCGCGCCGCAGTACAGCGCGGGCACGCCGTCCGCGCTGCGCAGGGCGACGCCGGCGGCCAGGACGAGCAGGCCGGCGAGCAACGTGCGGTCCAGCCCGATGCGGGCGGCCAGCGCGGGCGCGACCGGGGCGAGCAGGCCGAGGCACGCCACCATCACCGTGGTGATGGCGCCGCCTCCGGCGGGGCTGAGACCGAGGTCCCGCATGATGGCAGGGAGGAGCGGTGACACGCCCGCGAGAGCGGGCCTCAGGTTGAGCGCCGCCAGGACGAATCCGGCGATGAGCAGCGCATCCCCGCGGCGAACCACGATCTCCCTCATCACCCGCCAAACCCTACCGGCGCGGTGTCGCGAGGGCCGTCCGTCCCCGGCCGCCCTGGCGCTAGGGTTCGGTCGGGAGGTGGGCGGCCATGGCGGAGGAGCACGTCCAGTCGCTGGCCCGGGGTCTGGCGGTGATCCGGGCGTTCGACGCCGCGAGCCCGGAGCTGACGCTCAGCGAGGTGGCCCGCAAGACCGGTCTCACCCGGGCCGCGGCGCGCAGGTTCCTGCTGACGCTCGCGGACCTGGGCTACGTGCGGACCGACGGGCGGCTATTCGCGCTGTCTCCCCGGGTGCTCGAACTCGGCTACGCCTACCTGTCGAGCCTCTCCCTGCCCGAGGTCGCGCTGCCGCACCTGGAACGGCTCGCCGCAGAGGTGCACGAGTCGGCGTCGGTCTCCGTGCTGGACGACACCGACATCGTCTACGTGGCCCGCGTGCCGACGGCCCGGATCATGCGGGTGACGATCGCCATCGGCACCCGCTTCCCCGCCTACTGCACCTCCATGGGCCGGGTGCTGCTCGCGGGGCTCCCTCCGGAGGATCTCGACGCCTACCTCGCCCGCGCCGCCCTGGAGCGGCTCACCCCGCACACCACCACCTCGCCGGACGCCCTGCGCGCCGCGCTCGACCGTGTACGGGCCCAGGGCTGGGCCATGGTGGACCAGGAACTGGAAGAGGGGCTGCGCTCGATCGCCGCGCCGATCAGGGACCGCGGCGGCCGGGTGATGGCGGCCGTCAACATCTCCTCGCACGCCAGCCGCACCACCGTGGAGTCGGCCCGCCGTGACCTGCTCCCCCCGCTGCTCGCCGCCGCCGCCGGGATCGAGGGCGACCTGCACGCCACCGGAGGCGCGAGCCGCGCACAGCCCGGCAGTCCGTGACCCGCGCCGCCCACCCGCATACCCGGCCCCCGCACCCGGCCCCGCGCCCGGCCCCCGCGCGCTCGGCCCCCGCACGCCCCCACTTCCCCACAAAAACGACCAACTTTCACCAGAAGAGTGACAACGTTGTCTAGGGTCGTGAAATGGGAGATGATCCCTGCGTGGAAGAGACGAGACGCGGCCGTCCGACCATGAACGACGTGGCCGCCGCGGCCGGTGTGGCACTCAAGACCGTCTCCCGCGTCGTCAACAGCGAGCCCGGCGTCAACGCCGCGACCGCGAGCCGCGTGCAGGCGGCGATCGAGCGCCTCGGCTACCGCCGCAACGACAGCGCGCGCATCCTGCGCCGGGGCCGCACGGCGAGCATCGGCCTGGTCATCGAGGACGTGGCCGACGCCTTCTACTCCAGCCTCAGCCGCGCCGTCGAGGACGCCGCGCTGCACCACGGCTATCTGCTGTTCACCGGGTCGTCCCGGGAGGACGCGGCCCGCGAGCGCGACGTCGTGCTGGCCTTCTGCGCCCGCCGCGTGGACGGGCTGATCATCGTGCCGGCGGGGAGCGACCACAGCTACCTCGCGCCCGAGCTCGAAGCCGGGATCAAGGTGGTCTTCGCCGATCGGCCGCCGGGCGCGGGATGCGAGGCCGACACCGTCCTGTGCGACAACGTGGGCGGGGCCCGCATGGGCACGGCCCATCTGATCGCGCACGGCCACCGCCGCATCGCCTTCCTCGGCGACTCCCCCCGGATCTTCACCGCCGCCGAACGGCTGCGCGGCTACCGGCAGGCGCTGGCCGCCGCCGGCCTGCCGTACGACGAGGGCCTGGTGGCCATGGGGCCTGCGGACCCGGCGCGGATGCGGGCCGACCTGACCCGGCTGCTCACGGCGTCCGACCCTCCGACCGCGTTGCTGACCGGCAATGGCCGCACCACCGTGGAGACCCTGCGTGCACTGGCGTCGCTCACCGACGCCGCCGACGCGGGCGCCGCGGCCGGCCTCGCCCTGGTGGGGTTCGACGACTTCGAACTGGCCGACCTGCTGGGCGTCACCGTGGTGGCCCAGGATCCCGCCCGGCTCGGCCGTACGGCCGCCGACCTGCTGTTCATGCGCCTGTCCGGGGACGAGGAGCCGACCTGCAGGATCGAGCTGGCTACGCGGCTGGTTCCGCGGGGCTCGGGCGAGCGTCCTCCCCTCCCCCTCCGGGACCGTACGGCGGGCTGACCCGCCCCGACCGGCCGCCGCGCGGATCCCCCCGCAGATCGCCGCGCAGATCGCCGCGCAGATCTCCACGCAGATCTCCACGCAGCGCGAGCACGACGGCGATCACGCCGCAGCCCGACAGCGCGATGGCGAGATGGGCGGGCACGAGCTCGGCGACGGCGCCCACGGCGGCGGCGCCCAGCGCCTGGGCCGTCATCAACCCGGAGGTCTGCAGGCCGAACGCCTGCCCGCGCGCGGCCTCGGGAACCGTATCGAGGAACCGGCGCTGGACCCCCAGGTTGTAGGCGAGCCCCGCCGCGGCCAGGAACGCCAGCGCCGCCGCCCCGGCGACCCCCGGACGGGCCGCGAACCCGAGCAGCGGCGCGCCCAGCAGGAGCGCCAGCGGGAGGGTCAGCCGTTCGCGCGTGGCGGGCGCGGCGAACCTGCCGACGGCGAACTCCCCCACGCCCATGCCCGCCGCCGCGGCGGCCAGCACGACCCCCGCGCCCCACGCCGATCCCTCACCCGTGAGGTAGGGCACGTAGACGGCCTCCGCACCGACCGAGAGCATCGGCGGCAGCCACCCGGCCAGCAGCAGTCCCCGGACGGCCCGGTCGGCCAGCAGCGCCCGGTTGACCCGCAGCGTCGTCCGTACGGCCCCCGTGTCCCGAGCCGAACGCGTGTGCCGAGTCGAACGCGCCTGTCGAGTCGAACGCGTGGGGCGGGGGGAACGCGCCGGGCGGTCGCGCAACCCCCACCGGGTCAGCGCCGCGCTGCCCAGCGAGAGCGCGGCGGTTATCAGCAGCGCCCCGTGCGGGCCGGTCACGACGAGCAGGCCCCCGCCGACGGCCAGGCCGGCAACCTGCGCGCCCGCCGAGGTCGTGGTGAACACGGCGCGGCCGAGCACGTACGCGTCCCCCGCCAGCACGTCGGGCAGCACGGCGGCGCGCGCGGCCGAGAACAGGGGTGCGGGCACCCCCGCCGCGAACACCAGCGCAAGCATGACCCCGATCGGCAGGTCGCCGAGGCCGAGGCCGCCGATACCGAGCACCAGGCACGTGACCACCCGCAGGAGGTCACCCGCGACCATGAGGGCCCGCGGTCGCCACCGGTCGGCGAGCGACAGCAGGAGCATCCCGCCCGCCACCTGCGGCAGGAACCCGATCATGTACGCCAGCGCGGCCAGCCCGGGCGACCCCGTCCGCGCGTAGACGAGCACGGAGAACGCGAGCATCTTCACCGTGTCGCCCAGGACCAGCAGAAGCTGGCTCCCGAACAGCACACGGAACTCCGCGACGGCGAAACACGCCCGGAACGTCGATCTCTCCTGGTTCGCAGCCTCGTTCGCGGCCTGGTTCGCGGCTTGGTTCGCGGCTTGGGTCACGGCGCACCTCCCGGCGCCCATGCTCGGCGCGGGACCCCCGGACGCGCTAACGTTTCGGAAATGGCCGAAGGGTGAGCGTGTGTACCGGATCGAGGTGAGCCCGCAGGACATCGCCGCCAGCCGGTTCGCGATCTCCCCGCTCAACGAGACCATGCACGCGATGTGGATGCTGTCGGGCCGGATGCAGGCGGGCGCGCACGCGTCCTGGGCCGCGACGGCGCGTCCCCGGTTCGCGCGGCTGCTGTCCGGCAGCCCGGGAGCGCGCGCGATGGTCGCGCTGTTCCGGCAGGGCGCCTACATCGCCGACTTCATCGCGCCGCCGCCCACCGGGATCGACGTCGCCTTCGCCGAGGAGATCGCGGCGATGCGGGCCACGCCCCTGGAGCGGGCGCGGGCCGAGATCGCGATGTCCCTGGACGGGCGGCCGCCGCCGCCCGCCGAAATCATGGAGGTCCTGGAGGACGACGACGTGGTCGCGCTCCTGGCCGACGGGATCGAGCGCACCTGGACCGAGCTGGTCGCGCCGCAGTGGCCCCGCTTCCGGGCGATCCTGGAGCGCGACGTGATCCAGCGGGCCGGGCGGCTGGCGACGTACGGCTGGGCGGCGGCGCTCGACGACCTCGGCCCGCGGGTCCGCTGGCGACCGGCGTCGGCCCGCATCGAGGTGGCGGCACCCGGCGGCCGGGACGAACGGCACCGGCTCGGCGGCCGCGGCCTGCTGTTCCTGCCCAGCCTCTTCGTCCGCAAGGTGATCGCCTACCTCGACGAGGCGTGGCCGTACGCGCTGGTGTATCCCGCCCGTGGGGTGGCGGCGGCGCAGCCGCGGGCGGGCGGCGCGTCCGCGCTCGCCGGGCTGGTCGGCAGGTCCAGGGCCCGGATCCTGGCCGAGCTGGAGACCCCGGCGACCACCACGCAGCTCGCCGCCCGCCTCGGGCTGGCGCTGGGCACGGCCGGCGGCCACCTCACCGCGCTGCGCGCGGCCGGGCTGGTCGCCGGCGCCCGGGTCGGACGGCAGGTCCTCTACCGCCGCACCCCGCTCGGGGACGCGCTGGTGGCCGGCCGCCTCGACTCCCTCGGCTCCTGAGACTCGGCTCCTGAGACTCGGCCCTTGAAAGTCAGCCCTTGAGACTCAGCCCTTGAGCGCGCCCGCCATGAGGCCGCGCATGAAGAACCTGCCGAGCAGCACGTAGATGACCATCGTGGGGATGGACGCCAGGATCGCCGCCGCCATCTGCTGGCTGTACGGCGTCGTCACGGCGCCCGCGATGTTGTTGAGCATGACCGTGGTCGGCCAGGAGCTCGGCCCGGTGAGGAAGACCGCGAACAGGAAGTCGTTCCACATCGAGGTGAACTGCCAGATGATCACCACGGCGAACGCCGGGCCGGAGACCGGCAGCACGATCGACCAGAGCGTCCGCAGCATCCCCGCGCCGTCGACGCGGGACGCCTCGATGAGCTCGTCCGGGATCGTGACGTAGTAGTTGCGGAAGATCAGCGTGCAGATCGGGATGCCGTACACCACGTGGGCGAGGACCAGGCCGGGGATGCCGCCGTACAGCTGCACGCCGAGCGTGTCGCCCACGTTCACCATGAGCTGCACAAGCGGGATCATCACGCCCTGGTAGGGGATGAACATGCCGAACAGGAACAGCGTGAACAGCACGTCGGCGCCGGGGAAGCGCCACTTGGACAGCACGTACCCGTTGAGCGCCCCGAGGGCGGCGGAGATCAGCGAACCGGGGACCGCGAGCAGGAAGCTGTTGACGATTCCGGGTTCGAGCTTCTCCCAGGCGACGCTCCACGCCTCGGTCGTCCACACCTTGGGGAGGTTCCACGCCTGCGTGGGGTCGGCCTCGGTGAGCGGCTTGAAGCTCGTGACCAGCAGCACGTAGACCGGAATCAGGAAGACCAGGACGAACAGCAGCAGCAGGACGAGCCGCACCCACATGCCGGCCCGGCCCTTGTCGCGGACCGGGGCGGCGGGCGCCGTGCGCGGGGCCTTCTCGGCGACGTGCGCGGTCATGAGCGCTTCCCCTTACGGGCGTCCCAGATCAAATAGGGCACGACGAAGACGGCGACGGACAGCACGATGTAGGACGCGATCGTCGCGCCCTTCGCCGGGTCGTGGGAGTCGTAGACCGCCGTCCACATGAACGTCGCGGGCACGTCGGTGATGATCTGCTTGCCCGACACCGCGACGACGAGGTCGAAGACCTTCAGCGAGATGTGGCCGAGGATGATCAGCGCGGACAGCGTCACCGGGCGCAGCATCGGCAGCACCACGTGCCGGTAGACCCCCCACTCGCTGCAGCCGTCCACCCGGGCGGCCTCGCGCAGCTCTTCCGGCACGCCCCGGAACCCGGCGAGGAACAACGCCATGATGTATCCGGACATCTGCCAGACCGCCGGGAGCGCCATGGCGGCCATCCCCCAGTCGGGATCGCGGAACCACTGCCATTGCAGGAAGTCGAGCCCGACATAGTGGAAGAGCCGGTTGAGCCCGACCGCATGCTCACCCGTCGCGCTGTTCATCAGCCAGCGCCAGACCACGCCGGTGGCGATGAAGGAGACGGCCATCGGGAACAGGTAGACGGCGCGGAAGCCGCTCTCCGCCCGGATGCCCTTCTCCATCAGGAAGGCGAGGAACCAGCCGAGGACGAGCGCGCCGCCGACGAAGACCACGGTGAAGACGATCGCGTGCCGGACCGAAAGGCCCCAGCGCTCCTCGCTCCAGATTCCGGTGAAGTTCTCCAGCCCGACGAAGTTGCCGGGGATCTCCGCGATCTCGTCGTGCTTGTCGGTCATGGCGAGCTTGAAGTTCCAGCCGAGCAGGCCGTACACGAAGACCGCGATGAGGATGATCGACGGCGACACCAGGAGTAGCCCGGGCAGCCATCTGCGCACCCGTGTCACTTGTACCTCTCAGGAGTCGAGTACGGCCCACGCCGTTGTGGACCCGGCGTGGGCCGTACGAGGAGATCAGCTCACTGACCGCTGTTCTTGGCCGCCGCGACCAGCGCCTGCTGGAACTTGGCGACGTCGTTGTCCTGCTGGAACAGGCCGACCGCGTCGGTGATGGCCTGACGCCACTGGTCGTTGGCGACCACGCCGTGCTGGATCGAGCCGGCCAGCTTGTCGCTCGCCCACTGCTCCAGGTCCCACGACAGGTAGTCCTTGTAGAGGGACTGGTCGGCGTCCTTGCGGGCCGGGATCGAGCCCTTCAGCGGGTTGAACGCGTCCTGGCCCTCCTTGCTGGCGGCCACCTTCAGCCACGCGATCGCGCCGTCGCGGTTGGGCGCGCCCTTCGGCAGGGTGAAGCTGTCGGACAGCCACATGAAGGTGCCGTCCGTGCCCGGCGACGCGGCCCAGTCGAAGTCCTTTTTCGACTCCTTGCCGAGGCCGCCCTCCGGCGGGTTGTGGAAGTAGCCGTAGGCCCAGTCGCCCATGATGTTGAAGGCCGCCTCGCCGTCGGCGACCTGCTTGGCCGCCGGCTGCCAGTCGTCCTGCGGGCTGCCCGCGTACGACAGGATGGTCTTGAAGTTCTCCAGCGCCTTGGTCACGTTCGCGTTGGACCAGTCGGCGTTCGCCGTCCACAGGGCGTTGTACGCGTCGGTGCCGAGCGAGCCGAGCAGCACGGACTCGAGCAGGTGCACCAGGGTCCACTGCGAACCGATCGACAGCGGGATCTTCCCGGACTTCTTCACCTTGTCGAGGTCGGTGATGAACTCCTCGACGGTCTTCGGCGCGCCGTCGATGCCGGCCTTCTTGAGAACCGAGGGGTTGAACCACAGCACGTTCGACCGGTGGATGTTCACCGGCACGGAGTACACCTGGCCCTGCACCGAGATCTGGTCGATGAGCTGCTGCGGGAGGACTTCCTTGAGCTTCAGCTCGTCGTACAGGAAGTTCAGCGACTCCAGCTTGCCGCTCTTGATGTAGCCCTGGAGCTCCGCGCCGGCGTGGCCCTGGAAGGTGTCCGGGGGCTGGTTGGCCTGCAGCTTGCTCGACAGAAGCGCGCGGGCCTGGTCGCCCGAGCCGCCCGCCACCGCGGCGTCGAAGAACTCGAAGTTCGGGTTCTGCTTGGCGAAGATCTCACGCATCGCCTTGAGGCCGTCGGCCTCACCGGGGCCCGTCCACCACGAGAAGACCTCGACCTTCCTCGCGGCCTGACCGCCTCCACTCTCCTGCTTGTCACCGCCACCACAGGCGGAAAGAGTGAGCAGACCCGCAACAGAGACCGCGACGGCCGCCATCCACCGTCGTCTCATCGCAACATTCCTTTCCTGCTTTTCACGAGGATTTCGGGCCCCCGAAGACACATATGGCTGACAACGTTGTCAGCAGGCCCAATCAACCCACTTTCAGCGGCACGCCGTCAAGTTTGTGCCGATAACGTCTCTGCATACCGGCCCTGGCTAGGTGTTAGGGGCGTGCGTCAAAGCGATCGGCGCGGCCGGGTGCGGGAAATTGTCGGCGCCGGCGCTCACACTGCAGGCATGACGGTCACACAACAGGGGGGACCTGATCATCTGTCGGAGGACGACCTGCCGGACATGGCGGACGTCGAGTCTCCGCAATGGGCGCGACACTTCGGCACGATGGCGGGGCTGGGCTTCCTCACGGTCGCACGGCGGCTGCCCCGGCTGATCCGGCAGGCGCTGGGCATCGCCTGGGAGGCGAGTCCCCGCGACACCGTGGCCACGGTCACGCTGAGCACACTCGGCGGCGTCTTCACCGCCTTCGGCCTGCTCGCCACGACGGGCGTGCTGACCGCGCTGTTCCAGGCGGGCCCGACTCCGGAGCGGATCCGGGCCGCGCTGCCCAGCCTGCTGCTCGTGGGCCTTGCCGCCACCGCGCGCACGACCCTGCAGGCGGGCGCCGGTTGGGCTCAGTCCCGGCTCGAACCGCAGGTCAGCCGGATCACGGAAGAGCGCCTCTACACCCTGACCAGCCGGGTCGAGCTCGTCTGCTTCGACGACCCCGAGTTCCACGACGCGCTGCAGCGGGCCCGCATGCGCGGCATGCAGATGGCCGAGATGGTCGTGAGCACGGCCATCGACACGCTGGCGGGCCTGGTCGGCATCGCGGCCGCGGCGGGCGTGCTGGGCGTGCTGCACCCCGTGCTGCTGCCGCTGCTCCTGCTCGCGGTCGTCCCCGACGCCTGGGCGGCCGTACGGGCCGCGCGGATGCGCTACACGACCGCCCTGGTGCTCGTCCCGGCCAGACGGCGCAAGTGGATCATCGAGGAACTGCTGGCGGACAAGGACACCGCGGCCGAGGTCCGCACGTTCACCATGCGCGGCTTCCTGCTGCGGATGTTCGACACGGTCGCCCGGGGCGAGCAGCAGGTCATGCTCGACCTCGCGCGGCGGCAGACCGTCGCCCGCGTCCTCGGCGAGGCGCTGGGCGGCCTGGGGCAGGGCATGGTCTACGTCGCGCTCGGGCTGCTGCTCGCGGCGGGCGCGGTGCCCCTCGCGGTGGCCGGCACCGCGGTGCTCGCCATCCGGTCCGGGCAGACCTCGCTGTCGAACTTCATGTACGCGACGAACCGGCTCTACGAGGAGGGGCTCTACTTCACCGACTTCCTGGACTTCATCGCGCACGCCGAGGGCCGCATCCCGCCCGCCCGCGACCGGACGGCCCCCGGCGACTTCGGCCGCATCACGGTCGAGGAGGTCACCTTCTCCTATCCCGCCGCGCCGGCCCCCGCCCTGCGCGGGGTGTCGGTCCGCATCGAGCGCGGGGAGGTCGTGGCTCTCGTCGGCGAGAACGGCTCGGGCAAGACGACCCTCGCGAAGATCCTCGCCGGGCTGTACGAGCCGGACGGCGGCCGCGTCCGGTGGGACGACGCCGACCTGGCCGAGGTCGATCCCGACAGCCTGCGCCGCAGGATCGCGGTCATCGCCCAGGACCACACCCGATGGCCGCTGACCGCCCGCCACAACATCACCATGGGCACGGAGAAGGGCGAGACCGAGGTGACCCGCGCCGCCGAGGTCGCCGGCGCCGACCAGGTCATCGCCGAGCTCCCGTACGGCTACCGCACACTGCTCGACCGCCGGTTCAAGAACGGCCACGAGCTGTCGGGCGGGCAGTGGCAGCGGATCGCCGTGGCCCGCGGGTTCTACCGGGACGCGCCCCTGCTGATCTGCGACGAGCCCACGGCCGCCCTCGACGCCAGGGCGGAGCACGCGTTGTTCGAGCGGATCCGGGAGCACGCCGACGGCCGGACCGTGCTGCTCATCACCCACCGCCTCGCCAGCGTGCGCTACGCCGACCGCATCTACGTGCTCGACCACGGCAAGGTCCGCGAGCACGGCACGCACGAGGAGCTGATCGCCCTCGACGGCCTCTACGCCGACCTTTACAACCTCCAGGCCGAGGCCTACCGCTCGGCCTGAACCATCCGCCCGAGCCACCTGCCCGGCCGCTCGCCAGGGGGCCGGGCAGGCGTGCGTCTCAAGAGGCCTGCTCGCAGTCCGGGAGCATGTCGCGCATGGTGAGCACGTCCTTGTAGTACTGGATCTTCCGCTGGATCCCGCCCTGCTTCTGGCGCAGGTCGGCGATCTGGGCCTCGACCTTCCGGTCGTGCTCCTCCAGCAGCGCGATCCTGTCCTCGACGGTGTGCTCGCCCTGCCGTACGAGCTGGGCGAAGCGCAGCATCTCCGCGATCGGCATGCCGGTGTCGCGCAGGCAGCGGATCATGCCGAGCCAGCTCACGTCGTCCTCGCTGAACCGCCGCTGGCCTGCCGCGTTACGGCCGACCGGCTCCAGCAGCCCAATCCGTTCGTAATACCGAAGGGTGTCGAGGCTGAAACCGGTCTCCTCGACGACCTGTCCAGGTGTGTACACGGCCACACCATTGATCCTGGCACATCGTCTTTTCTGTAGGTGTTTCGCAAGCGGATCGCAACCCGCGGCTTTATAACGGGTCGTGCACGTATGATCCGGTGCCCGCGTCTCCCCGGGGAGCGTTCGGGCGGCGTCCCCGATGGAGCCAGTGAGAAATGCCCGGCACCCCCCGCTCGACGGCCGCCTCGGTGACCCTTATCGCCGCGGTTCTGCTGTCGATCCCGATGACCCCTGCCGCGACCCCTGCCGCCGCGGCGACGCCCGGCGACCGCCTTCCCTGCCGCCCGGGCAGCGGCCCGCATCTCGCCGGCCGGGACCTCACCCGCATGACGCTGCCCGCCGACCTGTCCTGCGCGGACCTGCGGGGCGCCAAGCTCGACGGCCTGACCGTGCGGAGCCTGCTCACCGGGGCCGATCTGACCGGAGCCTCGCTCAAGGGCGCCCACCTCGGGTACGCCCAGATGGCCGGGGCCAGGCTGCGCAAGGCCGACCTGTCCGAAGCCGAGCTGTACTACGCGGACCTGCGCGGCAGCGACCTGCGCGAGGCCACGATGGACGACTCCTCGCCCTACTACGCGCACTTCGAGGGGGCCGACCTGAGCGGGGCCACAATGGTGCGGGCCAAGACGTACGACGCGCAGTTCGACGACGCGAAGCTGGTCGGCGTCGACCTGACCGACGCCGCCGCCTACGGCGCGGACATGCGCCGGGCCGACCTCAGACGGGTCAAGGCGGCGAAGGCCAGGCTCTACGGCGCCACCTTCATCAGGACCGTTTTGCGGCAGGCCGATCTCAGCGGCGCGCAGTTGTACGAGTCGGTGATGACCGGCGCGGACTTCAGGGGGGCCGACCTCACCGGGGCGGACCTGCGGGATGTCAGGGACGCCCGGCTGGCCGGGAGCAAGGGCGTGCCCAGGTTCCTGCCGGCGCCGGACCCGTCGTGCGAGCCCGGCACCGGTCAGGACTACCGGGGCTGGGACCTGACCGCGGTGACGGACTTCCCCGACGACCTGAGCTGCGCCGACCTGACCGGCGCCAAGCTGGACGGCGTCGACCTGACGGGGGTCAAGCTGAACCGGGCGATCCTCCGCGACGTCTCCGCCGCCGGGGCGAGCCTCCGCTCCGCGAAGGGCGCCGACCTGCGGGGCGCGCGGCTGCGGCGGGCCAAGCTCGGCAGCGCCGACCTCGCGGGGGCGGATCTCTCCCGGGCCGACCTGTCGGACGCGGCGCTCGGCAGCGCCACTCTGACACAGGCCAAGCTGGTCGGCGCCGACCTCCGTGACGCGGAGCTGATCAGCGTGACGGCCGACCAGGCCGACTTCACCAGCGCGAGGATGGACCGGGCATACCTCCACTACGGCAAGTACCGCGACGCGGTCTTCCGCAAGGCCGTCCTGACCGACGCCGATCTCAGCGATGCCGAGCTGCGGGGCGCCACCTTCGAGGGCGCCGAGGTCACCGGGCTGAATCAGGACTTCGCCGAGGACATCGACCTGTCGGGGTCCTCCAGCCGCATGTCCGCCGGCTGGCTGATCTTCTTCGGCGTCACCGGTCTGGTCGCCTTCTGGATCGTCGCCGGGCTGACCACGGCCAGGGTGCGGCGGAGGAGAGCCGCCAGGGAGGCGGCCGCCGAAAGAGCGGTCCGGTTCGAGGACGCCAGACGCGTCCAGGAGGAGAACGTGACCCGGCTGGGCGAGGAGATCGACAGCGTGGCGGACCGGACCGGCGAGGTGGACTGGAACGCGGTCCTGGACGCCTACGACGCGGCGAAGGAGGCGCTGGCGAGGGCCCACGACATGAGCGACCTGACGGACGTCGAGACCATCGTGGCGCGCGGTCGCAAGGCCCTCACCCGCCGCCGGTGAAAGCCGCTTGTGCTGGAGTGCGCTCCAGGCGGCAGGGTGATCGGTATGAGAATCGCTCTGGGGACCATCCCCTTCGGGACCACCGTGGACGAGGCGACTTCGTTCGCCATCCTCGACCGCTTCGTCGAAGGCGGCGGAACGATCCTCGACACGGCCAACAACTACCCGTTCTGGCAGGAGGGCGCGACCGGCGACGAGAGCGAGGCCACCATCGGCCGATGGCTCGCCTCGCGGCGCAACCGGGACCAGGTGGTGATCAGCACCAAGTGCGGCGCCCGCCCGTCGGTGCCCGGCGCCCGTACGCTCGACGCCGCCGAGGGCCTGTCCGCCGGTGTGGTCAGGGCCGCGATCGACGGCAGCCTGCGGCGTCTCGGCACCGATCACGTGGACGTCTACTGGGCTCACATCGACGACAGGTCAGCACCGCTTGAGGAGACGGTCGCCGCCTTCGACGAGCTGGTGCTCGCCGGCAAGGCCAAGGAGGTGGGCGCGAGCAACCACGCGGTGTGGCGGCTGGATCGGGCCCGCTCACTGGCGGCGGCCCGCGGCGCCACGCGCTACAGCCACGTGCAGCTGCGCCACTCCTACCTCCGCCCCCGGCCCGGCGTACGGCTGCCCGAGGGCGGGCACACCCTGGTCACCGAGGAACTGCTCGACTACGTGCGCTCCGAGGGCGACCTGACGCTGTGGGTCTACACCTCGCTGCTCGCGGGCGCGTACGCCGGCAAGCCGCTGCCCGAGCACTACGACCACCCGGGCACCACCAGGAGGCTGGCCGTGCTGGACGAGGTGGCCGGCGAGCTCGGCGCGACGCGCAACCAGGTCGTGCTCGCCTGGCTGCGGGCGCAGGACATCATCCCGATCGTCGGCGTCAGCTCGGTCGCCCAGCTCGACGATCTGCTCGCCGACGTCAAGCTCGACGGCGAGCAGATCGCCCGCCTCGACGCCCCCGCCTGACGCCGGGGCTCGCCCGCGCCCGCGAAGGGCGCCTGCGAAGGGCACCTGGGAAGAGCGCCTGCGGCGGGAAGCCGAAGCCTGCCCCGCCGCAGGCGCCCTCGGCCGGTAGATCTTGTCGAACGTCGGGGGAGCGTTTAGGGTCCTGAACGTGGCATCCGGAGAGCGGACGCTCACGGAGGACGCCTGGTGCCGCGCATCCTGGCGCAGACGACCGCCATGACCTTCTCCCTCGCCACCCCGGAGCACATCATGACGCCAGCGCTGGAGATCAGCGGGCTGACCAAGCGTTTCGGCGACAAGCTCGCCGTCGACGCAATCGATCTCAGCGTCCCCCAGGGCTCCTTCTTCGGGCTTGTCGGTCAGAACGGCGCCGGCAAGACCACCACCCTGTCCATGGCCGTCGGCCTGCTGCGACCCGACGACGGCAGCGCCAGGATCTTCGGCGAGGACGTCTGGGCCGCTCCCGAGCGAGCCAAGGCCATGGTCGGGGTGCTGCCCGACGGGCTGGCCATGCCCGAGCGGCTGACGGGGCGCGAGGTGCTCACCTATCTGGGCCTGCTGCGGGGGCTCGACAAGGAAGTGGTGGCGCGACGGGCCGAGGACCTGTTGGCCGTGCTGGAGCTGGACGGCGTGGACAAGACGCTGGTCATCGAGTACTCGACCGGCATGCGTAAGAAGATCGGGCTGGCCACCGCACTGCTGCACGCGCCGCGGCTGCTGGTGCTGGACGAGCCGTTCGAAGCGGTCGACCCGGTGTCGGCCGCCACGATCAAGACGATCCTGCGCGGCTTCGTCGCGGGCGGCGGCTCGATCGTGTTGTCCAGCCACGTCATGGCTCTGGTCGAGCAGCTGTGCGACCGCGTCGCGGTGATCGACAAGGGGACGGTGGCCGCCGCCGGCACCCTGGACGAGGTACGCGGCGCGAACTCCCTGGAGGAGACCTTCGTCGAACTCGTCGGCGAGCAGGACAACGGGCTCAAGGAGCTGTCGTGGCTGTCGCACTGACCACGGTCACCATGGCCCGGATGAAGGTCGCGATGCTGCGCCACGCCTTCCGTGGCACGCGGGCGCAGACCGCGGGCACGGGCGCGGTGCTCGGCGCACTGCTCGCGGCGGGCACGATCTATCTGGCCTTCACCGATCCGGACCTGCTGGCGGCCGGGTACGCGGTCTGGCTGCTGGGCTGGATACTCGGCCCGATCTTCATGGGCGGCGGCGACGAGACGCTGCGTCCCGAGTACTTCTCGCTGCTGGGCCTGTCACCGCGCCGGCTGGCGGCCGGGCTGCTGGTCTCGGCCTTCGTCGGCGTGGCGCCACTGGTGAGCCTGACCGCCCTGCTCGGGCTGCTGGTCGCGGGAGTCAGGCTCGGCGTCGCCAACGCCCTGGTGGCGGTGCCGGCGATGGCGCTGCAGCTGGCTGTCTTCGTGCTGCTGTCGAAGGTCTCCGTGGCGGTGGTCGGGCTGGCGCTGCGCACCCGGCCGGGAGCGATCGTCTCCGGCCTGCTCAACGGCGCGATACTGGCGGCGCTCGGCCAGATCTGGGTCTTCTTCATGCTCTTCGGCCAGACCGGTGTGCCCGCCGTGGTCTGGTACCTGCCCTCCGGGTGGGGCCTGCTGGCCGTCCGGGGCGAGTGGTGGGCGCTTGGAGCGCTGGCCCTCCTGGCGCTGCTGCTCCTGGGCGCGTGGGCCGCGCTGCTCAGCAGGCGTGCGGGCGCCGCGCGACCCTCCACTCGGGGCAGACGCCCGATGCGGCCGGCGACCGCCAACGGCGCGATCGTCGCCAAGGAGCTGCGCACCTGGTCGCGCGACCTGGTTCGCAACCACCAGCTGACCTTCGCGTTGTCGTACGGCGTCTGCTTCGCGGCCAGCCCGCTGGTCCTCGGCTGGGACGGCATGCTGCCGTACGCGGGTCCGATCTTCATCGTGATGGCCGCGGCCATGACCTCCAACCTGTACGGCACCGACGGCACCGCGCTGTGGCTGACGCTGATGACACCGAGCGCGAGCGACGTGCGCGGCAGGCAGCTGGCCTGGCTGTCGGCACATGCGCCGGTGGCGATCGTGCTGACCGTGGCGTTCACCGCGGTCACCGGTGGGCCGTGGCCCCTGATCCTGGCGCTGCTGCCCGCCCTGCTGGGCGGCGCGACCGGGCTGGTGCCGCTGGTCTCGGCGTACGGGCTGGTGCCCGGCACCGACCCGCATCGCCGCGCGGGCAACCCGCTGCGCATCAGCGAGGACGACGGCGGTCTGACCGGGCTGGCCTATCTGATGCTGGCGCTGATGCTCCTGACGGCCGTGCCGGCAGGCCTGGTGGCGATCTGGTACGGCTGGGCCGGCGTGGCCGTCGGCGTCGTGACCGGCGTGTTGTGTCACTGGGGCTTCGGCCTGCTCGCCGAGCGGCGACTGCGGTCGCAGGGCCCGGAACTGCTGGACGTGATGCGGACCGGCCGCAAGCCGCAGGCGACGATGAAGTTCCGCTTCGAGCAGCTGTCCAAGACGCACAAGACGATCGCCTGGTGGTGCTTCGGCTTCGGCGCCATCCCGCTGGTCCCCCAGGGCATCATCGCCGCCGTCTTCGTGGCGAACGGCATGCTGCGCCACACGTGGTTCCTGGCCACGTACATGCCGCCTGGGCTGCGTTATCCGGTCGCCGCCGCCTTCGTCGTGCTCGGGCTGGCCATGTACGGCACCGGTGTATGGGTCGTCAGGCCACGGTCATCCCGATGATGCGGGCGGCCGTCCCTCTGGGAGCCGGCTAAAGCCCGAGCAGGCTGTCGAGGCCGGCCTTGATCCTGTCCTTCGTCACTCCACGGTCCGCAGTGAGGTGCGCGAACAGGCTCGGCACGAACGGCGCGAGCAGCAGGTGGGCCAGGATCGTGGGGTCCGATTCCGGTCTCATCTCGCGCAGCAGCATGGACACGTGCGTATGCATGGTGAGGTACGCGCCGCTCTGATAGCGGGCTCCCGGTGAGGCGCTCTCCGCCGCCGCCATGATCTCGCCCTGCTCGATGACCCGGTCGGCGACCGTGTGGAGGAAGGCGCGCAGCCGCTCGGCGGGCGGGGCGCCGGGGCCGAGGGGCGGTGGACCGGTCATGAAGGCCTGCTGGAAGCGCTGCTCGCCGTCGTCGAGCACCGCGAACAGCAGGCGGCTGACGTCGCCGAACCGGCGGTAGACGGTGCCGACGCCCATGCCCGCGGCGTGCGCCACGGCGTTCATGGTGACGGCCGCCGGGCCCTGCTCCGCGATCAGGCGAGCGGTCGCGTCGAGGATCTTCCGCCGGTTCCGAGCGGCGTCCGCGCGCTCCGGCGGGGCCTGTCCGGTGACGCGAAGCTCGGTGCGGGGCATGTCCCGAGGCTACCGGACCGGAGATCCAGTCTCCGGTTTGCGAACCGGATTGTTATCCGATTTACTGCCTTCGAAGCGGATAGCTATCCGCTTGATCGTCGTCGTTCGGAGGAGACGTCATCATGAGTGCCAAGATCGCCGTCATCTATTACTCGGCCACCGGCAACGTCCACCAGCTCGCCAAGGCGGTCGCCGAGGGCGCGGAGAAGGCCGGCGCCGAGGTCCGGTTGCGCCGGGTCGCCGAACTGGCGCCGGACTCCGCCATCGACGCCAACCCGGCCTGGCGCGAACACGTCGAGGCTACCAAGGACGTCCAGGTCGCCACGCTGGACGATCTGGTCTGGGCAGACGCCTACGCCTTCGGCTCGCCGACCCGTTACGGCAACATCGCCTCACAGCTCAAGCAGTTCATCGACACCACGGGCGGCATCTGGCAGCAGGGCGTCATGGCCAACAAGCCCGCCACCGGGTTCGCCAGCGCCCACAACGCCAACGGCGGCAACGAGTCGACGATCCTCGCCCTCTACAACACCTTCCACCACTGGGGTTCCATCATCGTCTCGCCCGGTTACACCAACCCGGTGGTGTACCCCGCGGGCGGCAACCCGTACGGCACCGCCCACCCGGGCGGCACGGGCGCCCCGTCCGAGGACACTCTCGCGGCCGCCCGCTACCAGGGCGAGCGCCTGGCGACCATCACGGCCAGCCTCCTGGCCGGCCGGGCTGCTTGAATGGCGGCATGCTGCACCTGCTGATCGTCTCCTACACCGGCTCCGAGGAAGACGCCGCCCCCTTCGTTCGCGATCACGTCGGATATCTCGAACGGCACCACGCGGACGGCGTCTTCCTGGTGTCGGGGCAGACGGTGCCGTCCTCGCAGGGCGGCGCCATCGTGGCGTCCGGCGTGGACCGCGAGACCATCGAGCGGATCAGCGCCGAGGACCCGTTCGTCGTGAACGGCGTCGCGACCCACGCGATCACCACAATCGAGCCGGGGCGCGTCCATCCTGCTCTGGCAGCGCCGCTGACCGCCGCGGCGGCGTCGCGCGACTGACCCGCCAGGAGTCATTGCCCATTCCTGTCGTTCCGGTCGTCCTAGAACCCAGCCAGGGCCGACTCAGGGCGATGCATAGGTGTACAGCCCTCCGCCGCTCCGGCTCCGAACTCAAGCCCTTCAGCCGGTCCCCGTGCCGCTAGTGAAGGTGGTCCGAGAGATAGCGGCGGACGAGGCGCTTGCATTCGGCGATGAGGTCGGGGTCGCCGTCGGGGTGGACGCGGAAGGCCAGCTTGAGCACGGCGTCGGCGGCCTCCACGGCGACCACGAAGGCGCGCGACAGGCCGTCGCCCGGCGCCACGCCGAGCCGGTCGACGATGAGGGAGCGCAGACGGTCGGCGACGACCACGTTGTTCTCCAGCGCCTCATCGAGCATCCGCTGGGTGCCGGGCAGGGCGGGGCCGCCGGGAGCGGCGAGCACCTCGCCGAAGTCCACCACCCCGAAGCCCGGCGTGGTCCGCTTCATCCGGACGAACTCGTCGACGACCATATCCACGGCGTCGGTCCAGTCGGACGGCGGCGCGGCGGCCAGCCGGGACGTGATCCGGTCCAGGTACGCCTCCAGGTTCCGCAGCGCGAGCGCGCGGACCAGGCTCTGCTTGTCGGTGAAGAACTGGTAGAAGGTCCCGATCGGCACCTCGGCCTTGCGGGCGACCTCCTTGGTGGTCAGGGCGGCGTACCCCACCTCGTCGAGCAGCAGGGCGCACTCGTCCAGCATGCGCCCGACCCGCTCCTGACTGCGGCGCTGCGCCGGCCGTCGGCGCAGCGCTCCCCCTGTCGTCATTCCGCCATTCTCTCCCGCTTTTCGGTCAACCGAGTTAACATGAGTTTCCCTCATATTAGCTGAGAGAGGCGGCACTATGTTCCTCTGGGGCACGGCCACCGCGTCCTACCAGATCGAAGGAGCGGTGAACGAGGACGGCAGAGGGCCCTCCGTCTGGGACACCTTCTCCCACACGCCGGGAAAGGTCCGCGACGGGCACACGGGGGACGTGGCCTGCGACCACTACCACCGTTACCCCGAGGACGTGGCGCTGATGGCCGGGCTCGGCGTCAACGCCTACCGCTTCTCCATCGCCTGGCCGCGGGTGATGCCCACCGGCGCCGGCCCCGTCAACCAGGCCGGTCTCGACTTCTACGACCGTCTGGTGGACGCGCTGTGCGAGCGCGGCATCACCCCCGTGCCGACGCTCTTCCACTGGGACCTGCCGCAGGCGCTGGAGGACGAGGGCGGCTGGCTCGACCGCGACACCTCCCGCTGTTTCGCCGACTACGCCGCCGTCGTCGCCGAACGGCTGACCGACCGCGTACGCATGTGGATCACGCTCAACGAGCCGTTCGTCCACATGGTGGAGGGATACGGCCTGGGCATACACGCCCCGGGCAGGGGGCTCATGTTCGACGCGCTGCCGGTGGCCCACCACCAGTTGCTCGGGCACGGCCTCGCCACGCAGGCCCTGCGGGCGGCCGGCGCGGAGCAGGTACTGATCACCAACAACTGCACCCCGGTCTGGCCGGCCTCGGACTCACCGGAGGACCTGGCCGCCGCCCAGACGTACGACATCCTGCACAACCGGCTGTTCAACGACCCGGTCCTCACCGGCGCCTACCCCGACCTGACGGCGTTCGGCGTCGAGATCCCGGTGAGACCCGGCGACCTCGATGCGATCGGCCAGCCTCTCGACGGGCTGGGGATCAACTACTACAACCCCACCCGGATCGGCGGCCCCGGCGGGGACGGCCTGCCGTTCCGGTTCGAGGAGATCTCCGGCGTTCCCACCACCGCGTTCGGCTGGCCCGTCGTCCCCGACGGCCTGCGCGAGCTGCTCGACTCCCTCAAGGCCAGGTACGGCGACGCGCTGCCGCCCGTCTACATCACCGAGAACGGCTGCTCCTACGACGGCCTGGACGACCAGGAGCGGATCGCCTACCTCGACGGCCACATCACGGCGATGCGCCGGGCGAACGTGGACCTGCGGGGCTACTTCGTCTGGTCGCTGCTGGACAACTTCGAGTGGGCCGAGGGCTACCACCAGCGGTTCGGCCTGGTCCACGTCGACTTCGACACCCAGCAGCGCACCCCGAAGGCGTCCTACCACTGGCTGCGGAAGTTCCTGGAGGCTCAGAGCACCGACACGTGAACGTGGTCGTAGTGGTTGGCGGTGATGCCGCCGCGGTCGGACATCATCCGCCAGCCGGCCCGCGTACGCATGTCGTAGTAGCGCTGCTGCCAGATGATGTACATGATCCCGTACTCGCTCGCGTGCTGGATGCACCACTGCGCCAGAGCGTCGCCGCGCTCCTTGGCCACGGCGTCGGGCATGCGGCCGCCGCCGCTCATCATGAAGTCGCAGGCCCGGCCCTTGCCATGCTCCCCCGGGTCGCCGACCCGCAGGCAGCCGACGCCGAAAGGCATCGGGAACTGCGACATGATCGAGTTGCGCACGGTGATCAGGCGCTGCGTCAGGCCGCTCCCGGCGTCGGGCGTCTGGAAGCCGTACTTGGCCATCAGCCGCTCGACCTCGCCGCGCCTCGACTTGAGCTCCTTGATGTGGGCCTGCAGCTTGTCGATCTCGTCGGCGGCGGAGGCGGCCGCCTTCTTCTGCTTGGCGACGAGGTCCTTGACACCGTTGAGCCGCTCGGTCCTGGCGTTGCCGAGATAGGCCAGCGTCGCCAGCGAGCTGGGGTCGGCCGACAGGGAGAAGATCCGGGAGGCGTCCGCGCCCCCGCTCATGTACGAGGTCTGAGCGAACGCGGCCACCTGCCGCTGGGCCGCGAGCAGGTCCGACTTCAGCTTCTTGACGTTGCCGGACGCCTTCTGCGCGGCCCTCTTCGCGTCGTCCAGGCTGAGGATCTCGCCGCGGTACTCCTTCTGGAGCGCGGCGGCCTCCTGGGTGAGCTTGCGGAGCTTGGCCTGCTGGTCCGGCTCGGCCTCGGCGGTGAGCGCACCCGAGGCGGCGCCGAAGACAGATGGTGCGACGAGCAGCGCGGTGGTGACCACCGCCAGCCTGGCCCAGCGTCCCGACCGCACGCGACCTCCACTCGGATTCGGCCTGAAACTATAGAAGACGATCTTTACGTCTGCTAGCGGAACAGGTGAAACTCTTGGGCCTAAAGCGGACAAGCGCCTGACTTCCCACGATGTGACCAATTCGAGACTTACGCGTCGCCTTACCGCACTTGAACGCGATTTGACCCCGGCAGACATTCGGGAGATCGTCACCCCCCACGAAGGGCTCACCGATGTCCCGACGAGAGATCGTCTCGACTCTGGCCGCCGCGGCTCTCGGCGCGGCGCTCCTGCTGCCGGGCTCCCCGGCACAGGCCGGCCAGGGCGACCCGCTCCCCCCAGCGGACCAAGCCGACCTCTACCAGCTCGACAGCGCGCCCGGCACCTCGGGCACGCTGACCCAGAAGGGCTTCGACGTCGTCCAGCGGCACCTCGCGGGCGACAAGGAGCACGTCGAACTGACCGCGACCCCCGCCGAGCTCAAGAAGCTCCAGATCCTCGGCTACCGGCCGCAGCCGGTGCGCAATCCCCAGGGCCAGACGCAGCTGCAGGCCGCGAAGGCGCAGGCGGCGGGCGGATACACCGTCTGGAAGTCCTACTCGGAGAAGGGCGGCATCGCCGACCAGCTCCGATCCATCGCGAACGCCAACAAGGACATCGCGAAGCTGGAGACGATCGGCAAGACCCTCCAAGGGAGGGACATCCTCGCGCTGAAGCTGACGAAGCTGGCCCAGGTGCTGCCCGACGGCGTCAAACCGTCGGTGCTCTACTCGGCCACCCAGCACGCCCGCGAGTGGATCGCGGCCGAGGTCGACATGCGGCTGCTGAAATACCTGGTGGCCAACAAGAACAAGTCCGACGTCGGCCGGCTGCTGACCACCACCGAGGTGTGGTTCGTGCCGGTCGCCAACCCCGACGGCTACGACTTCACCTTCACCGAGGGCAACCGGCTCTGGCGCAAGAACCTGCGGGACAACGACGGCGACGGCCAGATCACGGGCAACGACGGCGTCGACATCAACCGCAACTTCCCCACCCGCTGGGGGTACGACGAGGAGGGCTCGTCCAGCGTCCTCAGCAGCGAGACCTACCGCGGCACCGCCCCGGTGTCGGAGCCCGAGGCCCGGGCCATGGACGGCCTGCTCAAGCGGCTGCGATTCAAGGCGCAGGTCAACTACCACTCGTACGGCCCGCTGCTGCTGTATCCCGAGGGCTGGCAGGTCGCGACCAAGACCGCGGACGATCCCGTCTACCTGGCGCTGACCGGCACCGACGAGAACCCGGCCGTCCCCGGCTTCGACCCGGGGGTCGGCGCCGAGCTCTACACGACGAACGGCGAGACCACCGATCACGCGCACAAGGCGTACGGCACGCTCGCCTGGACCCCGGAGCTGGAGGAGGGCTGCGACGGCTGCGGCTTCGTCTTCCCCGACGACGAGGCGCTGGTGCAGGCCGAGTTCGAAAAGCAGCTTCCCTTCGCACTTGACGTCGCGAAGTCGGCGCTCGACCCGAGCGATCCGGTCAGCCACCTCGGCAACACCGTGCCCGACTTCGTCCTTGACCCGTTCGACGTCAGCTACGGCGCCGACCAGGTCGTGCAGGTGAACGCCAAGCGCAAGCTCGGCCCGGTCTTCCTCAACTACCAGATCAACGGCGGTCACACCAAGAACGTCCCGACCTCCGAGTGGAAGGGCGGCGAGCGCTACGGCGACGGCTACGACACCTACTTCCACCAGCTCAGGGGCACGGTCAAGGGTGCGAGACCCGGCGACACCGTGAAGGTGTGGTTCCGCTCGCCCACGAAGAAGAGCGAGGAGTTCACCTACAAGGTCTCCACGGACGTCGGCGGCAAGGTCCTGATCGTCGCGGCGGAGGACGTCACGGGCGTCAGCCCGGCCCAGGGCGTCACCGAGGCGAAGTACGCCGACGACTACGCCAAGGCGCTCGCGGCGGCCGGCTACTCCTCCGACGTGTACGACGTGGACAGGAACGGCCGCAAGGCGCCCCACCCGCTCGGGGTCCTCAGCCACTACAAGGCCGTCGTCTGGGAGACCGGCGACGACGTCATCCCCCGCGCGTCCGGGCAGCCGGCAGGCAGCGCCGCCAACCTGGCCGAGGCTCTGGAGCTGGCGTTCCGCGACTACCTCAACGAGGGCGGCAAGCTGCTCGCCACCGGCAAGTACGCGCTGTACGCCCAGAACGTGAACGGCGCCTACTGGTATGAGCCGGACTACCCGGCGCAACCCGAGTGCACGACCCTGAGCAAGCCCCCCTGCCTCTCGCTGAGCAACGACTTCGTGCAGTACTACCTGGGCGCCTACACCTACGTGGAGGGCGGCGGCCAGGACGCCGAAGGGAACACGTTGCCGCTGCGGGGCGCCGGCGGCGCCTTCGCCGGCTTCACCGGCACGCTCAACGGCGGGGACTCGCCCGGCAACCAGGACCACACCTCCGCGTTCGTCACGACGTCCTCGGTCCTGCCGGCCGACCGGTTCCCGCAGTTCGCCAGCTCGGCCCCGCTCAAGTGGCAGTACGGCGCGGGATCGCCGTTCAGCCCGCACACCGGCACCTGGGACGTGCAGAGCGGCCAGGCGGACGTGTCCTACAAGCGCCTGACGAGGACGATCGACCTCACCGGCAAGACCAGTGGCGAGCTGTCGTTCTGGACGTCGTACAACACCGAGCCCGGCTGGGACTTCCTGACGGTCGAGGCGCACACGGCGGGCCAGGACGACTGGACGACGCTGCCCGACGCCAACGGGCACACCTCCCAGGAGGCGGGCGACAGCTGCGCCAGCGGCTGGGTGGACATCCATCCGTTCACCGCCCACTACCAGACGTACGACGGCGCGTCGTCGTGCACCGCCACCGGCACGACGGGCGCGTGGCACGCCGCCTCCGGCTCGTCGAACGGCTGGCAGCAGTGGTCGGCCGACCTCACGCCGTACGCGGGCAAGAAGGTCGAGGTGTCGATCTCCTACATCAGCGACTGGGGCACCCAGGGCCTCGGCGTGTGGCTGGACGACATGACCGTCAGGGCGGACGGCGCGACCGTCGCGGAGACCTCGTTCGAGGACGACCTGGGCGGCTGGACCGTCGCCGGACCGCCTCCCGGATCGGCGACCGCGCTGAACGACTGGGCGCGCAGCGACCGCACGCTCGACGACGGCGCGGGCATCACCACGAAGGACACGGTCTACTTCGGCTTCGGCGCGGAGGGCGCGACGACTCAGGCGATGCGGACGGACCTGGCGCGCCGGGCCATGACGCATCTGCTCGGACGGGCGCATCCGTAGGACCCGCGGCCCGGCCCGCGCCACCCGGCGCGGGCCGGGCTCCGGCAGCTCTTGCCAAGGCCGATCAGAACATGGTTCGGTCTGACTGAGTGCGCGAAGACGCGCCCGAGCAGGAGGCAGGCATGCTGCAGCACGACACGCTGTTCATCGGGGGCGACTGGGTGGCCCCCGCGGGCACGGACACGATCGAGGTGATCTCCCCTCACAGCGAGGAGGTCGTCGGCCGGGTCCCCGACGGCACCGCCGCCGACATGGACCGGGCCGTCGCCGCCGCCAGGGACGCCTTCGACAACGGGCCCTGGCCGCGGATGACGATGGCCGAGCGCGCGGCGGTCGTGGGCCGGCTGGCGGAGATCTACGAGGCGCGCCAGGCCGAGATGGCCGGGATCATCACGACGGAGATGGGCTCGCCGATCACCTTCTCCCAGCTCGCCCAGGCGCCGCAGCCGCTCGGCATGCTCAAGTATTTCGCCGGCCTCGGCGCGACGTTCCCCGTCGAGGAGGAGCGGCCCGGCCTGTTCGGCCCGGTGGTCGTCCGCCGCGAACCGGTCGGCGTGGTGGCGGCCGTCGTCCCCTGGAACGTCCCCCAGTTCGTCCTCATGACCAAGCTGGCCCCGGCCCTCGTCGCGGGCTGCACCGTGGTGATCAAGCCGGCCCCCGAGACGCCGCTCGACTCCTACCTGCTCGCCGAGATGATCAACGAGTCCGGCATTCCCGCCGGCGTCGTCAACATCGTCGCGGCCGGTCGTGAGGCGGGCGAGCACCTCATCTCCCACCCGGGCGTCGACAAGGTCGCCTTCACCGGATCGACCGCCGCGGGCCGCAGGATCGCGTCGATCTGCGGCGAGCAGCTCAAGCGCTGCACGCTCGAACTCGGCGGCAAGTCGGCGGCGATCATCCTGGACGACTGTGATTTGCCCTCGGCCATGGGCTTCCTGTCGATGGCCTCGCTGATGAACAACGGCCAGGCGTGCGTCGCGCAGACCCGCATCCTCGCCTCCCGCAACCGCTACGACGAGGTGGTCCAGGCCGTCGCCGAGATGGTGACGGGCCAGCAGGTGGGCGACCCCGCCGACCCGGCCACCGGGATCGGGCCGCTGGTGGCCAGACGGCAGCAGGAGCGGGTGGAGGGCTACATCAGGGCGGGCATCGAGGAGGGCGCCAAGCCCGTCGTCGGCGGCCTCGACCGGCCGTACGACCGGGGCTGGTACGTCGCCCCGACCGTCTTCGCCGGGGCCACCAACGACATGCGCATCTCCCGCGAGGAGATCTTCGGCCCGGTGCTGACGGTGATCCCGTACGAGGACGAGGCGGACGCGGTGCGGATCGCCAACGACAGCGACTACGGCCTGTCGGGCTCGGTCTGGACCGCCGACACCGACCACGGGATGGACGTCGCCCGCCGGGTGCGCACCGGCACCTACGGCGTCAACATGATGCACACGCTCGACCCGAACACGCCGTTCGGCGGCTTCAAGGCCAGCGGCCTCGGCCGGGAGCTCGGACCCGAGGGCCTGGCGGCCTACCTGGAGACCAAGTCCATCGCCCGCCTGGGCTGACGCGTCCCTCCGGCCCGGTGCGGCGTGCCTGCCGCACCGGGCCGGTGAAACCGCCCAGCGCGCCCCCGCGACGCTGGGCCACACCCTGCGAGGGTGTGCGCCGATCCCCAATCGACGGTGCTTCCCGCTTCACCATCGGTGCGCTCACACCCGCCTGGTCGAGCCGAAGGCACGTGATAAGCACGCCCCTCGTCGCGCTTGGTCGCTTCGCTCCCGCGCGCTCCTCAGTCCAGACCGGCGGCGCGTCCCGCAGGCTCGCTCGGACCTCCCGCATAGGAGGCACTGGATCCGCACAATCCGTATAGACGACCCTTATGGGGTTTTGGTTCGAGAGATCCAATGACCAATTTTCCGGACGAGGTCGGGGGTGGCCGCCGCCTCCGCATGGCCGTAGCCGGGCTCGATCCACAGCTCCTTCGGCTCGGCGGCGTGCTCGTACAACTGGTAGGCGTGCTCGAGGGGGAAGAACGGGTCGCTGTCGCCGTGGACGATCAGCAGCGGCGTGGGCGCGATCATGGCCGCAGCCTCGTACGGCGGGAGCGGCACGGGGTCCCATCCGCCGACCGCGATCCTGGTGCGCTTGACCAGCCGGGCCGCCAACCGGCCGTGCCAGCGTTCGATCGCCCAGTGGACCTGGCGCATGGGCTTGGTGCCGCGGTAGTACCAGCGGGCCGGGCCGCTCACCGACACCACCCCGTCCACGCCGCCGTGCAGCGCGGCGTGGCGCACGACCACGGCGGCGCCCATGGAGAAGCCGACGGTCATGATGCGCCGGTAGCCGATCGCGCGGGCGTGCTTGACCGCCGCGTCCACGTCGAGGACCTCCAGGTCCCCCACCGTGGACTGGCCGCCGGAGTGGCCGTGCCCCCGGAAGTCGAACGACACCACGCCGCCGTACCGTGACAGGACGTGCACGATGCGCCGGGTGTCCGGCCCCCTCCAGGTGCCGGTGAAGCCGTGCGCGACGACGATGCCGAGATCGAGTGAGCTGTTGGGCGTGTGCGCCGCGTCGATGCGGACACCGTCCGCCGTACGCAGCATCGCTCCGAAAGCAGCAGCGAGAGCCATGCCCCCGACCTTATTTCCCACCACTTCACCCCCTGTGCGACGGGGATCTTTCAGAGGTCGGCCGTGGAGCGCAGCCGGTCCCAGGCGACCCCCAGCCTGACCTCCTCGTCGTCCAGCGACTCGATCTGGTCCCACTCGGCGTACCGGATCTCGCCGTGCATGCGCCGGACGAGGGCGCCGAGCGGCGACGGCCGCCACAGCCCGGGGCCGCGCTCGTACCCGAAGAGCCGCCCGGCGCGCCGCCGGGCGATCAGCAGCCCGGCCGTCCGGAAGGCCTGGTGGACCTCCGCGAGGAACGGCCCGTCCTGCACCAGGCGGACGTCGGCGACGTTGCCGGCGACCTCCCCCGCCGGACCGCGGACGGTGCGGCCGATCAGTCCGCCGAGCCGCAGCGTGTCCGGCCTGTCCTCCCACCTCTCCCGCACCCGGAGGGCCCTGTCCGGCGCGTCCTGCTCCTCGACGCCCGCCGCGCCCGGGATCCGGCCGACGACGTTCCTGGTCAGCCAGCGCTCCAGCGCCAGGTCCTGCCGGCGGCCCGCCACGCGTACGGCGCTGCCGATCTCGGTGACCATGCTCATCTCGATGCGGTAGGGCCCCGGCCGCTCCTCGTCGCGGAAGAGGCGGTCGGTCTCGGTCATCAGCCACCCGGGGAGGCCACCGAGCCGCGGACCGAGCGCCAGCGGCCCGGAGAGGATCGCGGTGACGTACGGCCGGTCGCCCGGCCGCACCTCCAGGTTGTCCACCTTGCACAGCAGGCGGTCATCGCTCTCCCTGACGACCTGCCGGTCGAGCAGGTGCAGGCGGGCGTGCAGCACCCGCGCGGGCTCGCTCATCGATGCCTCACCCTCCTCTGCCGTGCCGTCACTGTCCCGCCTTCGTCGCGAGCATCAGGGGAATGGCCGCCAGCGCCACGACGAGAAGCAGCACCATGTAGAAACTTCCCAGCGCGTTGCTGAATCTGCCGTTGACCTTCGCCCCCATGTAGTCGGGATCGTTGGCGATCATGAGAACCGGCAGGTAGGTGAGCGGAAGGGCCGCGGCCGAGAAGACCAGCGAATACTCGGTCACCTTGATCGGATCGATGGTGGTGAGGATCAGCGCGGTCGCGACGATCACCGAGGCCAGCACGGTCACGTGGAACCGGGCGGCGCGGCCCGGCACCACATACTTGCCCCACTGCCAGCCGAAATACTGGCTCAGCGAGTAGCCCGACGACAGGGCGGTCTCCAGCGTCGCGCCGAACGTTGCCGCGAACACCCCGAGGATCACCACGCCGAGCCCGGCCTTGCCCAGTCCCTCGGCGACCGGCAGCACCATCTGCCCGAGCGAATCGGGCTCGGCCTCGACCGGCATGAACACGGTCGCCGCGCAGGCCGCGATCGTGAGCGACAGCACCCCGCCGAGGGGGAAGCCGACGAACACGTTGGCCCGCGCCGTCACCAGGTCCTTGCGCGTCCACTTCTCCTCGACGCCGCCCGAGGAGAAGAAGAACACCTCGTACGGCGTCATCGCCCCGCCGAGCAGCGCGATCGCGTAGTAGAGGTAGGTCGGCACGCCCTCGTCCTGCGGCGGCCGGGTGAGCTGCGTGGTCAGCTCGCCCCAGTCGGGCCCGAGCCGCCACAGCGCGACGATGAACACGACGAGCGCGAGCCCGGCCAGCCCGAAGACCCGCTCCATGGTGTCGAACTTCACCCGCCACATCACCAGCCACGCGACCAGGGCCACGGGAGGCACCCACAGCAGATAGTCGAGCCCGGTCGCCAGCTCCAGCGCGAGCGCCGCGCCGCCGATCTCGGCGGCGAGCGTGAGCACGTTGATGAAGAACGACGCGCCGAGGTTGACCAGCCCCGCGCGGGGACCCATGCGCTCGCGGACGAGGTCGAAGACCGGCCGCTGCGACACCGCCGCGATCCTGCCGGACATCTCGGCGAAGACGCAGATCCCGATGATGCCGACGACCACCACCCACGCGAGGGACATCCCGAACCTCGACCCGACGACGGCGTTGGCCACCAGGTCGCCGATGTCCACGAAGCCGCCGAAGGCCGTGAGGATGCCGAGCGTGACCGCGATCAGTTTCTTCACCTGTGCTTCTCCGCGAAGTCGCTCAGCTCGCTCGCGAGCCTGTCCAGCTCCCGTACGGCCGCCGCCGGGTCCTTCACCCCGTCGCGGCGCGCCTGGATGAGCAGGTCCTCCACTTCACTCTCGGCCTTCTCGGTGAGGCGCAGCACCTCGTCCCTGATCCGGTCGGAGGCGTCCGAGGGCGGCTGCACGCCGCCGAACTGGTCGTTCACGCTGCTCAGGTCCCGCGCCGCCTCGGTCAGCACGACCTCGGCGTACGGCCCGGTCATCCGGTCCCGGTACGCCACCGTGGAACGGGCGAAGCGCACGGCCGAGACGGCCGACTCCGCCGTCTTCCCGGCCTTGAGCGCGTAGTCGTGGTCGTCCCACGCGGGGCTGACGCAGGCGGCCAGCAGGAGTGCCGTCAGGAGGGCGAGCGGCGCCAGCCGAACCGACGGAATAATGTGCGCCGCCGCAGCAGGAGGTAGGCGAGGACGAGGATCGGCACGAGAAACTCGGCCCAGGCGATCAGCAGCACGAGACCTTCATCCGTCACAGCCGACCCACCTGCCCGAACGGCGGACCTTTAGACAGGATGGAATGCGACTCGCGCCGACGGCGTTGCTTTCGAGGGTCCCGTATGGCGGCGGCGCGTGGCGGCGACCGGGATCAACTAAAATGGCTGGGCCGTGTCATGCGGCGGATGTGCGTCTCGCTTCGGTCCCGGGACGCGGACGACACCCCGACGAACCAGAGCGAGAAACTCCACTATGCCTATGAACACCCGCGACGACCTGCGGAACATCGCGATCATCGCGCACGTCGACCATGGCAAGACCACGCTGGTCGACGCCATGCTGTGGCAGTCCGGCGCGTTCCGGGCCAACCAGGACGTCGACGAGCGGGTCATGGACTCCAACGACCTGGAGCGCGAGAAGGGGATCACCATTCTCGCGAAGAACACCGCCGTCAGGCACGGCGGCATGACGCTGAACATCATCGACACGCCCGGCCACGCCGACTTCGGCGGCGAGGTCGAGCGCGGCCTGTCGATGGTGGACGGCGTGGTCCTGCTGGTGGACGCCTCCGAGGGCCCGCTGCCGCAGACCCGCTTCGTGCTGCGCAAGGCGCTGTCCGCGAAGATGCCGGTGATCTTGTGCATCAACAAGGTCGACCGGCCGGACGCCCGCATCGCCGAGGTCGTCGACGAGGTGTACGAGCTGTTCATCGACCTCGACGCGACCGAGGAGCAGATCGACTTCCCGATCGTTTACGCCTCGGCCAAGGCCGGGCGGGCCTCGCTTGAGCGCCCCTCGGACGGCGGGATGCCGGACTCCCCCGACCTGGAGCCGCTGTTCGAGACGATCAAGAGCACGATCCCGGCGCCGGTCTACGACCCGTCCGCGCCGCTCCAGGCCCACGTCACCAACCTCGACGCCTCCAGCTACCTGGGCCGGATCGCGCTGTGCCGCGTCCACCAGGGCACGATCCGCAAGGGCCAGCAGGTCTCGTGGTGCCGCACCGACGGCAGCGTGCAGCGCGTCAAGATCTCCGAGCTGCTGATGACCGAGGCGCTGGAGCGCAAGCCCGCCGAGGAGGCCGGGCCCGGCGACATCATCGCGATCGCCGGCATCCCGGACATCATGATCGGCGAGACGCTGGCCGACCCCGAGGACCCGCGCCCGCTGCCGCTGATCACGGTCGACGAGCCGGCGATCTCCATGACGATCGGCACCAACACCAGCCCGCTGGTCGGCAAGGTCAAGGGCTCCAAGGTCACCGCCCGCCTCGTCAAGGACCGCCTCGACAAGGAACTGGTCGGCAACGTCTCGCTGCGCGTGCTGCCCACCGAGAGCCCGGACGCCTGGGAGGTGCAGGGCCGCGGCGAGCTGGCCCTGGCGATCCTCGTGGAGCAGATGCGCCGCGAGGGCTACGAGCTGACCGTCGGCAAGCCGCAGGTCGTGACCAAGGTCGTCGACGGCAAGGTGCACGAGCCGGTCGAGCGTCTCACCGTCGACTGCCCGGAGGAGTACCTTGGCGCCGTCACCCAGCTCCTGGCCGTACGCAAGGGCCGCATGGAGCACATGACCAACCACGGCACCGGCTGGATCCGCATGGAGTTCCTGGTGCCGGCGCGCGGCCTGATCGGCTTCCGCACCGAGTTCCTCACCGAGACCCGCGGCACGGGTCTCGTGCACCACGTGTTCGAGACGTACGAGCCGTGGTTCGGCGAGCTGCGCACCCGCAACAACGGCTCGCTGGTCGCGGACCGCGCGGGCCAGGTCACCGCCTTCGCCATGCTCAACCTGCAGGAGCGCGGCACGCTGTTCGTCTCCCCCGGCACCGAGGTGTACGAGGGCATGATCATCGGGGAGAACTCCCGCTCCGACGACATGGACGTGAACATCACCAAGGAGAAGAAGCTCACCAACATGCGCTCCTCCACCAGCGAGGAGACCGAGAAGGTGATCCCGCCGCGCGTCCTGTCCCTGGAGCAGGCCCTGGAGTTCATCCGCGACGACGAGTGCGTCGAGATCACCTCGGAGACCGTGCGCATCCGCAAGGTCGTCCTCGACTCGGCCAGCCGTGGCCGCGCCGCCGCCCGCGCCAAGCGCGGCAGCTGAGCTCCGTCATCCCGAGCCCCCGCCGATCCGATCGGCGGGGGCTTCGGCTTTCCCGCCTTCGCCCGCCTTCGCCCGCCTTCGCCGGCCACGCCCGCCTCCGCGGACCGCGCCCGGCCCTTCCCGGTCCTGCTCCCGGGCCTGCCGCGACGCCGAGCGGTCAGGAGTCCACGGTGGGCCAGGTCAGCCGGCCCGCGCGCAGGTCGTCCACGACCGACCGCAGCCAGCGCTCCTCCGCGTCGGTGACCGCGAGCACGTACTCGCTCTCGATGGCGGTGACCCTGGGCAGGTCGCCTGTCTGCGCCATCAGGGCGGCCTCCAGGCCCGCCCTCGTCTCCGCCAGCCGCTCGGCACGGCGTTCCAGCAGCCGCAGCGCGTCCGCCGGCGGGATCATCATCAGGTGTGACAGCGCCGCGGGGAACTGCGGGAACTCCTGCTTCGGCACGGCCAGCATCTGGTCCAGCCACTCACGGGCGACGCGCCGTCCCGCGTCGGTGAGTTCGTACACGGTCCGCTCGGGATAGGCCGGGTCGCGGGTGGTCTCGCGGACCGCGATCAGCCCCTCGGCGTGCAACCGCTCGATCGTGCGGTAGAGCCCGGCCCGCTGGCTCACGTTGACGACCTGGTCCTTGCCCCACTGCTTGATCAGCCGCTGCACGGCGTACGGATGCATCGGCTCGTGATGCAGCAGCGCCAGCACGGTCAGCGCGAGCGGGGAACTGCGGAGGGTTGTACTCATGTCCCGCATTCTAGCCGCAAACGAACTAGTTGACGAGCAACTAGTTTTGATGCAACTATTCCATCGCGAGCGATCAACGGCTCGCTGCAGACGAGGAGTGGTGAGCATGAGCAAGGTGACCAGCGCGTTGGTGATCGGCGGCGGCATCGCCGGGCCGGTGACGGCGCTCGCTCTGGCCAAGGCGGGCATCCGGGCGACCGTGCACGAGGCCCACGACAGCGCCGCCGACGGCGTCGGCGCGATGCTCAGCCTGGCCCCCAACGGGCTCGACGCGCTGCGGATCGTGGGAGCCGACGAGGTCGTGCGGGGCGTGGGACAGCAGGTCCCCGGCGTTGTGATGGCCGACGGCGCCGGAAACCGGCTCGCCGAGTTCGGCGGATTCCCCGGCCTGCCGCCCACGCTGGCGATGCCGCGCGCCGCCCTCTTCCGGGCACTGGCCGATCACGCGGTGGCGGCGGGCGTGCGGATCGAGTACGGCAAGCGGCTCGTCTCCGCCGAGGAGACCCCCGAGGGGGTGACCGCCACGTTCGCGGACGGCACCACTGCCACCGCCGACGTGCTGATCGGCGCCGACGGCATCCGGTCCACGGTCCGCACGCTGATCGACCCCGGCGCGCCCGGCCCGGAGTATGGCGGGGTCCTCAGCTTCGGCGGCTACGCCGGCGACGGCGGCGTGCGGGCGGAGCCCGGCGTCATGTACTTCGCCTTCGGCCGCACCTTCATCGGCTACTGGCGGCTGCCCGACGGCCGGATCTGCTGGTTCGCGAGCCTGCCCCGCACCGAGCCCCTCACCTACGCCGAGGTCGTCCGCGTGCCCGCCGCGGACTGGCTGGCCCGCCTGCGCGACCTCTACGCCGGCCATGTCCCGGGCGAGAAGCTGCTGGCGGGCACCGACCCCGGCGACCTCATGATCACCGGCCCGATGGAGCGCATGCCGTCGGTGCCCCACTGGCACCGCGGCCGCATGGTCCTCGTCGGCGACGCGGCCCACGCCCCGTCGTCCAGCTCCGGCCAGGGCGCCTCTCTGGCGGCGGAGAGCGCCGTCGAACTGGCCCGCTGCCTGCGCGACCTGCCGGCGCCCGAGGCGTTCGCGGTGTTCGAGCGCCTCCGGCGCCCCCGGGTGGAGATGATCGGCGGCGACGCCGCGGCCAAGAACAAGGCCAAGGCCGGCCAGGCCGGCGACAGGCCCGCCATGCCGACCCCCGAGCAGATGTTCGCCCCCGTCCACAAGCACCACATCCACTGGGACGCGCCCGTCACCGCCTAGCTCTGGGCCGGCGGGGGCCGCACCGGCAAGAGCGGGTAAACGGCCGGTACGGATGGCGTCGTGTGCCGCTCCCCCGCCCACCCGGCCGTGCTCTGCTGTCGCAGGCAACGAGTGTCTGAGGAGGAGCGACCATGCCCCGCACAACCCGTTTCGCCCTGGCCGCCGGGCTCACCCTGGGGCTCGCCGCCGCCGCGGTCGCCCCGGCCGTGCCGGTGCTGTCCGCCACGATGGTGACGGCCTCCGCCGAGCGGGCCCACCCCCACGAGCCGGTGGACCAGGCGGCGGGCGCGTCGGCGACCGCCGTCATCAAGAACACCTCCGGGCGCACCCTCGGCACCGTCCGGGTCGAGCGGTACGACGCGAAGAAGTCGCGGGTCAGCGTCAGCGTGCGGGGGCTCACTCCCGGGTTCCACGGCTTCCACGTCCACGCCACCGGCGTGTGCGACGCGCGCGCCGTCGACCGGGCGACGGACAGCGCGTTCTCCAGCGCCGGAAGCCACCTCGGCCCCGGACAGCACGGCGGCGGAGCCGGGGACATGCCGCCGCTGCTGGCGGCCGCCGACGGCACCGCCTCCGCGTCGTTCGTTACCGACAGGTTCACCCTGGAGCAGCTGGGCGACGCCAACGGCAGCGCGTTCGTGGTGCACGCCGAGCCGGACAACTTCGCGCACATCCCGGACCGGTACTTCCACCGGCCCGACGCCGCCGGCGCCACGGGCCCGGACGCGACCACGCGCAAGACCGGCGACGCCGGTGCCCGGATCGGCTGCGGGGTCGTCAAGGTCCACGCCTGATCCGGCCCCTCGCCTCGCGGCGTCTGGAGATGCGGCGGCGTCCGGAAGGTGCGGCGGCGTTCGGAGATGCGGCCGTGTCAGGAGATGTGGCGGCGCAGCCAGTCGACCAGCGGGACCAGTGCCTGCCAGGTCGAGCGGACCCGGTCGAGGGTCTCGGGGGTGTGCAGCCACGGCTCCGGCTCGAACCGCCGCCCGGCATGCAGCGTCTTGTGCCGGAGGAGGCCGAGCCTGGGGTGGTCCTCCGGCGCGCCGCGGGGACGGGTCTTGAGCCGGTCGCCGCCGATCGCGAGATCACCGGGCAGGGCCCCGAGGATCTCCTCCAGCAGGGGCCCGGCGGTGTCGTCGTCGACGGCCTCCCGGAAACGTGCCACCTGCTCACCCGGCGACCACCAGCCCGCCGCCACGTAGAGGCCGTCGGCGTCCACCTGGACGTAGTAGCCGACGCCCTCCACGCCCACTCCGCAGTAGGCCCCCTGATGCGTCTTGTACGGCGACTTGTCCTTGGAGAAGCGGACGTCGCGGTACGGCCGGAACAGGTGGGCCGGTCCGAACTCCGGCTCCAGCTCGTCCATGAGCGCGAGCATCGGCGCGCGGACCCCGGTCTCGTAGAACCCCTTGTGGGCCGTCCAGTACGCCTTCGAATTGTCGGCGACGAGGCCCTCGTAGAAGATGAGCGCCTCGTCAGGGAACCCGCTGAAACCCATGCCACCCACCTTCGCACGCCTCACCGACAGTCCCGGGACCGGGACCGCGCGGACGCGCTCAGCGCCGCCGTCTCGCCGTGCCGAAGATCGACCTGGTGATCTCCCGGCCGAGCGCGGTCGCGGCGGTGCGGGCCAGCGAGCGGAACTCCTTCGAGGCGAGCATCTCTTCGAGCACCGACTCCGGGTGCGCCCCCGCCGGTCTCTCCGATCTTTCCGGCCTGTCCGCCGGTCTCTTCGCCGGTGCCTCCTGCTCGGGCTCCTGCTGCCGGGCCAGACGCGCGGCGAGGATCTCGTACGCCGACTGCCGGTCCACTGCCGTGCCGTACTTCGGCAGCAGCGGGGACGCGGCGATCACCCCCTGGACGACCGCCGGGGCGGACGGCGCCATGAGCGACCGCGGCGCGCGCAGCCGGGTCCAGGCGACCGGCGTCGGGGCCCCCGTCTCGGACAGGACCGTGACGACCGCCTCCCCGATGCCGAGCTCGGTGAGCAGTCGTTCGAGGTCGTAGGAGGAGGCGGGGAACGTGGAGACGGTCGCCTTCAGCGCCTTGGCGTCCTGCGGGGTGAAGGCGCGCAGGGCGTGCTGCACGCGCGCGCCGAGCTGGGCGAGCACGTCGGCCGGCACGTCCTTGGGCGTCTGGGTGACGAAGAAGACCCCGACTCCCTTCGACCGGATCAGCCGCACGGTCTGGGTGATCGACCTGAGGAACGCCTTGGACGCGCCCTCGAACAGCAGGTGCGCCTCGTCGAAGAAGAACACCAGCGACGGCTTGTCGGGGTCGCCCACCTCGGGCAGCGTCTCGAACAGGTCCGCGAGCAGCCACATCAGGAACGTGGAGAACAGCTGCGGCCGCTCCTGCACGGCGGGCAGCTCCAGGATGGAGATCATGCCGCGCCCATCCCGCGTGGTCCGCAGCAGGTCGCGCACGTCGAACTCGGGCTCGCCGAAGAACGCCTCCGCCCCCTGGGCCTGGAAGTTCACGAGGGCGCGCAGGATGACGCCCGCGGTGGACGCCGACAGCCCGCCGATGCCGCTCAGCGCCTCCGGCGTATCGGTCAGATAGCGGATGACCGCGATCAGGTCCTTGAGGTCCAGCAGCGGCAGCCCGTGCGTGTCCGCGAAGTAGAAGATCAGCCCGAGCGACGACTCCTGGGTCTCGTTGAGTTCGAGGACCCGCGACAGCAGCGTCGGCCCGAACGCGCTCATGGTGGCGCGCAGCGGAATGCCCTCCCCCACGCCGCCGAGGGAGAAGAACTCGGTCGCGCGGCCCTCCGGCGCCCAGTCCTGGCCCACGTCGGCGGCCCGGCGGGCGATCCGGTCGCCCGGCTTTCCCGGCGAGGCCAGGCCGGACAGGTCGCCCTTGACGTCCGCCAGGAACACCGGCACGCCCTGACCGGCGAGCTGCTCGGCCATGAGCTGCAGCGTCTTGGTCTTCCCCGTGCCGGTCGCCCCGGCCACCAGGCCGTGCCGGTTCATCATGCGCACCGGGATACGGACGTGCGCGGAGGGGTCGGCCGTCCCGTCCTCGCGGACGAGCGCGCCCAGCTCCAGCGCCGGTCCCTCGAAGTCGTAGCCCTTCACCGGTTGGTGTACTTCTTCCCGGGCGTGGTGCCGCCGAGCAGCTCCGAAACGGTCACGTACGTGAAGCCCTTGCGGTCGAGCTCGTCGAGCAGGCGGGGCAGCGCCTGCACGGTGGTGGGGTGGATGTCGTGCATGAGCACGATGTCGCCCGGTTTGGCCGCGGCGCTGCGCTGCGTGATCACCGTGGGGTTGCGGTTGAGCCAGTCGAGGGTGTCGACGGCCCACAGGATCTGGGCTAGCCCGGTCTGCTTCGTCTCGTCGTCCACGGCCTTGCTCGTCGCGCCGTACGGCGGGCGCATGAGCCGCATCGTCACGCCGGACGCCTTCCGCACGGCCTCCTGCGTGCGGTCGAGCTCCCGGCGCAGGGCGTCGGACGACAGCCCCGGCAGCGAGGCGTGGTCCCAGGAGTGGTTGCCGATCTCGTGGCCCTCGGCGGCCATCCGCCGCACGAAGTCCTGCGTCTCATTCGTGATCATCTGCCCGAGCAGGAAGAACGTGGCCCGGGCGTGGTGGGCCGCGAGCAGGTCGAGGACGTGCCCGGTGTATTCGGCCGGCCCGTCGTCGAACGTCAGCGCCACGCATTTGCGCTGTCTGCAGTCGATGTGCCGGGGCGGCGGGACCGCGGGCAGGCGCGGCCTCGCCGCCCCCCGCTGTATCCCCGTGAGCCGGAAGCGCAGCAGGTCGGCGTCGAAGTGCCGCGGCGTGCCGAAGCGCGGAAGCGGCGCCTCGGGCCCGTGCCGCTCCCCCGAGACCGGCACGGTCCTGACCTGCCCGCATCCGCCGAGCAGCAGCAACGACAGCAGAACGGATCCGATCCGCATACGACCCCCCGGAGCAGGCGGGGGGCCACGAACGCTACGGATAGCCTCCGGCCGCTCCCCCCCGCAGAACCTTTTCCAGCTCCTCCCACCAGGGCGGCACATCCGCCTTGAGCTCGGCATATCTGCGAGCCACCCGGATGGCGCAGCCTCCGGGGTCCGTACCCAGGTGCCGGCACTTCACGGCACCCTCGCGCCAACGGTAAAAGCCCTCACGGAAGGTCACGACCAGGCCTATCCAGACGGAGAGAGTAGCCTCGTCACCGATCTCGTAGGCGTCGGCCACCCCGAGCGCGGCGAGTTCCGCGCGAAGTTTTTCCACCGCGACTCGAGATTCACTCACCGGCCACCGCCCCCTGCACAGCAGACATGCACAAAAAGGGATGTACCCAACCTTGGAGCGGGGCTTGCGGATTCATTCTGTAATCATCGACTACTAAACGTAACCACGCAGCCCTTACTCGTCAGTCATGTGCGGGTTCTCCGAGATTACGTCGGGGGGCGTCGGGGGCTCGGTGACCACCATCACGAACCGCAACGGCTCGTCGTGCTCGTTGGCGTACCGGTGCGGCCGGTCGGCGCTGAACACGACGGCTTCGCCGGGGCCCACGACGTGGCTCCTGCCGTACACGGTGAGCGTGAGCCGTCCCTCCAGCACGGTCAGCATCTCGCGGGTGCCGGCGGGGTGCGCGTCGCCGTCGTGATGCTCGCCCGGCCCGAGCCGCCAGTCCCACAGCTCCAGGATCGCGGGCGCGTCCGTCCCCACGAGCAGGCGGGCCGACCCGCCCCCGGGATGCCGGAAGGTCACCACCTCTGACTCGTGCACGACCCGGACGACCGGGGTGTCGGCGACCTCCACCAGCCGCGCGAGGGTCACGCCCAGCGCGTCGGCGATTCGGGTGAGCGTGTTGACGCTCGGGTTGGTGCGGCCCTGCTCGATCTGGATGAGCATGCCGCGGCTCACGTTCGACCTGGCCGCGAGCTCGTCGAGGGTCATCCCCCGATGGGCCCGCTGGCCCCGTACGTTCGCGGCGATGGCCGCGGTGATCGTCGCAGGATCAGCCATGAGTACAGCGTAGTGATCTCCTACTACAATCCATTGCACTATTGAGGCAATCTCTTGGGGGATCTGTGACGGCGGTGGCCCTCGCGACGGCATGCGCGGTGATCTTCGGCACGGCCGACTTCTTCGGGGGGCTCGCGACCAGACGGTCGAAGGTGCTGGCCGTCGTCGTGCTCTCCCAGCTCGGCGGCCTGCTGCTGGTCGCCGCCCTCCTCCCGGTGCTGCCGGGCCACCCGAGCACGGCCGCGCTGGCCTGGGGAATGGCCTCAGGAGTCGCCGGCGCCTTCGGCATCGTGCTGTTCTACCGCGGCCTGGCAACCGGCATGATGTCCGTGATCGCCCCGACCACTGCCACGACCGCGATGGCGGTCCCCGTGGTGTTCGGCCTTCTCACCGGCGACCGGCCCTCCGCCCTGGCGCTCGTGGGCGTCGCGCTCGGCCTGTTCGCCGTCCTGCTGGTCAGCCGCGAGCCGAACGGCGGGGCGAGCGGCCCGAAGGCCGGGCCGATCATCGCCGCCCTGGTGTCGGGGGCGGGTTTCGGCGGGTTCTTCGTGCTGCTCAAGCTGGCCCCGGCCGACTCCGGCACGTGGCCGCTGTTGGGGGCGAGGATCGCGTCGATCACGCTGGTCGCGCTGCTGGCCCTCGCGACGCGCAGGAGCCTGCGCCCGGTGCCCGGCAGCCTCAGGGTGACGATCGCGGCCGGGGTGCTCGACATGGCCGCCAACGTGCTCTATCTCTTCGCGGCGCAGCGGGGGATGCTCACCCTGGTGGCCGTCCTGGTGTCGCTCTATCCGGCGAGCACGCTGCTGCTCGCGCGGTACGTCCTCGGCGAGCGGCTGAGCCCCGTGCAGATCACCGGGGTCGGGTTCGCCCTCGGCGCGATCGCACTGATCGCCGCCGCCTGAACCGCCCGAAGCACCGCCTGAACCACTGCCTGAGCCGCTTGCGAGCCGGACCCGGGGGGCGCGGGACCACGCTCCCGCGCTCGCCACGGGCCCGTCAGAAACGGGTCAGGCCGCGCACACCTGCTCGGGGACGCGTACGACGCCCTCCTCGCGGGCGTAGTCCTCCAGCATCCCCCGGAGCTGGCGGCGGCCCCGGTGCAGCCTGGACATGACGGTGCCGATCGGAGTGCCCATCCGGTCGGCGATCTCCTTGTACGCGAAGCCCTCGACGTCGGCCAGGTAGACGGCCACCCGGAAGTCCTCGGGAAGGGCCCGCAGGGCGTTCATCACGACGTTGTCAGGGATCTGGTCGAGCGCCTCGGTCTCGGCCGAGCGCAGCCCGGTCGACATGTGCGACTCGGCCGCGGCCAGCTGCCAGTCCTCGATCTCCTCGGCGGCCGACAGCTTGGGCGAGCGCTGCTTCTTCCGGTAGTCGTTGATGAAGTTGTTGGTGAGGATGCGGTGCAGCCACGCCTTGAGGTTCGTGCCCTCGCGGAACTGGTGGTATGACGTGAACGCCTTCGCGACGGTCTCCTGGACCAGGTCCTCGGCGTCGGCGGGGTTGCGCGTCAGACGCATGGCAGACGCGTAGAGCTGGCTCGTCACCGGCACGACCTCACGCTCGAACCATGCCTGCCGCTGCTCGTCGGTCGAGATCATCTCTTCCCCCTACGGAACTTCTCCCCCGTTACCCGTCCGGCCGGAACACATGCGAGGTCACCCGTTCATCGTTGTGCCAAGGAACATCGTGCCGAATGGGGCCTAAGCACGGTGTTAATGTCGTCCCGCCTGGTCAGCGTCATCGCCCTAGAGACCAGGCCCGCGCGGCCAGGTCACGCGCAAGCCGAACAAGTCTCGTTAGCGTAACACCGGAGCCTCAATACGGAGTAAAATGTGGCAGATTTCACTGGCCGCGACGGACGCGGACCGGTGAAGCCGGATGCGCGCCTTGGTGTTCATGCCGCGCAGCGTGCCAGAGTGGCGGCATGAATCACCTGGATCGGCACGATCCGGTCACGAGGGCATGGGTGGCCGACGCCATCCAGGCCGTCGAGGCCGACGCCAACCGAAGCTGTGACACTCACCTGCATGTGTTCCCGCTCCCCTCGCATTGGGGTGTCGACCTCTATCTGAAAGACGAGTCGGTGCACCCGACCGGTTCACTCAAGCACCGTCTCGCCCGGTCCCTCTTCCTGTACGGCCTGGCGAACGGCTGGATCGGGCCCACCACCACGATCATCGAGGCGTCCAGCGGGTCCACCGCCGTGAGCGAGGCGTACTTCGCCCGGCTGCTCGGCCTGCCGTTCATCGCGGTGATCCCGGCGAGCACCTCGCCGGAGAAACGGGAGATCATCGAGTTCTACGGCGGCAAGTGCCACCTGGTGGACGACCCGAGAGCGATCTACGACGAGTCGCACCGGCTCGCCGCCGAGACCGGCGGGCACTACATGGACCAGTTCACCTACGCCGAGCGGGCGACGGACTGGCGGGGCAACAACAACATCGCCGAGAGCATCTTCCAGCAGATGGCGCTCGAACGACACCCCGAGCCCGCGTGGATCGTGGTCGGCGCGGGAACCGGCGGCACCTCTGCCACCATCGGCCGCTACATCCGCTACCGCCGCCATCAGACCCGGCTGTGCGTGGCCGATCCCGAGGGCTCGGCGTTCTATCCGTCCTGGATCTCCGGCGAGGAGCACGGCGGCGCCGGTTCCCGGATCGAGGGCATCGGCCGGCCGCGGGTCGAGCCGTCGTTCCTGCCGACGGTCATCGACCGGATGACCCAGGTGCCGGACGCCCTGTCGATCGCGGCCATGCACTGGGTCAGGGAGGTCACCCGCAGGGAGGTCGGCGGCTCGACCGGCACCAACATCGCGGCGGCGGTGCAGCTCATCCGGGAGATGCGCGAGCGGGGCGAGCGCGGCAGCGTGGTCACGCTGATCTGCGACGGCGCCGAGCGCTACCGCGACACCTACGGCGATCCGGGCTGGCTGTCGGAGCGGGGCATCGACATCGCCCCCCACCTCGAAGAGCTCCGCACCTTCCTCCGCTCGCCGTGATCTTGCAGTTTGTCACACGTACCTCGTGCGACCTGCGGATCGCCGCTTCGCGATCTTGCAGTTTGTCACGCAGGCCGGAAGCGCCGCAATCGCAAGATCACCGCAGGAGAACAGGCAGGTCGGAGCAGGCCCGTGCAACAAACCGCAAGATCACGGCGGTTGTACGGGCTGCTCACGGCCCTATGGTGCGACAAACTAGATGATCACGACGGAGAGGCGGGGTGGGTTGGTCAGTCGCCGAGCAGGGCGTCGACGAAGACCTCGGGGTCGAACGGCGCGAGGTCGTCCGGCCCCTCACCGAGGCCCACCAGCTTCACGGGCACGCCCAGCTCACGCTGCACCGAGATCACGATGCCGCCCTTGGCCGTGCCGTCCAGCTTGGTCAGCGCGATACCGGTGACATTGACCACCTCGGCGAAGACCTGCGCCTGGCGCATGCCGTTCTGCCCCGTGGTCGCGTCGAGGACGAGAAGCACCTCGTCCACCGCCGCCTTCTTCTCGATGACCCGCTTGACCTTGCCCAACTCGTCCATGAGGCCGGTCTTGGTGTGCAGCCGTCCCGCGGTGTCGATGATGACGGTGTCCACCTTGTCCTCGATGCCCTTGGCCACGGCGTCGAACGCCACGGAGGCGGGGTCGCCGCCCTCCGGGCCGCGCACCACGCCCGCGCCGACGCGGTCACCCCACGTCTGGAGCTGGTCGGTAGCCGCCGCGCGGAAGGTGTCGGCGGCGCCGAGCACGACCTTCCTGCCGTCGCCGACCAGGACCCGGGCGAGCTTGCCCGAGGTCGTGGTCTTGCCGGTGCCGTTGACCCCGACGACGAGGACGACGGCGGGGCGCTCCCCGTGCGGCTGGGTGTGCAGGGTCCGGTCGAGGTCCGGCGCGACCTGCGCGAGCAGTTCCTCGCGCAGCAGCTTGCGCACCTCCTGCGGGGTGCGGGTGCCGAGCACCTTCACCTTCGTCCGCAGTTCCTCCACCATCGCACGGGTGGGGGCCACGCCGACGTCGGCCGTGATCAGGGTCTCCTCGATCTCGTCCCAGACGTCGTCGTCGAGCCGGTCCCGGGACAGCAGTTCGAGCAGGCCCCGGCCGAGGACGTTCTGGGAACGGGCGAGCCTGCCGCGCAGCCGCACCATCCGGCCCGCCGAGGGCGGCGGGACCTCGATCTCGGGAGCCTTGATCAGCTCTTCGATCGGGGGGGCGGGCGGCGGCAGTGTGGTCGTCGTGCCGCCGTCCTCTTCGCCCAGCCCCGTCTTCGCGGGCTCCTCCGCGACGGGAGGCTTCGGCTCGGGCGGGGCCGGCGGCGCGGGCGGCAGGTCCTTCGCCTTCGGCCGGAACAACAGCCACAGGCCACCCACCGCCAATATGGCGACGATGGCCACGATCACGATGATGCCGAGGTAACCGTCCACACCATGCAGTTTCCCAGATCACCCGCATTACTCCCGCCAAGGGCGAGATCTCTAGACCTTCTCGCGGAGGCGCTGGCTCACGACCTGGGTGACGCCGTCGCCACGCATCGACACGCCGTACAGCGCGTCGGCGATCTCCATCGTGCGCTTCTGGTGCGTGATCACGATGAGCTGTGAGGTCTGTCTCAGTTCCTCGAACAGGGTGAGCAGCCGCTGCGTGTTGGTGTCGTCGAGCGCCGCCTCGACCTCGTCCATCACGTAGAACGGCGACGGGCGGGCCTTGAAGATCGAGATGAGGAACGCGACCGCGGTCAGCGACCGTTCACCGCCGGACAGCAGCGACAGGCGCTTGACCTTCTTGCCGGGCGGCCGGGCCTCGACCTCGACCCCGGTCGTCAGCATGTCCTCCGGGTCGGTCAGCAGCAGGCGGCCCTCCCCGCCGGGGAAGACCCGCTGGAAGATCCCCTGGAACTCACGCGCCACGTCCTCGTACGCCGCCGCGAAGACCTGCTCGACCCGGTCGTCGACCTCCTTGACCACGAGCAGCAGGTCGCGCCGGGTCTTCTTGAGGTCTTCGAGCTGGGAGGTCAGGAAGGCGTGCCGCTCCTCAAGGGCGGCGAACTCCTCCAGCGCCAGCGGGTTGACCTTGCCGAGCTGGGTCATCTGCCGTTCGGCCGTCCTGGCCCGCTTCTCCTGCTCCTCCCGGACGTACGGCACGGGCGGCTCTCCCGGCACCGGCACGCTCGGCCCGTATTCCGCGATCAGCGGTTCGAGCTCGATGCCGTACTCCTCCAGGGCACGCTGCTCCATCTGCTCCAGACGCAGCCGCCGCTCGGTCCTGGCCATCTCGCTGCCGTGGACCCGGTTGACCAGGGAGTCCAGCTCGGAGCTGAGTTCCCGTACGCGCAGGCGCACCTGCTTGAGCTCGGCGTCGATCTGCCCGCGCGCCCGCTCGGCCTCGTCGCGCTCCTCGGCGGCCCGCGCGAGCGAGCCCTCCAGGGCGTTCAGGGCGGCACGCGCGCCGTCGGCCACCGCCGCGGCGATCTCCGCCTGCCTGCGGCGGCGTTCGCGGTCGGCCGCGGCCCGGGCGCGGTCCTGCCGCTCGCGCTGCGCCGCACGCAGCAACGCGTCGGCCCGGCCCGCGATGCCCCGCACCCGCTCCTCCGCCGTACGGACGGTGAGCCGGGCCTCCATCTCGGCCTGCCGGGTGACGCCGCAGGCGGCGGCCAGCTCGTCGCGGGTGTCGGTGGTCGGCTCCGCCTCCAGCTCGGCGGCGTACTCCGCCTCGGCGAGCTGCTCCTCCAGCTCCACGACCGCCGCCTGGGCCTGCTCGCGCGACTCCTGGGCGTCCACCACCGACCGGCTCAGCCGGGCCGCCTCGTCCTGAGCGGCCTTGACGGCGGCCTCCAGCCGCGCGAGCTGCTTGGCCGCCGCCGCGGCCCGCTGGTCGGCCTCCCGCTGCCTGCCACGCAGGCGGTCGAGCCCGGCCTGCGCCGCGTTCAGCCCGTTCTGCGCGGCGTTGACGCCGCTCTGGGCGACGCTCACGCCGCTCTGCGCCTCCGCGACCCGCGCCTGCGCCGCCTCAAGCGCGAGCTGGCACTCCCGCTCGGCGGCCACGGCCTCGGCCAGCGCCTCCGCGTGCCGCTCGGCCCCGGCCCGGGCGGTGGCGAGGTCGGCGGCGGCCTCGTCCAGGGCCGTGCGCATCTGCAGCAGCGAGGAGCCGCCGCCCGAGCCGCCGTGCGCGGCGTTGACGCCGAGCAGGTCGCCGGACGTCGTGACGGCACGCAGTTCCGGATGGGCGTCGACGACCTTGCGCGCGGTGAGCAGGTCGGGCACCACGACCACGTCGGACAGCAACGCCTCCACGGCGGGGCGCAGCTCGTCCAGCACGGTCACCAGGTCGGCGGCCCACTCTGCGCCCGCGACCGGCGTCTCCGGTCGTGCGGCGCCGCTCGGTCCACCATCGCTCTGGCGGTCGCCCGCGATCAGCAGGGCGGCGCGGCCGGCGTCGGCCTCACGCAGGTGCTCCACGGCCGCGACGGCGGCGGTGAGCGAGGCGACGGCCACCCCGTCCACGGCAAGCACCGCCGCGATGGCGGCCTCCGCCCCTGGACGTACGGCGAGCAGCGTGGCGATCGGGCCGAGCAGGCCCGGCAGCCCGGCGCCGAGCAGCGCGGCGGCCCCGTCCGCACCCCCGGCCAGGCTCATCTCCAGGGCCTCGCACCGCGCCTGGAGAGCGGCGACCGCACGCTGCGACTCCTGGTCGGCGGCCCGGGCCGTGTTCACCGCGGCCTTGGCGGCGGCCAGCGCGTCCCTGGGCGCGGCCAGCTCGGCCCGCACCCGCTCCACGACGGCCTCGGCCTGCTCGGCCACGGCCCTGGCCTCCTCCACCGCGGCGCGGGCGAGGTCCACGCCCTCCTGCGCGGCCTCCAGCTCGGCCACGAGCTCGGGGTCGGCCGGCGCCTCGTCGAGCGCCTGCGCGTCGAGCTCGTCCTGGGCCTGCTCCGCGCGCCGGGTGGCGTCCTCGACGGCCTTGGTGAGCCTGCCGATCTCGTCTCCCGCGGCCCTGGCCCGGCTCCTGGCCGACTCGACCTGGCCGCGGAGGCGGGCGAGGGCCTCGCGGCGGTCGGCCGCGGCACGGGCGGCGGCGGTCAGGCGCCGCTCCTCCGCGGCCAGCGCCTCCTCGGCCTCGGCGCGGACCTCGACGGCGGCCGCGAGCCGCTCGCGCGCCTCGTCCAGCTCATCCGCGAGCACCCGCTCCTGCTCCCGCACCTCGGCGGCCTCGCGCTCCAGGTCCTCCGGGTCGCGCCCGCGCCGCTCGATGGAGGCGGCGTCCGCGGCGTGCCGCCGCCGTTCGGCCGCGAGGCTCTCCACCCCGCGCAACCGCTCCCGCAGAGCGGAAAGGCGATAGTAGGTCTCCTGGGCGGCCTTGAGACGCGGCTGGGCCTCGTTCTCGGCCGCCTCCAGCTCGGCCTCCCGCCGCTGCCCCTCGGCCAGCTCCGCCTCCACCTGGGCGCGCCGCGCCTGTACGGCCGCCTCGTCCGCCTCCTCACGCTGCAGGGTGTCGCGGAGGGTGATCACGTCGTCGGCGAGAAGGCGCAGCCGCGCGTCGCGCAGGTCGGCCTGGATGACGGCCGCCTTGCGGGCGATCTCGGCCTGCCGGCCCAGCGGTTTGAGCTGACGGCGCAGCTCGGCCACGAGGTCCTGGACCCGGGTCAGGTTGGCCTGCATCGCGTCGAGCTTGCGGAGGGCCTTCTCCTTGCGCTTGCGGTGCTTGAGTACGCCCGCGGCCTCCTCGATGAACGCCCGGCGCTCCTCCGGCCCGGCGTGCAGCACCTGGTCGAGCTGGCCCTGGCCGACGATGACGTGCATCTCCCGGCCGATGCCGGAGTCGGACAGCAGTTCCTGGATGTCGAGCAGGCGGCAGGTGTCGCCGTTGATGGCGTACTCGCTCTGGCCGGACCGGAACATCAGCCGGCTGATCGTCACCTCGGTGTAGTCGATCGGGAGCGCGCCGTCGCTGTTGTCGATCGTCAGGGTGACCTCGGCCCGGCCGAGCGGCGGCCGGCTGGAGGTGCCCGCGAAGATGACGTCCTCCATCTTGCCGCCGCGCAGCGACTTGGCGCTGTGCTCGCCCATCACCCACGCGAGGGCGTCCACGACATTGGACTTTCCGGAGCCGTTGGGGCCCACCACGGCGGTGATGCCCGGCTCGAATCGGAGGGCGGTGGCCGAGGCGAAGGACTTGAAGCCGCGTAAGGTGAGCGTCTTCAGATACACGTCCGCCCCCCTCGGTGCCGCCTGGCGTTTGGGGGGAAGACTACAGCGCCCGGCGGCCGGAGATGCGGGGATAGGCAGCGGCGGCCGATTGGGAAACGAATACGGGTAAGGCAAGCCGGGCGGTTCGCCCATCCCGCCCGTGGCCCGTTATTAATGATCAGTTAACCGTCGAATCAATTGCCGGGGAACGAGGGCGGAAATGGCAAGGGACGCCTTTGCGGGGCGTCCCTACAATCCTTTCCCGTTCCCGCCGGACCTCAGGTGAGAGCCGGCTCGCGATCCTGCAGCCGGACCAGGGCCTCGTCACGAGTTTGCGCTGCGAGCGCGTCGTTCTGGGCCTGGAGCCGGGTGAGTTCTGCCTCGAGGTCGCGGACGCGCTGCTGGAGGCGGCGCATTTCCGAGATCATCCGAGGATCAGGACCGCCGACGTGGCCGAGTAGAGCCTTCGCCATAGTAAAGGGTCCTCCACGCTGAGTGACCAGACTGGTTCGCGCACTTCATGCCGCGGGAGGGGTGCGCGTGGTTCCTCTCAAGAGTCGCACCGGCAATGGAGTCGGTCAAGTTGAACGCTCCGCACAGACATGCCGGTGGGCACTCTCGCTAGATAAATATACCGGATTTGAGGGGTTTGAGGGAAGCCCTACCTCTCGACAAACCCGGCGATACCTCTCTTCGCATCGCTCCAGCGCTCGACCACCCCCTCAACATGGCCGGGCGTGTCTCCGGTGCGTAACAACGACAGGAGTTTCTCGCACGACTCCCTCGGGCCCTCGGCGACGACCTCGACCCTCCCGTCGGCCAGGTTCGAGGCCCACCCGACGAGCCCGAGTTCCAGTGCGCGGGCGCGGGCCCACCAGCGGAACCCCACACCCTGCACCCGTCCCCGGACCCATGCCGTCAACCGAACCACGCCTATAAGTATCCAGATCGACTCCGGCCGCCGCAGCGGGGGGTGGTCTAAGGACGCGCGTTCCCCGGGCGGGGCTGGCACTTCGGGCAGCTGTAGGAGGACCTGTTCATGAACGCCTCCCGCCGGATGGGCGTCCCGCAGCGGCGGCAGGGCTCGTCCCGCCTGCCGTACACGGCGAGCGAGCGGTCGAAGTAGCCGCTCTCGCCGTTGACGTTCACGTAGAGGCTGTCGAAGGAGGTGCCGCCCTGCCCCAGCGCCTCGGTCATGACCGCGCGGACCGCCGCGAGCAGTTCGGCGATCTTCGGCCGAGTAAGCGTCTCCGTCGGCCGCGCCCAGTGCAGGCGCGCGCGCCACAACGCCTCGTCGGCGTAGATGTTGCCCACCCCGCTGATCAGCGACTGGTCGAGCAGCGCCCGCTTGATCCCCGTACGGCGCAGCCGCAGCCGTACGGCGAACTCGGCGTCGTCGAAGGCGTCCTCCAGCGGGTCGGCGGCGATGTGCGCGATCGGCTCGGGCACCGGCCGCCCCCGCCCGGCGGTCATGGGCGCCACCAGGAGGTGGCCGAAGGTGCGCTGGTCGACGAAGCGTAACTCCAGGCCGCCGTCGGCGAAGCCCATGCGCACGCGCAGGTGCTTCTCGATCGGCGACAGCGGGTCCACGACGAGAAGCTGGCCGCTCATGCCGAGATGGGCGATCAGCGCCTCAGCTGACTCCTCCTCGCCCGAGGCGCCGTCCCGCAGGGGCAGCCACAGGTATTTGCCGCGCCGCTCGGCCGAGGCCAGCGTGCGGCCCTTGAGCTGGGCGGGCAGATCGCCGACGTTGCGACGGACCGCACGGGGATGCAGGACCTCGGCCGCGGCCACCGTCCGGCCGGCGACCCAGCTCTCCAGTCCCCTGCGGACGACCTCGACCTCGGGCAGTTCGGGCATGCGCCGTCTCCCGTGCTCAGGTGCGCACGGGACCGGCGCCCTCGCGGGCGTCGCGCAGCGCGCGGATCGCGGTCCAGGCCGCCTCGGCCGCCTGCTGCTCGGCCTCCTTCTTGCTGCGCCCGGAGCCCTTGCCGTACTCCTTGCCGCCCACGCGCACGATCGCGGAGAACGACTTGGCGTGGTCGGGCCCGCTCTCGTCCACGTGATACTCCGGCACGCCGAGCATCTCGGCGGCGGTGAGCTCCTGCAGAGAGGTCTTCCAGTCGAGCCCGGCGCCCAGCGACGCCGACCGCGTGATGAGCGGGTCGAACAGCAGGTGGACGACGCGGAACGCCTCGTCGAGGCCCTTGTCGACGTACACGGTGCCGATCAGGGCCTCCAGCGTGTCGGCCAGGATGGACGACTTGTCCCGGCCGCCCGTGCCCTCCTCGCCGCGGCCGAGCCGCAGGTATTTGCCGAGGTCGAGCGTCCTGGCGACGTCCGCGAGCGCGCGCATGTTGACCACTGCGGCGCGCAGCTTGGCGAGCTGGCCCTCCGGCAGGTCCGGGTGGTTGCGGAACAGCGTGTCCGTCACCACGAGACCCAGCACCGAGTCGCCCAGGAACTCCAGGCGCTCGTTCGTCGGCAGCCCGCCGTTCTCGTACGCGTACGAGCGGTGCGTCAGCGCCCGCTCGAGGATGCCGGTGCTGAGCCGGACATCCAGGGTCTGGGACAGCTCGTCTCTCGCGACCTCGACGGGCACGGGCTTTACGGACGGCGCGGCCATGAAATCCTCCCAACTCCTAGGTGCAGGCAGGGCCGTGCACGGGAGGCAGGCGGGCCGGCCGAAGGCCCGAAGGCGTGGTGGACGCCGGTCCGCCGGGAGCCGATGGCCCCGGCGTCCACCACGGCCGCGGGCGTGCATGCCGGTGCGTACCGTCCAACCGCCACCGCACGTTCCTTTGGAGCACGGTAACCCTTTGAAGCACGGTAACGCCGACCGGCTCGCTTTGACGATCCGGCCGGCGTCCCGACGTCCCTTACCGCGCGCGCGATCAGGCCGACGGCTCGACGACCTGACGGCGGTTGTAGGTGCCGCAGGTCGGGCACGCCACGTGCGGGCGCTTGGGCGAGCGGCACTGCGGGCAGCTCACGAGTGCGACCGCCGCCGCCTTCCACTGGGACCTGCGGGCGCGGGTGTTGCTCCGCGACATCTTCCGCTTGGGGACGGCCACGTCAACCCTCCTGATCGTCTTCCTGTTCCACAACCAAACCCTGCAGCGCCGCCCAGCGGGCGTCGATCGCTTCGTGCCGGTGGTCCGGGCCGGCCTCCGCCAGCCTGATCCCGCACTCCGCACACAGACCGGGGCAGTCCTCACCGCACACCGGGCTGAGCGGCAGTGCGAGCACCACCGCGTCACGGAATACCGGCTCGAGATCGAGCAGTTCGCCGTCGAGGAGCAGATCGTCCTCTCGGGCGTCCTCCGCCGAGTAGAAGTAGAGCTCCTGGAAGTCGACCTCGATCTCCGAGGTCAACGGGTCCAGGCAGCGCGAGCACTCCCCCGTCAGGGGAGTCTGCGCCGTGCCCGTCACGAGCACGCCCTCCATCACCGCCTCGAGCCGGATGTCCAGCTCGACGTCGGCGTCCTTGGGAACGCCGATCATTCCGACCGCGAGGTCCGCCGGTGCCGGGAGGACCGGGCTGAGCGTGCGCATCGATCCCGGTCGGCGCCCCAGGTCATGGGTGGAGATCACCCAGGGGGCTCGGGGATCGAGGCTGTGCAGACTCATCCTGCTCTCGTTAGGCATGGCGAATCACCGCCGTCGTGCAAGGCTGAAAGGCAAGAATACCAGCCCAAGTTCAGCCCCTGAGCCGCTCCACGAGCAGCTGGTGGACGAGGTCGGGGACCAGGCCGGACACGTCCCCGCCATACCGGGCGATCTCCTTGAGCCTGCTGGACGACAGGAAGGAGTACTCCGGGTTGGTGGACATGAACAGCGTCTCGACGCCCGACATCCGGTAGTTGAGCTGGGCCATCTGCAGCTCGTAGTCGAAGTCGCTGACCGCCCGCAGGCCCTTCACGATGGTCGGGATGCCCTGCTGCCTGCAGAAATCGACCAGCAGGCCGTGGAACTTCTCCACGCGGACGTTGCCGTACTCCTTCGTCACCGCCTGGAGCATCTCGATGCGCTCGTCGACGGTGAACAGGCTGCGCTTCTCGATGTTGATGAGCACGGCCACGACGACCTCGTCATACAGCCGTGACGTCCGGCCGATGATGTCCAGATGTCCGTTGGTCACAGGATCGAACGACCCCGGGCAGACGACACGACGCAAGGCGCACCCCCATAGATTCACGGGTTCCCGGCTGCGTGACCGTACCAAACGGCCGCTTCGCCGTATCGACGGACCCTGTCTTCCGTGAAGCCCGCGGGCCACACCAGGTCCTTACCCCTCGACTCCCGCTCCACGGCCACGAGCGCGCCCTCCGCCAGCCAGCCGTTGTCGCGCAGCGATGCCAGCACCCGGGAGACCGCCTCGTCGGAGACGGCGTAGGGCGGATCGGCGAAGACGAAGTCGTACGGCTCCTCGCACGGCCGGCCCACCACCCGCTCGACCTTCTCGGCCCGCAGGGCAGCCCCGGGCAGTCCGAGGGACGCGATGTTCTCCCTGATCGTGCGTGCGGCCCTGGCGTCCGACTCCACCAGCAGCGCGTGGGCGGCCCCCCGGCTCAACGCCTCCAGCCCGACGGCGCCCGATCCGGCGTACAGGTCGAGGACCCGGACCCCGTCGAGCGGGCCGAGCGCGGAGCCCACGGTGGCGAACAGGCCCTCCCGGGTGCGGTCGCTCGTCGGCCTGGTCGATCTCCCCGGCGGAACGGCCAGCCTGCGTCCCCCCGCCGTCCCTGCGATCACCCGCGTCACGCCTTCATTGTCCCGCCCCCGGCGGCCGTTCCGGCACGGCGGGCGAGGGGAGGTCAAGAGTGGGCAAGCGGCGGCGACGAATGAGTAAGAGCCGTATCGCGGGCTCCGCCACATGCGCATCATGAGTTCTGCGGCCTTCACGGTGACCCAGGGGAAGGCCGGCCGGCGTGGTCGTGAGCCCTTCCGCACGCCGGCGCCCTCGGCACCTGACCCGAGGGCGGGCCCAGCCGGGGACGGCATTCGGGGGGAGGCCGTCCCAAGGCTGGGCCCTGGGTCGTTAACGGGCGTCGTGTTCACACGGCGCCCGTTTCAATTTCCCGCTCTCACGCCTTCTCGAGGTACTCGGCGCGTTCGTCGGTGACCATGGTGTCGATCTCGGCGCGCAGGGCCGGGTGGGCCGACAGCTCGGAATCGGCGGACAGCAGGGCGGTCGCCTCGGTCCGGGCGGTCTCGATCACGTCCTCGTCGCGCAGAAGCTGCAGCAGCTTGAGCGAGGACCTGCGCCCCGACTGGGCGGCGCCGAGCACGTCACCCTCCCTGCGCTGCTCCAGGTCGACACGGGACAGCTCGAACCCGTCCAGGGTCGCCGCCACCGCGTCGAGCCTGCGGCGCGCCTGGGTGCCCTCCGGAGCCTCGCTGACGAGCAGGCACAGCCCGGGCAGCCCGCCCCGGCCCACCCGGCCGCGCAGCTGGTGGAGCTGGGAGACGCCGAAGCGGTCGGCGTCCATGATGACCATCACCGACGAGTTGGGGACGTCGACGCCGACCTCGATGACCGTGGTCGCGACCAGGACGTCGATCTCGCCCCGGGCGAAGGCGCGCATCGCCGCGTCCTTGTCCTCCGGCGGGAGCTTGCCGTGCAGCGCCTCGATCCGCAGCCCGGCCAGCGGCCCCTCCCCGAGCATGCGCGCGACGTCGAGCACCGCCAGGGGCGGCCTGCGCTCGTCGTCGTCCTTCGCCAGGTCGCCCTCGTCGCCCTCCTGGTCGCCGATGCGCGGGCACACCACGTAGGCCTGGCGGCCCAGGCCGACCTCCTCGCGGACCCGCTGCCAGGCGCGGTCGAGGAAGTGGGGCTTCTCCGCGGCGGGCACCACGTGTGTGGTGATCGGGGCCCGGCCCGAGGGGAGCTGGGACAGCGTGGAGACCTCCAGGTCGCCGAACACGGTCATCGCGACCGTACGCGGGATCGGCGTCGCCGTCATGACCAGCACGTGGGGACGTCCGCCCCCGCCCTTCTCGCGCAGCGCGTCGCGCTGCTCGACGCCGAACCTGTGCTGCTCGTCCACCACGACCAGCCCGAGGTCGGCGAACTGGACGTGTTCCTGGAGCACGGCGTGGGTGCCGATCACGATGCCGGCCGCGCCGGAGGCCGCGTCGAGCAGCGCGCTGCGCCGCGCGGCGGCCCCCATCGAGCCGGTGAGCAGCGCGACCGCCGTCCCGCCGAACATCCCGCCGGTCGCGAGATCGCCGAGCATGCTCACGATCGACCGGTGGTGCTGCTGGGCGAGGACCTCGGTGGGCGCGAGCAGCACGGCCTGTCCGCCGGAGTCGACGACCTGGAGCATCGCGCGCAGCGCGACCACGGTCTTGCCCGCGCCGACCTCGCCCTGCAGGAGGCGGTGCATGGGGTGTTCGCGGGCGAGGTCGGCGGCGATCTCCTCGCCGACCTGCCGCTGCCCCTCGGTGAGCTGGAACGGAAGCCGCTCGTCGAACTCGTGCAGCAGCCCGCCGTCGCGCCCGGGACGGCCCCTGGCGAGCCAGGCGGACGCGGCCATGCGCCGCCGCACCAGGACGGCCTGCAGGACGAAGGCCTCGTCGAACTTCAGCCGGTCGTGCGACCGGGCGACGTCCGCCTGGCTCCGGGGGCGGTGGACGCGCCGCAGCGCCTCCTCGATCGGCAGCAGCCCCAGCCGCTCCCGTATCCCGGCGGGCACCGGATCGTCCAGGCTGAGCACGTCGAGCACCGTGCGCACGGCCCGGCGGATCTTCCAGCTCGGCAGCCCCTGGGCGGAGGGGTAGATCGGCACCAGCGCGGAGGCGAACTCCTCGGCCGTCTCCTCCGTCTCGTCGAACGACTCGTACTCGGGATGGGTGAGCGAGACGCGCCTGGTCCTCCCGCCGACGAAGACGCCGACCTTGCCGGAGAACATCGCCTCGGTGCCCGGCGTGAGCCGCTGCTCGGCCACGTAGGCGCCCTTGCCGAAGAAGGCCAGGTGCAGCTTCTCCTTGCCGTCGGTCACCTCGATGTCGAGCCAGGTGCCCTGCCGGTTCTTCATCGGCCTGCGCACGGCCGACGACACCTTGGCGACCACGGTGACGTGCTCGTCGTGCTCCAGCGACGCGATGGGCGTCAGCTCCCCCCGCTGCGCGTAGCGCCGCGGGTAGTGGCGCAGCAGTTCACCGACCGTGCTGATGCCCAGCGCGCTCTCCAGCGGGGCGGCCGACCTGCCGACCACCTTCTTGAGCGGCTCGTCGAAGCTCGTCACGTCACCAATTTCTACCCGCACGGGCCGACAATCCGGCTACTCGACGCCGATCAGGAGGGGATAACCGCCCTGCCCGCCCTCGTACACGACGATCTCCAGGTCCGGGCGGACCCGCTCCAGATGGTCGCGTACGGCGTGCAGGAGCGGTGCGGGCGCGCCCGCGCCGGTGACGAGCGTGACCATCTCGCTGCCGCCGGAGACCAGGCGCCGCACGACCTCGACGGCGGTCGCGGTCAGGTCCGCGCCGATCAGCGCGACGTCGCCGTCCACCACCCCGAGCACGTCGCCGGGGCGGCACAGTCCGGCGCTGGTCATCGCCTCGCGGTCGGCCACCCACACGTGCCCGTGGCGGGTGTGGCCGGCCGCGTCGGTCATCGCCACGATGTCGTCGTCGAAGCGGCGCAGCGGGTCGTGCACGGCCAGCGCGGCCAGGCCCTGCACCGACGCCCGGGTGGGCAGGACGCTGACCGTCACGCCCTCCTCCCTGGCGATCTCCGCGGCGGCGACGGCCACGTCGTGCACGGCGGCGTCGTTGGGCAGCACCGCGACCTCGGTGCCGGCCTCGCGGACGGCGCGCAGCAGGGCCGCCGCCGTCGGGGCCGAACCCGGCTCGCGCCGCACGACCACCGCTCCCGCCTCCCTGAACAGTGCCGCGAGGCCGTCCCCGGCGGCGACCGCGACCACGCCCCTCGCCGGGCCCGGCTCGTGCGGCCGTCCCCCGAGGTAGGTCACCTTGATCCGATGCGGGCGTCCCGCGCGCAGCCCGGCCTCGATCGCCGCGCCCGCGTCGTCCACGTGGACGTGGACGTTCCACAGGCCCTCCCCGCCGACGACCACCAGGCTGTCCCCCAGCACGTCGAGCTCGCCTTTCAGCCGGTCCACCTCGTGCGCGCCCGCGTCGAGCAGGTACATGACCTCGTAACCGGGGCCGCCCGTGTCCGGCCGCCCGAGCTCCTCCGGCGCGATCCGCGCGGCCGGGGCGGGCACCTCGTGCCGCTCGCTGTACGCCTCGGTCACCACCTCGGCCAGGCTCTCCAGCATGATCACCAGCCCGGCCGCGCCCGCGTCCACCACGCCGTTGCGGGACAGCACGCCGAGCTGACCCGTCGTGCGGCGCAGGGCCCGCCGCGCCTCGTCCGCCGCCCGGCAGGCCACCTCGGCCAGGTCGTCGGGCGCGTCGCGCACGGCGTGCGCCGCGGCCGACAGCACGCTCAGCACCGTGCCCTCCACCGGGCGGACCACCGCCGCCCTGGCCATCTCGGCCGCCCTCGTCAGGCCGTCGCGCAGGTCGGCGCCGCCTCCCGGCGCGCGCCCGAGCACCTCGCCCATGCCCCTGACGGCCTGGCTGACGATCACTCCGGAGTTGCCCCGCGCGCCGAGCAGGGCCCCGCGCGTCAGGGCCCGCCATGTGGCGTCCGCGTCCGCTCCGCCGGGCAGCGCGTCCACCGCCTCGGCCGCCGACAGGACCGTGAGATGCAGGTTCGTGCCGGTGTCCCCGTCGGGCACGGGGAACACGTTGAGCGCGTCGATCTCCGCCCTGGCCCGGCCGAGGGCCGCCGCGCAGTGGCGCGACCAGCGGCGCACGGCGGGGGGATCGAGCACCTTGAGCATCCGGCCGACCTTCCTTCCGCGCTCTCCAGCCCCTCGATGCGCTACCGTTGGCGGGTACGAGACTATCCCCCGTTCGCCGGAGTCCCGTTTGGCGTGCACCGGTGAACATCGGATATCCTCGTGTGGCCAGCCGGTTGTCCCGGCATTGCTCGGACGAGCCGCTGCACCGGCGCCGGGCCGATCGACTGATTCAAAGGAGCGATTACCGTGGCTTCCGTCTGCGACGTCTGCGCCAAGAAGCCGATTTTCGGCAACAACATCTCCCACTCGCACCGCCGCACCCGCCGCCGCTGGAACCCCAACATCCAGACCGTGCGCGCGGTGGTCAACGGGACGCCGAAGCGGATGAACGTCTGCACCTCCTGCATCAAGGCGGGCAAGGTCACGCGCTGACCGTCTGACTCCCACGAGAGCCCGCCACCGGTTCCGGTGGCGGGCTTTCGTGCTGCCGTGACCAGGGACAGCGAGGATGCGTACCGGAATATTCGCGGCACGGTGCGGTTGACCACGGTCATGGCCCAGATTCTCGTGACGGGCGCGACCGGTAACGTCGGCCGGGAAGTCGCCGCTCAGCTCATGTCCGCCGGTGTCCCGGTACGCGCGTTCGTCCGCGATGCCCGGACCACCCGCCTGCCGCAAGGCGTGGAGATCGCGACAGGAGACCTGTCCCAGCCGGAAACCCTGAAAAGGGCGCTGAGCGGGATCACGACGGTTTTCCTGGTCTGGCCATTCCTCACGTATGAGGGCGCGCCGGCCGTCCTCGCCGCGATCGCGGGCTCCGCCCGCCGCCTCGTCTACCTGTCGTCGTCAGGCGTGAACGAGGACGCCGGGCGGCAGACCGATCCGATCAACCAGCTCCACGCTGACATGGAGAGCCTCATCAAGGCGTCGGGCCTGGAGTGGACCATCCTGCGCGCCGACACGATCGCCTCCAACGCGCTGGGGTGGGCCGGGCAGATCCGGCAGGACGGTGTCGTACGCGGCCCCGGCATCGCCCCCACGGCTGTGGTGCACCAGGCCGACGTCGCGGCTGTGGCGGCACGCGTGCTGACCGGCGACGGGTACGTGGGCGCCACGCACGTGCTGACCGGACCACAGGTGGTGAGCAGGGCCGACCAGGTCCGCCTGATCGGCGAGGCGATCGGCCGGCCGCTGCGCTTCGAGGAGGTCCCCGTGGAGGCGGCACGGGAGCGGATGCTCGCGGACGGAAGGCCGCCCGCGCTGGTCGAGGCGCTGCTGGCGAGTACCCGGCGTCCCCGATCCGACCTGGTCACCTCGACCGTGGGAGAGATCACCGGCAGGCCCGCGCGAACGTTCCGGCAGTGGACCGCCGACCACGCCGACGCCTTCCGCTGAGGCATTCCGCTGACGGGGGCCGCTCAGGCGTCCGTCCGCATGCGCCAGCCGTGGTCCACGGGCCCGATGCCCGCGCCCAGGGGGAAGCCGTGCGCGATGGCGCCCGTGACGTACTCCTTGGCCCGCCGTACGGCGCCGGGCACGTCCTCGCCGAGAGCGAGGTAGGACGCGATCGCGGAGGCGAGCGTGCAGCCGGTGCCGTGGGTGTGCCGGTTGTCGTGCCGCTCGGCGGTGAAGCGGTGCTCGCTCAACCCGTCGGTGAGCAGGTCCACCGGCTCCCCGGGGAGGTGGCCGCCCTTGATCAGCGCCCATCTCGGGCCGAGGGCCAGCACGGCCTCGGCGGCGCGGGGCAGGTCGCCGGAGTCCTCGACCTTGACGCCCGTGAGCTGCTCGACCTCCCACAGGTTGGGGGTGACCACGGTCGCGGCCGGCAGCAGCACGCTCTTGACGGTCTCCACGGCCTGCGGCGCGAGCAGGCTGTCGCCGTGCTTGGACACGCCGACCGGATCGACCACGACGGGCGCGGTCACGCCCGCGAGCACCTCCGCGACGGTCTCCACCAGCACGGACGACGCCAGCATGCCCGTCTTGATCGCCTGGGCCCCGATGTCGCCGAGGACCGAGTCGAGCTGTGCCCGCACCGCCTCCGGGGGCAGTTCCCAGTAACCCTGCACGCCCAGCGAGTTCTGCGCCGTCACGGCCGCGATGACGCTCATGCCGTGCACGCCGAGGGCCAGCATGGTCTTCAGGTCGGCCTGGATGCCGGCGCCGCCGCCGGAGTCGGAGCCCGCGATGGTCAGGACACGTGGTGGGGTGGTCATGCGACCATCCAACCAAAACCCCCACTGCTCCCCCGAAAACGCCCCATCCCCGGCCGGAGCGGCATCCAGCCGACGGCGTAGCCGGGGCCGGACGGCAGCGGGTCAGTCGCGCCGGGAGGGGCCCGTGACCTCGCATCGTCCCTCGGAGAGCACGCAGTCGGCGGGTGCGGCCGACGCGCCCTCGGCGTGGACGGTCAGCGTCAGCGTGCCGTCCTCGTCCAGCGCGGTCTGCGAGGTCAGGGTCAGGGTGTCCCCCTGCTGCCGCCAGCCGGCCCCCTCGACCGCGGTCACCTGCCCGCCGACGGCCAGCCGGACGGTCCACGCGGACAGGGCCGGTCCCTCGTTGCGTACGGCGATCCTGGCCGTGTATCCGCCCTCGTCACGGTCTGTCACCGTGAACCGCACCCCCACCGCCGGGCCGCCCGCGGCGAGAGCGGACCTCGTCCGCGCCGTACGTCCGCCGGTCGTGCGGTTCGCGCCGGCGTCGGCCTCGTCCGCGGCATCCTCCGCGTTCCCGGCGTTCTCGCTGTTCCCTGCGTTCTCGTTGTTCCCTGCTTGCTCATTGTTCCGGGGGTCGTCCAGCGGGGTCTCGCCGGGCGTCGCGCCTTCATCGGACGCGGTGCCCGTCGTGTCGTCCGGGGCGGCCGTGACGGCGGCGGGAGCGTCGTCCACCTGTGGAGAACCGTGGGCCGAGGCACGCGGGGCGGCGGTGGACGGGGTGCGCGTACGGGCGGACGTGTGGTCGCGATCCCGGCCCTTCGAGTCCGCCGTCGAAGCCGGTGTGGCCCGAGGAGCCGCCGACCCATCTCTCCCGGTGTCTTCGGCCTCCGAACCGGACGTGCCGGAGTCCTCCCGGCTCGGCTGGTCCTGGTCGTTCACGACCGGGTCGCCGGTCGGAGCGCCGGTCGGATCGCCCTGTGCGGGCGTCTCGCCGAGTGCCTGGCCGGACCCGGACGCTCCGTACGGCCCGCCCGCGGCGGCGCAGTTCTCCGAGATCGGGCAGGCCGTCGTCGGCTGCTCCATGGTCAGGGAGGTCCGCCCGGCGATCAGCCGTGCGCCGCCGGTCGTGACGCCCACGGCCAGCAGCACCGACAGCCCCGACACGAGCGCCAGTCGCCGCATGCGTCTCGGCTGCTTCGCACGGTCGTCCCCGTCCTGCCCGGGCAGGCCGCGCTCCCCGGCGCCCCGGGAGGCCGTCAGAAGCTCGGGCGAACGCGGCCGCTCCGGCGATGCCGGGCTCTCGGACTCCAGCCTCTCGGATTCCAGCCTCTCGGGCGACAGTGCGGCGAACAGCCGGGTCGTCGCCTCCGAGGGCGGCACGGGCCACGGCACAGCGCCACCACCCGGCTGAGGGCCACCACCCGGCTGAGGGCCACCATTCAGCTGAGAGTCCCCGCTCGTCACAGCGCCGCTGGTCGCGCCGCCACCGGCGGCCTCCGAGGGCGGCACCGGCCAGGGCACTGCCCCTCCGCCCGGCCTCGTCCCGGGATAGCCGGGCCCGGGGTGGCCGGGCTCGGAAAGGGTCTGCGAGGCGCCATCCGGCGTCGCCGGACGGCGGAAGGCCAGGTGGTCCGGGCCGGCACCCCTCTCCGGGGGATCGGCCTCAGCCGGGGAGGGCTGACCCTCTCGTGCCTTGCGTCCTGCCGTGTGGCGGCCCATGACGGTCCTTCCTGTTGCCTGACCGCCATACTTAATAACAGATCTAATACGCCTATGTCACAAATTTCACATCATGCGCGGAAGTGATCCCATCCCCCTGTGGTCCAGGTCTGCCCGTCCACCCGCACTCCGCGCCCCCGCGTGACCGCTCCCACACGCGTCCATTCGGCCGGCAGCCGCACCTCGGGAGGGAACGTCGCGGCCAGAGCGTGGTCGTCACCGCCGGTGAGCACCCACTCCAGGGGGTCCGCACCGAGCTCGCGCGCCGCCGCGGACAGCGCCTCCGGCACGGGCAGGGCGGCGGCGTCCAGCTCGACGGCCACGCCACTCGCGTCGGCGACATGACCGAGGTCCTGCAGCAGGCCGTCGCTGACGTCGAGCATCGCCGTCGCGCCGAGCAGCGCGGCCCCCGGTCCGCAGGGGTACGGCGGCCGGGGACGGCGGTGCGCCTCCAGCAGGGTCACGAGATCCGGGGAACCGCCGGTCACCCCCGCCCCGAACAGGGCCAGGCCGGCGGCGGCGTGACCCAGGCGGCCCGCCACCGCGACCACGTCGCCCGGACGCGCGCCCGACCGGGTCACCGGGGTCCTGCCGCCGAGGTCGCCCAGCGCGGTCACGCCGAGCACGACGGTCTCCGAGCGGGCGATGTCGCCCCCCGCCACGGTCGCCCCCACCAGGTCGCACTCGTCGCGGAAGCCGTCGGTCAGGGCGTCCACCCAGTCGGCGCCCGTGTCCGCGGGCAGCCCCAGGCCGACCACGAGGGCGGTGGGATCGGCCCCCATGGCAACGATGTCGGAAAGGTTCTGTGCCGCCGCCTTACGGCCGATGTCGTAGCCGCTCGACCAGTCGCGACGGAAGTGCCTACCCTCGATCAGAAGGTCCGTGCTCACGACGACCCGCCCGTCGGGGGCCTTCAGGACCGCGGCGTCGTCGCCGGGGCCCAGCAGCACGGCCGCAGTCCGCGGAAGTCGTCCCGATATCCGCTGGATTACTCCGAATTCGCCGAGATCTCCGACTGTGATAGCACACCCCTAGTGCATTCGAGGTACGGTTACGCTCCGGCACTGATCTCTACCCGGAGGGCGTCATGGTGCAGGCCTACATCCTTATCCAGACCGAGGTCGGCAGGGCCGCCAACGTGGCGGAGGAGATCTCCTCCATTCCCGGGGTGACACAGGCCGAGGATGTCACCGGGCCCTACGACGTGATCGTCCGCGCCCAGGCCAACAACGTGGACGAGCTCGGCAAGCTCGTGGTGGCCCAGATCCAGGCCGTGCACGGCATCACCCGTACACTGACGTGTCCGATCGTCCACATCTGAGCGGAACACGAGCCGGGGAGACGATGCGACAGGCGAGGGGGCCCGCACGCGCCGCGTCGGCAGGCGCGGTCCTGGTGGCGCTCGCCCTACTCGCCGGCTGCTCGTCCACCGTCCACGTGGAGCCGCCCACGCCGACCGGCGAGGCGGCGGCGGCCTGCCGCGCACTCGACGCCGCGCTGCCGAAGACGCTCGACGGGCTCGACCGGGCCGCCTCCGAGCCTCCCTCGCCGTACGTCGCCGTCTGGGGCGACGGCCAGATCGCGCTGCGCTGCGGCGTGCCCCGGCCGGCCGCGATGGAGCCGACGGCCGAGGTCGCCGACATCAACGGCGTCGGCTGGTTCCAGGACCCGCGCCGCCCGACGCTGTTCACGTGCACCAACCGGGTGGCGTACGTCGAGGTGACGATCGGGCAGGAGCACCAGGCCGGGGCCGTGCTGGTCGACCTGGCCGAGCCGATCAAGGCGAGCATCCCGGAGTGACTACCGCAGGCCCGCCGGCCGGCGCAGCGCGAGCTGGATCAGCCGCTCGACCAGGTCGGCGTACGGCAGGCCGGTGGCGGCCCACAGCTGCGGCGCGACCGACAGCGACGTGAAGCCCGGCATCGTGTTGATCTCGTTGACGATCAGCTCGCCCGACGGCGTGTAGAAGAAGTCGACCCGCGACAGGCCCTCGCAGCCGAGCGCCTCGAACGCGCGCACGGCCATGGACCGCAGCGTCTCCGCCACCTCGGCGGGGATGTCGGCCGGCGCGTGGAGCTCCATCTGGTCGGGGTAGTACTTGGCCTCGAAGTCGAAGAACTCACGCTCGCCCCGAACGAGCACCTCGCCGGGGACGCTCGCCTCGGGGGCGGCGTCGCCGAGCGACTCCAGCACCGCGCACTCGACCTCCCGGCCGGCGATGGCGGCCTCGACCAGCACCTTCGGGTCGTGCTCGCGGGCGAGTTCGATCGCCTCTTCCAGCGACTCGGGGTCGTGCGCCTTGGTGATGCCCTGCGACGACCCGGCCCTGGACGGCTTCACGAACACCGGCCAGCCCAGTTCCTCGATCTCCTTGAGCACCCGGCCGCGGTCGAGCCGCCAGTCGCGGTCGCGTACGACCACGAACGGGCCGACCGGCAGCCCGGCGGCGCGCAGCACGAGCTTCATGTACGCCTTGTCCATGCCGACCGCGCTGGCCAGCACGCCCGAGCCCACGTAGCGGACCCCGGCCATCTCCAGCAGGCCCTGGATCGTCCCGTCCTCGCCGAACGGCCCGTGCAGCATGGGGAACACGACGTCCACGCGGCCGAGCGCACGCGGGATCTCACCCGATTCGAGGGCCACGAGGGCGCCGGAGTCCCCGGGGAGCGCGAGCGCCGTGCCGGAGTCGTCCACCACGGGCAGGCGGCCGGACTCGATCGCATAGGACTGGCTGCCCGACGCCAGCACCCAGCGGCCGTCCTGGGCGATGCCGATGGGGATGACCTCGTACTTCGTCCGGTCGATGGCCTCCAGCACACTGCCCGCGCCCATCAGGGAGACGGCGTGCTCGGAGTTGCGGCCGCCGAAGACGACTGCCACGCGCACGCGCGACGGGGACTCGCGATCCTCATTCATGATGCCCGAATCTACCGTGTTCGAGATGCAAAACGGCTTGTCAGCCACGCGCGTCATGGGAGTCCGTTATCCCCGATCAGACCCCGATCAGACGCCGTAGCGCTCCGGCTTGGGCGTGCGTGACATCAGCAGCACGGCGGCCTCACCGGGGGTCATGCCGTCGTGGACGACGCCGACGACCACCTCGGTGATGGGCATCTCCACGTCGTGCTTCCTGGCCAGTTCGAGCACCGACTCGCACGACTTGACCCCCTCGGCCGTCTGCTTCGTGGCGGCGACGACCTCGGCCATCGTCATGCCGCGGCCCAGGTTCTCCCCGAAGGTGCGGTTGCGCGACAGCGGCGAGGTGCAGGTGGCGACGAGGTCGCCCATCCCGGCGAGGCCGGCGAAGGTGTGCTGGTCCGCCCCGAGCACCGCGCCCAAGCGGGCGATCTCGGCCAGGCCCCGCGTCATGAGCGTCGCCCGCACGTTGTCGCCCAGGCCCATGCCGGCCGCGACGCCGACGGCCAGTGCGATGACGTTCTTGACCGCGCCGCCGAGTTCGACGCCCACCACGTCCGGATTCGTGTAGGTCCGGAACCACGGCAGGTGGCACGCCTCCTGCAGCCGGGCGGCCACCTCCTCGTCGGAGCAGGCGACGACGGCCGCGGCGGGCTGCCGCTGGGCCAGTTCGGGGACCAGGTTGGGCCCGGAGACCACGGCCACCCGGCGCTCCGGCACCTCGGCCACCTCGCAGACGACCTCGCTCATCCGCTTGCAGGTGCCGAGCTCGACGCCCTTCATCAGGCTGACCAGCACGGCCTCCGGCGGGATGTGCGGCTTCCACACCTGGAGGTTGGCGCGCAGCGTCTGGGACGGCACCGCGAGGACCACGAAATCGGCGCCCTCCATGGCCTCGGCGGGGTCCGTCGTGGCGTGGATCGTGTCGGGCAGCCGCGTCCCCGGCAGATACTCGGGGTTCTCCCGGGTCTCGTTGATCGCGTCGACGATCTCCGCCCGCCTGCCCCACAGGGTCGTGGAGGTGCCGGCCTCGGCGAGGATCATCGCGAACGTGGTGCCCCACGAGCCCGTTCCGAAAACAGCCGCCCTGCTCACTGGCCGCACCACTCCTCTTGCTCCGCGCGCTCCCCCCTCACCGTACGCTCCGCTCAGCCGTTAGCCGCGTTCTTGGGGTCAAAGGGGATCTCTGGCGCCTTCTCGTCCCGGATCTCGGCCAGCAGTCCGGTGATGGCGGCCGTGATGTCGGCGGTCGCGTCGCGCAGAACCGAGCCGCGCATGGGCTGACCGGCGTACTTGGACAGGTCGACCGGCGGCCCGGCGAGCACGTGGAAGGACTTGCGCGGCAGCAGGCGCGGCTTCGACGCCCCGTACGGCAGCAGCTCCTGGGCGCCCCAGTGGGCGATCGGGATGACCGGCACGCCGGTCACGAGGGCCAGCCGGGCGACGCCGGTCTTGCCGGCCATGGGCCACAACTCGGGATCGCGGGTGATCGTGCCCTCGGGATAGAACAGGATGCAGGCGCCGTTCCGCAGCCGTTCCTCGGCGATCTTGAGCGACTTGGTGGCCTCGGTGCTGTTCCGTTCGACCGGGATGGCCTGAAGCTGGGCGATGGCGTGACCGAGCCCGCGGATCCGGAACAGACCCGCCTTGGCCAGGATCGTCGGCCACCGCCCGTTGTTGTACAGGTAGTGCGAGAGCAGCACGGGATCGGACCACGACAGGTGGTTGGCCGCGATGATCAGCCCGCCGGTGCGGGGGATGTGCTCCCCGCCCCGCCACCTCCGCTTCACGAACAGCCGTGAGATCGGCTTGACGACGACGACCGCGAGCGTCTCCCAGAAGCGCGGCGGACGGCCCGCGCGACGGCTCACCGTGGCGGGCGCGGGCGCCGCAGGGGCGGACGCGGGGGTGGTCGGGTCGGACGAGGGCTCGCTGGGGTGGCTCACAGGGTCTCCAAATCACCGGGATCCGGGACAAGTCTCCCGGTTGGCCATGGGCGATGTCGAGGCGGGATGCTACAGGCATGCACCTCGCGCGATGGTCAATAGTGGTCCCGGTGAAGACCCTGATCCGGGCCAAGACGCGGCTCGCGGCGGCGGCGGGGCAGCACCGGGCCGATCTGGCGGTCGCGGTGGCCGCCGACACCGTGGCGGCGGCGCTGCGGTGCCCGCTGGTCGCGCGCGTGGTGGTCGTGACGGCCGACCCGCTGCCCGCCCGGCGGCTGGCCGCGCTCGGGGCCCACGTGGTGGCCGATCCCGACCGGGGGCTCAACACCGCCCTGCGGACCGGGGCGGAGGAGGCCGTACGGCTCGCGCCCGGCGACGCCGTCGGCGCCCTGCAGGCCGACCTGCCCGCCCTGCGGCCCGCGGAGCTGGAGACGGTGCTCGCGGCGGCGCTGGAGTTCGACCAGGCGTTCGTCCCCGACGCCGCCGAGGTGGGGACGACCTTCTACGGTGTGCGGCCGGGCGTGTCCTTCCGGCCGGGGTTCGGTGGCGAGTCCCGGGTCAGGCACCTGTCCCGGGGGGCCAAGGAACTGACCCCGCCGGGGATCGCGTCCGTACGCACGGACGTGGACACCGTGGAGGACCTGCGCGACGCGCTCGCCCTGGGCGTCGGCCCCGCGACCGCCGAGGTCGCGGCCCTGATCCTCGGCGGCGCGGCGCCGCGCCCCTGAGACACCGGGCCCCTGAGACACCGCGACCCTGACGGCTCACGCCGGGCGGCCACGCCGAGCCCCCGCTCCGGCGTGGCCACCCGTCACGTCGCGTCAGTGGGCCGCCTCCGCGTTCTCGCGGGCCTGCTTCGGCAGGAGGAAGGCCACGGCGAAGGTGAGCAGGAGCATTCCGGCGACCACCCACAGGGTGGTCTTCATGGCCTGGTCGAAGCTCCCGGCGGTGGGCACGTCGCCGAGCAGGTCGAAGAAGACCGTGCCGAGCAGGGCCACGCCGAACGCGTTGCCCAGCTGCTGCACCGCCGTCAGCGTGCCGGACGCCGAGCCCGTCTCGTGCTCCTCCACGCCGGCGAGCACGATGTCGAAGAACGGCGCCATCAACATGCCCATGCCGATACCGGTGACGGCCAGGGCGGGGGCGAGCTGCCACGGGCTGACGTGCATGCCCGCGATGTTCAGCGTGAGCACGACGCCGAGCACGCCCAGCGTCATGATCAGGGTGCCGCCCTGGAGCAGCTTGCGCCCGAACTTCTGCAGCCCCATCGCGACGCCGAATCCGAGAAGCGTGCCGACCGACGAGGGAGCCGTCGCGAGCCCCGCCTTGAGCGGCGAGTAGCCGAGTCCCAGCTGACAGTAGAGGTTGAAGGCCAGCATGAACCCGGCCATGCCGGAGAAGAACACCATGCCGGTGAACAGGCCGCCGGTGAACGCGCGCTTGCGGAACAGGCTCGGCACGATCAGCGGGTCGCCGCCCGAGCGGCTGCGGCGGGACTGGAACCAGCCGAAGACGGCGAACACGAGCACCGAGGCGGCGAGCATCACGAACGCCCACACGGGCCAGTCGTGCTCGCGGCCCTGCACCAGCGGGTAGATCACCAGGAAGCCGCCCACGGACGCGAGCGCGACCCCGGCCAGGTCGAGCCGCGGCGGCCGCGGCGACCTCGACTCGGGCAGGAAGCGCAGCCCGGCGAGGAGCGCGGCCAGGCCGAGCGGCAGGTTGATGAAGAAGATCATCCTCCAGCCGGTGCCCCAGAAGTCGGCCGTCACGAGCCAGCCGGCGAGGATCGGGCCGCCGACGGCCGACAGGCCCATGACCGGCCCGAACATGCCGAACGCCTTGGCCACGTCCTTGGGCGGGAACATCTCCTTGATCATGCCGAGGCCCTGGGGCAGCATGACCGAGCCGAACAGGCCCTGGATCACCCGGGCGCCGACCAGCATCTCGGGCGACGCGGCCACGGCGCACAGCAGGGAACCCACGGTGAACCCGGCGGCGCCGATCAGGAACATGCGCCTGCGGCCGAAGATGTCCCCGAGCCGCCCGCCGGTGATCAGCCCCACGGCCATCGAGAGCGTGTAGGCGGCGCCCAGCCATTGGATGACGGCCTCGGAGCCGCCGAGGTCGGCGCGCATGTCGGGCGCCGCGATGTTGGTGACCATCGCGTCGAGCATGTCCATGACCTCACCGGCCAGGATCACGAAGAGCGCCGCCCAGCGCCAGCGGTACGGCGCCGGCGTCGCCGGCGACGCCGGCGCGGTCGCCGTAATGGGTTCCGACATCATCCCTCCCAGAGAATGAACGGTGTTCATAGTATGGTGAGCGCTGTTCTACTACCGATCAGTGTTCAGCGCCAAGTTCGATGTTCGCCACGATATATCTCGTTTACGCGAGACACAAGATATATCTCGTTACGAGAGCGGTGTTCGTGGACGCGGAGCGGTGTTCACTAGCATGGGCGGAACAGCGGGAGGTCCTTCATGACGCAGCCGGACATGCCCACACCGCCGTGGGAGCGTCCGCCCAGGCGACGTACGCCGGCCAGGGTGCCCCTCACTCGCGAGCGGATCGTCGACGCCGCCTACACGATCCTCGACCGTGAGGGCTACGACGGGCTGAGCATGCGCCAGGTGGCCGCCGAACTCGGCGTCGCCGTCTCGGCGCTGTACGTGCACGTACGTGACAAGGACGAGCTGCTGCAGCTCATGTACAACCGCACGTTCGAGGGCTACGAGATTCCGGAGCCCGACCCCGAGCGCTGGCGGGAGCAGGTCATGGACTTCGCCCGTCAGGCGCGGGAGCGGCTGCTGAGCCATCGCGACCTGGCGAAGATCACGATGGCTCACGTTCCGTTCACACCCGAGCTGCTCCCCTACGTCGAGCGGCTGCTGGCCGTCCTCGGCGCCGCCGGGCTGCCGCGGCCGGTCCTGGCCATCTCCGGCGACCTGCTGTCCACGTACATCAACGGGTTCGCGCTGGAGGAGAGCCTCTGGCAGGAGCGCTACCGCGAGACCCACGACTCGTGGCACAAGCTGCGCGACGAGGTCAACGCCTACTTCGCCTCGCTGCCGCCCGACCGGTTCCCGAACCTGGTGCGGCTCGCCGACATCATGATGGACGAGTCGAACGACTACCGGTTCGAGCTCGGCGTGGAGATCATCCTGCGCGGTCTCGCCTCCTACGTCGGCGAGCCGGACCCCGACGAGGAGCACGAGGCGAGCTGAAGGAGAGCTAGGCGACCTCGCGGATCCGCGGCGCGAGCAGGACCGGCAGGTGGGCGAGCGTGTAGACCCCGCAGGCGGCCCAGAACGCGACGCGCACCCCGGCGAGCTGACCCAGCGTGCCCGCCAGCAGGCCGCCGAGCGGCATCGGGCCCCACATCAGGAACCGCATGGTGGCGCTCAGCCGGCCGAGCAGGTGCGGCGGGCAGATCGACTGGCGGTAGGCCCCCTGCGCCACGCTGAACACGGTGGTCGCCACCCCACTGGCCGCCAGGGCCACCGGCAGGATCAGCAGGCGGGGCCCCGCCGCCGTCAGCGCCAGCGGGGCGGTGCAGACGGTGGCCGCCCACGCCGCGGCGTACATGGCCCGGCCCGTGCCCAGGCTGGCCGCGACCCGCGGGGCCAGCCAGGCGCCCGCCACCCCGCCCACCGCGCCGGCCGACAGCAGCATGCCGTACGTGCCGGGGCTGGCGCCGACCTCGCGGACCAGGTAGAGCGGCACTGTCGCCGACCACAGGCCGAACGACAGCATCATCAGCGCCCCGACCGCGGCGACCCGGCGCAGGACGGGCTGCCCGGCGACGAACAGAAGCCCCTCGGCGATCTCCGGCCACAACCGGCCCCCGCCCCTGACGGCCCTTCCCCCGGGTCTCTCGTCCGCACGTACGCCGAGGAGCAGCAGCGCGGACCCCGCGTAGCTGAGGGCGTCGGCGACCACGGCGATCGGGGCGGTGAGCGCCTGCACCAGCCAGCCGCCGATCCCCGGGCCCGCGAGCTGCGCGAGCGACTGGTTCGCGGCGAGCGTGCCGTGCCCGCGGGCGAGCTCCTCCCTGCCGACGATGGACGGGAGGTAGCTCTGGTGGGCGACGTCGAAGAAGACCGTGCACAGCCCGTTCACCAGGGCCACGGCGTACATCTGGGGCAGGCCGAGCATGCCGAGCACGGCCGCGCCAGGGACCGACAGCAGCGCCAGCGCGCGGACCGCGTCGGCGGCGACCAGCACCGGACGGCGCCGCATGCGGTCCACCCAGGCTCCGGCTGGCAGGCCGACCAGCAGGAACGCCACCATCTCCGCGGCGGTGAGCAGCCCCACCTCGAACGGGCTCGCGTGGAGGGTGAGCGCCGCCGTGAGCGGCAGGGCGACCAGGGAGACCTCGCTGCCGAGCTTGCTGATCGCGTCCGCACCGGCGTATCGCCGGAAGTGACGCACGCGCCACAGGCTTCTCGGTGCCGCCTCGGTCATGGCGGGACATGCTGGCAGCCGGAAGATCCACTGGTCAAAGGATTATTTCGCCCGCGGCGGTAGGCTGGCGGCGTGCAGGCGACCGTGCAGAGCTTCGACCCCACGACCCGCTCGGGCTGGGTCTTCCTCGACGACGGCACCCGGATCCCGTTCGACGGCGAGGCGTTCGGCGCCGGGCCGCTGCGGCACCTGCGCCCCGGCCAGCGGGTCGCCCTCGTCATGGCGGACGGCCGCGTCACCTACGTGACGCTCTCCACGTTTCCGACGCCCTGAGTTTCCGGCCTCCTCGACGTCAGGCCGCTTTGTTCGCTCCTCCGTCGATCATCAGGTTCGCGCCGTTGACGCTCGCCGCGTGCGGTGAGGCGAGGTAGGTCACGAGGGCCGCCACCTCGGCCGGTTCGATCAGCCGTCCCGTGGTCATGCCCGCTCTGGCCGGCAGCCCGGCCAGCAGCTGGTCGAGCGGCACTCCCAGCGCCGCCGCCAGCTCGGCGCCGTAGCCGTCGGGCGCCTCCCACATCGCGGTGCGGACCACGCCGGGTGAGACCGTGTTCACCCGCACCCCCTGTGGTCCGAACTCCTCCGCCAGGGCCTTGCCGAACGCGTTGAGCGCCGCCTTCGCCGTGGTGTACGGCATCGGACCCACGTGCGGCGTCCGGGCGCCGTTCGAGGAGATGTTCACGATCACGCCGCGGCGGCGCAGGATGCCGGGCAGCGCGGCGCGGGTCGTGCGGACGGCGGCGAAGAAGTTGAGCCCGAACCACGAGAGCCACTCGTCGTCCGCGAAGCCGAGGAATCCCCGGACGCCGTTCGCACCGGGGTCCCCGCCCCCCACGTTGTTGACCAGCAGGTCGAGGTCCTCCCCCAGCTCGGCGACCGCGCGCTCGACCAGGTGCGCCGGGGCCTCGGGCGTCGAGAGGTCCACCGGCACGGCGATCGCGCCGGTCTCCTTCAGCTCCGCGGTGACGTTCCGCGCGGCCGCCACCACGCGGACGCCCTCCGCGGCGAGCGCGGCGACGATCGCCAGCCCGATGCCACGGCTGGCGCCCGTGACCAGCGCCGTACGTCCCGTGAGTCCCATGTCCATACCGGTTCCCTCCGCACTATTCGCGACTTCGATGATGCGAAGAACCTATTACTCGCTACATAGATGTTGCAAGTAGTGAGCCAACGGAATCCCCCCGGTAGCATGTAGGGGTGCCAGCAGCCCAGCAGTCCCCGCAGCTCGGGAAGCGTCCGCTCCGGGCCGACTCCGAGCGGACCGTGCGGACGATCCTCGAGGCGGCCGAGCGCGTGTTCGCCGCCAATCCGGCGGCGACCATGGAACAGGTCGCCCAGGCGGCCGGAGTCGCCCGCACGACCGTCCACCGCCGTTTCGCCACCCGCGAGGCCCTGGTGGAGGAGCTCACCGGCTGGGCCGCCCGCCAGTTCGCCGAGGCCGTCGCGTCGGCACACGTGGACAGCACCCCGCCCCTCGTCGCGCTCTACCAGGTCACCGCCAACGTCCTGCGGGTGAAGACGAACTGGTGGTTCGCCATGAGCCGTACGGGCGACCGCGCCCACCCCGAGGCCGCCCGCGTGCACGAGGAGGTCCGCGACGACTGCGAGCGGCTGCTCCGCCGGGCCCGCGAGGCGGGCGTGCTGCGTCCCGACGCCGATCTCGGCTGGACCCGCCGCGTCTACTACGCCCTCATCCACGAGGCCGCCGCTGAGGGCGTGGCCGAGGGCGGGGAAGCCGAGGCCCTCGCGACCCGGGTCGTGGACGCCCTGCTGCGCGGTTTCGGCTCCCCCACGGCGCCGGTCATCGCCTGACCGGCCGCCCGCAGGCCGCTCTCCCGTTTCCGTCCTCCTGACCTGGGCGGGGTTTGACCCGATCACGCCGCCGGGGTTCTACTGGAGAGGCTCTGACGCGTCGCCGCACGACTACGAGGAGGTGGTCGGGATGACTTCCGGCAGTAGTCCGCAACCATCCCATCCCGTCGCCTTCCCCGGCGCGACGCGAAGCTCCGGCGTCGTCGAGGCGGTCGCCGCCCGCTGTCACGCCAGGTGACGGGTTCTGATCCGTGCCGGATGCCCGGCACGAGACAGGAGGTCCGTCATGACGATCACGATTTCCGTTCCGTTCACGCTGCCGCAGGTCCTGCGCCGGACGGCCCGTGTCCTGTTCCCCGTCCTGATGCCTCTCGCCCTCGCACTGGTGGGTTCCGCCGACGCCGGTATCGGCCTGCAGGTGGCGCTGGAAATCGTGCTGCTGGTCCTCCGGCACCTGCTGCGGGCCTGAGGGGTCGAGGCGGCCTGAGGGGCCGAGACGGCGGCTACGCCCTCACCCGGCCGGCCTGGGACTCCAGGTAGCGCTGCTCGGCCATGCTGGCGGTGGCCTTCGCGGCCCGCCGGTAGTGCTCGTACGCTCCGGCCCTGTCGCCGGTCTTCTCCAGCAGATGCGCGCGCACGGACAGCAACCGGTGATGCCCGGCCAACCGCTCGTCACCGTCCAGCGTGGACAGCAGGGCCAGCCCGGCCTCCGGGCCCTCGATCTCGGCGAGCGCGATCGCCCGGTTGAGGGTGACCATCGGGTTGGGCGCGATCCGCTCCAGGATCAGGTAAAGGGCGTGCACCTGCGGCCAGTCGGTCTCCTCGGCGGTGGCCGCATCGGCGTGCGTGGCGGCGATGGCGGCCTGCAGCTGGTAGGGCCCCAGCGCCGGGCCGGCCAGCGCCGCCTTGATCAGCTCGACGCCCTCGTCGACCAGCCCGCGGTCCCACTTCGTGCGGTCCTGCTCGTCCAGCGGCACCAGATCGCCGGCCGGGGTCGTACGCGCCTCCCTGCGGGCGTGGGTCAGCAGCATCAGCGCGAGCAGCCCGGTGACCTCGCCGTCGCCGGGCAGCTGGGCGTGCACCATCCGGGTCAGCCGGATCGCCTCCTTCGCGAGGTCGGCGCGGTGCAGCTCGCTGCCCGAGGAGGCGATGTAGCCCTCGTTGAAGATCAGGTAGAGCACGTGCAGGACGACCAGGAGCCGCTCCTGGAGCTCCGCGCCGTCCGGCAGGCCGAACGAGCTGCCGGCGGCTTTGATGCGCTGCTTGGCCCGGCTGATCCTGGCCGCCATCGTGGCCTCCGGCACCAGGAACGCGCGGGCGATCTCGGCGGTGGTCAGGCCGCCCACCGCCCGCAGCGTCAGGGCGACCTGGGAGGCCGCGGTCAGCGTGGGATGGCAGCACAGGAAAAGCAGGACGAGCGTGTCGTCGGTGTCCGGCACGTCCTGCGGCAGCACCTCGACGGCGGCCGTCACCGACTCCCGCTCACGGCGCGCGTGGTCGCTGCGCATCTGGTCGATGAGCCGCCGGGACGCCACGGTCGACAGCCAGCCGCGCGGGTTGTCCGGCACTCCCTCGGCCGGCCACTGCACGGCGGCGGCGAGGACGGCCTCCTGCACGGCGTCCTCACACCCCTCGAACTGACCGTGCCGGCGTACCAGCGCGCCGAGGACCTGCGGCGTGAGCTCACGCAGCAGGCCCTCGATGACCGGTGCTGTCATGCCTCCAATTGTCCGTCAGCGAACATGACCTGCCGCACCTCGACGCCGAGACCCTCGATCGCGGTGTCCGGGATCTGCGCCGCCAGCTCGATCGCCCGCTCCTTGCTCTCGCAGTCGATCAGGTAGAAGCCGCCCAGATACTCCTTGGCCTCCAGGAAGGGGCCGTCGGTGACCACCGGCTGGCCGTTGCGCACGGACACCACCGCGGCCTGCGACGGGTCGACCAGCGCCAGCGTGGTGATCATCTCTCCGGACTGCTTCAGCGCCTCGATGAACCTGCCGTGGCCATCGCCGATCGCCGCCTTCTCCTGGTCGGTCAGCGCGTCCAGCACGGCCGGGTTGATGTGCATGCTGATCAGGAACTTCATCTCGTTCTCCTCGTGGTTCGCGAGCCCCCTCCGGGCCCTTCCACCGGTTGGTCGGAGCCGCCGCCGCCGTCTTGACACGTACCCGCGTCAAAAAACTCCCGGCCGCTCCGACCAACCGGCGAGACATCGAGAGAACAGGGAGTTTCGACATGCGAGTCAACCGGGCCTGGCTGGGACTGGTCGTCCTGGCGCTGCCGGCGTTGCTCGTCGCGATCGACGCGACGGCATTGCTCCTCGCGCTGCCACAGCTGAGCGCCGGACTGGGGGCCACCAACGTCGAGCAGCTGTGGATCAGCGACAGCTACGGGTTCATGGTGGCCGGCCTGGTCATCACGATGGGCACGCTCGGCGATCGGATCGGACGCCGGCGGCTGCTGCTGATCGGCGGAGCGGCGTTCCTGGCGCTGTCGGTCGTGGCCGCCTTCGCGGTCAATCCACTGATGCTGATCATCACGCGCGCCCTGCTGGGCGTCGCCGGGGCGACCCTGGCGCCGTCGACACTCGCCCTGATCACCAACATGTTCCGGGACGAACGGCAGCGGGGCAGAGCCATCGCGATCTGGGCGACCTGCCAGTTCACCGGCGGGGCGCTCGGGCCCGTGCTCGCGGGATTCCTGCTCCAGCACTTCTGGTGGGGTTCGGTGTTCCTGGTCGCCGTGCCGGCGATGGCGTTGCTGCTGCTCGCCGGGCCGGTCCTGCTGCCGGAGTTCCGCAGTGACCAGGCCGGCCGGCTCGACCCGCCCGGCGTCGTGCTGTCGCTCGTGGCGGTGCTCCTGATGGTCTACGGGATCAAGCAACTGACCGTCGAGAGCGTGCCGGCCGTCCCGGCGGCGGCCCTCGTCGCCGGCGCGGCCGCCGGCTTCCTGTTCGTACGACGGCAACTGCGGCTGGAGGCGCCGCTGCTGGACCTGCGGCTGCTCCGCAACCGCCCCTTCACCGCCGTTCTCGTCGCGCTGGTCTTCGCCGGTGTCGCCATGGCCGGCACCGGCCTGATGGTGACCCAGTATCTGCAGGGTGTGCTGGGCTTCTCGCCGGTCACGTCGGCGTTGCTGTTCGCACCGATGGGCCTGGGCACGGCGGTCGGCACCATGGCCGCACCGGCGCTGGCCCGCCGGGTGAAGCGGACGACCGCCATCGCCGGCGGGCTGGCGGTGTCGGCGATCGGCAGCCTGCTGCTGATCGGCGCCGGCGGCGCGGGCGCCCTGCCGCCGGTGGTGCTCGGCATCACCGTGCTGGCGCTGGGCACGGGCCCGCTGTTCGCGCTGGGCACCGGGCTGGTCGTCGGGTCCGTGCCGCCGGAGCGCGCCGGCTCGGCGGCGTCGATGTCGGAGACCGGCAACTACTTCGGCGGTTCGCTCGGCCTCGCGCTGCTCGGCGTGGTGGCCGCGGTGGTCTACCGCGGCCGGATGGACGGCACGTCCGACTCGCTGACCGGCGCGGTCGCCGCCAGCCGGCACCTTCCCGCCGTCCAGGGCGCGCACCTGCTGCATGCCGCGCGTGAGGCGTTCACGGCCGGCCTGCATGTCACCGGCGTGGTCGCCGCTGTCGTCTTCGCCGGGCTGGCCGTGCTGGTCCTGGCGATGCGCCCCGCGACCCGGGCCACCGCGTCCGCGGTCCCCGGCTACGAGGCCGGCTACGAGGCGACTCCCTCATAGCGCCCTTCCGGCGGCACCCGCAGCGCGATCATGGCGATGTCGTCCTCGCCCGTCACCGGCATCCGGGTGAGCAGTTCGTCGCAGAACCGGTGCAGGGGTTCGCGGGCGAGCGGCTCCGCCCGCCGCCGCAGCCGTTCGAGCCCGTCGCCGAGGTCCTCTCCCCGCCGCTCGACGAGGCCGTCGGTGTAGAGCAGCAGCGTGCTGTCCGGCGGCAACGGTTCGACGGCGCTGATCCACGGCTGCTCGTGGGAGACACCGAGAAGGGGGTTGCCCGCGTCCTGGAGGAATCGGGTCTCCCCCTCGCCGGTCACCAGCAACGGCGGCGGGTGCCCGGCCACCGAGTACACCAGCCGCCACAGGCCCTCGTCGTCCCGTTCCAGACGGGTCAGGACGCAGGTGGCGGTGCTCTCGCCGTTCAGGACCTCCAGGGCGGTGTTCAGCCGCCGCAGCACGTCGCCGGGGAACTCGTCGCGGTCGACGGCGAGCGCCCGCAGCATGTTGCGCACCTGGCTCATGCTTACGGCGGCGGCCAGGTCGTGCCCGGCCACGTCGCCGATCACCAGCTTGACGGCGCCGCGGGACGACAGGAACGCGTCGTACCAGTCGCCGCCGATCTCGGCGGCGGTAGGGCTCGCCTGGTAGCGCGCGGCGAGCTCCAGGCCGGGGACGTGGGGCGGCTCGGCCAGCAGGCTGTGCTGCAGGGCCAGCGCCACCCGCTGGGTGCGCCGGAAGCGCAGGGCGTTGCCGATGGCGTCGTGCGTGTGATCGAGGATCTGCCCGATCAGATCGATGTCGGCCGGGCTGATCGGCGGCCGGTCCCCGCAGACGCAGGCCGTGACCACGGCCGCGACCTCGCCTTCGACGACGATCGGGAGGACGACCGCGTTGTGCGCCCCGACCTCGGCGATCCAGGTCCTGACCGCCTCCGGGTAGCGGAACGGAGGACGTCCGCGGGGAAAGGATATGTGGGCGGGGCGGCGCTGCCCTACCGCTTGCCGCAGCACCTCGGCGGAGTAGTGCTCCTGCAGCATCGGCAGCCTCGGCAATCCCTCACGTACGGCGCAGCAGAGGCGCTCGGCGACGATGGTGCGCGCGTGCGGAAGGCCGCCGTTCGGCTCGGGAAGCAGGTGGACGTCGCAGGTGTCGGCGAGCTCGGGCACGACCACGTCGGCGAGCGCATGGCACATCTCCTCCAGGTTGGTGATGTCGCTCGCCGCGGCCGCGGCGCGGTCCAGCAGCCGGCGGCGGCGCTCCTCCTGCCACTCCTGCTCGACGTCGGTGGAGGTGCCCACCCACTCCACCACCGCGCCGTTCTCGCGCACCGGCACGCACCGGAACCGGATGTGCCGGTATGCGCCCTCGCGGGTGCGGACGCGGTAGGTCACCTCGTTGAGCGAGACCGGCTGTTCGGCGGCCTTGTCCCACCACTCCTCGGCGTGCGCGCGGTCCTCGGGATGCAGGGCCCGCATCCAGCCGTGGCCGAGACTCTCCTCCGGCGTCTGTCCCGTCAGCCGCTGCCAGCCATGGCTCTCTCTCGACTCGCCGTGCGGGCCGGTCACCCACACCCCGTGCGCGCCCGCCCACACGATGCTCTGGTAGCGGCGCCGGAGGCGGCGCAGCTCCTTCTCCATGGCGCGCATCCGCCGCGTGGCGGCCATCTGCGCCGTGACCTCGTGGACCACCGCCAGCAGTCTCCACTCACCACGCTGCAGGGGCACGCGGGAAAGGCTCATCCGGAAGAGACGCTCCTGTGATCCGTCGCCCCTCTCCACGGTCACGCGGACGTCGTCGAGACGCGCCGTCTCCCCCGTCGCCAGCACTTTGTCGAACACGGCAAAGGTGTCCTGCCCCACGAGGTCGCCGAGGACCTCCCGCACCGGCGCTCCGACCGGCCGATCCCCGAACATCCACCGCAAGGCGTCGTTCGCGTAGAGCAGCCGATGCTCTTTCCCGCCGGTCATCAGGACCGCGACCGGCGCCTGGTCGAACACGTCCAGCGGCACCCGGCCGGACGCGCGTTTTCGCCCTGCTTGTGTCACAGGACCTTGACCGACTTGCACTACTTGTTCCCCCGGACTGACCGTGTGCACGTGATCGAGGGGTCCCCCGCATACGCGCCCTACGACTCGCTTACCTGAGATTACACGCGTTTACCCAGGTCAGACAGGGGAGCCGCGGCCCCGTGCGGCTGCGGCACCGGCCGGGAAACGACGAACGGCGCCCGGGGGCTCCGAGCGCCGTCCACTGGTGCGGGATGAGGCCGGCTACTTCTTCTTGGCAGCCTTCCCACCCGCGTTGACCTGCTCCTTGAAGTCCGCACCAGGCCGGAACCTGGGCGCCCAGCTCTCCTCCACCTTGATCGGATCCCCGGTGGAAGGGTTGCGGGCCGTGCGGGCCGGCTTGTGCACCATCTCGAAGGCCCCGAATCCGGTGATCGAGACCTTGTCCCCGCCCGCGACAGCGCTCTGGATGGCGTCGAGGACGGCGTTGACGGCTTCGGTCGCCGTCTTCTTGTCGCCGACACGATCCGTGATCGCGTCGACGAGTTCTTTCTTGTTCATTTCGGTTTCCTCCCCCTTACGCGCTTGAAATTAGGGGACGAGGTCGCGGGACTTCAATCACCGGGGGGCATGTTTCGCCTGCTCGGCGTGTCGAATGTGCCGTCCAGATAGGCGATGAAGGCGTCCAGCCGGGCGGCCGCATGGGCTATGTCCCGCTTTGCCACGTCACAGATAGCAAGCAGCCGTCGCGCCAGGCGGGCCTGCTCCTCCTGTGGTAAGGCTAACGCTCTGACGCGGCGATGCGCATCACGCAGTCGCCGCGCCAGCAGCTCATCTCGAGTCTGAGGATCGTTCAGACGGTCGTCGGCAGCCATGGCTGCCGTCCATTCTCGTACTCCTCGATGGCGTCCGCGTGACGCAGGGTCAGCCCGATGTCGTCGAGGCCCTCCATCAGCCGCCAGCGGGTGTAGTCGTCGATCTCGAACGAGGCCACCAGATCGCCCGACCGCACCTGGCGCTCCACCAGGTCGACGGTGATCTCCGTCTTCGGGTCGGCCTCGGCCGCGTCCTGCAGGCGCTCGACCACGTCCTCGGGCAGGATGACCGGCAGCAGGCCCATCTTCGTGGAGTTGTTGCGGAAGATGTCGCCGAACCGCGAGGCGATCACGACGCGGAAGCCGTACTGCTGGAGGGCCCAGACGGCGTGCTCACGCGAGGAGCCGGTGCCGAAGTCGGGCCCGGACACCAGGATCGACGCGCCCTCGTACACCGGGTCGTTCAGCACGAAGGACGGGTCCTCGCGCCAGGCGGCGAACAGGCCCTTCTCGAAGCCCGTACGGCTGACCTGCTTCAGCCAGACCGCCGGGATGATCTGGTCGGTGTCCACGTTGCTGCGGCGCAGCGGCACGGCCCGGCCGGTGTGAGTGGTGAAGGCATCCATGATGATCTCTTCCTGGGACTGGGGCGGGCGGACTAGAGGTCGGCGGGGGCGGTCAGCCGGCCGGTCACCGCGGTCGCGGCCGCCACCTGCGGCGAGACCAGGTGGGTGCGCCCGCCCTTGCCCTGGCGGCCCTCGAAGTTGCGGTTGGAGGTCGAGGCGCTGCGCTCGCCCGGCTTCAGGGTGTCGGGGTTCATGCCCAGGCACATCGAGCAGCCGGCCTCGCGCCACTCGGCCCCCGCCGCCTTGAAGACCTCGTGGAGGCCCTCCTCCTCGGCCGCCTTCTTGACCCCCATGGAGCCCGGGACGATCAGCGTACGGGTGACGACCTTGCGGCCCCGCAGGATCTCGGCGGCGGCGCGCAGGTCCTCGATCCGGCCGTTGGTGCAGGAGCCGACGAAGACGGTGTCCACCTGGATCTCGCGCAGCGGCGTGCCCGCGGTCAGGCCCATGTACTCCAGCGCCCGCTCGGCGGCGGACCGCTCGACCGGGTCGCCGAACTGCTCGGGCGCCGGCACGGCGGAGCCGAGCGGCGCGCCCTGGCCCGGGTTGGTGCCCCACGTGACGAACGGCGTGAGGGTCGAGGCGTCGATCTCCACGACCTTGTCGAACTCGGCGTCGTCGTCGGTGCGTAGCGTCTTCCAGTACTCGACGGCCCGGTCCCAGGCCTCGCCCTCGGGTGCGTGGGGACGGCCGCGCAGGTACTCGAACGTGGTCTCGTCGGGGGCGATCATGCCCGCCCGCGCGCCGGCCTCGATCGACATGTTGCAGACGGTCATGCGGCCCTCCATGGAGAGCTTGCGCACGGCCTCGCCGCGGTACTCGACGATGTAGCCCTGGCCGCCGCCGGTGCCGATCTTCGCGATGATCGCGAGGATCAGGTCCTTGGCGGTCACGCCGACCGGCAGCTCGCCCTTGACCTCGATGGCCATCGTCTTGGGCCGGTAGGCGGGCAGCGTCTGGGTGGCCAGCACGTGCTCGACCTCGGAGGTCCCGATGCCGAACGCGATGGCGCCGAACGCCCCGTGGGTCGAGGTGTGCGAGTCGCCGCAGACGATCGTCATGCCGGGCTGGGTCAGCCCGAACTGCGGGCCGATGATGTGCACCACGCCCTGACCGGCGTCGCCCATCGGGTGCAGGCGGATGCCGAACTCCGCGGCGTTCTTGCGCAGCGTCTCGACCTGCGTGCGCGACACCGGGTCGGAGATCGGTCCGAGCACGGTCGGGACGTTGTGGTCCTCGGTGGCGATCGTGAGCTCGGGGCGACGCACGGTGCGGGCGGCCATGCGCAGGCCGTCGAACGCCTGCGGGCTGGTCACCTCGTGGATGAGGTGCAGGTCGATGTAGAGCAGGTCGGGTTCGCCTTCGGCACGGCGTACGACGTGCTGCTCCCAGACTTTCTCAGCCAGTGTGCGACCCATGGTTGTGACGCCTCCTCGCGTTCAGACCCCCGCGGTCGTGTCTCTCATGATGAGACGGAAATATCGGGATATGGACACTGTATCTGCTGTTGCCCAACATTGCGTTTGCATCTCGTATGGCGAGACGGCAGTATCGGGGTATGGACAACTCTAGCGGGGTCGGAGTACTCGACAAGGCGGTTCTCGTACTCAACGCCCTGGAGGCGGGCCCCGCTTCCCTGGCACAGCTCGTCCAGGCGACCGGCCTGGCCAGGCCGACGGCCCACCGGCTGGCCGTCGCGCTGGAGCACCACCGCATCGTCTCCCGCGACACGCAGGGCCGGTTCATCCTCGGGCCCCGCCTGTCGGAACTGTCCACGGCGGCGGGCGAGGACCGGTTGCTGGCCGTCGCCGGCCCGGTGCTCACTCATCTTCGCGACCTCACCGGAGAGAGCGCTCAACTTTACCGGCGCCAGGGCGACGAGCGGGTCTGCGTGGCCGCCGCGGAGCGCGCCAGCGGACTGCGCGACACGGTGCCGGTCGGCTCCGCGCTGCCCATGACCGCGGGCTCCGCCGCGCAGATCCTGCTCGCCTGGGAGGAGCCCGACCGCCTCCACCGCGGCCTGCGGGGGGCGAAGTTCACCGCCGCCACGCTCGCGAGCGTACGCAGGAGGGGCTGGGCGCACAGCGTCGGCGAGCGCGAGCAGGGCGTGGCGAGCGTCTCCGCGCCCATCCGCGGCGCGGGCGGCAAGGTGATCGCCGCGGTCTCCGTGTCCGGTCCCATAGAGCGGCTGACCCGTACGCCCGGCCGGATGCACGCCGCCCCCGTCGTCGCGGCCGCCGAGCGGATAACCGAAGCCATGCGCCGCGCGAACTGATCGGAGAGCGGCGTCCCGGCAGCCCTGGCGCCCCTCCCGCCGGTGTTCGCCCCCGTGGCGTCACCCGGAGCGGCGCCTCGCCGCGCCGCCGCCCACCCACGAAGATCACTCGTAGGCTCCGCCGCGAGCTCCTCCTCCGCCTCGCGATGCACCACTTCGAACACCGCTTCTTCCGGGCAAATCCTGGCGGTCGCGGCACTAGGCTGGCGGGGTGACAGACCGCATCGAGGCAGCCGCCGCTGAACTGCGTCCCCTGCTCCAAGAATTCATCCTCTGGGCGCCGGACAACGCACCCGGCAGCGACCCCGACCTCGTGGGCCCCGTCGCCCTGTGGCATCGGCTGATCGCCCGCAACGACGTCGGGCTGTGGAAGCGCGGCGACCTGCGCACGGTCCTGCTGGAGCGCATGCCCCAGGTGGTCGAGGACCCCGACGCCGCCGCGGACGGCATGGTCCCCGCCGTCCGGGCCTATCTGACCTTCCTGTCGTCCACCGGGCGGCTCTCGCCGGGCTCGGCGTCCCTGGAGACCCTGCTCGCGGAGCTCGACGAGGTCGAGGACGACTTCGTGGACGCGATGGAGGACGCCATCGCCGAGCGCGACTGGGACGAGGAGGAGGACGAGCTCGACGAGGACGAGGCCGACGAGGGCCTCGGCGACTTCGAGCCGTTCGCCGACGAGATCGGCGCCCTGCCCACGATCAGGCTGCGTCCTGACAACGAGCTGGCCGAGGCGGCCCGCGGGGTGACGCTCATCGCGCAGGCCCGCGACCTGGCGCTGTGGGTCGGCACCGGGCGCAAGGTGGGCGAGGAGACGCTGCTCACCGAATCCGAGGTGGACGAGGCGGTGCGCACGCTCGGCCTGCCCGACGCGCGCAACATCTGGAACCTGTGGAACCTCGCGATCGACCTGGAGTTCCTCGCCCCCGACGGCGACGACACGGTCAGCGTGGACTCCGACACCGCCGCCTGGCCCTTCGAGGACGACGACGACGTCCTGGACGCCTGGATGCTCGGCCTCCACTCGCTCGACTACGGCGACCCTGAGCTGGACGACGACGACCTCACGCTGGCCCTGTCCGGACTGACCCGCGCGCTGCTGATCCGCGTGCTGCTGGCCGGCGGCACGCGGCCGGTGCCCTCGCTGCGCGAGGAGCTGGCCGAGGCCGCGGCGGAGTACGACGACCTGGGCGCCGACGCCTGGGCCGCGGCCGGCGACCCGCTCGCCTCCGTGCTCGCCTGGCTGACCGGCTACGGCATGGTCACGGTCGAGGGCGAGGCGGTGACCCTGACGCCGCTCGGCACGGAGGGCCTCGTCCACCTGCTGGACGACGAGGACATCGAGATCGACGCCCGGCCCGCTATCGACGCGATGACCGCGCTCGACCTGCTGTCGTTCAGCGCCGACATGTCCGAGGAGGAGGCCGACGAGGAGTTCGCCGCATGGCTCGCCATGCGCGACCCGGCGCGGGCCGCCGCCGAGCTGCTCGAAGCCGCCGCCGAGGAGGAGGCGGACGCCCTCGTGCGGGTCCAGGCCGCCAGCCTGGTGGGCTCCCTGGGCGAGGCCGCCATCCCCGCCTGGCAGGAGGCGCTGAAGGAGCCGTCGCTGCGGCCGTACGCCGCGACGCACCTGACCCAGATGGACGTCGAGGACGCCCCGGAGCCGACCCAGGCCGACACCCACTGGCTGATCCTCGACATGTGGACGATCTCCGCCGGGCTCGGCCGGCCGGAGTTCGTGTCCAGCCTGCACGACATCGGCCCGGCGCAGACCCTCATCGGGCTGCTCGACGTGATCTGGAAGGTCCACCACCCCCACATCGAGGAGCTGCTGGACCTCATCGGCGAGACCCACCCGGACAAGCAGGTGGTCAAGGCCGCCAAGCGGGCGCTGTTCAAGGCGCGGTCGGGACACTAGCGGCTCGTCGAGGCCGGGGTGGCGGCGGACACCGCCGCCCCAGCCTCGCCCGCCGCTGCCGTCACGTCAGGATGACCGACCCGGGCGCGCGGACTTAGTCTGGTCGCGTGACCCCGATCTCACCCATGGTGAGCGCTGTGGCGTGGTGGCAGCCGGCCGTCGATCTCGCCATCGCGCTCGTGCTGTCGGCGGCCATCGGGCTGGAGCGGGAGATCCGGCAGAAGAGCGCCGGGCTGCGCACCCACACGCTGGTCGGGTTCGGCGCCGCGTTGTTCATGCTCGTGTCCAAGCACGGCTTCTCCGACATCCTCGGCGACTCCGTGGTGCTCGACCCGTCGCGGGTGGCGGCCCAGATCGTCTCCGGCATCGGCTTCATCGGCGGCGGGCTGATCTTCGTACGCCGCGACGCGGTCAAGGGGCTGACCACCGCCGCAGCCGTGTGGCTCACCGCCGGAGTCGGCATGGCCGCGGGAGCCGGCCTCTGGCTGCTCGCCGTCCTGGCCACGGCGGGGAACTTCGTCGTGATGCTGGGGCTCACCCCGCTGGCCGCCCGCCTCCCCCGCTCCAAGCACGCCCAGTCGCGACTGCGCCTGTCGTACGCGGACGGCCGGGGCGTGCTGCGCCGGGCCCTGGCCGAGTGCACGGGCCTGCGTTTCGTGGTCGACGAACTGTCGCTTGAACAGCGCGGCACGAGCCAGGAAGCCGGCACGGTCACGGTCACCCTGCTGATCCACGGCCCGGGCTCGATCGCGGACCTCACGAGCAGGCTGGCCGAGACAGAGGGCGTGCTCACCGTCGCCTGCGCCGACGCCGACTCCCAGCATTTCTAGACAGCCGGATAGAGCCCGAGCTGCGCGAGCAGCTCCAGCTGGTCGAAGTAGACCTGGTAGCTGACCACGAGCCCCATCTGGACCGTGACGATCTCGCAGGAGCGCAGGACCATGCGCCGGCCCGTCGCCTGGGCCTCCTCTCCGTCCGGCAGCAGCAGCAGGCCCTTGTGCGTGCCGGTGAGCGTGACCTCGTCCACCGCGCAGTCGCCGACGTCGATCGTGCGCCACGTAGACCGGCGGTAGTCGGGGAAAGCGCCGAAGAACCGCGTCAGATAGGACCCGATCTCCTCAGGCCCGTCCGCCGTGCCCTCGGGGCCGACGAGCGCGCACCCCGGATCGAACAGCCGCTTCGCCCCGTCCACCTCGTGGGCGTCAAAAGAGGCGGCCCATCTGGTCCATGACCTCCCGTGCCGGTGTCACCGCGTCCATCACCCCCGCCCGGTCACTTCCCAGCGTAGGCCGCGGGGCTCGGGGCTCCTCACACCGTCATGCCTCCGCCCGCGCAGCGGGCCATGAGCAGGGCGCGGCGTCCCCGGCGGCGTCCTGAACGGCAAAAACCCCCGGCACGGGGAAGTGCCGAGGGTCTTCGATGATGTAACAGCCCCCGACCGGATTCGCGCCCGCGCAGCGGGCCATGAGCAGGGCGCGGCGTCCCCGGCGGCGTCCTGAACGGCAAAAACCCCCGGCACGGGGAAGTACCGAGGGTTTCCGATGATGTAGCCCCGACCGGATTCGAACCGGCGCTACCGCCTTGAGAGGGCGGCGTCCTAGGCCACTAGACGACGGAGCCGAGTGCAGTGAAGTAGTCCCGAGCGGATTCGAACCGCCGTTACCGCCTTGAGAGGGCGGCGTCCTAGGCCACTAGACGACGGGACCTTGCACTGCGCTGTTTCCAGCAGAATCCCTTGGGGGGATCCAGCTGGGGTACCAGGACTCGAACCTAGACTAACGGAGCCAGAATCCGTCGGGCTGCCAATTACCCCATACCCCATCTGCTTGCGGGGGCCTCGCGGCTCTCGCTTGCGACTCCGAAAGAATAGCCCAGCTTGCGACCCACTACCAAAACGATTGCGGCGCGCCTCGCGATCTCGTGATCCGATCGCCCGTACGCAGGGCCGATCCCCCTGGTGGAGGAGGCCGGTCCTCCTGCGCGCAGGGCCGGATCCTCCTGTGCGAGGCTGGGGGAAACGTCAGCACCACGTGAGGAGCCGCCAGCCATGACCACGGCCGCGAACCCCTTCCTCAGCCCGAGCACCCTGCCGTACGGGCTGCCCCCCTTCGAGGAGATCAGGGAGGAGCACTACGCGCCGGCGTTCGAGCAGGGCATGGCCGAACAGCTCGCGGAGGTCGAGGCGATCGCCGAGAACCCGGAGCCCCCGACCTTCGAGAACACCATCGAGGCGCTGGAGAGGTCCGGCGCCCTGCTCGAACGGGTCTCCGCGGCGTTCTTCAACCAGGCGTCCTCCGACACGACGCCGGGCGTCCAGGAGATCCAGAAGGACGTCACGCCGAAGCTCGCCAAGCACGCCGACGCGATCCACCTCAACGCCAAGCTCTTCGCGCGCATCCAAGCGGTCGAGACGGCCGACGAGGAGCAGGCGTGGCTGCTGAAGCGCTACCTCACCGACTTCACCCGTGCGGGCGCCACGCTGGGCCCGCAGGACCAGGCCAGGCTCAGGGAGATCAACGAGCGGTTGTCGGCCCTGGGGACGGCGTTCCAGCAGAACCTGCTCGCCGACACCAACGAGCGGGCGGTGGTGGTCGAGGACGTCGCCGAACTCGACGGGCTGTCGCAGGACGCGATCCAGGGGCTCGCCGACCAGGCCAGGGAGCGCGGGCTGGACGGCAAGTATCTGATCACGCTGGTCCTGCCCACCGGGCAGCCCACCCTGGCCGAGCTGACCAACCGGTCCCTGCGTGAGCGGATCCACCGGGCCTCGGTCGGGCGCGGCGCGGCGAACGCCGAACTGATCAAGGAGATCGCGGTCCTGCGCCGGGAGCGCGCACGGCTGCTGGGCTACGAGAACCACGCGGAGTACGTCCTGGCCGACCAGACGGCGGGCACGACCCAGGCGGTCACCGAGATGCTCGACCGGCTCGTGCCGCCCGCCGTGGCCAACGCGCGCAAGGAGCAGGCGGACCTGGAGGAGCTCGCCGGCCACCCGATCCAGCCGTGGGACTGGGCGTTCTACTCCGAGAAGGTACGCAAGGCCCGCTACGACATCGACAGCAGGCGCATGCGGCCGTACTTCGAGCTGAACACCGTGCTGGAGAAGGGCGTCTTCAACGCGGCCTCGCGCCTGTACGGCGTCACCTTCCACGAGCGCTCCGACCTGTACGGCTACCACCCCGAGGTGCGGGTCTTCGAGGTGCGCGACGAGGACGGCTCCCCGCTGGGCCTGTTCCTCGGCGACTTCCACGCCAGGGCCTCCAAGCGGGGCGGGGCGTGGATGAACAGCCTGGTGAAGCAGTCGGGCCTGGAGGGCACCAGGCCGGTCGTGGTCAACAACCTCAACATCGTCAAGGGTGAGCCGGCCCTGATGACGTTCGACGAGGTCAACACCATGTTCCACGAGTTCGGCCACGCGCTCCACGGGTTGTTCTCCGACGTGCGCCACCCCCGGTTCTCCGGCACGGCGGTGCCGCGCGACTTCGTCGAGTACCCCTCCCAGGTGAACGAGATGTGGGCGACCCATCCGGAGATCCTGGCCGAGTACGCCCGGCACCACGAGACGGGTGAGCCGATGCCGCAGGACCTCGTCGACCGGATGCTGGAGACGCAGAAGTTCAACCAGGGCTTCGCCACGCTGGAATACCTGGCCGCCACCCTGCTCGACTGGGCCTGGCACACGGCGTACGACGGCGAGCAGGACGTGGAGGAGTTCGAGAGGTGGGCGCTGCGGGAGGCCGGGGTGGACCTGCCGGCCGTCCCGCCGCGATACCGCAGCATGTACTTCGCCCACATCTGGGCGAGCGGCTACAGCGCCGGCTACTACTCCTACATCTGGAGCGAGGTTCTCGACGCCGACACCGTCGAATGGTTCAACGAGAACGGCGGGCTGCGCCGGGAGAACGGCGACACCTTCCGCCGGGCCCTGCTGTCCCGGGGCGGCAGCGTCGACTCGATGACGGCGTTCCGCGACTTCCGGGGCCGCGACCCGGAGATCACTCCCCTGCTGGACCGCCGCGGGCTGCTGTAGCGGTCACGACCGGGTGAGCGCGGAGATGGCCTGCCGGAGCCAGTCCTTCTCCGCGGCGGTCACGGCCCGGGCGACGAGCATCATGCCGCGGCGGAACGGATCGGGCGTCTCCTCGGCCCTGAGGGGCCTTCCGCCGCGGTAGAAGAAGCTCGCCGGCGTCTCCAGGAAGGCCAGGCGCCGGCGCAGCACCCGCGCCTGGTCCTCGGCGTCGGGCAGCCGGGACAGGAACGCCAGCACCGTGAAGAACCTCGCCTGGTCGCTGATCTCGACGTCGGACGGCTCACGCAGCCGCCTGAGCAGCTCCTCCCGGCCTCGCTCGGTGATCGAGAGCACCTGACGCCGCGCGGCGCCCGAACCCTCCTCCTCGTGCCGCTCAAGGAGGCCGGCGGCCTCCATCCGGGCGATCGCCGGGTAGAGCGCGCCGTCGCTGACCGGCCGGACGTGCCCGCTCAGCTCGGCGATCCGCTGCTTGAGCTCATATCCGTGCATGGGCTCCTCGTCCAGGAACCCGAGGATCGTCAACGCCAGGTCGCCGCTTGCCACGGAGGCATCGTATCGTTATACCTCTATTCGATGTATCTCGATTAGAGGTTAACGCATGCGCCTGATCAGGCTCGCCCTGCCCGTCTACGTCGAACTCCTGACGGCCGTGGTGGCCGTCGGTTTGATCGACACGCTGTGGGTCTCCGGACTCGGCAGCGAGGCCGTCGCGGCGGTCACGATCGCCACCACGGCCGAGAACCTGGCCCTCGGCGTGATCCTGTGCGTCGGGACGGGCACGACGGTCCTGGTCGGACGGCGCGACGGTCGTGCCCCGCTGACCCCGGTCATCCGTACGGCGTGGCTGCTGCTGGGCGTCTTCGCCCTGGCCGTGGCGGTGCCCGGCGTGCTGCTGCGCGAACCGATCGCCCGCCTGTTCACCGCCGATCCCGTGACGGTGGGACTGACCGCGGGCTATTTCGTCGTGGCGTTCGCCGGGATCCCGGTCTTCTACGCGCAGAACCTCGCGGACGGCGTCTTCAAGGGACTCGGCGACACCAGGACGCCCATGCGGACCGCCCTGCTGTGCAACGCGCTGGTGATCGTCCTGGACCCGCTGCTGATCTACGGGCTCGGCCTGGGCGTGCGGGGAGCCGCGCTGGCCACCGTGGCGGCCCGCCTGGCCACGCTGGCCGTGTCCGCCCTCCTGCTCGTCCGGCGGCTGCGGACGGGGACGGGGACAGGGACGGGGCGGGGCTCGGTCAACCGCGCGGACGCCGCGGCGATCCTGCGCACCGGGCTGCCCATGTCGGGCGACTTCCTCGCCCGCGCGCTGGTGGGCATGGCGCTGACCGGCATCGTCGGCCGGCAGGGTGTGGCCGCGCTCGCCGGGTACGGCATCGGCCTTAAGATCATGATGGCCGGGGTGATGTCCTTCTACGCCCTCCGCCAGGCGGCGATGATCCGCACCTCGCGCGCCGGCGAGGCGGACGGCCCGTCGTCACGTCGTGAGCAGGCCGTTCCCGTGGTGCTGTACGGTCTGGCCGCGGGGCTGGCCGCCTCGCTCGTGCTGAACGCGCTCGCCCCGGCGGCCGTGGGCCTGTTCACGGCCGATCCCGCGGTGGCCGCGGAGGCCGTGTGGTTCCTGCGCTGCATGCCGCTCTATCTCGTGCCCTTCGGCGGGCTGATCGCCGTCGGCGGCGTGCTGCAGGCCGGCGGGCGGGGCGCCGGCCTGCTCGCGGCCACACTGGCGGGCTTCGCCGTCCAGTTGCCTCTGGCCTTCCTGCTCGGCTCCCGGATGGGCACCACGGGAGTCTGGCTGGCCATGGCCGCCGGCGCCGCGCTGTCGCTCGGCCTGCTCAGGCCAGCTTGGCGAGGGCCGCGCGCACCCGGTGGAGCGACCGCTCGCGACCGAGCACCTCGATCGACTCGAACAGCGGCAGGCCCACGGTCCGGCCGGTGATCGCCACACGGACGGGGGCCTGCGCCTTGCCGAGCTTGAGCCCGTGAGCGAGGCCGACCTCCTCCAGGGCCGTCTTGAGCGACTCGGGGTCCCAGCTGACCGTCTCCAGCCGCTCGGCGTACCCGGCCAGGATCTCGGCAGCGCCCGCCTTCATCGCCTTGTCCCAGGACCCCTGGTCGAAGACGGGCTCGTCGAGGAACAGGAAGTCGACGTTGGCGGTGACCTCGGACAGCACGGCGACCCGGGTCTGCACCAGGTCGGCCACGCGGTCGAACACCGAGCGGTCCCACGACGGGTCGAGCCACGGCTCGCAGCGGGCGGCGAACACCTCGCGGGGCAGCGCCCTGATGTACTCGCCGTTGAAGGCCCGCAGCTTCTTCTCGTCGAAGAACGCCGGCGCCTGGTTCACGTCCTCCAGCCGGAACAGCGGCATCATCTCCGACCACGGCATGATCTCGCGGTCGTCGCCGGGCCCCCAGCCGAGCAGCATCAGGTAGTTGACCATCGCCTCGGCGAGGTAGCCCTCGTCGCGGTAGGACTCCAGGGCGACCTTGTCGCGGCGCTTGGACAGCTTCTGCCGCTTCTCGTTGACGATCACCGGCACGTGCGCCCAGACCGGCGGCTCCGCGCCCAGCGCCTTCCACAGGAGCTGCTGCTTGGGCGTGTTCGACAGGTGCTCCTCGGCCCGTACGACATGGCTGATGCGCATCTCCATGTCGTCCACGACGTTGGCGAGGATGAACAGCGGCGAGCCGTCCCCGCGGACGATGACGAAGTCCTCCATCGCCGAGTTGGGGAACTCCACCCGCCCGCGGACCTCGTCGTCCACGACCGTCACCCCCTCGTCGGGCGTACGGAACCGCACGGCGCCCTCGGTCAGGCCGCGGTCGCGGCAGTGGCCGTCGTAGCCCTGGTGCTCCGAGCCGGTCCTGGCCTTCACGTCGTCGCGCGTACAGGTGCAGTGGTAGGCCTTGCCGTCCTTGAGCAGCTTGGCCGCGGCGTCGCGGTGCTGCTGCTCGTAGGCGGACTGGAAGTAGGGCCCCTCGAAGTGCGGCGAGTCGCCGTTGATGCCGATCCAGGCGAGGGCCGAGATGATGCCCTCGGTCCACTCGGGCCGGTTGCGTGCCGCGTCCGTGTCCTCGATGCGCAGCACGAACGTGCCGCCGGACTGCTCGGCGATCGCCCAGTTGAACAGCGCCGAGCGGGCGCCGCCGACGTGGAACATGCCGGTGGGCGAAGGGGCGAAGCGCACCCTAGTCACGTGAGATCACCCGGTTAGTGAGAGTTCCGATTCCTTCGATGGAGACGCCGACCTCGTCGCCCACGGACATCGGGCCCACCCCGGCGGGCGTGCCGGTCAGGATGACGTCGCCGGGCAGCAGGGTCATGACCGCGCTCACGTACGCGATGAGCGCGGGGATGTCGTGCAGCAGGAGGGAGGTGCGGGCGCTCTGCCTGACCTCGCCGTTGAGCGTGGTGGTGATCGCCAGGTCGGCCGGGTCGAGTTCGGTCTCGATCCAGGGACCGAGCGGGCAGAACGTGTCGAAGCCCTTGGCCCTGGTCCACTGGCCGTCCCTGGCCTGCAGGTCGCGTGCGGTCACGTCGTTGGCGCAGGTGTATCCGAAGACGACCTCGCCCGCGCGCTCGGCGGGGACGTCACGGCACAGCCGGCCGATCACCACGGCCAGCTCGCCCTCGTAGTCGACCCGTTCCGACAGCTTCCCCGGGTAGGCGATCGCCTCCGACGGCCCGATCACGGTCGTGTTGGGCTTGAGGAACACGACCGGCTCCGCCGGGGGCTCGCCACCCATCTCCCTGGCATGGTCGGCGTAGTTCTTGCCGATAGCGACGATCTTGCTGGGCAGCATGGGGGCGATCAGGCGGACCTCGGCGACCGGGAACCGCTCGCCGGTGAAATCCACCCCGTGGAAGGGATGGCCGCCGATGCGGGCGATGACCTGCCCGCCTTCTTCCACCACGCCGAAGGCGACCTGGTCGCCCATCGAGAACCTCGCGATACGCACGTCACGAGCCTAGTGGGGTATCCCACGGTGGCGTACTTAAGGTGGTCTGATGACAGTTGGAGTCGAGCGCTACGGGGAGTTCATGTGCCTTCGGTCGTGAAGATCAATGTGCTGACGGTGCCCGAGGAGATGCGGCGCGAGCTGGAGAAGCGGTTCGCCAGCCGGGCCGGGATGGTGGAGTCGGCCGACGGGTTCGAGTGGTTCGAGCTGTTGCGGCCGATGGAGGGCAGCGACCGCTACCTCGTCTACACCCGCTGGCGCAGCGAGGAGGACTTCCGGCGCTGGCAGGAGAGCCGGGCGTTCCAGGCGGGACACGCGCAGGCCGCCGCCGAGGCCGGCGCGCAGGGTCACGGACACGGGCAGACCCAGGGACACGGGCACGGACACGGGCACGGGCAGGGCGGCCCGGCCGCGACCGACTCGGAGCTGTGGACGTTCGAGGTCGTGGAGAGCACCGGCCCCAAGCAGGACGGCTGAGCCGGGCCCGTTGACGTCCGAACGCCCCGTCGGCCACGCGCGGGCGAGGGCGTTCAGGCGTCGAGCGGGTTGGCGGCGATCCGGGCGCCGATGCCTTCCGTGACGGAGCAGGCCGCCGCGCAGCCCGGCTTGCGCCGCGTCTGCTCCTCGAAGGCGGCGAGGAACTCCGCGCCGAACCCGAGCCGGGGATGGCGCGCGAGCACGGCGGCCCGGGCGTCCGCCGGGAACTCCTCGGGGCGCTGTCCCGACACGTCCCACGACGTGGCCACCTGCAGCAGGTGCGACTCCGGGTCCTCGGACGCGGCGACCGGGTCGCGCATGTGGACGACGACGATCTCCTCGGCCCGCGCGGACCTCTCGGGCGACCACCCGGCCGCCATGCCGAAGACCCAGGCGAGACGTCCCCCCGCCTCCTCGAACGGCACCGTGTGGCTGTCGAAGGTCTCGGTCAGCCCGATGTCGTGGAGCAGCGAGGACACGTAGTACAGCTCGTCGTCGAAGCCGATCCCGTGCGCCCGGGCGTAGCCGGCGCCCCACAGGTAGGCCCTGATCGAGTGGTTGAGCAGCGCGGGCGGGCAGAAGCGGGTGGCGACGGCGAGCGCGGCCGTCGCGGCGGGTGTCTCGGGGAACGTCTCTGAGAACGGAGCCGGCATGGCCCCAGGTTGGCAGAGCGCGGAGGCCGGGCGCGAGCAGCCGCACGGCCACTTCCCGCACGATTCAGGCCAGCGCTACGGGCGCAGACCGTCCAGTACGAGGTCGGCAAGGCGGCCGGGGCGGGCGCGGTCGGCGCGGCGGCGTTCGCCGGTGACCGCGGCCACGACGATGGCCTGCACGTCTTCGCCGTCTACATCGTTGCGCACCACACCCGCCTTCTGGGCACAGGCCAGAAGCTCGGCGAAGACCTGTTGCAGGCGGACGGCCGTCTGCCGGGTGGCGTCGGTCAGGGTCACACCCGCCCCGGCGAGCGCGTCCGTGAGGTCCTGCTTGGCACCGGCCTCGCCGACAAGCCGGCGGAGGAAGGGAAAGAACGCCGACCCGGCTCGGTCGACCGCCAGCGCCTCGCGTGCTTGCACGATCAGTTGCTCCAGGTGGCTGGCGATGACGGCCTCGTAGAGCGCCTCCTTCGTGGGGAAATGCCGGTGAACGGTGCCCGGGCCCACCTCCGCGCGGCGCGCTATCTCATCGAGCGACACGCCCAGGCCCTCGGCAGCGAATGCCTGGCCCGCCGCCTCCAGAATCCGCGCTCTGTTCCTTCGCGCATCGGCCCGCATGCCTCTTCCTTTCAGGTGGACAACCGGGGCGCTCGCCCCGTATCTTCGAAATAAGCGGTGCGCTCGCCCCGGATATTTCAGGAGTATGCCATGTCTGTTCTCACCCCGTACGACGTCGTCGCCCGGCTTCTCCGCCTGACCGCCTCCGGGCCCTGCGAGGAGATGGCCGATCTGTTCGCCGAGGATGCCGTCTTCGAGTTCCCGTTCCAACTGCCCGGCATGTCCCAAGGAGAGCAGGACCGGGAGACCTTCCGCGCCCATCTCAGAGCGGGTGCCCGGCTCCAGAGGTTCGAGTCGGTGGACGACATCGAGATTCACCGGACGACCGACCCCGAAACGGTGATAGCCGAGTACCGGCTGCGGGGCCGGGTCACCGCCACGGGCAAGCAGTTCACGTCCCAGGTCGTCATGGTCGCCAGAGTGCGCGACGGGCTGATCACCTGGTCGCGCAACTATTCCAACCCGCTCGACAGCGTGATCGCCTTGGACATGGTCGACGACCTCGTCGCCGGGTTGACCGCAGGCACCGGATGATCCGGCCGGCCCGGCTCAGGGTGGCTTTTGTGAGCAGTTGTGCACTTGTAACCAGAGTGACTTGACCAGACAACCAGAATTCGGACAGCATGAGCGGCTCCCAATTCGATCTCGGAAGGAATCCGGCGTGTTCCGCCGCCTCTCAGCCCTCTCTCTGGTGGCCGTCCTCCCGCTGACCGCGCTCGCCGTCGCCGCCCCCGCCCAGGCACGGGCGCCGCACCGCACCCCGGAATGCCAGGGGGACTGGCTGCCCGCCACCCCCACCTCGGGCGACGTCATGAGCGGCAAGCTGTCCTTCCTCGGCCTGCCCGCGGTCACGGTGGGCAAGGACGTCGACTGGCGCACGGACCCGTACAAGAACCGGTCCTGGCAGATGGTGTTCCAGTCGCTGCGGTGGATGGGCCGGCTCGTGGCCGACTACGAGGCGACCGGCGAGGACGACTACCTCAGCAGGGCTGAGGAGATCGCCAAGGACTGGGTGGAGGACAACCCGTACGGCGGGCGCACGACCAGCCCGTACGCCTGGGCCGAGCATCCGATCGCGCTGCGCGCCCCCGCCCTGGTGTGCCTGAGCAGGTACGTGAAGGCCGACTGGCTGAAGAAGAGCCTGGCCTTGCACGCGAAGCTGCTGTCGGACCCCAAGAACTACGAGCTCGGCCACAACCACGGGCTCGACCAGGACATCGGCCTGCTGCGCATCGGCTGCCGCTACGGCAACGCGACGTGGAAGAACCTCGCCGTGAGCCGCATGGTCAAGTCGATGAAGCTCGACATCGACGGGCAGGGCGCGCTGCGCGAGCAGGCGCCGCGTTACGCCATCTACGTGCACGACCGGCTCAGGGTGGCGGTCGACACGATCAAGGACTGCAAGATGAAGGTTCCCGCGGCGCTGGCCATCCGCTGGGAGAGCCTGCCGCGGCACATCAGCGCCGCCACTCAACCCAACGGCTACATGGTGCCGATCGGCGACGGTCCCGCCGACGTCCAGCCGGCCGCCTTCGACCACGCCGCCTCGACCGTGCAGGTCTTCAACGCCGGTTACGTCTTCGGCCGCACCGCCTGGAACGACCCCAAGTCGGCCTACTACTCGATCCGCTTCGGACCGGCGCTGAAGTTCCACGGCCACGAGGACCACATGGGCGTGACCTACTACGCCCAGGGCCGCTCGATCCTCACCGAGGCGGGCTTCGTCTCGTACGAGAACACGCCCTACCGGCGGTGGACGCTGAGCCCGGAGGCGCACAACGTGCCGATCCTCGTGGGCAGGAAGTTCCGCGGGCACACCCCCACCGCCCTGGTGTCCAAGTCCGTGCACAAGGACCGGCAGGCGTTCACGTTCACCGATAAGGCGTACGGCGTGCCGCGCAAGCGGTCGGTGCTGGTGAACCACCGCGAGGACGTGATGGCGGTGCTCGACAGCGGCGGCGGCAAGCTCCAGAACCTGTGGCACCTCGATCCCAGGCTGAAGGTCGTGTCCGACTCGGGCGGACGGGTCGTGGTGGGCGACGGCGAGTGGAGGGCGTCGATCGTCCAGCTCGCGATGCCGTCGTGCAAGCCCGTCGGCGGCCAGCGGGTGGTGCGCGGGCAGACCTCGCCCTACCAGGGCTGGGTCTCGCCGGCCTACATGCGCAAGGAGCCGGCCCCGGTGATCGTCTCGCCCGTGGCGCAGTCGCTGCTGACCGTGGTGGTGCCCGGCACCGACCGGCCGGAGGTCAGCTGCTCAGGACGCACTCTGATCGTTCACACCCCGGCCGGTTCGGTCACGCTGCACACGAGCTCTTCCGGCACGCTGTCGTAAACCTCCTCCCCCGACAGGAGGGCGGCGGGCGGTTATCCGTACACCGAGGGTGACGGGGAGCCGCCCGCCAGGGGGCCGCCCGCCAGTTGCTTGGCCTGGTCCGGCACGTGGCCGAGCTTGTCGACCTCGTGCGCCAGTCCCTCCAGGACCGCCCGCAACTGCACCTGCGTGACGTCCGCGAACGTGCGCAGGTAGGCGATCCTGCGCTCCAGCTCCTCGGCCTCGGCGCTCTGCAGCCCGTTGCCCGAGGCGCGGTAGGCGCCGACCGCCTGGTTGGCGGCCTCCTCGGCCTGCCGCTGCGCCTCCATCAGGAGTTCCTCGTACTGCCGGCGGGCCTGGCTCACGATGCGGCGCGCGTAGTCCTCCGCCTCCGCGATCTGCGCGTCGGCGGTCTGCTGGGCGCGGGACAGGATGTTGATGGCGTCGACGCTCAGGGTCTGGGACGCGGCGGCCTGTTCCGGGTTCATGCCGTGTTCCTTGTACCACTGCTTCATGCGGTCGATGTACGCCCGCAGGTCGGCCTTCTCCTTGTCGCTGGCCGCCATGTCCTCCGCGACGCGATAGAGGAACGAGCGCACCTCGTCCTCGCTGAAGCCACGGCGCCCGAGCGAGGTGCGCGTGAACTCCTGCTTGCGTACCCGATCCGGGGTGAGGGGCTGGCGCTCGCTCGCCGGGCTTCCCCAAGGCGTCTCTGCCGTCATGACTCCCGACCCTTGTCGCTCGTGAACTCGTCGAAGTGGATCTGCTCGGTCGGCACGCCGGCGTCCAGCAGCCGTCCGACGGTGGCCTGCGCCATCTCCTCCGAGCCGCAGACGTAGACGTGCTGACCACGCCATCCCTGCAGCGCGACGTCCACGGCGTAGCCGCGGGTGCCCCGGTAGAAGGGGTCGTGGGAGACGACCGGCACGACGTTGAGCCAGGGGTGCTCGGCGGCCATCTTGGCCAGCGCCTCGTAGTCGTACAGGTCCCTGGAGTGCCGGGCGCCGACGACGAGGTCCACCCTGCGCATCGGGCCCTCGTAGGCGATCTGCTCCACGAGCCCCTTGAGCGGCGCGAGGCCGGTGCCGCCCGCGATCATCAGCAGGTCGCCCTGGACGTCCGGGGTGAGCGTGAGCCGTTCGCCCACCGCCGCGCCCACGCGCAGCATCTCGCCGCGCCGCGCGCCCATGACCAGCGCGGAGCTGAGCACGCCGCCGTCGACCATGCGTACGTGCAGGTCGATCGTGTTGTCCTGACGCGGCGCGTTGGCGAACGAGTAGAACCGCCAGACGCGCGGGCGCATGGCGTAGGAGATCGACGCCGACTGACCCGGCCGGAAGGGGTACTGGTAGTTCAGCCGCGCGCGGATGACGGCGATGCCGAGGGTGCGCATCTCGTGGCTGAGGATCTCCGCCTCCCACCAGGGCGGGGAGACCTTCGACGAGTCGTTCGCGGCGTCGATCATCACCTGGGCGACGAGGTTGTAGGCCTGCGTCCAGTCGTGCGCGAGCGCAGGGGTCCACCGATCGCCCAGGAAGTGCTCGAGCGTGGCGAGCAGCGCCTGGCCGACGGCGGGGTAGTGCGTCGAGGTCACCGCGAACTTGCGGTGGTCGCGGCCGAGCTGCTGCAGGACCGGGACGACCTCCTCGATCCTGTCGACGTTGCTGATGACCTTGCCCAGTGCGCCCACGAGCTTGTCGCGCTGACGCGCCATCGACACCGGGAACATGTCCCGTACGTCCGGGTTCATCAGGAAAAGAACCGAGTAGAAGTACAGCGGCACCTGGTCGCCCGATCGGGAGACAAGGTGCCAGCTGTCCTTGAGAGCCTGCGTATCCACTCAGTCGGCCGTTTCTACGGGTTCGGCGACGATGGACGACTTCACCTTGGCGAGGACGAGGCCGACGTCGCGCAGGATGTCCTCGCCGACGCCGCTGTCCTGCAGGACCGCGAACAGGTGCTCGCCCACCTTGTCGTAGTGCTGCGACGTGATGCCCATTCCGGTGTGGGCCTCGCCCAGGTCACGGCCCTCGTACGGCTCGGGGCCGCCGAGGACCGAGCACAGCAGCATGACCATGTGCCGCTTCAGCCTGGGCATGTCGATACCGGTGAAGTACGGCTTCAGATCGTCGTCGCCGAGCACGCGCTCATAGAAACGCTCGACGACGTCGCGCACCACAGGTGCGCCGCCGATCTGGTCATAGTAAGACGGCGAGGTGATCACAGACCCTCCCATTCCGGGTGCACCAGCGGGGGGATGACTGGGAGCCGAAAGTTCTCGGACTCCCCTAGTCACGTGGCTGGTCATGGTGACAGACGGACGCTCAGCTCTCACGGCACCGGCCGCCTCCGATAGAACGATCAGAAGCCTGGCGGCAGGCACCGCGACAGCACGGGGTTCGGTGCGCAGATACTTCTTGCCTTCACCCTCCGTTGAGCCAGAGCGGGGCGCTGAGGCTGGAACCGCGGCCGGGATCGCCGATCGTGGCGAAGACCGCCTCAGGAGCTTCGCCTATCTAAGCACCAACTAGACTAAATGTCACTAAAACCACAGCATTCACCAGCGCACCGTGAGCGTCGCCCGCACCATGCCCCGAGGAAGGTTCGCGCTGGTCAGGCGCTGTGCCCGGCCCGCAGCAGACCGTAGGTCACCGCCTGCTCAAGCGCCTGCCAGGACGCCTCGATGACGTTCTCGCCCACCCCGACCGTGGCCCACTCGCCGGTCGCGTCGCTCGAAGTGATCAGCACTCGGGTCACCGCGTCCGTGCCGTGGGTGCCCTCCAGGATGCGGACCTTGAAGTCGATCAGCTCGACCCCGGCCAGCTCGGGGTACAGCTTCTCCAGCGCCAGCCGCACCGCCCTGTCGAGCGCGTTGACCGGGCCGTTCCCCTCGCCGGTCGCGATGATCCGCTCGCCCTTCGCGTGGAGCTTGACGGTCGCCTCGCTGACCACGTCGCCGCCGGGGCGGCGCTCGACGATCACCCGCCACGACTCCACCGTGAAGTAGCGCCGGTGCTCGCCGTCGACCGTGTCGCGCAGCAGCAGCTCGAACGACGCGTCGGCGGCCTCGAACGTGTGCCCCCTGGCCTCCAGGTCCTTGACCCGCTCGACCAGCTGCCTGGACTGCTCGCCGGTGAGCTCGTAGCCCAGCTCGCGGCCCTTCAGCTCGACCGAGGCGCGGCCGGCCATGTCGGAGACCAGCATCCGCATGTCGTTGCCGACCTCGGCGGGGTCGATGTGCTGGTAGAGGTTCGGGTCCACCTTGATCGCCGACGCGTGCAGGCCCGCCTTGTGCGCGAAGGCCGACGTCCCGACGTACGGCTGGTGGGAGTTCGGCGTGACGTTGGTGACCTCGGTGATCGCGTGGGCGATGCGGCTCATCTCGCGCAGCGACTGCGGCGGCACGAGGTCGAATCCCCGCTTGAGCTGGAGGTTCGCGACCACCGTGAACAGGTTGGCGTTGCCGGAGCGCTCGCCGTACCCGTTGGCGCAGCCCTGCACGTGCGTGGCGCCGGCCTTCACCGCGGCCAGCGTGTTGGCGACCGCGCAGCCGGTGTCGTCGTGGCAGTGGATGCCGATGCGGGCCCCGGTGCCGGCCGCCTCGTGCACCACGTCGGCCAGCTCGTCGGGCAGCATGCCGCCGTTGGTGTCGCACAGCGCGATCACCGACGCCCCGGCCTCCGCGGCCGTGCGCAGCACCTCCAGCGCGTACGCGGGGTTGGAGCGGTAGCCGTCGAAGAAGTGCTCGGCGTCGAGGAAGACGCGCTGGCCCTCCGCCGTCAGGTGGGAGACCGTGTCGCGGATCATCGCGAGGTTCTCCTCCAGCGTCGTGCGGAGGGCCAGTTCCACGTGGCGGTCGTGGCTCTTGGCCACGAGCGTCACGATCGGCGCGCCGGATTCGCGCAGCGCGGCCACCAGGGGGTCGTCGGCGGCCTTCACGCCCGCCCGGCGGGTCGCGCCGAACGCGGCGAGCTGCGCGTGCTTCAGGTCGAGCTCGGTCTGAGCCCGCCTGAAGAACTCGGTGTCCTTGGGGTTGGCGCCCGGCCAGCCGCCCTCGATGAAGCCGACGCCGAGGCCGTCCAGGTGACGTGCGATGGCCAGCTTGTCGGCGACCGTGAGGTTCAGCCCCTCCTGCTGGGCGCCGTCGCGGAGCGTCGTGTCGTACACGTGGAAACGATCGTCGGCCATCTCTGTGTCTCCTTCGCGGGGTTGCGTCTCGCCGCGCGCTTGTCGGCCCCAACCGAGAAGGCCGCTCAAACAAAAAGACCCCTCACGGACGTGAGAGGTCTGCGCGCCGGCGATGTCCTTCAGCCGGCGCGCCTGCCGATAATGAGCAGACCGTAGTACATGGTGCTGAGCAGTTTGCCACAGCCGGTCACCCTCTGGCACATCGATCTCATAGTACGAGATATGGGAGGGTGTTCGCGCAGGTCAGAGGGCTCGACGATCTAGTGTGATGCCATGAAGGCTGCCATGTTCACCACACCGGCCGTCGCCGCGTACGCCGCGGCGCACACGAGCCCGCCCGACGACCTGCTCGCCGACCTGGCCGAGGAGACCCACCGGCTGGTGGGCGACCGGATCAGCATGCAGATCGCGCCGGAGCAGGGCACCCTGCTCACCATGCTGGTCCGGCTCAGCGGCGCCCGGAGCGCCGTGGAGGTGGGGACCTTCACCGGCTACTCGTCGATCTGCATCGCCAGGGGCCTGCCCGCGGACGGGCGCCTGATCGCCTGCGACGTGAGCGAGGAGTGGACGGCGGTGGCCCGCCGCTACTGGCAGAAGGCGGGCCTCGACGACCGCATCGAGCTGCGCCTCGGCCCGGCCGCCGGCACGCTGCGGGCCATGCCGGCGGGCGAGAGCATCGACTTCGCCTTCATCGACGCCGACAAGCCGGGCTACCCGGTCTACTACGAGGAGATCCTGCCCCGGCTGAGGTCCGGCGGCCTGATCGCCGTGGACAACACGCTCCAGCACGGCGACATCACCGATCCCGCCGCCGGCGGCAACGTGCCCGCGATGCGGGAGTTCAACGACCTCGTCGCACGCGACTCCCGGGTGACGAGCGTGCTCCTGACCGTCGCCGACGGGCTCACGCTCATCAGGAAGAACTGAACCCCGGATCTCGATGGACGTAGGGCAATGATGGCGTAATAACGCGCCATAGAGGCGCGGGACACACGATCGGCGCCCCCTCGGTGAGTACGCTCGCGAAGCGATTCGCATTGGCGGATCGCTTTGCCCGGGGCTCGTCTTTATCACGCAGCGTCTGATGCAACCAGGCGTCTGATCCGAACAGGGGGCGGCGAATGACTTGTCGGCGCGGCGGCGGGGCGTTTCTCACCGGCAGGATCGCCGGTCTCCTTCTCGCCGGGACATCGGCTTCGACCGTGTTCGTCACCGGCGTCGTCCCGGTCGGGGCCGCCGCCGACAACGGGCACGGCCGTACCGATCGCGCGGTGCGCAACGTCGCGACCACCCAGGGGAAGGACCCGCAGGACCGGCCCAGGGACAAGCTGTCGGTGTCCGGCGACACGCACAACCGCGGCTACCAGCACACGTCCACCAACACCGCGGGCGGCTCCTCGAACGTGCAGAACGCGCTGTGCCGGCGCGCCCGGGTCTGCAACATCACCCAGCACGTGACCGTCGCCGGTCCGAGCGTGAGCCCGGCGCCCTCCGCGCCTGCGCGGACGCCCGGCGCCAGGCCCACTCCGGTGCCCACGGTCACTGTCACGGTGACCGCGACGCCCAAGCCGTCTCCCGTCGCGCCCTCGCCCACCGTCGCACCCCCGCCCGCCGTCGCGCCCTCGCCCGCCGTCGCGGCGGAGCCGGCGCCGTGCCCGGCCGCGCGCACCCTGATCAGTGTCGGCGCGAGGGCCGGGGTGAGCGGCGGGGGCACCGGCCTGCTCCGCGGGCTGGTGTCGCTGTCCGTCCTGGCGGTGGGCACGACGTGCCCGGGCGCGACCGGCTGAACGCGACCGCTTGAACGCGACTACGTGAACCCAGCCCCCGGGCACGCCCCTCCGGAGCGCACACCGGACGGGCGCCCGCCTGGGGGGAGGCGGGGCGGCCGTCAGCAGATCTTGTGGATCCAGTGGTGGGCGTCGGGGCGGCTGCCGTACTGGATGCCCACGAGCTCCTCACGGATCTTCATCGTGACCGGCCCGGGGGTGCCGTCGCCGACGGTCCAGCTCCGGTCGACGCCCTTGACGGAGCCGACGGGGGTGACGACGGCGGCGGTGCCGCAGGCGAAGACCTCGGTGAGCTCGCCCGACTCGCAGCCCGCCTGCCACTCCTCGATGGAGATCTTGCCCTCCTCCGCCGTGTATCCCAGCTCGGCGGCCAGGCTGAGGATCGAGTCACGGGTGATGCCGGGCAGCAGCGTCCCGGTGAGCGCCGGGGTCACGAGGCGGTCGCCGAAGACGAAGAACAGGTTCATCCCGCCCATCTCTTCGACCCACCGGTGCTCGAAGGCGTCGAGCCAGACGACCTGGTCGCAGCCCTCCTCGACGGCCTGCCGCTGGGCCACGAACGCCGCCGCGTAGTTGCCGCCGCACTTGGCGAACCCGGTGCCGCCGGGCGCCGCGCGGGTGTACTCCGTGGACAGCCAGACCGAGACCGGCTTGAGGCCGCCGGTGAAGTACGACGCGGCGGGCGAGGCGATCACCATGTACTTGTAGCTCCGCGAGGGGTGGTTCACCCCGAGGGCGGGCTGCGTGGCGATCATGAAGGGACGCAGGTAGAGGCTGTGGCCCTCGGCGGTCGGCACCCAGTCGCGGTCGGTCTGCACGAGGAGTTCGAGCGACTCGACGAACGCCTCCTCGGGAAGCTCCGGCATCGCCATCCGCAGCGCCGACCGGTTGAACCGCGCCGCGTTCGCGTACGGCCGGAACGCTACGATCGAGCCGTTCGGCTGCCGGTACGCCTTGAGGCCCTCGAACAGCTCCTGGGCGTAGTGGAACACGGAAGTGGCGGGGTCCAGGACGAGCGGACCGTACGGCTGGAGCTTCGCGTCGTGCCAGCCCTCCCCTTCGGTCCAGTCGATGGACACCATGTGGTCGGTGAAGACCTGACCGAAGCCGGGGCTCGCCAGCACCTGCTCGCGCTCGGCCGCACTGCGGGCCTGCGGATTGAGCTGCACGTCGAACCTGAGGTGGGTGGTCATGCGAGGTCCTTCTCTCTACGTCGTCGTAGTAATTGTGCGACGAGTCGGCTAAGGGAAAACTAGGGCATTTCACAGGTATGAAAAAGCGCATGGCGGCCCATACCGGGCCGCCATGCGCGTGATGTCGGGATGAGCGGCCGGAATCAGCCGGCTACTCGGGCGGCGATGTCGTCGCCGATCTCGCGGGTGGAGCGTGCCGTCCATCCGCTCTGGCGCTCGATCAGGTCGTCGGCCACGGCCTGCTCGACGCGGGCCGCCGCCTCGGCGTGGCGGAGATGGTCGAGGAGCATGGCGACCGACAGGATCGTGGCGGTGGGGTCGGCCTTGCCCTGGCCCGCGATGTCGGGCGCGCTGCCGTGGACGGGCTCGAACATGGACGGCGCCGTGCGGGCCGGGTTGACGTTGCCGCTGGCCGCCAGGCCGATGCCGCCCGCGACCGCCGCGCCGATGTCGGTCAGGATGTCGCCGAACAGGTTGTCGGTGACGATCACGTCGAACCGCTGCGGCTGGCTGATGAAGAACATGGAGGCCGCGTCGACGTGGCAGTAGTCGGTCTCCACCTCGGGGAACTCCAGGCTGAGCCGGTCGACGGTGCGCGCCCACAGGTCGCCCGCGTACGTCAGCACGTTGGTCTTGTGGACCAGCGTCAGCTTGCGGCGCGGCCGGGCCACGGCCCTCTCGAAGGCGTAGCGCACCACGCGCTCGACGCCGTAGGCCGTGTTCAGCGACTCCTGGGTGGCGATCTCCTGCGGCGTGCCGCGGCGCAGCACGCCGCCGGCGCCGGCGTACGGGCCCTCGGTGCCCTCACGGACGACGATCATGTCGATGTCCTCGGGACGGGCCTGTCCGAGCGGGGTCGTCACACCGGGGAACAGCTTGACCGGGCGGAGGTTCACGTAGTGGTCGAGCTCGAAGCGCAGGCGCAGCAGCAGGTCGCGCTCCAGGACGCCGGGCGGCACGCTCGGGTCGCCGACGGCGCCCAGCAGAATCGCGTCGTAGCCGCGCAGCTCGTCGAGCACCTCGTCGGGAAGCGTCTGCCCGGTCGCGTGGTAGCGCTTGGCACCGAGGTCGTACTCGGTGGTCTCGGACTTGACGCCTGCGGCGTTGAGGACCTTGAGGCCTTCGGCGACGACCTCCGTGCCGATACCGTCACCGGGGATCACTGCCAGGCGGATGTTGCTCGACTCCATGCGTGTACCTTACCGGTTGTCTCGGAGATCGGAACACGATCTCACCATGCGGTCCATACCTGGGCGTACCTGCGCGTCAGGCGGGTCCCGTCGCGAGGGCACGCCCGAAGACGAGGCCGCGCGGGCCGTGGACAGCCCGGCCGCCGGCGCCCCTGAGGATCACGGCGTCCGGCCCGATGCCGCAGGGCGGCGCGGGCCGGTGCCGCCGGCGCGCAGCCCGGCCGGGACGGACGAGGCTGGCACGCTCCAGGCCGGGAGGGTCGCCGATCGCGCCGATCCCGGCCAGATCAGCCGAAGGCCAGGCACGTCAGGCCAAGTCTCGTCTGGCCAGGTCGGCCCAGGTCAGCGCTGCGGTACGCCCCCGTTGTCGCGGCGGTCGAGCGCGATCTGCAGCGCGGCGGCCGCCTCGTCCTCGGCGTCCTCGGAACGACCCCAGGGGTACATCTCGTACATGGCGATTCTCTCTTCGACGGAGGAATGCTGAGATCGGGATCCGCCTGTCGCGGATCCGGTACGTCGGCCACCGGTGGAACGCGGGTCACGCGTCACGGGCGAGCCGAAGGCCGGCGGCGCGGCGCTCCGCGACGGGCCGGCCTGCCCTGATCAGGCCCCGTCGCGGCAGGTGGAAGTGCGGGGCGCCTCGTCATCACGAGAGTACCCCACAATCTCGTAGGACGACCTAGTATCTCACTTCGTGAGACGCGGTTCGCTGGGCGGAAGACACGGGGAAAACACGAACGGCCCGGCGCGCGGGCGCCGGGCCGTTCGATGAAGCGATGCGGAGCGTCAGTCCTCCAGGTCGACCGTACGGCCGCTGTCGGCGCCGATCTCCCCCGCGATCTGCTCGACGACCTCGGACGGGATCGCCGTGTCGACCGTCAACGCGATGAGCGCCTTGCCGCCCTTCACGTCCCGCGAGACCTGCATGGACGCGATGTTCACGTTCTGCTCGCCGAGCAGGCGGCCGACGATGCCGACGATGCCGGGGCGGTCGGCGTAGGTGAAGAAGGCCAGGTGGTCGGTCGGCTCGATCTCCATCGCGAAGCCGTTCACCTCGACGATCTTGGTGATCTGCCGGGGGCCGGACAGCGTGCCGGAGACCGAGACCGTGCGTCCGTCGGCGAGCACGCCGCGCACCGTGATGACGTTGCGCCAGTCGGGGCTCTCCGCGCTGGTGACCAGCTCGACCACGACACCGCGGTCCTTGGCCAGCAGGGGCGCGTTGACGTAGGTCACCGCGTCCTCGACGACGCCGGTGAAGACGCCCTTGAGCGCGGCCAGCTCCAGGACCCGGACGTCCTGCGCGGAGATCTCGCCCCGGATCTCGACGTCCAGGCGGGTGGCCACCTCACCCGCGAGCGCGGTGAAGATGCGGCCGAGCTTCTCCGTGAGCGGCAGGCCCGGCTTGACGTCCTCGGCGACCGCGCCGCCCTGGACGTTCACCGCGTCGGGCACGAACTCGCCCGCGAGCGCCAGCTTGACGCTGCGGGCGACCTGCGTGCCGGCCTTCTCCTGGGCCTCGTGGGTGGAGGCGCCGAGGTGCGGCGTCGCCACGACCTGGTCGAACTCGAACAGCGGGCTGTCGGTGCAGGGCTCCTTGGCGAACACGTCGATGCCCGCGCCCGCGACGCGACCCTCCTTGAGGGCGGAGTAGAGGGCGTTCTCGTCGATGATCCCGCCACGGGCGACGTTGATCAGCCGGACGCTCGGCTTGACCATGTGCAGCTCGCGGTCGCCGATGAGGCCGACGGTCTCCTTCGACTTGGGCAGGTGGACCGTGATGAAGTCGGCCTGCTGGAGCACCTCCTCCAGCGACGCCAGCCGCACGCCCATCGCCGCCGCGCGGGCCGGCTGCAGGTAGGGGTCGTACGCGATGATCTCGACGCCGAACGGCTGCAGGCGCTGCGCGACGAGCTGGCCGATCTTGCCGAGGCCGAGGATGCCGATGACCTTCTCGTCGAGCTCGACGCCGGTGTACTTCGAGCGCTTCCACTCGCCGCCCTTGAGCGCGGAGTGCGCCTGGGCCACGTTGCGGGCGCTGGCGAGGATCAGCGCGACCGTGTGCTCGGCGGCGCTGGTGATGTTGGAGGTCGGGGCGTTCACGACCATGACGCCGGCCTTGGTCGCGGCCTCGACGTCGACGTTGTCCAGGCCCACCCCGGCGCGGGCGACGACGCGCAGCTTGGGCGCCGCCGCGATGGCCTCCGCGTCGACCTGGGTCGCGCTGCGTACGATCAGGGCGTCCACGTCGGCGAGGGCGGGCAGGAGCTGCGATCGGTCGGCGCCGTCGGTGTGCCGGACCTCGAAGTCCGCGCCGAGCACGGCGAGACCCGCATCTGAGAGCTCTTCTGCGACAAGTACGACGGGCTTGTTCACTGGGTTGAGTCCTTCGTGAAGTGCGACAGCGCGGACGACGTGAGTCTATCCGGGCCTTGTGAAAGCTCTCACGAGCGCCCGGCATACGAGACACCCAAGGTCTCGGCGGCGTCGCGACGGCACGACGACCCGGTCTCGGAATCTCGATCCGCGCGGCTCCGGGGCCGTCCCGCCGCCGGCCGCCCGCAGGTTCTGGTGGGACCGAGGGGATTCATGAGACTCGCTCACCTACGGGCCCAGCCGGTCGATGTACCCCGGCTACGCCTGATCCATACGGACTGCCACCCATCTCGGTATTGATCGCACCTATTCTTGGGGATTAGCCTGATTCGCCATGGTCCAGTCCCTATCGTTCAGGCTATGAGCATCGGGAACCCCTCTCTGGGCGACGTTCTCGCGCGGCATGGCAGCCCCAGGCAACTCCTGGCGGCCCTCGCGGAGTGGGGCATCCTGGTGGCGGTCCGCCCCGACCGCTCCGTGGTGCTCGGCACGACACAGAACGGCGAACGCGTTCTGCTCGGCTACACAGGACCGGCGACCTACGCCCGGCACCGTGGCAGCCACTCGCTGTCGGCGTGCGACGTCGACACCATCCTCGACATCCAGCGCGTCACGGGCGTGCGCGAGATCGTGATCGACGCGGCCGGCCCCGCTGCCGCCGCCGTGCCGATCGACGACCTGCAGCGCTATCTGGAGCAGACCCGCACCGGTCCCGCTCCGGCGCTGTCGGCCATGGGCTCGGCCGCCCCCACGGCGTACGCCACGGGCGCGATGGCGACCGTGACCCGTGCGCAGGCCACGCGGCAGGCTCCCCCGCCGGCCACGCCCGTCCCGCCGATGCCCGCCCCGCCGATGCCCGCCCCGGTCGCGGCGGCGGCCTCCGCGCTGCCGTCGCAGCGGATCCCCGCTCCCCGTCAGCACCTGTCGGGGGCGATGCAGGTCGTGGACCCCGGCTACCGCAGGACGCGTCATCCGATCCTGCCGGCGCTGCGGGTGGCGGTCGCCGAACTGCTGCCGGAGTATCCCTACGTCCACCACGTCTGGATCTCCGAGGCGCGCACGGCCGCCGGGCTGTGGGGAATCATGCTGCACGTCAAGGTGCACATCTCCGCCGCCGACGACATCGTTAAGGAACTGCACCGGCGGGTGCGCAGCCGGTTGCCGCAACTGGCGGCCAGCGAGGCGCCGGTGCTCATGGCCAGGGTCGCCGACGCGCACACCGAACGCCGCCTGATCGAGATCGGCGCGCACGTCGTCTGCCCCGACGTTCGCGACTGAGCCCGGAGCCCCGTCACCGATCTCCGCCGGCACCGCGCCGGGCACCGCGCCTGCACCGGGCCGGCGGAGATCGGCGGGACACCGGGCAGCCGCCGAACCGTTGCCGGAGAATCCTTCCGAACGGACGCTTGCTCGGCTTGAATGTCGCCATGGTTTCCACGGCGACGCCGTCCCCTTCGAAGGTCTCCCTCGGGGTTCGCCTCGGGTACGCCGTCGGCTCGTTCTGCACGGCCAACTTCGCCACGATCCCCGGGCTGCTGCTGCTCTTCTACATGACCAACGTGCTCGCGGTCCCCGCCGGGCTCGCGGGCGTCGTGCTCTTCCTGCCCAAGGCCTGGGACCTGATTGCCAACACGATGGTCGGCCGATGGTCGGACCGCACGGTCTCGCGCTGGGGACCACGCCGTCCGTGGCTGCTCGCCGGGGCCGCGGTGCTGCCGGTGTCGTTCGCGCTGGTGTTCGCCGGGCCGCCGCTCACCGGCGCGTCCGCCGCCGCCTACGTCGGCCTCACGTTCCTGCTGGCCACCACCGGATACGCGCTGTACGAGGTGCCGTACAAGGCCATGCCGGCGGAGATGACGACCGACTACCACGAGCGGACCTCGCTGCTGCAGTGGCGCATGGTCCTCATCGCGGTCGGGATCGCGATGAGCGGCATCCTCGCTCCGGCGATCGCCGGCGACACGGCCGACGGGTATCGCACCATGGGCATCAGCTTCGGCGTGATCCTGCTCGTCGCGATGCTGGCCTCGTTCTTCGGCACCGCCCGCGCGCCCTTCACGGCCCCGCAGAAGTCCGAGGGGACGCTTCGGGAGCAGCTTGCCGCCGCCCGCACGAGCAAGCAGTTCCTGTGGCTTCTCGGACTCAGCTCCGCGCAGACGCTCGGGGCCGGCGTGATGCTCGCGGGGGCGCCCTACTTCGCCGCGTACTCTCTCGACGACACCTCCGCCACCACCACGCTCTTCGCGGCGCTCGTGGGGCCGATGCTGGTCACGATGCCCCTGTGGGTGTGGCTGGCCCGCAAGCTCGACAAGCGCGGCGCGATGATCCTTTCGGGCTCGCTGTTCACGGGCGGTGCGCTGCTGATCCTCGCGACGCCCGCGCTCGGCGAGCTGTACGCGCACCTGTGCGTGATGATCGTGGGCGTCGGCTACGCGGGCCTGCAACTGCTGCAGTTCTCCATGCTCGCCGACGTCATCGCCCACGACGGCGCGGTGAGCGGCGAGCGCAGGGGCGGCGTCTTCACCGGCCTGTGGACCGCGGTGGAGAACGCGGTGACGGCGCTCGGGGCGACCGCGTACGGGTGGGTGCTGAGCGCGGGGGGATTCGTCTCCTCCGATCCCGAGCATCCGGTGACCCAGCCGGGCAGCGCCCACGTCGCCGTGATGATCGGCGTGACCGTGGTGCCCGCTCTGATCACGTTCGCGGGCGTGCTGATGACCCTCAGGTACGACCTGACCGCCGACCGCCTCGCCGCCGTCACCGGCGGAGCCGGGACCACGCCCGCAGCGGCCGCCGTCTCCGGTGCTGAGACCGCCGGGAAGGACGGCGGGCAGCCCGAACCCGGCGAAGTGCTCCGCGCCGAGGAATGAGCTGATCGCGCAGATCCGCTCGTCCCGCAGGGTCGGCACGGTGATCGACCAGGCGGTGTGCGGGCGGTCGCGGCGATCCCGGAGCCGCCGAGAGCACCTGGAACGGGGTGGCGCGGGAGGCCGTCTACGACCTTAAGCGCCCCTCAAGGCGGTCCCCTGGCCGATCACGCCGCTGACCTGCGGATTATCGGACATCTCAGGCAGTACGCGGGATAAAGGAAGTTTAAGAGAAGGTAGATACTTTCGGGATTGGACCGATTTATCACCACATGTCGGTCTCTGGCGCACCATAATGACGACTTCCCCAGCGTCTAACCCCCACTGGAGGAATGATCGTGAACAGAGCGCTCGGAGCGGTCCTGTGCCTCGGGAGCGTCGCGGCCGTCGGCGTGGCTGCGGCCCCCGCTCAAGCAGAGGCCCTGCACGCGGGCTGCCGGGTCGCCGCCGCGAAGCCCTACGTCAGCGTGGACGGCAAGATCCGCGCGGCGGGCTCGCGGGCCGGTTGCATCGACAACGCCCGTTTCCGGGTCCGGATCGTGAAGAGCAGGCCGGGCCCCGACCGCGTGGTCAAGAGCGGCTCCAAGGTGGTCAGGAACGCGCGCGTCGTCGTCGGGCTGACCTGCGCGGACGGCGCGTACTACAGCGTCGTCACCGACTACCGCGGCCACCTGTCGCGGTCGAGGCCGGTGCGCCTCGACTGCGACGTCCCCACCCCGGTTCCCACCGCTACCTCGTCCCCCAGCCCCACCGGTGTCCCCACCGGCGCCCCCTCTGCCGTTCCCAGCACCGCCCCTGCCACGACTCCGCCCGCGAGCGCCCCCGCCTCCGCCGCTCCCAGCGCCTCTCCGACGAGCGGCTCGGCCGTGGGGACCGCCATCGAGAACGAGGTGGTGCGCCTCACCAACGTCGAGCGGGCCAAGGCGGGCTGCGGCCCGCTGAAGCACGACCCGCGCCTGCGCACCGCCGCGTACGCCCACTCGGCCGACATGTCCGCCAAGAACTACTTCGACCACACCTCCAAGGACGGCCGCTCCTTCGCCGACCGCATCACGGCCGCCGGCTACACCTGGCGGGCGGCGGCGGAGAACATCGCCAAGGGCTACGGCACGGCCCAGGCGGTCGTCCAGGGCTGGATGAACAGCCCCGGACACCGGCAGAACATCCTCAACTGCAACTACACCGACATCGGGGTCGGGTACGTCGCCGCGGGCGGCCCGTACTGGACCCAGGACTTCGGCCGGCAGTAGAGACGCGCCGTCCGGCAGGGAGCGGGGACGCCACGCCCGGCGGCCCCGCTCCCGCGCCGGGATTGGCGGGGAATACGACGGTCTTCTGGACACCTCGGACCGCTGCGGCGGATACTCCAATCATGAGCTCTCCCCCGGTTCGCGCCTCGGACGGGGACCGCGAGCGTGCGCTCAGCGAGCTCCGCGACCGGGCCGCCGAAGGACGCCTGTCCATGGAGACCTTCGTCGGCCGGGTGGACCTGGCGCTTCGCGCACGCAGCCGCACCGAGTTGGACGAGCTGGTCGCCGACCTACCGCACCGCGGGCGCTGGCGCAGGAGGATCACCGACGCCGTCGCCTCCGTGTCGGAGCTGAGCAGCCGGATCGAGTCCGCCTGGCGGCGTCCGCGGCTGCCCCGGCTCGCCCTGCCCGCCGACGGCCGGGCCCGCTACCTGGTCGGCCGCGGCTCGTCCTGCGACCTCGTCCTCGCCGACCTGACCGTCTCGCGGGTGCACGCCGAACTGCGGCGGGAGCACGACTCCTGGCTGCTCGTCGACCTCGGCTCGATGAACGGCACCCGGCTGAACGGCTGGCGCCTGGTGGGCCCCGCATCCGTCCGGGCCGGCGACGAGGTGGCGTTCGGCGACAGCGTGTTCCTGGTCTCGATGCCGGCCTGATCGATCTAGGTGAATTTCCGTATCGCCGCTCCGGCACCGCTCACCGGCGATGGCGGAAAGCCGCTCACCCGGGAGCCCTGGATCCCCACCTGGTACGCCGCCCTGCCGATCGCGGGAGAGGCGGAGCGGATGGTCGGCGGGACGCCGCGCGGCAGGATGGGCGGCACGGCGGCGACGGGGCCGTGAAACGCGACGCGGCGCCGCTCCCCACCTCTCCGGCGGGGCGCGGCGCCGCGATCATGCGAGCGTTCGCGAGCCTCAGGCCTGCTCGCCCTTGAGCCAGCTCATCATCGGGCGGAGCTTGCCGCCGGTCTGCTCGATCGAGTGGCCCGCCAGCTCCTCGCGGTAGCGCTTGAAGTTGGTCTGGCCGGAGTCGAACTCCTCGACCAGCTCGCGGGCGAAGCGACCGTCCTGGATCTCGTCCAGGATGCGGCGCATCTCCTTCTTGGTCTCCTCGTTGACCACACGCGGGCCGCGGGTGTAGCCGCCGTACTCGGCGGTGTCGGACACCGACCAGTACATCTTGGAGATGCCGCCCTCGTACATGAGGTCCACGATCAGCTTCATCTCGTGGAGGCACTCGAAGTAGGCGACCTCCGGCTGGTAGCCGGCCTCGATCAGCGTCTCGAACCCGGCCTTGATCAGCTCGGAGACGCCGCCGCACAGCACGGCCTGCTCGCCGAACAGGTCGGTCTCGGTCTCCTCGGTGAAGGTCGTCTTCAGCGCGCCGGCGCGGGTGCCGCCGATGCCCTTGGCGTACGACAGCACGAGCGGCCAGGCGTTGCCGGTGGCGTCGCGCTCGACGGCGACCAGGCAGGGCACGCCGCGGCCGGCCGAGTACTGGCGGCGGACCAGGTGGCCCGGGCCCTTCGGCGCCACCATCGCGACGTCGACGCCCGCCGGGGCCTCGATGAGGCCGTAGCGGATGTTGAGGCCGTGGCCGAAGAACAGCGCGTCGCCCTCGACGAGGTTCGGCGCGACGTGCTCGGCGTACAGGTGCCGCTGGATGTGGTCCGGCGCGAGGATCATCGTGAGGTCGGCCTCTTCGACGGCCTCGCCCGGCGACAGCACGCGCAGCCCGTCGGCCTCGACCTTCTCCCGGCTCTTGGAGCCCTCGGGCAGGCCGACGCGGACGTCCACGCCCGAGTCGCGCAGGCTCAGCGCGTGGGCGTGGCCCTGGCTGCCGTAACCCAGCACCGCGACGTGGCGGCCCTGGATGATCGACAGGTCGGCGTCGTCGTCGTAGTAGATCTCAGTCACTTGCTTGCCTTTCACGGGTTGTCCGTCGCGACGTGCCTGCCATGGGAGCTACGTCGTGTCTGACAAATCTTGCCCCGCTGCGCGTGGCCCAGGGTCCACGCTCGCGACGGGCAGCGTCTGTCCGACACTCCTATGCGCTGCGGTCGAGGGCGCGAAGCGAGCGGTCGGTGATGGAACGGGCGCCGCGGCCGATGGCCACCATGCCCGACTGCACGAGCTCCTTGATGCCGTACGGCTCAAGGACCCGGACGAACGCCTCCAACTTGTCGGTCGTCCCGGTGACCTCGATCGTGACCGCGTCCGGAGCCACGTCAACGCAACGCGCCCGGAAGAGGTTCACGAGTTCGAGGACGTGCGACCGGCTCTCGGAGTCGGTCCGCACCTTGATCAACATCAGCTCGCGCTGCACCGACTGGCTGTTGTCGAGCTCGACGATCTTGATGACGTTGACCAGCTTGTTGAGCTGCTTGGTGACCTGCTCCAGCGGGAGGTCCTCCACGTTGACGACGATGGTCATCCGCGAGATGTCGTCGTGCTCCGTGGGCCCGACCGCCAGCGAGTCGATGTTGAACCCGCGGCGGCTGAACAGGGCGGCGACCCGGGCCAGCACGCCCGGCTTGTTCTCCACCAGCACGGACAGCGTGTGGCGACTCATGCTTGCTCCATCTCCTCGCGCTGCTGGTCGTGAACGGGTCGGGCGGGGGCGGGGCTCATTCTCCACCCTCCCAGTTGGGCGCCATGTCACGGGCGTACTTGATGTCGTCGTTGCTCGTCCCGGCGGCGACCATCGGCCAGACCATCGCGTCCTGGTGCACGACGAAGTCGACCACCACCGGCACGTCGTTGATCTCCATGGCCTTGCGGATCGTCTCGTCCACGTCCTCGGGACGCTCACACCGCAGGCCCACGCAACCGTACGCCTCGGCGAGCTTCACGAAGTCGGGAATCCGCTTGACCCGCTGCAGATCGGTGTTGGAATAGCGCTCGTCGTAGAACAGGGTCTGCCACTGGCGGACCATGCCGAGGTTGCCGTTGTTGATGACCGCCACCTTGATCGGCACACCCTCGATGGCGCAGGTCGCCAGCTCCTGGTTGGTCATCTGGAAGCACCCGTCGCCGTCGACCGCCCACACGACCTTGTCCGGGCGGCCCATCTTGGCGCCCATGGCGGCCGGCACGGCGTACCCCATCGTGCCCGCGCCGCCGGAGTTGAGGAAGGTGCCGGGGTTCTCATACCTGATGAACTGGGCGGCCCACATCTGGTGCTGGCCGACGCCCGCCGCGTAGATCGCGTCCGCCCCGACCAGCGCGCTCAGCCGCTCCATGACGTACTGCGGGGCGAGCGAGCCGTCGGCGAACTCCTCGTAGCCCAGCGGGTAGGTCTCCTTGTAGCCGTTGAGCAGCCGCCACCACTCGGTGTAGTCGCCCTTGCGGCCGTCGGCCTGCTCGGTCCGCACGGCGGTGATCAGGTCCCCGATCACCTCGCGGCAGTCGCCCACGATCGGCACATCGGCGTGGCGGTTCTTGGAGATCTCCGCCGGGTCGATGTCGGCGTGGATGACCTTGGCGTGCGGAGCGAAGCTGGACAGCTGGCCGGTGACCCGATCGTCGAACCGGGTGCCGAGCGCGATCAACAGGTCCGCGCGCTGCAGCGCGCCGACGGCCGAGACGCTGCCGTGCATGCCGGGCATGCCCATGTGCTGGGGGTGGCTGTCGGGGAAGGTGCCCCGGGCCATCAGCGTGGTGACCACCGGGATGCCGGTCAGCTCGGCCAGCTCCAGCAGCTCGGCCGAGGCGTGCGCCTTGTGCACGCCGCCGCCCACGTAGAACACCGGCCGCTTGGCCTCGGTCATCAGCCGGGCGGCCTCGCGGATCTGCTTGGAGTGCGGCCGGGTCACCGGGCGGTAGCCGGGCAGCTGCATGACCGGCGGCCAGGAGAAGGTGGTCGTGGACTGCAGGGCGTCCTTGGAGATGTCCACCAGCACCGGCCCCGGGCGCCCGGTGGAGGCGACGTGGAACGCCTCGGCGATGGTCCGCGGGATGTCGTCGGCGCTGGTGACCAGGAAGTTGTGCTTGGTGATCGGCATCGTGATGCCGGAGATGTCGGCCTCTTGGAAGGCGTCGGTCCCGATCAGCGGCGAAGCCACCTGCCCGGTGATCGCCACGATCGGCACCGAGTCCATGTAGGCGTCGGCGATCGGGGTGACCAGGTTGGTCGCTCCCGGGCCGCTGGTGGCCATGCACACCCCGACCCTGCCGGTCGCCTGCGCGTAGCCCTCGGCCGCGTGGCCGGCGCCCTGCTCGTGCCGTACAAGCACGTGCCGGACCTTGGTCGAGTCGTAGAGGGGGTCGTAGGCGGGGAGAATGGCCCCGCCCGGGATCCCGAACACCGTGTCGACCCCGACCTGCTCCAGCGCCCGCACGAGGGCCTGGGCACCTGTCATTTTCTCGGTCATCGGCTCGTTCCTTGTGGCTGAGCTTGCTTCTGCTGGGCTGCTTGGCGTGACTCCTGGCATAAAAAATGCCCCATCCGCTGAGCGGAGCTGGGGCGCGCGCAGGACCTAGTGCTTCGTCAGGCTGCGCGCCTGCGAAGTACTACGAGAATCCCACCGCTATGCATGGCTACAACGATGTCCGATGGAGCGCCTCTACGTCAAATCATCTGGGACGCCCGTCTCGCCATCCAAGACACCCCACCCGCCGTGATCTTGCAGTTTGTCGCAGGCGACGGGGACGAGCTGCGGAATCCACCTTCGTGATCATGCACGAACGCCCAAGAAGGAACGACGACCAGCACGAACGTCAAACCTGATCTTGCAGCCCGCGAGGCATTCGACCCGATGCGTCCCACCTGCATGATCACGGACAGGAAACGCCCAGGTCAGGACGAGTGTACGTCATAAAACTGCAAGATCACCAAAGCCGAACGGCCTGGTAGCGGCCTCGCATGCGACAAACTACAAGATCACGGCGGTGGGTGGGTTAGGCGGTGTTCTGGAGGGTCGTGGTCGGCATCAGGGAGTCGACGCCGCGCGCGGTCATGGGGCGCGCCACCAGATAGCCCTGGCCGCGCGTGCAGCCCATCTTGCGCAGCAGGTCGAGTTGCTCGGGACGCTCGATGCCCTCGGCGACGACGATCAGGCCGAGGTCGTTGCCGAGTTGCACGATCGTTCTCGTCAGCAGGGTCAGTGTGTCGTCGTTGCCGAGCCCGGAGACGAACGACGGGTCGATCTTGATCATGTCGACCGGCAGCTGGCGCAGGAACGCGAGCGACGCGTAGCCGGTGCCGAAGTCGTCGATGGCCAGCCGTACGCCGAGGGTCCTCAGCTCCGACAGCCTGCTGATCATCTCTCCAGCGTCCTCGACCAGCATCTCCTCGATGACCTCGAGGGTCAGCGCGCTGGCGGGCAGCCCGCTCTCGCTCAGCGCCTCCGCCACGGTCTCCACGAAGCGCGGCGCCATGATCTGCCGCGCGGACAGGTTCAGCGCCAGCCCGATGTCCCAGGACGACGCGCGCCAGGCCGCCACCTCGCGGCACGCCTCGCGCAGGATCCACTCGCTGAGCGGCACGATGATCCCGGTGTCCTCGGCGGGCCCGAGGAACTGCTCCGGCGGCACGAACGTGCTGCCCCGCCACCAGCGCACCAGCGCCTCGACGGCGGTCACCCGCGACGTGGCCAGGTCGACCACGGGCTGGTACTCGATCGCGAACTGGTTCTCCAGCAGCGCCCGCTGCAGGTCGGAGGCGATCTCCAGGCGGCGCAGGACGTCGGCGTGCATGTGGGTGGCGAAGACCTCCACCCGGCGTCCGCCGAGCTCCTTGGCCCGCGACATCGCCACGTCCGCGTTGCGCAGCAGGTCTCCGGGCGGCAGGCCCTCCTCGGCGAAGGCCACGCCGACGCTGGCCGTCAGCGCGATGTCCCGGTCCGCGACCCGGAACGGCTCGTTCGAGACCGCGCGGACGAGCCGCTCGGCCAGGTCGATGGCGGTCTGCGCGTCGGCGCCGGACGTGCCGCCCTCCAGCAGCACCGCGAACTCGTCCCCGCCCCACCGGGCGAGCGTGTCGTCGGCCCGTACAGCCGAGCGCAGGCGGCGGGCGGCCTGGCCGAGCAGGTGGTCGCCGCTGGCGTGGCCGACGGAGTCGTTGACGGAGGTGAAGCCGTCGAGGTCCAGGAAGATCACCGCGGTCCCGCCGGCGCCGCGGCGGGTGAGCACGTCCCGGGCGCGCTCCTCGAAGTAGGCCCGGTTGGGCAGCCCGGTGACCCCGTCGTGGAAGGTCAGGTGGGTGACCTGATTACGCAGGGCCACCTGGTCGCTGATGTCGCGGATCGTGACCAGGACGAGGTCGTCGTCGCGTACGTGCCGGGCGGCGACGGACTCGGTGGGCCGCCAGGTGCCGTCGGAGGCGCGGAACCGGCAGGAGATGCGGGTGCCGCCCTCCTGTTCGGGCCCGTCGTCCTCGTCGGTCATGCGGTCGAGCAGGGCCTGTACGGCCGGCACGTCCTCGGGGTGGATGTAGTCGAAGATCGGCCGGAAGGCGAGGTCGTCGGGGCGGTAGCCGTACGTCGTCTCGAGACCGGGGCCCACCTCCTGGATGACCCCGCAGGGATCGCACACCAGAACGACGTCGCCGGTGCTCTCGGCGAGCCTGCGCAGTTGCTGCTCGCCGACGTCGACGAGGCGGCGCATGCCCGCGGTCTCGACCAGGAGCACGAACAGGCGGCCGAGCAGGACGAGGACGACCGAGGCGGCCACGATCACCAGAGCGGCGTCGCGGCTGTTGCCGATCGCGTACAGGGTGGCGACCAGCGTGGCGGCGGCGACCAGCACGAGCGGGGTGGCGGCCGTCAGCGCGGCGGGCAACGGCCTGGCCGGCCGGACCTCCTGCATCCACGGGGCGACGGCGAGGACCAGCAGCATGGCCGGGACGACGAGCCCCGCCGCGAGCGGCGGGGTGTCGCCGTCGAGGCGGGCGAGGGCCGTGGCCATCTCCGCCGCCGTTATCGCGGTGAGCAGCCCTACGCCGGTGAGCCCGACCACCCGGTTGCCCGACCGGGAGGCCGCCACCGCCGGTGTCACGGCGCAGGTCGCGAGCAGGCAGACCATGGGCAGCGCGAGCGCGACGAAGAACGCTCCGGTGTCCTCCGCCTTCCTGAACGCCGGGCCGAGCACGGCGACCCAGGCCACGGCGAAGACCGACGCCGCGCCCAGGTAGGCGTCGGCCGCCTGGCGTATCACTCCCCGCGTGAACGCGGGTGGTTTCACCGACATGCCGCAGCCGATCGCGAGCAGCACCGATCCGACGAGCATGAGCAGGTCGGCGAACGTGAGCACGAACGGCGTGCCGTCGGCCACGGGACGTACGCCGACGCCGAGGAGCCAGGTCAGCGACCCGGCGGCCATCCACCGCCACGCGCCGGGCTGGCGCCGGTGGACGGGGACGACGCGGGAGGCGGCCATGATCAGCGAGACGGCCGCGAGCAGGCCGGTGACGACCCCCGCGATCGCGGTCACGACCGGCGCCGAGCCTCCGGTGACCAGGGCCACGACGACCGCCACCGCGCCGAGTCCGGCCGCGGTGGTGAGTGGGACCCGGGGGTCACGCCTGACGTTCACGCGCGTCGCCTCTGCACCTGTCGCCGATCCACCGCCGGCCGTCGTGTCCGCCGGGGTTTCGGCCGAGTCCGGAGCCGTGTCAGCGTCGCCGGATTCGGTGGGGTGTGCCATCACTGCCCCTCCCGTTCTCGACTCGGCTTTACTCTCCCTGTCACATGGCCAGTGTGCGCACTGCCGCTGATCGAGAGGGGGACAACGAGCGAGTCGTCACCGATCTGATAACCAGCCGCGCACGCTGAGCTTCAGCGTACGCACCCCAGGTCACGAGGCAGCCACGTTCCGGAATCCTTAACGGAGCGGTCAGTAATGCCCGGTGATCATGTTATCGAGTGGACGGCCCGTCAGATGCCGGATCACCTGTTCCCGCACCAGCCTCCGCGTACGCCGCACGGACGCGGGCGTGCTGCCGGCGATGTGCGGGGTGATGAAGACCCCCGGCGCGGTCCAGAGCGGGTGATCCGACGGCAGCGGCTCGACGGGGGTGACGTCGAGCGCCGCCCGCAGCCTGCCCGTCCGCAACTCGGCCAGCAGCGCGCCGGCGTCCACGACCGACCCGCGTGCGGCGTTCACCAGCAGCGCACCGTCCTTCATCCGGGCGAGGAACTCGGCGTCCACCAGACCGGCCGTCCCCGGTGTGGCGGGCACCAGGAGCACGACCACGTCCGCGGCGGGCAGCAGCGCGGGCAGTTCGTCCTGGCCGTGGACGTTGTCGCGGGCCGTGCGCGCCACCCGGACGATGTCCACCTCGAATCCGGCCAGACGCCGTTCGAGCGCCTCGCCGATCGAGCCGTACCCGACGATCAGCACGGTGCTGTCGGCGAGGACGCCGGTGTGGTGGTAGGTCCACTCCCGCCTGGCCTGGGCGGCCGCGAAGCCGGGGAACTCCCGCAGCATCGCGATCATCGCGCCCACCGCCCACTCGGCCGTGCCCGCGTCGTGGACGCCGCGCGCGTTGCACAGGACCGCCTTCGGCGGCACGTGCGGCAGGTAGGGCTCGACCCCCGCCGTCACGGTCTGCAGCAGGCGGAGGCCGGTCATGCGGCCCAGGAGTCCGGGGGTGTCCGGCACCGGGACCAGCGGAGGCACCCAGACCTCCACCTCCTCGGGCGGGCCGGGCGGCGGGGTCCGCCCGTCGTACACGGCGCAGTCAAGGGCAGGGAGTCCTTCGGGAAGCTCCGTGAGTGCGTCGGCGATGTCCTGTGATGCGACCCAGATCTTCACAGGAACAACCTAGGGAACCATCGGCCCCGCCAGCGAGTATGGGTACGTGAGGGAGGTCATCAGGGATGACGAACAGGCATGGGGTGGGCGCGGCGCTTCTGGGGGCGGCCCTTCTGGCGGCGACCGCATCGTGCGCGCCGGGCGAGGAGGGCGGGGGCAGGACTCCCCCGCCACTGCCCGCCGCGAGCGACGCTGCCGGTGTCACCGCGAGTGCCACCGTGAGTGCGACCGCGAGTGTGGCTGCGGGTGCGACTCCGGGCGGAGGTGAGACGAACCCCACCCCGGCCGCGCCGCGCACGCTGGTCACCGGCCTGACGGTGCCCTGGGCGATCGCGTTCCTGCCCGGCGGCGACGCGCTGGTGACCGAGCGCGAGTCGGCACGGCTGCTGCAGGTCACATCGCGCGGCCAGGTCCACGAGGTCGCCGTGATCGAGGGGGTGTCCGCGAGCGGCGAGGGCGGCCTGCTGGGCGTGGCCGTCTCGCCCCGCTACGCCGCCGACCACTTCGTCTTCGTCTACTTCACCGCAGGGAACGACAACCGGATCGTCCGCTATCGCTACGACGGACGGCTCTCCGACCGCCGGGTGCTCGTCAGCGGCATCCCGAAGGGGGCCATCCACAACGGGGGCCGCCTCGCCTTCGGCCCCGACGGCTACCTGTACGCCTCGACCGGGGAGACCGGCGAACGCGGCATGGCCCAGGACAAAAAGTCGCTGGGCGGCAAGATCCTGCGCCTGACGGCCGACGGCAGGCCCGCCCCGGGCAACCCCTTCGGCACCCTCGTCTGGACCTACGGGCACCGCAACGTGCAGGGCATGGCCTGGGACGACCGGGGGCACATGTACGCCACCGAGTTCGGCCAGAACACCTACGACGAGATCAACCTCATCGAGAAGGGCCACAACTACGGCTGGCCGGAGGTCGAGGGGGTGGGCGGCCGGCCCGGATACACCGACCCCCTGCTCACCTGGTCGACCGCCGAGGCGTCGCCGTCCGGCCTCGCGTACGCCCGGGGGGCGCTGTGGGCCGCGGCGCTGCGCGGCGAACGCCTGTGGCGCGTGCCGGTGGACGGCTCGGGCCGCGCCGGACGCCCCGCCGCGCTGTACACGGGCGAGTACGGCAGGCTGCGCGCGGTGGCCGTCGCGCCCGACGGCACGCTGTGGGTGGGCACCAGCAACAAAGACGGGCGCGGCTCTCCCCGTGACGGCGACGACCGGATCCTGGTGGTGCGGCCCTCGTCCTGAGCAGCGCCTATCGATCAGCGCCTCTCGATCAGCGCCTCCTGACCTGCGATCAGCGGCAGACCACCGGGGCCTGGGCGTGATAGGAGGTGCGGAAGGTCTGCCGGGAGACCACTTCGCCGTCCTGCCGCAGCACCCGCGTCACCGAGGCGGTGAAACCGGGCTGCCCCTGCGTCGGCACGCAGCCCGGCCCTTGACCGGTCACGGCGGGCAACTCGGCCCGCTGCCCGACGACCGGCCCCTGCAGGTCCACGTCGTACCGCTTGGTGCTCCACAGCGACACGGTCAGCGAGGTGCCGGTGGCGGACGCGTGGACGAGCACGCCGTACGGCGAGTCGTTCCTCCAGCGCAGGTCGGGGCCGGGGAAGGACACGGCGGCCTCGGTGCCGATCGGCAGTTGGGAGGCGTGGACCTCCGGCGGGGTGTGCTCGGTGACCCGGAGCCCGGCCTGGATCACGGCGTTCATCAGGGTCGTCGCGACCTGGGTCATCCCCGCCGCCTCCGCGCCGGCCCGGCCGCGGATCACGGTGGGGCCGATGCCGTCGAACCCCGCGGCCGCGGTGCGCGGGCCGACGACATCGTTGAACGAGAACGTCTCCCCCGGCTCCACGAGGCGGCCGTCGAGGAGCGCGGCGGCCGTGCGGATGTTGCCCGCGCTCTGGGGACAGCAGTCGTAGGAGGTGGTGAAACGGCCGATCTCCTCCCGGATGCCCATCCGCTGCACCGCGTCGTCGGTGATGCGCGGCGGGCCGTTCACGACCGACACGGCCACCGTACGGCTGCCGCCGTCGAGGGCGGCGGCCACGTCCGCGGCGAGGCGGTCGGTGTCCACCCGGTCGCCCGGCCTGCCGGGCACCAGGACCGGCCGGCCGTCCTTGACGGTGAAAGCGGCGTCGCGGGCCATCCGCGCGGGGTCCACCAGCGCGCTCTCGACGCCGGCGATCGCCGCCACGGCGTCGAAACGCGGCCGCAGGACCGCTCCGTCGGGCGCGAACGTCAGGTGCCGCGCCAATGTGGCCGGTGACAGGCTGACGGAGGCGGTCCCGTTGGTCAGCGTGAGCGGCGCGGCCACCGCACGCCTCGCCCAGCGCAGGGCGCGCCGCACCTCGGCACGGGTGATGTGCGGCAGATCCCGCATCGTGGGCACCACGACGACGGCCTCGGGGTGGAGGTATCCCCTGACGATCTGGTCGGCCGTCCCTCTCCTGTCGATGACATGGCCGACCCGCGGATAGGTCGGGACCGGGGTGACCCCCTCGAACGAGACGTCGCCCTCGCGCCCCGGGCGCTCCAGTGGCGCGGCGATGAACCTGTCCACCGCCTCGTCGAGTTTGCGGCGGTCCACCGACACGACGGGCTTCACCTCGTGGCTGCCGGTCAGCGCGTTCCACACCTGCGGCGGGCTGGGGAAGCCCCCCGGCGCGGCGAAGACCGTGGCCTCGGCGTCGAGCATCAGACCGGCCTGCTGCGGGTCCACGGTCAGCCGCCGCGTGGCCTGCCGTACGATCATCGGCGTCCTGGCCTGGGCGTACAGCCGTTCGCGCAACGTGTCGACGGCCTCGGTCCTGCTCTGCCCGCCGATGTCCACGCCGAGCACGGTCGTGCCGGGCAGGACCTTCCCCGCCATGGAGATGGCCGGCACGAGATAGAGCATCAGGAGCAACGCCGCCAGGCCGATCAGCGCACGGCGGAGCGTACGGCCCTGCGGAAGGGGGTCGAGCAGGTCGGGGTCCGGCGGCGAGACGACGGCGGATTCCTCACGCGCCGGGCGCTCCGGGACCCGCCACGGCTCGACCGGCGGAGCCGCCGGCGGCAGGTTTCCGTTGCCGGACGGCTTGGCTGCCGGAGCGGCGGGAGCGGGAGGTTCGGCGAAGATGTCGGCCGACACCCCTTGGGGAAGGGCCGAGACTCCGCGGGGCAGCGAGGTGACGCGGCGCACCGGGTGTTTGCGCGGAGGCGCGGGCGCCGCCCCGGACGGATCCGTGGGCGGGTCGACGGACGCTCCGGCGTTACGCACGCCTCGGTCTCCTCCGGCTCAAGGTCAACGACGATCAGTTAACCCTAAAACACCCTCCGCTGGATATGTGGCGAAGTAACACCTTCCGCACTAACCCCTGGAGCGGTCCGGCCGCGGCCAGGCCGGCCCTGACCGGAGCGGGCCGGGGAAGGCCGACGGCCGGCCACACGGAACCGTGACCGGCCGTTCTTCACGCCCTGCTGTTCACGGCGCATCGCTGAGCTCTTCCTGGGTTCTCCCCGACTCCCCGGCGAGGCGGCGCGCTCGTCAGGCGCTCCCTAGCCCTGGACGCCCAGCTTCTCCAGGATCAGCTCACGGGCCCGGCCCGCGTCCGCCTTGCCCCGGCTGGCCTTCATGACGCCGCCGACCAGCGCGCCCACGGCGGCGACCTTTCCGCCGCGCACCTTCTCCGCGGCGTCGGCGTTGTCCGCCAGCACCTGGTCGATGATCGCCGACAGCTCGCCCTCGTCGCTGACCACCTGCAGGCCGCGCTTCTCCACGACCTCGTCCGGGCCGCCCTCGCCGGCGAGCACGCCCTCCAGCACCTGACGGGCCAGCTTGTCGTTCAGCGCGCCGGAGGCGACCAGCTCGGTCACCCGGGCGACCTGCGCCGGGGTGATGGGCAGGTCGGCGAGCGCCGTGGCCGACTCGTTGGCCCGCCGGGCCAGCTCGCCCATCCACCACTTGCGCGCGTCGGCGGCGGGAGCACCCGCGGCCACCGTCGCCTCGACCAGGTCGATCGCGTCGGCGTTGTGCATGGCGGCCATGTCCAGGTCGGACACGCCCCACTCCTGCTGGAGCCGCTTGCGCCGCGCCGACGGAAGCTCGGGCAGCGCCGCCTTCAGCGACTCGACCCAGGCCGGGTCGGGCGCGATCGGCAGCAGGTCGGGCTCGGGGAAGTAGCGGTAGTCCTGCGCCTCCTCCTTCGACCGCCCGGAGGTCGTCTGCCCGGTGTCCTCGTGGAAGTGGCGGGTCTCCTGCACGATCCGGCCGCCCTCGGCGAGGATGGCCGCCTGGCGCTCGATCTCCCCGCGGACCGCGCGCTCGACGCTGCGCAGCGAGTTGACGTTCTTGGTCTCCGTACGGGTGCCCCACTTTGACGAGCCGCGCGGCATCAGGGAGACGTTCACGTCGCAGCGCAGCGAGCCCTGCTCCATCCGCACGTCGGACACGCCGAGCGAGCGCATCACCTCGCGCAGCTCGGTGACGTACGCGCGGGCGACCTCGGGCGCGAGCCGGTCGGTGCCCTCGATCGGCTTGGTCACGATCTCCACGAGCGGGATGCCGGCCCGGTTGTAGTCGACGATCGAGTAGTCGGCCCCGTGGATCCGCCCGGTCGCGCCTCCGACGTGGGTGGACTTGCCGGTGTCCTCCTCCAGGTGCACCCGCTCGATCTCGACGCGGACGATCTTCCCGTCCACCTCGACGTCCAGGTAGCCGTCCGTGCACAGCGGCTCGTCGTACTGGCTGATCTGGTAGTTCTTCGGCATGTCCGGATAGAAGTAGTTCTTCCGGGCCATCCTGCACCACGTGGCGATGGTGCAGTTGAGAGCGAGGCCGATCCGGATCGTCGACTCGATCGCCTTCTCGTTGGCCGTCGGCAGCGAGCCGGGCAGCGCCAGGCACACCGGGCAGACCTGCGTGTTCGGCGGCGCGCCGAAGGTCGTCGGGCAGCCGCAGAACATCTTCGAGGCGGTGCCCAGCTCGACGTGCGTCTCCAGCCCCAGCACCGGCTCGAAGCGCTCCAGCGCCTCGTCGTACGGCATGAGCGTCGCGGTATCAGCCATGCTGGTAACCCAGTCCTTCCAATGCTTCGATCATGTCATTCCACCATTGCTGGAAGGCGGGCACCTTCCGCAGTTCAGCTATGCCGGCGTTCTCCGCTACCGAGAGATAGAAGTTTCGGAGCGCGCCTTTCTTCTTCGGGTTCAGCCCCGCCTCGTCCCTCAGCAGCGCATCGATGACCACTTTGGGATCGGGGCAGGACTCGACCTCGGATCCGGACACGGGTTCCCGGTTGAGCCGACGCAGATTCAGCGCTCTCACAAGGGCTGTCCGATCAGCGAGGACCAAGGCCTCCGTCTCCCTCATCGGCACGACCGGGACCAGAGGCTCGCCGAGGTCACTCGCACTGTACGCCTGCCGGATACGTCCCAGGACGAGTTGCGACTTGGCCGGTGGGGCGCCGTCGTGATGATAGAGAACCACGTCGAAGGTGCCCCGCTCCTCCTTCAAGGTCTTGATCATCGTCTCCGGATGCTGATTGCCCGCCTCCGGGAGGGGCCGCACCTCCTGAACCTCACGGCAGGCCGGGAAGAACTCGACCACGAGTTCCTCCAGGGCCCTGCGCAGCAGGATCGGCAGGAACCAGTCGTCCGACGGCCCTTCTCTGATCAGGACGCAGCTCAGGCTCCGCATCAGACCGGTTCCTCCACTCCGGCCCGGAACCTGCCGAGTTCGGAATCCGTCACGCGCGGCCACCGCTCGCCGTCCACCCGCACCGGCCCGGCGTCCTCCCGCAGTCGCCGCACCCGGCTCACCCGGCTGGCGATCCCGTCTTCCAACACGGTGGTCATGTCGAGGAACGCGATGTTCTCCCGCGGTACCACGTCGAGCACCACTGGAGAGTGACTGGTGAACAGGGCCTGCCGTTGCAGAGGCCGGTCCGGGCCGGACGTCGCCGCCTCGTCTTCCTCCGTGACCAACTCCCGGGCGAGACCGAGCAGCTGACGGAGTCTCTCCGGAAAGACGCCGTTCTCCGGCTCCTCGATGACGGCGGTTCCACCGTCGTGCAAGGCCGCCAGGATGGCCAGCATGCGCAACGTGCCGTCGGAGGCGAACTCGGCGTCCAGCCCCCGGTCGTAGGGGGACGCGAACTCGAGCCTGACGTCCCTTCGGCGCTCGTCCTCGACGATCTCGAAGTCGCTGATCTCCCTGACCAGTCCGACGAGGTGCATCTTGATCTCGCCGACCACACCAAGCGGCCTGTTCTCCGATGCCGTCTCACGCGCCAGGAATCTCAGGTAGTTCGGAAGATTCCGGCCGGTGGAGTCCATGCGACGGGGTCCGCCGAGCTCGCTCGCCCCGCGCAGGGAGCCCGCTTCCAGATGCAGCGACCTGACCTCGGTGAGCTCATGCTTGATCCGCCGTACGATCTCCCCGTCCTGCTTGTGGTTACCGGAGAAGGCGTCCAGCGCGGGCCTTCCCTCCCGCACGACCCACTCGCCCTCCACGAGGGGAATGACCCGGTCAGGCGACGACAACGAGACGAGCCGCTGCGTCTCGATCGTGATCCCTTCGAGCTCGCCTTCGGGCACTGCCCACGCGAATCGCACCTCCCAACGCCAGCGGCTGCTCGGCGAGGAGCGCTGCGCCGGGAGAAGGAGTTCCAGAGCGAAACGCATCCGGTCGACGCGGGTGCCGTCGCCACGCTTGCGGAAGAGTCCCCGCGCGTCGCCGCGTACCTCCGACACGGCGGCGTCGACACCGCGGGTCCCGGCTGTCGCGACGAACGTCAGTGCATCGAGGATGTTCGACTTGCCACTGGCGTTGGTGCCGATGAGCACGAGGAACGGAGGCAGATCCAGCGCGAAGTTCTCGAACGACTTGAAGCCGTCGATCTCGATGCGGGTGATCATGCCGCCGTTCCCCTCCTCTCGGCGACTAGAGCGCGGGCGCGCGGGACAGCAGCGAGCCGCCCCACCGGCTCTCGAAGGCCTTCTCCACGGCGGCGCCGACCCGATAGCAGCGGTCGTCGGCCAGGACCGGGGCCATGACCTGCAGTCCGACCGGCAGGCCGTCCTCGTCGGCCAGGCCGCACGGCACCGAGATCGCCGCGTTGCCGGCCAGGTTGGTCGGGATCGTGCACAGGTCGGCGAGGTACATCGCCATCGGGTCGTCGGCCCGCTCCCCGATCGGGAACGCGGTGGTCGGCGTGGTCGGCGAGACCAGCACGTCCACCTGATGGAACGCCGCCTCGAAGTCGCGCATGATCAGCGTGCGGACCTTCTGGGCCTGCCCGTAGTAGGCGTCGTAGTAGCCGGACGACAGGGCGTAGGTGCCGAGCATGATGCGCCGCTTGACCTCGGGCCCGAAACCGGCCGCCCGGGTCAGGGCCATGACCTCCTCGGCGCTGCGGGTGCCGTCGTCGCCGACGCGCAGGCCGTACCGCATGGCGTCGAAGCGGGCCAGGTTGGACGAGCACTCCGACGGCGCGATCAGGTAGTACGCGGGCAGCGCGTAGGAGAAGGTCGGGCAGGAGACCTCGACGACCTTGGCCCCGAGGGACTCCAGCAGTTCGACGGCCTCGTTGAACCGGGCGAGGACGCCGGGCTGGTAGCCCTCCCCGCCGAACTCCTTGACCACGCCGACCCGCATGCCCGCCACGTCGGCGTGCCGCGCGGCCTCGACGACCGGCGGAACCGGCGCGTCGATCGAGGTCGAGTCGAGCGGGTCGTGACCGGAGAAGGCCTCGTGCAGCAGCGCCGCGTCGAGCACGTTGCGCGCGAACGGACCGGGCGTGTCGAGCGAGGACGCGAACGCGATCAGCCCGTAGCGCGACGAGCCGCCGTACGTCGGCTTCATGCCGACGATGCCGGTCACCGCGGCGGGCTGGCGGATCGAGCCGCCGGTGTCGGTGCCGGTGGACAGCGGCGCCTCGTAGGCGGACACCGCGGCCGACGAACCCCCGGAAGAACCACCAGGGATCCTGTCGAGGTCCCAGGGGTTGTGCGTCGGGCCGTACGCGGAGTTCTCCGTGGACGACCCCATGGCGAACTCGTCCAGGTTGGTCTTGCCGAGGATCACCAGGCCGGCCTCGCGCAGGCGGCGGGTCACGGTCGCGTCGTACGGCGGGCGCCAGCCTTCGAGGATCTTCGAGCCGGCGGTCGTCGGCATGCCGGTCGTGGTGAACACGTCCTTGTGCGCGATCGGCACCCCGGCGAGCGGCCCGAGCGTCTCACCGGCGGCGATGCGCTCGTCGATCGAGCGCGCCTGCGCCAGCGCGGACTCGGCGTCCACGTGCAGGAAGGCGTTGACCCGGCCGTCGACCTCGGCGATCCGGTCGAGATGGGCCTGGGTGACCTCGACGGCGGTGACCTCTCGGGAGGCGACCAGCGCGCCGAGCTCGGCGGCGGTCTTGCGAATCAGGCTCATTCTTCCTCCCCGAGGATCCGCGGCACGCGGAAGCGGTCGTCCTCCACGGCGGGCGCGCCGGACAGGGCGCCTTCGGGCGTGAGGCCGGGCCGTACGTCGTCGGGCCGGAACACGTTGGTCAGCGGAAGCGCGTGCGAGGACGGCGGGATGTCGTCGGCCGCCACCTCCGCGACGCGGGCGACGGCGCCGACGATCTGGTCGAGCTGGGCGGCGAAGTGGTCGAGCTCGTCGTCGGCCAGTGCCAGCCGGGACAGCCGGGCGAGGTGAGCGACCTCATCGCGGGTTATGGCGGACATGAGTCGTCGAACCCGTTTCATGATGGAGATTGGACCTTCCCATCCTAGGGCTCGTCGCCGAGCGCGGCCGACCCGACGACGCCGCGTCACATGGTCTTAATGCGACTCCTGCAGCGTGGCCGATGCGCTGCGGGGCCCCAGCGCGTGCGGCGCGGCGCCGGCGGCGCCCAGCAGGACGGCCCAGCAGGACGGCCCAGCGCTACGACACGGCGCGGCAGATCGATCGGGCCGCCGGGTACGGCTGATCAGTGCGGCGTGAGACGGGCGCCGCCGTTCTCGCGCTCCCGGAAGGCCGCGCTGAGCCGGCCGCGCAACCACGTGGTCGTCTCGCTCGCGGGCATGGGCTTGGCCAGCCACCATCCCTGGCCCGCGTGGCAGCCCATCTCGCGCAGCAGCGTCGCGACCTCCGGCGACTCGACCCCCTCGGCGACCGACCTCAGCCCGAGGGACCGTACGAGATCGATGATCGAGCGGACGATCCGCTCGTCGTCCGGCGACTCTCCGAGCCGCCGTACGAACGACGCGTCGATCTTGACCTCGGAGACCGGAAGCCGCTGGAGCCGGACCAGCGAGGAGTAGCCGGTGCCGAAATCGTCGAGGGCCAGCTGGATGCCGAGACCGGCCAGGGTGCGGATCGTGTCGGCGCTGTAGGCCTGATCGGTCATGAGGATGCGCTCGGTGACCTCCAGCCGGATGGCCTCGGGAGGCAGGTCCAGCTTCTCCAGCCCGGACTCCAGCTGCTCGGGCAGGCTCGAGTCCAGCAGGTCGCGGGCGGACACGTTGACCGAGACCGGCACGTCGAGGCCCGCGTGCCACCAGCGGGCCGCCTGCCGCAGCGCGTGGCCGATGACGTGCTGGGTGAGCTCGCGCATCAGATACGACTGCTCGGCCAGCGGGATGAACTCGGCGGGGGAGATCGGCCCGCGCACCGGGTGCCACCAGCGCAGCAGCGCCTCGACGCTCTCGACCCTGCCGTCGTCCAGGCTCACCTTGGGCTGATAGTGGAGCTCCAGCTCGTCGGCGTCGATCGCCCGGCGCAGGTCGCCGAGCAGGCTGAGCCGTTCCGGCGAGTTGCGGTCCTTGCCCGGCAGGTAGAACTCGACGCCGGTGCGGCCCTCCTTGGCGAGGTACATCGCCACGTCGGAGCGCTGCATGAGCAGTTCGAAGTCCGGCGCGTGGTCCGGATAGAGCGCGATGCCGATCGACGCGTCGAGATCGAAGGTCATGCCCTCAAGACGTACCGGCTCGGTCAGCGCGACCCGCAGCCGCGAGGCGACCTCCCTGGCCGCGTGGGCGTCCCTGATCGACGGCAGCAGCACCGCGAACTCGTCCCCGCCGAGCCGGGCGACCACGTCGCCCGGCCGCACGCTGTGTGTGAGCCGGTGGGCCACGATCTGCAGCAGCCGGTCGCCGACGGGGTGGCCGAGCGTGTCGTTGACCTCCTTGAAACGGTCGAGGTCGAGCAGGAGCAGCCCCACCCGCTCGTGCTCGCGCGCCTCGGCCAGGGCCTCCTCGGTGCGCAGGATGAGCATCTTGCGGTTCGGCAGGCCGGTGAGCCCGTCGTGGGTGGCCTGGTGGTCGCGGCGCAGCGAGAGCGTCGCGGTGAAGTAGACCGCGGTCAGCGGCGCGACGAAGAGGGGCACCAAAGCCGTGGAGTGCGCCATCACGACCACGACGAGCGGCGCGAGCCCGAGCAACGCACCGTAGACGAGGGCCTGCGGGCCGATCGACGCCTTCATCACCCGGCCCAGGGGCCGGCGCTCGTGCAGCGCCACCGCCTGGCAGACCAGGATCGCGCGGACCGCGAAGTACGCCCCCGCGGCCAGCGCGATGGCCGGGATGTCCCCGCCGTCGGGCGTCCAGGGGGCGAAGGGCGCCGGATGCGCGCCGAACGCGGCGAAGGCCGCCGCGGCCGCCGTGCAGGCCAGGGTCACCTGGGCGAGGTTGAACAGCACCCGATGCCAGGCCCTGCGGTGCACCAGTCCGCTGACCACCACGGCGACCGCCTGCATCAGCGCCGCCGTCGGCAGACCCTGGTACATCACCACCGCGAAGGTGAACATCGTGGAGGCCGGCGTGCCCCCGACGAGCGTCGAGGAGCTGAACATGACCGGGCGCAGTTCGCCCAGCACCACCAGGACGGTCAGCATCCAGAACAGCGGAGTGCGGGCCAGCTCGCCCAGCTCGCCGAAGCCGAGCCGTACCTGCGCGATCGCCAGCGCGGTGCCGCCGACGGCGGTGACCGCCGTGAGGTAGGCCCACAGGGGCGAGCCAGGGCGCGGTCCGGTGTCCCGAGTGTCGACGGGCGTGGACATTTCGCCCAGGTCGACGGCGGGCAGGAGGACTCGAGGTACCCCGGCGAGCGGCATGAGACCGCGTGAAAGCGTCATCGGTAAGAAACCCCCCAAGAGGTCACTATGGGAGGGTACGGCCTCTGGGCCACTTCGCGAAACCGCTTGGGCACACTCCGTCACCATGATTTCTGGAGATATCACGGTCTGACCGGAGTTGCGGTGAAAGTTTCAACTGGTCCACAGGACCGATCCCCCGCCCGCCTGCGCCTATTAGGTTGACCGCCCAGACAAACTCCGCGTGGCCCTTCTTGGACCAGCACTGGCTCCATACGATCCGAGAGAACTGTGGGAGCGCTCCCACATTACCGGACGGAGATTTCCATGTCTCGCAGATTGACGGCGGCTGTGCTCGCAGTGGTCGCCACGGCCGCGGTGGGAGCGTCTGTGCTCGCCTCCTCGGCCGCGCAGGCCGCCGACTCCGCCTTCTACGTGGACCCGACGACGAACGCGGCCAAATGGGTGGCCGCCAACCCCGGTGACAGCAAGGCCGCGGTGATCAGGGACCGCATCGCCGCCGTCCCGCAGGGCCGGTGGTTCGCCAGCTACAACCCCTCGACCGTGCGCAGCCAGGTCGACGCGTACGTCGGAGCCGCCGCCTCCGCCGGCAAGATCCCGATCATGGTCGTGTACGAGATGCCGAACCGCGACTGCGGCGGCGCGAGCGCGGGCGGCGCGCCCGACCACTCGTCGTACCGCGCCTGGATCGACCAGGTCGCCGCGGGTCTCGGCGGGCGGCCCGCCTACATCATCCTTGAGCCCGACGCCCTGTCGATCATGCCGAACTGCATGAACTCCTCCCAGCAGGCCGAGGTCCAGGCCTCCATGGCGTACGCCGGGAAGAAGTTCAAGGCCACCTCCTCGAACGTCAAGGTCTTCTTCGACGCGGGTCACGACGCCTGGGTGGGCGCCTCCGACATGGCCAACCGGCTGCGCGGCGCCGACGTCGCCAACAGCGCGGACGGCATCTCGGTCAACGTCTCCAACTACCGCTTCACCTCGGGCCTGGTCTCCTACGCCAAGAGCGTCCTCTCGGCCACCGGGGTGTCCGGGCTGAAGGCCGTGGTCGACACCAGCCGCAACGGCAACGGCCCTGCGGGCAGCGAGTGGTGTGACCCGGCCGGCCGCGCCACCGGCACCTGGAGCACGACGAACACCGGTGACTCGGCGATCGCCGCGTACCTGTGGGTCAAGCCTCCGGGCGAGTCCGACGGCTGCATCGCGCCCGCGGGCCAGTTCGTGCCGCAGCGGGCCTACGACCTGGCGATCGCCGCCCCGTACACCCCCTCGCCGTCGCCGTCTCCGTCGCCGACGAGGTCCCCCTCGCCGTCCCCGTCTCCCTCTCCGTCGCCGACGAGGTCCCCGTCCCCGTCTCCGTCGGCCTCGCCCTCCGCGTCGCCGTCGCCGTCCCCGTCGGCCTCTCCGACCTTCACCGGCGACCGGGGCTGTACGGCGGTCTACAAGGTCGTCAGCTCGTGGCAGGGCGGCTTCCAGGGTGAGGTCACCGTGACCAGCGCGGGCAACTCGGCGATCAACAACTGGACCGTGAAGTGGACGATGCCCAGCGGGCAGTCCATCACCCAGTCGTGGAACGCCAACCTGACCGGCAGCAGCGGCAGCATCACGGCCTCGAACCTGAGCTGGAACGGCAACATCGCCCCTGGCGGGAACGCCACGTTCGGCTTCCTCGGCAGCTCCAGCGGGACCCCGTCCACGCCGTCCCCCCTGGTCTGCACCACCAGCTGATCCCCACCGCATAGTCCAGGCGTGCCGTACGGGCCTCCCCACCCGTACGGCACGCCGTTTTCACTACGGAAGACCGGCATGGCGACCGACCGGTAACGCGTGCGGCTCAGATGGGCAGCCTGATCAGCCGCCGGCCATGACACGGACCGCCGCGCCGGACACCCGGACCTTGGTATCCCCGTCCCGTAGTTCCACCCGCAGCCGGCCCGGCCGTCCCATGTCGACGCCCTGGTGCAGGGTCAGCACCGCAGTGGGACCGGCCTCGCCGAGGTCCCGCAGGTACGCCCCCAGAGCAGCTGCGGCCGCCCCGGTGGCCGGGTCCTCCACGATTCCACCCACGGGGAACGGATCACGCACCTGGAAGGTGTCCGCCGACTCTCGCCACACCAGTTGCAGGGTGATGAGATCCCGGTCGGTCATGTACTGCGCGAGCCGGGAGAAGTCGTAGTTCAGATCGGCGAGGCGCTCGCGCGTCGCGGCGGCCAGGACGAGATGGCGCGATCCCGCGAAGGCGATCCGCGGGGGCAGTCCGGGATCGAGTTCGTCGAGCCGCCACTTCAGCGCGTCGAGCGCCTGCGCCACGTCGAGGTCGCCGACCGGCTCGACGTACGGCTCCACGCTGGTCAGGGTCGCCCACAGCACGCCGCTGTCATCCGCCACCACCGTGACCGGTACGGCTCCGGCCTGCGTCTCGAAGACCAGGTCACCCGGGCCGATCCGTTCCGCGAGCGCGACCGCCGATGCCACCGTGGCGTGCCCGCAGAACGGCACCTCCATCTTCGGGCTGAAATATCGGACGGTGAAAGTCCGGCCGTTCTCGGCGGGTTGCGACGAAGGCGCGCTGAGGAAGGCCGTCTCCGGATGGCCTGCCTCGGCGGCGATGGCGAGCATGGCCGCCTCATCCAGCCCGGCGGCGTCGAGCACCACTCCGGCCAGGTTGCCGCCGTCGGGATCGGTGGTGAAAGCCGCGTAGTGCAGGACCGGGGTTATCGGAATGGCAGAAGTCGACATGTCCCATGGAACGGCACAGGAGATACCGCTGTTCCCGGAGGCAAGGCCGGTCGTTCGGCGATGCCCAGGCCTTGGAGGCGGGACACCACCACTTTCGGACCCCATCCGCCGGTCGCCTCCCGGCTGCCAACAAAGTAAGATCGCACCTACGTAAGATTGGTTCTACGTATGATCGAGGTGATCAATGGAATTCAAGGGGAGAGCCGCCGATCTTGAGCTACTTGATCGACAGTTGCGGCAGGTCACGGAGGGATCGGGCGGCACTCGCGGGCGCGCTGTGATCATGACCGGTCGACGCCGGGTCGGAAAATCGCGACTGGTTCAGGAGTTCTGCGACCGCGCCGGCGTGCCGTATGTGGTCTTCCAGGCCACCAGAGGCCGTAACCCGGTGGCCGAGCGCGCCGACTTCGTCGGCATGCTCGCGCAGTCCGCGCTGCCGGGTGCCGAATTGATCGCCGGGGTGCAGGCCGGAGACTGGAACCAGGCACTCCGTGCTCTGGCGGTGGCCGTGCCCGACCAGACGCCGAGCATCGCGGTGATCGACGAGGTGCCGTGGCTGGTGGAACAGGACCGCGAGTTCGAAGGGGCGTTGCAGACGGTCTGGGATCGGCATCTGTCCGCCAAGCCGGTGCTGCTCATCCTGGTCGGCAGTGATCTGTCGGTGATGGAGGCGTTGCAGTCCTATGACCGCCCCTTCTTCGGTCGCGCCGCGAAGATGACCGTCCAGCCGCTCCACCCTGCGGATGTGGCCGTCATGACCGGACTGGACGCCGCCGACGCCATCGACGCCTTTCTGATCACCGGGGGTTTCCCCGAGGTGGTCCAGGCATGGCAGCCAGGAATGAACCGCGTCGACTACCTGCGGGAGTCGTTGAGTAATCCGCTGTCCGCGCTGCTGATGGCCGGTGAGCTGTCATTGCTCGGGGAGTTCCCCGAGACCTCCCACTCACGTGCGATCCTGTCCGCGGTGGGTAGCGGGGAGCGCACGTTTTCCGCCATCGCCACCGAGGCGGGTGGCGCCTCCCCCCTGGCCTCCGGCACTCTTTCCCCTCTGCTGTCCACCCTTATCGGCAAGCGGGTGCTGGCCGTCGACACCCCGCTGTCCACCAAGCCGGACACGAAGAACAAGCGCTATCGCATCGCCGATCCGTATCTGCGCTTCTGGCTCGCCTTCCTCGACCGCGGCATCCCCCTGGTCGAGCGTGGCCGGGGCGAACGTGTCCTGGCCACCATCGAACGCTCCTGGACCTCCTGGCGTGGCCGCGCCGTCGAGCCTGTCGTTCGTCAGGCACTGTCGCGGCTTCTTCCTGACGACCGATGGCCCGAGACCGACGCCATCGGCGGATGGTGGAACCGGCAGAACAACCCCGAGATCGATCTCGTCGGGGCCGACCGCGAGCCGGTCGCGCGGCACGTCCAGTTCCTCGGCTCGATCAAGTGGCTGGAGAACGGGTCGTTCGGCCGCCATGAGTACGAAAGCCTGGTGCGCGACATGCTCGCCGTTCCGGGCGCAGACACCGGGACCCCGCTGGTAGCCGTTTCCCGCTCCGGTGTCGACGACGGCCTGCCGCTCGCCGCGCACTGGGGTCCCGAAGATCTGCTGGCCGCCTGGCACTGACGGCGCCGGCGTCTTCCCGGGCTCCGACGGGACCGGAGACGCCGCGATTACGCGGGCCGTGGGGTGAACCGGCCGGTTGAGCGGCCGGGGTCACTCCTCGCGGGTGACGGCGACGGCGCGGGCCGCGTCGGGGCCCTCGTCGAGGAGGACGTGGAAGCCTTCCTCGTTGAGGATCGGGACGCCGGCCTTGACCGCCTTGTCGTACTTCGAACCCGGGTTGTCTCCCACCACCAGGAAACTCGTCTTCTTCGACACCGACGAGGTGACCTTGCCGCCCCTGACGCCGATGGCCTCGCCGGCCTCGTCGCGGCTGAAGTCGGTCAGCGTCCCGGTGACGACGAAGGTGAGCCCTTCCAGCGGACGCGGCCCCTCGTCTGCGGGCGACTCGTCGGCCATCCGGACCCCGGCGGCCCGCCACCTGTCGATGATCTCCTGGTGCCAGTCGACCGCGAACCACTCTTTGATCGTCGCGGCGACCCGCGGGCCGATGCCCTCCACCGCCGCCAGTTCCTCCTCGGACGCCTTGGCGATGGCGTCGATCGAGCGGAACTCCCCGGCCAGCGCGCGGGCCGTGGGCGGCCCGATGTGCCGGATCGTCAGCGCCACGAGCACCCGCCACAGCGGCTGGTCCTTCTTCTCCTTCAACTGTTGCAGGATCAGCTCGGCGTTCTTGCTCGGCTCGCCGGAGATGTTGGCGAAGAACGAGACGACCTTCGGTTCGCCGGTCTCCGGATCGGTCTTCGGCAGGCCGGTCTCGGGGTCGCGGACCACCGACCTGATCGGCAGCAGCTTCTCGATGGTCAGGTCGAACAGGTCGGCCTCCGTGCGGACCGGCGGCTCCTGCGGCGGCAGCGGCTGGGTCAGCGCGGTCGCCGCGACGTAGCCCAGCCCGTCGATGTCGAACGCGTTGCGCCCGGCCGCGAAGAAGATGCGCTCACGCAGTTGCGCGGGGCAGGAGCGGGCGTTCGGGCAGCGCAGGTCGGCGTCGCCCTCCCGCTCGTAGGCCAGTTCGGTGCCGCATTCCGGGCAGTGCGTGGGCATGACGAACTCCCGCTCGCCGCCCTGCCGCAGGTCCACCACCGGACCGACGATCTCGGGGATGACGTCGCCCGCCTTACGCAACACCACGGTGTCGCCGATGAGCACGCCCTTGCGCGCCACCTCGGAGGCGTTGTGCAGCGTCGCGCGCTCCACGGTCGACCCGGCCACCACCACCGGCTTCATCACGCCGAACGGCGTGACCCGGCCCGTCCTGCCCACGCCGACCTGGATGTCGAGGAGCTTGGTCGTGACCTCCTCCGGCGGATACTTGAACGCGATCGCCCAGCGTGGGGCCCGGCTGGTCGAGCCGAGCTGCCGCTGCACCGGGATGCGGTCGACCTTGACCACCACACCGTCGATCTCGTACTCCGGGTCGTGGCGGTGGTCGTTGTAGTAGGAGACGAATTCGCGGATCTCGTCGAGGCCGTTGACCACCTTGTAGCGGTCGCTGACCGGGAGTCCGAACTCACGCAGCCGCTCGTAGACGGCCGACTGGGTGGCGGGCAGCGGACCGCCGCCCTCCCATTTGCCGACACCGTGGACGATCATCCGCAGCGGCCGCTGCGCGGTGACGCGCGGGTCCTTCTGCCGCAGCGAGCCCGCGGCCGAGTTGCGCGGATTCGCGAACGGCGGCTTGCCCGCGTCCATGAGCTGCTCGTTGAGCTTCTTGAAGCCCTCGACCGGCAGGAAGACCTCTCCGCGCACCTCGAGCAGATCGGGCACGTCGTCGCCGTCGAGCCGATGCGGCACGTCGTCGAGCGTGCGGATGTTGGGGGTGATGTCGTCTCCGGTGCGCCCGTCGCCCCGGGTCGCGCCCCGGACGAGGCGGCCCTTCTCGTACACGAGTGCCACGGCCAGGCCGTCGATCTTCAGCTCGCACAGGTAGGGCCCGGGATCGGCCTCGATCAGCCGCTCGGCCCTGGTCTGCCAGCCGGCGAGGTCGGCGTCGTTGAAGGCGTTGTCGAGGCTTTCCAAACGCTGGAGATGGGTGACGGGGGCGAACTCCGTGGAGATCGGCGCTCCCACCTTCTGCGTGGGCGAGTCCGGTGTGCGCAGGTCGGGATGCGCCTCCTCCAGCGCGAGGATCTCCCGCATCCAGCCGTCGTATTCCGCGTCGCTCACCGTGGGCGAGTCGAGCACGTAGTAGCGCCAGTTGGCGTCCTCGAGCAGCTCCGTGAGCTCGGCGTGCCGCTCCCGCGCCTCGGCCGGCGCGCCCTGCGCCTCTCCGTCGGCGCTCTGCACTCCTCCGCCGGCGCTCTGCACTCCTCCGCCGGCGCTCTGCACTCCTCCGCCGGCGCTCTGCACTCCTCCGCCGGCGCTCTGTGCCTCCTCGGCGGTGGCTTCTCCGGTGGCGGCGCTCCCGTCGGTCCCTGCGGCGCCCGTCACGCTTTCGACCTCGCTCACGGCCTCCGCGTGCCCGTTCGCCGCGTCCCCGGGCACGGCACCGTCGAGCCCGCCGGCCTCGTCAGCCCTGTCGGTCACGTCGCCCGTCTCCCCTCGTCAGACACCCAGGGCAACCGTATCTCCGGCGACCGACAGTTCGCGAAGGACAGGGGCGGGAGCCGCGCCGAGGACGTGGGCGACTCCCGCCGGACCGCTCGGCGAGAGGGCCGCTCCAGACCCCGCGGCCCCTCGTTCAGGAGCGATCGAGAATTACGGTAGACCGCTTGCGGCCCACTTTCATTCCCTTTTGTCCGGGTGTATCTCGGGCCGGTCGCCGTGGATGGGGAGGGACCGGCCCGAGGGTCATCCTCCCTGGGTCCAGACCCGTTCCCAGCGAGAGCACTTGCCGGTGATCCGGGTCGTGCCGCCCCGGCAGACCATGGCCTTGGCCAGCAGCATGTACCCGGCGTTCACGGTGAACGTCCGCGGGGTGGACTGGGAGCAGTTGCGGTAGGCGGCCGTGCGGTACTTCCCGCGGTCGGTCAGCCACTTGATCTTCACCCACGAGCAGGTCCTGGCTCCGCCCGCGTCATAGAGGTCGCCGACGATGCGCAGCCCCGACGATCCCGACCGGACGTACCCGTTCGCCCAGCCCTTGGTGTCGGAGGACGCCGTCGGCCCCCACTTCCACGTCTCCGCGGCCGACGCGACCGACGCAGGCGAGACCACCGAGGCCACCGAGGCCACCGGCGACGCGGACGAGACCGAGGCCGCCGCGGGAGCCGCGGCGAGACCCGCCGCCAGAGCGGCGGACAGCCCGGCGGCGGCGAGAGGGAGCAGAACGCGCGCGGCGCTTCGCATGGTCTTTCTCCTGAACGTCTGAACTTCCAGCACGTCAAGAGATAGGCGGCAAGGCTTGTGAATCACTTGAGGATGAGCTGGGAGGCCGCTTGGATCGCCGGCGGCGGCCCCATCCCGGCAGCCTTGCTCAGAACAGCCTCACTCCGGACGGCCTCGCTCCGGACGGCCTCACTCGCCGGGGTCCTCGCGCAGCACCCTGGCCGCCTCACGGCACCGGGCCAGCGCCGCCCTGGCGTACCTGGGCGAGGCCCCGGCCAGGCCGCAGGCGGGGGTGAGCACGACCTGCTCGGCGAGCCGGGCGGGCGGGAAGCCGAGCCGCCGCCACAGCTCGACCGCCGGCTTGGCCACCACGCCGACGTCCGGCAGCCGGGTGTCGGTGCCCGGCACGACGCCGAGGAACAGCGCGAGCCCCTTCTCGATCGTCTCGCCCAGCTCGTCCTCGTCGCGGCGGCGCAGCAGCGCCGCGTCCACCGACGCGCCCCGCGCGCCCGCCGTGCGGATCACCTCGTACGGCACGCCCGGCGCGCAGCAGTGGACGACCGGGAAGGCGGGCTCGATCGCGGACAGCACGGTCTTCAGCCGCTCGGCCGCGATCGGGGACTCGACGGCGGGCAGCCGCCCGAAGCCGGACGCGGTCGGCACCGTGCCCGCCAGCACCCCAGGCAGGCCCGGCTCGTCGATCTGGACGACGAGGTCGGCTCCCGGCACCCGGCGCCGGACCTCCGCCACGTGCTGCGCGAGCCCCTCGGCCAGCGACTCGGTCAGGTCGCGTACGGCTCCCGCGTCGGAGAGCACCTTGTCACCGTGCCGGAGCTCGATGGCCCCGGCGAGCGTCCACGGCCCGCATGCCTGGATCTTGAGCGGTCCCGCGTAGTCCTGGGAGACCTCCTCCAGGCCGTCGAGGTCGCGGGTGAGATGGTCTCTGGCCCGCTTGAAGTCCCGTCCCGGCCGGTCGGCGAGCCGCCAGCCGGACGGCTGCACCTCCACGGGCAGCTCGACCAGCAGCGACGCCGTACGGCCGATCATGTCGGCGCCCACCCCCCGGGCGGGCAGCTCGGGCAGGTAGGGCATGGGCAGTTCGCCGAAGGCAGTCCTGACCGCCTCCAGATGGTCCTCGCCCGGGTAGGACCCCACGCCGGTGGCTGTGGCCTCGCTCCACGGATAGTCGCTCACGGTGACTAGCTTATGGACTATGAAACTCACCAAACTCGGTCACGCGTGCTGGCGTCTGGAGAAGGACGGGCGGACGCTCGTCATCGACCCCGGCGCGTTCAGCGGCGAGGGCCTCCTCGACGGCGCGGACGCCGTGCTCATCACCCACGAGCACTTCGACCACGTGGACGCGAATCTGCTCAAGAACGCGAGCCCGGACCTGGAGGTCTACACCTGCCAGGCCGTCGCGAACCAGCTCGGCGAGATCCCGGCGAGGGTGCAGGTCGTCAACCACGGGGACGCCTTCGGCACCGCCGGTTTCGACGTGCGGGCGGTCGGCGAGTGGCACGCGCTCAACCTGCCCGACGTCCCGCCGGTGCAGAATGTCGGGTTCTTCGTGGACGACGAGGTGTTCTACCCCGGTGACGCCCTCACGCCGCCCGGGCGCGACGTGCCCACGCTGCTGGTGCCGACCAACGCGCCGTGGCTCAAGGGTGCGGAGATGCTCATGTACCTGCGCTACGTCCGGCCCGCGCGGGCGTACTCGACCCACGACGGGCTGGTCAACGACATCGGCGCGACGCTGATCGACAACTGGCTCGGCATGGAGGCCGGGAAGCAGAAGGCCGACTTCCGCCGGATCCCCGTCGGCGAGTCGGTCGAGGTCTGACCTCAGACGGCCGAGGCGATCGTGGCGGAGCCGATGACGACGTCGCCGTCGTACAGGACGGCGCCCTGGCCCGCCGCGACGCCGGTCGCCGGACGGTCGAGCTCGATGTGCAGCTCGCCGCCGGACACCTGGGCGCGGCAGCCGTACACCTCGCCGTGGGCACGCAGCTGGACCGTGCAGGTGATCGGCTCGTACGGCTCGGGCCGCGGCCCGTTCCACACCGGCCGCTCCCCCACGATGCTGCGGACCTCCAGGGAGGCGCGGGGACCGACCGTGACCGTGTTGGACACCGGCTCGATCGACAGCACGTAGCGCGGCCTGCCGTCGGAGGCCGGCCGGTCGATGTGCAGGCCCTTGCGCTGCCCGACCGTGTAGCCGTACGCCCCCTGGTGGCTGCCCACTACCTGGCCGGTGAGCGCGTCGACGATCGGCCCCTCGGACGCGCCGAGCCGATCGGCGAGGAACGCCCGGGTGTCGCCGTCGGCGATGAAGCAGATGTCGTGGCTGTCGGGCTTGTCGGCGACGGTCAGCCCGCGCCGCGCCGCCTCCTCGCGCACCTGCGCCTTGGTCGAGCCGCCCAGCGGGAAGATCGCGTGCGCGAGCTGCTCGCGGGTGAGCACGCCCAGCACGTACGACTGGTCCTTGGCGTCGTCGACGCTGCGCCGCAGCACGCCGTCCTCCAGCCGCGCGTGGTGGCCGGTGGCGACGGCGTCGAAGCCGAGCGCGAGCGCCCGGTCGAGCACCGCCTCGAACTTGATCTTCTCGTTGCAGCGCAGGCAGGGGTTGGGGGTGCGCCCCGCGGCGTACTCGCTGACGAAGTCCTCGACCACGTCACGATGGAACCGTTCCGCCATGTCCCATACGTAGAAGGGGATGCCGATGACGTCGGCCGCGCGGCGCGCGTCGCGGGCGTCCTCAAGCGTGCAGCACCCGCGTGCGCCGGTGCGGTAGGACTGCGGGTTGGACGACAGCGCCAGATGGACGCCGGTCACGTCGTGCCCCGCCTCGGCGATCCGGGCGGCGGCCACCGCGGAGTCGACCCCGCCGGACATGGCGGCGAGGACGCGAAGCTTTCGTGTGGGACCCATAACAGTTCGAGGTTACCGCCCGCCGGGCCGCGCCTGCGTTGGCATCGGGGCGGGCGTGCTGGGAGGATGCGGGGTCATGCGACTGTTCGGGCGCAAGAGCGAGTCCGCCGACCCCGCCGAGGCCATCGCGGCATTCTGGACCTGGTGGGACGAGGCGCGTCCCCAGATCGACGCGCACGTCGAGGCGGAGGACCCCGAGGCCCTGTTCGAGATGATCGGCCCCGCCGTCAACGCCCTCCATCCGTCCCTCGTATGGGAGATCGCTCCCGGCCGCATGGCCGTGAACGCCCTGGTCGTCAGCGCGTCGAACGATCCGGAGCTGCGGCCGTTCGCCCACAGGTGGGCCCTGGCCGCGCCGCCGGCGGACGCGATGTGGGAGTTCTATCCGTCGCGGCAGGCGAACCCGCAGGCCGCGGATCTGGCGGTCGACGTCGGCGGGCGGGAGTTCGGGCTCGACCGGCTGGTGGTGGCGTTGCGGGTGCCGCCCGGCTCGCCGCGTGTGGACGTCACCGCCTTCCATCCGATCTTCCCCGACGTCGACGACGACACGCGGACGGAGGCGGCCTTCCTCGCGCTCGACTGGCTGCTGGGCGAGGACGAGGTGGCCCGCTGGGTCGGCGAGATCGTGGCCGCCGAGTTCGAGCCGATCGACGCACTCCCCGCGATCCACCTGCCCTCGGTCGTCGCCGAGGTGGCGGAGGAGTTCAAGGAGGAGCAGTGGGCGCTCCTCGAAGGCCACACCGCCACCGGCGGCCGGCTGACCGCCGCCGCACGCTATCCCCTCAGGCCGGTGGACTTCCCGCTGTTCGACCAGCACATCGCCGTCACGCTGCCCTACCGGGAGGCCGACGGCGACGGGCTGCCCACGGGGGGCTCCCTGGACGCGCTGCGCGACTTCGAGGAGCGGCTGAACGACCGGCTGGCCGCGCTCGGCCCTGCCGTCCTGGTGGCCCACCTGAGCGCCGACCGCAGCCGGGTGCTGCACGTCTACGCCGACCCCGCGGCGGCCGTGCCGCCCGTGGTCGAGGAGGTCGCCGACGGATGGCAGGAGGGGCGCGCCCGCGTCGAGGTGGCCGAGGACCCCTCGTGGAGCGCGGTGGCCCCCTTCCTGACCTGAACCGGATATTCGGCGCGTTTCACGACATACGGAACGGGCACGTCGCAGGAGCAACACGCGGGCGAGCACCCGCGTTCCGTCCGTTTCCCGCAGGCTGCGGGGCCGATCCGGCGAGGGATTGGGGTCGGACATGGCTCAGCGCACACTGGACCGGTTGCTGAACGCGATCGAAGGCGACGGTCGCCTCGACCGGCCCGGTCATCGGCTCGAAAAGGGCCTCGCCTTCGCCGAGAACCTCCTCGGGGTCACCCGGGGCCGCGCCCGCGGCCTCCTGCACGGCGTCTGGCTGGGGCACCCTCTCCACCCGGTGCTCACCGACCTCCCGATCGGCTCCTGGACGGCGGCGCTGGTCCTGGACCTCACCGGGCAGAGGCGGGCGGCGCGCACGGCCGTGGGAGTCGGCATCGCCGGCGCGCTGGCCGCGGCGGCGACCGGCCTGCACGACTGGCAGCACACGCATGACAACGCCCGGCGCATCGGCATGGTCCACGGCACGCTCAACACGCTCGCCCTCGGCCTGTACGGCTGGTCGTGGCTGCAGCGGGGCCGGGGACACCACCTGCGGGGACGGCTCGCCGCCCTGCTCGGCTATCCCGTGATCATGGCAAGCGGCTTCCTGGGCGGCACGCTCGTCTTCCGCCACCGGATCGGGGTCGACCAAAGCGGCAGGCAGCACGAACCACTCGGCTTCACCCCCGTGCTGGCCGATCGCGACCTGACCGACGACCGCCCCCGTCGCGTCCGGGCGGGCGACGTGGACGTCGTCCTGGTCCGCGCGGACGGCCGCGTCCACGCCCTGGAGAACGCCTGCCCGCACCTGCGCGGCCCGCTGTCCGACGGCTGGCTCCGGGACGGCGCCCTCACCTGCCCCTGGCACGGCTCCCGGTTCGAGCTGTCCAGCGGGGAGAGTCTGAACCGCCCGGCCACCGCACCGGTGCCGTGTTTCCAGACCCGCGTACGCGACGGATGGATCGAGGTGCGCCGCGCGCCCGTCGCGGCCACCGCGCCTCCCGGGAGCGCGCTGGTGCGCCAGCAGGAGGTGCGGCCATGAGGAGAAGACCACACGCGCTCACCCACGTGCGGGAGGCGCCCGCCCGGCAGGAGCCGAAGAAGGCGACGCGGGTGCTCGTGGAGCACCACGAGGTGCTGCGCGACCTCATGCGGAAGCTGACGGAGACGCCGCGCTCGGAGCCCGGACGGCGGCGCGCGCTCGCCGACGAGCTGTTCGACGAGCTGTGGATACACGAGCGGATCGAAGAGGAGATCTTCTATCCCGCCGTGCGGGACATCACTCCGGCCATCGCGGCGGCCTGGTCGGAGCACCGCCAGCTCAGCGACCAGCTCGCGGCGCTGACGTGCGCCGGCCCGCACACGGAGCGGTTCGACCGGGAGCTGGGGGTGTTGCGGGACGTGCTGAGGTCGCACGCCCACCTGGACGAGGAGCAGCATATGTTCCCCGAGATCGAGCGCTTCGCCGACGAGGAGCTGCTCGTCGACCTGGGCGACCGGCTCCAGGCCCGCCTGAGACGGCTGCGCTCGTCGCGGCGCGTCCGGACGCTCCTCCGCCTGCAGCGGGCGCTGCTGCGCCGTACGGCCCGATCGGCCGCGCCCTAGAGGGTGAACACACCGAGGGACAAACACACAGAGGACAAACAGGGCGGGTTACGACAGGCCGGCACGCCGGGCGCGCTCGACGACGTGCCCGATGACCTCCGCGACCCGGTCGACGTCCTCCTCCACCGAGGTGTGGCCGAGGGAGAAACGCAGCGAGCCGCGGGCGCGCGCGCCGTCCTGGCCCATGGCGAGCAGCACGTGGGACGGCTGGGCGACCCCGGCCGAGCAGGCCGAGCCCGTGGAGCACTCGACCCCCTTGGCGTCGAGGAGCATGAGCAGGGCGTCCCCCTCGCATCCGGGGAACGAGAAGTGGGCGTTGCCGGGCAGCCGGTTCACCGGGTCGCCGTTCAGCACGACGTCGGGCACGGCCAGCCGTACGCGCGCGATCAGGTCGTCGCGCAGCGCCGACAGCCGCTCGGCCGTGGCGGGCTGTCGCGCGACCGCCGTCTCGACCGCCGCCGCGAACCCGGCGATGGCCGGCGCGTCCAGGGTGCCGGAGCGGATGTCGCGCTCCTGCCCGCCGCCGTGCAGGACCGGCACCGGGTCGACGCCCCGGGCCAGCAGCAGCGCCCCGACGCCCACGGGACCGCCGACCTTGTGGCCGGAGACGGTCATGGCGTCCACGCCGGACTCGGCGAACGACACCGGAAGCTGGCCGACCGCCTGCACCGCGTCGGTGTGGAAGGGAATGCCGTATTCGTGCGCGATGCCGGCCAGCACGCGCACCGGCTGCACGGTTCCCACCTCGTTGTTGGCCCACATGACGCTCACCAGCGCCACGTCGTCGGGGTCGCGGGCGATGGCCTCGCGCAGCGTCTCCGGATGCACCCGGCCCCGCTCGTCCACGTCCAGCAGTTCGACCCGGGCGCCGTGGTTGTCGCCGAGCCAGTGGGCGGGGTCGAGAGCGGCGTGGTGCTCGACCGAGCTGATCAGGATCCTGGGCCGCCTCCTCGCCCAGAACAGGCCCTTGATCGCGAGGTTGTCGGCCTCGGTGCCGCCGGCCGTGAACACGACCTCGCTGGGGCGGGCGCCGAGCGCGCAGGCGATCGTCTCGCGCGACTCCTCGACGACCCGGCGGGCCCGGCGGCCCGCCGCGTGCAGGGACGAGGGGTTGCCGACCTGTCCGAGCTGGGCGGTCATCGCCTCGATCGCCTCAGGCAGCATCGGTGTGGTCGAGGCATGGTCCAGATAAGCAGCTCCCATGACCCCTCCCAGACACGTATTCAGCCCACCAAGCGTATCCGGGCGGGCGGAGAACACGGGCATGTGTCGCAACTTAACCGTCCAGACGGTACAGTAAACGGCATGAGGAGAGACGAACTGCTGGACGCGGCCGAGGGCCTGCTGCAGGATCAGGGCGCCCAGGCCCTGACCCTGGCGGCGGTGGCCGAGCGCGCCGGTGTCAGCAAGGGCGGTCTCCTCTATCACTTCGCGAGCAAGGACGCGCTCGTCAACGGCATGATCGAGCGCCTGATCGCCGACTTCGACGCGCTGATCGAGGCGCAGTCGGAGAGCACCTACACCCGGGCGTACGTCGCCGCGACGTTCGAGGCCGTGGAGACCGGCCGGCTGCGACGATGGGCCGTGGTCACGGGTGCGGCCGGCGACCCCGAACTGCTCGCGCCGCTGCGCGGGGCGATGGACCGCTGGATGCGGCAGGGCCTGGACGACGAGCCCGACCCCCCTACCTCTCAGGTCGTACGGCTGGCCTGTGAGGGCGTCTGGGAGGTCGCCACCCACTGTGCGGGGATCATCGACTACACCGTGATCCGCGCCAGGCTGCTCGCCCTGTTGTAGCGCGCTGCTTGTGAACCCCTGACCTACACCTGGTGGTCGCCCTTCCTTCCGGCTCTGCCGTGAAAGGGCGACCTGCTGGTGTCTGCCCGTAAATCCGGGCCCGGAAACCCACTTGACTCACCTGGAAAGGAAGCTGTGATGACCCGCGCTTTGAGGAAGGCCCGCCACGGGGCAGTCCTCACCTTCGTCCTGGCCGGCCTGATGTGCGGAACCTTCACCGTGCGCCTCCCCGCCCTGGCCGACCGGCTCCACCTGCCGGAGTCGTCGGTCGGGCTCACCCTGCTCAGCTGGGGGATCGGCGCGCTGCTCACCATGCAGCTCATGCGCGTCATCCTGGCCAGGATCGGCAGCCGTGGCGTCCTGCGCGCGGCCGCTCCCCTGTGCGCGGCATCACTGGTCCTCGTGGCGTTCGCGCCGTCCCTCCCCGTGCTGGCTCTGGCCGCCGCGCTGTTCGGCATGGCCTTCGGCGCGGTCGACGTCGGTATGAACGCCCAGGGCTCGGCCGTCGAGCGCGCGTACGGCCGGCCGATCATGAGCGGCATGCACGCGGGATGGTGCGTCGGCGCGATCTCGGCGGGCCTGCTCGGCACGGCGGCGATCGCCCTGGGCCTGTCCCTCACCGCCCACATCCTGGTCGTCGCCCTGGTTTCCGTGCCGGCGGCGCTGGCCCTCAGCCGTATGCACCTGCCCGACCCGGCGCCCGAGGCGGACGAGGCGGGCCGGGCCTCGGCCCGTGCCCGGCGCAGGCTGCCCGGGGTCGTCTACCTGCTCGGCGCGGTCACCTTCGCCGCGTTCATGGTGGAGGGCGTCGTCGCCGACTGGAACGGCCTTTACCTGATCGGCACGCTGCACGCCTCCGAGGCCGTCGCCGCGCTCGGCTACCCGGTGTTCGAGGCGGGCATGCTGCTCGCCCGGCTGGCCGGCGACCGGCTGCGCGGCCGCTACGGCGCCCGCGGGCTGATCATGTTCTCCGGCGGCGCCACCGCGCTCGCGTTCCTCGCGGTCATCGCCGCGCCGGTGACCGTGGCCGCCGTGGCCGGGCTGTTCTTCATCGGGCTGTCGGTGGCGACGATCTCGCCGATGGCGCTGTCCCTGGCGGGGACCGCGATGCGCGAGCCCGGTCCGGCGATCGCGCAGGCGAGCGCGATGGGCTACGCGGGCCTGCTGCTCGGTCCCGTGGTCATCGGCTTCCTGTCCACCGCGGCCTCGCTGCGGGTCGCGATGGGCGTGGCGGTCGTCCTCGGCGTCGTGATCGTCATCGCCGCACGCCTGCTGCCCACGTCGCGTACGGAGATCATCCCGCTGCCGGTCCGGCCGGTGGACGAGGAGGCCCGCCTCCGCGCGGCGGCCTGACGCCCGCGGCCTCCCGCACCTGGCCGGTGTTTTACCCGGATGGCGGCCGTGCCGCCGGCCCTGGGGGCACTGGGGATGCCAGGGAGCCTTTTCCGCGCCGCCGGAAGGCGCGAGGCCGCTGGGAGAACACCCGCAAGGAGCACATGAGATGCGAGCCGTAGTGATGTACGCCCCCGGGGACGTCCGGGTGGAGCAGCGCGAGGATCCGAAGATCCTGGCCCCGACCGATGCGATCATCCGGCTGTCCGCGACCTGCGTCTGCGGCTCGGACCTGTGGCCCTACCGCGGCCTGGACGAGCACGACGGTCCTGTCCCGATGGGCCACGAGTACGTCGGCGTCGTCGAGGAGGTCGGCGGCGAGGTCACGTCGGTCGAGCCCGGCCAGTTCGTGGTCGGCTCGTTCTTCGCCTCCGACAACACCTGCGAGATCTGCCGGGCCGGCTACCAGTCCCGCTGCGTGCACGCCGTGCCGATGGCCGCCATCGGCACCCAGGCGCAGCGGGCCCGCGTTCCGCTGGCCGACGGCACCCTGGTCGCCACCCCCGCCATGCCCGAGGCGGACCTGATCCCGGATCTGCTGGCCGCCTCCGACGTGCTGGGCACCGGCTGGTTCGCCGCGGTCGCAGCGGAGGCCGGACCCGGCAAGACCGTCGCGGTCGTCGGCGACGGCGCCGTCGGCCTGCTCGGCGTGCTGGCCGCCAAGCAGCTCGGCGCGGAGCGGATCGTCGCCTTCAGCCGGCACGCCGACCGGCAGGAGCTCGCCGTCGAGTTCGGCGCCACCGACATCGTCACCGAACGCGGCGACGAGGGCGTGGCCAGGATCAAGGAGCTGACCGGCGGTCTGGGCGCGCACTCGGTCATCGAAGCGGTCGGCACCCAGGAGTCGATGATGCAGGCCATCCGCTCCGCCCGCCCCGGCGGGCACGTCGGCTACGTCGGGGTCGCCCACGACGTCGAGCTGCCCGGCGGGGAGCTGTTCTACTCCATCGTGCACCTGCACGGCGGCCCGGCCCCGGTGCGCCGCTTCCTCCTCGGCCTCATCGACCTGATCTGGGACCGCACGATCAACCCCGGCAAGGTCTTCGACCTCGAACTGCCGCTGGAGGAGGCCGCCGAGGGCTACCGGGCCATGGACGAGCGCGGCGCCGTCAAGGTTCTGCTGCGCCCCTGAGAGCCGCCGACGCGGCCGCCAGGGGCCCGGCCGAGCGGTTCGCCCGCCTCCCGGCCCGTGCCGCGTGGTCACGCGGCACGGGCCGGGCGCGTCACTTCCGCTTCTCGACCTCCTCGGTGAGCTGCGGGACGACCTGGAACAGGTCGCCCACGACACCGAAGTCGGCGATCTCGAACAGGGGCGCCTCGGCGTCCTTGTTGATCACGACGATGGTCTTGGAGGTCTGCATGCCGGCCCGGTGCTGGATGGCTCCGGAGATGCCGGCCGCGATGTAGAGCTGCGGGGAGACGGTCTTGCCCGTCTGCCCGACCTGGAACTGGTGCGGATACCAGCCGGCGTCGGTCGCGGCCCGCGAGGCGCCCACGGCCGCGCCGAGGGCGTCGGCGAGCTTCTCGATGATCGAGAAGTTCTCGCCCGAGCCCACGCCCCGGCCGCCGGAGACCACGATCGCGGCCTCGGTCAGCTCCGGACGGGCGCCCTTCTCCTGGACGACCCGCTCGACGATCCTGGCCGCGCGGGCGGCGTCCGACAGCGCGACCTCCACCTTCTCCTCGGCACCGGCCGCCGCCGCGGCGACGGGGGCGGTGCTGTTCGGGCGGACCGTGATGATCGGCGTGCCCTTGGTCACGCGGCTGTGGACGTTGACGCCGCCGCCGAAGATGGACTGCTCGGCGACGAAGCCCTCGCCGACGCCCACCGCGTCCGAGATCACACCGGAGTCCGTCTTGACCGCCAGGCGGCCGGCGATCTCCTTGCCCTCGCCGGTCGCGGCGACGAAGACCGCGGCCGGGGACCGCTCGGCCACCAGGTGCGCCAGCACCTCGGCCTTGGGGGCCACCACGTAGTCGCCGATCTCGTCGGCGGTCACCACGTAGATCTTCTCCGCGCCGTACTCGGCGAGCCTGGCCTTCGCGGCGTCGGAGTAGCCGGGGCCGGCCCAGACGGCGGCCGGCGTGCCCAGCGACCGGGCCAGGGTCAGCAGTTCGAGGGTGACCTTCTTGACGTCACCGTCGACGTGCTCGACGAGAACCAGAATCTCACTCATCCCAAGCCCCTCAGATGAACTTCTTCGACGCGAGGAACTCGGCGGCCTTGGCTCCGCCGTCGCCCTCATCCTTGATCACGGTGCCCGCGGCACGCGGCGGGGCGGCGGCGAAGTCCACGACCTCGCTCCAGGCGTTCGCCAGGCCCACCTGGTCGGCCGCGATCTCCGCGTCGGCGACCCCGAGCGTCTCGACCGGCTTCTTCTTGGCGGCCATGATGCCCTTGAACGACGGGTAACGCGGCTCGTTGATCTTCTCGACCACCGACACGACGGCGGGCAGCGACGCCTCGACCTTGTCGTAGCCGTAGTCGGTGATCCGCTCGACCCGGATGGCCGTGCCCTCGATCTCGACCTTGCCGGCGAGCGTGAGCTGCGGGGCGCCGAGCCGCTCGGCCAGCATCGCGGCGAGCATGCCGGTGCGGGCGTCGGTCGACTCCGAGCCGAGGATCACCAGGTCGAAGCCGATCTTCTTCAGGGTCTGTGAGATGGCGTAGGAGGTGCCGAGGGCGTCCGACCCGTGCAGCGCGTCGTCGTGCAGGTGCACCGCCTTGTCGGCGCCCATCGCCAGGGCCTTGCGGATGGTCTCGGTCGCCTTGGCGGGGCCCATGCTGAGGACGGTGACCTCGCCTCCATGGGCCTCCTTGAGCCGCAGCGCCTCCTCGACCGCGTACTCGTCGAGCTCGTTCACGACGCCGTCGGCGGCGTCGCGGTCGAGCGTCTTGTCATCGGACCTCAGCTTGCGCTCGGTCGCCGTGTCGGGGACCTGCTTCACGCAGACGACGATGTTCATGGCCGGTGGCCGACCTCCCCTTTCCGTACGGCTGACGCCGCGGTTCTCGGTACGTGGCGCGGGGACGCGCACGTGATGCAAGACTGCCAGGTGCTCGCAGGCGTGCCTGTGCAGGTGGCCCGGGTGTCGAGCTGACCCTGGTCCCCCAAGGCGTATGTTACCCATCGGTAGCTTAGGTGCAAACCTCCAGGTTTTTACGGCCGCGTCCTTCGGTTGAGGAATTACCCAGAACCCGGCCACGCCCACTGCCACCCTACCGAACTATGTTCCGGAGGCGTCGCGGAGGCCCCCGTGGCCGAGACTCACCCGCACTCGGGTGTCCGATATGTTGACATTTCTACGGTCGATCTCGGGGGTCCTTGCCGGTGCGTGTGACGTGGCTGATCGTGGCTCTCGTCGTGAGCCTGTCCGGCTGCGGCGCGGTCACCGACCTGGTGGCGCACCGCGCCGACGCACCGAGCCCGGCCTCGTCGCCACGGACGACGCCGACCGCCGCGCCCACTCCCTCCGCCGCCGAGACGGGGCTGACGCTCTCTCAGGCGAGGCAGGCACTGCGGGAGTGGGTGAGCAAGTACAACGCGACGCTGCGAAAGCCCAAGTGGTGGAATCAGAACGACCGGCTCGACGCCCTGTTCGTCGAGGCGGCGCTGCACGAGGGCGTGATCGAGCGCAACCATGAGATCTTCGGGTCGAAACCGGGGCACAAGCCGATCAAGGTGACCGGCACCCCGACGATCTACCTGCCCAGGCCGGAACGGCAGCGGCCGATCGGCGAATGGTTCATCGCGCAGGCGACCTACAAGGACACCAAGGGTCATGCCCGCCCCCATGTGCTCGCGTTCCTCAGCTCCGCCGGCCAGCCCTTCAAGCTGGCCGTCGCTACCCCGATGCACTGGGACCGGCGGATGCCGAAGCCGCGGCTCGACGCCGACGGCTACATCACCGACATGGACACCGAGGCGGCGCGCGCCGTGGCCCGGGAGTACCAGAACTTCTGGAACAACGAGAAGAAGGAAGGCGCCTCCGGCTATCGCCTGGCCAAGGACAGCTACAGCCGCAAGGCGTTCCCCGCCGTGTACAAGGGGGCGTACGTCGCGTTCGAGGGGCACGGGTCGATCTTCGGCTTCCGCACGGCGGACGGCGGCTCGTTCTTCCTGTTCGGCATGGTCAACAACCCCAAGCACGTCAACCAGGTGCTGAGCGAGGCGCTGCTGGTGCCCCGGGGCGGCAGGACCATCCAGGAGCTCGGCGCCGACTGGTTCTCCTAGACCGCCTTCCCGGCGAAGATCAGCTCGCGAACACGAGCATGACGAGCAGGAACAGGACGGTGCCGACGGCCATGAGGAGCGTCACCGTGCTGAACAGCGTGCTCAGCAGCGCCCACACCGCGACCGCCCCGACGCCGCCCGCGAGATCCACCACGAGCCGCCGCCTCGACTTCCCCAGCAGCCCGAACCCCGCGTCCACGAGCAGCGCGATGCCGTAGAGCACCAGCAGCAGAAGCGACACCTCGGGCAGGTTGGCGCGCGCCGCGGCGGCGAACAGGCCGACCACCACCGCGGAGCCGATCACCCAGCGGCGGTGCAGCTTCTCCCGGTGCGCGGCGCGCAGGTCGTCGGCCTCTCCCCGGCGGCTCCCGCGGGAGGGCCGGCCCTGCCGCCGATCGCCGGGCCGCCACTGCTGGGTGGGGGCCTCCGACAGCGCGGGCCGCGCCGGCTCGATCCCGTCCAGCACCGGCGCGGCCTCCTTGAGGAGCCCGGCCAGCTCGGCCGTCGCCGGGCGGTCCGCCGGATCGGCGCTCAGACACCGCTCCACGATCGGGACGAGCCAGGACGGCACGCCCGACAGGTCGGGCTCGCGGTGGACGACCCGGTAGGCGATCGCCGCGGCCGGCCCGGTCCCGTACGGCTGCCGCCCCGAGGCGGCGTATGCCAGCGTCGCCCCCCAGGCGAACACGTCGGCCTCCGGCCCGGCCTCCCGGCCTTCCAGCACCTCCGGGGCCAGGTAGCCGGGCGTGCCGACGACCGCGCCCGAGGCGGTGACCGAGGCCGACTCCAGTGCGCACGCGATCCCGAAGTCGATCACGTACGGCTCGCGCTCGGAGACGATCACGTTGGCCGGCTTGAGGTCGCGGTGGACGACCCCGGCCGCGTGGACGGACTCCAGCGCCTCCGCCAGCCCCAGGGCGAGCCGCAGCAGGTCGGCCCCCGCGACCGGCCCGTCGTTGGCCACGACCGTGCTGAGCGGCCTGCCCTGGACGTACCGCGTGACGATGTAGGGCCGCTCCCCCGACAGGGAGGCGTCCAGCACCTCGGCGACGTGGGCCCCGCGGACCCGGCGCATGGTCTCCACCTCGCGGGCGAGGCGGGTGATGGCGAAGCCGTCGGAGGCGACATGGGGATGCAGGACCTTCACCGCCACCGTGCGCCCGCCGGGGTCCAGCGCGAGGTGGACCTCACCGAACCCCCCGGAGCCGAGGGCGGAGACCAGACGGTAGGGACCAAGCTGTTCCGTCGTTCCCAAACTGTGTCTCCCGCTTCGCTCGTCGGGACGCTCTTATCCGATGGTCGTGCCGGAGGCGCGCATTGAACACTTCCCTCGTCGCTCGAAGTCGCTCGTACCTCGCTCCCACTCGCTCCTCGGTCCAGACACCGGCGCGCCCCTCCGGCTCGCTCGGTGCCTCCGCTTCGCTTGGGGCCTCCCGGTTCACCGTGGGACCGGGGCGGTCAGGTCCAGAAGGTCAGGAAGCCCAGGCCGATCCTGTCCATGATGTCCCCGATCACGCCGCCGATCAGGTTGACGACCGTGTCCTGACCCTTCTGCTTGAGGTCCGCGACGATGTGGTCCACCGCCACCGACGGCGGCCGCCAGGGGACCCACGAGGCGTCCGCGGACAGCGCCGTCATGATCGCGAACAGCGCGACCGTGCCGACCGCGATCGTCACGATCATTCCCGCTCCGGGGCTCCGGATCACCACGCTCAGCGTCCGGGACACCGCCTTGCGGGGAGCCTTGCCGCCGGGGAGGAGGAACAGCCCGGCCACGAAGGCGCCCGCGGCGTACGCCGCGGCGGGGTCGGGCCTGACCCCGCCGAGATAGTGGAACCCGCCCCATACGCACATCGCGAACATCAGGGCCAGCGGCACCTGCACCACGGTCGCCAGCCCGGCCTTGATCAGCGCCCAGGGCGTGCCGAGCACCGCGAGAAGCGGGTCGGCCCCGCTGCTGCCCCGTGTGGCCCGGCGGTCGGCGAGGTCGCCGAGCAGGTACTGCCCCACCCGCAGGCACAGCGCCGCCACGACGGCGAACAGGCTCACCACGACCGGCAGCAGGCAGGCCAGCGCCACGAGCGTGGCCAGCAGCAGGGCCGCGAGCACCGGATGCGGCGCCCGGTAGGGGGCCCGCCTCGGCTCGGGCTGGTGCGGCGCGGGGGGAGCCGGCGGCGCGATCTGGGGCTCCGGGTAACCCGCCACCCGCTGGTCGGTGTACGGCTGATACGTCGGCGGGTGGGACACTGGCGGCTGGTAGGGCGGAGGGCCCGCCTGCCCGTACGGCGGAGCATGCGGATGCGCCGGAGGCGGCGCGGACTCGGGGCGGCGCTGCCTGGGCGCCCGCGGATCCCGAGGCTCCCGGCGCGGCCGCTCCGGCTCCACGTAGTTCACGGGTGGCAGCAGGTCGGAGTAGCTGTCGTCGTCGGCCGGGAGCATGCTGGTCCGGCTCCCGTTGGGGCCGTTCACCGTGCCGCCCCCGTTCATCGGCCCGCCCGTCCTGCGCGCCGAGTCGTCGAGCACGCGCGTGCCGTCCAGGATCCGCGTCCCGCCGTCGCGCGGCGGCTCGTGGGCGGTCTCCCTGAGCACGGTGACCGAGGGGTCGAGCGAACGGGTGAGCCTGAGCAGCGACGCGGCCGTGGGGCGCGAGGTGGCCTCGGACGCCAGCGCGAGGCGGAGCCAGTTCCGCATCCAGGTCGGGGCGAGGTCCACCTGCGCCTTGCCTTCGAGGATGTTGTAACAGATCGACTCGAACGTGCCCGAGCCGAACGGCGCCTTACTGGTGGCCGCGAAGAAGACCGTGGCCGCCAGCGCGTGCACGTCGGCGGCCTGGGTGATCTCGGTGTCCCGGATGATCTCCGGGGCGAGGTAGCCGGGCGTGCCGACGAACATCCCCGTCTGGGTCAGCCGGGTGGCGTTGACCAGGTGGGCGATGCCGAAGTCGATCACGAGCGGCTCGCCGTCCACGAGCATCACGTTGGCCGGCTTAAGGTCGCGGTGGATGACGTCGGCCGCGTGGATGGCGACCAGGGCCTCGCACAGGCCCACCGCGAGCCGGATCACGCCGTCGTCGGTGAGCGGCCCGTCCTCCAGCACCGTCTGCTCTAAGGTCCGCCCGGGGGCGTACCGCGTCACGATGTAGGGCGCGGCGCCGGTCAGGTCGGCGTCGAGAACCTCGGCGACCCGCTTGCTGCGCACCCGCCGCATGGTCTCGACCTCGCGAGTGAGCCGGTCGCGCGCCTTGAGGTCGGTGGCGACGTGCGGGTGCAGGACCTTGACCGCGACCTCGCGCCCTTCCGCGTCCAGCCCGAGATGGACCACCCCCATGCCGCCCTCGCCGAGCTGCCTCAGCAGCCGGTAGGGCCCGATCCTCTCCGGAGCCTCAGTAGCCGACATCTCGTCCCCCGTCACCCGTTCCCCGCCTGGTTACGCAGGTCTTTCAGTCGTTCCAGTACTGACACAACGTCGATTGGGCCCCAGAAGTGCCCTGCTGTCTGTTTACCCAGGAGGCTGGAGAGCGCGATCCCCGCCGTCAGCACCGCCAGGGCGCCGATCCCCCAGGCGAGCGCCTTCGCCGCTCCCTCCCCGGGCGCCAGCGAGGCCAGCGTCCGCCGCATCTGCCTGCCCGGGCCCACCACTCCGGGCCCCGCGCAGATCGTCCACAGCGCCGTCGCGACCCCCCAGCTCAGCGCCGCGAGCCGGAGCGCGGACGTGTCACCGAGGAGGATGGTGAGCAGCAGCGTCACCGGCAGCCCCAGGATCAGCGCGTACGGCACGAGCGCGATCGTGACGCCGATCGACTTCACGAGCTCCGCCGGACGGCTCAGCACCCGCAGCACGTCGGCCGCCGCGGCGCCCGCGGGGCGGCGGGAGTTGAGGTGCGGCTGCGCCAGGTCGGCGGCCCGCAGCAGCACCACGGCCGGCACGGCCACCAGGCACACCAGCAGCGGCGCCACGACCGCGAGCGACGTCATCACGACGAGCAGCAGCGCGCTCGCCACCCCGTACGCCTTGTTGCGCTGGAACAGCCCCCCGGACGGAAACGGCATGGGCGGCGGGGCCGGCGGCGGCACCCGCACCGTCGGCATGAACGGCGTGGGGTTCGGCTGGTGGACGTGCGGAGTCCGCTCGTAGATCTCGGGGGCGTGGCCGAAGAGCGCGTGGTCGCGCGCCGCCACGTCTCCCTGCTCGTAGGACCCGTGCTGGGCAGATCCGTGCTGGGCGGAGCCGTGCTGAGCAGATCCGGGGGGCGCCGCGCGTGGTCCCGCGGGGTCGCCGCCGACGGCCTGGCGCACCTCCTCTGAGGTCACCCGCCGGGTGGGGATGTCGCCCTCGGGGCGCAGCATCGGCGTGGGCCACTCGTCCGCCCGGCCACGCGGCGGTGCGGACGGCCCACCGGTCGTGGGAGCCGGGCCCGCCACGGGCGCGCCAGGGAACGCGGGCGGACCGGGCCGGCCCGAAGGACCGGAGGGACCAGACGGACCGGACTGGCCGGAAGGACCGGAAGGACCGGACGCGCCGGTCGGCGGGGTGCGGGGCGGAGCCATCCGCGTGGGGATGTCGCCCTCCACCGGGCTCTGGATCTCCACCGGACCGTCCGCCGGGCCGTTCGCAGGGCCGTCAGCCGGGCCGCCCGGCCCGAGGCCCGCCCGGCGCAGGTCCTCTCCGGTCACGCGCACGGTCGGGAAGGGGTCGCCGCCCTGGCCCGCCGCCGGCGTCTCGCGCAGCAGCGAGACGAACTCCTCGGCCCGGCCGCCCGGCTGGGACGGCGTGACCGGCGGCGTCGCCACGGGCGCGACCGGCGGGGTGATCGGCGGCACCGGCGACCCGGTCGGCGGCGGGCCCGCGACGGGTCCGCCCGCCCGGCCGGGCGCCTGCTGACCGCCGGTGTCGTCGACGTTGGGCACCGTCGTGATCTCGTCGGGCACGCGGAGCCTGGCGCCCGGCGACGGGGGCAGGAGCCGCGCGAGCTGCCGTACGAGCTCGGCGGCGGTCGGCCGCCGGGCCGGGTCGCGGTTGAACGCGGCGCGCAGCATCGGCTGGATCGGCGCGGGGGCGGCCTCGACATTGGCCCGGCCGGAGGTGATGTTGAAAAAGATCATCTCCAGCGTGCCCTTGCCGAACGGCGGCTGGCCGGTGGCGGCGTAGAGCACCGTCCCGGCCCAGGCGTGCACGTCCACCTGCGGCCCGGCCTCGTGCCCCTCGATGATCTCGGGGGCGAGGTAGCCGGGCGTGCCGATGAACATGCCGGTCTGGGTGAGCCGGGTGGCGTCGACCGCCTGGGCGATGCCGAAGTCGATCAGCACCGGCTGGCCGTCCAGCATCAGCACGTTGCCCGGCTTCAGGTCGCGATGGATGACCCCGGCCGCGTGCACGGCGGCGAGCGCCTCGGCCACGCCGACGGCGACCTTGAGCAGGGCGTCGAGGGGCAGCGCGCCGTCATTCTTGACGATCTCGTCGAGCGGCCGTCCCGGCACGTAACGGGTGACGATGTACGGCCTGCGCCCCGTGACGTCGGCGTCGACGACCTCCGCGATGTTCGGCCCGCGCACCCGCCGCATGGTCTCGACCTCGCGCGACAGGCGCCTGCGCGCCACGTCGTCGCCCGCCACCTCCGAGCGCAGGACCTTGACGGCCAGCTGTCTGCCCTGCGGGTCGAGGGCGAGGTGAACCACGCCCATGCCGCCCTCACCGAGCCGCCTCAGCAGCCGGTACGGCCCCAGTCGGTCGTCCTGATTCATTGCCTAAGCACCATACCGACTAAAAGAACGCCCATGAGTGAACCATCGCGCCACATCTCCGCTCAGCACAACGGAGAAAAGACGCGATCGGTTTCCCGGCAAACGGTCAAATGGTGAGCGCGAGGACCTCCCCCCGGGTCGCCGCGACCAGCGCCTCACCGGAAAGCGCCAGCTTGGAGCGGCGGACGCCGCTGCCGATCACCACGAACGGCCGCCGGGTCACGTTTTCGTCAACGAGCACCGGCCAGCCCTCGGGAAGGCCGATCGGAGTGATCCCGCCATACTCCATGGCGGTCAGTTCGACGGCCTCCGCCTGCGGAGCGAAGGACGCCTTCCGCGCGTCCAGGCGGCGGCGCACGATTCCGTTCACGTCGGCCCGCTCGGTGGCGAGCACCATGACGGCGGCGTACCGCGTCTCCCCGCCCCGCTTGGCGGCGACGATGACGCAGTTGGCCGAGTCCTCCATCGCCACGCCGTACCGCTCGCAGAACGCGGCGGTGTCGGAGAGCGCGGGATCGATCTCGGCGACCTCCACCGTGATGCCGAGCGAGGCCACGGCCTTGGCGACGGGATCGGCGAGCAGGTCCGGCCGGTCGGACGCGGGAACCCATTCGAGCGGCATTCAGCCCTCCTTGACGACGCGCTGGTGCAGTTGGGTGACCACCTTACGGGCCGACTCCAGCGCCCCCGCCTGCCAGGCGATGAGATGGGTGAGCCAGTCGCCCGCGAAGTACACCCGGCCGGCCGGTCGCTGCAGGAGCGTGAAGGCGCCCTCGTAGGAGGGCCAGGCGACCCACGCGCCCTCGATGAACGGCTGCCGATGCCAGGCGATCGAGACACTCGACAGCAGTTCCGACCGGTACTTCTCGCCGTGGATCTTCTTGCCCTGGGTGAGCGCCCGCCGCTGCCGCTCCGCGTGGGTGAGGCGGCCGTACGCCTCAGCGTCCTCGTCGAGGTTGTAGTAGCCGACCACCAGCCCGCGCGTGCCGTGAAAACCGTACGAGGGGTACCAGATGTGTGCGATGTCCAGGTCGGTCTCGGTGATGCCGCCGTAGATCCGTTCGTCGGTCTCCCACCAGCGGCGGCGGTACTCCAGCCCGATCTTCCCGGCCGACACCGGGGTGGGCGTCCTCAGGGCCGCGACGACCCGCGCGTCCAGGTTGCCGGGGATCCGTGCGAGCACGTGCGGCGGCAGTGCCGCGATGCAGAAGTCCGCTCTGGCCGAGCCGCCCGTGTGCTCGACCTCCACGCCGTCGGGCAGGTTGGTGATCTTCTTGACCTCGACGGAGGTGCGGATGCGGTCGCGCCCCACCGCGTCGGCGAGCTTGACCGCGATCGCGTCCATGCCGCCCACCGGCTGGAACATCGGCATGGCCTGCTCGAAACCGAACGGGAACGCGATCGACCGGCCGAGCCCGTAGCCGAGCACCTCCGACAAGGCCGGCGGGCCGTCGAAGGGCACCCCTGCTCCCGTGCCGGGGTACGTCGCGAAGCCCCTGCGCTCCGACCCCGTGTAGACGTAGCGCTTGCCGATGTCGCCGAACTCCGACAGGAAGTGGAGCAGACGGTCCTTGTCCGCCGCCGTCAGCCGCCGGTCCAGCGCGCCGGTCCTGGTGGCCTTGGCCAGCAGCTCGCTGATGTAGCCGTAGGTGTCGGCACGCGCCGTACGGGCCCGCACCGGGGCCTTCATCCCGTGGTTGTAGACGTACGCCCCGGAGTTCTCGTTGACGAACAACTCGATGGGCACGCCCAGCTCACGGCAGTAGTCCAGGGTGACCATCCACTGGGCGATGCGGGCCGGTCCGGCGTTGAAGTAGACGCCCTCCCCGAACCGCGCCTCCTGCGTCGCACCTTCCTGGTGAGGACCGGGGAGCTCGGGCAGCCGGTCGCCGCCGCGCAGCGTGAGGCTGCGCCCGCCGACCCGGTCGCGCGCCTCCAGGATCGTGCAGTCGTACCCCGCCTTGCCCAGTTCGTACGCCGCGGCCAGGCCCGCGATCCCCGCCCCGAGGATCACCACGGAGCCGGCGCCCCTCCCGCTGAGCGCGAAGTCGGAGCGGCTCGGCGGCGTGTAGTCCTTCTGCTGGTCTTCGGGCGCGAGCCCGAGCGCCCCCATCGCCGCGTACATCGCCCCGGCGCCTCCGGCCACGCCGACGCCCACCAGGAAGGCGCGCCGCGTCAGCGCACCCGTACGCTCACGGGTCACGCCGTCGCTGCCCACTCTGCCTGCTCTTTCTTCTGGGGGGAAACCGGATCGGGGGGGATCCGGCGTCAGCCGTACCGGCCGCTGCCGCAGGCCACCTGACCGCCGATCATGGAGAAGATACCGAACAACGCCATGATCTCGTGGTAGTCGTCCGTGGTGAACTCGGTGTGCCGGGGCCCGGCGAGCCGCACCCCGGGCACGATCGAGCAGGCCGCGGCGATGGCGGTGGAGTTCCACTCCACGCCGAGGGTGTACGGCGGCTCGACCACGTAGGGCCGGAAGTCCGACAGCCGGCCCAGCGCGCGCGCCGTGGCCTCCCGGATGCGGCGCCAGGCGACCGCCGGGGGCAGCAGCTCGGCGGAGAACCTGTCGATGCCCTTCTTCACGGCCACCGTCTCGACGTCGCCGAGCAGTTCTCCGGCCTCCTCGCACACCGCCTCGTCGCCGGTCACGAGCACGACCGGCACGCCCATCGAGCCCGCGAAACCCGCCACGAGCCGGGTCTCGCCGCAGATCTCGCCGTTCAGGTAGACGTTCTGGATCTCCTTGCCCATCCACGTGTGGTTGAGCACCCCGTGCGGCACGCCCGCGCGCGCGTGGTAGCCCGCGAAGCAGGCGGCGGTCATGTCGGGGGTGAGGCCCTGCCCCATGCGGTGCGGCTTGCCCGGCCCCCTGATCAGCGAGGCCCGCTCGTCCAGCAGGTCGATCCTGAGGTTCTTGGTGGACCCGTGCGCGTCGTTCACCAGCACGGACGCCGCGCCCGCGTCGAAGGCGCCCTGGACGACCGCGTTGGCGTCCCCGGTCATCAGCTCGCAGCCGCGCTCGTACCCGCGGCCCCCGTGGTGCATCTCCTCGGGATCGGTCAGCCCGGTGACCCCCTCCATGTCCACCGACAGGTAGATCCTCATCGTTCCCCCCACGTCTCCACCCGGCGCGCCTCGTCCTCCGTCATCAGCCCGATGTTCTCACCGACGTACGCCTCGACCCGGGCACGCCAGGGCTCCGGTATCTCCCGCAGCGCGGGCGGATAACAGTGCTCCAGCCACCGTACGGACTCCGGGGTCGCCTGGAGGAACTCCGCGGCCTTGGCGAAGGGGGTCTCCTCGATGCCCGGGACGTGCGCGCACCCGTATTCGATCGTCTCCTGGCCACCGTACGGCGGCGGCTCCTGCCACTTGCGCGCGGCGGGCATCGCGGCGGTGATCGGCGTGTTCAGCGGCCGCCGCTCAACGGCCGCCAGGATCAGCTCCTTGCGCAGGCACTTGGAGCACGTCGCGCAGGGACTGTCCAGGTCGCCGCGCAGGCACCAGCGGACCAGATGCGCGAGGTCGGACTCCATCGCCATCCGCATGGTCACGGGCTCGCTCAGGCCGCCGACCGGGAGGACCATCGCGAGCCCCGCCGCGGCGTACAGGCGGCCCCACGGGCCCTCGGCCGCCCACATCGGGTTGTCCGGGCTGTAGCGGTGGGTGTACCGCTCACCGCCCAGCCAGCGCGACCCCAGCTCGTGGCCGAAGGCGACGCCGCCGAGGTCGAGGTCGTCGGCCAGCAGCAGCGCGCCCGCCGTCACCGCCTGGTGCTCGGGAAAGCCGGGCCTGGGCCGGCTCAGCACGAACTCGAGGTCCGACTGGACGACGTGCACCTCCCGCCCGGTCTTGTGGACGAGCCGCGCCAGCACCTCGGCGCGGTAGTGCGTCCACCGGTTGGGCACCCGGGGGTGACTCACCCGCTGGAAGTGCACGAACGGCGCGTCGGGGAACATCGTGGCGACCGCCATCGAGTCCGCGCCCCCGCTGTAGGAGATCGCCAGCCGGGCGCCGGTGCGCGGCTCCGACCCGACCGGCCCGGCGTCGACGCCCCACCCCGTGCGCAGCGCCTCGGCGAGCCCGGCGGAGATCGGCCTGTCGAAGGTCACCCGCCGCCTGGTCCACGGCGCGACGACGGTCCATGCGGCGACCGCGAGCAGGTCGGGATGCGGGGACGCCCCGGCGGCGCCGGTCCGCACGTGGCAGGAGTTGGTCCGCAGTTCGATGGGGTGGCGGTCGGTGCAGGCCCCCGTGGTTTCGTCCTCCGCGTCGAGCAGGAAGACCAGCCGCCAGACGTCCTCGTCACGTGTCCACCGCACCCGCACGACCGGTCACCCCGCCCGTCCGGGAGCGCCCACCCGCGCCGACAGGTCGTCGATCGCCTGCCAGATCCGCATCTCGCTCTGCAGCAGCGTGTCCACCGCCGCGGCGGTCTCGGTGGCCAGCCGGTGCGCCTCGGCCGCCTTGAGGTCCGAGGCCGGCTTGGGCGCCGGGGCCGGCTTCACGGGCGCCGTGGCGACCCGCCGCAGCCGGTCGACCTCGTCACGCAGCCCCACGACCTCCCGGCGGAGCATCTGGACCTCCCAGAGGGCGTCCTTCAGGTCCTGCCGGTGATCGGGCTTGGTGACGTATCGAGAGTCGAGCCGGGACAGCAGCGCCCGGCGCAGCCGTGACAGGCCCAGCACTCGCAACCGCATCATGGGCCGCCACGATAGCGGCATTTTGGATCGTTTCTTGATACAAAATGCGGAGTCGCTCAGAAGTGGCTGGGAATCCGCTGTCCTGCACCGGGCAATACAGTCTGCGGTTGTGCTCTACGGCAGATCGGCGGAAACGGCCGCGATCGACGACCTGATCGACCGGGCCGGAAAAGGTCACGGCGGCGCGCTCGTGCTACGCGGCGAGGCGGGTGCCGGCAAGACGGCGCTGCTCGGCCTGGCGGCCTCCCGCGGCGGTCCCATGCGCGTGCTGCGGACCACGGGGGTCGAGGCGGAGGCCGACCTGGCGTTCGCCGCCCTGCACCAGTTGCTGCTGCCGGTGGCCGGGTTGCTCGACGCGCTGCCGGAACCACAGGCCGAGGCCGTACGCGGTGCGCTCGGGCTGGCCCCCGCCGGTTCCGGCGACCGGTTCCTGCTGGCGGCCGGGGTGCTGTCGCTGCTGGCCGAGGCCGCCGCGCCGAACGGGCTGATCTGCGTGGTCGACGACCTCCAGTGGGTGGACCGGCCGTCGGCCGACGCCCTGCTGTTCGCCGCCAGGCGGCTGCGCACCGAGCCGATCGCGATGCCGCTGGCCGTACGCGGCGACACGCCGGTGAAGGGCCTGCCCTCGCTGGAGATCGCCGGGCTGGCCGAACCGGCGGCCGCCGAACTGCTCGACGCCGGCTTCGCGCTCGCCGCGCCGGTCAGGCGCGACCTCGTGGCGCTGACCGGGGGCAATCCGCTGGCACTGCACGAGACGGCACGGCTGCTCACCGCCGCCCAGCGGGTCGGGCGGGAACCGTTGCCCGACCCCCTTCCCGGCGGGAGCCGGCTCTTCGGCGACCAGGTGGCCGCGCTGTCCGCGGGGGCGCGGCTGACCGCCCTGCTCGCGGCGGTCGAGAGCGATCTCGGCCTGGTGCTGCGGGCCGCCGAGCGGCTGGGCGCGGGCGATGCGGCGCTGCCCGAGCTCGAGTCCGCCGGGCTCGCGGGCGTGTCCGGGACGCACGTGCGGTTCCGCCATCCGCTGATCCGGTCGGCGGTGTACGAGGCGGCATCCCCCGCCGCACGCCGCGAGGCGCACGCGGCGCTCGCCGAGCTGTCCGGCGGGGACCGGCGGGCCTGGCATCTGGCCGGGGCCGCGCTCGGCCAGGACGAACCGGTCGCCGCCGCGCTCGCGTTGGCCGCCGAACAGGCCCGCGACCGAGGCGGGTACGGCGCCGCCGCCACCGCCCTGACCAGGGCCGCCGAACTCACCCCAGAACCGCTCGTCCGCGCCGGGCGGCTCAAGAACGCCGCCGTGGCCGCGTGGCTCGGCGGCCGTCCCGGCCAGGCGGAGTCCCTGCTGGCCGAGGCGCGCGAGCTCGCGGGGGCGGACACCGCGCTGACCATGGAGATCGCCCGGCTACGCGGACGGTTCGAGCTGAACTCGGGCAACGCCGCCGAGGCCGTACGGATCCTCGCGGCGGGCGACACCCTGGACATGCTGGCCGACGCCTCGGAGGCGGCGTCGTACGTGGGCGACACGGCGGCCATGATCGAGATCGGGCGGCGGGCGACGGCCTTCCCCGAAGGGTTCCTGCGCGACGTGGTCGCCGGCATCGGCGCGACGCTCGCGGGCGGCGGCGGGCACGACCTGCTCAGGCGGGCGCTCGGCCGTACGGGTGAGCTGCGCGAGGCGGCCGAGTTCCTGTGGGCGACGGCGGCGGCCAGCTACCTCGGCGAGGTGGACCTGTCCTCCGAGCTGGCCGAGCGGGCCGGCCGCGTGGCCAGGGTCTCCGGGATGACCGGGCAGCTCCCCGTGGTGCTGGAGTTCGTCGCCACCGCGGAACGGCTCGCCGGGCGCCTCGCCGAGAGCCGGGCCGTCTCGGAGGAGGGCCTGGAGCTGGCTCGCGAGGCCGGATACGCCAACACCGTGGCGGCGCACCTGGCCAACCTCGCGGCCGTGGCGGCCCTGCGCGGCGAGCAGGAGGCCTGCGCCCGGTATGCCGGGGAGGCGCTGGCCATCGCCGTCCCCCACCGGGTGGGCCTGCGCGCCGGGCTCGCGGCGTACGCCCTGGCCATGCTCGACCTCTGCCTCGGCCGGTTCGCCGCCGCGCACGACCGGTTCACCGCGATCGTCGCCGCCGGCCCGGGAGCCGGTCATCCGACCGTGGTCTGGCGGAGCACGCCCGACCGGATCGAGGCCGCCGCCGGCGCGGGCGACGGCGACGCCGCCCTGGCGGCCCTGGAGGCGTACGAGCGCTGGTCGGCCCACGCGGGGACGGCCGAGTTCAGGGCACTGCTCGCCCGGTGCCGCGGCCTGGTCCTGCCGGACGACCAGGCGGTCGAGGCGCTCGGCGAGGCCTCACGACTGCACGCCAACCCGTTCGAGGCGGCCAGGACGGGGCTGCTGCTGGGCGAGCGGCTGCGCCGTACGCACCGGCCGGGAGAGGCCAGGGCGCACCTGCGCGCGGCGTTCGAGACGTTCCAGCGCGCGGGCGCCGCGCCCTGGGCACGGCGCGCGTACGGCGAGCTGCGCGCGGCGGGCGAGAGCGTCCACGCCGGGAAGGACGCGCCGCCGGCTCCCGAGGTGGCGCCGGACGTGCGGGGCATGGCGCTGGACGCGCTCACCCCGCAGGAACTGCGCATCGCCACCCTGGTGGCGGACGGCGCGACCAGCAAGGAGATCGCCGCCTGGCTGTTCCTCAGCCCTCGCACGGTCGAATACCACCTGTACAAGATCTATCCGAAGCTCGGCATCACCTCACGTACTGAGCTGGCGCGGCTAGTAGTTCTACGGAAGGCGCCGGCGGCCCAGCACAGCATGCTTTAGCCCATGCCAAACATCTGGAGTGAAGAGTTCGGGGCCGCGGCCGACGCGCCGATCGTGCTGGTGATGGGTTCGATGTCGCAGGGGATCCTGTGGCCGGACGAGTTCGTGGGCCGGCTCGCCGCCGGCGGCCGGCGCGTGATCCGCTACGACCACCGCGACACCGGGATGTCCGATGTCATCGACTATTCGAAGGACCCGTACACCTGGGACGACATCAAGGACGACGTGCTGCGGGTGATGGACGCGCACGGGCTGGACGGCGCGCATCTGGTCTGCAATTCGGCGGGCGGGCTGCTCGGGCAGCTGATCGCGGTGGAGCGGCCGGAGCGCGTGCGGACGCTCACCGTCATCGGCTCGTCGCCGCTCGGCGGCGGTGAGGGCGCGGTGCTCATGCGGGCGCTGATGGGCGAGCCGCAGCCCGAGGGCAGCCTGCCCGAGCCGACGCCGGAGTTCGTCGCGTTCTACCGCGAAGTGATCGCCGCGCCGCCGCCGCGCGACCGGCGCGAACGGATCGAGCGCATGATCGCGGAGGACCGCGTGCTGCACGGCGGCGGCCTGCCGTTCGACGAGGACGCCTCGCGCAGGCTCGCCGAACGCCTGTACGACCGGGCGCGGGACCTCGACGCGGCGGCCAACCACCGGCTGGCCGCGGCGGCGAAGCCGGATTTCGAGCCGGTGGGCGTCCTGCACCGGATCACGGCGCCCACCCTGGTCGTCGAGGGCACGCACGAGCCGGCCAAGCCGGGCCACGGCGCCCTCATCGCCGAGGGGATCCCCGGCGCCCGCCTGATGACGGTCCAGGGCATGGGCCACACCCTGCCGCCCGAGGTGCACGAGGAACTCGCCGGCGCCATCCTCGCCCACACGTCCTGACCCTCCGGCACGCTTCCCCATGGCGCGCCTCCGGCACGACCTGCCCACCGCGCGCCTCCGGCACGACCCCATGGCGCGCCTCCGGCACGACCCCATGGCGCGCCTCCGGCACGTCAGCGGGGACGGCTGCGACAAACTACAAGATCACGGGGGGTGGGGGTGAGAGGGGTTAGTGGCCGGTGAATTTGGGGCGGCGCTTCTCGGCGAAGGCCGTCATGCCCTCCCGGGCGTCCTGGGTCGCGAACAGGCCGGAGAACTGGAGGCGCTCGATCTCCAGGCCGGTGTCGAGGTCGGCCTCCAGGCCGTGGTCGATCGCGAGCTTGGCCGCGCGCACCGCGGTGACCGGCCCCCCGGCGAACGTCGCGGCGAGTTCGAGCGCCGCCGTGTAGACCTCGCCGTCGGGCACCACGCGGTCGACCAGGCCGATGGCGAGGGCCTCGGCGGCGTCCACGTGCCGCCCGGTGAAGATCAGCTCCTTGGCTTTGGCGGGCCCGACCAGCCGGGGCAGGCGCTGGGTCCCGCCCGCGCCGGGGATGATCCCGAGGGTGATCTCCGGCTGGCCGAGCTTCGCGCTCTGCCCGGCCACCCGGAAGTCGGCGCACAGCGCGAGCTCGCAGCCGCCACCCAGGGCGTACCCGGTGATCGCCGCGATCACCGGCTTGCCGATCCGCGCGACCGCGGTGAAGCAGTCCTGCAGAGTGCGCGAGTGCACGGCCATGTCGGCGTAGGACATGACCGCCATCTCCTTGATGTCGGCGCCGGCCGCGAAGACGCGCTCGCCGCCGTAGACGATGACCGCGTGCGTGTTCGGATCGGCGTCCACGAGGCGCGCGGCCTCCGCGATCTCCTCCTGGACCTGCCGGTTCAGCGCGTTCATCTTCGGCCGGTCGAGCCGGATCGTGGCGATGTGCTCGGAGATCTCCACCCTGACGAATTCACCCATGGCCCCCACCATAAAGGGGAGATCAGCGGCCGAGCGGGAGGGGCCGCCGGGCCGCGGCCGCCCTCGCGGCCACGACGCCGTGGTAGACGCGCTCGTATCCCCCGACCATCACGGGCACGTCGAAGTGCCGGACCACGCGGTCGCGCACCGCGTGCGGGTCCAGCGCGGAGACCGCCTCGATCGCGGCGGGAAGCTCGCCGGGCGTGTCGCGGACGTAGCCCGTCACCCCGTCCACCACGATCTCGGGCGCCGCGCCCCGCCGCAGCGCCACCACCGGGGTGCCGCAGGCCATCGCCTCGATCATGACCATGCCGAAGGGCTCGTCCCAGAGCAGCGGGAGCACCAGGCAGCGGGCCCGGGAGAACAGATCGTTCTTGAGCGCGCCGTCCGCCTCCCCCAGGTATTCGACGCCGGGCCCGAGCAGCGGCTCCACCCGCTCGCGGAAGTAGGCGTGCTCCGCCCGCTCGGCACGCCTGCCGACCAGCAGGATGCGGCGGCCCGCCGCCCGCGCCGCCTCGATCGCGAGGTGGGCGCCCTTGTCGGGGCTGAGCCGCCCCAGCCACAGCACCCAGTCGTCCTTGCGCTCCCGGAACGGCCACGCGGCGACATCCAGCGCGTTGTGCACCCGCCCCACCCAGTTCAGGTCGGGCGCGTGGGCGCGCTGAGCCGCGGAGATGGCCACCAGGGACACGTCCCCGCCGAGGCTCCGGTAGTAGTCGCCGAGCTCCCCGCTCACGTCGTTGTGGCAGGTCACGACCGTCGGCACGAGCCGCCCTGCGGCGGTGAGCGGCCCGGCCAGCGAGTGGTCGTGGACGATGTCCACGTCCAGGCCGTGCAGGAGGCGGGCCGCCTCGGCCGCGTGCACCACTTCGGGGAAGGACTCGCCGATCCGGTCCGAGGGCGGCTCGTCGTAGGTCCGCAGATCCACCTCGCGGCCGGCCCCGATGACGGTGACCCGGTGCCCGCGCGCCCGCAGGCCGCGGACGAGCGCGGCGGTCACCGCCTCGATGCCGCCGTACGTGCGAGGCGGCACGTCATACCACGGCGGGGCGACCATCCCGATGTGCAGGGCCTGTGCCATGGTGCTGGTCTACCCCCCTCACCTGCGAAGGAAGCAGGCGAGAGGGGTGACACGACCTAGCGCGACCTAGCGCAGGGTGCCGTTGGTCATGCCGACCGGCTCCTCCGGCACGGCGATGAGGCCGAGCTCCGCCGCGGACGCCATCAGCGGGTGGAACGGGACCACGCGCACGCTGTAGCCGAACGCGCCGGTGCGGTCCAGCGGCACGACGCCGGTGTAGTACGCGCGGCCGTCGTCGCCCACCGAATCGACCTTCAGCGTGACGTAGCCGGGCGAGAGCAGCTCGTCGTGCGCGCCCACCCGGCCGTAGGCGGCCTGGACCTGGACGTCCTCCGGCGACAGCTCGCCCAGGGCGATCGTGGCCCGCAGCTCCAGCCGGGCCCCCAGCTCGGGGGTGTCCCCCACGCCGGTCGCCTCGACGTGCTCGACGCGCACGCCCGGCCACGCCTTGGCCACGCGCAGCTTCCAGGCCGCGAACAGCCGGGCGTCGCCGTAGCCGTCGGCCGCGAGCGTGCGGGCGGAGGCGGCCGCCGGGGTGTACAGGTCGGTGACATAGTCCCGCAGCATGCGCCCGGCCAGCACCTTCGGCCCGAGCGAGCTCAGCGTGTGCTTGACCATCTCCAGCCAGCGCCGCGGCAGGCCGTCGGCGGCCCGGTCGTAGAAGCGGTCGGCGACCTCACGCTCGATGAGGTCGTACAGCGCCGTGGCCTCCAGGTCGTCGCGGCGCGCGGGGTCGTCCACGCCGTCGGCGCTGGGGATCGCCCAGCCGTTGTTGCCGTCGTACCACTCGTCCCACCATCCGTCGCGGATGGACAGGTTGAGGCCGCCGTTGAGTGCCGCCTTCATGCCGGACGTGCCGCACGCCTCCAGCGGGCGCAGCGGGTTGTTCATCCACACGTCGGAGCCCGTCACCATGAGCTGCCCGAGCGCCATGTCGTAGTCGGGCAGGAAGACGATGCGGTGCCGCACGTCCTCGGAGTCGGCGAAGCGGACGATCTGCTGGATCAGCTTCTTGCCGCCCTCGTCGGCCGGGTGGGCCTTGCCGGCGATGACGATCTGCACGGGCTTGTCCGGATCGAGCAGCAGCCTGCGGAGCCGGTCGGGCTGGCTGAGCATGAGGGTCAGCCGCTTGTAGGAGGGCACCCGCCGGGCGAAGCCGATCGTCAGCACGTCCGGGTCGAGCGCCTCGTCCACCCAGCCCAGCTCGGCCTCGCTGGCGCCGCGCTGGCGCCACGACTTGCGCAGCCGCCGCCGCGCCTCCACGACCAGGCGGGCGCGCAGCGTGCCCCGGATGCCCCAGATGTCGGCCTCGGAGAGCTTGTGCACGCCCTCCCAGCCCTGCGCCTTGTCGATCAGCGAGGGCAGCTCCTCGCCGGCGAGCTCCATCATCTCCCGGCCGACCCACGTCGGGGCGTGGACGCCGTTGGTGATCGAGCCGATCGGCACCTCGTTCACGTCGAAGCCCGGCCACAGGCCCTGGAACATCTCCCGGCTGACGTGGCCGTGCAGCTCGGACACGCCGTTGACCCGCTGGGCCAGCCGCATGCCCATGACCGCCATGTTGAACACCGACGGGTCGGCGTCGGGGCCCTCGGGCTCCGCGCCGAGCGCCAGGATGCGGTCGACCGACACCGTCGGCCAGGCGTTCGAGCCGCCGAACTGCCGGGCGATCATCTCGGCGGGGAACCGGTCGATGCCCGCGGGGACCGGCGTGTGGGTGGTGAACACCGTCCCGGCGCGTACGGCCTCCAGGGCCTCCTCGAACGACAGCCGGGCCTCGGTGAGCTCGCGGATGCGCTCCAGGCCGAGGAAGCCGGCGTGGCCCTCGTTGGTGTGGAACACCTCGGGCTCGGGACGGCCGGTGATCCGGCAGTAGGCCCGGATGGCCCGCACGCCGCCGATGCCGAGCAGCAGCTCCTGCATCAGGCGGTGGTCGCCGCCCCCGCCGTACAGGCGGTCGGTCACGTCCCTGGCGACCGTGTCGTTCTCGGCGACGTCGGAGTCGAGCAGGAGCAGCGGCACCCGGCCGACCTGGGCCACCCAGATCTGGGCGTGCATGACCCGCCCCTCGGGGAGGCCGATCTTGATGCGGGCCGGCGCGCCGTCCTCCTCCTTGAGGAGGGTCAGCGGCAGTCCGCCGGGGTCGAGGGAGGGGTAGTGCTCGAGCTGCCAGCCCTCGGCGGACAGGGACTGGGTGAAGTAGCCGTGCCGGTAGAGCAGGCCGACGCCGAGGATCGGCACACCGAGGTCGCTGGCGGCCTTCAGGTGGTCGCCGGCGAGGATGCCGAGGCCGCCGGAGTACTGCGGCAGGGCGGCGGAGATGCCGTACTCGGGCGAGAAGTAGCCGATCGCCTTCGGCGCGCCCTCCAGCGACTGGTACCACCGGGGGGCGGTCATGTACTCGCGCAGGTCGTCGGCGGCGTCGGCCAGACGGCGCAGGAAGCGCCGGTCCTGGGCGAGCTCGTGCAGCCTTTCGGCCTCGACCGCGCCGAGCAGCGCGACGGGGTCGTGATCGACACGCTCCCAGACCTCGGGATCCACCTCGGCGAACAGGTCCATGGTCTCGGGGTGCCACGACCATCGGAGATTTTGGACCAACTCGCCCAGGGGTGCGAGCTGTGAGGGAAGAACGGTTCGGACAGTGAACCTGCGGATAGCTCTCACGGGGCCAGACCCTAGTTACTCAGCGCCACGAAGCGCGACCGAATCAAACTTGTCGTCCTGCGATGCCACTTCTCGAAGGCTCTCACCACCATCAAACCGGTTCAAACCTCACCAAAGTACCCTTGAGCTGGTGATGTCCGCGCCGGACGGCGATGGCTGGCACGCAATGATCGATCTCCCCGGGACGCCGTCCCAAACACGGGGAACGGTCTTTCGTTCGGCAGGGGTAAGAGTGGACTATTAGGGCAACCCCTGTATGACGAGGAAGGACCGCGGCCAGCGGCTCCGATCTCTCGCGCTGCCGCCCGACCACAGCTGTTCCCGCCCCGCAAACCCCGGCGGCACCCGGTGTGCCGCCCCCGAGTACGAAGTGACGATGATCGGACGCATTCCCATCCAGGACATCCAGCCCGTCGTCGACTGCGGCCAGTGGCCCGCCAAGGCCGCCGCGGGAGAGACCTTCGAGATCAGTGCGACGGTGTTCCGCGAAGGACACGACGCGGTCGCCGCCGGCGTGGTGCTCACCGACCCGAGCGGCACGCCGGGCCGGATGCTGCCCATGCGCGAGGTCGCGCCCGGCACCGACCGGTGGAGCGTCGAGGTGACGCTGCCCACCGAGGGCCTGTGGCAGTTCCGGGTGGAGGCGTGGAGTGATCCGATCGCCACGTGGATGCACGACGCGGGTATCAAGATCCCGCGTGACCTGGACGCCGACCTCATGTGCGAGGAGGGCGCCCGGCTGTTCGAGCGGGCGGCCAAGGGCGTGCGGGCGGCGGACTGCACGGCGGCGGAGGCGGGCGGCGCCTGCGGTCACCGCGCCGCCCTGCTGGCCCTCGCGGCCCGCCTGCGGGATGAGGCGGTGGACCCCAGGGCGCGCTTCGCGGTGACCCAGCTGCCCGAGACGGCCGCGCTGATCGCCGCGCACCCGCTGCGCGACCTGCTCACCCGGTCGGGCCGCAACCGCGTACGGGTGGACCGGCGGCGGGCGCTGTTCGGCTCCTGGTACGAGTTCTTCCCCCGGTCCGAGGGCGCCGTGGTGGGGCAGGAGGACGTCGCGCCCAAGCCGGGCACGTTCAGGACGGCGGCCAAGCGGCTCCCCGCGATCGCCCAGATGGGCTTCGACGTGGTCTACCTGCCGCCGATCCACCCGATCGGGACGCAGTTCCGCAAGGGCCGCAACAACACCCTGACCCCCGACCAGTACGACCCCGGGTCGCCCTGGGCCATCGGCTCACAGGAGGGCGGGCACGACGCGATCCACTCCGATCTGGGCACGATCGAGGACTTCGACGAGTTCGTCGCCAAGGCGCGCGAGCTGGGCATGGAGGTCGCCCTCGACCTCGCGCTCCAGTGCTCCCCCGACCATCCCTGGGTAAAGGAACACCCGGAATGGTTCAACATCCGGGCCGACGGCTCGATCGCGTACGCCGAGAACCCGCCGAAGAAATACCAGGACATCTACCCCCTGAACTTCGACAAGGACCCCGAGGGGATCTACGCGGAGATCAAGCGGGTGGTCCGGCACTGGATGGACCACGGCGTGCGGATCTTCCGGGTGGACAACCCGCACACCAAGCCGGTCAGGTTCTGGGAGCGGCTGCTGTCCGACATCGGCGCGACAGACCCCGACGTGCTGTTCCTCGCCGAGGCGTTCACCCGCCCGGCGATGCTGCGCACGCTCGCCAAGGTCGGGTTCCACCAGTCGTACACGTACTTCACCTGGCGCAACTCCAAGCCAGAGGTGGAGGAGTACCTGCGGGAGCTGTCCCACGAGACCTCGCACTACCTGCGGCCGAACCTGTTCGTCAACACGCCCGACATCCTGCACGAGTACCTCCAGCACGGAGGCCTGCCGGCGTTCAAGATCCGCGCCGTTCTGGCCGCGTTGATGGCGCCTACGTGGGGTGTGTACTCCGGGTACGAGCTGGCCGAGAACGTCCCGGTCCGTCCGGGCAGCGAGGAGTACCTCGACAGCGAGAAGTACCAGTACAGGCCGCGTGACTGGGCCGAAGCGGAGCGTGAGGGCCGCAGCCTTGCCCCGCTCATTACCCAGCTCAATTTGTTGCGAAGAGCGCACCCGGCACTCCAGGAATTGCGTAACCTACGGTTTCACAACGTCGACCAGCCGAACGTGATCTGCTTCTCCAAGCGGCTGCCCGGCGCCTATGACACGGCCTCACGACGGCACGGACTAGGCGATGTCGTGCTGGCCGTCGTCAATCTGGATCCACACAACACACACGAGGCGACGGTCTGGCTCGACATGCCGGCCCTCGGTCTCGACTGGCATGCCGAGTTCGTCGTGGACGACCAACTGTCGGGCGAGTCGTACCGCTGGGGGCAGGCGAACTACGTGCGCCTCGACCCGCACGTCCATCCCGCACACATTCTCACGCTCCGCCACGGGTCAGCGCACCGCCCGTGAGCGCAGCTCGGCACATCCGGGGAGTCAAAAGGTGAGCTCGACGACACCTCAGCCCAGTCACACCCAGCCCAGCCACACGCAACCGGTCCCCAACACCTTCACCGAGGAGGAGCCACGGGACAAGTACTGGTACAAGCGGGCTGTCTTCTACGAGGTGCTGATCCGGGGCTTCGCCGACTCGAACGGCGACGGCACCGGCGACATCCGTGGCCTCATCGAGAAGCTGGACTATCTCCAGTGGCTCGGCATCGACTGTCTTTGGCTGCTCCCGCTGTACGAGTCCCCCCTCAAGGACGGCGGGTACGACATCTCGGACTACATGAAGATCCTCCCGGACTTCGGTGATCTGGGAGACTTCATCAGGCTTGTGGACGAAGCCCACAAGCGAGGCATCCGGGTCATCGCCGACCTGGTCATGAACCACACCAGCGACCAGCACCCGTGGTTCCAGGCGTCCCGCAACGACCCCGAGGGGCCGTACGGCGACTTCTACGTCTGGAGCGACACCGACGAGCAGTACAAGGACGCCCGGATCATCTTCATCGACACCGAGGCGTCCAACTGGACCTTCGACCCGGTCCGCGGGCAGTACTACTGGCACCGGTTCTTCCACCACCAGCCGGACCTCAACTTCGAGAACCCGGACGTGCAGGACGCGATGCTGGAGGTCATCCGCTTCTGGCTCGACCTGGGCATCGACGGGTTCCGGCTCGACGCGATCCCCTACCTGTTCGAGCAGGAGGACACCAACTGCGAGAACCTGCCCGCGACCCACGCGTACCTGAAGCGGGTGCGGGCCGAGGTGGACCGCCTCTACCCCGACCGGGTGCTGCTGGCCGAGGCCAACCAGTGGCCCGCCGACGTGGTGGAGTATTTCGGCGACCCGGTCACCGGCGGCGACGAGTGCCACATGGCCTTCCACTTCCCTCTGATGCCGCGCATCTTCATGGCGGTGCGGCGGGAGTCGCGCTACCCGATCTCGGAGATCCTGGCCCAGACGCCGAAGATTCCCGAGAACTGCCAGTGGGGCATCTTCCTGCGCAACCACGACGAGCTCACGCTCGAGATGGTCACCGACGAAGAGCGCGACTACATGTACTCCGAGTACGCCAAGGACCCCCGCATGCGGGCCAACGTCGGCATCCGCCGCCGGCTGGCGACGCTGCTGGACAACGACCGCAACCAGATCGAGCTGTTCACCGCGCTGCTGCTCAGCCTGCCCGGCTCGCCGGTCATGTACTACGGCGACGAGATCGGCATGGGCGACAACATCTGGCTCGGCGACCGGGACGGCGTCCGCACGCCCATGCAGTGGACGCCCGACCGCAACGCGGGCTTCTCCAGCTGCGACCCCGGCCGGCTCTACCTGCCGGTGATCATGGACCCGATCTACGGATACCAGGCGATCAACGTCGAGGCGCAGCAGAAGAGCGCCAGCTCGCTGCTCCACTTCACCAAGCGGATGATCGAGATCCGCAAGCGTCACCCGGTGTTCGGCCTCGGCGAGTTCACCGAGCTCAACTCGTCCAACCCGAGCGTGCTCGCGTTCGTGCGCGAGCTGGGCGACGACCGGGTCCTGTGCGTCAACAACCTGTCGCGCTTCCCTCAGCCGGTCGAGCTCGACCTGCGCAGGTTCGAGGGATCCACGCCGGTCGAGTGCATGGGCGGAGTTCCCTTCCCTCCGATCGGCGAGCTTCCGTATCTTTTGACGCTCCCCGGGCATGGGTTCTATTGGTTCACACTGCCCGTCACGCAGAGGACGGCCGGCACGAAGGAGGAGTGACGACTTCACTTCAGGGACTCCTGGCCGGCTGGATCACCGGACAACGGTGGTTCGCCGGCAAGGGGCGCGCCATCGACGACCTGTCCATCGACTCCGAGATCGAGATCGCCTCCGGCGACCCGGCGTTGCTCCATCTGATCGCATGTGTGCGGCAGGGGGAGCGCCGCACGCGCTACCAGATCCCGGTCGGGCTGCGCGAGCACCTGCCCGACCGGCTCGGGCACGTCCGGATCGGCACCTGGCGCCGCGACGACGGCCGCGAGGTCGAGGTGTACGACGCGCTGCACGACTCCGCCCTGACGGGGCATCTGCTGGAGGGGATGGCCGCCGACCGCCGGTTCGACGGCCTCGGCTTCCATCCCGCGCACGGGGTGGAGATCGACACCTCGCAACGCAGCCTCGTGCTGACCGCCGAGCAGTCGAACACCTCGCTGGTGTACGGCGACACGTACATTTTCAAGCTGTTCCGCCAGCTCAACCCGGGGGTCAACCCCGAGCTGGAGATCATCACGGCGCTGGCGGACGCGGGCTCGGCCCACGTGGCCAAGCCGTACGGCTGGATCGAGACCGAGCTCCAGGGCGAGCCCACCACCTTGGCGATCATGCAGGAGTACCTGCAGAACGCCAACGAGGGCTGGTCGATGGCGCTGACCAGCGTGCGCGACCTCTACGCGTGCCCGGAGGGCATGCCGGCGGAGGACGCCGGAGGCGACTTCGCCGCCGAGGCGCAGCGGCTCGGAGTGGCCACCGCACAGGTGCACCGGGAGCTCGCACGGGCCTTCCCCACGGGGACGATCGAGCCGCCCGAGATCAAGCGGATGACCGAGCGGTTCCGCCGCCGCCTGGACAAGGCGGTCTCCGAGGTGCCGCGCCTCGGCGAGCACGCCGACGTGGCCGCCGAGGCGTTCGACCGGCTGGCCGACCTCGGTCACGAGATCCCGGTGCAGCGCGTGCACGGCGACTACCACCTCGGCCAGGTCATGCGCACGATGACCGACTGGGTGGTGCTCGACTTCGAGGGCGAGCCGGGTCAGCCGCTGGCCGAACGGCGGGCGCTCGACTCGCCGCTGCGCGACGTGGCGGGCATGCTGCGCTCCTTCGAGTACGCCGCACGGCACCTGCTGGCCGGGCATCCCAACGCCGCCGCGCTGGAGGGCCGGGCCAGGGAGTGGTCCGAGCGCAACCGGGCCGCGTTCCTTGCCGGCTACTCCGAGGGCGGCGGGCGCATTCGCGGCGACGACGCGGTGCTGCTGCGCGCGCTCGAACTGAGCAAGGCGGTCTACGAGGTGGTCTACGAGGCGCGCAACCGCCCCTCGTGGCTGCCCATCCCGCTCGCGGCTTTTCGCTGACAAGATCGGGGTGTTCGGAGGGATATATCTCGGGAGTGTTGAAAAAGTGCTGTCCGTCGCGAGCGGGGATCCAGATGGATGCATCGCAAGGCGGAGGAGAAGCTCGTAGCCGGAGGCTACGGGCGACGACGACAACGCAGCGAGGCGCCATCTGGGCCACGCGCAGCAGGACATGGCTTTTGAAACACGACCTTTAGGGCAGGTTGGGCGACATGGACTTGGACCGGCTGGCGGGTGGCGCGCATCACGACCCCCACTCCATCTTGGGGGCCCATCCCGGGCCCGACGGCGTCACGATCAGGGCCCTGCGCCCCTTCGCGGAGAGGGTCGAGGTGCTGGCCGACGGGTCGGCGCACGCGATGAGCCATCTCGCGTTCGGGGTGTTCGAGGTGACGCTGCCCGGCGTCGACAAGGTCCCCGACTATCACCTGCGCATCACCTATCCCGACGCCCCGCCGTACGAGACGGACGACCCCTACCGGCACTGGCCGACGCTGGGCGAGCTGGACCTCCACCTGATCGGTGAGGGCCGGCACGAGCGGCTGTGGGAGGTGCTCGGGGCGCGCGTGATACGTCACGAGGACGTGGACGGGACGGCCTTCTCGGTCTGGGCGCCCAACGCCCAGGGCGTGCGGGTGATCGGCGACTTCAACCACTGGAACGGCGCCGCCCACCCCATGCGCTCGCTCGGCCGGTCGGGCGTGTGGGAGCTGTTCCTCCCGGAGATCGGCGAGGGCACGCGCTACAAGTTCCAGATCCTCGGCCTCGACGGGATCTGGCGGGAGAAGGCCGACCCGATGGCCCGCCGCACCGAGGTGCCCCCGGCGACGGCCAGCATCGTCGAGAGGTCCGCCTACGAGTGGCGCGACGAGGAGTGGATGACGGCCCGGCCGTCGCACGACGCCCTCGCCGAGCCGATGAGCACCTACGAGGTGCACCTGGGCTCCTGGCGGCCCGGCTTGTCCTACCGCGACCTCGCCCGCGAGCTGGTCGCGTACGTCACGGACATGGGCTTCACCCACGTGGAGTTCCTGCCGGTCGCCGAGCACCCCTTCGGCGGCTCGTGGGGCTACCAGGTGACCTCCTACTACGCCCCGACCTCGCGATTCGGCTCCCCCGACGACTTCCGCCACCTGGTCGACGAGCTGCACCGGGCCGGCATCGGCGTGATCGTGGACTGGGTCCCCGCCCACTTCCCGATGGACGAGTGGGCGCTGGCCCGCTTCGACGGCACGCCGCTCTACGAGCACGCCGACCCCGCCCGCGGCACCCACCCCGACTGGGGCACGTACGTCTTCGACTTCGGCCGCAACGAGGTGCGCAACTTCCTCGTGGCCAACGCGCTCTACTGGCTCAAGGAGTTCCACGTCGACGGCCTGCGGGTGGACGCCGTGGCCTCGATGCTCTACCTCGACTACTCGCGGCGCGAGGGCGAGTGGACGCCCAACGAGTACGGCGGCAGGGAGAACCTCGACGCGATCGAGTTCCTCAAGGAGATGAACGCCGTCGTCTACCGCGAGGAACCGGGAATCGTGACGATCGCGGAGGAGTCGACCGCCTGGCCCGGCGTGTCGCGGCCCGTCCACCTCGGCGGACTCGGCTTCGGCTTCAAGTGGAACATGGGCTGGATGCACGACTCGCTCAGCTACATGTCCCGCGAGCCGATCTACCGGCAGTATCACCACCACCAGATGACGTTCTCCCTGATGTACGCCTTCTCGGAGAACTTCGTACTGCCGCTGTCGCACGACGAGGTCGTCCACCTCAAGGGGTCGCTGCTGGGCAAGATGCCCGGGGACGAGTGGCAGCGCTTCGCCAACCTCCGCGCGCTGTACGGCTTCATGTGGGCCCACCCCGGCAAGCAGTTGCTGTTCATGGGCGGCGAGTTCGGCCAGGGGGCCGAGTGGTCGGAGGCGAACGGCCTCGACTGGTGGGTGCTGGACTTCGACTACCACCAGGGCGTACGCCGCCTGGTTAAGGACCTGAACCGCGTCTACCGGGAGTCGCCCGCGCTGTACTCGCGCGACAACACCCACGAGGGCTTCCGCTGGATCGACGCCGACGACGCCTCGGGCAACGTGCTGTCGTTCCTGCGCTATGGCGCGGACGGCTCGGTGCTGGCCTGCGTCGCCAACTTCTCCGGCAGCCCGCACGAGGACTACCACCTCGGCCTGCCCACTCCCGGGCGGTGGGAGGAGATCCTCAACACCGACGCGTACGAGTACGCCGGGAGCGGCGTCGGCAACATGGGCGCGGTCGAGTCGGTGGAGGCGCCGTGGCACGGGCTGCCCTGCTCGACCCGGCTGAGCCTGCCGCCGCTCGGCGTCGTGTGGCTGCGCCCGGTGGAGAGCCCGACGGCCGTGAGCCCGGAGATGGAGGAGACGGCCACCGAGGCGGCGGACACCGAGCGAACGGACATCGAGCCCGAGGGCCTGGTCGCCGAGCTCTGACGCGCTCGGCCGAAGCGGACGAGGCGGGCCCGGGAAAGGCCGGTCAGGCCGTGCCGACCACCGCCGATTCGCGGCCCGCGCGGGCCGAGCGGCCGTTCGCGCGGCCGGAGGTGAGGCTCACGGCTCTTTCAGCAGCGCCTCCTTGGCCGAGGCGGCGAGCCATCTCTCCGCGCGTTCGAAGTCCCAGCCGCGTTCGCCGACGAGAAGGAACCAGGAGCGCTGCCCCAGGTAGAACCAGAGGACGTCGAGGGCCGAGGCGCGGTCCAGTTCAGGACGGAGAGCGCCCAGCGTCACCAGCCGGTCGGCCACCACGGCGAGGGCGTTCAGATATTCGCCGTTGGCCTCCTCGGTCACCTCGACGCCGGACGCCTCTCCCAGACCGCCGTGGAGCAGCCGGAACAGGACGTCCCAGTGCCGTTCGTGGGTGGCGCGGGTGCCGGCCGCGGTGATGTCGACGATCTCACGGGGATCCGTCGCCGCGACCGCCGCCTTGAGGGTCTCGGCAACGCGCCGGTCGTGTACCGCCGGGGCCAGGATCTCCGCCAGGATGGCCGCCTTGCCGCCCGCGCTGCTGTACACCGTCTGCACCGCCACCTGCGCCGCTTTGGCGATCTGCGACACCGTAACGGCGGTGTACCCGTGCGCGGTGAAGAGGTCGCGGGCGGCGCCGATGATGGCACGGCGGGTGTCGGCGGCGGCGTCGGCGCGACGCGGAGAGTGATACCTGTTCACCCGGCAATAGTAGAAGTGTCTGTTGACTAGATATGTCTCTAATCAATAGTGTGCCGCTCGTGCAAAATTCAACTATCGAGCCCGTAGCGGTCATCGAAACCCGCCTCGCCCACGACACCCACCGCGCCGCCTCGGCACTGTTGGCCGACGCCGCGAAGCGGCCCTCGGTCCCCGGCGCGGCCCTCACCGAGCTGCGCGACTTCCTGGTGGCCAACCTGCACCACCACCACGAGAGCGAGGACCGGGAGCTGTGGCCCCTGCTCATCGCCGCCTCCTCGGAGCGCGCCGAGGGACTGGCCGCGCTCAGCACCGAGCACGAGGAGCTCGACGCGGCCCTCGACGCCCTCGGTTCCATGCCGGTCGAGGACGGCGCCGGCCGGGACGCCCTGGCGAAGGCCGCGATCGCGGTGCGTGACATCGTTGATCGCCACCTCGCCCATGAGGAGCCCCTCCTGTTCCCGGCGCTGCGCGAGCTGTCCCCCGAGACGTGGGACGCGTTCTCCGAGCAGGTGATCGCCACCACGCCGCCCGTCGGCGCCCACCTCATGGTCGGCTTCCTTGACCAGGTCGGCACCGCGGAGGAGGTCGAGATCCTGTTGTCCCGGCTGCCCGAGCCGCTCCAGCAGTTCGTGCCGCAGATGCGCCTTGCGGCGAAGGAGACCTTCGCCGCCCTCGCCCCCGCGAAGTGACGGGCGGCTCATACCGTGACGACGACCTTTCCGGGGGCGTGCCCCTGCTCCACGTACGCGATGGCCGCCGGGATCTCGCCGAACGGGTAGCTGCGGTGGACCACCGGGGTGACCTTGCCGTCCTCGATGAGTTCGGTCAGCCGCATCAGGTCGCCCCGGATGTTCCGGGCGCCGATCACCTGGGTCATGACCACGCGCTGGGACACGAACGGCGACACCGCGAGCGTCGCGAGAGTGTGGCCGACGGGTTGCAGCCACCGTCCGGCCGGCCCGCCGACGACGACGTGCGTCCCCCGGGGCTTCAGCACCCGCGCGCAGGCCCGCAGCGAGCGGGTGCCCGCGATGTCGAGCAGCACGTCGTGGCGCGGCCCGCGCCGGGTGAAGTCCTCCTTCGTGTAGTCGACGACCTCGTCCGCGCCGATCGACCGCACCAGCTCGGCGTTCCGCCCGCTGCACACGCCGGTGACCTCGGCGCCGAACGCCTTGGCGAGCTGCACGGCGAACGTCCCGACGCCGCCCGAGGCCCCGTTCACGAGAACGGCGTGGCCCGCCTGAACCCCTCCCTGGTCGAGTGCCATCAGCGCGGTGACGGCCGCCAGCGGCACCGCGGCCGCCTGCTCGAACGACAGGGTCTCCGGCTTGCGGGCCAGCGCGCTCTCCGGCACGCACACGTACTCGGCGAAGCCGCCCTGGGTGAGCAGCGCGAACACCTCGTCGCCCGGGCGGAACCCCGTGACGCCGGCGCCGACCGCCTCGACCTGTCCCGCCACGTCGGCGCCCAGGATGCCGATTCGCGGCCCGCGCGGGCCGAGCGTGCCGCCCATCAGGCGCGCGGCGTACGGCTCGCCTCGCATGTGGTGCCAGTCGTACGGCTGGACGGAGGTGGCGCGCACCCGGACCAGCACCTCACCGGGGCCGGGCACGGGCGTGCCGACGTCGGTGAGCTCCAGGACGTCGGGGGGACCGTACGAGCGCAGGACGTAGGCCTTCATGGGATTCTCCTCATCACCTCGGCGGTGGGGAGTGCCAGCGTAAGAAGCGGCGCGCGCAGGGCGTATCAGCCGAAAGTACGCCCGATCGGCGGCCGATCGGACGGCACAGATCAGGCCGTTGCGCCGATGAACCGCAGCCCCCTCGCGGACCACGATCGGCGCATGACCGAATCGATGGAACGGCCCGCACTCGCCCGGAGCACCGCAGCAGGCGGGAATCGCAGGGCGGGATGGCTCGTGCCCGCCGCGCTGATCGCGCTCAGCGCCGTCCCGGCGATCGCCGGTTCCACCCGGCTGGGGCAACTGGCCGGCGGCGGGCCGATCACCCACGACAGCGTCCGCTATTTCGCGACGCCCGCGCCCGTCGTCGCGCACATCGTCTCCGTCACCCTCTTCAGCGTCCTGGGGGCCCTCCAGTTCGCCCACGGACTGCGCCGGCGCAGGCCCGCCTGGCACCGCGCCGCCGGCCGGCTCGTGGTTCCGTCCGGGCTCGTCAGCGCGTTCTCAGGTCTGTGGATGACGCTGTTCTATCCCCCGTTGCAGAACGACAGCGCCCTCCTCGTGGGCCTGCGACTGGTGTTCGGCACCCTCATGATCGTTTCTCTCGTCCTCGGCTTCGCGGCGATCCGGCGCCGGAACGTCGCCCGTCACCGCGCGTGGATGACGCGGGGCTACGCGATCGGCATGGGAGCGGGCACCCAGTTGCTGACCGTCGGTCCCTGGATGGCGCTGGCCGGCGAGCCCGGCCCGCTCCCCCGGGCGCTGCTGATGGGCGCCGGATGGGTGATCAACCTCGTCGTCGCCGAGTGGGCCGTCCGCAGAGGCCCCCGGCTCCCGGCTCCGTCCCGCAGACCGAGGTAGGCGGCTCATACTCGCCGCGGCGCGCCGGGGAAGCAGCAGCGGGGTCGCCAGCAGGAGCACGCCGGCCAGGCCGATGGCCGTACGCGGGCCGAGCAGGCCGCCCAGCACGCCCCAGACCGCCGTCAGGAGCGCGGTCGAGGCCTTGGTCGTCACGGCCCAGGCGGACAGCGTGCGGGTGACCCGGCCGGTCGCGGTGCGATCGAGGCGGTAGGTGGCGTAGACGGGATTGAAGACCCCGCAGCAGAAGATGAGCCCGAGCTCGACGCCCATCACCAGCAGCAGCCCTCCGGTGCCCGCTCCCACGAAGGCCAGGCCGACGGGCCAGAGCGCGCGCAGCACCCCGGACACGACCAGGACCCGGTGCTGCCCGAACCGGGTGACGAGCGGCCGGGCCAGCCGCGCACCCAGCAGCCCGCCGATCGAGGGCGCGGCGAAGGCGAGGCCGTACTGCCACGGCGCGAACCCGAGCGGGCCGAGCATCAGGACGGCCAGCAGCGGGCTTGTGGCCATCACCAGGCCGTTGAAAACGGCGGTGTTGAAGAACAGGGGCCGCAGCGCCGGATCGGCGAGGATGTACCGCCACCCGTCGAGCAGGTCCCCGGCCCGCGGGCGCGTGGCCTCCCGGTGCTCGGGCCGCGGCTCCCCGCCGCCCGTCGCCCGGATGCCCAGGGCCGAGAGCAGGTAGCTGACCGCGTCGGCCACCACCGTCGCCACCGGGCCGAGGAGCCCGATCAGGGCACCGCCCAGCGGAGGTCCGATGATCGTGGTCGTCCAGGCCGTGGACTCGAACCGGGCGTTGGCGACGAGCAGGTCCTCGGCCGGCACCAGCGTCTTCAGGTACGCGCCGGAGGCGGCGCGGAAGGTGATGTCGGCCGCGGCGGCGACGACCGAGACCAGCAGGAGCTGGACGAAGGAGAGCACGCCGAGCGCGAACGCGGCGGGGATCGTCAGCAGCGCCGCGAACCGCGCCAGGTCCATCCCGATCAGCACCGGCCGCTTTCGGCGGAACTCCACCCACGGGCCCAGCGGCACCGCCACGGCCGCGCCCACCGCCGCCCCGACGGACGACAGCGCCGCGACCTCTGCCGGGCCGGCGTGCAGCACCTGGATCGCGATCAGCGGGAACGCGCCGAAGGCGAGCCAGGTGCCGAGCGCGCTGGTCCCGTACGCTGCCCAGAGCCACCCGAACCGCCGCCCCAGCCGGTGCCCGTTCCGCATGTCCGACCCCCGTCACTCACCCGCACAACCGATCCGCGACCGGAAGCATCAAATCGAGCACCATGACCGGGGATCAAACAACGGCAAAGCCACCAGGCCACAACCGGCGGTTGTATCCCTAGGGTGTCCGCATGGACATCGAGACCGTCCGGACCTTCGTCGCCGCCGCCGACGCGGGGCAGTTCCAGGAGGCCGCCGCCGACCTGGCGGTCACCCAGCAGGCCGTCTCCAAGCGCATCGCCGCGCTGGAGCGCGACCTCGGCGTGCGGCTGTTCACCCGCACGCCGCGCGGCGCCGAGCTCACCATCGACGGGCAGGCGTTCCTGCCCCATGCCCGTGAGCTGCTGCGCGGCGCGGAGCGCGCGGTCGCGTCCGTGCGCACCGGCCGCCGCCCGCTGCGCGTCGACATGATCGCCTCGCGCAGCGCGGCCTCGGGCCTGATGCGCGGCTTCCACCGCGCGCACCCCGACATCGACCTCGACGTGGTGATGCTGTTCGACATCGAGAAGGCCGTCGCCGCCATCCGGTCCGGCGCCATCGACGCGTCCTTCCGCGCCGTCGCCATGCCCGGCCGGCCCCTGCCCGAGGACATCGAGGCCGCCCGGGTGCTCGACGAGCCGCTCCAGCTCCTCACCGGCCCCGACCACGCGCTGGCGGGCGCCCGGTCGGTGACGGTCGCCCGGCTCGCCGGGCACCGCATCTGGATGCCCGGCATCGTCCCCGGCACCGAGTGGGCCACCTATTACGACGACCTCGTCGCCGAGTTCGGCCTCACGATCGAGGCGACCGGCCCCAACTTCGGCTCCGACGCGCTCCTCGACACCATCGCCGACACCCCGGCCCTGGCCACCTTCATGGGCGGGCACACCCGCCTCGTCTGGCCCGCCGGATACGACCTGCGCCGGATCCCGGTGACCGACCCCGTGCCCGTCTATCCGCACTCGCTCCTGTGGCGCCGCGACGACCCCCACCCCGCGCTGGCCACCCTCCGCGCCCATCTCGCCGCCGCCACGACGGGCCGCGACGCGGCTGGGACCTGGACGCCGCGGTGGGCGATCCCCCGCTGAACGCCGCCGTCCCGAGCCCGGCCCCCGGTCAGCTCCTGACGCGGCCGGTCTCGTAGGCCCAGATGGCGATCTCCACGCGGTTGCGGGCGCCGAGCTTGGCCATCAGGCTGGCGACGTGCGTCTTGACCGTGCTGAGCGAGATGTGCAGCTCGGTGGAGATCTCGCCGTTGGTCCGGCCGCGCGCCACCGCGGCGAGGATCTCCTCCTCCCGGTAGGTGAGCGCCTCGATAGGCTGCGCGGGTGAGGCGGCGGGACCCGTGCGGGCGAAGGTCCCGAGCAGCCGCGCGGTGACGCTGGGGGCGATCAGCGCGTCGCCGCCGGCGGCGGCGTGCACGGCCTGCGCGAGCATGTCGGCGCCCGCGTTCTTCAGCAGGAACCCCCGGGCCCCCGCTCTCAGCGCGGCGTAGACGTACTCGTCGAGGTCGAACGTGGTGATCACGACGACGGCGAGGGGGTCGGCGACGTCCGGCCCGGCGAGGGACCGGGTCGCCTCGATGCCGTCGGTCCCCGGCATGCGGATGTCGAACAGGCACACGTCGGGGCGCAGCCGTCGCGCGAGCTCGACGGCCCGCCGCCCGTCGGGGGCCGTGCCGACGACCTCGATGTCCGGCTGGGCGTCGAGGATCATCGAGAGCCCGGTGCGGACGATCTCCTGGTCGTCGGCGATCAGCACCCGGACGCCGTGCCCATCGGCTCGCTCGCTCATGTCGCGGCCCCGGCCCGGGGAAGCACCGCGGTCACCGTCCACCCCCCATCGTGGTCCGGGCCGGCCACGCACGTGCCGCCGAGCAGGTTCGCCCGCTCGCCCATGCCGATGATCCCGTATCCCGGCGGCACGGCCTGACGGCCGGAGCCCCCGTCGCCGTCGTCGCGCACGCACAGGCGCACCGCCGTCTCGTCCGCCGCGACGCGCACCTCGACCCGGGTGGCGCGGCGCGCGTGCCGTACGGCGTTGGTCACCGCCTCCTGGGCGATGCGGTAGACGGCGGACTCGACCGACGGCGACAGGCCGTCCAGGTCACCCGCTATCTCCACCTCGACCGCCGGGTGGTGGGAGCCGCCCCGGCTGGCGAGTCGTTCGAGTTCGGCGATGCGCCGGCCGGGGGTCAGCTCCGCCGGCCGGTCCCGGCGCAGGACGCGGACGATGGCGCGCATCTCGTCGAGGGCCCGCGCCGCCTCGGCCTCGATCACGCGGAGCGCGTCGGCCGCGGCGTCCGGACGCGACGCCGCCGTGGCGAGCCCGGCCTGTGCGCGGATGGCCATGGCGGAGACGTGGTGTGCGACGGTGTCGTGCAGGTCGCGGGCGAGCTGCTCGCGCATCAGCAGCTTGACCTGGTCGAGCTCGCGCATCCGCGCCCCGGCCCGATAGCGGAACGCGCCGCCCAGGCTGGTGGTCGCGAGCATGACGGCGAACGGCCCGACCACGTCGGGCAGAGCGCCGTGGTTGACGAGCACGGACAGACCGGCGGCGGCCAGCATGAGCCCCAGGCCGGCCGCGATCTCCCTGCCCGATCCCCACCGGAACATGGCGTACGGCAGGATCAGCATGTATCCCAGCGTGTACATGTCGAGGGTCGCGCCGGTCACGAGGACCGGGATCACATCCGTCGCGACGAAGCAGATCGCGAGCATCGCCAGCGGCCGGGTCCGCCGCCACAGCAGGATGGGGACCAGCCCGGCGGTGACGGCGACCTCGAAGAGCCGCCACGGAAGGTCCGGCCGCAGCACGCCTTCGAGCACCGCGAGCGGCACGAGCACCCCGACGAGCGCCCAGTCCCGCCACACGCGTACGGGTGGATCGGGGGGACGGGGCTCGGACCACACGGAGCGGACGAAGCCGTGCACCGAATCATGGTACGAGAGCCGGCGCCCGCCGCGCCGCCCCCGTGTGGAGACTGTCCTGTCGCCCGGCCGGCTCGCCTGGCCTGACCTCGCTCGCGCAGCCGTTCTCACGGCTTTGCCTGCCCGCCCCTCGGCACCGAGCACGGCTTCCGCTCCGCAGGTGGGTGTGGAAGCCGGGTTCGGCGCGGGTGGTTACTTCGATTCCAGTCGTCCCAGCGGGTGGGAGTCACCGGCGAGGGCGGCCTGCGCCCTTTCCCAGTCGGCGTGGTCGATGCCCGTGACGTGGCGCAGGTAGGCGAGGGTGACCTGCTGGACGAGGGCGACTCGGCCGGGATCTTCGTCGGTGGTCTCCGCCGCCTCGTAGCCGGAGATGCCGCCGAGGGAGTGCCGGCCGCCGTAGACCGTCAGCAGGCTCTTGCCGCCCCGGCTGAGGGTGTAGGGGTCGGTCGTCCAGGACGGTCCCCGGGTGGAGAGCGGAAGCTCGTCCTTGTCGCCGGCGACGACGAGTCCGGGCGCGGTGATATGGGAGAAGTCCTGGTCGCGCAGCCAGGGAGCGCTCTCGTGGGCGAAGGGGGTCAGTTCGTCGCCGCCCTTGCCGGCTGTGGCCAGCTGGATGCTGGCCATGACCCGGGGGTCGGACATGTCCTGCGCGGTTCCGGTCCTGGGGTCCGTGACGCGCAGACCCACGAGGATGCCCGCGGTCTGGCCACCGAAGGAGTGTCCGGCCGCGACGATTCGACTGCGGTCCACCCGGCCGGCCAGGCCGGGCACGGATGCCTCCAGAATGTCGAGTTCGTCGAGGATCCGCTTCATGTCCTGCACGCGGTAGCGCCACACGTCGGGCTTGCGGGGATCGTCCGCGGCGATGTCGAGGCGCCTGGAGTCGAGGTGAGTGGCCTGGATCACCACGAAGCCGTGGGAGGCCCAGTGGTCGACCAGAGGGGCGTAGCCGTCCAGGTTCGAGCCGAATCCGTGTGCGAACAGCACGATCGGCAGCTCAGTGCCGACGACCGGTGCGGAGACGCGTACGCGCAGGTCCTCGCCGCGCCGCGGCGCGGGCAGCACGACCGGTTTCACCGATACGGTCGGGGTGGACGCGGGGCCGGTGAGGCCGGTCGTCTTGTACGTGGTCATGCGTGTGCTTCTTTCAGGTGTCGTGCGGATGGGTGAGGTCGGGCTGTCTTCTCGTGGAGGACGCGTTCGAGGCGCCCCTCTCGCTCACGCCCTTGTGCGCCGGGAGGCCGGCCAGGAGAAGGTCCCCCGCGGAGGCGTACGCCGGTTACGCTAAAAGCTGACGTTGACGTCAGAGGCAAGTCACGTGATGGATGTCACCAGGAGACGAGATGCGCGTCGGAGAGCTCGCAGCCCGGACCGGCGTCAGCGTCCGGGCCCTGCGTTACTACGAGGAGCAGAATCTGCTCAGCGCCGAGCGCAGCCCCAGCGGCCAGCGCCACTATCCCGAGAGCGCGGTCGACCGGGTCCGGCTGATCCAGCAGTTGTATGCCGCCGGGCTGTCCAGCAAGACAATCGTCGAGCTCATGCCGTGCGTCATCGACGGCCGCGCCACTCCCGCCCTGCTCAAGCGGCTGGCGGCGGAGCGCGAGCATGTCGACCGGCGCATCACCGATCTCATGCACGCCCGGGAGCGGCTCGACTCCGTCATCACCGCCGCCGGCAGCAACATGGTCACCGGCGCTTCCTGCAGGCAGGAGACCACCGCCTAGCCCGGCCAGGGCGGGCCGGATTTCACCCAAGACGGCGCTCCGACCTTAGCGCAGGCTTAAACGACACTTAGAGGGCGACGAGGGCGTTGACCCCCTCCCTGTCTGCGCTTACTCTCCTAACTAATAGGAAACTTTCCTGTCCTTTACCCCCCAAGAGCAGGAGCTCCGTTGCGAAAGATCCTCCTCGGGTCCGTGATCGCCGGCGCGGCGTTACTCGTGCCGCTCGCGATCGGGACCGCGACCGCCGCCACCTCCACCACCGCCCCCCAGAGCCAGTCGGCCGTCCTGGCGTACACGGCCTGGGCTCCCAACACCTGGTACGCCGTAGGCGCCCGGGTCACGTACTCCGGCAAGGACTACGAGGCCATCCAGGCGCACACGTCCCTGACCGGGTGGGAGCCGCCGAACGTCCCGGCCCTGTGGAGGCTCCTGTCGGGCAGCTCCCCCTCGGCCAGCCCGAGCAAGAGCCCGAGCCCCAGCCCGTCCGCCTCGCCCTCGGCCTCGCCGTCCGCGTCCCCCTCGGCGTCGCCCTCCGCATCGCCCTCGGCGAGCCCGAGCACGCCTCCGCCGCCCGGCGGCAAGAAGGTGCTGGGCTACTTCGCCGACTGGGGCGTCTACGGCCGGCAGTACTTCGTGAAGAACATCGTGAGCAGCGGCTCGGCCGCCAAGCTCACCCACATCAACTACGCCTTCGGCAACGTGACCAACGGCCAGTGCGCGATCGGCGACTCCTACGCCGACTACGACATGGCCTACACCGCGGCCAACAGCGTGGACGGCAAGGCCGACACCTGGGACAACCCCAACGCGCTGCGCGGCGCGTTCAACCAGCTGCGCAAGCTCAAGGCGATGTACCCGAACATCAAGGTCCTCTACTCCTTCGGCGGGTGGACCTGGTCGGGCGGCTTCGGGCAGGCGGCGGCCAACCCCGCCGCGTTCGCGAACTCCTGTTACAACCTGCTGAAGGACCCGCGCTGGGCCGACGTGTTCGACGGCATCGACATCGACTGGGAGTACCCGAACGCCTGCGGCCTGAGCTGTGACACCAGCGGTGCGGCGGCGTTCAAGAACCTGATGGCGGCCCTGCGGGCCAAGTTCGGCCCCAGCTACCTCGTCACCGCCGCGATCACCGCGGACGGCACGAACGGCGGCAAGATCGACGCCGCCGACTACGGCGGCGCGGCGCAGTACGTCGACTGGTACAACGTGATGACCTACGACTACTTCGGCGCCTGGGCCGCGCAGGGCCCGACGGCGCCGCATTCGCCGCTCACCTCCTACTCCGGCATCCCCACGGCCGGGTTCTACTCCGACGCGGCCATCCAGAAGCTCAAGAGCAAGGGCGTCCCGGCGAGCAAGCTCCTGCTGGGCATCGGCTTCTACGGCCGCGGCTGGACCGGCGTCACCCAGGCCGCGCCCGGCGGCACCGCCACCGGCGCCGCGCCCGGCACGTACGAGGCGGGCATCGAGGACTACAAGGTCCTCAAGACCAGTTGCCCGGCCACCGGCACGGTCGCCGGCACCGCCTACGCCAAGTGCGGCTCGAACTGGTGGAGCTACGACACCCCCGCCACCATCGGCGGCAAGATGACCTACGCCAAGAACCAGGGTCTCGGCGGAGCGTTCTTCTGGGAGTTCAGCGGCGACACCTCCAACGGTGAGCTGATCACGGCCATGGCCGGCGGCCTCAGGTGACGCGGCCCACCGGACTGGAGTAACCGCTTCGCACCGATACGGGCCCTCGCACGTCTCGTGCGGGGGCCCTGATCGTCCGACCACCCTGCCGAAACCTTCGCTTATGGTGGCATTCATGGACGCGACGAGGACGATCGTAGAAACGGTCGGCAAGCTGCGGCAGCGCCGCACCGCGCCGCTCGTGCTGGAACTGGACCTGACCGAGGGGCTGTCGGAAGGCCCGCCCGCCGACCCCATCACCGCTCTGCTGTCCATGCGCAAGGCGCGCCTCGCCGAGGTGCTGTCGGGCCTGCGCCGCGCCCGCAAGGACCCTCGCGTCACCGCGCTGATCGTCAAGATCGGCGGTAACCCCCTCGGCCTCGGCATGGTGCAGGAGCTGCGCACGGCCGTGGTGAAGCTGCGGGCCGCGGGCAAGCGGACCGTCGCGTTCGCCGAGACCTTCGGCGAGTTCGGCGCTGGCACCGTCCCCTACTACCTGGCCAGCGCCTTCGATCGGGTCTACCTCCAGCCCTCCGGCGACGTGGGCCTGACCGGGGTGGCGCTGGAGCAGCGGTTCCTGCGCGACGCGCTCGCCAAGGCCGGGGTGGAGTATCAGCTCGGCCAGCGGCACGAGTACAAGACCGCGGCCAACACCTTCACCCAGAACCACATGACCGACGCCCACCGCGAGTCCGCCGGGCGCATCGCCGAGTCGGTCACCGAGCAGGTCGTCGCGGGCGTCGCCGAGGGGCGCGGCCTCGACCCCAAGCGGGTGCGCGAGCTGATCGACCAAGGGCCGTTCATCGGGCCGGAGGCCGTCGAGGCCGGGCTCGTGGACGGGCTGAAGTATCGCGACGAGGTCTACGCCGAGACCGTCGACGAGGGCGCACACCTGCTCTACGTGTCGCGGTACGCCAAGAGCGCGCTGTCCCGCAGGGTCCCCCACCCCGGCGCGGCCACGGTCGCCCTGGTCCACGGCACCGGCATGATCCGTCTCGGCCGCAGCGGCCGCTCGCCCCTGGGCGGCGGGGGCGCCATGGGCTCCGACACCATCTGCGCCGCCCTGCGCTCGGCCCGCCGGGACGAGAAGGTCAAGGCCATCGTGTTCCGCGTGGACAGCCCCGGCGGATCGTACGTCGCCTCCGACGCGATCTGGCGGGAGGTCGTGCTGGCGCGCCGGGCGGGCAAGCCGGTCATCGTGTCGATGGGCGACCTGGCGGCCTCCGGCGGCTACTTCGTGTCGATGGCCGCCGACGTGATCGTGGCCCAGCCGGGCACGCTGACCGGCTCGATCGGGGTGTTCGGCGGCAAGCCCGTGGTCGGCGAGCTGCTCGGCAAGCTCGGCGTGGTGACCGAGTCGGTCTCCGAGGGCGCCAACGCCGGGATGTTCTCGCCGTCCACCGCGTTCTCCGACGAGCAGTGGGAGCGGGTGAACGCCTGGCTCGACCGCATCTACGGCGACTTCGTGGGCAAGGTGGCGCAGGGCCGCGGCCTGACCGAGGAGCGGGCGCACGAGCTGGCCAGGGGCCGCGTGTGGACCGGCGCCGACGCCAGGCAGGCCGGTCTCGCCGACGAGCTCGGCGGCCTGGAGGACGCCCTCGCCCTGGCCCGCCGCCGGGCCGGGCTGCCCGGCGACGCCCCCGTGCGGACCTATCCCCGCATGCACCCCCTGGAGCGGCTGCGCCCGCCGGAGTCCAGCGAGGACAAGTCGGCCGCGCTCGCCCGGGTGCGCCTGGAGGCGTGGGGGCCGCTCGCCCGGATGGCCGGGCAGCTCGGCCTCCCGGCGTACGGCCCGCTGGTGCTGCCGGGCTGGTGGACGATCAGATGACCGGACGGTAGCGGGAGCGCAGCCGTACGAGCGGGGCCTTGGACGCGTCGACGTAGTCGACGCCGAGGACCTCCCCGATGAACAGGGTGTGATCGCCGGCCGGGACGACCTGGGTCGTCTCGGCCTCGATCGCCGCCACCCCGCGCTCCACGACGAGCGCCTCGCTGTGCGCGCCGCGATGATGGGCGACCCCGGCCAGCAGGAGCCGGGCGCCCGGCCGTCCGGCGGTGGCGAACCTGGAGGCGACCGCCTGCTGGCCGTCCGCGAGGACGCTCGCGGCCCAGCGATCCCTGCGCAGCAGCACCTCGGCGAGGTATCCGGCCGAGTCGAGGCTGATCAGCACCAGCGGCGGTTCGAGCGACACCGACACCAGGGTCGCGACCGTCGTGCCCAGGTCGTCGCGGTCGTCCTTGACTGTCACGACGGCCACGCCCGCGGCCATCTGCCCCATGGCCTCGGTGAACAGTCCCTGCTGAGGTCCCACGCCCCGGCTCCTTCCCCTCCGGCGTGCGACTGTGCCACCGGGGGCCGGGACACGCAACCGGGCCGAGCGGATCACGGAGGCCGTCCAGGCCGGCACGGGGACTGCCGCCGGATCCGGGGAACGCCCCTGACGGAGAGACGGGAAGGGGGGACGCCGCTGAACGTGCTGGCCGGACCGGCGGACAAGCGGTCCATGGCCTTGTCCGACGACCCGGGGCACGCGTTGAGGCGCGACACGTGGGCCCGTCGATCCCACGCCTGGGAGGTGTCTCATGACGAACACGACGAGGCTCACGGTGGCGCAGGCACTGGTGCGGTTCCTCGCGCGGCAGTGGACCGAACGCGACGGCGTCGAGCACCGGCTGATCGCCGGGTGCATGGGCATCTTCGGGCACGGCAATGTGGCGGGCATCGGCCAGGCCCTGGCGGAGCAGGGCGCGGGCACCCGCGACCCGCTGCCCTACTACCCGGCCCGCAACGAGCAGGCGATGGTGCACACGGCCGCCGGCTACGCCCGGCAGTCCGACCGGCTGTCCACGCTCGCCTGCACCAGCTCGATCGGGCCGGGCGCGACCAACATGGTCACCGGGGCCGCGCTGGCCACGATCAACCGGCTGCCGGTGCTGCTGCTGCCCGGCGACGTGTTCGCCACCCGGGTCGCCTCGCCGGTGCTGCAGGAGCTGGAGGACCCCCGGTCGTACGACGTCAGCGTCAACGACTGCCTCAGGCCCGTCAGCCGCTTCTGGGACCGGGTCAACCGGCCCGAGCAGCTTTCCTCGGCGCTGCTGGGGGCCATGCGGGTGCTCACCGACCCCGCCGAGACCGGCGCGGTGACGCTGGCGCTGCCGCAGGACGTGCAGGCCGAGGCGTACGACTGGCCCGGGGAGCTGTTCGCCCGCCGGGTCTGGCACGTGGCCCGGCCGGTCCCCGAACCCGCCGCCCTGGCCAGGGCCGTCGAACTGCTGCGCGGCTCGCGCCGCCCGTTGATCGTCGCCGGGGGCGGGGTCAGGTACAGCGGCGCCTGCGCCGAGCTGGCCCGCTTCGCCGAACGCCACGGCGTGCCGGTGGCCGAGACCCAGGCCGGCAAGGGCGCGCTGCCGTACGACCATCCGTGCGCGGTGGGCGCGATCGGGCACACCGGGACCCGCGCGGCCGACACCCTGGCCCGCGAGGCCGACCTGGTCGTCGGGATCGGCACCCGCTTCGGCGACTTCACCACCGCGTCGCGGACGCTGTTCCGGCAGGCCGGGTTCCTCAACGTCAACGTGGCGGCGTTCGACGCGGCCAAGCACGCGGCCGAGACGCTCGTCGCCGACGCGCGGGAGGCCCTGAAGGCGCTCGGCGCGGCCTTCGGCGACGTGGACTGGCGGGCCGACCCCGGCTGGACGGGCCGGGCGGCCGGGCTGGCCGCCGCGTGGCAGGCCGAGATCGACCGGTTCTACGGCGGGACCGAGCTGACCCAGCCGGTCGTGCTGGGCGTGCTGAACGAGGTCGCCGCGGGCGGGGTGGTGGTCAACGCCGCCGGGTCGATGCCGGGCGACCTGCACCGGCTCTGGCGGGCCTCCGACCCCGGGCAGTACCACGTCGAGTACGGCTACTCCTGCATGGGCTACGAGATCGCCGGGGGCCTGGGGGTGAAGCTCGCCGCCCCCGAGCGCGAGGTGTTCGTGCTCGTCGGCGACGGTTCCTACCTGATGATGGCCCAGGAGATCGCCACCGCCGTGCAGGAGGGCGTCAAGCTCGTCATCGTCCTGGTGGACAACCATGGCTTCGCCTCGATCGGCGCGCTGAGCGAGGCGGTCGGCGCGCTCCGGCTCGGCACCGCCTACCGGAGGCGCGGCCCCGGCGGCCGGCTCGACGGGGAGCGGCTCCCGGTGGACCTCGCCGCCAACGCGGCCAGCCTCGGCGCCGGCGTCCTGACGGCGGCCGACCCGCGGACCCTGCGGGCCGCGCTCGCCAAGGCGGTCGCGTCCCCCCGCACGACCGTGGTCCACGTCGAGACGGTCTCCGGTCCCGCACCCGCCGCCGAGGCGTGGTGGGACGTGCCGGTGGCCGAGGTGTCCGGGCTCGCCGAGACGCGCGCCGCGCGCGAGCGCTACGACGAGGCCAGGCGTGACCGGCGGCCCTATCTCTGAGGGGTGGACGCTCGCGTCGCCGCGCGGCCCGTGTCAGCGGCCGCGTCAGCACGGCGACGGCCCGGTATCAGAGCGGTCGGCGATCGTGGACGCCATGAACGGATCAGCGATCGCGGCCTCGGGGCTGCGGAAGGCATACAAGGACAAGGTCGTGCTCGACGGCGTCGACCTGGACGTCAGAGCCGGCACGATCTTCGCCCTGCTCGGGCCCAACGGCGCCGGCAAGACCACGACGGTGAACGTGCTGACCACGCTGCTGGCCCCCGACGCCGGCACGGCGGTCGTCGCCGGGCACGACGTGGCCACGGAGACCAAGGCGGTGCGCGCGGCGATCGGGGTCACCGGGCAGTTCGCCTCGGTGGACGACCTGCTCACCGGCGAGGAGAACCTGCTGCTGATGGCGGATCTCCTGCACCTGCCCAAGGCGGAGGGCAGACAGATCGCCGGCCGGTTGCTCGACCGGTTCGATCTGGCCGAAGCGGCGAGCAAACCGGCGGCGTCCTACTCAGGCGGCATGCGCCGCAAGCTGGACCTCGCCATGACGCTGGTCGGCAGGCCGCAGATCATCTTCCTGGACGAGCCCACGACGGGACTCGACCCGCGCAGCCGCCGCACCATGTGGGACATCATCCGGGAGCTGGTCGCCGACGGCGCGACCATCTTCCTCACGACGCAGTATCTGGAGGAGGCCGACCAGCTCGCCGATCGCATCGCCGTGCTCGATAAGGGCCGGCTGGTCGCCGAGGGCACCGCCGGCGAGCTCAAGCGCCGGGTCCCCGGCAGCCACGTCCGGCTGCGGTTCACCGGCCGCGACGAACTCGACGCCGCGGCACGGGTCCTGCCCGGGTCCACGAGGGACGACGAAGAGCTGGCCCTGCGGGTGCCCGGCGACGGCGGTGTGAGGTCGTTGCGCGCGCTGCTCGATCGGCTCGACGCGCACTCCGTCGACGTCGAGGAGCTGTCGGTGCACACCCCGGACCTGGATGACGTCTTCCTCTCCCTCACCGGTACCGCGAACAAGGAGGCCAACGCCCGATGAACGTCATCGCAGACTCCACGACCCTGCTGCGGCGCAACCTCCGGCACACGATGCGGAATCCGGTGGCGCTGTTCAACGGCATCGTCATGCCGGTCTTTCTGATGTTCCTGATGGTCTACGTGTTCGGCGGCGCGTTCAGCGTCGGCGTCGGCTACGCCGACTACGCGACGCCAGGATTGATGCTGACGACCATCTGCTACGGCGTCGGCGCCACCGCGATCGCGGTGAACTCCGACATGACGACCGGGTTCATCAACCGGCTTCGCGTCATGGACGTGTCCCGTGCCGCCGTGCTGAACGCGTACGTGATCGTCACCATGCTGCGGAGCCTGGTCGCCATCGCGTTCGTCACCGGGGTCGCGTTCCTGATGGGATTCCGGCCGTCGGCGAGCTTCGCGGAATGGCTCGGCGTGATCGGCATCGTCGTGCTGACGGTGCTGGCGATCGGCTGGCTGACCGTCGCGTTCGGTCTCGCGGCGAAGACGCCGGAGAGCGCGGGCTTCGCCGCCGTCCCGCTGATGCTCCTTCCCTTCCTGAGCAGCGCGTTCGTGCCGGCCGACACGATGGGTCCCGGTGCGCGGCAGCTCGCCGAGTATCAGCCGTTCACTCCGATCATCGAGACCCTGCGCGGGTTGCTGACCGGCGCGCCGTCGGCGGGCCCGGCCATCACGGCGATCGCCTGGTGTGCGGGGCTGGCGTTGATCGGCTACCTGTGGGCGCGCGCGTCGTTCAAGAAGCGAGCGTGATCTCGGCCAGCTCGCGCCAGTCCCGCCCCCGGCCGTCACGGACCGCCTCGGTGAACACGGTTTCGCCGAGGCGGTTCCGCGCGTCCCCGGCGATCCTGGAAGCGTCCGGGTGCGAACGATCCGGCGTGCCGCGCACGACGTCGCTCGCCGCGAGCAGTCGCACGGCCTGCTCGTGGTCTCCCCGGCGCAGCGCGAGATCCGCGATCCCGACCAGCACCTCGGCGATCGTCGGCGGATACCCGTACTCCACGGCCGCGCGGAAGGCCTCGGCCCGATGGGCGCAAGCCGTGCCGAGATCCTCGGCGAGGTAGCCGTACAGGTTCATGGCCGCGGCGCGGGCGGCCTGGTCCTGCACCGTACTGTCCGGCTCCATTCCCACCCTGGCCAGATGCCGGCGCGCCTGATCCGGCTCGCCGCGCCAGCGCGCCAGCTGCGCCTGCGAGAACGCCAGCTCACCCAGCACTGCCGGCCAGGTGATCCCGCCCGCGCACCGCTGCGCCTCCGCCATGGCGCGAGCGCTGGACCGCTCGTCGCCGAGCAGCCAGTACAGCTGCGCCTGCCGTGCCCGCAGGCCGACCACGTCCTCGGTCGCGCCCACCTCGGTCAGCGCCACGACCGCCTCTTCGTAGTGCTCGCACGCGCGTGCGAACTCGCCGCGCATGGCGCGCCGATCGGCCACGAAGGCCAGCGCCAGCGAGATCCCCCACCGGTCGCCCAGCGCGCGGAACTCGCCGAGGGCGATCCCGGCGTCGGTGTCCACGTCGGTCTCGTCGCCGCCGAGCGTGAGCCGCAGCCGGCCACGAGCGAGCCTGGCCTGCGCGCGCACCCACGGGTCGTCGTCGGCGATGAGCGGCTCGAACGCGGGCAGGAACTCCGTCCGCTCGCGCAGCATCCGCTCCAGCGGAGCGACGAACCCGAGCAGGGGGTTGCGATACCCGCTGCCCCTGGTGAGCCGGTACGCCCCTTGGATCCACTCCCGCGCCTGGTACTGATCGCCGCCGACCCTGGAGGTCACGAACATCGCCACGATGGTGTACGCCATCGCGCGCACCTCGTCGGACACCTCACCGTGCGCCTCACTGGGCATCTCACTGTGCATCGAGGCCGCCGCGATGCTCAACTCGGTGCCCTCGGCCCTGTGCCCGCTGAGGAACCAGTACCAGCCCGCGGCCCCGACCAGCCGCATCGCCTCCTGGGCCCATCCCTCGGCGATCGCCCCCCGCACGGCCGCGCCGATGTTGTCGTGCTCGGCCTCGACTCTGGCCAGCCATTCCAGCTGCCCGGCCCGGCGCAGGTGCGGATCGGCCGTCTCGGCCAGCTCGGTGAAGTAGGCGAGGTGCGCCCGGCGCGCCTGCTCGGTCTCCCCGGCTTCGGCGAGCCGGTGCGCCGCGTACTCCCTGATGGTGCCGAGCATCCGGTAGCGCGGCGTGCCCTCGCCGTCGGCGAGCAGCAGCGATTTCTCGATCAACGCGGTCAGCACGTCGAGCACCTGCTCCCCGGGCGACGCCTCGTCCCCGCACACCCGCTCGGCCGCCTCCAGGCTCGCTCCGCCGGAGAACACCGACAGCCGCCGGAGCACGCGGCGTTCGGCCTCGGACAGCAGATCCCAGCTCCAGTCCACGACCGCGCGCAGGGTCTTGTGCCGGGGCAGCGCCGTACGGCTGCCGCCGGTCAGCAGAAGGAACCGGTCGTCGAGCCGGCGGGCCAGCTGGTCGAGGGACATGGTGCGCAGCCGCGCCGCGGCCAGTTCGATCGCCAGCGGGATCCCGTCGAGCGCCCGGCAGATCCGCGCCATGGCCGACAGGGTGCGCGCGTCGGAGCCGACGTCCTTGCGCACCAGAGCCGCGCGGTCGCGCAGCAGCCGCACCGCGGGCGAGGACCCGGCCTCGGCGGGGCCGGCTCCCTTCGCGGGCAGCGCGAGCGGCTCGACCTGCCACAGGACCTCCCCGGTGATGCCGAGTGGTTCCCTGCTCGTGGCCAGAATCCGCAGGCTCCGGCACTCTCCCAGCAGCCGATCGGCGAAAGCGGCGGCCGCCTCGATCACGTGCTCGCAGTTGTCCAGGATCAGCAGGATCGCGCGCTCCCGGACCGCGGCGATCAGCTGGTCCATCGGTTCCCCGCCCCGCGCGGCGCCGAGCAGCGCCTGGTCACGCAGGCCGATCGCGGTGAGGGCGGCCTGCGCCAGGTCGCCGCCCGCCCGCACCGGGGCCAGTTCGATCAGCCATGCCCCATCCGGCAGCCCGGCGAGCATCGTCCGCGCGGTCTCCGCGGCCAGCCTCGTCTTGCCGGAGCCGCCCGCCCCCGCCAAGGTGACCAGCCGGTGCCTGACGACCAGATCGGCGACCGCGGAGACCTCGTCGTCCTTGCCGACGAAACTCGTCAGCTCGGCCCGCAGATTCGTCCTGTGGTCGTCCGCCCGCCGGCCCAGCTCGCCCCGCAGCACCGCGGTGTGCAGCGCGGACAGCTCGGCCGACGGATCGGCGCCCAGCTCCTCGGCGAGCCGCTCCCGCGTCCGCTGGTACACGGTCAGCGCCTCGGCCGTACGCCCCGCTTCGGCGAGCGCCCGCATCAGGGCCGCGACGAACCCCTCCCGCAGCGGGTGGGCGGCGACCAGCTCGGTCAGCTCGGAGACCAGCTCGGCCCCGCGGCCGAGGCGAATGTCCGCATCCACCCTGTCCCCGAGCGCGGCGACGTGGAGTTCGTCCAGCCGCGCGACCGCGGCGTCGAACGCGTCGCTGTCGCGCAGCGCGATGTCCGCCATGGCCGGGCCGCGCCACAGGGCCAGGGCTGAGCGCAGCAGATCGGCCCTGGCCGCGGGGCCGGCGGCACGGGCCCGGCCGACCAGCTGCTCGAACCGGCACACGTCCACGGCGTCGGGAGCCACGGCCAGCCGATAGCCGCCGGCGTCCGCCTCGATCACACCGCCCGGCATCACCCTGCGCAGCCGGGACACCAGCGCCTGCAGGGCGTTGGCCTCGTCCGCGGGCGGCCGTCGCCCCCAGATCCAGTCCACCAGCCTCGCCCGCGTGACGATCCGGCCGGGTTCGAGGGCGAGCGCGGCGAGCAGTGCGCGCAGCCGAATCCCGGGAACCTCCACCACGGCCCCGTCGTGGTCGCGGACCTCGAACGGTCCGAGCAGTTCGACTCGCACGTGAGCAATTGTGCCGAGCCGTGGCGCTATCGGCTAACCGCCGCCGCGGGTCAACGGCGGTCAGCCGCGGTCAGCCGTGTCTCGCGGTCACGCGTCCCAGGTGACCGGGAGGCTCTTCACCCCGTAGACGTCCGCGGTCTCCGGCCGCAGGCCGACCTCCTCGGCCGGTACGGCCAGGCGCAGCGTGGGGAAGCGGCTGAGCAGCGCGGGGAGGGCGACCCGCATCTCGACGCGGGCCAGCTGCTGACCCAGGCACTGGTGGATGCCGTGGCCGAAGGCCAGGTGCCCGCCGTCCTGCCTGCCGAGGTCGAGCACGTGGGGATCGGCGAAGCGTCCGGGGTCGCGGTTGGCGGTGTTGTACGACAGGATGACGGCCGTCCCGGCGGCGATGGTCCGGCCGCCCAGCTCGACGTCCTCCAGCGCCGTCCGCATGAACGTCTTGGCGACACTCAGGTAGCGCAGCAGCTCCTCCACGGCCCGGTCGGTGAGCGCGGGATCGGCTCGCCAGGCGGCCAGTTGCTCCGGGTGACGCAGCAGCGCGAAGGTGCCCAGCGCCAGCATGTTCGCGGTGGTGTCGAACCCGGCCGACAGCAGGATGAGGGCGATCCCCTGCAGCTCCTCGTCGGTCAGGTCGCTGTCGGTGAGGTCGCTGAGTACGTCGTCGGTTGGGGTGACGCGCTTGGCGGCCACCAGTTCCGCGAGGTATCGCTGGGTCGCTGTGTAGGCCGCGAACAGTTCCTCGTCGCCGACCTCTCCGCCGAGGAACGCGTCGATGTTGTCCTGGAAGAAGCCCCGGTCCTCGTACGGCACGCCCAGCAGCTCGCAGATGATGACGGAGGGGATGGGCTTGGCGAACGCGGTCACCAGGTCCGCGGGCGGCCCGGCCTTCTCCATGGCGTCCAGGTGGGCGGCGGTGACCTGCTCGACGCGCTCGGTCAGCAGTCGCATCCGGCGTACGGTGAACCTGCCCACCAGCGGTTTGCGATAGCGGCTGTGCTGCGGGTCGTCCATGAGGAGGAACTCGCCGGGCGGCGCCGGAGGGACCTCGATCTCCCCGAAGTCGATCAGCGGGTGGTGGCGCATGAGTTCCTTGCGCGAGCTGAACCGGGGGTCGGCCAGGACCGACCGGACCAGGTCGTATCCGGTGATCAGCCAGCCCTCGTGTCCGTCCGGGAAGCGGTAGCGGCTGATCGGGCCGTGCCGGCGGGCGTCGATCAGCTCCGCCGGCGGGTCGAAGGGACAGCCGGGCTTACGCGCGGCCGGCAGCGTGGTGACGGTGTGTTCCATGGCCATTCCCCTCGTCAGCCGCCGACCACGGTGTCGTCTGCGGAAGCCTTCCGCGGCCCCGAGGCCGCGTGCACTGAGCCGTTCATGGCATCCACCGTCGCCGGTCGCGCTGACACCGGGCCGTCGCCGTGCTGACGCGGCCGCTGACACGACACCGCGCCGGGCCGATCGCCGTCCGGTGAACACAGACGAACGCCTCCCGGCGGAGCACGGCTCGTGCTCCGGACCGGGAGGCGTTCGTCTATGCCCTCGCGTCTGTGTCCTCGCCGTCAGAGCAGGCCGCTCTGCGTGAGCCAGTCCTTGGCCACCACGGGCGGGTCGTCCTTGTCGACGGCGATCCGCTTCATCAGGGTGACCAGCGTCTGGGTGTCGAGCTTGGCGGAGACCGCGTTCAGCGTGGAGGTCACGGTGTCGTTCACCCCGGCCTTGTAGACGAGGGGCGTCACGTTCTCCGAGCCGAAGGCGTTCTTGCTGTCCTGCAGCGGCACGAGGTCGTTCAGCACGATCTTGGGGTCGGTGGTGAACACGTTGCCCACCTGGACCGTGCCGCTCTTGATCGCGTCAGCGGTGGTGTCGCCGGTGGGCTTCCACTGCTTGAACTCCAGGCCGTAGACGTTCTTGAAGTTCTCCTCCTGACGCTGCTTGAACTCCGGCGGGCCGCCGACCACGAAGTCCTTCGCCACCTTGACGAGGTCCTCGATGGTGCTGAGCTGGTATTTGTCGGCCGTGGCCTTGGTGACCGTGAGCGAGTTGTTGTCCTCGGCCGCCGCCGGTTCCAGGATCTCCAGCTCCGGGGGCAGCTTGGCCTTCAGGCCCGCGAGGATCTCGTCCTTGGTCCTGGCCGTGCTCGACTTGTCGACGAACGCCAGCAGCGACCCGGCGTACTCGGGCAGCACGGTCAGGCCGCCGCTCTTGACCTGGTCGTAGACGACCTCGCGGCTGCCGATGTTGGGCTTCTCCTCGACCGTGACCCCCTTGGCCTGGAGGGCCTGGGCGTACATCGAGGCGAGCAGGACGCTCTCGGGGAAGTTGAAGGAGCCGACGACGACCTTCGTGGCGGCGGCGTCCCCCGAGCCCGACGCCGACGGGGCGGCGGAGGCGGTCGTGGAGAGGGGGTCGGAGCCCCCGCAGGCCGATAACGTGAGCGCCGCGGTCAGGGCGACCGCCGCGACGCCGAAGATACGCCTCATAACAGAAAATCCCTTCATTATAGGGGGATAATATCGAGATTAGCGGACCTGGCGGACACCGGGCGAGACGGCCACCCGGTCGAGCAGGACGAAGCCGAGCTGGACGGCCAGGGCGAGCGCGGCCACCAGGACCGCTCCCCCGACCACGTCCGCGTAGGTCTTGGTCGCCAGGCCGTCGATGATGAACCGGCCGAGGCCGCCCAGCCCGACGAACGCCGCGACGGTGGCGGTGGAGACGACCTGGATGGCGGCGAGGCGCAGGCCCAGCAGGATCAGCGGCAGCGCGACCGGGGTCAGCGTCTGGAACAGCACCTGACGCCCGCGCAGGCCCATGCCGTACGCCGCGTCGCGCAGGTCGGCGTCCACCCCCCGCACGCCCTCGTACGTGTTCACCAGGATGGGCGGCACCGCCAGCACGATCAGCGGGATCAGCACCGGCAGGACGGTTCCCACCCCCGCCAGCAGCACCACGAGCACGAGCAGGCCGAGCGTCGGCAGCGCCCGGGCGGCGTTCGCCGCGACCACGACGAGCAGCGCGCCGCGGCCCGTGTGGCCGATGAGCAGGCCGAGCGGCACGGCGATCAGCGCCGCGACGAGGAAGGCCGCGGCCGAGAACTCCAGGTGCTCGAGCAGCCGGACCGGGATGCCGTCCGGGCCCGACCAGTGCGCCGGGTCGCCGAAGAAGCCGGCCAGCCAGTTCACGCCGTCCTCCTCGCCCGGGACCAGGGGGTCAGCAGCCGCTGGGCGAGCACGAGCAGCCCGTCGGCGAGCACGGCGAGCAGGACGATGAGCACGATCCCGACCGTGATCGGCGTGTAGAACTGCCGCTGCCAGCCGTCGATGAACAGGTTGCCCAGCCCGCCCTGGCCGATGAGCGCGCCCACGCTGACCAGGCTGATGCTGGAGACGGTCGCGACCCGCAGCCCGGCCAGGACCACCGGCACCGCGACCGGCAGCTCGACCCGGAGCAGCCGGCGCGCGGGCCTGAACCCCATCGCCACCGCCGACTGCCGTACGGCATCGGGCACCGAGGCCAGGCCGTCCACCACGGCGGGGATCAGCACCGCGAGCGCGAAGAACGTCAGCGGGATGACCACGGTCGACCGGGTGAGCCCGGTGATCGACAGGAAGATCGAGAACAGCACCAGGGACGGCAGCGAGTAGGTGACGTTCATCAGCGCGGCGGTCGGCTGGTAGAGCCAGCGCCAGCGCACACAGGCGAGGCCGAGCGGCAGGGCCACGACCAGCCCGAAAAGCACGGGCAGGAAGGCCATCACGACATGGTTCTCCAGCAGGGCGCTGATCGCGGTGGGGCCCCCGTTGGCCCAGTTGCGCGCGATCCAGTCCCAGCGGACCAGGGGCTCGTCGGTCACGCGGGCGCCTCCTCGGAGGAGCCGTCGCCGGAGGAGCCCTCGCCCGAGCCGCCTGACGCGGGCGGCGCGTACTCGGCGAGCAGTTCGTCGATCGCGTCCCGGCCGGCCACGCCGCGCACGCGGCCCTCCTCGTCCACGGCGACCGCGGTGCCGTTGGCCGACAGCAGCGCCGCGTCGAGCGCCGCGCGCAGCGAGTCGGTCTCGGGGGTGAAGGTGCCGTACGCCGCGAGCCCGTTCGCGGTGCGCCAGCCGAGCGGCCTGCCGTCCTCGTCGGTCGCCAGATCGGACGGCGCCGGGCGCAGGCGCACCTCCTTGGCCGAGATGAACGACAGCCGCCGGATGCCGCGGTCGCGGCCGAGGAACTCGCGGACGAAGTCGTCGGCGGGCTCGGTGAGCAGCGTGGCCGGGCCGGCCATCTGGGCCAGCCGCCCGCCGACGCGCATGACGGCCACCGTGTCGCCGAGCTTGACCGCCTCGTCGATGTCGTGGGTGACGAACACGATCGTCTTGCGCAGCTCCGACTGCAGCCGCAGCAGCTCGTCCTGGAGACTGGCCCGCACGATCGGGTCGACGGCGCTGAACGGCTCGTCCATGAGCAGCACCGGAGGGTCGGCCGCGAGCGCCCGGGCCACGCCGACGCGCTGCTGCTGCCCGCCCGAGAGCTGGAAGGGATAGCGGCCCGCCAGGCCGGGGTCGAGCCCGACCAGTTCGAGCAGGTCCATCGCGCGGGCGCGCGCCTTCCTCTTGCTCCAGCCCAGCAGGTACGGCACCGTCGCGATGTTGTCCACGATCTTGCGGTGCGGGAACAGGCCCGCCTGCTGGATCACGTACCCGATGCCGCGCCGGAGCGTGGGCGGGTCGATCTCGCGCACGTCCTGGCCGTCGAGGGTGATGCGGCCGGAGGTGGCGTCGATCATGCGATTGATCATCCGCAGCGACGTGGTCTTGCCACAGCCCGAGGGGCCCACGAACACGGTGATCGCACCGGTGGGCACCTCCAGACTGAGGTCGGCCACGGCCACCGTCCCGTCCCGGTAGCGCTTGGTGACGTCTTCGAACGTGATCACGCCATCTCGCCCTTCGAAAGAGTGTGCGATCAAGGCAACAGCGGGAGGCCCCTCACTCTTCCCTCCGAACCCCCCGGATATCCAACGCGACCCGTTCCGGACACAACACCCAGCGGCCAGCCTACGGCGGGAACACCCGAAATCCGGGCCTAGATATCTATCAATAGGGCATCTCATGATGCGTGACGCGGTGATGTGTTGGCATGATTACTCTCACGCCTCTCCCGTCCCTCCGCCGCGTCCCTCAGAACGGACCAGCCAAGAACCTCAGAGGAGCCGGTCGTGACTGCACCGCTCACCGGTCTGCGCTCCAGGAGCGAGCTGATCGCCGAGCTCTACGAGCGTCACGCGGCGGGGTTGTTCGCGTACTGCCACGACCAGCTCGGTGAGACCGCGTCCGCCGCCGACGCCGTGGTGGCGGTCTTCACCACCGCTCCGGCCGCCGAGCCGCCCTCGCGCGGCGCGCTCTACGCGCTGGCGCGCCGGGAGATCTACCGCCGGGACGTCAGCTACGCGCTGCCCGCGGTCGACTCCGTCGCCGACCCCGCCACCTCCTTGATCGAGCGGGTGTTCCGGGACATCCGGCCGCACCAGCGTGAGGTCCTGCTCCTGTCGGAGGTGTGCGGCCTGCCGGCGCCGGAACTGTCGCTGGTCCTCGACGTGGCGGCCGACACCGCCGAGGAGCTGATCGCCGGAGCGACGCGCCGCTTCGCCCAGACGCTGGAGACGGCGGTGACCGCCGCGAGATCGGCGCCGTTCGTGCCCGCCTCCGTCGCGGAGGTCTACGACGCCATCTGCGTCTCCCCCCTCGGCGACGTGCTGGCCCGGCTGCCCTGGCGCCGGCCGGCCGCGACCGTACGCGACCGGGTGCTGGCGGCGCTGCCGTACGACGAGCCGGGGAGCGCCACCGCGGGAGGGGAGCAGTCCTCCGGGCTGATCACCAAGAGGCTGTGGCCGACCACTCCGACGTGGCCGCTGCCGCTGAGCGACCCCGACCAGGTCACCAACACGTGCGTGGTCAAGGCCGACGCGATCGCGCAGCCGCAGGGCTCCCGGCGCAGGGCGAAGCACGAGGCGACGACCGAGCCCATGCCCCGGCTGCGCGGTGCGCTGCTCAACTCGCTCGGCGAGGGCCGTCTGCGCAGGAAGCGCACCGCGCGGCCCGCGCCCCCGGAGCGGCCGGAGACCCCGGAGCGGCCGGAGGCCCTGGCCGCGCCCGTGGAGCCGCAGGCGCCCCTGCAGGAACCGGCGCCCGCCGCACCCGCAGCGCCGCCACCTGCCCCGGACGTCGCGGCCGCCCCCGAGTCGTTCGACGCCTTCGGCGCCGCCGCCTCTCCCCGTACGGACCCGTTCGACGCCTTCGGCACCGCCGCGCGTCCCTTCGACGCCTTCGGCGCTTCCGGCACACCGCGCCCCGTGGAACCCCTCGACGCCTTCGGAACCACACCCCGGTCCCCGGAACCCCTCGACGCCTTCGGCACTTCCGGCACACTCCGCCCCGCGGAGCCCTTCGACGCCTTCGGCACCACGCCGCACCCCGCGGAATCCTTCGACGCCTTCGAGGGCACGTCCGGCGCTCCGCGCCCCGCGGAACCTCGTGACGCCTTCGAAGCCACCCCGCACCCCGCGGAGCCCTTCGACGCCTTCGGGACTTCCGGCACGTCCCGACCCGCGGAGCCGCTGGACGCGTTGTTCGACACGCTCCGCTTCGCCGTGCCCTTCGACGCGTTCCGTACGGCCGAGCCCGCGGACGCCTCGCGGCAGGCCGAGCCCACCGGCGCCTTCCCGCAGACCGGGGAACCGTCCGGCTTCCCGCGGATCGAGGAGCCGTCCGGCGAACCCCCGCTGACGCCGCCCTCCGAGGAGCTCTTCCCGGCCGCTCCCCCCGTGGACGCGTTCACTCCCGCGCCGCGGGAGGCCGGGCGCCCGGCCGGGTCCTCCCTCCTCCCGGCCGAGGAGCCGCCGGTGGAGACCTCCGGCACGCGTGCCGTCACGGCGTCCGGGACGGAGACCGACGCCCTGGTCCACCCGGCCGTCGCGGCGATCTCCGCGCCTCCGGCCGCCGCCTCCCGCCGTCCTGCCCGCAAGCACGCCGGCAAGCCGTCCGGCGCCGTCAGCGGGGCGAGCAGGGGCGCGAGCAGCGGTGCCGGCAGGGGCGCGAGCAACGGCACGCGCAAGGGCCGGCGGGGCAAGGGCGACCGGCACTACGACTGGCTGTGGGAGGCCGTCGGCATCCTGATCTGCCTGATCATCGCGCTGATCGTCTTCTTCAACGTGCCGACGGTCTTCACGCCCTGAGCCCGCGACGCCCGCACCGCCGCACCGCCGCACCGCCCGCACCGCTGGGCGCGTGCTCATCGTGGCGGTTTGGGCAGCCCGAGCCCGAGCATGGCGATCAGCTCCCGCTGGACCTCGTTGACGCCGCCTCCGAAGGTGAGCACGAGCGCGCCCTTGACGCCCCGGTCGACCCGCTCGATCAGGTCGCGCGTCTCCTCGTCGTACGGGTCGCCGAAGCGGGCCAGCGTGTCGCCGACGATCCGGCCGATGTCCTGCGCCCGCTCCGAGGCGTAGATCTTGGTGGCCGACGCGTCGGGCGCGCCCAGCCAGCCGAGGTCCATCGACGCCGCGACCTGCCAGTTCAGCAGCTCGTTCGTGCGGAAGTACGCGTACACCTCGGCGACGGCCCGCCGTACGTCGGGGTGCTCCCACAGCGGCACGCCGTCGCGTCCCTTGCCGGTCTTCGCCCAGCGCGCGAAACGGTCGAGGGTGTGCCCGATGTTGCCGGCGGGGCCGAGCGTGACGCGCTCGTAGTTGAGCTGGTTGACGATCAGGTCCCAGCCCTTGTCCACCTCGCCGACGACCATGTCGAGCGGGACGCGCACGTCCGAGTAGTACGTCGCGTTGGTGTGGTGGCGGCCGTCCATCGTGAAGATCGGCGTCCAGGAGAACCCGGGGTCCCCGCAGTCGACGATCATCATGGTGATCCCGCGGTGCTTCCGCGCCGCCGGATCGGTGCGCGCCGCCAGCCAGATGTAGTCGGCGTGGTGCGCGCCCGAGGTGAACACCTTCTGGCCGTTGACCACGTAGTGGTCGCCGTCGCGCACCGCGGTCGTCCGCAGCGAGGCCAGGTCGGTGCCCGCCTCCGGCTCGCTGTAGCCGATCGCGAAGTGACACTCCCCGGCGAGGATGCGCGGCAGGAAGAACTCCTTCTGCGCGTCCGTGCCGTACCGCATCAGCGTCGGGCCGACCGTCTGCAGCGTGATCAGGGGGTAGGGCACCTCGGCCCGGGCGACCTCGTTGGCGAAGATCTGCTGCTCCACCGGGCCGTATCCGTCCCCGCCGTACTCCTTCGGCCATCCGAGGCCGAGCTTGCCGTCGCGGCCCAGCCTGCGGCAGTGCGTCATGTACGCCTCGCCGAACGGGTCGCGGGCGATCTCGGCGCGCTGCTCGGCGGTCAGGCAGGACGCGAAGTAGTCCCGCAGGTCGTCGCGGAGCCGCCGCTGCTCCGCCGTCAACTCGATGAACATCAGACCAGGGCTCCGATCAGGTCGAGCTGGGCCTGCTCACCGCCCAGCAGATGGGCGAGGTGCTTGCCCAGGCCGAAGTGCCGATGCAGCGGATAGGTCAGGTCGAGGCCGATGCCCCCGTGCAGGTGCTGGCAGGTGTAGAGCGCGCGTACGGCGTTTGCGGTGGCGTTGTAGGCGGCGACGGCCAGATCCCGCTCCGCGGGCAGCCCTTCGCCCAGCCGCCACACTCCCGTCCACATGGCGACGTCGAGCGCGCGTGCGGCGATGTAGACGTCGGCGATCTGCATGGTCACGGCCTGGAACTCGGCGAGCACCCGGTCGAACTGCCTGCGCGCGGCGATGTGTCCCCTGGTCAGCGCGAGCGCGCCCGCGAGGACTCCGGAGGCGGTCGCGGTCACCGCGGCCAGGGTGTTCAGCCGCAGCGCGGTGACGGCCGCGCCGTCCCGCTCCCCCACCATCTCGCCCGGCGCGTCCTCCAGGACGACCGCGGCCGCGGGTTCCCCGGTCGCCGTCGGGACCGGCCGCAACCGCGCGTCCGCGGGCCGCACGAGGAACAGCGCGGCCCCGTCCCCGGACCGCGCCGACACGAGGATGGCCGACGCCTCGGCGGCGTACGGGACGACGCCGGGCCGCCCGGTGATCCTTCCGTCCCTGGCGACGGCGGAAGGCGGGTCGCCCGGGCCCGCCCCGGCCTCGCGGAAGGCGACGGCGAGCACCTCCTCCCCCTCGGCGAACGACGCGAGCGCCCGGCGCTGGGCGTCCGTGCCGTGCCCGGCGACGGTCAGCGCGGCGATCAGGCCGGGCAACGCGGGAACGGGCGCCACGCGGCTCCCCGCCTCGCGCAGGATCACCGCCATCGCGAGCGGGCCGAGCCCGGCGCCGCCGGCCTCCGGAGTCAGGCACGCGCCGAGCAGGCCCGCCTGCGCCAGCGCCTTCCACGCCCCCGCGTCGTACGGCCTGCCGCCGCGCTCGTGCGCCTCGATCCTGGCCTGGTCCGCCTCCCGGTCCAGCACCGACGCGGCCAGCGCGCGCAACTCCGCATGGGTCTCGTCGAGATCGAAGTCCACCGGACCTCCCGCGTGTTCCACGGACCTGCCTGCGGGGCGAGATCCCCGCCCAGAACCGCAAACTAGAACGGATTCTAATCTCTGTCCAGAGGGATGCTCCCGAACCGGCGACGACATGCGACCGAAACAGGAAAGTCATATAGCCGCCAGCGCTTTTGTGACTGACGGGTAACCATCCGGAGTGGACGGGAATCAGATAACGTGTTCCTATGCGCACTTCGCATGCAGTCGCCGACGCTCCACCACCGCTTCCCGAAGGCCCTTCCGCCACGGCCGCCCATCCGGCCCCGGCCACCCCGGGGGCTCGCACCCGGAGCCAGCACCAACGGCGCCGGCGCATCGTCCAGGCGGCGGCCGCCCTCGCCTCCCGCGGAGGCGTCGAGGCGATGCAGATGCGCACGGTCGCCGAGCGCGCCGGCGTCGCCCTGGGAACGCTCTACCGCTACTTCCCCTCCAAGATGGACCTGGTCGTGGCGGTGGTCGGCGAGGAGATCGACCTGCTGGAGTCCAGCATCGAGCGGCGCCCGCCGCACGCCGCCCACCCCGCGGGCCGCGCGGTCGACGTGCTGATGCGGGCCACCCGGGGCCTGATGCGCGAGCCGGAGCTCGCCGACGCGCTCATCCGTTCCCTGATCATGGCGGAGGTGGAGGCGCCGTTCGGCGACAGGATGGCGAGCCTGCTGCTGCGCGTCGCCACCGACGGCCGCACGGTGAGCCTTCCCCCGGAGGACCAGCTCGCGCTCACCGGCTCCCTGGCGGGAGTATGGGTGCAGGAGTTGCTGGAGATGCTGCGCGGGCGGCGCACGTACGAGCAGATCCAGCACCGCATCGAGATCGCGGCCGAGCGGCTGCTGGCGGGTTTCTAGACTTTCCTCTCGCCGCCCGGTGAAATCATCGCGACCCTCCGAGACACGAGGTCCGCACCCCCGGGTAAGACGGATATGCAAGATGGACGGGCCGCCGTCTCCTGCTAGAACGAGTTCCACTCCTATTGGAATTAAATTCCAGTTGCGGGAAAGCGCTTGGACCGCCTCTGCGGGTTCTGGTTCCATGACAGGGTGACGAGCCCCCCCGAGATCCCGGCCCGGCGGGACACCGCCTCTCCGCCCATCCCCTCCCTCCGCGCGGCCTGGGGACCGCTCGCCCTGTCCTACGCGACGGCACAACTCATCGAGGTGTTCCTGCACGAGGGGTCGCACGCGCTGGCCGCCCGCGCGGTGGGGTTCCACCCCGCCATCGGCCAGTTCGTCGAGTTGCACGTGCCCTCGCCGGAACGGGCGCAGGAGGCCCTGGTGGCCGCCGGCGGCCCGATCGGCAGCCTCGTCACCGGCCTCGTCTGCTGGGCGCTGTACCGCCGGCGCGGGCCGTCCTATCCGCGCCTGCTGCTGATGTGGCTGGCGATGACCGGCATCACGGCGTTCCTCGGATATCTGGTGGTCATGCCGCTGCTCACGGTGGGCGACACCGGCGTCCTGGCCCGTCTCTACCACGTGCCCGTCGCCGTCCAGTTCCTCGTCACCGCCGCCGGCATGGCGCTGCTCTACCTGGTCACCCGGCCGCTGAGCCGGATGTACCTCGACTCGCTGCCCGCGAGCGTGCCACTGGACACCCCGCGCGACCGCAAGGCGTCCGTGACCCGCCTGTGGATCCCCTACCTGATCGGCCTGGCGCTGCTGGTGCCCGCCGGGCTCGGCGGCGACCCCGAGGTGGTCTTCTACGGCATCCTCGGCTGCTGGGGGCCGGGAATGGCGCTGGTCGGATTCATGACGCTCAACGCGGGCCGGCCGTACGAACGCAAGGAGAAGACCGACGCCGGTTGGCGGCTTCCCGTGTGGGCGTTTCTCGGCTACGCCGCCGTGGTCGCGTTCTATCTGCTCGTGCTGCGGCCCGGCCTGAATATCTGACCGCCCGGAATACGCATACGTACGCACCGCAATCCGGATACGTAATAACCGGAAGCGCGCTGGACGGCCCCCGGAAAGATGGCCGATGATGCCTACGGCGAATTCTTTTCTTCCGGGGAGCCGTCATGGGACTGAGCAACATCCGCCTCATCGTGCCGCTGGTCTACGCGATCGCGGTCGTCGTGTCGCTGATGATCGACAAGACCGTGGGCACGGTCGTCGTGATCGTCGGAGCGCTCCTCGTGGCCGCGTTCTTCATCTGGTTCCGCCCCCGGAGCGGGACCGGCCGTCCCTGACGCCGAACAGCGCGCCCCACGGGTCGCGCAACACCGCCTCCCGCCCGTCGTCCCCCGCCTCGGCGACCCCGCCGCCCGCCCGTCGCGCGGCCAGGGCCGCCGAGGGCACGTCGTCCACGAAGAAGTAGGACACCCACTGGGGGGACATGCCGTCCGGCACGCCGCGCACCTCCCGTCCTGGCGCCGTCTCCTCCCCGAAGATCCCGGCGTAGAAGGCGCGGGCGCCGCCGGGATCGGCCGCCCTCAGCTCGTGGCCGCAGGTCGCGCCGTGCTCGTCGACCAGGACGATGCCCTCCGCCCAGTGCCCCTGCCAGAAGCCGACCGCCGCGCCCGTCGTGTCGATCGCGAACAGGAACCGCCCGTTCTCGCCGGCCGCGAGCGGCCCGAGCACCACCGCGCCGCCGAGCGCCTTCACCCGCCCGGCCACCGCGTCGGCGTCCTTCGCCGCCAGATAGGTGTTCCAGGTGGCGGTCAGCCCCCGCCCCGGCGGCACCTGGCCGAATCCTCCGACGACCTCCCCGGCCTGCCGCGCCAGGCGGTAGCCGTACTCCTCGGGCTCGCCGAAGGTCCAGCCGAACAGGGTCGCGTAGAACTCCCGCGCGCCCTCCGGGTCGGCCGCCATGTAGTCCACCCAGCAGGGCGAGCCCTGCGCGTACGTCTCACGCCTGGGCATCCACCCGGCTCCTTTCCAGATGGGACCAGATGAGCGGCGCGGCGGCCTCCGGGCGCTCGATCAGGCACAGGTGACCGGCGTCCGCCATCTCCACGACCCGGCAGCGGGGGACGAGCGCGCCCAGCCGGTCGGCGTTGGCCGCGAACGTCGGCATCTCGGCGTCCCCGACGAGGACCAGGGTGTCGGCCCTGATCGCGCCGAGCGCCTCGTCGGTGTGGACGTGCCGGTGGAACGCCGCCATCGCGCCGGTGCGCAGCTCGTCCCAGCCGTGCCGGGCGATGACCGTCCGCAGGCTCGCCCGCAGCCGGGGGTGCGCCTCGGTGCCGCGGAAGATGTCGGGTGGGGAGGACATCCAGACGTCCGCCAGCGCGGCGCCGTCCGCGCCGGCCCGCCGCAGCGCCATCAGCTCGCGGTAGCGCGGGGCCGTCCCCGGCTCGCTGGGCGCGCCCGCGATGGTGGGGGCCGCCACGACGAGACGCCGTACGACGTCGGGCGCGTCCACGGCGAGCTGGATCCCCGCCAGCGACCCGAAGGACAGGGCGACGACGTCGTGCACCCCCTCCGCCCGCGCGATAGCCGCGATCTCGGCCGCCAGGTCCGGCAGGGTCGTGCCGGGCCGCATCGGGCCGGACCCTCCGTGGCCCGGCAGGTCGACGCCGACGTGCCGGCGGCCGGGCAGCAGCGCCCACAGGTCGCGCCAGGTCGTGGAGTCCATGGTGTAGCCGTGGAGCCACAGCACGGCCGGGCCGCTCCCGCTCGCGTGCACCCGCATCACGCCGGCTCCCCCGCCACCGCCGCGGAAGCGGTTCCGGCTGGCGGAACGGCGCCGAAGGTGGCGCAGAACCGCCGGAAGGCCAGCACGGGCCGGTCTGCGGCGTCGTAGCGCTGCGGCGCGTCCGGATCGAGGTGATCCCAGACGACGCGGTCCTGCTCGAAGGCGTACCGCGCGCCGTGGACCAGCGCGTCGAGCGCATCGGCCCGCTCCGGCGGCAGTGCGATGGCGACCCGCCCCACGCAGCCGTCCGGGGTGGGCACGGCGCCCGTGATGATCGTGTACGGCGCGTCCGCGGTGCCCAGCTCCGTCATGACGAGGTTGGGGCTGAAGGCACGGGCGTAGAACCGGGAGGCGAAGTCGAGCCGGCGCTCCCGCTCCCATGGCGGGGCCTTGGTGCGGAACTCCCCCTCGATCGCCATCTCCCCGTCGGGACCCGGCGACACCCGCATGCCGATCACCCGGGGCACGAGGTGCACCTGGTGGAAGTGCTCGGCGTCGAAGGCGTTCTCCACGACGTACTCCGAAGGGACCGCCACCGGCTGGATCACCGCGCTCACGACGATGTTGCCGTCGGCCACCTCCTTGATGGCCCGCTGGAAGCCGCGGTCGTCGTCGGCGGACAGCCGTACGAACACCGCCGCGCCCGCCCGCTCGACCGCGTGCTCGGCGACCGACCAGCGCCGCGCCGTGTCCCCGAGTGCCACCCGCTTGCCGTGGAAGGGGCAGATGACGCAGTCGCCGTCCAGGGTGCCGCCGTGGCCCAGGGCCGCGCCCCGGTGGGGGCACAGCCCGTCGAACACGCGGACGCGCGACCCCTCCCGTACGGCGAGCAGCCTCCGCCCGCCGAGCATCAGGGGGTTCAGCCCTTCGGCGAGTTCCTCCTCGAACGCCAGCAGATACCAGCCCGTGTGCACTTTCCCGATCATCGCCCTACCGCCTCCAGGACCTCTCCGGCCACGCGGTCGCCGCTGGCCATGGCCGCCTGAACCATCGGGACACCGGCCGCCGTGGCCTCGCCCGCGAAGAACACCGTGCCGCCCATCGGCTCCGCCCACGCCGCCCGCGCCCACAGGCCGCCGACCCGGGGATAGGTGAACGCGCCGGTCGCCCAGGCGTCCGCTCCCCAGTCGGCCGCCTCGACGTGCTCGGGCCGGGCGTCCCCGGCCCAGGGCAGCACCCGGCCCAGCGGGGGCGGCCCTCCGCGGGCCGCCTCGCGCGCCCGCGCGGCGGCCCCCGCCTTGGCCACCACCAGGACGCGCGTGCTGCCGGCGGTGCAGGTGACGAAGCCCAGCCCGCCCTCGGCGTCGAACACGACGGCCGACTCCGGGGCGGGCCGCGACAGCGTCACCACCCCGCACCAGGCGTCGCCGAGGCGCAGCGACTCGGCCGCCGCCCGCTTGCGGGCCGGCATGTCCGCGATCGCGAGCGCCCCGCCCGCGACCACGGGCGGCGGCACGGTCACCACCACCGCCGCGGCCGTCACCGCGCCCTCGTCGAGACGGGCCTCCACCCGCCCCGGCGACCAGGCGATGCTCCTGGCCGGGCTGCCCGGCCGCACGTCGAGCCCGCGGGCGAGCACGCCGGGCAACCGGTCGAAGCCCCCGCGTATGGCGTAGCGGCCCTCGCCGACGTCGTCGGCGCGGCGTCCCGCGGCCATTCCCGCCGCGCTGAGGGCCCCGGGGTCGGCCGCCCAGTTCTGCCGCAGCCATTCGGCCTGGTCGCCGGAGGTGAGCCGCTCCGCGACGGGCACGTCCTCCCCCGGGTCCCGCAGCAGGCTCTGCTCCACGGCCCACGGCGGCTGTCCCCGCCGGGCGAGCACGCCCAGCGGCAGCACCCGCCCCGCCGCGGCCACGAGGGCGTTGCCCGGCTGCACCGGCTCGGCCGCGCCGGCTTCGAGCACGTCCCAGACGGGATTGCGGTCGCCGTGGACGACCTGAGCCCCCAGCTCCATCGCCGGACCGCCGTCGGAGGGCCGGTGGGTGCGCACCCGCCCGCCGACGCGGTCCCTGGCTTCCAGCACCGTGACGGCCAGACCCGCGGCGCGCAGCCGCCGTGCGGCGGTCAGGCCGCTGACGCCCGCGCCCACAACCACTACATCGACTCGCATCGCTGCCTCCCATGGGTCCGTCCGGTCCGCAGTTGTCCGCATTCATTCCGGCGACGGCCGCGCTGTAGTAGCGTGGCCGTGCCGTGATCTTGTGACCCGTGATCGTGTGAGCTGAGCCCCGAGGGATCGCCGATGACCGCTCTCCGCCGGCTTCCGGCCGGTCTGGCCCACCCGTTCTCGCCGGCCGGCAGGTCCGACCCGTATCCGGCGTACGACTGGCTGCGGGCCAACGACCCGGTCCACTTCGACGTCACGACCCGGATGTGGCTGCTCACGGCGCACGAGCACTGTGCGAGCGCGCTCAAGGACCCCCGGTTCTCGGCCGCCCTGGGACAGCGCGAGCGGGTGCGCGACGACGACCTGCCCGCCTCGATGCTGACCACCGACCCGCCCGACCACAACCGGCTGCGCGCCCCCGGCATGGCCCTGCTCGGCCCCGCCGCGGTGCGCGAGCTCGCCGCCGCCCTCACCGCCGTCGTGGACGGCCTGCTCGACGGGCTGGCGGACGCGGCCGAGGTCACGCGAGACCTGGGCGAGCCGTTCGCGACCGGCGTGCTCGCGCGGACGCTGCTCGTGCCGCGCGAGGACGAGGCGGCCTTCGCGGACCTGGCCCGGCGGGCCTCGGTCAACCTCGACCCGCTGGCGGGGCCGCGGGCCGCGCGGGAGGGCCGCGTGGCGATGGGCGAGCTGACCCGGTTCCTCGACGCGCACGTGGCGCGCGGGCCCGGCGGGGCGATCGCGCGGCTGGCCGAGGACGAGCGGCTGACGCGGCCCGAGATGCTCGGCATCCTCTCACTGGCCGTCGTCGGCGGCTGGCGCCCGCTGGCCGAGATGGTGGGCAACGCGCTGTTCTGGCTGCTGCCGCGCACCGAGGCCCTGGCGGCCCTGCGCGAGGGCGGCGACGAACTCGCCCGTACGGCGGTCGACGAGCTGCTGCGGCTGGAGGCGCCGATCCCCTTCACCGCGAGGGTGACGACCGCGGAGGTGTCCTTCGGGGACGCGGTCATTCCCGCGGGGGCGCGGGTGCTCGCCGTGGTCGCGGCGGCCAACCGGGACCCGGCCGTCTTCGACCGTCCCGGCGACCTGGTGCTGACCCGGTCTCCCAATCCCCACCTCGCCTTCGGCGCCGGCACCCACTTCTGCCTGGGCGCACCCCTCGTCCGGCAGGCCGGCGCGCTGCTGCTGCGCGGCCTGGCCGAGCGTTTCCCCGCGATCCGCGCGGACGGCGCCCCGCCCGCCTGGGCGCCCGTGCTCGTGCCGCGCCGGCTGGGCGAGTTCCGGATCCGGCTGTCCTGACGGTCAGCGCACGTTGGGCCCGCGCCAGCGGAAGGTCAGGAAGCTCAGCACGAGCCCCGCGAGGCACCACGCGGCCAGCACGAGCGCCACGCGGTCGAGCTCCCAGACGCCCGCGGGCTCGACGCGGGCGAAGTCGTCGGGCAGGAACACCGAGCGCAGCCCCTGGGTCATCCACTTGAGCGGGAACAGGGCCGCGACCGTCTGCATCCACGCCGGCAGCTGGCTGTAGGGGAAGAACACCCCCGAGATGAACTGCAGCACCAGGAACGGCAGCGTGACGATGGCCGAGGCCGATCGGGCGTTGGGGATGATCGAGCTGAATGCCACCGCCAGCAGCGTGCAGGCCACCGCGCCGAGCAGCAGCACCCACACGAGCGTCTCCCAGCGGGCGGCGGTCGAGGGCAGCGGCAGCCCGAACGCCGGCACGGCCACCGCGAGCAGCAGGAGCGTCTCCAGGGTGCCGGTCACGGCCACCCTGACCACCTTGCCGATGAAGTAGGCGGACTTCGGCATGGGGCTGGAGGCCAGTCGGCGGATCATCCCGGTGTCGCGCTCGATGGCGACGCTGATGGCCAGCCCGTTGAAGCTGACGCTCATCACGCCGCAGGCGATGATGCCCGCGATGAACATCTGTTTGAAGTCGGTGTGGGTGCCGGGCACGGTCCCCGAGAAGATGGAGCCGAGCACGACCAGCAGCACGATGGGCAGCAGCAGCGTGAAGACCAGCGACTGCCGGTTGCGGAAGAACGACTTGAGCTCGACCGACGACCGTGCGACGGCCGCCCGCCACACGATCGACCGGGCGGGGTCGAGGACCACCGCGCCGCTCTCCTGGGTGAGGACCGCGTCGGGAGCGCTCATCACACGACACCGCCTTCCTGGTTGCTCCGGATGAGGTCCAGGTAGATCTCCTCGAGCGACGGCCGGTGGATGCGCAGGTCCGGCAGTTCGCGCACCCCGGAGGCGGCCGCCCAGGGCAGCAGCGCAGCCATGGCCTCGGTCGGGTGGTGCGTGCGCACGACCACCAGGCCCTCGGCCTCCTCCACCACGGCGTCGCCCGGCAGCGCGGGCAGGCTCGTGGCGAGCCCGTCCGTCCGGGTGAAGCTCACGGCGGCGGGTGTCGCGCGCCGGCCGCCCAGCTCGGCGACCGGGCCCGACTCGACGACCCGCCCCCCGACGATGACGGCCGCCCGCTGCGCCAGCGCCTCGACCTCGTCGAGGTAGTGGGTGGTGAGCACGGTCGTCTTGCCCCGGTCGGCGAAGTAGCGGACGAGGTCCCACGCCTCCCTGCGGGCGACGGGGTCGAGACCCGTCGTCGGCTCGTCCAGGAAGATCAGATCGGGGTCTCCGACGACACCGACCGCGACGTCGAGCCGCCGCGCCTGCCCGCCGGAGAGCGCCTGTGTCTGCTTGCGCGCCTGCTTGCCGAGGCCGACCATGTCGATCACCTCGGCCACCGGCAGCGGCGCTGGGTAGAACGCCGCGAAGTGCTCGACCACCTCGCGCACGGTCAGGTCGGTGTACGCCCCCGTCGTCTGGGGGACGACGCCGATCCTGGCGCGCCACTCGGGCGCGTCCTCGGCCGGATCGCGGCCGAGGACGCGCACGTCGCCGGATGTTCGCCGGCGAACCCCCACCAGGATCTCGACCGTGGTGGTCTTGCCGGCGCCGTTCGGCCCGAGGAGGGCGAACACCTCGCCGCTCCGAACGTCGAGGTCCACCTCCTCGACCGCGTTCACCGGGCCGTACCGCTTGCGCAGGGAGCGCACGTGGACGGGGTTCGCCTGCTCGGCGACCGTGGACATGGCCTAGCCCTCCGAGTTGGTCGTGACGGTCAGGTGCAGCAGCAGCAGGGGCAGCAGCAGCAGTTGATGTCGATCGCCTCGGCCGCGGACGCGCCGGCGGCGATGGAGTCGAGGTCGCCCTCGCTCAGCTCGGCCATGTCGACCTGGGGCGTCTCGGGGATGTGCAGCTCGAAGCGGCCGGTCTCGAGGCCCCTCTCCCAGAGGGCGACCTGCACCTCGATGTTGCTGTCGTGGTGGCCTTCGGGAATGTTGCGGACGAGGACGACTTCGGCTCCGGCCGGCAGCTCCAGCCCGGACTCGGCGAGGGCCGAACGGGGGTCGGAGTCCAGCCGCGCCGAGTATTCCTCACTCGACCACGCGGTGATCAGGACGCGGGTGTACGCGTTCACGAATTCCGCGCGCTGTCTCGGGTCCAAAGACATTGCCTGCCTCCCGGCTTTTTTTCACGGCGTTGTCCGCCGCTTTCGAAATGAAGTCTTACACGGCGGGGCGGGAACGGCACAGACTTAATTTTCCGGCCGGCGACATAAGTATTGAGGCCTCGAACGGCGCGGACTATGCTCCGAACAGGAAATATCACCGAGTACGTATTCGCATCCAATCGCATGCGCAATTCACGGGCGAATACGTATTCAAAAAAAGTGAGGGTGGGCATGGCCGATACGCACAGCGGTTACGTATCCCTGCCGCCGGGTCCTGACGGCGCCCAGAGCCTGAGCAGCATGCGGGAGGACCCGCTGCGCTTCGTCACGGAAATGGCCGCCTGGGGCGACGTGACGAGGCACGAGGCCGAGGGCGCGCCCGTCTACATGCTGCACCGGCCCGATCTGGCCCGGCACGTGCTGAAGGACAACGGCGCCAACTACACCAAGGACCGCACGCCCGACGACGACATGCTGCGACCCCTGCTCGGCAACGGCCTGCTGACCAGCGGCGGCGAGGAGTGGGCCAGGCAGCGCAAGATGATCGCCCCGGCCTTCCGGCCGACGGAGGTCGAGCGGTTCGACCAGGTCATGACCGACGCCGCGGCCCACCTGGCCGCCCGGTGGCGGCGGGCCGGCGAGGACGGCGAGGCCGTACGCGTCGACCACGACCTGACCGCGCTCACGCTCACCGTCATCGCGCGGGCCATGCTCGGCGCCGACATCGCGGGCGTCGGCGACGGCTTCGGACGGGCGGTGGACGAGGTCAACCGCTTCATCGGGCACTTCGACCCCGCCTCCGAGGGAGGCGGGCGGGAGGGGTTCCGCCGGGCGAAGGCGTTCCTCGACGCCGTCACCCGGACGATCGTGGCCGCCCGCCGGGCCACCGGCCAGGAGAACGACGACCTGCTCGGCGCGATGCTGGCCTCGGGGCACGCGATGAGCGCGACCGACCTGCGCGACCAGGTGCTGACGATCGTCATGGCCGGGCACGAGACCACGGCCAAGGCCCTGACCTGGACGCTCTATCTCCTCGACCGTCATCCCGACGCGGCGCGCGCGGTGCGCGCGGAGGTGGACGAGGTGCTGGGCGGGGACCGGACGCCCACCGCCGCCGACCTGCCCCGGCTGACCGCCTGCCAGCGGGCGATCAAGGAGGCCATGCGGCTGTACCCGCCCGTGTGGCTCATCTCCCGGCGCTCCGTCGAGGCCGACGTCGTCGGCGGCTACGCCATACCTCCGGGCACGCTGGTGTGCGTAAGCCCGTACGTACTCCACCGGGATCCCCGGTACTGGCCCGACCCTGAGACGTACGCGCCGGACCGGTTCGCGGCCGAGCACACCCACGCCGGGCACCAGTACCTCCCCTTCGGCGGCGGCCCGCGGGTGTGCGTCGGCCGCCACTTCGCGCTGGTCGAGGCCACCCTCGTGCTGGCCGTGCTGCTGCGCGCCGTGCGCCCCGAGCTCGTCCCCGGTTTCCCGGTCGAGCCCGAGGCCCTGGTCACGCTGCGCCCCCGGCACGGCATGCTCATGGTCCCCCGCCCCAGGGAGACGCGGCCCAGGGAGACGGGCCCCAGGGAGGCGCGCCCCGGGGAGACGCGGCCCGGTGACGCGCGGAGGGAGCCGTGACCGCCGTGATGGGCGCCGGGTCGTACGACCCGGCCACGACGACCGCCGGGGGCCTGCACGGCGAGCTGGCGCGTCTGGAGGCCCAGGCGGAGCTCTCCTTCGACGAGGAGCTGCGGGTCCTGCTCGACGTCGGCGTCCCGGCACCCCTGCTGGAGCTCGGGGCGGGCTCGGGCGCCGTCACGCGGCGGCTGCGGGCCGCCCTGCCGGACCTGCCCATGGTGTCCGCCGACATCGACACCGCGCTGCTGGCGCACGCGGCGGACGCCCGGGTCCCCCTGCTCGGCTGCGACGCCGTACGGCTGCCGCTGGCGGACGGATCCGTGGGCACGGTCCTGCTCCGCTACGTACTGCAGCACGTGGCCGACCCGGCCGCCGTGGTGGCCGAGGCGCTGCGGGTGCTGCGGCCGGGCGGGCGGCTGGTCGTGATCGAGGTGGACGCGATGCTGTGGGGCCTGGCCGACCCGATGTATCCCGAGATGGCCGGCGTCCACAACCGCATGACCGGCGCGCAGCGGCAGGCCGGCGGCGACCGGCTGATCGGGCGCAAGCTCACCCGGCTCCTGCGCCGGGCGGGCTTCGGCGACGTGGTGCTGCGCCCGTTCGCCACAACCAACGACGACCGCCCCACCGAGGCGTTCGCCGCCCACCTGGGCCCGGAGCGGCTGGCGCCGCTGGTCGCCGCCGGGGCCCTGACCCTGCCCGAGCTCGCCCTGGCGGCCGACCGGTGGCGGCGTTTCCGCGCCGACCCCGACGCCTGGGTCATGTTGCTCGGCCTCGTCGTCGCCGGGACCGCACCGGGCGGTTCCGCCGCATCCGAACGGAGTACGTCATGAGCCCCTTCTGGAAGATCTTCGTCGCGATCTTCTGTTACATCAGCGGCATCGTGGGCCTCGGGCTGGCCGTCGCCAACGCCAGCGTGAAGCCGCCCGCCACCACCCACGCCTTCGTGTACGGCGGGCTCGGCCTGGTGTTCCTCATCGCCGGAATCGTGCTGAGCCGCAGGCCGCGCTACTGAGCACGCGAGAACCGCCGGCGGACCGGGAGACGGTCCGCCGGCGGTTCTCGTTTCCGTGCTCTCTGATCCGCCTGATCCGCAGCAGGGGCCCTCGGGTCCGCAGCGGAGGCCCTCAGATCTGGCGGCGGGCCAGGCGGGCGAACAGCCCGTCGGCGTCCTCCAGCAGCTCGTGGTATCTGCCCTGCTGGACGATGCGCCCGCGCTCGAGCACCACGATCTTGTCGGCGTCCGTGATCGTCGAAAGCCGGTGGGCGATCACGATCCGGGTGGCGTTGAGCTGGCGGGTGCTCTCCGTGACGATCTTCTGCGTCGGGTTGTCCAGCGCGCTGGTCGCCTCGTCGAACAGCACGATGCGGGGATGCGAGACGAGGGCGCGTGCGATCATGATGCGCTGCCGCTGCCCGCCCGACAGCGTGTTGGTGCCCTCCGACAGCACCGTGTGCATGCCCATCGGCATGTTCGCGATGTCGTCGGCGATCCCCGCCATGGCGGCGGCGTCCCAGGCGTCGTCGATCGTGTGGTCGGTGCTGCCGGTGATGTTGGCCTTGATGTCGCCGGCGAGCAGCGAGCTGTTCTGCAGGACGACCCCGCACTGGCGGCGCACCGCGCCGATATCCAGCTCGCCCAGGTCCTGGCCGTCGTACAGCACCGTTCCCGAGCTCGGCGACTCGAAGCCCAGCAGCAGCCGCAGGATCGTCGACTTGCCGCTGCCGGTCGGGCCGACGATCGCGACGAACTCGCCGGGCTCGACCGACAGGTCCACCCCGTCCAGCACGAGCGGCCCGTCCTCGCCGTACCGGAACGACACCCGCGACAGCTCGATCCGGCCCGACAGCTCGCCCGGGTCGGCCTTGCCCGTGTGCTCCTCCGGCTCGGCCGCCAGGATCGGCCGCAGCCGCTCCAGCATGGGCACCACGCTCATCGCGGTGATCGCCGCGCCGGTGAACTGCAGCACCGAGGCCAGCAGCAGGTTGAACGCGGCGAAGAACGCCAGGAACGCGGGAACGGTCACGTCCCCGAGCATCGGCCCGGCCACCACGGCGAACACGATGACCGACGCGACCAGCGGGAATCCGGCGTTGAAGGTCGTGACGAGGTTCTGCACCCGGCGGGCCGACACGCCGATGCTGCGCGCCTTGAGGAACTCCGCCGCCCAGACCCCGAAGCCCCGCTCCTCGGCCGCCGCCACCCGCAGCTTCGGCACGGCCGTCAGGAGCTGGAAGACCCGCGACGACAGCCGCTGCTCGTGGGTGTAGAGCCGGCGTTGCAGCCGCACCTCGAAGTAGCCCGCGACCGCGCACACGAGCACCCCCACCAGCACGAGCGCCGTCGCGATCAGCGCCAGCCGCACGTCGTAGAAGTAGACGAGCACGAGGTTGGCCAGGCCGGCGAACAGGCCGAGGGCCGCCGTCGTCATGACGCCGGACAGCGTCTCCTGCACCACGCTGACGCCGAGGACCGTGGTGCCCAGCTCTGCCGTGGAGTAGTTGGTGAAGAACGTCGCCGGCAGCGACAGCAGCCGCATCCAGGCGCCCGCCTGCAGGCGGGCCGACGATCTGCCCTCGATGCGCAGCGCGGCGAAGTTCTGCACCACGGAGAGCGAGGCCGCCACGAGCGAGCCCGCGATCACCAGCAGCGCGCCCTGCACGATCATCTCGCGCTCGGCCCTGGCCACGTACGTGCCGAGCACGAGACCGGTCATGGCGGGCACCAGCAGGCCGATGCAGGCCACCAGCGTCCCGAGGCTGAGCAGGGTCCACAGGTCCTTGCGGTTCTTGGCCAGGCCGAACCGCAACAGCCCGCCCACCCCGGTGACGGCCGGCGGCAGCGGCTCGTACAGCACGTCGGCGTGCCGGGTCAGCGTGGCGGCCACCGCCGGGGTGACCGGGGTGACGCGTTCCTCCCCCGGCGCGGCCATGACGTAGTGCGACCCGATGGGCAGCAGCGCCACCGGCTCCCCGTCGGAGGAGCGGTAGCCCACCATCGGCCCGATGTCCCGCCGCCACCAGCGATCGTCGAGCCTGATCCGGCGGGTGCGCACGCCCGAGGCAAGTGCGATGGCCTGGAGCGGGTCGGTCCGGCCGCCGTGCGCCCCTCCCGGCGGGGGCGCGACCACCGAGAAGCCGGCGTGCGAGGCCACCAGGCGCGCGGCGGCCAGCGTGGGCGGGTCGCCCGCCACGTCGGCGAGGCGGACCCGCGCCTCGGTGTCGCGCACCAGCGTGTCGAACCCGCGGGCGGTGCTGCGCAGCACGTCCCCGCCCCGCTCGGCCCGGCTCGTCAGTGCCCTCAGCTCGGTCGAGTTCCGGCGTTCGATCCGCCGGTCGATCATGTAGAGGAAGCGGGTGGTGTACTCGACCCACCGGTGCCACAGCTCGCCCGCGCCCAGCAGGTCGAGGGTCGACCGGGCGCGCAGCCGGGCCGGGCCGAGCGCCATCAGCCAGTCCCGCTCGGTGACGCAGACCTCGGCGCCGGCGCTGAGCTGACCGGCGACGCCCTCCGGCATCTCGACGACGCCGTCCTCGACGGTGATCCACCGGAGTCCGTCGACGGACCGGACGGCCTCGCCCTCGCGGACGACGGTGGGCTCGTTCGGCGACAGCGGGACGAAGTCGCGCGGGGGCAGCGTGTCGCGCATCGACGCGGCGAGCGCCACCACACCGGCCTCCAGGCCCCGCACGAACTCGCGCACCGCCATGCCGTACTCGCGGGTGGGCAGGCCGCGGACCACCTTCCCCGACTCGGACGGGCCGTCGACGCGCCGGGCCGACAGGCCCTCAAGCCGGGCCAGCGGCAGGCTCGACACGCGGGCGCCGAGCACCGGCCGCCCGACGATGCTGTGCCTGGGTCCGCGCGGCGAGCCGAGCACCAGCGCGCCCTGCCGCACCCGGCACAGGTAGTTCCATCTGCCGACCGGCCTGCCGTTCTCGAGGCGTACGGCGAACAGGTCGACCGCGCCGCGCTCGACCAGCAGCACCTCGCGCAGGTCGGCCAGCACGAGCAAGCGGTCGGCGGAGTAGTCGATGGGTGTGGCCGCGTCGGTGAAGAACGGCGAGAACGTCGAGGCCGGCGTCACTGTCGGGACGCTCATTGGTCCATCCCCTCACCGCCCGGCTGGGCGTTCTCTATCAGCCGCGCGTAGTGGCCGCCGAGGCGCACGAGGTCCTCGTGCGTGCCGCGCTCCACCACCTCGCCCTGGTGCAGCACGAGGATCTCGTCGGCGTCCCGTACGGTCGACAGCCGGTGGGCGATGATCAGGCAGGCGCATCCCCGGCGGCGCAGGTTGTCGGCGATCACCCGCTCGGTCTCCGGGTCGAGCGCGCTGGTCGCCTCGTCGAGGACGAGCAGGGTGGGCTGCCCGGCGAGCGCCCTGGCCAGCTCCAGCCGCTGGCGCTGCCCGCCGCTGAAGTTGCGCCCGCCCTCGCGCACCCGGCTGTTGAGCCCGCCGGGGCGGGCGGAGATGACGTCGAAGATGGCCGCGTCGTGCAGCGCGGCGGTGACGACCTCGTCGGAGACGTCGTCGCTCCACAGCGTGAGGTTGTCGCGCACCGTGCCCTCGAACAGCGAGATGTCCTGGTCCACGTACGCGACCGAGGCCGCCAGCTCGGTCCTGGAGATCTCCTCGCGATCCCGCCCGTCGAGCAGCACCCGGCCCGACGCCGGCCGGTAGAGCCCCGCCACGAGCCGGCCGACGGTCGACTTCCCGCTCCCCGAGCTCCCGACGATCGCCACCCGCCGGCCGGGCACCACCGAGAACGACACGTCCTTGATGACCGCCTTGGCCAGCGGGTTGTACCCGAACGTCACCTGCTCGAAGGTGATCGCCCCGTCGAGCCGGCTGCCCGCGGGCCTGTCCGGCCGGTCGAAGACGGGCGAGCGGGGGTGGCGTTCCACGTCGTACAGCCGGGTGATGTCGGCCGAGATGTCCTGCAGACGCCCGCCGAGGTTCGTGAGCTGGGTGACCGGCCGCGACAGCGAGCCGAGCAGGCTCTGGAAGGCCACAAGCAGGCCGACGCTGACCGCGCCGTCCACCACCCGCAGGCCGCCGACGAGCAGGATGAGCCCGCTGTTGACCCCGGCGAGCAGCGGGGGCACGACCGTGATGACCGCGCTGGGCACGCCCAGCCGCTGCCGGGCGGTCACGGCCTTGGCCAGGAAGCCCGCCCATCGCTGGAACGCGCTGGGCTCGGCGCCGGTGGCCTTGACGGTCTCCACGAGCTGCAGGGTGTTGAAGGTGGCCGACGTGAGGTTGCCGAGATCGGCCCGCAGCGCGGCCACGGCGTCGGTCCTGGCTCTGGACACCTGCCGCAGCACGAGGATGTTGAGCAGCGCCATGCCCACACCGATGAGGCCGAGCAGCAGGTCGTAGCGGATCAGGACGACCGCGTAGAAGAGCACGAGCACGAGGTTGACGACGGTGATCGCCAGGTCCCTGGACAGGATCTCGGCGACCATGTCGTTGGCGGACACCCGCCTCGCGACCTCGGCGGGCCTGCGTTGCAGGAAGAACTCCACCGGCAGGCGTAACAGATGGCGGAAGAACCGGGCGGAGCTGACCAGCCCCAGCCGTATCTCCATCCGCAGCAGGTAGTGCCGCTGGACCGAGGTCAGCACGAACATCGCCAGGGCGGTCACCGACATCGCCAGCAGCAGCGGCAGGATGAATCCCGGGTCGCGGCCGGTGAGGATGTGGTCGATGAACACCCGGCTGAACGCCGGCGCGATTATCCCGGGCACGACCAGCAGCAGGCTGGCCAGCAGCACCAGCGGCAGCGCCCGGCCGGAGGGCATGCGGCGCGACAGCAGCGCCTCGGCCACCCGGGTGGGCCGGCCGCCGGGCCGGAACCCGGGCCCGGGCTCGAAGGTCAGCACGATGCCGGTGAAGCCCGAGTCGAACTCGTCCCAGTCGAGCACGCGCGGGCCGCTCGCGGGGTCGTTGACCGCCACCACCGGCCTGCCGAAGCGGGTGCGGATGCCCTCGACGACCATGAAGTGCTGGAACGCCCAGAAGATGATCGCCGGTTTGACGATGTCGCGCAGGTCGTCCAGCTCCATCTGGAAGCCCTTGGCCTCCAGGCCGTACTTGCGGGCGGCGGCGATCACGCTGGACGCCTTCGCGCCGTCCCTGGACACCGCGCAGGCCGCCCGCAGCTCCTCCAGAGGCACGAACTTGCCGTAGTGGCCGAGGACCATGGCGAGGGCGGCGGCCCCGCACTCGACGGCCTCCATCTGGATGACGGTCGGCGTGCTCCCGCGCCGGCCGCCCCGTTTGCGGGGAGCGCTCCGGCGCGGGGCGCCGGACGGTGCGGCGTCGGCGCGGGGGGCCGTGACCTGGCTCATCCGTCTCCTTCTCAGCGTCCGAGGAGCAGGTTGAAGGGCGTCTGGCTGCTGAGCGTGACGGTGCCCGTCACCGTGACCTGCGACTGCAGCTCCATCGGGGGACCGGTCTCGGTCGTCCAGGAGTATCCGGAGGTGGTCCTGGGGTCGGAGAGGAGGTCGACGATCACCAGGCGGGGTGGCTCCGCGGTGAGGTAGCCGCGCGCCGCGAGGTCCCCGCCGACCAGGGCGGAGACGCCCTCCGCCATCAGCGGGTAGGGGCTGATCGAGGTCACCCTGCCGCGCAGCAGCCCGAACACGCCGGGCGGGGCGTTGGAGACCGCGAGGTCGACCGTACGGCCGGGGGCGATGCCGAGCGCGTGGTCGCCCGGCACGAACAGCATCGCGACCAGGCGGTCGCGGGGGGCGTCGGTCCTCTCCATCGCGAGCAGCCTGTCGCCCTCGCGGACCATCGCGCCCTCGCTCGCCGAGGTGGTGACGACCTCGCCGCTGAACGGGCTGCTCACGGTGCGCACGGTGCCGTCGGCCCGCAGGACCTCCGCGACCGCCTGCCCGCGCACCACCCGCAGGCCGGGACTCACCATCAGGTTCCGCACGGTCCCGGTGTACGGGCTCTGCAGCTGGGCGGTGCCCGCAGGATGGGTCAGCAGCCCCTTGGCGGTGACGGTGACCGGCAGCCGGCCGACGAACGACCACACCCCCGCGGCGACGACCACGATGAGCACGACGAACGTGGCGATCCAGCCGCGCGGGGAGGCGAGCAGGGTCGGGGAGTCGAGCTCGTCGGGCTCCCGCATCCGCTGCAGGGCCTTCAGCCGGAACTTCATGCCGGCACCTCCGGAGACCATCCCGGCGGCGTCCCCGCCGCGCCGCCCCGCCTGCTGCCGAGCAGGAGCTCGCCCACGCTGCCCTCCGCGTGGGGGTCGAGCCCGCTGGCCGCGGCGAACTCCGCGGCGTCCCCGCCGCCGAGCCCGCAGACCGCCAGGCCCATGGCCGTGGCCACCAGGTAGAAGGTCTGGTAGAGCACGCCCACGTGCTTGAGGATCAGCGAGTACGCGATGGTCTCGTACTTCCACATCACCCGCCCGAAGCGGGCGGTCACGATCAGCAGGACCTGGGGGTCCTCGGTCATCATGGCCGCCGCCTTGGCGCGGTCGAGCAGCGTGCGGGTCGCCGGGCCGGGATCGGCCACCCGTTCCAGCACGTGCGTGTGGGCGGCGTAGTGCCATAAGCCGGGCTCCAGGCCCTCGCAGGAGACGACGAGGGGGTAGACCTCCAGCTCGTGGACGGCGCCGCCGGACGGGTAGGGCCGGTCGGCCAGTTCCTGGCCGTCCTCCCCCGTGAAGGTGCGACGCTGGCGCATCGTGCGGTAGAGCAGCTCGCCCAGGCGGTCGAGGGTGATCGGGTCGGCGGCGTCGTGCTCGCGGATCGAGCGGCGGGCCTCGAGCACCTCGGTCAGGCTCGCCTCGGTCTTCGCGATCGCGTCCAGGTCCGGCGGCTCCAGGGCGATGCGGTCGCCGGCGAAGGCGGGCGGCGCCACCGGCAGCGGATCCCACACGCCCCGCAGGGGATAGGTGCCGCCGTAGCGCCCGGTCGTCCGGGGTTCCCTGGTGCGGGTGTGCAGCCACAGGTCGGCCGGCGACCACTGGGCCAGCGGGGCTGCGCCGCGCTCGGGGTCCTCCCCCTCCGGCGTCGGCCGCACCAGCAGCCCGGCGTCGGCGAACAGGCCGAGCACCGCCGCCGTGGTCTCGTCCGGCAGGCCCGGGCAGGCGAGGCCGGCCGGGACCGTCCAGTCCGCGAGCAGGCCGAGCAGCGGTGCGGCGGCCGGGGCGAGCTCGACCCCGAGGGGGCTGCGGGGTGCGCGCACAACGAGCCTGCCGTCCTCAGGCGCCGCGACGGCGAACCTCGACAGGCGCACGCGGGCGTCTGCGGCGAGCGGCGCGGCCGGGCGCAGCGGGCCGCCGCCGTACGGGCGCAGCACGGCCACCGGCTCGCCGCCTGACGGCGCCACCTCCCCGCCGGACGGCACCACTTCCCCGCCGGACGGCACCACCTCCCCGCCGGACGACACCAGGACGGCCCGCTCCAGCAACGCCCCGGCCGACAGCTTGCGCAGCAGCAGGTGCCAGCGCAGCAGCCCGCCCTCGCCGTCGTGCTCGGTGACGGTTTCGGCCAGCTCGTCCTCGGTCGCGCCGCCGCGGGCGAGGACGCGCAGCGCGGCGACCGCGCCCGGTGGCAGGCCCCGCAGCGTGGCGGGGCCGAACGGCGTGGCCAGGGTGACCGCCCCCGGCGTCTTCTCCGGTTCGGACAGGCCGGCGTCGCGGCGCAGCCGCACCTGAACGGTGTGCATTGCTCCCCCTATCGGGTCAGAAGAAGACGCTGGTGGGGTTGAGCTCCTCCTCCAGAGCCGGTTCCGTCCGCCAGCCGAGGGCCACGGGGACGTCGTACAGGCGGCCCGGGCCAAGCCGACGCCAGAAGTGACGCATGCCCGGGACCAGCACCCGGGCGACGCTGAGCTCCAGATCCGGTCGCGTCTGGTCGAGGACGATCACCTCCAGGCCGCACCCGGCGGCCCTGGCGACGCAGGTCTCGACGTCGGCCGCGAGGTCGGCGCCCTCGGGCACCCGGTAGTCCGCGAGCGTGCGGGGGCGCTGTGCGGGGTCGGGCAGCAGCCAGGGGTCGCTGTCGAGCGTGGTCTCCTTCCACCAGCGGAGCGTCGCGATGTCGTCGTCGTGGTAGATCGTCTCGCCGTTCTCGTCCCTGCGGCGTACGGACGGGAGGAACTGGTTGACCTCGGTCAGCGTCCGCAGCGCGGCGATCCGGGGATCGAGGTGGGCGCCGAAGCCCACGATGATGTCCTGCACCGGGTGGTCGAGGCGGTGGGAGACGCCGGCGAAGGCCGGGACGCCGAGGTCGCTGGTCAGGTCGAGCAGCCACAGGCTGCGGCCCATGTCGGCGTAGAACTCGCGCAACGTGTCGATGTACGGGTCGTTGAGCGAGTCGAGGTCGAAGGCGGGCCGCCGGGCCCGGTTGTACCACCACAGCGCGACGGCGTCCCGCTCCACGACCTCGCAGAACCCCTGGAGGATCGCCTCCTCCAGCGTGTTGCCGGAGGCGTTGCCGTTGGAGTCGCCGACGCAGTAGAAGTGGCGTTCCAGGTCGGGATGTCCGTACCAGGCGTAGCCGGCGGGGATCAGCCGCTCCTCGTCGGCGGTCAGCGACCAGGCCCGCGACCAGTCGAGCGGCAGGTCCGTGCGGAACCTCTCGGGCACCAGGTGCAGCCGGTGCGAGGGGTCGCTGTTCCAGGCGTCCCGGTGGCCGTACTGCGTGTCAGAGAACAGCAGCAGGTCGGCCGGGTGGACCGCGAGACCCTCGTCGAGGTCGGCGTAGGCCGCCTTGAGCACCGGCTCCTCGCCTCGCCACACGCCCGAGTAGCGCTCGATCGCCTCGCACAGGGCGCTGACCTTGGCCTGGATCTCGGTCCGGCCCTTGCCGCCGCTCTGTCCGCGCAGGTTGCGCCGCAGCAGGTCCATGTTGTCGCCGAGCATGGCGAAGTTGTGACCGGCGGTGAAGCTGTAGGTCACGCCGTTGTCCTCGTCGGCCCACGGCCGCAGCCGGGTGACCGCGCCCAGGTATGGGCTGATGTGCCGCTCCAGCCGGGCGTACGTCGCCGAGGGCTGCTCGACCCGGTAGCCGCCGTCGGTCGCGTGCCGGGCGGTCCGCGCGGCCAGCGCCACCTTCGGCTCGCGATCGCGGATCAGCGACGGGTCGCCGCACACCGGGCACTGCGGCAGCCGGATCAGCTGGTGCTCGGCGCTGGTGAGCGCGCGCAGGTCGATGGTGATCATCTTGCCCTGCAGGGTCGAGGGACTGCCGGTGGCGGCGGCCCGCGCGAGCTCGGCCGCGAGCAGCCCACCCACCGCCGCCGCACCGCCCGGCAGGGACTCGCGGACCGGATGCGTCGGCCGCCCGTCGCCCCGCTTGCCCGCGAGGTAGCGCTCGACCTGCCGGTTGCCCTCGATCCGCTGGGACATGCAGGCCCAGCAGCCCGTCTCCCCCGGCTGGAACAGCGGTCCCAGCCAGGCCACCGTGCCGGTCGGCCTGACCAGCACCCAGGGCCGGCCGGCCGCCAGGCACTCGGCGTTGAGCTTCTCCAGGCCCGGGTCGAGGTAGTCGTCGACCACCGCCACGACCGGGCCGTCGCCGTCCGGAGCGGTGCGCAGCCCGTGCTCGCGCAGCAGCGCCTCGACCGGGCCGGGGTCGACGCCCGCGCCCGCGAAAATCCGGAAGGTCGTCTGCTCCAGGGCCGTGACGACGGCCGCGGGATCGACGCCCTGCGCGTCCCAGAAAGCGAGCACCGGGTCGGTCAGGGGCGGTCGGCCCTCGACCAGGTGCCCGGCGACCTCATAACGCCGGACGGCGAGCACCGCCTGGGCCGGGGACAGTTCGCCGGCGAGGGCCTGGACGATGTCCATCACCGTGTGCCGGCCGTCGAGATAGGGAAGTACGCGGCCCGAGCCCGCGCCGCGTACGAGATAGTGCTGGCCTTCCGCCAATAGGAAGACTTTCGCGTCGTCGAGGACTTCGGTGGTGAAGTGCGCCTTGAGCCGTGGCCGTTCCATGCCCCCCGCCATTCACTCCGTGATTAAGCCGATGAGCGGAGAATTCCATTGCCTTACGGAAAAAGTAAAGACGTATTTATCTGCCTGCGGACGCATACGTACAACGGGCGCGCACAAAGCGGGATCACGACCTGTGCGTACGGTGATGCGTATCGCGGGCGGCGCGGCGGAATACGTATGCGCATCGCCCCGCAGAGCCTTGACCGCCGGCCTGCGGTGATGATTCGGTCGCCCGGATCCCCTACGCCATAGGGGTTCCGGAACGGAAGGGCGATCTTCCTATCCGGCGGACAGGAAATCATGACGATATGTTGCTTTCACTGGTCAGTACCATTGTGTTTACTCATCCCGATTTCAAGTATTGACAACCCGCTGGCCCTGTCCGGCATGATCCGTATGTCGAGAAAAATCGGTACATGGTCCGGGGGTAGGGATGGCCTCAGGGCGGCCGGTACTACTGCACCGGGACAAGGAGCTAGAGGTCGTCGACGAGGTACTGGCGGGGCTTCGCGAAGGAAGGCCGGCCGTACTGGTGATTCAGGGCACGCGAGGGATCGGGAAGACCCGGCTGCTGCACGCGGCGCTGGCCCGCAGGCCGGGCGGGGTCGTGCTGAGCGCCCGGGGCCACGCCGACGAGCGCGGCTTCGCGTTCGGCATCGTCCGGCAGTTGTTCGACCCGATGATGAGCGGCTCGGGACGGGCCGAGCCCGGCGCCCCCGCCGCCGTCCTCGACGGAGGCGTGCGCGCGCCCGCGCTGACGGCGGTGCCGTACGACGGGAACGCGCCCGCCGTGCCCGCCACGCTGCTCGACGACCTCTATCGGGCCACCCGCTCGCTGACCGCGGGACAGCCGCTGGTCATCGCGGTCGACGACCTCAACCACGCCGACCCGCAGTCGGCGCAGTGGTGCTCCTACATCGCCAGGCGGCTCGACGGCCTGCCCATCGTGATGATCCTGACCTGCGACGTGGAGGACCGCAGCGCCGGCGACGCGGTCCGGGACATCCTGGCACTGCCGTACGCGCGGTCGCTGCGGCCCTCGGCTCTGTGCCGGAGATGCGCCGCCACCCTCATGGAGTCGGCGCTGGGCGCCCCGGTGGACGACGAGATCGTCGCGGCCTGCCACCGGCTGACCAAGGGCAATCCGCTGCTCCTGCTGGAGACGGCGGGACGGCTGGCCGCCGCCGACATCCTGCCGCACCGGTCCGAGCTGCCCCGGGTGATGCGGATCGGCGCGACGGCCCTGTCGGAGACCGTCCTGGAATGGCTCGGCGCCAGATATCCGTCCCTCCTCGCTCTCCTGCAGAGCCTGGCCATCATCGCGCCGTACGCCGGGCTGGAGACCGCGGCGATGCTGGCCGGCTACGGCGCGGTCGCGGCCGAGGAGGCGGGGCACGCGCTCGCGGGGGCGGGCCTGCTGGAGGGCAGCCCCCCGCAGCGGTTCACCCACGACCTCGTCCAGTCGACGATCCTCGCGCGCATGGACCCCCGGACGCGCGACGACATGCACCGGCGGGCGGCCTCGCTGCTGCACCGCCTCGGCTCGCCGCCCAAGCGGTCGGCCCGGCACCTGCTGTCGGCGAGCCCCACCGGCGACCCGTGGGCCGTGTCGGTGCTGCGCGAGGCCGCGCGGGAGGCGGTCTCCGAGAACGCCTGGGAGGACGCGACCCGCTATCTCCACCGCGCGCTCGCCACGGCCAAGGACCATGCCGTCCTCCAGGTGACGGCCGAGCTGGGCGCCGTCGAGGTGCACCTCGACATCCCCGCCTGCCTGCGGCACTTCCGCACCGTGACCGCCCTCGCCGGCGACACCGGCGAACGGGCGGACTTCCTGGCGCCCTTCGCCTCAGCCCTGCTCACGCTCAACTCCCCCGAGGCCGCCGCGAACTTCTGCGACATCGCCCGGGGCTTCGACGACGATCCGCCCGGCGGGCTCCCCGACCGCGAGGTGCTGCTGCGGCTCGGCGCGCAGGCGCTGCTGACCGGCCAGTCATACGGCTCGCGCGCGGCGATGCGGCAGCTCAACGCCGAACCCGGCGCCGCCACCAGCGCGGGGGCGCAGGACTACCTCGCCTCCGCCGCGCTGTCCGGCGCGGCCAGGGGCAGGCACCTCGACCGCACGCTGACCCTGGTCCGGCGCTGCCTCGACGGGGGCGGGCCGATCCCGCCGACGCTGGTCATGGCGCTGGTGTGGGCGGGCCGCGTGGACGAGGCGGCGTACTGGTCGGAGCAGGTGGCCTTGGAGGCGCGGGCGCGGGCCTCGATGACCGGGCAGGCCCTCGCCGTCACGCTGCTGTCGGACATCGCCTATCGCAGGGGGGAGCTGCGCGCGTCGCTGGCGCACGCCCGCGACGCCGTCCACTTCGCGCGCGGCTCGCAGGCCTCCGGGCTGCACGTCGCCGCTGTGTCCTGCATGGCCCGCGTGCTCCTCGAACGCGACGAACTCGACGTCGCCGACGCGCTGTTCGACGAGGTCACCGCGCGTGAACCGGTGCACCCCCTCCTGCAGGCGGCCCTGCTGGAGGTTCAGGGCCGGGTGGCGGTCGCCAGGGGCGACGTGCGCGAGGGGCTGCCGGCCCTGCTCGAGGCCGGGCGGCAGCTGCTGTCGGCGGGGGTGGTGAACCCGGCATGCGCGGGCTGGCGGGGCCAGGCGGCGCTGGCCTACCTGCGGCTCGGCCAGCGCGGGCCGGCCCACCGCCTGGCCGAGGAGGAGCTCGAGCTGGCCCGGGCCTGGGGCGCGCCCGACGGCATCGGCCGCGCACTGAGCACCGCGAGCACGACCGCCGAGGGCACCCGCCGGCTCGACCTGCTCGTCGAGGCGCTGTCCGTGCTCGACGGGCCCGGTGGCATCGAGCGCATCCGGGCGATGGTGCGCCTGGGCATCGCCCTGCGGGCCGCCGGGGACACGCGCCGCGCCCACGACACCCTCAGCGAGGCGTACGACCTGGCCGACGGCTGCGGCGCCGTACGGCTCGCCGCGCTCGCCGAGCGCAACCTCGCCACGATCGGCAGCCGGGCCCGTGGCGGGCAGGCCGACGGCCCGTCGCCCCTGACGGCCGGGGAGAGACGGGTCACCGACCTGGTCCTGCGCGGCATGAGCAACCTGCAGGTCGCGACCGAGCTGTCCATCAGCAAGCGGACCGTGGACACCCACCTCGCCCGCATCTACCGCAAGCTCGGCATCCACACCCGCGCCGAGCTCGCGGAGGTCGTCAGGCGGCTCGGCGAGCGCCCGGCCGAGACCCGCCCCCGCGCCGGCGAGGAGGAGCGGCGCGGCCAGGAGGAACGGCACGGCCGGGAGGAATGGCACGGCCAGGAGGAATGGCACGGCCAGGAGGCGTAGGGCCCCTGCTCGGCCGGTGGCCCGCCGGCCTCACGGCCGGGCTTCGTGCGCCTCGACGAGGGACTTCGGCGCCGTCAGGCACCACGCCTCGGTCACCAGCTCGAACAGCTCGTCAGGGTCGATCTTCGGCAGATGGACCACGACCCAGCCGAAACGCCCGGCGGTGAACTGCGGCTCGAACACCTCGGGCCGCTCGGCCACCAGCGCGATCTGCTCCTCGATCGTCGCCTTGAGGCCCACCGTCTCGGTGCGCTCCCACAGGTAGGCGAAACCCTTGCCGCGCACCTTGAACGAGACCCAGTCGCCGCCCTCGCCCTGGCCGACCTCGGGCAACCGGTCCAGCATGGACAGGAACTCCTCGACGCTCACACCCATGCGCCCAGTCGTACCAGAGCCCACCGACAAGGCCGCCGCAGCGATCCGTCACCCGCGGGCCGCTTGACGGGCCGAAGGCTCCGTAATAGAACACGTTTCAGTATCACTGACCGCACTCTCGCCGAGCGCCGGCAGGGCGATCGTCCCTCTTACCAAGGGCAGCCAAACCCGATTAGGTGATGTCATGGAAATCAACCTCGTCGACAAGGACCGCTACGCGCGCAGCGGAGTGCCGCACGACCAGCTCCGCTGGCTCAGGGACAACGCGCCCGTTTACTGGCACGAGGGACAGGGCGACTGGCCCGGCTTCTGGGCGCTCACCAAGCACGCGGACGTTGTCCACGTCTCCCGTCACTCCGACCTCTTCTCCTCGGCGCGGAAACTGGCGCTGTTCGACGAGATGCCCGAGGAGCAGCGCGAGTTCCAGCGGCTGATGATGCTCAACCAGGACCCGCCCGACCACACCCGGCGCCGCTCGCTGGTCAACCGCGGCTTCACCCCCCGCCAGATCGGGCGGCTGGAGGAGCACATCAGGGACATCTGCCACGCCTTGGTAGACGAGGTCCAGAACAAGCCCGAGGTCGACTTCGTACGCGACATCGCCGCGCCGCTCCCGCTGTACGTGATCTGCGAGCTGCTCGGCGCGCCGGTCGAGGACCGGGACAAGATCTTCGAGTGGTCCAACCGCATGATCGGCAGCGACGACCCCGACTACTCCACCAGCCCTGACGAGGGGCAGGCCGCCGCCATCGAGGTCTACTCGTACGCCCACACGCTGGCCGCGGCACGCAGGCAGGAGCCGCGCGACGACATCGTCACCAGGCTCCTGCAGCCCGACGAGGACGGGCAGACGCTGACTGAGGACGAGTTCGACCTGTTCGTCCTGCTGCTGATCGTGGCGGGCAACGAGACAACGAGGAACGCGGCGTCCGGAGGCATGCTGACCCTCTTCGAGCACCCGGACCAGTGGAAGCGCCTGGTGGACGACCCCTCTCTCGCCAGGACGGCCGCCGACGAGATCGTCCGCTGGGTGTCCCCGGTCAACCTGTTCCGGCGTACGGCCACAGCGGACACCGAGATCCGCGGCCAGAAGATCGCCGAGGGCGACAAGGTGGTGGTCTTCTACGCGGCGGCCAACCGGGACGAGGAGGTCTTCGAGCGGCCCGAGGAGTTCGACATCGGCCGCGACCCCAACCCGCAGATCGGCTTCGGCGGCGGCGGCGCGCACTTCTGCCTCGGCAACCACCTGGCCAAGCTGGAGCTTCGGGTGCTCTTCGAGGTGCTGGCCGAGCGCCTGCCCGGCATCCGGCAGACCGGCGAGGCCAGCCGGCTGAGGTCCTACTTCATCAACGGCATCAAGACGCTGCCCGTCGCCCTCGACTGACCGGCAGCGTCGGCAACGACGGCAGCGACGGCAGCGGAGTCAGGGGCCGGCGCGGCCGGGCCTGTGCCACGCCCCACCCGGCGGCGGGGCGAGGTGAGGGCCCGCCCCGCCCGCCGCGCCGGCCGACCGGCGAATCCGCAGGGCCGCCTGCCCGTGAATCGGCGGGTGATGCCGCGGGGCCGGGCTCCGGCTCCGGCTCCGGCTCGGGCTCCGGGGCCGGGTAGCGCGACAGCAGCGGAGACTCCCCGAGCGCCAGGGCGACGCCGCCGAGCGCGCCCGCGACGCCGCCGAGCGCCGCCCGGCGCAGGGCCAGCCGATGGCGCGAGATCGGCACCGCGCCCGCGTCCAGGGCCTTTCGGACGGGCTCCAGGAGCGGGGCGCCGAGCTCGGCCAGCTCGCCGCCGACGACGATCACCCTGGGCCCGATCGCGTTGGACAGCGCGGCGAGCACCCGTCCGATCTGGCCGCCCACCTCGGACAGCAGGCCGAGGGCGATCGGGTCGCGCGCCTCCACGGCGGCCTTCAGCGCGGGCAGGTCGTCGCCCCGGCCGCCCCTGGCGCGATACGCGTCGAGCACCGCCCTGATCGAGGCGACGGTCTCCAGGCATCCCGTGCCGCCGCACTCGCAGGGCCTCCCGGCCGGGTCCACCGGAACGTGCCCGATCTCCCCGGACACCCCGTCGGCCCCGCGGTGCAACACCCCTCCGGCCACCACGCCGCCGCCGACGCCGTACGACAGCCGCAGATAGAGCGCGTCCTGGTCACCGGCGGCCGCGCCCCACGTCGACTCGGCGAGCGCCGCGAGCCTGGTGTTGTTGTCCAGCAGCACCGGCCCGCCGAAGCGCTCTCCGAGCAGAGCCGCGACGCCGGAGAAAGCGCCGTCCCGAGACCCATCCCATGCCCCGGTCAGCGGGCCCACGACGCCCACGCCGACGCCCTTGAGCGCCCTGCGCCACAACCCGCCGCCGAGCAGCCCGCGGACGAGCCGCTCGGCGAGCGCCACCCGGTCGGGCCACGGCAGGCCGGGCGCGTGCGCCTCCCCCGCCGTGCCCACGATCTCGTACGTCACGCCGACGGCCGCGACGTACACCGCGCGGCGGGAGAAGTCGATGCCGAGGGCCTGACCGGCCGCGGGGTTGAGGGCCAGCCGCTCGGCGGGACGTCCCCGGCCGCGCGGCGCCTCGTCCGGCGTCGCGGTGACCACCGCACCCGCGGCCAGCAGTCCGCTGAGCGTGTCGTGCAGGGTCGTCCGCGACAGGCCGCACCGCCGGCTGAGCTCGCCCCGGTTGAGCGGGCCGTACGCGCGCAGCAGGCCCAGCACGGCCTGCTCGTGCCCGCGTCGCGCCGGTAGCACGACCTCTGGCGTGAATTGCCGCATGCGAGAAAGCATGCAAAATCAGTAGGTTTTATGTCAAATTGCGAGCGGCCGGGCGAGGGTGCGGGAGATCTCGACAGCGCGTGTCAGGCGGCTCGCGATGCGCTGGAACCACCCTTCCCGCCCCATGGCTGCTCGTGCTGGTCACGAAGATCACCACGGACGAGGCGCCGCACGAGGTGGAGTGGCCGACCTCGCCCGGCACGTGCCCGGTGACCACAACGTCCTGAGGCCGGCCCTCGCGCTGGGCGTGGACCCGCACCCCCCGGTCCGCTCATCGGACCGGGGAATTGCGCTTGCACATATGAGTAGGGGGATACTCAGGCGAGCTGACCGCGGTTCTTCGCAACATTTCTTCGAGAAGCCCGTCATTCGGGAAACCCGCCCCCGTTCCCTTCGGACAACCTGGCGCGTCCCGTCCGGGCGACCCAGATCCGTTCCCTTCGGACAACCCCGACTCGTTCCGGAGACGATGATGCCGGTACGCCTGATCGCGGCCCTCGCCATGGCCGCCGCCGCGTTCTGGGCCACGCCGGCGCAGGCCGCGAAATGCCCACCCCCGCCCAACGTGACCGGTCAGACGTACGAGCAGGCGTACGAGACGCTCCACAACCATTTCGGCTATGGGGTCGTGACCGTGCCCGATCCCGTTCCTCCCGGGACGAGTTTCGTGAGCAGCGCGGAGACGCTGTCGTGCATCGAATTCAAAATCACGGGGGTCCGCGTTTACCTGGAAGGGCAGGTGCCCGACCTGACCGGGATGACGCTGACCGCGGCCACCGCCGAAGCGGAGAAGGCCGGGTTCGGCGTGACCACCGGGCAGCCGGAGGCCACCGGCGAGTGGAAGGTCTCCGAGCAGACTCCCGCGCCCGGCGGGCGGCTCGCCTACGGGCAGGCCGTCAGCCTGCTCCTCGACGGCTCGACCGAGGTGCCGTACCTCATCGGCCGTACGGTCGAGGAGGCGCGGCAGACGGCGGCGGACCGGGGGCTGACGCTCAGAGGAGCGGACGACGCGCGCGACGACCAGATCGTCGAGGACCAGAGCCCTCCCGGCGGAGGCGAGCTGACCATCGGCGATGCCATCGACGTCGTCCTGAGCGACGTGTCCCTCGTGAGCCCACCGGTGAGCCCACCCGTGAGTCCATCGGCGAGCCCGGACGACAGCCCCTCACCGAGTCCACCGGAGTCGCCGCAGCCGGAGGAGTCGCCCGAAGAGAGCCCCGAGGCGGCGCCGACGGCCGCGCTCTCCGGCGAGGAGACGGGCTCCGACTTCGGTGTGCCGCCAGGGCTCGCCCTCGTCGTGGTCGCCGCCGCGCTCCTCGGCCTCGCCGGATGGAAGGCCCGGGGCGGCCGGCGCGCACCTGACCGGGACCACGACCGCCGCCGGGAGGTGCGTCTCGTCTCCCGCGCCGACCCGTCCCCGAACGTGCGGATCCACGAGAGCCGCGGCCCCCGCCCGGCCGTACGTCTTCACGTCGTCCCGGACCCGGGCCGGCAGGAGATCCGGGAAGGCCTGTCATGAACCTGACCATCAACCCGAATCCGGGTACGGCCGCCCTCGCGCTCTACGACAGCGCGCGCGGCGCGGTGGCGGCGGCGGCAAGCGTCGTCCGCGACCCCCAGGTCATGAGCACGATCTGCCGCGACGCCCCGGTCCTCGCCGGGCAACTCGTCGCTCAGCTGCCCGAGGCCGGCGCCGGCCTGCTCCATGAGATCACTCTCGGGACGGTCCTGGCGGCCGGGTGGCAGAAGTCTCGCGAGCTGCAGGCCGCCGCGGTGCGCAGTCACGAGAACGGCCGCCGTGGGAAGATCGAGCCGGTCTCCCTGGCCGCGCACTCGATCACCTCGGAGCACCGCCCGTACGTCGAGGTCTACGCCGACGAGCGCAAAGTGCTCACGATCACGTTCTCCGTCGACCTGACGTTCACGATCGGGCTGCTGAGCGCGGCAATCCGCGACGGGCGGCTGGTGACCCTCCGTCCCGGCGGGGACTGCGAGGTCGCGGTGAGCTGGGGAATGGAGGGATTCAAGATCGGCGAGAGGAAGATGCCGATCCGCATCCCAGCCGTCGCCGTTCCCCTCGGCGCCGGAATCCTGCTGGCCCGGCCGCCCTCCTGACCGCGTCTCCGACCGGTTCGACCCAGCGTGGCGCGGCGGGATCTGACAGCGCGTGTCATGGCGGCTCACGATGCGCTGGAACCACCCTCCCGCCCCATCTCCCCGCATCGCGGGTGTGCGTCCCGACGGGGGATCCATGCGCTCTTCCCGTACGTCGTCCGCCACGGACCCGGGTCGCCCCAAGAGCCGCCGGCGCGCGATCCGGTGAGCCCCGGCTCAGATGTCGACGATGTCGACGCCGGCGATCTCCGGTCAGGCCCAGGAGGAGTCCTGTTCCGGGTCGCCTCCGTCGGCGAGCAGGCGCAGGTCGGCCTCGACCATCATGGCCACGAGTTCCTCGAACGACACCGTCGGCTCCCAGCCGAGCTGGGTGCGGGCCTTCTTCGGGTCCGCGCACAGCAGGTCGACCTCCGCCGGCCGGTGCAGGGACGCGTCGCAGACGACGTACTGCTCCCAGTCCAGCCCGGCGGCGGCGAACGCCGCCTCGACCAGCTCGCGCACCGAGTGCGTGCGCCCGGTGCCGATGACGTAGTCCTCGGGCTCGGCGGCCGACAGCATCATGTGCATGGCCCGGACGAAGTCGCCGGCGAACCCCCAGTCGCGGCGCGCCTCCAGGTTGCCCAGGCGCAGTTCCGCGGCCATGCCGAGCTTGATCCGCGCGACGCCGAGCGAGACCTTGCGGGTGACGAACTCGGCCCCCCGCCGGGGCGACTCGTGGTTGAACAGGATGCCCGACACCGCGAACATCCCGTACGACTCGCGGTAGTTCTGCGTCAGGAAGTGCCCGTACGCCTTGGCCACGCCGTACGGCGACCTCGGGTGGAAGGGGGTGCGCTCGGTCTGCGGCGTCTCCCTGACCTGGCCGAACATCTCCGAGGACGACGCCTGGTAGAAGCGGATCTGCCCGGCCGCCGAGCCGCGAGAGGCGGTGATCCCCGAGCAGACGCGGATGGCCTCCAGCACGCGGAGCACGCCCATGCCGGTCACCTCGGCGGTCAGCTCGGCCTGCTCCCACGACATGGGCACGAACGAGATGGCCCCGAGGTTGTAGACCTCGTCCGGCTGCACCTTCTCCACCGCCGAGATCAGCGATCCCTGGTCGAGCAGGTCGCCGCGGACCAGCCGCACGTCCTGCAGGAGCCTGCGCACGCGCGGGATGCGGGGGTTCGCCTGCCCGCGGACCAGGCCCCAGACCTCGTATCCCTCGCTCAGCAGGTGTTCTGCGAGATAGGAGCCGTCCTGACCGGTGATGCCGGTGATCAGCGCACGCCTGGCCAACGGATCCTCCTCGTAGCGCCCAACTTGGCCTATGAGAGGCGAATGTACCGCCCTGCCCGGCCGTGCCTATAGATGCACCACTAGAACGGGTTACACCGAATCTCGTTCGGGTAAGCTAACACCCCAGGTCGGGCAGGGTGAGAGTCGCGCGAGGACCCTTTCCACCTCACCTACCCCATCTAAGGTCAAATGGTAGTGTTCCTGGCAGCAGCCCCACGGGGGCACGGCGGGAAACCGGCTGGAAAGGGGTGCCTCTTGGCGGAGAGGCTGCGAGTCGCGCTGCTGTCCTACCGCAGCAAGCCCACCTGTGGCGGTCAGGGGGTGTACCTGCGCCATATCAGCCGCGAGCTCGTCGCTCTGGGCCACCACGTGGAGGTCTTCTCCGGTCAGCCCTACCCGGAGCTGGACGAGGGCGTGATCCTCAACAAGGTGCCGAGCCTGGACCTCTACCGCGACGAGGACCCGTTCCGGACGCCGAAGCGCGACGAATACCGCGACTGGATCGACGCGCTCGAGGTCGCCACGATGTGGACGGCCGGCTTCCCCGAGCCGCTGACGTTCAGCCTGCGGGCCTACCGCGAGCTGAAGAGGCGGCGCGGCGACTTCGACGTCGTCCAGGACAACCAGACCCTGGGCTACGGACTGCTCGGCATCCAGCGGCTGTTCCCGGTGGTCGGCACCATCCATCACCCGATCAGCGTGGACCGGCGGATCGAGCTGAAGGCCGCCAAGGGCTGGAAGCGGCTGTCGATGCGCCGCTGGTACGGCTTCGTGCGCATGCAGAGCATCGTGGCGCCCCGGCTGAGCCCGATCCTGACCGTCAGCGAGTCGTCGCTCGCCGACATCCACCGCGACTTCAACGTGCCGCAGTCCAACATGCGGCTGATCCCGCTCGGCGTCGACACGCGCTTCTTCCACCCCCGGCCGGAACTGCCGAAGCGGGAGAACTCGATCGTGGCCGTGGCCAGCGCCGACTCCCCCATGAAGGGCGTGGCGACCCTGCTGCGGGCGGTCGCCAAGCTCGCCACCGAGCGCGAGGTCAACCTCACCGTGGTGAGCAGGCCCACCCCCGGAGGACCCACGGAACAGCTCGTCAACGAGCTGTCGCTGCACGACCGTGTCCGGTTCGTGCACGGCATCCCGGACGAGGAACTGGCCACACTGATCGCCACCTCCGAGGTCGCGGTGGTCCCCTCGCTCTACGAGGGATTCTCGCTGCCCGCCGTCGAGCACATGGCGTGCGGCACTCCGCTGGTCGCCTCGCGTACGGGCGCCCTGCCCGAGGTGGTCGGCGACGCGGCCGTGCAGGTCACGCCGGGCGACCCCGAGGAACTGGCCGCCGTGCTGCGCCGCCTGCTCGACTCCCCCGGAGAGCGCGCGGAGTTCGGCCGGCGCGGCTACGACCGCGTCATGGAGCGCTACGCGTGGCCGGTCGTCGCCCGCCGCACGGTGGAGGCCTATCACGAGGCCATCGCCGCCCACACCCCCTCGCGGTGACTTCCCAGAACCCACGAAAGGCAGGCACCGAGTGCTGACCGTCGACTTCAACCGGCTGCCCGTCGGACCGGGCGACCGCGTCCTCGACCTCGGGGCCGGTGGTGGCCGGCACGCCTTCGAGGTGCTGCGCCGGGGTGCCGACGTGGTCGCCTTCGACATGGACGCCGCCGAGATGGAGAACGTGGCGGCCATGTTCGCGGCGATGGACAAGGAGGGCGAGGTGCCGGCGGGCGCGACCGGGGACACCGTCGTCGGCGACGCCCTCCACATGCCGTTTCCCGACGCGTCGTTCGACCGCGTCATCGCCGCCGAGGTGCTGGAGCACATCCCCGACGACTTGGCCGCGATGCGCGAGATCGTACGCGTGCTGAAGCCGGGCGGCCGGGCCGCGATCACGGTGCCGAGCTTCCTGCCCGAGCGGATCTGCTGGGCCCTGTCGGAGGACTACCACACCGCCCCCGGCGGACATATCCGGATTTATACGTTGGCGGAGCTCCAGGCGAAGCTCAAGTCCTCGGGACTCGATGTCGGCGGTCACCACTACGCCCACGGCCTGCACTCGCCGTACTGGTGGATCAAGTGCGCGGTCGGGGTGAACGACGACCAGCACCCGCTGGCCAAGGCCTACCACGAGCTTCTCGTCTGGGACATCATGAAGCGCCCCCTCGCGACCCGGCTGGCCGAGGCCGTGCTCAACCCCCTGATCGGCAAGAGCGTCGTGGTCTACGTCCGGAAGCCCGCATGACGCGGGTGCCGGACGTTCCAGGGATCATCACCACCGAGCAGGTCGTCCGTACGGCAGAGAGCATCGCCGCCGTCCAGGACGACCAGGGCGGCGTCCCCTGGCCCGAGGGCCACATCGACGCGTGGAACCACATCGAGTGCCTGATGGCGCTGACCGTGGCCGGGCTGCGCGAGGAGGCCCGCAAGGGCTACGACTGGCTCGTACGGCACCAGCGCCCGGACGGCTCCTGGCCCATGAAGGTCCGCGGCGGCGAGCCCGCCGAGGCGGCCGGCGAGTCCAACCACGCGGCGTACATCGCGGTGGGGGTCTGGCACGACCTGCTGGTGACCGGCGACGAGGACTTCGCCCGGTCGATGTGGCCGGTGGTGGCGCGGGCGCTCGACTTCGTCGTCGGCCTGCAGACCGCGCGCGGCGAAATCCTCTGGCAGCGTGACGCCGAGGGCCGCCCGGCGGACTACGCCCTGCTCACCGGGTGCTCGTCCATCCACCAGGGCCTGCGGTGCGGGGCCCTGCTCGCCGAGCGGCTGAGCGACCCGCAGCCCGACTGGGAGCTCGCCGCCGACCAGCTCGGCCACGTGGTCGCCGGCCACCCGGAGGCGTTCGCCGACAAGAGCAGGTTCTCGATGGACTGGTACTACCCCGTGCTCGGCGGCGCCGTACGCGGGGACGCGGCGGCCCGGCGGTTCGACGGGGAGTGGGACACCTTCGTCGTGCCCGGCCTCGGCGCGCGCTGCGTCTCCGACCAGCCCTGGGTCACCGGCGCGGAGTCGTGCGAACTGGTGCTCGCGCTCGACGCGGCCGGGCTGCGGGAGCGCGCGCTGGCGGTGTTCGCCGACATGCAGCACCTGCGCCACGAGGACGGCTCCTACTGGACCGGCTGGCAGTTCGTGAACCAGCGGCACTTCCCCAACGAGCGCTCGGGATACACGGCCGCCGCGGTGGTGCTCGCCGCGGACGCCCTCGCCCGCGCCACCCCCGGCTCGGGGATCTTCCGCGACGCCGGCGGCCGGGAGGCCCGCATCACCGGCGAGTGCGGCTGCGAGCGCGCCCGCGCCTGACCGGACGGCGCCGCGCACGGCCGATCCGGGCTCCCTGCCGGGTACGCCGTCAGACGCGCTCCAGCACGCGGAGCGACCCGACGACCCGCACCTCGCGGAAGGCGCCCGACTCCAGCGCGCGCAGGTAGACCCGGTAGGGCGCCTGCCCGCCGTCGGCGGGGTCGGGGTAGATGTCGTGGAAGACCAGCGCGCCGCCCTTCATCACGTGCGGCGCCCATCCCTCGTAGTCGGCCGTCACCGGCTCCTCCGAGTGGCCGCCGTCGATGAACAACACCGCCAGCGGAGTGGACCAGTGGCGGGCGACCGTGGCCGACGCGCCCACGACCGCGATCACCTCGTCCTCCAGGCCGGCGGCGGCGATGGTGGCGCGGAAGAACGGCAGCGAGTCCATCCGCCCGGTCTCCGGGTCCACCAGCTCGGGGTCGTGGTGCGGCCAGCCCGGCTGGATCTCCTCGGAGCCCCGGTGGTGGTCCACCGTGAAGACCACCGTGCCCGCCCGGCGCGCCCCGGCGCCCAGGTAGATCGCCGACTTGCCGCAGTAGGTGCCGACCTCGCAGATCGGCCCGCGGGAGCCGTACGCGCAGGCGGTCTCGTACAGCGCCTCGCCCTCGGCGGGCGGCATGAACCCGCGCGCCTGTTCGGCGGCGCGGCGCAGGTCGTCGGGCATCGGGGTCACCATGCCGGGCACCCTACCCAACAAGCCGAACGAGGTTCGGAACTGCCCCTTGTCCCCCCTGATGCAACATGTTCTACTTTGCTTCGTGAACCAGCGCGCCCGCATCGCGATGAGCGAGGAAGAGATCGCCGAGCTCCTGCGGGCCGCCCGCAAACTCCAGCTCGGCACGATCAACCCCGACGGCACGCCGCACCTGGTCACGATGTTTTACGGACTCGACGACGGCCGCGTCACGTTCTGGACGTACGCCAAGTCGCAGAAGGCCCGCAACATCGAGCGCGACCCGCGGGTGAGCTGCCTGGTCGAGACCGGGGACGAGTACGCGCGGTTGCGCGGCGTGCTCGTCTACGGCAAGGCGCGGCTGATCGACGACCCGGCGGCCGTCCTGGAGGTCGGCCTGGACGTCACCCGGCGGATGACCGGCGTGCCCGTCGACTCCCCCGAGGCACGGGCCTACGTCGAGCACACCGCGCGCAAGCGCGTGGCCTACGTGGTCGAGCCGGCCCGCGTCGTCTCCTGGGATCACCGCAAGCTCGGCGGCGACGGGTCGGTCACGACAAGGGACAGGCCCTAACGTGAACTCCAGCGCGACGCGACGCACAGGAGGAGGACGCGCATGAAGATCAAGGTCGACTACGACGTGTGTGAGGCCAACGCCGTCTGCATGGGCCTGGCGCCCGAGGTCTTCGAGGTCGACGACGAGGACAACCTCCACGTGCTGATGCCGGAGCCGCCCGCCGAACTGCTCGACCGGGTCCGCCACGCGGTCCGGTCCTGCCCCAAGGCCGCGCTGTCGCTCGAGGACGAGTGACGCGCGGCACCCAACCATGAAAGACCAGCCTGAAAGACCGGGAGGTCCCCCATGCGCGGCGCGCTTCTCCACGCGGTCGGCGACGAAAAGCTCGACATCAGAGACGACTTCACGCTGACGCCGGTGGGCCCGGGCGACGTCCGCGTGCGGGTGAAGGCCACCGGCGTCTGCCACTCCGACCTCTCGGTGCTCACCGGCGTGCTCCCCATGCCGCTCCCGATCATTCCCGGTCACGAGGGCGCGGGCGAGGTCGTCGAGGTGGGCGACGGCGTGACCACCGTCCAGCCGGGCGACCACGTCATCATCAACTGGACGCCCGCGTGCGGCGACTGCCCGAGCTGTGTGGGCGGTCAGCCGAACCTCTGCATGACGTACATGATGAAGAGCTTCACCGAGCCGCGCTTCCTGTTCGCCGGCCAGACCCCGGCGTTCGGCATGGCCGGGTGCGGCACCTGGGCCGAGGAGATCATCGTGCCGTGGCAGGGGGCGATCAAGGTCGACCCCGACGTGCCGTACGAGGCGGCGGCCCTGATCGGCTGCGGCATCACGACAGGCGTCGGCGCGGTGCTCAACACCGCGAAGGTTCGCCCCGGCGCGACCGTCGCGGTCGTCGGCTGCGGCGGCGTCGGCCTGTCGGTGATCCAGGGCGCCCGCATCTCCGGCGCGACCACGATCCTCGCGATCGACCCGCTGGAGTCCAAGCACGCGCTCGCGAAGAAGGTCGGCGCCACCCACGCCTGCACCCCCGACCAGCTCATGGACGCCATCGGCACGCTGACCGGCGGCCAGGGCTTCGACCACGGCTTCGAGGTGGTCGGCAAGTCGGCCGCCATCATGACCGCCTGGCAGGCGACGCGGCGCGGCGGCGACGTCATCGTCGTCGGCGCGGGCGCCATGGACGACATGGTGCCGCTGTCCGCCTTCAACCTGCTGTTCGAGGGCAAGAACCTCCTCAGCTCGCTGTACGGGGACGCCGACGTCCGCAGGGACTTCCCGCGCTTCGTGAACCTCTACAAGGCGGGCAAGCTCGACCTCGACAGCATGATCAGCTCCCGGATCAGGATCGGCGACCTGAACGACGCCGTCGACGCCCTGCGCGGCGGCGAGGTGCTCCGGCAGATCGTGCTGTTCGACTGACGCCACCGGGCCGCCGGAGATCTCCCCGGCGCGGGGGATATCTCCGGCGGGCCGGGGTAACCCGAGCGGCGACATGCAGACGTTCCTGCCGTACCCGGACTTCGCGGCCACCGCCCGCGTCCTCGACCCGCTCCGCCTCGGGAAACAGCGGGTCGAGGCCCTCCAGGTCCTGCGTACGCTCACCGTTCCGGGGTACGGCTGGCGGCACCATCCGGTGGCGCACATGTGGGCCGGGTACGAGGAGGCGCTGGTCCGCTACGGCCTGGAGATCGTGTCGGCCTGGTGCGGCCTGGGCCGCGCCGACACCTGCGCCGGGACGATGACCAGGGAACTGCTCGACTACCGGGGCATCGAGGCGCCCCGCGTCCAGGCGGCCCTCGCGGAGGCGGGCGAGCTGCCGCCGTGGCTCGGCGACCCCGCCCTCCACCTCAGTCACCGCTCGGCCCTGCTGCGCAAGGACCCGGAGTTCTACGGCCCGAAGTTCCCCGGAGATCCCGACGACCTCCCCTACGTCTGGCCCGACTCCGACCGCGTCAACGCCCTGCTCCCACCCCGCCGCACCGTTTAGGACCGTCGCAGGACGGCCAGGCGTCTAGATTGCATCTACGTAGATGTCATCTACATAAGGGGCAGGGTGGGCGCGGTTCCTTTCATCGGCCGGCGGCGGGAGCTGGCCGCCCTGGCCAAGCGCCTCGACCGAATTCGCCGGACGGGTGCCGGCGCTGCCATGGCCATCAGGGGACGCCGGCAGGTCGGCAAGTCCCGGCTCGTGCAGGAGTTCTGCGACAAGGCCGGGGTGCCGTATCTGTTCTTCACCGCGACCAAAGGGACGTCGCCGGTCAAGGCGGTCGAGGAGTTCTGCGCCGATCTCAAGGAGTCGTGCCTGCCCGCCGACCCCGAGCAGGTCGTCCGCGTGACCAGCGGAAGCTGGCCGGAGGCCTTCCGCGTGCTGCACTCGACGATCCCGCCGACCCCGTCGATCGTCGTCATCGACGAGATGCCCTGGCTGGCGGAACAGGACGACCTGTTCGACGGCGCGCTGCAGACGGCCTGGGACCGGCTCCTGTCGGCCAAGCCCCTTCTCCTGCTCCTGCTGGGCAGCGACTTGCACAAGATGGAGCGGCTGACCGCCTACGACCGGCCGTTCTACGGGCGCGCCGACACCATGGCGCTCGACCCGCTCGACCCCGCGGAGACCGCCGGCGCGCTTGGCCTGACCGGAGGTGACGCGATCGACGCGTACCTCGCCAGCGGAGGGCTGCCCGGGATCCTGCGCGCCTGGCCGCACGGCACTCCCCCGCTGGAGTTCATCCGGCAGGAGTGCGAGGATCCGGCGTCCCCCCTGTTCGGCGTGCCCGAATCCGTCCTTCTCGCGGAATTCCCCTCGCCCGACCAGGCCCGCCGGGTGCTGGAAGCGGTCGGCCGCGGCGACAGGACGCACGCCGCCGTCGCGGCGACGGCGGGCGGGCGCGAGGGACCGCTGCAGTCCGGTTCGCTCTCCCCTCTCCTGCGCAGGCTCACCGGAGAGAAGCGCGTCCTGGCGATGGACGAGCCGTTGTCCGTCCAGCCCGGAAAACCGGCGCTGTACCGCATCCGCGATCACAACCTGCGGATGTACCTGGGCGTGCTGCGCGCCGCGGCGCAACACTCGCATCGGGGACGGCCCGATCTCGCCTTCGGACTCGTACGGCGACGCTGGGCGAGCCTGCGGGGGCGGGCCGTCGAACCGATCGTCAGACAGGCGCTGGGCATGGCCGCCGCGTCGGGGGAACTGCCCTGGCCGGACGCGGAGGCCGTCGGCGGATGGTGGAACCGCCGCTTCTCCCCGGAGGTGGACCTGGTCGGCGCCGACCGGGCACCGGTGGCGCGGCGGGTGCTGTTCGCGGGCTCGATCAAGTGGCTCGGCACCCCGTTCGACGGTCACGACCTGGCCGCGCTGCGCCGCGACGCGGTGCAGGTGCCGGGCTTCGACGCGGAGGCGGGCGGCCTCGCGGTGGTGTCGCTGTCCGGAGTCCATCCCTCGGTGGAGGGCATCGGCCTGACGTGGGGCGCCGGCGACGTGGTCGCGGCGTGGGGGTGAGGCATGCCGGAGGGCCGGGCGCACCCGATGGTGCGCCCGGCCCCGGCCTCTCGAGTGCTGGGGAGAGAGGTCAGCTCTCGGAGGAGAAGGCGGCGTCGAAGGCGGCGTCCGGTGGGGTGATGGCGTTCAGCGAGCGGATGTAGGCGAGGGCCTCGGGTGCGCCGTGCAGCCGGTCCATGCCCGCGTCCTCCCACTCGATGGAGATCGGGCCGTCGTAGCCGATGTGGTTGAGCGCCCGGAAGCACTCCTCCCACGGCACATCGCCCCGCCCGGTGGACACGAAGTCCCACCCGCGGCGGGGATCGGCCCAGGCCAGGTGCGAGGCCAGCCGGCCGCGCCGGCCGTCGCGGGTGGCGACCCGGGCGTCCTTGCAGTCGACGTGGTAGATCTTGTCGGCGAAGTCGAGGATGAAGTTCGCCGGGTCAAGGCCCTGCCACACCATGTGCGAGGGGTCCCAGTTCAGCCCGAAGGCCGGCCGGTGCCCGATCGCCTCCAGCGTCCGCACCGTGGTGTGGTAGTCGTAGGCGATCTCGCTGGGGTGCACCTCGTGCGCGAAACGCACCCCCACCTCGTCGAAGACGTCCAGGATCGGGTTGAAGCGGTCGGCGAAGTCGGCGTAGCCCGCCTCGATCATCGACGGCGGCACCGGCGGGAACATCGCCAGGGTGTGCCAGATGGAGGAGCCGGTGAAGCCCACGACGGTCGAGACGCCGAGCTTGGCCGCCGCGCGGGCGGTGTCCTTGAGTTCCTCGGCGGCCCGCTGCCGGACGCCTTCGGGTTCGCCGTCGCCCCAGATGCGGGCGGGCAGGATGCCCTTGTGGCGTTCGTCGATGGGGTGGTCGCAGACGGCCTGGCTGAGGAGGTGGTTGGAGATCGTCCACACCCCGAGGTTGTACTTGGCCAGGGTCTCCTTCTTGCGTTCGATGTAGGAGTCGTCGGCCAGGGCCTTGTCGACCTCGAAGTGGTCGCCCCAGCAGGCGATCTCCAGGCCGTCGTAGCCCCACTCGGAGGCCAGCCGGCAGACCTCTTCGAACGGCAGGTCCGCCCACTGCCCGGTGAACAACGTGACCGGCCTGGTCATGAACCCTCCACAGGTGTGAAGCGGCTGCCTTCAGCCGCGCTCTGCTCGACGGCCGCCAGCACCCGCTGCACCCGCAGCCCGTCCTCGAAGGACGGTGCGGGGTCGACGCCTGCGGCGATCGCCTCCAGGAAGTCCTTCGTCTCATGGACGAAGGTGTGCTCGTAACCGAGGCCGTGGCCCGGCGGCCACCACGCCCCGGCGTACGGATGATCCGGCTCGGTGACGAGGATCCGCCGGAAACCGGCGTCCCGGTCGGCGGCGTCGTAGAACCAGAGCTCGTTCATCGCCTCGAAGTCGAAGGACAGGCTTCCCAGGGCTCCGTTGACCTCGATGCGCAGCGCGTTCTTGCGCCCGGTGGCGAAGCGGGTGGCCTCGAAGGACGCCAGCGCGCCACCGCTGAGCCGGCCGGTGAACAGCGCGGCGTCGTCCACCGTCACCTCGCCCATCTGACCGGTGCCGCCCTCGCCGGCCAGGCCGCTCGACCCCTCGGCGAGCGGACGCTGCTTGACGAAGGTCTCGGTCATCGCCGACACCCCGGTCAGCAGCTGACCGGTGATGAACTCGGCGGTGTCGATGATGTGCGCGCCGATGTCGCCGAGGGCGCCGGACCCGGCCTTGTCCTTCTGGAGCCGCCAGACCAGGGGGAACTCCGGATCGACGATCCAGTCCTGCAGGTACTGCGCCCGCACGTGCCGGATCTCCCCGAGCCTGCCCTCCTCGACGAACCGCCGGGCCAGCGCGACCGCGGGCACGCGGCGGTAGTTGAAGGCGACCATGCTGCGCACGCCGCGCGCAGCCGCCTCCTTCGCCGCCGCGGCCATGGCCTCGGCCTCGGCCACGGTGTTGGCCAGCGGCTTCTCGCACAGGACGTGCTTGCCCGCCGCCAGCGCCGCGATCGCGATCTCGGCATGACTGTCACCCGGCGTGCAGATGTCGACGATCTGCACGTCGTCACGCTCGACGAGCCGCTTCCAGTCGGTCTCCACGGCCGCCCAGCCGAGCGTGGCCGCCGCTTCGGCCGTGCGGTCGGGCGACCTGCCGGACAGGGCCGCCATGGCGGGCCTTACCGGAAGGTCGAAGAACGAGGCGACATTCCGCCATGCCTGCGAGTGCACGCGTCCCATGAACGCGTACCCGACCATGCCGACACCCAGCGTCGGCTTGCTGTCTGTCACTAGATCTCCCCCGAATCAGGATTCGAAGCCGAGCGGCAGATACTTCTCCGCGTTCTCCTTGGTGATGGTCTCCGATGCCAGCGTGATCGACTGCGGCACCTCCTGCTCCAGCAGGTCGCTCATGCCCTTGCCCTGCGCGATGAGCCGGGCGATCTTGATCGCCGAGGCCGCCATCGTCGCCGGATAGGTGACCGTGGCCTTCAGCACACCACTGTCGGCCTGGATGTCGCGCATCGCGTTGGCCGAACCCGCACCGCCGACCATGAAGAACTCGTCACGACCGGCCTCCTTGATCGCGGCCAGCACACCGATGCCCTGGTCGTCGTCGTGGTTCCAGATCGCGTCGATCTTCTTGTGCGCCTGCAGCAGGTTGGTCGCCACCGACGTGCCCGACTCCACCGTGAACTTCGCGTCCTGCTGCGCCGTCACCGAAAAACCGTAGGTCTTCAGCGCGTCGGCGAAGCCCTTGCTGCGGTCCTGGGTCAGCGGCAGCGTCGCGATGCCCTGGATCTCCAGGATCACCGGGTTCGACACGCCCTTGTCCTTCAGCGTCTTGCCGATGAAGTGACCGGCCGCCACTCCCATGCCGTAATTGTCCCCGCCGATCCACGCGCGGTAGGACAGCTTGTCGGGGAAGACCCGGTCCACGTTGACCACCGGGATACCCGCGTCCATCGCCTGCCGGGCGACCTGGTTGAGCTGCTCACCGTCGTTCGGCAGGATCACCAGCACGTTGACCTTGGCCTGGATGAGCGACTCCACCGCCGAGATCTGCTGGTTGATGTCGTTGGTCGGCTCGACCGGCTTGAACTCCACATCGGAGTACTTCTTGGCCGCGTCGGCCGCGTTCTTGCTGATCGCGGCGATCCAGCCGTGGTCGGCGGCCGGGGCCGAGAAGCCGATGACGACCTTGTCGCCGGGGGCGTCGTTGCCGCCCGTGGCCGCGGCCGCGGGAGCGGCGGCCGGCGCGCTCGCCTGAGCGGCCGGCTCGTTGCTGGTGCAGGCCGTGACGAGGGCGCCCGCGCCGAGGACGGCTCCGCCGAGGAGGAAGCCCCGGCGGCCGGGGTTCTGTGTCATGTCGTTCTCCCTTGCAGTGGGGGTGGAGGAGCAGGAAAGCGAGGAAAAGGGCGTAGGAGGCCGAGACCGCGACCGTACGGCGGCGGACCTGGAAGATCGAGAAGGAGAGGTGAGGGAGCCGGGTCAGGTGTGTGTTTTGAGGCTTCGCCGCTGCAGGAGCACGGCGACGACGATGATCGCGCCCTTGGCGACGAGCTGGTCGGCGGTGTTGAGACCGTTGAGGATGAACAGGTTGGTGATCACCGTGAAGATCAGCAGACCCAGGATCGAACCGATGATCGTGCCCCGGCCGCCGCTCAGCAACGTCCCACCGATGATCACCGCCGCGATCGCGTCCAGCTCATACAGATCACCATGAGTCGACGACCCCGTCGTGGTCCGCGCCATGATCAGCACCGCGGCGATCCCACAGCACAGACCCGACAGCGCATACAACATCAGCGTGTGCTTACGCAC